>CAVSQY010000007.1:0-619407 GCA_963730285.1 uncultured Actinomycetes bacterium | reverse complement strand
CTTTAACGGGCGAACAGCCCGACCCTTGGGACCTGCTCCAGCCCCAGGATGCGACGAGCCGACATCGAGGTGCCAAACACCCCCGTCGATATGGACTCTTGGGGGGTATAAGCCTGTTATCCCCGGAGTACCTTTTAGCCGTTGAACCATGACGCACCCACGTGCCATCATGGGTTCACTAATCCCGACTTTCGTCCCTGCTCGACTAGTAAGTCTCGCAGTCAAGCTCCCTTGTGCATTTACACTCAACGCCTGATTGCCGACCAGGCTGAGGGAACCTTTGGGCGCCTCCGTTACTCTTTAGGAGGCCACCGCCCCAGTGAAACTGCCTGCCAGACACTGTCCCTGATCCGGATTACGGACCGAAGTTAGATGGCCGTCATATGAAGGGTGGTATTTCAACGTTGGCTCCACGAAAGCTAGCGCCTCCGCTTCTTAGCCTCCCACCTATCCTGCACATCACATGCCAGACACCAATGTCAAGCTACAGTAAAGGTTCCGGGGTCTTTCCGTCCTGCCGCAGGTAGTGAGCATCTTTACTCACACTGCAATTTCGCCGAGTCTCTGGTTGAGACAGCACCCAAGTCGTTACGCCATTCGTGCAGGTCGGAACTTACCCGACAAGGAATTTCGCTACCTTAGGCATTGTTGTTACTACCTACGTCTCTAAACGTAGGCGGCCAGGGCATTTCTGCCTGGCTCCCCATGTCGCCATGAGGATCGGACTGTATCTTCACCGCTATCCAGGCGGCGCCTCGCGTACAGTCTCTGAGGATCCCAAGATCTCTTCGATCGGGCGTTTGCGTTGTTTGCCGTTCGCGTTCATCGCGTAGGCACGTCTCACAACTGCCTCGAAGACATCTGGACGATGATGCGCTCTCGTGCGTATCGCCTCCGTTATGAAGGCGAACGACTCGAAGTCATCTCGCTTGACTCGCAGTTCGTACTGCTGGAAGAACGGGATCACCCGCTCCTGCAGTTGGATGGTGCTGTGCACCACGTAGACATCTACCGAGTTCGTCGCACCTTTGGAACGGACCGTGCCGCACCCAAAGAATGCCACGAGACATTGAAGTAGATGTCGATGGTCCTGGTGTTGTGACACCTGGAACGTCGGTTGGATGTGCCAACCGTTCGTCGGGCATGCCAGCTCGTTCTTGTGTATGGACACCGAGAAGCATCCTTCACCATCGACAAAGCCAACGACCCACCATGGATCAAGTACTACGAGTTTGGTTTCCTGCTGATCGTCCGCACCGAACGGATTGTCACTGCTCATGTCTCAACCCTACGAAGAGGGTGTGACACGAACGAGTACCGTCGGATACTCGGATGTTCCAGCATACAGCAAGGTTTACCCACGGCCAGTAGGTCTAACCGTTATAGTTACGGCCGCCGTTTACTGGGGCTTAATTTCAGAGCTTCGCCGAAGCTAACCCTTCCACTTAACCTTCCAGCACCGGGCAGGCGTCACAGCGTATACGTCGTCTTGCGACTTTGCACGCTGCTGTGTTTTTGGTAAACAGTCGCTTGGGTCTGGTCACTGCGGCCCCCTCAAGCTTCGGACGCAGGTCCTTCACTTTACCGGGGCGCTCCTTCTCCCGAAGTTACGGAGCTATTTTGCCGAATTCCTTAACCAGAGTTATCTCGCTCGCCTTGGTATTCTCTACCTGTCCACCTGTGTCGGTTTGGGGTACGGGCACCCTGAGTGCTCGCTAGAAGTTTTTCTCGGAGGTATGGCTTCAACGGCTTCGCCTAAATCGGCTCGGCATCACGCCTCAGGCTTTATGAGATCCGGATTTGCCTGGATCTCGCCCACACGCTTACCCCGGGAACAACCATCGCCCGGGTCCGTTTAGCCTTCCCCGTCACTCCATCGCTGGCCTACTACTGACTGGGTCGGTAGGCCCCGAAGGGCTTTCCTTAGCAAATCAGATTCGGCCTGGGCGCACGCAGAGTGGTACCGGAATATCAACCGGTTATCCATCGACTACGCCTCTCGGCCTCGCCTTAGGCCCCGACTAACCCTGGGCGGACGAACCTTCCCCAGGAACCCTTGGACATTCGGCGGAAGAGATTCTCACTCTTCATTCGCTACTCATGCCGGCATTCGCACTCGTGACGCCTCCACGGCTGGCTTCCGCCGCCGCTTCGCTGGCAACACGACGCTCCCCTACCGATCCAGCTAATGCTGAATCCCGTAGCTTCGGCGGTGTACTTGAGCCCCGTTACATTTTCCGCGCAGAATCACTCGACCAGTGAGCTGTTACGCACTCTTTAAATGATGGCTGCTTCTAAGCCAACATCCTGGCTGTTTGAGCAACTCCACATCGTTTCCCACTTAGTACACACTTGGGGGCCTTAGCTGACGATCTGGGCTGTTACCCTCTCGACCACGAAGCTCATCCCACGTGGTCTGACTGCCGTACTTGGCGTAATGAGATTCGGAGTTTGACTGAGATTGGTAAGCTTTTAGGCCCCCTAGCCCAATCAGTGCTCTACCCCCATTACGGAAAATACGACGCTAGCCCTAAAGCTATTTCGGGGAGAACCAGCTATCGCCGAGTTTGTTTGGCCTTTCACCCCTATCCACAGGTCATCCCCCAAGTTTTCAACCTTGGTGGGTTCGGGCCTCCACGAGGTCTTACCCTCGCTTCACCCTGCCCATGGATAGATCACTCGGCTTCGGGTCTACGGCATGCGACTAGACGCCCTATTAAGACTCGCTTTCGCTTCGACTACGGCTCACGCCTTAATCTCGCCACATACCGGTAACTCGCCGGCTCATTCTTCAAAAGGCAGGCGGTCAGGATCCGAAGATCCCTCCCACTGCTTGTAAGTTAACGGTTTCAGGTACTATTTCACTCCCCTCGCCGGGGTTCTTTTCACCTTTCCCTCACGGTACTAGTCCGCTATCGGTCGCTAGGAAGTACTTAGCCTTACGAGGTGGTTCTCGCAGATTCACACGGAATATCCTCCGTGCTACTTGGGAACACCAATCTGAAGCGCGGTCGGCTTTCGCCTACAGGGCTGTTACCTGCTGTGGCCCAGCTTTCCAGCTGTGTTCGGCTAACCGCCGCATTTGTAACTTCAGCTCGACGCCGGTGCATCGAGTCATAGGTCCCACGACCCCTACACAGCAACACCACCGGGCTATCACACTGCATAGGTTTAGGCTCATCCCGTTTCGCTCGCCACTACTCAGGGAGTCGCATTTGCTTTCTTTTCCTCAGAGTACTGAGATGTTTCAGTTCCCCTGGTTACCTCAACCGGCCCTATGTGTTCAGACCGGAGTGGTTGGGCATGACCCCAACCGGGTTTCCCCATTCGGACATCCTCGGATCTACGCTTACTTGGCAGCTCCCCGAGGCTTATCGCAGCCTGTCACGTCCTTCATCGGCTTCTAGCGCCAAGGCATCCACCGTTAACTCTTAGTAGCTTGGAATATAGAGAATCCAAGACATTTTGTGCTCGCTATGCAGTTCTCAAAGAGCCGGTCTGCCGCGGCATAGCCCGACAAGTCTGCAGTCCCATATCACAAACTGCCGCTCGCCCATCTCTCAATAGCACCCCCAGCGAACTGAAGGCGACTAGTTTCCCGGAGGAATACTCCCAGATCTGACGGCCTTTCGGCCATCAGCGACTCCTTCACAACTGAACAATGTGCCCAACCTGAACCGGCTTGTCGCACCGGGCTCATCCAAGCTTCACGTGCCATGTATGGCTCGTGCTTGCTTGTTCCACCCGGAGAACTCAACGAATTAGATCGAATAGCCAGCAGATCAATTAGAAGCTGGAAACCGGTCACAATCAAAATGCCGGTTTCGTTATTGCTCCTTAGAAAGGAGGTGATCCAGCCGCACGTTCCCGTACGGCTACCTTGTTACGACTTCGTCCCAATTACCGACCCCACCTTCGGCAGCTCCCTCCCTAAAAGGGTTAGGCCACTGACTTCGGGTGTTGCCGACTTTCGTGACGTGACGGGCGGTGTGTACAATCCCCGAGAACGCATTCACCGCGGCTTTGCTGATCCGCGATTACTAGCGACTCCGACTTCATGGAGTCGAGTTGCAGACTCCAATCCGAACTGAGGCCGGCTTTATGGGATTGGCTCACCTTTGCAGGATCGCGACCCGTTGTACCGACCATTGTAGCATGCGTGCAGCCCTGGATATAAGGGGCATGATGACTTGACGTCGTCCTCACCTTCCTCCGAGTTATCCCCGGCAGTCTCCTATGAGTCCCCGGCCGAACCGCTGGCAACATAGGACAAGGGTTGCGCTCGTTGCGGGACTTAACCCAACATCTCACGACACGAGCTGACGACAGCCATGCACCACCTGTCACGGGCCCTTTCGGACACTGTATTTCTACAGCTTTTCCCGTGATGTCAAACCCAGGTAAGGTTCTTCGGGTTGCATCGAATTAAGCCGCATGCTCCGCCGCTTGTGCGGGGACCCGTCAATTCCTTTGAGTTTTAGCCTTGCGGCCGTACTCCCCAGGCGGGACACTTAATGCGTTAGCTTCGGCACGGCAGTCATTGATCAGACCGCCACACCTAGTGTCCAACGTTTACAGCGTGGACTACCAGGGTATCTAATCCTGTTTGCTCCCCACGCTTTCGCTCCTCAGCGTCAGTACCGGCCCAGAGAACCGCCTTCGCTACTGGTGTTCCTCCCGATATCTGCGCATTTCACCGCTACACCGGGAATTCCATTCTCCTCTACCGGACTCGAGTCACAACAGTATCGACTGCAGTTCCGAGGTTGAGCCTCGGACTTTCACAGCCGACTTGCTGAACCGCCTACGAGCTCTTTACGCCCAATGATTCCGGACAACGCTCGCCCCCTACGTATTACCGCGGCTGCTGGCACGTAGTTGGCCGGGGCTTCTTTTGGAGGTACCGTCAATTTCTTCCCTCCTGAAAGGGGTTTACAACCCGAAGGCCTTCATCCCCCACGCGGCGTTGCTGCGTCAGGCTTTCGCCCATTGCGCAAGATTCCCTGCTGCTGCCTCCCGTAGGAGTCTGGGCCGTGTCTCAGTCCCAGTGTGGCTGATCGTCCTCTCAGACCAGCTACTCGTCGATGCCTTGGTAGGCCGTTACCCCACCAACTAGCTGATAAGCCGCGAGCCCATCCCACAGCACAAAGGCATTTCCTCAATTCACCATGCGGTGTTTCGAGGGTATCCGGTATTAATCCAGGTTTCCCTGGGCTATCCCGATCTGTGGGGCAGGTTGCTCACGTGTTACTCACCCGTTCGCCGCTCCGTCATGCCAGTGGGTTACCCCTCCGGCATGCGTCGCTCGACTTGCATGCATTAGGCACGCCGCCAGCGTTCGTCCTGAGCCAGGATCAAACTCTCCAACATACATTCAAGACCTAGACCCTGAGGTCACGGTCAATCCTGTCAGTTATGAGTTTGCAATTGGGTCCAGGGCCCCGTGAGGGAGCCCTAGAGCTTGATTGCTGTATTTATAGATGCTCATCACACTGCCCTGACCTCGGTCTAGGACCGTGGCCCGAAAAGTGGGATGTGCATGCTGGCTTTTGGCACATTGTTCAGTTGTCAAGGAGCCAAGTGCTCCCACATCTGATGTCAGACGGGTCGGCGATGATACCGCGACCCCGATACATAGTGGAACCAGGTCGACGCGAACAAGCGCCATCCCGGTTTAGTGGGTGGACGGAGGTTTCTCCGACCGGAAACCGAATAGTAACGACAGCCTGTGGTTAGTCAAGTCAATCGACAAGCCGGGCAAAACGGCGCTTGCCAACCTGCAAGACCCGGCCGGTGAGGCTTGACCGCGCCATCTCCTGGTCCTCGACGACTTTGCCGTCGATCTTGACCGCACCATGTTGGAGCATCCTCCGTGCTTCCGATCCCGAAATTCCCATCGCATCTCGAATCAGGCCGGGGAGATGGATCGCTTCCCCGTCGGGCAGCTCGAACTCGTCGACATCGTCTGGGATGCCCTGGTGTTTGAAGACCTGGTCGAAGAGGCGCTCTGCTTCCTTCGCCTCCTCGTCACCCCAATAGAGGGCAGTCACGGCACGGGCGAGACGGCGCTTGGTCTGGCCGGGATGCAGCTCGCCCGACTCGAGACCGGCCTCGATCTCCCTGACTTGGCCGGGATCGAGATCGGCCGCCAACGAGAACCATTGCGACATGGCCTCGTCGGGGATGCTCATCGTCTTTCCGAACATCTCCGCCGGCGGGTCCTCCACACCTATGTAGTTGCCGAGGGATTGCGACATCTTCTTCGCTCCGTCGGTCCCCACGAGAAGCGGCATGGTCATTGCGACTTGCGGCTCCATCCCGTAACGCTCCTGGACCACGCGGCCCATCATCAGATTCCAGAGTTGGTCGCTCCCACCGAGCTCGATGTCGGCCTCAACCGCCACCGAGTCGTATCCCTGGAGCAGTGGGTAGAGAAATTCCATTATGGAGATAGGCGAGCCTTCCTGATAGCGGTTGGCGAAGTCGGATCGCTCCAACATCTGGGCCACGGTGGCCGCCGCGGTCAACTCGAGTAGCCCGGCCATGTCGAGTGCGCCAAGCCACTCCGAGTTGCGCCGAATCTCGAGATTGTCGTCGAGGAGGACCCGGCGGAATTGATCGAGGACGTTCTCCGCGTACTCGTTGACCGCTTCGGGAGTGAGCCGCTTTCGGGTTTCGCTCTTCAGAGAAGGATCGCCCACCTGAGCAGTGAAATCACCGACGATCAGGACCGCCGTGTGCCCCAGCTCCTGGAATTGGCGCAACTTGCGGAGTACAACGGCCCAGCCCAAGGTCACCGATGGTGCGGTCGGGTCTAGCCCGAGCTTGACGCGGAGGGGTCTGCCGGGAGCGAGTTTCCGGGCAAGGTCCTCTTCGGGCACCACCTGGTCGGTGTGTCGCAGGAGAAGCCGTGCCTGGTCCGCTGGATTCATGAGGCGGGAGGGTAAACCAAGAGCACGTCCGTCTCAGCCAACCGGTGTCGCTGCGCTGACTTCCACGAATCTCCACGGCCGGTCTTTGGCCTTGCTGATACCGACTCGCGGTGTGGCAACAACCACCTCGGGTGTGATCCCTGGCTCCAGATGAATGGGCGATGAATCGTCGAGGAGGTAGAGACCGTCATCCTCGGCTTCGACGCCCAGGGCTTGAGTGAGCTTGCCCGGCCCATCCGACAGGTTTGCTTGCCGCCCTCGCCTGGAGCGGGCGATCCCGGCGCCTTCGACGATCTCAGCACCACGGAACAGGATCCCCCAGCCGACTCCATCCGGGCCGGCCGCCACATTGGCGCACAGATGAATGCCATAGGACAGGTAGACGTAGAGCGTGCCCGCACGCTGATACATAGAGTCGTTTCGCTGGGTTCGACCCCCGTAGGCGTGTGACGCCGGATCATCTGAGCCCTTGTAGGCCTCGACCTCGGTGACTCGCGCCCGCACCACTCCCCCGCCGATGGTCGACACGAGATATGAGCCGAGCAGGTAGGGGGCTGCAAGCTCGGGCTCCTGACTCAGAAGCTCGGCCAGACCCATCTCATCAAGCACCCCGGAGCCGTCCTCCAGCATTCGCGGCTGCCTCGATCATGGCCATGCGGATCGCTGCGACCTCATCCCCGCCCAGAGTTCGGTCGGGGGCGCGCAGCCGGAACCGGATCGCAAGGGCCCGATGTCCGTCATCGACGCCGGCGCCGGCGAAGCGGTCAAAGACGTGGGCGGACTCCACCAGGCCGGACCCAGCCGCGCTGGTCACATCGACGAGGGACTTGGCCGGGAGGTCGTCGGGTACCTGAAATGACAGGTCGAAGTCGACATGGGGGAAGACGGAGGGTGATACGGCTTGGGCGAGGCCGTGACCAGCGAGCAGCGACACGAGGTCCATTTCGCCGATCGCCACCCTTCCCGGCAGGTCGAGCTCTCGGCCCGCACGAGGGCTCAGCTCGCCGACATGGCCGATGGGTGTGTCGCCAATCGAAACCTTGGCTGTCCTCCCCGGGTGGTAGCCGATGACGTCCTCAACCTGGTCGAAGGAACAGTCGGTGTGACCGAGCAGGGCTAGGACATGGCGTGCAAGAGCCAACGACACCGATGCATCAGCCACGTGTGGTGCCCCTCCGACCTCGGTTGGTCCAACTGCACCAGTCAGCACCCAGGCGAGACGATCGTGTTGTTCGGGCAAGCGGCCATCGACCCCATTCCAGGGGGCGGCGACAAAAACCACTGCCGTCTCGAAGAGGGCGACCGAAGCTTCACCATGGGACAAGTTGAATCGGGTTGCCTCGAGCAGCCCCGGCAGCATGCTGGGCCGGAGTGTTCTCTCCTCCTCGCGGAGCGGGTTCACCACATGGAGGAGCTGGCTGCCTTCGGCCCATCCGAACCGAGCCAGTTGGTCGGCTCCGACAAATGGCAGTGTGACGGCCTGATGGATGCCAAGTCCGGCCAGAGCGTTGTGCAGTGTCCGCAGACGACGCTGGGCCGACGTGAGCCCGCCGGCCTGGCCGGTGGGCAACGTCGAGTCGAACTTGTCGTAACCATGGATTCGAGCCACCTCCTCGACCAGATCGGCGGAGCGGGTGACGTCCGGTCTGAAGGTCGGGACGGTCACCTGAAGTGGGTCTTCTCCCTCGACCTTCATCCCAAGGTCCGTGAGGATGTGGCTGACCACTGAGCTCGAGAACCCGTCTCCGAGGAGGCGTCGGACTTCGCTCAGCTCCAGCTCGACCGTCACAGGTGTGATCGGGTTCGGGATGACGTCGACGGCCTGGTCGAGAACGGCACCACCGGCGAGCTCGCTCATCATGGCCGCGGCGCGTCGATTGGCCCGATCGCTCAGATCGGGGTCCACCCCGCGCTCGAATCGTGTGGAAGCCTCGGATCGGAGGCCGTGACGTCGGGACATGTACATGATGGTGGGCGGATCCCAGGCTGCCGCCTCCAACAGGATGTCGATGGACTTCTCCGAGACTTCGGATCGTTCGCCACCCATGGTGCCGGACATGGATGTCGGCCCCTCATTGTCATAGATGATGAGGTCCTCGGGGGTGAGCTTCCGGATCTCCCCGTCCAAAGTCTTCAGGGTCTCGCCCTCGGTGGCCCTCTTGACGGTCAGGTTGCCTCCCACGATCGTGCCCGCGTCGAAGGCGTGCAGCGGGTGACCCAACTCCAACATGACATAGTTGGTCACGTCGACGACATTGGATATCGAGCGCATACCTGCCTTGGCCAGCCGGTGACGGACCCAAAGTGGAGAGTGGCCCAAGGTCACCCCACGTATCTCCCTTGCCGTGAAACGTCGGCAACCCACCTGGTCCTCGATGGTGACGGAGACCTCGAGCGATCCGGGGACGGTGGTGAGGGGCCGGTCGGGGACGTGGTGGGGCACCCGGAAATGCGCGCCGAGGTCACGGGCGATCCCTAGCAATGACATGGCGTCGGGTCGGTTGGGGGTGATGGTGAGGTCGAAGACGACGTCGGGAAGCTCGACCAACTCCTTGAAGTCGGTGCCCATCGGAGGGTCGCCCTCGAGCACCATGATGCCGGCGTGGTCCTCACCCAGACCCATCTCTCTTTCCGACGTGATCATCCCATTGGAACTGACGCCCCTGATCACCCTCGTGCCGATCTCCATGCCGCCGGGAAGCACCGCTCCAGGTAGGGCGACCGCCACATGGGCTCCTTCCGAGAAGTTCCACGCCCCACAAATGACCTGGTCCGGTCCCGACCCTGTGTCCACTTGACACACCCTCACCTTGTCGGCATCCGGATGTGGTTTGATCTCAACCACCTGGCCCACCACGACGTTGGTCCAGTCGGGCTCAAGCTTCTCGTAACCCTCGACCTCGTGGCCCAGCATGGCCAGGATGTCGGATAGCTCGACGGGATCGGTCGTAGGGAGATCGATGAACTCCTGCAACCAGCGCAGCGGGACCTTCATCAGAACTGCCTCAGGAAGCGGAGGTCGTTGTCGACCAGATGCCGGATGTCATCGATGCCATGACGAACCATGGCCATGCGCTCGACGCCCATGCCGAAGGCGAACCCGGAGAGACGCGTCGAGTCATAGCCCGCCATGTCCAGCACGTGAGGGTCCACCATTCCGCACCCCAACATCTCCAACCATCCGGCGCCACCACAGACGCGGCAACCCGCCTCGCCGCCGTCGCAGGCGAAACACGAGACGTCTAGCTCCGCGCTCGGCTCGGTGAATGGGAAGAAGTGGGGGCGTAACCGGACCGTTGTGGTGGGTCCGAAGAACTCACGTGAGAAGTGGGCCAAGGTCCCCTTCAGATCGGAGAACTGGATGTCCTCATCGACGGCGAGACCCTCGACCTGGTGGAAGACGGGTAGGTGGGTCGCGTCGGTCGTCTCCTTCCGATAGACCTTGCCTGGCACCACCACGAACACGGGTGGTTCGTTCTGCTCCATCCATCGCACCTGCACCGGGGAGGTCTGGGTTCTGAGCAGGACTTCGTCTGAGGGCTCTCCATAGTCGAGATAGACCGTGTCGGATTCCAACCGAGAAGGGTGGGTCGGTGGGGTGTTGAGGGCATCGAAGTTGTACCAGGCCAGCTCGGCCTCAGGCCCGGAGGCGACCCGATAGCCGAGACCGACGAAGATGTCGACGATCTCGTCGATGGTCTGTTGTATCAAATGCATCGATCCCATGGGAAAGCGATATGTCTCCAAGGTCACGTCGATGCGCTCCTGACGGAGCGATCTCGCCTCGTCCTCCACTTCCAAGGCCACCCGGCGGGACGCCAGCAACTGTTGGATCTGCTCGGTCGCCTCATTCAACAGAGCACCGATCCGAGGGCGCTCTTCGGCCGAGACCGATCCCATGGAGCGGCGCACCTCTCCGATCCTGGAGCTCTTGCCAAGGAGTCGGGACTCCACAGAAGTGAGCCCATCGAGATCGGGTGCGCTCTCGATGATGGTGGGTGCCGCCTCCAGGGCCTCCTCGAGCGTCTTGATCGGGTCCATGTCGGACGGGAGGTTAGACCCCGGCACGACCCATCCCTCCCGAATTGGTCAGCGCATGGACGAGGACTCCGGCTGCAACGGCAGCATTGAGGCTCTCGAAGCCTCCGGGCATTGGGATGGTCACCAACCGATCCGCAGAGTCCAGCACGGTCTGGGGGAGACCGTTCGCCTCTTCACCGATCAACAGCGCCAAGCGCTCGATCGGGCCAACCGACGATGGGTCAACACCTTCCGTGACCACCGACGCCAGCGTGGTGTACCCGGTCGACGAGAGAGTCTCGAGGGAGGCGACCTCGCCGATGGCGAGGCGAAAGTGGGCGCCCGCTCCTGCCCGAAGGGTCTTGGGAGACCATGGGTCGGCCGAGCCTGAGCCATGGCCGAAGTCCCATCCGAATGCGGCGGCGACCCGGATCAATGCCCCGACATTCCCTGGATCAGACACTCCCCATGAAACGAGAACGTTCGGTCTGACCCAAGTCTGACTTGCCGGCACTTCGATGATGGCGACCGGGCCACGTGGCGTCTTGGTGCCGGCGAGACGTGCGAGCGCCGCCTCATCGACCACCACTGCCTCGCTATGGGTGACGGCCAGCAGGTCTGCCGTCCTCGCGTCCGACTCGAGGGCGAAGACCTCGATGGGAGAGGTCCCCGCTCCCAACGCCTCCTCCAGCAAATTGGGGCCTTCGATAAGAGTCAGCCCGTTGGCCCGGCGATGCCGGGAGCGATGGAGCCGGGCCGCCTCAACGACGCGAGTGTTGCGAGGCCCGAGGGCCTGGACCATTATGAGCGGGTCTCAGCTCTTCTTGGCAGCTTCGACCATTTGGGCAAAGGCCCCTGGGTCATTGACCGCCATCTCGGCCAGCATCTTTCGATCGACCTCGATCTCGGCAGCCTTCAGACCGGCGATGAGTTGGGAGTAGGTCGTGCCGTTCTGTCGGGCGGCAGCGTTGATCCTGGATATCCATAGTCGTCGGAACTCACCCTTGCGGGCTCGGCGATCCCGATAGGCGTCCTGCATGGCGTGCATGACTTGCTCATTTGCAGTCCGATAGCGACGGCTTCGGGCACCTTTGTAGCCCTTGGCCCGATCGAGGACTTTCTTGTGTGACTTCTTGGCCTGGACGGCGCGCTTCACTCGTGCCATTTCATACCTCCTGGGCGGTCAGCGCCCGAGCAGCTTCTTGGCGGTCTTTTGGTCCCCGGGGGCGAGCTCGACCTCCCCCGAACGACGCCGGAAGGTGTTCTTGCCCTTGGAGAGGCGGTAGTGGCCTCGACCGGATTGCTTTCGCATGTACTTGCCGGAGCCGGTCACCTTGATCCGCTTCTTTGCTCCGCTATGGGTCTTCATCTTTGGCACAGGAACCTCCTGTAGCTTTCAATTCTCTTCGTGGCTCTCTGCGGAGGACCTGCTCCTCCGATCCGGCGCAAGAACCATGGTCATGCTCCGGCCCTCCAATTTGGGCGTCTGCTCGACGGCTCCGATATCCGATAGCTCTTCGGAGAGCCGGTCGAGCAACTCCTTGCCGAAACTCGGCCGCTCTTGCTCGCGACCGCGGAACCGAATGGTCACCTTGACCTTGTCGCCATCCTCGAGGAACTCGTGCGCCTTGCGACGTGTTATGTCGAAGTCGTGCTCGCCGATCCGCACCTTCATGCGGAGCTCTTTGATGGTCGTCTTGGTCTGCTTCTTACGGGCTTCCCGAGCCTTGACCGACTGCTCGTACTTGTACTTCCCGTAATCCATGAGACGGCACACCGGTGGTTTTGCGTTTGGTGCCACCTCGACGAGGTCCAGATCAAGCTGTTCGGCCAACCACATGGCCTCGTTCAGCTTCTTGACGCCGATCTGCTCGCCATCGGGTGCGATCACCAGTACCTCTTTGGCCCTGATCGCACCGTTCACACGGAGTTCGTTGATGCTGCTACCTCCTGTTGATTGCAGTCAAAAAAAACAGCAGGCGGTTGCCTGCTGCAATACGTATGACCGAACAGATCGGCCTTCTGTGACCGCGGCTCGCCGGAAGCTCGATCTTCGAACTCGGCGGCCGGGTGGGGAAGCAGCAGCTTCCGCTCTTGCCTTGGTTGTTGGCGCCCAGTTTACCAGCGGCCATCGGCGATGTGAGATCGAGATGTCACTCCGCTGCCAGGGTGCGGAGCGCATGGGCGGTGGCGACTGCTGCCTCGGCTGCCTCGAATCCCTTGTTGGCCGGGCCTGACTTGGCCCTTTCCACGGCGTGCTCGTACTCGGCGACTGCCAGGATCGCGTTGGTAACGGGTTTGCCGGTGTCCAACGCCACCCTGGCGATGCCAGCCGTGGATTCCCGCACCACGATCTCGTAGTGGTCGGTGTCGCCCCTGACGATGGTTCCTATCGCCACAACGGCATCGCACCCCTTGGAGATGAGCGAGCTCGCGGCAATGGGCAATTCCAGCGCCCCGGGCACTCGGAGCACCATGGTCTCCTCTACTCCCAGCTCCTCGAGCCTCGACTCGGCTCCATCGAGCAAGCGATCGGTGATCGACTGGTTCCATCTGGCCACGGCTATCCCGATGGTGAGGCCTTTTCCATCCGGCTTCGGATCGATGAGTCGGGTCATGCCCCGGCGCCGAGATCCATCTCGTGGCCCATGCGCAGCGCCTTTGCCTTCAGATAGTCCCGATTCTCGTCGTTGGCATCGATGGTGAGCGGGACTTGTTCGAGGATTGTGAGTCCATAGCCCTCGATCCCGACGCGCTTCTTGGGGTTGTTGGTCATCAGGCGCATCGATCTCACACCCAGGTCGTAGAGGATCTGAGCACCCACCCCGTAGTCCCTGGCATCCACGGGAAGACCGAGATTGACATTGGCGTCGACTGTGTCCATGCCCTGGTCCTGCAGGCGGTAGGCGGCCAGTTTGTGGAGGAGGCCGATGCCACGGCCCTCGTGTCCTCGGATATAGAGCACCACTCCCCTGCCCTCCTCGGCCACTCGCTGCAAAGCGAGATCGAGCTGCTCTCCGCAATCGCAGCGGAGACTGCCGAACACATCCCCGGTCAGACACTCGGAGTGAACTCGGGTGAGGACGGACTCGCCGTCGCCGATATCACCCATCACCAGTGCGATGTGTTGACGGTCGTCGACCAGAGAGCGATAACCGACTGCGTTGAACGTTCCGTGTGCCGTCGGGATCCTGGCCTCGACCACTCTCTCGACCAGCTTCTCGGAGTGCCGTCGATAGGCGATGAGGTCGGCGATGGTCCCGATGAGCATGTCATGATCTGCGGCGAGCACCCTCAGTTCGGGCAGTCTGGCAACGCTGCCGTCATCGTTCATCACCTCGGCCAGCACACCGGCGGGGTAGTGACCGGCCATCTCGGCGAGGTCAACGGCAGCTTCGGTGTGCCCTGCTCGTTTGAGGACGCCACCCGGCTCGTAGCGGAGTGGGTACAGGTGACCCGGGCGTGCCAGATCCTCCGGCTTCGTGTCGGCGTCGATCAACGTCTTGATGGTGCGCCACCGATCGGAGGCCGAGATCCCTGTGGTGGTCCCGTCCCTGGCATCGATCGAGACGGTGAACGCCGTTCTTCGGACATCAGTGTTCTTGGCGACCATCATGGGAAGGTCCAACTCGTCGAGCCGATCTCCGATGATGGGCATGCAGATGATCCCACTGGTGTGACGCAGCATGAACCCGACCTGCTGGACCGTGACGGCATCGGCGGCCACGATCAGATCACCCTCGTTCTCACGGTCTTGATCGTCGACCATGATCACCATTTCGCCGCGACCTATCGCCGCGACTACGTCTTCGATGGGTGCAAATGTCATTGGCCCGCCTCTAGAAGCCTCTCCACGTATTTGGCGAGGACATCGACCTCAAGGTTGACGGTGTCGCCCGGCTTGCGCAAGCCAAGAGTCGTGACAGCCATGGTGTGAGGGATGACCGCGACCTCGAAACTCTCTCGACCAACCTTGGCCACCGTCAGGCTTATTCCGTCGACACATACGGATCCCTTTTCGACCAGGTACTTCATCAATGGCATCGGAGGCTCGATCGAGATCAGACGGCTCTCCCCGGCCGCGCCGACGCGCTTCACTGTGCCCACACCGTCGACATGGCCCTGCACGATGTGGCCGTCGAACCGGCCGTCGGCCCGCATGGGAAGCTCGAGATTCACCGGGTCGCCCTCCGTCAAGGATCCCAGGTTGGTCCGACTCAGGGTCTCTGCAACCACCTCTACATCGATCGACCCCTTTTGAGCATCGACCGCCGTCAAACAGACGCCATTCACCGAGACGGAACCGCCGATGGCGACGTCGCCGAGAGCATCGGTCTCGATCGTGATTCGGGTGAGGCCGGGTGTGGAAGCGGAGTCAAGGACGATTCCACGTGTCTCGATGATTCCGGTAAACATCTATTCGAACTCCACCCGAAAGTCCGGCCCTACGGCACGGACATCGGTAATCGACACTGTGGCGGCCTCTTCGATGGTGGCAAAATCACCACCAAGGGGTGATAGCCCTCTGCCACCGCCGATGCTCGCAGCCAGGTAGGCGATGCCCCGGCTCACAACGCCCGCCCTCCACCATGAGCCGGCGAGTGTTGGACCACCCTCGATGAGCAGGTCGAGCAGCCCTCGATCCGCCAGTGCCCGCGCCGTCTCGGTTGGATCGGGATTTACCTGGCCCCGGACGACTACGAGCTCCCCGTGGGGGATTTGGATCTCACGGGTGCTCACCACGATCGGGCTCCGCTCCCAAATTCGTCGCTCAACCGGCAAATCTTCGGACCCGCTGACAATCACCGGAACGGGTTGCACGTCTGGTGCCTCATCGCCCCGTGCCGTGAGGAGAGGGTCGTCGGCCCTCAGTGTCCCCGCCCCGATCACCACTGCGTCCACCCCCGCGGAAGACGATGGGCATCGGCGCGAGCCTCTTCGGACGTGATCCAGCGTGAGCTCGAATCGAGGGCGGCCACCGACCCGTCGATGGTCATCGCCCATTTCAACGTGACTCTCGGCAGGCCGGTGCGGCGGTGGTGGAAATAGCCCGGGTCGAGGCTCTCGTACTCGTCACCTGCCAGCACCTGCACATCGATCCCGGCGTCCTGTAGCCAGGATATGCCTGATCCGGAGACCCGCTCGTCGGGGTCAATCGCCCCGACCACCACCCGGGCCACCTGGGCGGTGGCAATGGCGCTCACACACGGTGGGGTGAGCCCGTAGTGACTGCAGGGCTCGAGGGTCACGAAGAGGGTCCCACCTAGGGCACGGGACCCCGCCTTCTCCAGGGCCACTACCTCTGCGTGTGGCTCCCCGGGCCTCAGATGTGACCCGACGGCGACAACCTCACCCTTCTCGTCCTGGACCAAGGCACCAACTCGCGGGTTGGGATGGGGGTGATCGTCTCGTGCCGTTTCCATGGCGCGACGCATGAGAGCGTCGTCACCCACGGAGGTCATCTAGGCGCCGCGGCGGTCGATGCGGTAGGTGGAGCCTTGCTGTTTCTTGGCAAATTCCTTCATCTCCACCGCAATCGCCGACGCCTCCCACTGTGTGGAGATCTCTCGCACGTCGGTGGACGCTACACCCAGGGACAGCGAGACAACCGGGAAGGCGAAGCGCTCCCCCCGTCGATCGATCACCTCGATGTAGCCGCGAAGGGCGTCTGCGGTGTCATAGAGGTCGAGAATGCCGTCATCGAAACGCTCGATCACTTCCTTGCAGAAAGGCTCGGCCACCTCGGGTGGGATGATGGCCACGAAGTCATCCCCACCGATGTGACCGACGAAGGCGTCCGTGATCCCGAGACTGTCGGAGGCGTCGTTGAAGCACTTGGCGCAAAATCGGATTACCTCGTCCCCTCTCATGAAGCCGTAGTGGTCGTTGAAAGCCTTGAAGTTGTCGAGATCACCGTGAACGAGGGCGAAGTCTCGTCCGGAGGCGATTCGCTCCTCGACCTCACCGGTGATCTTGAAGTTGCCCGGAAGCCCGGTGAGCGGCGACAGGTCCCTCGCCGCCTGAGTGCGACGGACGACGGCCCTGACTCGGGCCACCAGCTCATTGATGTCGAATGGCTTTGTGATGTAGTCATCCGCCCCCAGCTCGAGGCCTCGCACCCGATCCTCAGGAAGACCGCGTGCTGTGAGCAGGATGATCGGGATGTTTCCGGTCGACGCCTGGCTACGAAGCCTGTGTAATGCGGTCAGACCGTCCATGCGCGGCATCATGATGTCGAGCACGATCACATGTGGCGGCGTGGCGGTCGCCTTCTGTAGGGCATCCTCCCCATCCACGGCCGTCTCGACCTCGAAGCCCTCGAGCTCGAAGTTGACCTGCACCACCGCAAGGATGTCCGGATCGTCGTCTGCAATCAGGACCCGTTCAGTCATTCTCTTCTATTGCCCTTCTCAACTCGGCAACGGCCGCTTTCGGATCCACCGCACCGAATATGGCCGTTCCGGCCACCAAGACACTCGCTCCCGCCTCGACGGCGAGACGAGCGGATTCGTGCGCGATTCCTCCGTCGATCTCAATATCGGTAGGGAATCCGCGCACCTCAACCCATTCTCGGGCCTGTTCCACCTTGGTGAGGACCTCAGGCATGAACGATTGGCCCCCGAACCCGGGCTCAACCGACATGACGAGGATCACCGAGCAGATCTCGGCAAATGGGGCCACCGCGTCGAACGGCGTCCCGGGGTTGATCACAAGGCCGAAGTCCAGCCCGTTTTCCTTGGCCAGCCTTGCCGGCCTGGTCGGATCGGGCACTGCCTCAATATGCATCGTCACCAGGTCGGCACCGGCCTCCGCCAGCTCGGGCAGATAGGCGTCGGGGTTGGTGGTCATCAGATGACAGTCGAAGTAGAGGTTGCTCTGCTCACGGATAGATGCGATCACGGGGATGCCGAATGAGATGTTGGGGACGAAATGGCCGTCCATGATGTCGAGATGGAGCCAGTCGACTACGGGCTCGACCATCGATATCTCATCACCCAACCGGCTGAAGTCGGCAGCGAGGAGCGAAGGAGCGATCTTGGGCGCCGTCACCGACACGAGTGTAAGGAGACCGGGGCCCAGTTCCGGTTCAACCCTCGAACACCGAAATGAACATGCCGTCGGTGCCGGTGAGATGGGGGGCCAGAAGACGACCCTTCCCCCAGACCTTCCCGGGGCCATCGGCCGGTCTCATGTCGAATCGCTCGACCACTCCGACGGTCTCCTCGGGTGTCACTGTGCATACGGAGTAGACGAGTCGTCCCCCGGGCCGGACGAGTTCGATCGCTGCCTCGAGCATCCCGCGCTGTAGCCCGGCCAAGGCTTCCACGCCGGCATGGTCAACCCGAAGCCTTATCTCGGGCCGCCGTCGAAGTGTCCCCAACCCGCTGCAGGGGGCATCGAGAAGGACGCGGTCGAAGGCGTTTGGCCGCAGAGGAGGTCGGGTGGTGTCGCCGATCACCCAATGGGCGCCGGGCACCCGGTGCGCGGCCGTGATCACGCGTCTTCGATGTTTGTCCAATGCCATCACAGTGCCATGCACGCCAACCTGATCGAGCAGGTGGAGGGTCTTGCCGCCAGGCGCGGCGGCCAGGTCGGCGACGGTCATCCCCAAGTTCCCGTCCACAGTGTTTCCCACCGCGATCGAAGCGGCGTCCTGTATGACGGCACCAGAGGGCAGAGGGCCCGGCTCCAGGGCGATAGCGCCAATGATCCCGGCGAACCCGGCCACAGGGGCACGGCGAACGCGAGCGATCCGCTCCGGCTCGATCGCCGATGCCCGGGCGAATCCCTCGACCTCCTCGTGAGGCCAATGCTCGGACAGGGAGGAGGTCAGCCACTCTGGCAGCTTCAATCGTGGTGGCTCATCGGGGGGCTCCGCTCGGGCAATGTTGCGGAGCACCGCATTGGCAAATCCTGCTGCCTTGGGGTTTGCTGCTCTGACCAGGTCGACACCCGCGCTGACGGCGATGGCATCGGGGACGTCGCCGTACGCAAGCTCGAAAGTGGTGACCCGCAACCTGTCGAGCACGTCATCATCGAGGTCGTCACGATCCGAGGCGGTGTTGATTAGATGGTCGATGGTCTCGATGTGTCGTAGCGACCCGAATACCAGGGCCTTGAGTCGGGCTCGCTCCGAAACCTCGAGAGCGCTGTCGACCTGATCGACCAGGACATTGGAATAGGCGCCACTGCGAAGAACCCGACCGATGACATTGGCGGCCAAAGCCCGTGCATGGAGTGGATCAGGCACCAAAGCAGCTTGGCAGACATCACCCTCAAACCGGACGGTCACTGCGGGTAGATGTCCCCGCAGGATGTTCCTAAGCGATATGCCCCGAAGATCGATGTCGCCCTTGCACCCAGGCCGCTCCTGACATGGCTCTCTTTCCGGGAGGCTTGACGTCCACGAGCTCCACTCCCCCGTCGGCGAGCCCCGCCAGAAGCTTGTTCCCTTCCACCGACCAGGTTCCCGGCTCAGGAGACGTGTGACCGAGACGAGCTCGCAGGATCTGCACCACCTCGTCATCGATCACCAGGGTCGCCCCGGGTTCGGGTGACAACCCGCGTACCCGATTGATCGCCTCCGTCGCCGATCCGCTCACGTCGAGCGGGCGGTCGGACGGTTCAAGCTTCGAGGCATAGGTCAGACCCTCGTCGCTCTGTTTGACCGGGTGCATCTCACCCGAGGTGTAGGCGGGAATGGCTCCGGTCACCAGTCGGGACCCAACCGAGGCGAGCCGGTCGGTCAACTCGCCGCGGTTCTCGTCGGGGCGGACATCGACGCCCTGGGCGGTGAGCACCGGTCCGGTGTCGAGCCCCTCATCGAGACGGATGATCGTGACTCCCGTCATGGTGTCGCCGGCCATCAGGGCTCGGGCCACCGGCGCTGCTCCACGCCACCGTGGCAGTAGTGAGAAGTGGACATTGAGCATTCCCAGGCGGGGATGTTCGAGTACCTCCTGTCTGAGCAATCTCCCGTAGGCGACGACGACACCCACGTCGATGGGGCCGGTGGCAGTGATCGCCTCCTCGAGAGAGCCCGCATCGATCGGAGTGGCGACTGGGATGCCCAACTCCTTGGCGGCCAGCTTCACCGGTGTCGGGGCGGGGGCCTTGCCCCTTCCCTTGGGGCGGTCCGGCTGCGTCACCACCAGGACCACTTCGAGCTCTCCGCGGGCGAGCTCCCTCAATGAGGCCACGGCTGGGCCCGGCGAGCCCAGGAAAACAACACGGGTCATTCGAGGGTGGCGAGTCCCAATGCCTGCTCACGCAGGTCCTTGAGCGCCTTCTTCCTTGTGGGGCGATCCAGCCGGTCGATCAATAGCTTTTGGTTGAGGTGGTCGATCTCATGCTGGAGGACCCGGCCGAGAAGGCCGTCGCCGGCGTATTCGACCTCATTCCAGTCCAGGTCTCTCGCCGTCGCCCTCGCGAAACCAGGTCTCTCGATCTCCCACCAGTATCCCGGCACCGAGAGACAGCCTTCCTCGTGAACCAACTCTCCGCTGGTCTCCACGATGACCGGATTGATCATCACACGGGGCCCCAACTCGTCATGCGCGTCGAAGACGGCGATCTTCCTGGCCACACCGATCTGATTGGCGGCCAGACCAACACCCGGCGCCTCGTACATGGTCTCGATCATGTCCTGGACCAGGGTCCGCACCACGTCGTCGACATAGGTGACCTCTTTGGTCTCCAGACGGAGTACCGGGTCACCAAAGGTGCGGATCGGGTAGATGGCCATGTGAGCGCCGACTCTAAACGGAGCAGCTCATTTCCAAATAGCCAGGTCGCTCTGCTGGCTGCTCACAACGGCATCAGAGGTCGATCGGATCTGCGTCGACACGAACGGTGATGCCGCCGTCGCGCCAACGCTGCACCACTTGTCTCAGCTCGGTCTTCATCTTTCCGAGGTCGCCCTGGATCAGCCAGCGCGAGCCGTGAGCGGAGGTGGCCGGTCCCATGAATGCGACCGTTCCGGTCGCCCTCAGCTCCCCATCGAGGCGGGATGGCTCGAAATCACCTCTTGCCTCCACCGCCATCATCTCGACCGCCGGCGGGAACCCGTGCCGAGCACGCTCGGCTAACTGCTGCTCGAGATATGGCTGTGGATCGCCGCGCCGAAGTGTGGTGATGAGGGGGGCATCCGGAAGGGAGGTCTGCAGCATCATCCTTCGCCCCGTGCCGTGGCGCAGCGAGTTGGCCACTCGGGCCAGGATCCGCAGCGCCTCCTCACCCGTTCGGTAGTCGTGACCCAGCAAGAGCCCGTCGGCGTCCGCGACCACCACCAGGTCGGTGGGTCGGAGTGTGGCCAGATCGCGCTCGGTGCCCACCTCGATCGGCTGAGATGAAGGAGACAGGCCGGCCGCTCCGCTATCCACCCTGCGGTTGAGCTCCGCGACCAGCCGCTCGGGTGGAGAGGCCATCGTCTCGAACTCGCTCCCACCACATGTCGTGCAAGGCCCGGTGGGGTGACCGCATCGCCTGCATTTGTCCTCACGGCCGACCTTGGATCCGCACTGCTCGCAAACCCTGACCCTCCGGCAGCTGGCGCAACGCATCGACGACTGCGACATCCTCCGATGGGTGAAGACAAAAGTCTGGCGTCCGGAGTTGGAGTTGGCTTTGATCGCGGCCACTGCCCTCTCCCCCAGGGCGCCAGAGCCCGGCGGCTCCTCCCGGCGATCCACCACTTCGACCAAAGGCCACGCCCGTGATCCGACTCGGAGGACCTCCGGGCCAGCTGCCAGTGTCTCAACAGACGGAGTCGGCCCCATGAAGACCACGGCGAATCCCTCAACCCGGGCCCTGGTGAGGATCATCTCCCGAACGTGGATGGTGGGCGTTTGCCTGTCTTTCATCGCCCGTCGGCCCTCCTCAAGGATGACGCACATACCCAGGCGCGGAATCGGCCAGGTCGAGACGCGTGGGGTCCCCACCACGAGACGGGCCGGGGCCTGTGCGGCACTCCACGCCTCGGTCAGGACCCGCCCCGACTCACCGGCGGCCAGCACCGCCGGCAAACCCGCATTGGATGCTCCCTCAGCCACGTGCGTTGCTTCGGCGACTGTGGCGGCGATGACCATGGCCGATCGGCCGGAGCGCAGGACGTCCCACAGGGCAGGCTGCCACTCCAGGCCCTGCCACGGGCCGATGAGGACCGCAGGCGGGCGTCTCGGACGGCTTGCCACACCTGCCGTCACGATGGCCAGGGGGTGATCGACGGGCGTGGGAGCGGACTTCTCCCAGTTCGGTGCTCGTCCTGGGTCGACTGGGAGATTTGGTGGAGCCGCTCGCTCGAGGAGGACAGCGAGAGGGGCGACGTAGTGATGCGACGCCCAGGTCAGCGACTGAAGCACAGGCCCATCGAAAATGGGCTGTTCGGAGGAGATAGCTGCGATCTCCTTGAGACCTTCTTTGGCCTCGCCCAGCTCCACGACATATCCGCGTGTCTTGCGCCCAGACAAGGGGACACGAACGATGCTCCCGACTTGAGTGAGAGATTCGAGATGCTCCGGGACCGAATACCAAAAGCCCTTGTCGACTGCGAATGTGGGAACCGCCGGTACGACTCTCGCCGAGCGTCTGCTCAGAGGCCCGCTGCTTCCGTGATGGCATCGACCATGTCCAGTTCCTCCCAGCTGAATCCAGCTCGACCGAAGTGGCCGTAGTTCGCAGTTCGACTGAATATCGGCCTGCGTAGCTGGAGGCGATCGATGATGGCGGCCGGGCGGAAATCGAACACCTCGCGGACTATCTGCTCGATCTGCTCGGGGGAGATCGTCTCGGTGCCGAATGTCTCGACATGGATCGAGAAGGGCTGGGGCTGGCCAATGGCATAAGCGATCTGGATCTCGAGTTTTCTCGCCAGACCTGCTGCAACCAGGTTCTTCGCGGCCCATCTTGCTGCGTAGGAGGCCGAGCGGTCGACCTTGGTGGCATCCTTGCCGGAGAACGCGCCACCACCGTGTCGCGCATATCCCCCATATGTGTCCACGATTATCTTGCGGCCGGTCAGCCCTGTGTCGGCGACCGGCCCTCCGATCTCAAAGCGACCTGACGGGTTGAAGATGAACTCGATGGAGGGATCGAGCAGCTCTTCAGGTATGACGTCCGATACAACCAGCTGAAAGACATCGTCGGCCATCTCGTGTTGGCTCTTGCCCGGTGCGTGATGGGTCGAGATCAGGATCTTCTGCACCGCCACTGGCCGGTCGCCCTCGTACCTGACCATCACTTGGGTCTTGCCGTCCGGTCGGAGGTACGGCAGCTTCTCGCTCTTGCGAACTTCGCTGAGCCTCTCGGCCATACGATGCGCGAGCCGTATGGGGAGCGGCATGAGCTCGGCGGTCTCGTTGACGGCAAAACCGAACATGAGGCCCTGGTCCCCCGCACCCATGTCGCGGTCGACACCGGCCGCGATGTCGGGGCTTTGTCCTCGCACGATGTTCTGGATCTCGATCTGATCTGCAGCGAATCCGGGGTCAAACCCGTCGTAGCCAATGCGTTCGACAGTCGCGCGGACGAGAGGGTCGATCTCGGGCAGCGCGTTCTCGGAGACCTCGCCGCCGACCACAGCCAGATTGGTGGTCACGAACACCTCACAGGCGGCCCTGGCCATCGGGTCGACCGAAAGCGCTGCGTCCAGAACCGAATCCGATATCGCGTCAGCGACCTTGTCTGGGTGACCCTCGGTGACGGACTCGGATGTGAAGTACCAGCGCCTCATGTCGGCAGCAGGTTAAACCCGCCCGGCCATGGCGGCGCCAAGACGGTCGAGCAGGACAATCGCGACCTCGGCCTTGGTCACCAGGGGCAGCTCCTCTATGTCTGCGTCAGGCCAGATGAGGGTGACGCGATTGGTGTCGGTGCCAAAGCCCGATCCGGGCTCTGTGACATCGTTGTAAACCATGAGATCGACACCCTTCCGCTTTGCCTTTTCCACCGCTCTATCGATCCCCCCGGTCTCGGCGGCGAAACCGACAACGAAGGGCCGCGGGTCGCGTCCGACGACCGAGCCGAGGATGTCGGGCGTGGGCTCGAGGTCGATGCTGTCGAGGCCATCGGAGCGGGAGATCTTCTCGGACGACGAGTCACGAGGCTTGAAGTCGGCCACGGCGGCGGCCATGACCGCGATATCCGGGGTGACGGACTCGACCGCCGAGAGCATCTCCTCGGCTGTCTCCACTCGGATCACCTTGACTGCCGGGTGGCTCGGGAGGTCTGAAGTGGTCACCAGAGTCACCTGATATCCCCGCTTCGAGGCTTCGTCTGCAATGGCATGGCCCATCTTCCCCGATGAGCGATTACCCAGGTATCGCACCGGGTCGACCGGCTCCTTGGTCCCCCCAGCTGTGACCAGGACGTGGCGGCCCTGACCGTCTCCACTCAAGAGATGGATCGCAGCCTCCACGATTTCCTCAGGTTCGGCCACCCTTCCCACACCAACGTCCCCGCCTGCCAGGCCCCCCTCGCCAGGCCCGACCAGGTGGTAGCCGAACTCGACGAGGCTGGAAATGTTCCGTTGGGTCGCCGGGTGCTCCCACATCTCGGTGTGCATTGCGGGAGCCACGAGAACGGGCGCCTTCGTAGCCAGGACAATTGCCGATATCAAATCGGAGGAGACGCCACCGGCAAGTCGTCCAATTGTGGCCGCCGTGGCGGGGGCAATGACCACCAGGTCGGCGAATTGGGCTAGCTCGGTGTGGGGGGAAACCGAGTCTTGGCCGAATAGCGAGGTTGCCGGCTGCCTACCGGTGATGGCGGCGAAGGTTTGCGCACCGACGAACTGGAGGGCGGACTCGCTCATGGCTACCCGGACCTCCGCTCCGGTCTCGATCAGCCGGCGAGCCAGGAATGCGGATTTATAGGCGGCGACACCGCCCGAGACACAGAGGAGGACGCGGCGGCCCTGAAGCATCAGTCCTCTGCGCTGTCGACCGAGACCTTGCCCTCAGCAATCTCTTCCATGGCGATGGTCAGCGGTTTCCTCGAGAGAGAGTGGACCTGAGGCGGGACGAACTCACCAAAACCGACACCGAGTTGGTGGAAATAGCTGTTTATCTGACGAGCGCGTCGGGACGCGACAACGACCGTGGCGAATCGATTGCCGATTTGGTCGATGACATCTTCGATCTTCATGGAATCCTTTTCGGGGGATTACAACAGGGTAGACGATCAGTCGGCTGTAACCAGACTCACGATCTCATCGACCGCGGCGTCGAGGGCGTCGTTGAGGACGATGTGGTCGAAGAGCTGAGGGGCCTCTTCCAGCTCGTTTCCGGCGATCTCCAGCCGATCCTGGATGTCCTCCTCCGAAGTGTCCCCTCGCCGCCTCAGCCGCTTTTCGAGCTCATCCAGCGATGGAGGCTGTACGAAGAACATGACGGCGTCGGGGTGCCGGTCACGGACCTGACGGGCCCCCTGGATCTCGATCTCCAACAACACATCTCGGCCTGCAGCGAGTGCGGTCTCGATTGGCAAATTGGGGGTCCCGTAATAGCGGTTGTTGTAGAGAGCCCACTCGAGCAGATCTCCGTTTTCGATCATGCCTTCGAAGTCTCGCCGCGAGATGAAGGAGTAGTGGATTCCATGTCGTTCGCCTGGCCGCGGTAGGCGGGTGGTGGCCGAGACCGAGAAGTCGGCGTCGATACGATCGAGTAGCTCCTTCACGATGCTCGACTTGCCCGACCCCGAGGGGCCGGAGATCACAAGAAGCCGACCCGCCACTTCAGGAGAACTCGGCCAGGAGGGCCTCTTTCTGCTTGTCGCCAAGCCCACGGATGCGTCGATTGTCGGCGATGCCGAGAGACTCCATGAGACGCTTCGCCTTGATCTTGCCGACACCGGGCATCGAGGCGATCACGCGCTCGACTTTCAGGCCGGCGAGGATGTGGTCAATTTCGGATCTCTCGATCAACTCAGACAGTCTGAGCGAGCCGGTCTTCAGCAGCTCCTTGGCCTCGGCGCGGACCCGGCGGGCCTCGGCGGCCTTGGCCAGAGCCGCCGCTCTCTGTTCATCCGTCAGCTGGGGTGGTTGTGCCATGGTCCTCACTCGGTAGACGAACGGACCATAGCGACCAAATCCAACGTCAAGTGACGGAAACGGCCTCGTCGATCTCGGCGTTGATCGCCCTGGCAGCCTCTACCGGGTCGGGTGCCCTGGTGATCGGTCGACCCACCACCAGCAGGTCTGCCCCCGCTCTTACCGCACCCGCCGGGGTAGCCACGCGTGACTGGTCGCCCGGATCATTTCCCGCTGGTCGAATGCCGGGTGTGACCACCGTGATGCCCAAGCCCAAATCGGCCACGACTCTTGCCTCGGAGACGGCGCAGACCACCCCTTCCACCCCGAGGCCGGCGGCCATCCGGGCGAGGCAGGCGACCTGGTCTTCGAGTGGGCGCGTGATGCCCTGCGCCCCCAGGTCGGCTTTGGTCATCGAGGTCAACACTGTGACGGCGAGAACGCCGGCATGGCCGGCCGACGCCTGCCCGAGGCCGTCTACCGCGGCTCTCATCATCTCTGTCCCTCCCGATGCGTGAACCGTGACCCATCTTGCCCCAGACTCACCCAGCCGGCAGATGGCTCGCCCGACTGTGTTGGGGATGTCGTGGAGTTTGGCGTCGGCGAAGACGGGCAATCCGAGTTCGGCGACCCCGTTGACGATCGCCGGTCCCTCGGCCATCAGCAGCTCCAAACCCACCTTGAAGCCTGCCACCTCATCTCTGAGGCGACCCGCCAACCCGAGCGCTTCCTCCCGGGTCGGTACGTCGAGGGCCACCAATACCCGACTCACCAGGCCCTCACCGCTCCGACCAAGTCGCCCAGCGCTCCTTTGTCGAGGCGTTCGAGCTCTCGAACTAGCTCGCGGGTGATCCTGGACCCGGCCTTCGGCTCGGAGAGCAGGACGGTTCCCAGCCCGACAGCTGCAGCGCCTGCCAGCAGGTACTCGACCACGTCTCTACCGGTGGTGACACCGCCGCAACCGACGATTGGGAGATCGGGCAGAGCTCGAGCGACCTCGTAGACACAGCGCATCGAGATCGCCTTCAGCCCGGGGCCGCTGTAGCCACCTATCCCCCCACTCAGCAGAGGGCGCCCTGTTTCCACGTCGATGCCAAACCCCAGTGCGGTGTTGGTGAGAGTCACGAAATCAGCTCCGGCCTCTTGTGTGGCGGCCGAGACTGCGACGATGTCGGGGCTATTCGGAGAGAGCTTGGCTCCGACCGGCACGCTGGCGGCCGCCACCACCGTCTCTATGACCTCGGCCGCGGCCGTCGGGTCCATCGAGAACATGCGACCGTCCTCCAGGTTCGGGCAGGAGAGGTTGACTTCGATCGCGTGGACGCCGCAGCCTGTCAATGCGGCCGTCACCGCGGCGTACTCATGGGCACTATTTCCCACCACCGAAGCCCAAACATCGATGTCCAGCGACGACAGGCGCGGGCCCACCTTCTCGAGCCATGCATCGACTCCGGGGTTTTGGATCCCGATGCCATTGAGCATCCCCGGTCCGGCGGGTGCCAGACGAGGAGGGGACCGCCCTTCCCAGGGGGTTGGGGCCACGGACTTCGCCACCGCCGCCCCGAATCTGGTCACGTCGGCCACCTCTGCCCACTCCCACACCGACCCCACGGTGCCCGAGGCGGCAATCAGGGGAGATCGGAGCTCCAGTGGGCCCAGGGTCGTGCTCAGAGGCCTTGATGCCATTCCTGGAGGCTCCTGGGCCGCAATATCGCTCCAGGGCCGGCTCGGAGGCTGCGTGCTACCGCCAGACCGCCCTGGATGGTGGTGACACAAGGTATCGAGTGGATCCGAGCAGCTTTCCTGATGGTCCTGCCGTCACTCCGAGCGCGGCCGCCGCGCGGGGTGTTGATCACGAGGTGGATCTCGCCGTCCTCGAGACGATCGCCGATGTCCCGGGGCCCCTCCCCGATCTTGTTGACCGGATCGGCGTCGATGGCGTGATGACGAAGGTAGCGCGAGGTTCCCTTGGTGGCGACGAGCTCGAATCCCAACATGGTGAAAGCCTGAGCGACGGCAAGCCCCATCGGCTTGTCTCGGTCGGCGAATGACAGGAACACCCGGCCCCGGGTGGGGAGAATGTGCCCGGCAGCGAGCAAGGCCTTTGCAAAGGCAACGCCGACATCCGATCCGATTCCCATCACCTCGCCCGTTGCTCGCATCTCCGGGCCGAGCACCGAGTCTTCCTCAGGGAATCGATCCCAGGGCAACACCGCGTTCTTCACAGCCACGAAGTCCCGGTGGGTCGTGGTGACGCCGAGCAGGCCTTCGGTCCGTAGCTCTTCGATCGACGATCCCATCATCACCCTTGCCGCCACTCGCGCCAAGGGGACCCCCGTGGCCTTGCTGATGAAGGGGACGGTCCGGCTGCCTCTCGGGTTCGCTTCGAGGACGTAGACGTCATCACCCTTCACCGCGAACTGGAGGTTGATCAGCCCTCGAACCTGCAGAGCCCCGGCTATCTCCCGCGTGGCTCGGAGAATCTCCTTTTGGGCCTCATCGGAGATGGTCGGGGGGGGCGTCACACAGTCAGAGTCGCCCGAATGCACGCCCGCCTCCTCGACGTGCTCCATCACACCGCCAAGGAGGAGCTCGGAACCGTCATAGACGGCATCGACATCGACCTCAACGGCTGATTCGAGGAATCGGTCGATCAGGATCGGCGCACCCGTTAGCTCCGGATCGGCCTCCCCGTAGAGCTCCCGAACGTAATCGATCAGCTCCTCGATGTTGTATATGACACGCATCTTCCGGCCACCGAGCACATAGGAAGGGCGAACGAGGACCGGGAGTCCCACCTGGTCGACGACATCGGCCGCCTCACTGGCGGAGGTCGCCGAGCCGGCGGGGGGCTGGCGGAGACCGAGGCCCCTGCACAACTCTGCGAACTTCTCGCGGTCTTCAGCGAGAGCGATCGAGGAGGGCGAGGTGCCGGCAATCGGCACACCCACGTCATGGAGGGCCTGGGCCAGATTCAGTGGTGTCTGCCCGCCAAGCTGCACGATGACGGCTTCCGGAGTCTCTACTTCGATCACCGACAGCACATCTTCGATGTCCAGGGGCTCGAAATAGAGACGATCCGAGGTGTCGTAGTCCGTGGACACCGTCTCGGGGTTGCAATTGACCATCACGGTCTCGTAGCCGGCGTCACGAAGGGCAAAGGAGGCGTGGACACAGCAATAGTCGAACTCGATGCCCTGGCCGATCCGGTTAGGCCCCGAACCGAGCACTACGACCCTTGGTTTGTCGGCCGGTGGCACTTCGGATTCATCCTCGAATGTCCCATACATGTATGGCGTGTGCGCTTCGAACTCGGCGGCGCATGTGTCGACCGTCTTGTAGGTGCGCGAAATGCCGTGTTCGGCTCTCTTCTCCCGGACGTGGCTCTCGCTCAGGCCCCAGAGGTGGGCCAGTTGGCGATCGGAGAATCCGTATCGCTTGGCTTCCAACAACCTCTCGCGATCATCGGGCCGGGCACTTTCGAGATCGTTTCGAACCTCGACGATCTCGGCGATCTGATCGACGAACCAAGGGTCGATGTAGGAGAGAGATGCAACTCGATCAACCGACCAACCCCTCCTCAGGCCTTCCGCAACCGCGAAAATCCGCTCCGGACGCGGCACCGTGATGGCTTCTTCGAGGGCGTCATCGCTCAACTCACGCTGTGTGTGCTCTCCAGGGTCGGCATTCAGCCCGTGTCTGCCGTTCTCCATGCTGCGCAGGGCCTTTTGGAGTGCCTCAGGGAAGGTCCGACCGATGGACATCGCTTCTCCAACACTTCTCATTGATGTACCCAATACGGACGGGGCGGAGGGGAATTTGGCGAAGTCGAATCTGGGGACCTTGACCACGACGTAGTCCAGCGCCGGCTCGAAGGAGGCCGGCGTGGCTCCGGTGATGTCATTGGCGATCTCGTCGAGTGTGAATCCCACGGCGAGCGAAGCTGCGATCTTGGCGATGGGGAAGCCCGTTGCCTTCGAAGCCAGGGCCGAGGAGCGGCTCACTCTCGGATTCATCTCGATCACGAGCCGCCGGCCCGTGGCCGGGTCGACTGCGAACTGGACGTTGGATCCGCCGGTCTCGACTCCTATGGCACGCAGCACCTTTATGCCGTCGTCACGCATCCCCTGGTACTCGCGGTCGGAAAGGGTCTGAATCGGAGCCACGGTGATCGAGTCGCCGGTGTGGACGCCCATTGGATCGAGGTTCTCGATCGAGCAGACGATCACCGCGTTGTCCATGCGGTCACGCATGACTTCGAGCTCGAACTCCTTCCAGCCATAGACCGATTCCTCCACGAGGATCTCGCCAACCGGAGAAGTCGCCAACCCATGCCGCGCCATCTCGATGAATTCGGGCTCGTCGTGAGCTATCCCGGTCCCGCCCCCGCCGAGGATGAAAGAAGGGCGAATCATGGTGGGATACCCGATGTCCCGGACAATCGTCATCGCCTCGGCCATCGAACGCGCATAGCCGGCCCGCGGTACCTCGAGGCCGACGGATTCCATCGTCTCCTTGAAGCGACCCCGATCCTCAGCCCGCTCGATCGCCTCCAGGCCTGCCCCGATCATCTCGACGCCGTTCTGCTCGAGGACCCCGCTCCTGGCAAGCTCGGCCGCGACATTGAGCGCGGTCTGTCCACCCAAGGTCGGCAGCAGGGCATCGGGACGCTCTCGGGCGATGATCTCGGCCACCACACCAGGAGTGATGGGCTCGATGTAGGTGGCGTCGGCGAATTCGGGATCAGTCATGATCGTCGCCGGGTTGGAGTTGACCAGGATCACCCGGTATCCGTGGGCTCGCAGGACCTTGGCGGCCTGGGTCCCGGAGTAGTCGAATTCGCACGCCTGGCCGATGATGATCGGCCCGGACCCGATGAGGAGAATGGACCGTATGTCGTCTCTCGCCGGCATCAGACTGCTTTCTCGATCAATGCCGTGAAGTCGGCGAAGAGGGGTCGGGCGTCTCGCGGGCCGGGCGCGGCCTCGGGGTGATACTGCACCGAGAAAGCCGCAACGTCGACCAGACGCATGCCCTCCAGGGTCCCGTCGTTCAAATTCTGATGAGTGGGGACGACTTCGCCATAGGCGGTGCCGACCCGGGCCGGCAGTAGACCGGGGCTGACCAGCCCGTGACGCTCCGGGGCGGACTCGCCGGCGGCAAGTGGCCAGAGGTCAACAGCGAAACCATGATTCTGGGCAGTGATGTCGACTCGTCCATTGTCGAGGCGACGAACCGGGTGATTGCCGCCGTGGTGCCCAAACGGCAGCTTGAACGTGGTCGCCCCCAGCGCGAGGCCAAGCACTTGATGGCCGAGGCATATACCGAACACAGGGACCTCTCCTAGAAGTGTCTGGAGCGTGCGGGTGACACCGGTGAGTGGCTCGGGATCGCCCGGGCCGTTCGAGACGAACACGCCGTCGGGCCCCATGGCGAGGATTTCATCGGCGGAGACAGATGCGGGAACCACCGTCACGTCGAATCCTCGGGTGGTGAGATTGGCGAGGATGTCCCGCTTGAGGCCGAGGTCAATGGCGATTACCAAGCCCTTCCTCTCGCCCTCGGCTTCGACCTGATACGCGCTCTTGGTGGAGACGGCCGAGGCCAGGTCCCGGCCAATCATGGACGGCGCCGAGGCGGCTGTCTGCTTCAGCTCGCTTTCGCCCACCCCGGCACCGAGAGCGACTGGCATCGCACCGTGATCTCTCAGGTATCTGGTCAGTCGGCGAGTGTCGAGGTCGGCCAGCGCGACCACCCCGTGACGACCGAGATACTCACCAATACTGCCCTCGGATCTCCAATTGGAATCCCGACGCGACAGGCTCCGCACGACGAATCCGGACACGGCCGGCCCCTGAGACTGCTCATCGCTCGAAGTCACGCCATAGTTTCCGATGTGGGGGCTGGTCATCACCACGACCTGACCGGAGTACGAGGGGTCGGTGAGTATCTCCTGGTAGCCGCTCATAGAGGTGTTGAAGACCGCTTCACCCGTGGCGATCCCTTCGGCACCCACTGATCTGCCCACGAACACTTCCCCATCTGCAGTGCAGAGCAAGCCTCGCTCTCCCTCGCTCACGTCTCATCTCCCTGATAGGTGATACGCCCGTTGTAGATGGTGGCCAGGACGCGCCCAGTCAATCGGCGGCCCAGATACGGGCTGTTGGATGACTTCGACTTGAAGCGACCGGGCTGCCATGTGCGTTGTGGGTCGAATACCACGAGATTCGCCGTTGTCCCTGGCTCGACCGGGCGACCTTGGTCGGCCATGCCCAAGATCGCGGCCGGGGAGATGCTCATGCGATCGAAGAAGACAGATTGATCGGAGGAGACGACATCGTTGATCACGGCGGCCGCCGTCTCCAGCCCGATCACGCCACGTGGCGCCTCTTCGAAGAGAACCGCCTTCTCCTCCGGCGTGTGTGGTGCGTGATCTGTGGCCACACAATCGATGGTCCCATCGAGGAGCCCCTCGATCAGCGCAGACCTGTCGGCGCCACTCCTGAGTGGTGGGTACATCTTGAAATTCGAGTCGAGACGTGTCAGCTCGGCATCGACCAGGCTCAGGTGGTGCGGTGTTACCTCGGCGGTGACCTTCAGCCCGCGGGCCTTCGCCTCCCGGACCAGAGAGACCGATCGGGCGGTCGATAGGTGTTGGAGATGAAGTCTCATCCCGGTCTCCTCGCACAGGAGGAGATCACGCTCCACCACCAAGTCCTCAGCCACGCCGGGTAGGCCGCTGAGGCCATGGAGGGCAGACACCTCTCCCTCGTGAAGTTGACCATCGCCGGCCAATCCCACGTCCTCCGGGTGCTCGGCCACCAGGGCACCGGGTAGGTCGGATAAGTGCGACATCGCCTTGCGTAGGAGGGCCGCTTCGGGGACGGAGGCTCCGTCGTCGGTGAACATGCGGACCCCGGTGGCGTGCATCGAGTCGAAGCCGGCCATGACATCACCCGAGCCACCTTTGGTGAGCGAGCCGGCGACGTGCAACGACACCACCTGTATCGCCTCGGCCCTGCCGATCAGGTCCGCAGCGCGACGACCTGTGTCGATGACCGGTTTGGTGTTGGGCATCATCATGACCGCGGTGTATCCGCCGGCGGCCGCTGCCCTGGACCCGCTGTCGATGTCCTCTTTCCAGGTCTGTCCGGGATCGCGGAAATGGGAATGGAGATCAACGAGGCCGGGCCCTACCCAGGCTCCTTCGGCGTCGATGGTGGTTGCGGCCCTGCCATGTGACACCTTCCCGACTTCCGTGACTCGATCTCCGTCGATCAGGACCGAGGCGATCTCAACGCCGTTGGACCGCAGCACGCTCGCATTAGTGATGAGGATCATGGGCTCAACTCCAGGGCGGAGGCCAAGACCGTCATTCGAATCGGGACTCCATTCGCCACCTGAGCGAGTATCAACGATCGATCGCCGTCGGCCGCCTCGTCGTCGATCTCGACGCCACGGTTCAGGGGGCCAGGATGCATGATCACCGTGGTCGGCTTCAACATGGAGAGGCGGCCGTGCCCGAGGCCAAAGCGAAGTGAGTACTCACTCGCGGAAGGAAACGATGCAAGCGAGCCGCGTTCACGCTGGACTCTGAGGAGATAGACCACGTCGAGCTCACCTAGTTCCGCGTCGAGGGAGTTACTGACCTTGACGTTCCAAGGGTTGGCCGACGGGAGAAGACCGGTAGGGCCGACGAGGGTCACCTCAATCCCCAGCTTCGGCATCGCAAGGAGATGCCCCCGGGCAACGCGGCTGTTGCCCACATCGCCCACAATCGCCATCTTCAGCCCATCCAACCTTCCGAAATGTTGCCTGAGCGTCAACGCGTCGGCGAGGGTCTGAGTCGGGTGCTCCTTCCGGCCGGCGCCGGCATTGATGACAGGGCGGCCCGTCCAGTGCGCGACCCAATCCGGGGCATCCGCCAGGCGGTGCCGCACCACGAGCACGTCGGCGCCAATGGCAGCGATCGTCCTTACGGTGTCTTTGAGCGACTCCCCTTTCGAAGTGGACGAAGTCTCCGGGGTGAAAGTGAGCACTTCTGCCCCCAGTCGCTTCGCTGCCAGCTCGAAGGAAAGTCGGGTGCGCGTCGATGGTTCGAAGAAGATCGTTGCCACCGTCTTGTGCCGTGCCTGGTGCGGATCAGCTCCCGCTTCTGTGACCCTGTCGATTCGGTCCTGTGCATCATCGAGGATGTCGGTGAGGTCGTCGCCACTCAGGTCCTGGAGCGTGATCAGCCCGCTCATACTTTCACCAGCCGTTCGACCCAGACTCCCTCTTCCTCGTCTGTGCCGGTCAGACGCACCCGAACCACCTCGCGGTGACTGGTAGGTAGGTTCTTGCCCACATAATCGGCTCGAATGGGTAGCTCCCTGTGGCCGCGATCCACCAGTACAGCCAACTCGGTCTGTTCGGAGCGCCCAATATCGGCGAGGGCATCGAGGGCGGCTCGCACCGTTCGACCGGTGTACAAGACGTCGTCCACCAAAACGATCCTCCTCCCTTCGATGGCGACAGGCATTGAGGTTTGCCCGGTCGGGTCATGAGGCCGGATCGCCAGGTCATCACGGTATGGGAGGACATCGAGCTCGCCAACTGGAACCGCGACTCCCTCGAAATCGCCAATCATCTCTGCGAGTCGATGGGCCAGGTCGACACCGCGGGTGTGAATCCCGACGAGCAGCACGGTCTCAGCGCCTCGATGACGTTCCAGGATCTCGTGAGCGATGCGACGAAGGGCCCTCCCGATGTCCTCGTCGTTCATCACGTGTGGCATCGGGTGCTTTCCGACGCCGATGGGAGCCAATCCACCGTGCTCTCCTTTCCGGCCTCACTGGACCGCGTTTAAAGGCTGGGAAGACCTTAGCCGTTGTTCTGCGATGCTCGATCGTCAGGCGCCGCCTGACCTCGCCAGGGACCCGAGAACACCGTTGACGAACGAGCCGGACTTCTCGGTCGAGTAGGTCTGGGCCAGGCGCAGGGCTTCGGACACGGCCACGGCGGCGGGTGTGCCGGGATCGTGACGAAGCTCGAACAAGCCGATGCGAAGTATGGATCGATCCAGGACGGGCATGCGTGCCACGCTCCAATGCTCCGAGATCGACTCGATCTCGAGGTCGAGGGCCTCACAATTGTCGATAACCCCTTCGACCAGGTGCCCAACGCGCCCAGTCAGAGAATCGGGCTCCGGAAGCTCCCCAGTCATTTCCCACTGGTAGAGCATTTCGAGCGCCTGATCTCGTGCCTCGATGGCGATGGCGACACCCAACTCCTGGGCAATGTGTCTGGCGTCCTCGGCATCAAGGCTCTGCTCCGGCCGCGCCGTTCCCCTCCCGGCAGCGAGGACCTCACGAACCTCATCAGGGGAGCGCCCGATGGCCGTTGCCAACTCTTCCACAGTCACTCGTGCCGGCACGATCGGGATGTGGCGGTCGGCGTTCATACTCGGGTTAGGTACTCCCCCGAGCGCGTGTCGACTTTCACACGATCACCCTGTTCCACGAACAGGGGCACCTGAATCTGGATACCTGTCTCGAGTGTCACCGGTTTGGTCGCGCCGGTGCGCGTGTCGCCCTTCACTGCAGGCTCGGCGTAGGTCACCCCCAATTCGACGGAGGCGGGGAGCTCCACCCCGATCGGGGTGCCTTCATAGAGAGCGAGGCTGGCAGTCATCCCTTCAACCAGGTAGCCGGCTGCCTCCCCCACATCCTCATCCGAGAGGGCCAATTGGCCAAAATCCTCCATGTTCATGAAGTGAAAGCCGAGATCGTCCCGATAGAGGAATTGGTGGTCCTTGCGTTCGATGATCGCCTGGTCCACGTTCTCGTCGGCTCGGAACGTCCGGTCGAGCACTTGGCCCGTCTCGAGGTTTTTCAGCTTCATCCGGACGAAGGCCTTGCCCTTTCCCGGCTTGACGTGCTGATACTCGACAATGTTGAACAACCCTTCGCTCAGCTGCAAAGCCATCCCGGGTCGTACGTCGTTGGTGCTGATCATGGTCGAAGTGTCATCATTGAAGAGTCAGCCGGGCACGGTACATCGATCACAGCCCAACGGCATCGAGCCCGATCTCGATGTCGTGCTGGGTCACGTGGACGGTGACCGGCTCGCCGATGGCACCCAGGAGAACCATTCGGAGACCGGCGGCATCTCTCTTCTTGTCATGACGGAGCAGGTCCTCGACCCGGGCGCGGTCGAGACCATCGACGGTGAGCGGCAGACCCAGCCCCTCCAAGGCTTGGGTTACACGACGACGGTCCTGGAATCCCAAACGCTGCTCGGAGATGGCACAGGCAGAGATCATTCCCACAGCGACACACTCACCATGGGATAACGGCGAGGAGAACTCGATGGCGTGGCCGATGGTGTGACCAAAGTTGAGAATCGAACGAATGCCGACTTCCCTCTCATCTTCAGAGACGATGCGCGCCTTCACTGCGGCCGACCGGGAGACCACCGCCTCGAGCGGAGCTGATTCCCCATGCTTGGCGAGCAACTCGAACAGATCGGGGTCTCCCACCAGCCCCGCCTTGATGGCCTCGGAAAGACCCTCCCGGCGGAGGCTGGCGGGAAGATCCTCGAGGACGGTGACGTCGACCACCACCCTCGTCGGATGCCAAAAGACGCCAACGAGGTTCTTCCCGGCCAGGTTGACACCCGTCTTCCCGCCGATGGCGGCGTCCACTGCTCCGAGAAGAGTGGTCGGCAGATGGACCACCTCGACACCTCGAAGCCACGTGCCGGCTACAAAGCCGGCGACGTCGCTGACCGAGCCGCCACCGACGCCGACAACGGTGTCATGGCGGCCAAGCCCGAAACGCGCCAACGCCTGATAGACCGTCTCCACCACCTGAAGGCTTTTTGCCTCGTCGCGATCCGGCAACCCGGTCACCTCCACTGCCAGACCCTCTGCCCGAAGCCGCTCGGCCACCACGAACGCTATGTGAGTTGCTCCCGGTTGGGTGAGCACGGCGGCGCGCTCCCGGTCCGAACGCGGGGGCAGGATCGACTCGGGCAATCCCCTGCCGACCACGACTTCGGTCGTACCGGCGACGGTTAGTTGTTCCACACCAGCTCGATTCCCTGGGCCACTTCGTCGACTTCGACGGAGTCGGTGTCGATGCGACGCGTCGCCGCCAATTCGTACAGAGCGTCCATCGTGCCGATCTGCCGGAGAGTCATGAGCGTTGGGGACGTAGGGCCAATGCGCTCGTATAACGCAAATGGGCGGCAACCATCTCATCGACGGTGTCACCACCGAACTTCCTCTGGAGCTCGGCGGCAAGGACCAATGCAACCATCTGCTCACCAACCACGGCCGCAGCCGGCACTGCGCAGACGTCGGATCGTTCCCGTACGGCCTCGGCAGCCTCTCCCGTGGACATGTCGACGGTTCGTAGGGGTCTCATGAGGGTGGAGATCGGCTTCATGGCTGCGCGAGCCCTGATCGTCTGGCCGTTGCTAATGCCGCCTTCGGTGCCTCCGGCCCGGTTGGTGGGCCGGCTCAATCCTTCCGGCTCCAGCAAGATCTCGTCGTGCGACTGGGAACCGACGAGCCGGGCGACCTCGAATCCGTCTCCCACCTCCACTCCCTTGATCGCTGGTATAGACATCAACGCCGCTGCGAGTAGGCCGTCGAGGCGGCGATCATGATGCACGTGCGATCCCAACCCGGGTGGCACGCCAAACCCGAGGACTTCGAATACACCCCCCAAGGTATCGCGCCGGCTCTTGGCTTCGTCGATGGCCTCGACCATGGCCGCGGCCGCCTCCGCGTCCATGCACCGGACCGGGCTGGTGTCGACGATTGCCCCATCGCCCGGCCCTGGGGCCGTCGTAGAGGTCACCCCGCCGATCGAGACAACGTGGCTGACGATGGAGATCCCAACGGTATCGAGAAGCTTCTTGGCAAGGACTCCAGCGATTGTCCTCGCCGCGGTCTCCCTGGCCGACGCCCTCTCCAGGATGTCGCGTGCGTCGTCAGTGTCGTACTTGAGCATCCCCGCCAGGTCGGCGTGACCGGGTCGGGGCCTGGTCACTTGTTTCTTGGGGGTTGCCGCCTTCGGGCTCATCTCCTCAGACCATCTCGGCCACTCGGTGTTGCGTATCAGCACGGCCACCGGCGATCCAAGGGTCTCGCCGTGCCGGATCCCACCGAGAATCTCGAGCTCATCCTTCTCGATCGCCATCCGCTTGCCACGCCCATAACCCATGCGGCGTCTGGTGAGCTCGGCCTGGAAGTTTTCCTCCGACACAGCGAGCCCTTTGGGCAGGCCCTCGACAATGGTGACCAGGCCCGGCCCATGTGACTCACCCGCGGTCATGAATCGAAGCATCGGGTGATGCTACGTCGGTATCGGAAAAGCTCCGAGTCCTGCAAGGGCTATGGCACCCCAGGCACCGAGGATCATCCAGGGCCCATAGGGGAGCTCGGCCCGCATCGCGGTCTTGACGTTGGTGTCTTCGCTTGGCCGGGAGCGGCCGGTGGCGATCGCAACGACGAGGACGACGATGGAGACCAATCCACCCAGGATCGCCGTGATGAAAACCGCCCATCCCAACGTTCCCCAGGAGACGTAGGCGGTGAACACGCCCAATTGGGCCGAAAGCTTCACATCACCGAATCCAAACCCCTTGCCTCCCGCAATGGCGAATACCACCCCCGTGCCGATGAGATAGGCAACGCCACCGAGGAGGGATCGGCCGAATGAGGAGAGGTGCCCGTCCAGACCCGCCCCAATGCCGAGCAAGGCGATCACGAGCGCCGTCCCGCGCAAATTGAGGCGATCGACGATGCGGAGGGCGTCGATGTCGGTGATTCCCAAGGCGAGGCTGAGGAGCAGGAACGCCAAGTATGCGCCCAGCGCCCAACGACCACCGACGGTGTTGGCGAAGAGAATCGCCGTGACGGTGGAAAGGACAACGATTGCAGCCTCGCGTCGCAACGGTCGCCCGCATTGGCCACAACGCGGTGAGAGCCAGCCCCTCACGCTGCCACAACGGGGACAGCTCCCGACCAATGGGCGCAGGGGCGAGTCGTGCAGAACCTGTGCTGCCAGGTCGTGCGCGGCGAAAGCGCCCAGAAAGCCAAATGCTCCGGCGAGGATGTTTGTCACCGCCGGAGCAACTTAGCCGTGGTCCTCGAGACGACCCGTGAATCAGTCCTCGTCGATCTCCTTGAGCACCGACCCCATACGGCGTCGGCGGAGGAGGCCGTGACCTTCCTCTTCGTCCTCGGGCTGGCCGTTGACGTCGAGTTGGGAGAAGACCTTCTCGAGGAACGCTTCGGTGTCCTCTTCGACACTTTCGTCTTTGACCGAATCTGAGATCGGAGCATCCTCGTACCCGGTCACTGAGTCGCTCTGACCGGCGTCCTCAGTGGCTTCGGGGCGGGCGCCACTTAGGAACTGGCCAAATCGGCTCTCCTTCACGGGAGCCGGTACATCCGTCTCGCTCGCGGGCTGCGGTTCTAGCTCGGGAGCGGGCTCTTCGGCGGCGGCCGGTGCTTCGTAATCCGAGGGTGCTTCGGCGTCCGGCATAGCATCTTCGGTGGCCTCGGGCGCGTCGTCATGCGGCTCGACCCACCAGGACTCGTTCGGGTTGACGTCTTCGTCGACGTCAGGGGTCGGGGCCTTGTATGACGGAATCTCGGGCTGGTAGCGCTCTTCGACGTACTTCTCGGACATGGTCAAGAGGTCGTGTTCCGTCATCTCGGCCGCAACTCGGGCGATCCAGAACTCGGTGGTACCCAAACGGTCGGCGATGGCCTTCACCGATGCACCCGAACCAACCTCACACAGGAGCCGCCAGGACTCCCGGTTGATGGTGATCTCATCCTCGCCGGATGGATCGCGATTCATGCGAATGGTGGCCTCGAGGTCGGCAACGACCTTGTGAACGTCCGCCCACTCGTCAGACCTGCGCCGGGCGTCGTCCAGGGCCTGTTCCAACTCGAACGGCTTAGGGCTGGCATACGGCGTAACGGCACCTTCGGCCACGTCAAAGGCGGACCCGTCTTGCTTCAGGTGGTAGAGACTCTCAATGGTTATCTCGCGGAGAAGCTCGATGAGAGGTGCCTCGCGTTCGCCCAGATCGGTGAAAGCAGCATCTCCGGCAGCAACATTCCTGAGGAAGTCGTCGTCTACGTATCCCGAATTGGCCAGGTGGGCGTGCAGGTCGCGATCTTCCGATGTCGTGGCAAGGGTTATTCCCTTCTTACCGACGAAGATTCGACCTCTGATGTCCTCACCGCGGATCTCGACGGCCCCGCGCTGGTCTGAACGCATCAGCAGGCGCAAAACCTCATCCAGGGGGACGAAGCCCAAATTTCCAGATAGAGCCACCTCAACCACTCCTTGTTCACAAGTCCTTAGCCAGGAAATCGGCCGATCCTTGTGAACGCTTTAGATGTTTCTGGCAGCCTCCATCATCACTTCGATAGGTGCCGGCGCCCCCGTCCACCACTCGAACGATGCGGCTGCCTGCAGCACCAGGAACTCTATGCCATCTATGAGACTCAGTCCGATCTCGCGCGCGAAAGAGACCGCCGGCGTCTCGGCAGGACCGTAGGCGAGATCCAGCAGGGCGCCCGCCAGAGGAAGAATCTCGGGTGGTAGAGACTCGCCATGCATGCCGAGAGGGGTGGCGTTGACGATGACTGCGCCCGCCACGGAAGAACCCCAAGGAACCAATGCAACATCACCTTCGAGGGCCTGACCCAATGCATGGGCCTTCTTTGAATCGCGGCTGGAGAGGTACCTCTCTCGTCCGACGGCCCCGGACAAGGCGGCGCGCGCTGCTCCCCCGGCGCCCAATACCAAGACCGGCCGATCCCGTTCGATTCTCGGATCGTCGAAAGCCGCGGTCGCCGCCACGACATCTGTGCTGTGACCCTCCACGCGGCCGCCCCGAAAGCGGAGGGTGTTGACAGACCCGCTGCTGGCTGCCTCGCCCGTATGGACATCCGAGAGCGCGAAGGCGAGAGCCTTGAGTGGCATGGTCACATTTAGCCCGTGCCACTCGGAGGCGGTCAGAGCCTCGACTTGTGCCCGAAAATCTGACTCCCCCGCCCTGATAGCCACATAGGTGCCTTCCAACCCCAGGGACATGAGGGCCGCGGTGTGAATAGTGGGCGAGAGCGAATGCTCGACAGGGTCACCCAGGACTGCGAATCGGTACTTGGCAGACATGACCGTCGAGTCTCGCAGCCGGATCTCAGGGTAGGACGCCATCTGCCCTGGCTTGGGCGACATTGGCGTTGTGCTCCTCCAGCGTGGCGGCAAAGGCATGGTGCCCGTCCAGGTCGGAGAGCACGTAGTAGAGGTAGTCGGTGGTCAAGGGGGCCGCCGCGGCCTCCAACGATGCCCGGCTGGGTGCTGCGATCGGTGTCGGGGGCAACCCACCGACGAGATAGGTGTTGTATGGCGAGTCGACTTCGTTGTTGAATTGGGAGACGTCACGGGTTCCCAGCGCGTAGAGGACCGTGGCATCGATGTCGAGCTTCATCCCGATGTCGAGTCGATTGCGAATCACGCTGGAGACGATGGGACGTTCCTCGTCTAAGAGGACCTCCGACTCGATCAGGGAAGCGATGATCAAGCCGTCGTATCTAGTCAGCCCGGCAGCCTCCAGTTCTGTCCAGTCGATGCTGTCCACCCGCTGTTCCATCGTCGAGGCGAGGCGCTGAAGCATCGATGCCGGCACAGATGACCGGGCGAACTCGTACGTGTCCGGGAACAACAGGCCCTCCCAGTCATTGAGAGACGGGCTTTCGGGCATCTCACGCAGCGAGGTGTCAACTTCTCCATTGGTCAACGCCTGCTCGAACTCGGAATAGGGGCGGCCCGACGCCTCGGCCAGCCTGGTCAGGATCTCGCTGACGCGGAGCCCTTCGATGATGGTCACCCGGTAGACGTCGGCAACCGGTCCGATTACCAATACCGCGACGACCTCATTCGGGTCCATGAGGGTCTGCAGGTTGTAGGTGCCTGCGATGAGACGGGAAGCGGCGTCGTTGTTGCGAACGGCGACTTCGAATTCGAGGGCGGATCGGACGACTCCCTGGGCCGCAAGAATGGCGGCGATGTCCTTCGCGGTGGATCCAGCGGGAATCTCGATGGTGACTTCCTGGCCCGGCACCACCGCCACGGGCGAGGTCGTTTCGTCGTCTCCCGAGATCGCGCCACCGACCAGCCTGCCCAGATAGGAGGCGCCCCCTATCACTGCCACCCCCACGAGCGCAATCAGCACGATTGTGATCACGTTCTTGATCAGACGAGCTCGGGGAGATGGGTCAGGAACGGGTTCGTAGGTCATCGATGATTGTCCAGGTAGTCCTGAAGGAGAATGGAAGCGGCCACTTTATCCACGGCGGCGCGCCTTTCACGGCGCTTCACACCCTGGTCGAGCAGGGTCTGGTTTGCCATCTTCGACGTGAAGCGCTCGTCGTATAAGACGACTTCCACCCCATTCAGAGTTCCCAACTCGGCAGCCAGGTCACGTGCGCCTTGCGCCGAGGCCCCCTCACCGCCGCCGAGACCGGTGGGAAGCCCGACCACGATGATGCCTACCTCCTGGTCGGACACGATGCGGGCGATCTCGTCCACCGCTTTCGGGGCATCGAGGACTGCCAATGGGTGGGATATGAGGCCAAGCCCATCCGAAATGGCCAAACCGACTCTGGTAGTCCCGTAGTCGACGCCGAGATGGCGAATCAGAGACTCCCCAGGATGCGTTCCGCGTCTGAGCGTGCCTGGTCGACTGCCTCGTTGATCCGGGCACCCTCAGGCCCCCCGGCCTGGGCCAGCTCAGGGTCCCTGGAGCCCCCGCCACCGAGAGATCGGGCCCCACCACCGATGATCTCGGCTGCCGACGCTCCTTTGTCCACGAGGTCTTTGGCGAGTACCGACACCAGGGCACCCTTTCCGGCATGTTGAGAGCCGAGGACGACCACACAACCTGGGCCCAGCCTTTCCCGTATCCCGAGGGCGAGCTGTCGGAGGCCATTCCCGTCCATGTCCGGCACGATGGCCGCAACGAGGGAGATGTCACCGATGGAGGAGGCCGAGCCTGCGAGGTCCGCGGCGAGGTCTTCTCGTTGTCGAGCCCGTACCGTCTCTAACTCCTTCTCGAGAGAGCCAACCCGAGAGAGGAGACCACGCACGCGGTCCGGCACCTCGGCGTTTCCGGTCTTCAGAAGGCTCCCCAGCTCGTCCAGGCTGGCGCGAAGATCGGCCAGCTCCCGATAGGCAGCCATCCCGGTCAGCGCCTCCACGCGACGTAGGTTCGAGCCGATCGACGACTCTCCCATGATGAGTAGCGGGCCGACCTGACCGGAGGCGTGGGTGTGGGTGCCACCACAGAACTCCGTGGAGAACTCCCCGACCTTCACCACCCTCACCGTTTCGCCGTACTTGTCCCCGAAGAAGGCGAGGGCCCCCATCTGCTCGGCATCGTCCTTGCTGGTGATGGTGGTGGTGACCGGGGTGTCATCGATCAGCCGCTGGTTGACTTCCGTCTCCACCTCTCCGATCTCCTCAGGGGATAGCTGGGAGAAGTGGGAGAAGTCGAATCTGATACGCCCGGGCTCCACGAGCGATCCCGCTTGGCCCGCATGGTCGCCGAGGACGTCACGCAACGCCCAATGGAGGACGTGGGTCCCGGTGTGGCTCTTTCGGATGTCATCGCGTCCTGGGTGAGTCAATCACCGCATCGGCTTCCTGGCCGACGGCCAGGAAGCCGGAGGTCACCCTGACTCGGTGGCCATGGAGACCTTGCAACGCGTGTTGGGTGTCGATCACCTCACCCGTGCCGGTCTCGGTCTCGATCGTCCCCGTATCACCCACCTGACCGCCGGACTCGCCGTAGAACGGGGTCCTGCTCAGGAATACCTCCACGTCTCGGCCATGGTCTGCGAGATCGATGGTCTCCCCGTCCGCGACGATGGCTAGGATCTGGCCGCGGGCCCGATCCACCTCGTATCCAACGAAGTCGGTGAGCCCGGTGACATCGAGGACCGAGCGATAGACGTCGAGAGCAGCAACGTCATCGCCACCTTTCCAGGCGGCCCGCGCACGCTTCCGTTGCTCGGCCATCTCGGCTTCGAAGCCCTCCGAGTCGACCTCGACGCCTCGCTCCTCGGCTATCTCCTTGGTGAGCTCGATCGGGAATCCATAGGTGTCGTGGAGCTTGAAGGCGGTGGAGCCCGACAGGGTCGACCCCTCCTCCAGCTCCACGTCCAACAATTGATGGCCGGACTCGAGGGTGCGGCGAAACCGCTCCTCTTCCCTTGTCACTACCTGAGTTATGAAGTCGTGTTTGTCGACCAGCTCCGTGTACCAGTCGCCCATGGCGGCCACGGTGGCCTCGACCAGGCCGGGAAATACCAGGTCTTCCCCGCCATATTGCCAAGCATGTCGTACCGCTCGCCTCAGGAGCCGTCTCAACACATAGCCGCGGCCGTCGTTGGATGGGATGACACCATCCCCGATGAGGAAGGTCACCGACCGGGCATGATCCGCCAGGATCCGCAGAGAGACATCGTGGAGGGGGTTCTCGCCGTATTTCAGCCCCGTGTATCTCGAGGCCTCGTCGCGAATGTGCTTGATCGTGTCGATCTCGAACACCGATGGAACCCCCTGGAGTATGGCTGCCACACGGTCCAGACCCATGCCTGTGTCGATGTTCTTGGCCGGCAGGTCCCCAACCACGTGGTAGGGGCGGTCCTGGATGTTCTGCATGAACACCAGGTTCCAGATCTCGACGAAACGGTCCTCGTCACCATGGGCCGGCCCGCCGTCCTCGCCGAATTCAGCGCCTTTGTCGTAGAAGATCTCCGAGCAGGGCCCGCACGGGCCCGGAACACCCATTTGCCAGAAGTTGTCCTTCTCGTCCCGGCGCTGCAGTTTCTGGGGATCTACCCCGACCGAGTCCACCCAGATGTCTGCCGCTTCGTCGTCGTCCAGGAAAACCGTGAACCACAGACGCTCCGGATCCAGCCCGAGCCGTTCGGTTACGAACTCGTACGCCCAGGGTATGGCCGACTCCTTGAAGTAGTCCCCAAAGCTGAAATTGCCCAGCATCTCGAAGAACGAGAGGTGACGTTGCGTGGTCCCGATGATGTCGATGTCGACTGTCCGCACCACCTTTTGGACCGTGACGGCCCTGGGAAAGGGCGCTGGCTCCTCCCCGAGGAAGTACGGTTTGAAGGGCACCATGCCGGCATTTGTGAGCAACAATGTCGGGTCGACCGGTATCAATGAGGCGGAGGGCCTTATGACGTGGCCTCGCTCCTCGAAAAACGATGTGAACTGGTTTCGGATTTGATAGCTGTCCAAAGCATGGCCTCGGTGGGCGAATTCGCGAGGTTAACGAGGCCCGGCGGCTTGTCTGACTCGATTTGGGCGTATGGCTCGCGCCGCAAGGTCCATCAGATCGGCCCCGCCGGAAAGGGCGGCATCCCTCCACTCACCAGCAGTGGGCCGTCTGCGAAGAGCGCGCACCGTAACCCAGACTCCGGCCAGTAGGCCGCTGACGAACCACCAGATCCGGTCCAACATCTGCTGAGGGTACCCCTATGGGGAGCGGTGCCGACCGAGTACCTCGTCCACGCGATCAAGACGTGCGCGGATCTCTCCTTCATCACCATGGCCGCCCGGATGGAAGAGGGCCTGCGGTTCGACACCGTCGGGGAAATACTGCTGGGCGACGACCCCGTCGGCATGATCATGGGAGTACAGATATGCCTCTCCGTGCCCCAGTCGGCGGGCTCCGGCGTATCCGTCGGAGCGTAGGTGTGGCGGCACTTGCGCCTGTGGGCCGTCGGTCACCAGCTGCCGGGCCGCAGTCATGGCTCGTCCGATCGAGTTCGACTTCGGCGCGGTCGCCAGGTAGATCGTGGCCTGGGTGAGGTGGTATTCGGCTTCGGGAAGCCCGACGTAGGCAAGGGCATTGGCCGCAGCAACGGCCAGAGGAAGGGCGTGACCGTCGGCGAGCCCGATGTCCTCCGATGCGAGGATTATGAGACGTCTCGCAATGAACTCGGGGTCCTCGCCCCCTTCCAACATCAGGAACAGCCAGTAGAGGGCGGCGTCCGGATCGGAGCCGCGCACACTCTTGATGAATGCAGAGATGACGTCGTAGTGCTGGTCACCGACCTTGTCGTATCGGACGATTCTGCGTTGCAGGGCCTCGGCGACGTCGTCTGCGCCGATCTCCGATCGGTCATCGCCCTTGGCGAGCATGGCTGCCACCTCCAGCGAGTTCAGAGCCTGCCTGGCGTCGCCACCGGTGCGACCCGCCAGTTCGCGGCGTCACCTCCGGCGTCATCGACAGCCTCATCTCTCCCAACCCCCGATCGTCGTCGCTGAGAGCCCTCTGCAACAGCTGCCCGATCTCGTCGGGGCCAAGAGACTCGAGGCGAAACAGGGTCATGCGGCTCATCAGTGGCGAGTTCACCTCGAAAAAGGGGTTCTCGGTGGTGGCGCCTATCAGGATCAGCGTCCCGTCTTCGACGCCCGGGAGGAGAGCGTCCTGCTGGTTCTTGGCGAAGCGATGGATCTCGTCGAGGAACAGGACCGTGCGCATCTCTTCTTGCTCGAGTCTCGCCCGAGCCGAGGCAAGCACCTCACGGATGTCCTTGACCCCGGCCGACGTGGCCGACAGCGTCACGAACTCGGCTGCGGCCCGTGACGCAACCAGACGAGCCAGAGTCGTCTTCCCGGTCCCCGGCGGGCCCCAGAGGAGCATGGACACAGGATGCCCCGACTCGACCAGACGCCGGAAGGCGGCGCCAGAAGCCATCAGATCGGGCTGGCCCACGACGTCGTCGAGGTCGCCTGGCCGCATCCGGGTTGCCAAAGGCGCCGACCGGGCGGCTAGATCGTCGGCGCGTGCCGAGAACAAGTCAGCCATCGATCAGGACGGTACCCCGCGATTCGCCCGGGGCGGGCACGGTCAACGGACATTCAGGTAGCGGCGAACCGAAGCGGTCATCGGGAGTACGAAGAGCATCAGGCCGACCAGACCGAAGGTCGGCATGAGCGCCGAGAACGGGATCGAAAGCAACTCGATGGTGATCCAGGTCACCTGACCCAGGCCGAGGAGAAGCGTGGCGATCCAGGGCCACTGATGGCCGGTCATTCGCTCAATCGGGCGGAGCCACGCCCAGGTCGGGCGACGCCACAGCCCGTAAGTAGTCACCAGTGAGCCAAACCCAAAGCCGATCATCAGGATCAGGCCGGGGATCACCCAACTGTTGACCACCGGGATCATGTCCAGGTAATCGTCAGGGAGCATGCTCGCGCCTCCGATGCCGGAGAGCATGACCCAGCCCCCACCCACGGCGCCAACTCCGAGCGCCAACAGAAATGCGATCGTCGCGGTCACCGTCGGTGGCCGGAGTCGACGGATTGTCTTCGTCGCAGTGAGCGTCACGCCCACGCCTCCTTCTCGATGGCCAATCATCCCTGTATCCGCCCGGGAGCGCCAGAGTCCAAGGTCATGAGCCTCCGGGACTACCTCAGGACTGCTCGGAATTCTCTTTGCGAGCAATGGCCTGGTCGGTCAAGGCAATTCCCAGCTCGTCGAGCTGAGCGTCGTCCACCCAGGTCGGCGCTCCCGTCATCGGGTCGAGGCCGGTCTGGGTCTTCGGGAACGGGATCACCTCACGGATGGAGGACTCACCCTGCAGAATCATGACCAAACGGTCGATGCCAAAAGCAAAGCCGGCGTGCGGTGGCGTGCCGTAGCGAAGAGCCTCGAGAAACCAGCCAAACCGCCCTTCGGCTATCTCTGGGTCGATCCCGAGTATGTCGAAGACCTGGCTCTGCACGTCGGGGTCATGGATACGAACCGAGCCCGATCCGAGCTCGACTCCATTCAAAACGGCGTCGTACGCCTGCGAGATGGCCTCGACCGGGTTGTCTCTCATCGCCTCCAACGAGAGTGGAGCGGTGAACGGATGATGGGAGAACGTGGTGGATCCATCCTCGGCCTCTTCGAACAATGGAAAGTCGACGACCCAGAGGAAGGCCAACTCCTCATGACCCTTCGGCCTGAGCAGATCACTGCGCAGCGCGCCGAGCACATCGACGACGACCCGCCAGCGATCTGCTGCCAACAACAGGACATCTCCCGGACCGGCCTCGAGGGCCTGGACGATCGATCGGCTCTCGGCGTCGGACAGGAACTTCGCCACAGGTGAGCGGAGCGTGCCGTCACTCTCGACGACCATCCATACCAGGCCCTTGCCGCCCAATTCCTTGGCTCGCTCGGTGACGGAGTCGGCCCGGCTCCGTGGCCAATCCTGCTTTCCCACATTGAGGCCCCGAACGGTGCCGCCAGATTCTACAGCGCTGCTGAAGACGGCGAAGTCCGACCGGGCCAGGTGAGCTGACAGATCGACGATCTCGGCCGTAATCCGCAGGTCGGGCTTGTCGCTGCCGAATCGGTCCATCGCTTCCTGCCAGGTGAGGCGGGGAAAGGGGTCGACGATCTCGACGCCTCTCAGCTCTTTGACCACCGCCACCAGCACCTTCTCGATTGTGTCGAGGACGTCGTCTCGACCCCAAAAGGACCCCTCGAGATCAAGCTGGGTGAATTCCAGTTGGCGGTCCGCCCTGAAGTCCTCATCTCGATAGCAACGGGCGATCTGGAAGTAACGCTCGACACCAGAGATCATCAGGAGCTGCTTGAACAGTTGGGGGGACTGAGGCAAAGCGTAGAACTCGCCCGACCGAAGCCGCGAGGGGACCAGCATGTCACGAGCACCCTCAGGGGTGCTGTTGACCAGGGTCGGGGTCTCGATCTCGAGGAAGCCGCCCTGGTCGAGGACTCTCCTGATCGCGGCCGTAGCCCGCGATCGGGCACGGAGGTTGGCCGCCATGCGGGGCCGCCTCAGATCGAGGTAGCGGTGACGGAGCCGCACCTTCTCATCCACCTCAACCCGATCGTCGATCATGAAGGGGAGTGATTCGGCGCGGGACAGGACGGTGATCTCCTCCGCGGCGATCTCGATCTCGCCGGTCGCCAGGTCGAGGTTCTCGGTCCCTTCGGGTCTGGGTCTGACGACCCCCCGGACAGACACACAAAACTCCATCCGCAGGTCTTCGACATCACTGAGCTCCGACGGGTCGGCCACCACCTGGATAAGGCCTGATGCGTCACGTATGTCCATGAATGCGATGCCACCGTGGTCTCTCCTGCGCTGGACCCAGCCCGCAACGGTGACCTCCTGACCGGTCTGGCCCTTGCTCAACTCTCCTGCCCGATGTGTTCTGATCACAGCCTCTCCCTGAGCCAGGACGCCACCTCGGTCGTCGCCATCTCGGCCCTCACATCATCGACACGGACACTCAAGTCCTCGTCCGATGTGCTGACGACCACCACTGAACGAGCGCCCGACTTCCCCGCAATTCTGAATTGCGCCTTGACCGACCGCCCTTCGCAGTCGAGATCGACACGGAGCCCTTCGCGGCGAAGACTCGAAGCTACGAGCAGCGCGTCCTGGGGTGCCGCCTCGGAGATCACATAGACGTCGATCGGTGAGGGCTCGGACATCGTCGAGGCGAGAACGATGCGATCCACCCCCATGGCCAGGCCCACGCCGGGAGTGGGCCGACCCCCGATAGCCTCGGCCAGGCCGTCATACCGACCACCACCGCCCACGGCGTTCTGTGCGGCATCGAGGTCGGAAGCCACGTACTCGAAGGCGGTGCGGGTGTAATAGTCGAGGCCACGGACTAGGCGGCCGTTCTCGACGATGGGAACCTCCAATGCGGCGAGGGTCGATCGCACCGTGTCGTAGTGGCTCTGGCACTCTTCGCAAAGGTGCTCGCTCATGACCGGCGCATCCGAGAGGACCGGTTGACATGTCTTGCAGTCGAGCACGCGCAGTGGGTTGCGCTCGATGAGCCCTCTGGAGTCGTCGCACAACTGTGGACGACGCTCTTCGAGATATTCGCGCAGGACCTCGAGATAGCCCGGTCGGCAAACAGAGTCACCGAGGGAGTTGACCTGGACTTGCAGGCCGGGGATGGCGAGGGAGGACAGAAAGCGATATCCGAGCTCGATGACTTCGGCATCGGCTGCCGGGCCCTCGACGTCGAGGTATTCCACCCCGACTTGCCAGAACTGTCTCCTCCGGCCTGCCTGAGGGCGCTCATAGCGGAACATGGGGCCCGAGTAGGAGCCCTTCCAGGGTCCCTGGGCGCCCGAATTCAGGAATGCCCGCACCACGCCGGCGGTCCCCTCGGGGCGGAGCGTCATCGAGCGGTCACCTCGGTCGGTGAAGGTGTACATCTGCTTGATGACGACCTCGGTCGATTCGCCGACACCGCGCTCGAACAGATCGGTCGCCTCGAAAACCGGGGTCAGGACCAATGGGTAGCTGAAGATATCGGCCCAACTGTCCCAGGCGCGAAGAACCTCGCTCCAGTAGAGCGACCCAGGCGCGACGATGTCATCGGTGCCCTTTGGTGGTTGGAAGCTCATGAAATCTTTGAGGTTAACTGCTTCGGTCGGGTGGGGATCCTTGGGCATCTGGCTGCCATTCGGCCCGGAATGGGTTCATCGTCCGCTCCCGACCAATCGTTGTCTCAGGCCCATGACCGGGAAGGACTCGGACTGTGTCGTCGAGGTCCATGACCCGCTCCCGCATCGAGGTCATCAGCTGATCCCAGGAGCCTCCCGGCAAGTCGGTTCGCCCGACGCTCCCGGCAAAGAGCTGGTCGCCGGAGAACAGGATCCCGTGGCTGCCTAGGTAGAAGCAACAGTGACCAGGGGTGTGGCCGGGAGTCTGTCGCACCGCGAAGCTGAACCCGGCCACATCGAGCCGTTGCCCATCGATCAGATGCTCGAACTTCTCTGGGAGGGCGAAATCCCCCGGCGGGGCCATTCCGAACATCGCTCGAAGTTGCTCCTTCGGGTGAAGGGTCAGGAAGTCGTCGTCAGGGTGCACGAAGACCCGAGCGCCACTGTGCTTGGCGAGAGTGCCCGCTCCCCCAGTGTGATCGATGTGGCCGTGGGTCAGGAGGAGGGCGCCGAGGGTCAGGTTGTGGTCGGCCAACTCAGAAGCAATCAACTCCGGTTCCGGAGGGGCGTCGATCACAACCGCCATGCCCCCGCGCCCGGCAGCCAAGATGTAGGCGTTGGTCGAGGCGATCCAGGCAGGGACCGGGATGATGAGCACGGCTCAGGATGCCGGGTCGTTGGCCAGCCGGAAGGCCACGAACACGCCGTCCACACCCCGAAGATCGGTGAGAAGCTTGGGCAGCTGACCGGGGTCGGACAGCTCGACCTCATAGCGGAGGATTGCCACCCGATCGGTCCCCGTTTGCGTGGACGAGGCGGTGATATTGCCACCGGTGTCGCTCACGACTGCGGTGACGTCACGCAATAGCCTGGTGCGATCGAGGGCCTCGACCTGAATCCAAACCACGAAGGCGCCAGCGTGCTCGCTCGGCCACGACACGTCGACTGTTCGCTCTCGCCGGTCCGACAACGAGGACACGTTGGTGCAATCAGACCTATGGACAGAGACGCCCCGGCCCACTGTCACATACCCGATGATCGGGTCGCCGGGAACTGGCGAGCAGCAACGAGCCAACTGAACCAACATGTCATCCTGGCCCTCGACAACCACATGGGCGTTGTCCAGCGGTTTGCGCCGTCGCGGTTGGAACAGGTCGTCTCCGACGTCGGGTGAGAAAATGCGACCCAGTCGTGCCGAGATCGAGTCCATCGACACAGTTCCCTCGGCCACGGCGACCTGAAGCGCTTCGAGATCTCTCTGACCCAGCTCGACTGCGATCGACGCCAGGACCTTCTCTCGCTCTGCCGCGTTGAGATCCGATGCGTCCTTCTTGAACAGTGCGACCAGCGCCTCCTTGCCCTCGACCAACGCCTGGTCACGCCGTTCCTTGGTGAACCACTGCTTGATCTTCGACTTGGCTCTGCCGGTGCGAACGAAGCTGAGCCAATCGAGGCTCGGCGCAGCGTCCATGGACTTGGAGGTGAGCACCTCGACGATGTCTCCGGACTGGAGCCGCGTCGACAATGGGACCAGACGGCCGTTCACCTTCGCCCCAACGCATCTGTGTCCGACCTCGGTGTGGACCGAGTAGGCGAAGTCGACGGCCGTGGAGCCGGCAGGTAGAGGCTTGACATCGCCTCCCGGGGTCAACACGAACACCTCGTCCTGATAGAGGTCGAGCTTCAGGTTGGCCAAGAACTCCTCGGGGTCCTCGTCGGAGCTCCATGAGAGGAAATCCATCCTGGGGAGCTGGGCCGCGTCTCCGTCCTTGTAGCGCCAATGGGCGGCGATCCCGGCCTCGGCCCGTTGGTGCATTTCCTCAGTTCGGATCTGAACTTCCAATGGTTTGCCGTCAGGCCCGATCACCGTCGTGTGAAGCGACTGATAGAGATTGATCTTGGGCATGGCGATGTAATCCTTGAATCGCCCGGCGACAGGCACCCAATGACTGTGGATGAGGCCCAACGCGGCATAGCAGTCCCTCATGGTTGGTGTGATGATGCGGATACCGATAAGGTCGTGAATGTCCTCGAACGGCCGGTTCTGCTCCAACATCTTTCGATAGATCGAGTACTGGTGCTTGGGGCGCCCTGTGACGTCGGCCTCGATCCCGGCGTCAGAGAGGATCCCGGACACCTCGCCGATCATCTTCTCGATGAAGGCCTCTCGCTCCGGTGCTCGTTCCGCGAGTTTGGCCTGAATCTCGGCGTTGGGGCCGGGGAAGAGGATGGCGAAGCAGCGGTCCTCGAACTCGTGCTTTATCTCCTGAACACCGAGCCGGTGTGCCAGAGGCGCATACACGTCCAAGGTTTCACGAGCCACACGTACCTGTTTCTCGTCACGGAGGGCGTCGACCGTCCTGATGTTGTGAAGGCGGTCGAACAGCTTGATGATCAGGACCCGGACATCCTGAGCCATCGCCACCACCATCTTGCGGATCGTCGCCGCCTGGGCCTGTTCCCGATTCGAGTAGCGAACCCGGTCCAGCTTGGTGACTCCGTCGATGAGACGGGCGATCTCATGCCCGAACTGTTCGGAGATCTTGTCGAGGGTCAGGTCGGTGTCCTCGACGGTGTCATGGAGGAAAGCGGCTGCGATGGTCTCCCCGTCCAATCCGTATTCGGCCAGCATCAGCGCCACCGCAGTGGGGTGGGTTATGTAGGGGTCGCCGGTCTTCCTCAGCTGGCCCCGATGTGCCTCCTCAGCTACGTGATGCGCCCGTGTGAGGAGTTCGATGTCGCCTTCTGGATGGTGCGCGTTGAAAGCGCCCAGCACATCTTGGAGCTCGGCCTGGCGGTGTTCAGTCGTAGGTGACGAGGGCATGTAGGGGTACACCATCCAGCATCCTGGCGCCGTTGAGGAAACCCAACTCGATGAAGACGGAGAAACCGACCACATCCGCGCCGATCCCACGTAACAACCGGATGGCCGCGGCCGCTGTTCCCCCGGTTGCGATGACGTCGTCCACCAGCAGGATACGCTCCCCCGGCTTGGCGGCATCTTGGTGTATCTCTAGCGAGTCGCTCCCGTACTCCAGCGTGTAGTCCTCCCGCACCGTGGCGTGTGGGAGCTTTCCGGGCTTGCGCACGGGCACGAACCCGGCGCCGAGCCGCCCTGCCACCGGTGTGGCGAGAGTGAAGCCTCGGGCCTCGATCCCGGCGACCTTGGAGATCTCTCGATCCTGGTAGGGCTTGGCCATGGCATCGATCAGCTCCGAGAAGGCCTTCGCATCGGCGAGCACGGGTGTGATGTCCTTGAACACAACACCTGGCTCCGGAAAGTCCGGGATGTCACGGATCAGTGCAGTGAGATTTTCCACCTGGTGAGTCTACGGCGAGATCAAGCTCGCCCCGCCTTGGCGCGCCGAGCGATGCGTTCGGCGCGGTCCTGCCACATGTCCTCCTTCTCCTTCCATGCGGCCAGGAGCGGGGAAGCCACGAACACTGAGGAGTAGGTCCCGGCAGCGATCCCGACGAAGAGGGCAAGGGCGAACTCTCGGAGTGTCGGGGCGCCGAGGATGAACGAACCGACGAAGAGGATGCTCCCAACCGGGAGCAATGAAGTCAGGGATGTATAGAGCGAGCGAGCCAGCACTTCGTTCATGGATAGGTTGACGATCTGGGAGTACGTCATGCCGTCCTCGGATTCGACCAATTCCTCGACCTTGTCGAACACGACCACCGTGTCATAGAGGGAGTAACCGAGGATCGTCAGGACGGCCACCACCGTGGCCGGAGTGACGAGAAACCCTGTGATCGAATACACGCCGACAGTGAGCAACAAGTCGTGGAAGAGGGCGGCAATGCCGGCAATGGCCATCTTGAACTCGAGCCGCCAGCTGATGAAAATGATCACAGCGCCAATGAACACTGCCAGCGCAAGCAGAGCGCGTCGGGCCACCAGGGACCCGAACGACGGGCCGACGGCCTCGATCGAAATCTCCGCTCGATCGCTTCCTGTCACCTTCGACAATGCATCGACAGCCTGATTCTCAACGGATTGGTCGAGTTCGTTGGTGGTCACCCTCAACGACGCTCCATCGTTCAACAACTGGACTGTCGCGTCCGCCACACCGATGTCGGCCAGGACCGATCTCACCTCCGCCACATCCGCCGCGGCCGGATTGGGTGCTTGCATGGCCAGCCCCCCACGAACTCGATGCCGAGATTCACCTGCCGAATTCCAAGACTGGCAATCGCCAGCACCAGGGCAACCGATGAGAAGATCAGCCAACGTCGTCTGTGCCCGACGAAATCGATCTCGGTCTCCCCGCGATTGAGTCGATGCCAGACACTCACTTGGCCGCTCCTTCGATCGAGAACCATCCTCCTGGGCCGAGGGGTGTGACGGCCATGATCTGAGTGGCCCGGCGGGTGAACGCCCTGGCCACGAAGATGTCGAGCACGGTGGCAATACCCAGCGAGATGGCAAAGCCCTTGACGGCTCCGACCGCCAGCGCCCAGAGCAGCGTGGCGCCGAGCAGGCTGACGGTGTCCGCCGTGATGATGGTGCGAAAAGCTGCCTTGAAGCCGCCGGAGGCAGCCTCCTCGACGGAGTATCCGTCACGCAATCGCTCTTTGATGCGCTCGAAGTAGACGATATAGCTGTCCGCCGTTATCCCGACAGAGACGATGACCCCGGTCACGCCGGCGAGGGTGAGAGTCAATCCCACCCAGGAGCCGAGCAGCCCGAACATGGTGATGAGCAACGAGCCGAACACAGTGAGTCCGAAAATCGCCACCAGCCCAAGCGACCGGTAAACGATCAGCAGCACGATCGTCACCAGGGCGATGCCGATCAAACCTGCCACGATCCCGGCGCGAAGAGAATCCGCACCCAGGGTTCCCGACACCTTGCTCACCGCCGAGATGTCGAACGCGACGGGCAAGGAGCCGTAGCGCAGCACGACGGCGAGGTCAGCCGCCTCCTGCTGGGAGTCCTCGCCTTGGCCGAGTGTGATCTGGGCGCTGCCCCCGGTTATCCCGGTGTCCGGCGACACGCTTGCGTTCACCGATGGAGCGGTGATCACGGCGCCGTCGAGGACGATGGCGATCTGCCTCCGGGGGTCCCCGACCGGGTACGAGGCGGCCTGAGCCGTCAGATCGGCGAACTTGGTCGCTCCATCGCCGTTCAGGTCGAGCGTGACGGCCCATTGCGCAGACTGCGGGTTGTAGACGGGTATGGCGTCGGTCACGTACTCCCCGGTCAAGTCTGAGGGAGCCACATTCAACACTGCGGTCGGCTGGCCGGTCTCCTCCAGGAGCAGCCATGACTCCTGGGTGAGGTCGTCTTTGATGGTGAGACCGGTCGTGTCGTCGATGTTCTCGGTTCCGCTGCCTGCCAGAGGGCCGACCGAGCCGGGAGCGGAGTCGAGGACCGCCCGGAAGGAGAGAAGCCCGGTCTGGCCCACCGCCTCGATGGCACGTTGCTCATCCGACACGCCGGGTAGCTGTACCACCACCGTGTTGTTGCCCGAGATCTGGATGTCGGGCTCTTGGACGTCGCCGATGTCCTCGATCCGACGCAACATGATCTCGGTGGCCACCGGAAGTAGATCCGGATCGGTGCCCTCGGGCGCGGTCAGGATCACTGCCGTGCCACCCTGTAGGTCCAGCCCAAGACGCGGGGTGAACCCGGTGGCAATGGCGACAGCCAGACCGCCCCAGGAGATGGCCAGAACGATCAGGAGGCCTACGACCCGCCGGGTCATATCAGGACTCGTCTCCCCCGATCAATGAGCCAATCGCACGCCGTGTGACGCGGATCTTGCCCTCTTCGATGCGTAGCACCACATCGTTCTCGTCGACGGAGACAACGACGCCTTGGATGCCACCGATCGTCCTCACTTGCTGCCCGACCGAGAGTGACGACGAAAGGGCCTGTTGCTTTTTGGCCCGCTGACGTTGTGGCCTGATGATGAAGAGCCAGAATACAGCGACCATGAGGCCCAGAAAGATGAGCGACGGCAGCGGGCTCGCTCCCGAGCTCTCCTGGGCCAAGACAACCTGAAACAAGGGGTCCTCCAAGACAATGACGTAGACCGAACGAGGTTAGGCATTGTCGGTGACTAGAGCGAACCCCGCTTGCGGCCTTCTCGGACCTCGGAGAGTAGGGAGTGAAAACGCCCGGCCACGATGGCGCGACGGGCGTCGGCCATCAGATCGAGAGTGTGCCGAAGGTTGTGGATCGAGAGAAGACGATGAGCCGAAAGCTCTTTCATCCTCACCAGATGCCTGAGATAGGCCCGTGAGTAGTTGGCGCAAGTGTGACACTTGCAGTCAGGGTCGATCGGTGACTGGTCGCGTTCGAATCGCGCGTTCTTGAGATTGAAGTCGCCGCCCCGAGTCAGCGCCTTTCCATGACGGGCCAGCCTGGTCGGAAGCACGCAATCGAACATGTCGGCGCCACAAGCGACGGCCTCGAGGAGACCGGTTGCGTCACCGAGGCCCATCACATACCTGGGCTTGTCAGCCGGGAGCTCGGCCATGGTCGCCAGCAGCGCTCGGTCCCTCTCCTCGGGGCTCTCCCCAACCGAGAGGCCACCGATCCCGAATCCAGCGAAGCCCATGTCGGCCGTGGCCCTTGCACTCTGTGAGCGCAGGTCGGCGTCCACACCACCCTGAACGATCCCGAACAGTGATTGGTCCTCCCTGGTGTGGGCCCTGAGGCATCGCTCGGCCCAACGCAAGGTCCTCTCCATCTCGGCTTTCACCAACTCGATAGGAGCGGGAAGACCGACGCACACATCTAGGGCCATGGCGATGTCGGGACCCAACTGCTCTTGGATCCTCATCGCATCCTCTGGAGTCAATCGCACCGTTGAGCCGTCGTAGATAGAACGGAAGCGGGCGCCATCCTCTTCGATATCCGGTTCGAGAGAAAAGATCTGGAACCCCCCTGAGTCGGTGAGGATGGGGTGGGGCCATGACATGAGCTCATGGAGGCCCCCGAGATCGGCTACCAATTCGGACCCTGGCCTCAGCATGAGGTGGTATGCATTGGAAAGGATCATCTCCGCGCCAACCGACTCGAGATCCCTTGCGTCCATCGCCTTGACCGCCGCCCGTGTGCCCACCGGCATGAAGGCCGGGGTGGCAACCCTGCCATGTGGTGTGTCGAGCCAGCCGGCGCGGGCATCGCCATCAGTTGCCTCCTCTGACCAGGTGACCGCCGTCATGGGGTTTCTTCTGGTTGGTGGCGCTCGGCGAGCATGGCATCACCAAATGAGAGGAACCGATAGCCCCGCTCCAGCGCGGTCTGGTAGGCCTTGCGCCACCGGCCGCCCATGAATGCGGCGACCAGCACGACCAGAGTCGAGCCGGGAACATGAAAGTTGGTCACCATGACGTCCACCACCCGAAACCGGGCGCCCGGGGTCAGAAACAGGCCGGTCTCCATCTCACCCGGTGAAACGGTGCCATCATCGAGGGCAAAGGACTCCAGCGTCCTGACCACCGTGGTGCCGATCGCCACCACACGCCCGCCATCGCGGCGGACTGCCCTTATCTGCCGGGCGGTCTCTTCGGAGATCGAGCACCATTCCCGGTGCATCTCGTGCTCTTCGATTTCGGCGACCTGGATGGGTCGAAAGGTGTCGATACCCACATGAAGATCAACCGATGCGATGCCAATGCCGATGCCGTTCAGGCCTTTCACTACCTCCGGGGTGAAGTGGAGACCTGCAGTGGGGGCGGCGGCGGAGCCAGTCGCGCGAGCGAACATCGTCTGGTAACGGGAAGCGTCGTCGAGATGTCCCGTGAAGTAGGGCGGAAGGGGGACCTCACCTGTCGCTTCGATCACCCTTTCCACGTCATCCGCCCCAATGAGCTCGACCTGCACGACTCCTAGCGCCGGCTCGGACCGGACCACTGCCCGCAACTGATCGAAATCGATGGCCACCCCTGGCCTGAGACGACGGGCCGGCCGTGCCAGCGCCTCCCACAATCCGTCCTCCCGACGTCCGAGCACGAGCAGCTCGACGTCTCCCCCGGTCTCGGCGCGATGGCCACGAAGCCTGGCGGCCCTGACCCGGGTCTCATTGACCACCACAAGGTCGCCCGGACGGAGCCGACCAGGAAGTTCGAGGAAACGGTGGTCAGACATGTCCCTCGTGTCGAGGAGCCGTGACCCATGTCGCGGCTCTATCGCCTCCTGGGCGATAGAGGATTCCGGGAGTGGGTAGTTGAATTGATCGACTCGCATCGAGGGTGGAGGCTAGAGCAGGCTGCCTTGGCTATCTCCACGCGGCTCGACCCCGAGGTGCTGATAGGCCAGAAGGGTCGCGATGCGGCCTCTCGGGGTCCTCTTCAACAGCCCGGACTGGAGCAGGAAGGGCTCATAGGCATCTTCTACGGTCTCCGGTTCCTCGCCCACGGCTATCGCCAGTGTGGAGAGACCGACAGGGCCTCCGTCGAAACGATGGATGATGCTCTCCAAAATCGACCGGTCGACCTTGTCGAGCCCTCGCTCGTCGACCTCGAAAACCTCCAAGGCGAGATCGGCGATCTCGGGATCGATGAAACCAGAGGCTCGGGCTACGGCATAGTCCCGGACTCTGGCGAGGAGTCGATTGGCGATCCGGGGGGTCGACCGGCTTCGATGGGCCAGGATCTCAGCTGCGTCGTCAGAGATCTCCACGTCGATGATCGAGGCGGATCTCTTGATTATGTGCGCCAGTTCGTCGGGCTCGTAGTAATCGAGTTTCTCCTCGATGCCGAAGCGGTCACGCAACGGCGCGGTCACCGTCCCTTTGCGGGTGGTTGCGCCCACCAGGGTGAACCGAGGAAGATCGAGGCGGATCGACTGCGCAGTGGGGCCTTTCCCTAGGACGATGTCCAATTGGAAGTCCTCCATGGCCGGGTAGAGCACCTCCTCCACCGCTCGTGGAAGGCGGTGGATCTCGTCAATGAAGAACACATCGCCCGGATCGAGGTTGGAGAGTATCGAGGCCAGGTCACCGGGGCGATCGAGAGCCGGTCCTGAGGTGATCCGCATCTTCACATCCAACTCGTGGGCGATCACTCCGGCGAGTGTGGTCTTGCCCAGACCTGGCGGCCCCGAAAAGAGGACGTGATCGAGGGGCCGGCTCTCTTTCATGGCGGCTTCAAGGGAGATACGCAGCCGGTTGCGAACTCGGTCCTGACCGACGAAGTCGTCCAGCCGCTTGGGACGGAGTGAGATCTCCTCGTCGTTCTCAAGGCCGGGGCTGAGCAAGCTGTCCTCTCTCAAATCTACCTCCGCCCCAACGCCTTCAATGCAGTCTTGATCTGGACCTCGATCGTCGAAGCGGGGTCGAGCTCACCCATCACCGCGTTGATTTCCTCGGCCGAGTACCCCAACCCTTCCAAGGCTTGTCTCACGGTGACAGTCGAGGACGACCCGGTCAGCTCTGGATCGATCCCCGACAACTTCGGGGCCAACTCGAGCACGATCCGCTGTGCGCCTCGTTTACCCACGCCGGACACCACGGTCAATGCGTCGGAGTCCTCTGTGACGATGGCTCTAACGATCTCGTCGTGTGTCATGGTCCCGGAGATCGCCATGGCCAGCTTGGGACCGACACCCGCTGCGCCGAGTAGCACCCGAAACAGATCACGATCAGGCTCCGAGCCAAACCCATAGAGGCTCAATTCGTCCTCGCGCACCAAGGTGTGGGTGTGGATGACCACTTCCTCACCGATGCCGGGAAGCCCGGTCAGGCCGCGCGGAGTCATGGTGATCTCGTATCCCACGCCGCCGACTTCCACACACACGATCTCGCCACGCCGAGCCACCAAGACCCCCCGCAGTCGCCCGATCATCTCGCCGCCTCGAGTGGTGCGACCCTGAGGTGGCAGAGAGCTATGGCCAGAGCGTCGGCCGCGTCTGCCGGTTTGGGGGGCTGATCGAGATGCAGCAGACGGGCGACCATCTCCTGTATCTGACGCTTGGACGCGGAGCCGTCGCCGGTTATCGCCGATTTGACTGCAGTGGGCACATATTCGGACACCGGAAGGCCGGCCTGCGCGGCCGCCAGGATCGCGACGCCCGAGGCCCGGCCGACCGATATCGCAGTCTGGAGGTTTCGGTTGGTGAAGACGGTTTCGAGAGCCACCTCGTTCGGGTTGGATTCGGCTATCACTTGCATGAGACCGTTGTACAACTCAGCGAGCCTGACCGCCATCGGTGCAGACGGTTCCGTGCGGATCACCCCGGCCAAATGGGCTCGGGGTGGATGGCCGCTCTCCACCAAGCCGTATCCGGTGACCGACAGACCGGGATCGATACCCAAGACGAACATATGTTTGGGCAGATTAGGCGCTCGGGGACACGAATCGAAGGCATCTCGGGCCTGAGGCGGCCTGCGCCCGGAAGTGCCACAGAGGAACTTCATCGCTCGATCCCTGGGGATTGGCGATACGGACGGGATCGATTGGGTCAAGTTGCTGATCGAAGTGGGAGTGGCCGCGGTGGTGGTCCTGATCTACGGGGGCATGGCCGGTAGGAAGACCGTCTGACCGTCAGACCTCTTCGAGCACCCTTTCCATGACATCGTCGTCGATGTCGTAATTGGAGAAGACGGCCTGGACATCATCCAGGTCGTCGAGGGCATCGATGAGACGAAAGAGCTTGCGGGCGTCGCTCTCCCCCACCGGGACCGTGCTGGAGGGCAGTTGGGTGACGTCCGCGGACTCCACCGCTATCCCGGCTGCCTCGAGGGCCTTCTTCACCTCTTGCAAGTCGCCGGGAACGGTTACCACTTCGAATAGTGATTCCTCGTCCTCGCGTATGTCCTCGGCTCCGGCATCGAGGGCAGTGAGCATGACCTCCTCTTCCGGGCCCCTGGCCATGATCTGGCCCTTCTGGCTGAATAGGTAACCCACCGAGCCGGGCTCACCGAGATTCCCGCCACTTCGGGTGAACGTAGATCGCACGTCTGAGGCGGCCCGATTGCGATTGTCGGTGAGGATCTGCACGTAGAGGGCAACCCCACCGGGCCCGTAGCCCTCGTACCAGATCTCCTCATAGATGGCTCCCTCGACCTCACCCGTGCCTCGTTTGATCGCCCGATCGATGTTGTCATTTGGCATGGAGGCGGCTTTCGCCTTGTCAACGGCAGTTACCAGGGCAGGATTGAAGTCGAGACTGCCTCCACCCTCGCGGGCGGCGATCTCGATGGCCTTGGCCAGCTTTCCGAACAGCTTGCCTCGGGCCGCATCTTGACGGCCCTTTCGATGCTTGATGTTTGCCCACTTGGAGTGGCCGGACATCGCACTACCTCAAATCAAGTCGAGAAGCATCTGGTGAACGCGCCCGTCACCAGTCAGCTCCGGGTGGAACGACGAGGCAAGGAGATTGCCCTGGCGCACCATCACCGGATGATGGTCGATCTCGGCGAGTACTTCCACCTCCGAGCCCACCTTCTCAACCCAAGGAGCGCGAATGAAGACACCGTGCACCGGCGCATCGAGCCCGGAAACGTCGAGGTCCGCCTCGAACGAGTCGTTCTGCCGCCCAAAGGCGTTTCGACGCACCACGACATCGAGGATCCCGAGCTGGGGCTGATCACCGTCGGTCACCGAGCTCCCCATGAAGATCAACCCGGCACAAGTTCCAAACGCAGGCATGCCGTCGGAAAGCGCCGAGCGCAATGGCTCAATGAGACCGAACCGGACGGCCATCTTCGCGATGGTGGTCGACTCCCCTCCCGGGATCACCAGGGCGTCGACCATGCCCAACTGCTCCGGCCGCTTTATCTCGATCGCCCTGGCCCCCAATGACTCGAGAACGACAAGGTGCTCTCGGACGTCCCCTTGGAGGGCGAGGACGCCAACCGAGGTCATCTCACCATCCCCGGCCGGCCAGGCGCTCCGAGTCCTTCAGCGTCTCCAACGCGATTCCGGGCATGGCCTCACCCAGTCCTCGCGACACCTTGGCTACCACCTCAGGCTCATTCCAGAAGGTCGTCGCCTCGACTATCGCTCGGGCGTACGCCTCCGGGCTGGAGCTCTTGAATATCCCGGATCCGACAAAGACGCCATCGACGCCCAAGGACATCATCAGAGCGGCATCGGCGGGTGTGGCGATGCCGCCGGCGGCGAAGTTGACCACTGGGAGCTTGCCGGTGGCTGCGACTTCTTTGACCAGCTCGTATGGGGCGGCATGATCACGGGCTGCCGACATCAGCTGCGAGTCATCGAGCTGAGTCAGGGAGCGAAGCTCGGTGGTGACGGTGCGCATGTGGCGGACCGCCTCCACCACGTTCCCGGTCCCTGCCTCACCCTTTGTCCGGATCATGGCGGCGCCCTCCCCGATGCGCCGAAGAGCTTCGCCCAGGTTCCTCGCACCACAGACGAACGGCGTGGTGAACGACCACTTGTCGACGTGGTTCTCCTCATCGGCCGGCGTCAGAACCTCCGACTCGTCGATGTAGTCGACACCCAACGCCTGCAGCACCGCAGCCTCGGCAAAGTGACCGATACGGCACTTCGCCATCACCGGAATGGTCACCGAGGCCTGTATCTCTTCGATCTTGGTGGGATCGGCCATCCGGGCTACACCACCGTCCTTGCGGATATCAGAAGGGACTCGCTCCAGCGCCATGACGGCGACGGCGCCGGCCTCTTCGGCGATCTTGGCCTCGTCCGCGTTGACGACATCCATGATGACGCCGCCTTTGAGCATCTCGGCCAATCCTCGTTTGACCCGATCGGTACCTTTTTCCACGTTCCATGGCTCCAGTTGGGAAACCTCAATGGTACAACCCCGCCGAGGAAGTCCTAAGTGATGGCCCTCAGATAGACGCTTCGATACATCGACCCCACCACCTCCCAGTCGAATGCCTTGGCTCGCGCCGCTCCTAGCTGGCTGAGCCGACTCAATTCCTCAGGGTCTCGAAGCAACCCGATCACTGCATCGGCCAGAGCGGTCGGACGACCGGCGGCGAAGAATCTGATGGCATCTCCGCCCACCGAGCGAAAGGGCACCAGATCGGACGCGACGACTGCCGCCCCTGCCGCCATTGCCTCGGCGATGACGATGCCGAAGGACTCCCCGCCCAACTGTGGAGCGACAAAGATCGAAGACGAGGCGAGGATGTCGCACTTGACCTCTTCGTCGACCCGCCCCATCCAGCGAACGCCCGGGGTGTCACGATCCGACCCGATCACCAGCAGCTCTGCGTCCGGGAAGGCCGACTTCACAAAGGGCCATGCCCCAAGCAACACGTTGAGGCCCTTCCGCGGCTCATCGCGCCCAAGGAAGCTGACCCGCCCGAGGATCCTCTCCCGCCCACCCTCGAACGATTGCACGTCGATCCCGTTCGGGATGATGGCCACTTGTTTGGTCCGGCCCGCCAGCACAGAGGCGGCCGTCTCACTCACGGCTGTCATGATCCGGGTGTCGCCCAACAAGCGCGGCAACAGACCGTCGATGAAGCGATAGACAGACCGGCCGAGGCGACCTGGGTCGGCGTGGAAGGTCGCCACTACCGGAGTCCCAGTGTGGGTCGACAAGAGTGAGATCAGGGGCATCAACGGCTCGTGGACGTGAAGCACGTCCAGATCACCGGCTATGGCCCTGATCCTGCCGCCAACACGCGGATCGAAAGAGAGCGGGACGCGCGAGCGGTTCCCGGGAATGGACAAGGAGCTCCCCAGATCGACACCGGCAATTCCCGCCGGCAGACCTGGCCCGATCACCACGGGCTCGTCACCAGCCCGCTTCAGGTAGGACGCCAGCCCGAGTACCTGGGCCTGCACACCGCCGGGCACCGAGAGGTCGTATGGGCTCACCAGACCGACCTTCATCCTGCCCTCAATCTCGATCGGAGGGCCAATTTGGCTGGACCAGGTGCCATTGATCCGGGGCAGCTCTGATCAGCTGCTCCAGCTGGCGTGCCAACTCCTGGGTCGCGCCCCGTATCCGATCCGAGCGCGAGCCTTCCTCAGGTATCTCCAACGCCGGGTTGACCACCACCCGGTAGCGATTGGGGCCATCGAAATAGCAGGCGACCGGGAACAACGGGGCACCGCTTCGCAAGGCGAGTGTCGCTGGGCCTGGTGGGAGGGTGGTCTCCTCTCCAAAGAACTCCACGGGCACACCCCTCCCGTTCAGGTCGCGGTCCGAGAGCAGGGCAACCGCTTTGTTGGCAGCGAGAGCGGCCTCGAGCTTTCTCATCACCTCTGTGCCACCCGTGGCGAGGACGATCTCGATTCCGAATTCACCTCGCATGCGGGTGAACCAATCGGTGATGCGATGATTCGGGAGATTCTCGGCAACAGCCACCACCGGGACCCCCTCGGCAAGGGCCACGGGCGCAGCAACCTCCCAATTGCCGATATGGGGCAAGGCATAGATCATCCCTTTGCCCCCGTCTCGGGCATCGATGATCCGATCCAGACCCTCGATGGTGATCTTCCTCTGCAGTTCGGCCACACGTTCGCCTCTAACCCACAGGGCTTCGGCGTAATACCGGCCGTACGATTCCATGACGTCTGCGGCCGAGCGCCGGGCGTCGACGTCCTCACCCAGAACACGGTGCATGTGCCGCTCGGCCATCGAACGTCGCCCTGAGGCGAGGGCATGCCAGATGGACCCCGCAGTCCTGCCGAGCGAGCGCGCCATGCCTGCCGGCAGCACGCTGACGAAGCCTGACGCCAGCCTCAGCATCCAGTACTGGACGAGATATTTCACTCGAACGAACGATATGTGTCCACGAACCTCATCACGGCGGTCAACCACACCGAGATGACGAACACCCACAGCATCGGTTCCACGACGCCGAACATCAGCCCGATAGTGAAGATGAGGACGCGCTCTGCCCGTCCCATGAGGCCGCCCCTGCCATTGAAACCCTCGGCTTCGGCCTTGGCCCGCAGATATGGCACGAGCATCGCCCCGCCTATGGCGAGGACCAGGAGCAGGAGCACCCGTTCGTCACCGGCGTTGGCCACACCAAGGCCGGCGAATGCGGCGATCTCCCCCATCCGATCGAAGGCGGCGTCGAGGAAGGCCCCCCGCGGGCTTTCGGTGCCGCTCGCCCTGGCGACCGAGCCGTCCAGCCCGTCGAGGATCGCTCCGATCAGGACCACGATGGCCCCGGAGCGGATGAACCCATTGGCGATGAGAATCGCCCCGGTTATCACGATCACCAGGCCGAACGCCGTCATGAAGGTCGGGGTGACCCCCAGTGAAGAGAGCCCCTTCCCGATGGGCTCGAGGAAACGGGTAACCCGGGGTCGAACCCGTGTGTCGATCACGGCGATGCAAAGTAGCAGGCCTCCCAAAGATCAAGGTCCCCAACCGCCATTAGGATCGAAGTTTCGCCACTAGGAGGTCGTTCTTGCTACCTGAGAGAGTTCGCAACGTCGCCTTGATCGGACACGGCGGAAGCGGGAAGACGACGCTGGCAGAGGCACTCCTGTTTGCAGGCGGAGCGATCAAGCGGCGAGGAAGCATCGATCAAGGAACGACGACTCTCGACTATGAGCCCGAAGAAATCGAGAGGGGGATCTCACTTGGTTTGGCGGTGGCCACCTTCGACTGGGACGACTATCGGGTCAACCTGATCGACACGCCCGGCTCGACAGACTTCTCCGGTGATGCCCGAGCGGCCCTTCGAGCCGCCGACCTCGCCCTCTTCGTCGTTTCCGGTGTCGACGGTGTCGAGGTCCAGACCGAACAGTTGTGGAGGGTGGCCGAAGAGGAGAAGATCCCGAGGGCGATCGTGGTGACCAAGCTCGACAGAGACCGTTCGTCGTTCGAGCGCACCCTCGACCAGCTTCGTGATTCGTTTGGAAAGGCAGTGGCTCCGATCCAGGTGCCGATCGGCGCAGAGGACAGCCTGGAGGGCGTGGTGCGCGTGGCCTCCGAACGCGCCTACAAGTACGACGGCCAGAACCCGATCGGCATGGAGATCGAGCTGCCGGCGTCGGTGGAAAGCCGTGTTCACGCTGCCCATACCGCATTGGTCGAGACCGTCGTGGAGACCGACGACGACATGATGGAGGCGTACTTCGAGGGTCGCGAGCCTGATCGGGATCAGATCGTTCACACCATTCATGAGGGGATCCTGTCGGGTGAGATCGATCCGGTGCTGGTGACCTCGTCTGAGAAGCTCGTCGGTATCGACCTTCTCGCCGCATTTCTGGTCGACTATGGGCCAAACCCTCTGGAGAGGCCGATGCCTCGCCTCACCTCAGGCGAGCCCATACCGTCGAGTACGGACGGCCCGGTGCTTGCCTATGTGTTCAAGTCGTTCTCGGACCCGTTCGTGGGCCGCATCTCTCTGTTTCGCATCTACTCGGGGACGGTCAAGGAGGATCAGGACCTGGAATCGTCGGACGGGACGAGGATCAGGCTGCACAATCTCTTCAAACTCCAGGGCAAGGAGCATCACGACGTCTCCGACCTCCCCGCTGGTGGGATCGGCGCGGTGGCAAAGGTCGAAGACCTGGGTGTCGGGGAGACGCTTCGATCTCCGGGCTTGGATGTTGTGATCGAGAAGGTGACCTACCCTCAGGCCGTCGCCGAAGTTGCCATCACTCCTCGATCCCATCACGACGAGGAGAAGCTCTCCACTGCCTTGCACCGAATCGAGGATGAGGACCCCACCATCCGCATCGAGCGTCGCAGCGAGACCGGTGAGACGATTTTGGCCGGGCTGGGAGACACACATCTCGATGTCACCGTCTCACGGATACACAGGAAGTTCGGAGTCGACGTCGACACGGCTCTGCCCGTTGTGCCGTATCGAGAGACCATCACGGCCACGGCCGATGCCGAGGGGAAGCACAAGAAGCAATCCGGCGGGCGCGGCCAGTTCGGTGTCGCCTTTGTCCGCTTTTCCCCTCTGCCACGGGGAGGCGGCTACGAGTACATCGATTCGATCAAGGGCGGCTCGATCCCTCGCCAATTCATCCCCGCCGTGGACAAGGGGATCCAGGAGGCTTTGCAGAGAGGAATCCTGGCCGGCTATCCCGTGATCGACGTATCGGCGGAGGTCCACGACGGCAAATACCACGCAGTCGACTCCGACGAGATGTCGTTCCGGATGGCAGGCATCCAGGCACTGAAGGCGGCCACTCCCGATCTCAAGCCAATCCTCCTCGAGCCCGTGATGAAGGTCACGGTCACAGTGCCCGAGGAGTACCTCGGCGATGTGATGGGCGACATCAACTCGAAACGCGGCCGGGTGCTCGGCATGGAAGGCGATGGCACGCTGAGATCGGTCGTTGCGGTGGTCCCGATGGCTGAGATACGCCAGTATGCAGCCGAGCTGCGATCATTGACCTCCGGGCGGGGTAGTTTCGTGGTCGAGTTCGACCATTACGCCGAAGTCCCCAACCAAGAGGCCCAGCGGGTCATCTCGGAGACCCGCTCCTCGGAAGAGTGACCGGCCGGTAGGAAGGATCTGTACATGCCTGAAGCGGTAATCCGCCACAACGACAAGGAATTGCGCCTCCCCGTGCTGGTTGGCACCGAGGGCGATGAGGCGCTCGACATCGGCCGTCTTCGAACGGATATGGGCCTGATAACCGTCGACCGCGGCTTCGGGAACACCGCCGAAGGCGGCTCCCAGGTCAGCTTCATCAACGGAGAAGAAGGGGTCCTCCGCTATCGGGGGTACCCGATCGAGCAACTCGCCGAGCACTCGTCGTTTCTCGAGGTCGCCTACCTCCTCCAATACGGCGAGCTACCCAAATCTGCCGAATTGGCCAACTACGAGCGTGAGATCACCATGCACACGCTGCTGAGGGAGGACACCAAGCACCTTTTCGAGGCGTTTCCCCACAAGGCGCACCCTATGCAGATCCTCGCGTCCGCCACATCGGCCCTCGCCACCTACTACCCCGACGCCCTGAGCCCGATCGATGAGGAGGCAGTCGACATCAGCTCGAAGAGGCTGATCGCCAAAACGCCGACGATGGTGGCCTGGTCTTACAAGTACATGGTTCACCAGCCATACGTTTACCCGAGGAACGACCTCGACTATCCCTCGAATTTCCTGCACATGATGTTCTCGGTCCCGAGCGAGTCCTATCTCCCCGACCCGGTGGTGTCCAAGGCCCTCAACCTCCTCCTGATCCTCCATGCCGACCACGGGCAGAATTGCTCGTCGTCGGCAGTTCGGCTCGTTGGGTCGGGGCGGGCCAACATCTTCAGCTCGGTGGCAGCCGGCATCCACGCCCTCTCCGGGCCGTTGCACGGAGGAGCCAACCAGGAGGTGCTCGAGATGCTGGAGGAGATCGTCGAGGCAGGTGGTGACACCGACGCCTTCGTCAAGCGCGCAAAGGACAAGGACGACCCGTTCCGCCTAATGGGCTTTGGCCATCGGGTCTACAAGAACTTCGACCCGCGCGCCCGGATCATCAAGAAGTCCGCAGAGGAAGTCCTCGATGCCCTCGGCGTGGATGACCCACTGCTCGACGTGGCGATGCGACTGGAGGAGGTGGCCCTCTCCGACGACTACTTCATCGAGAGGAAGCTCTACCCGAACGTGGACTTCTACTCAGGGATCATCTATCGAGCCATGGGGTTCCCCACTGACATGTTCACCGTCCTGTTCGCAATAGGGCGCTTGCCCGGTTGGATCTCACAGTTCCGGGAGCTGGCAGGAGATCCAGAGTCAAGGATCTTCCGCCCCAGACAGCTCTACACCGGGCCTTCGGTGCGTGACTACGTGCCTGCGGACGAGAGGTAGCGTCGTCTAAATCCCGGTGACGTCTTCCACGGGTTCCACGTAGGGATCTTCCGCGATCTCACCCGTCACCGCGTCAACGACCACCAAGGCTCGCTGATCTGGCGGCTCGGCAGCGGAATACAGGACCACGCTCCAGCGGGGTCGAGACCTGATCCCTTTGAACGTGACCGCCGCAGACGCATGGCCCACCGGGAATCCGACCGCGCTCCCGGCAACGGACAGGGCGCGGTTCTCGTCAATGGCCAGGGGCCAGGCCGAGGCAAAATTCCAGGCGGCCAACCCGAAGAGGCCGATTGCCGGCAGCCATCCGCCGTCGATCATGACCATCACCAGGATGGCCCCGACTACGAAGACCCAGCCGGCGATCCTCCGTCTCGTGGGCTGGGGAAATCGAAAAGGCCCAACGATCGTGGAGTCGAGCTCCTCTTCGATCGCGACCGAATCGGCAAGGTCGCGATCGATGTGGATCCCCTCGCGGTCGACCCTTGGCGATTCGCCCCCGCTCATGAACCCGGGCCCTTGGCCATCTCGCGCAAGCGGTTGGCCGCCTCGATGAGGGGGACCCCCCTGGTGTCACGATCCTCTCCATACAGTCGCAAGCCGACGGTGCCATTTGATGCGTCATCGTCACCCACGACGATGACGGCGGGCACTTTCTGGGTTAGAGCCTTGCGGATCTTGTCACCGACTGTCTCATCGGATGCATCGACCTCGACCCGGAGTTTGGCGTCTTCAAACGTATGACTGACATTCTGCGCGTATTCGGCATGGCGATCGGCCACCGGGATGACCATCACTTGGAGGGGCGCCATCCACATCGGGAAAGCGCCGGCGTAATGCTCTATGAGAACACCGATGAATCGCTCCAGCGAGCCCGCCTTTGCACAGTGGATCATGTAGGGGCGTTCTCCGACGTTCCCGGGAGCGGCATACTCGAGCTCGAATCGGTCGGGGAGGTTGAAATCGAGCTGAATCGTCGAAAGTTGCCATCGCCGCCCGATAGCGTCCTTGACGTGCATATCGATCTTGGGCCCGTAGAAGGCGCCTTCGCCCGGAGCCACTCGGAATGGGATCTTGGAGGCTTCGAGAACCGAGGCGAGTGTCTTCTCGCTGACATCCCAACGTGACTGGTCCCCAACCGATTTGTCGGGCTGGGTGCTCAGGTCGGCCTCGAACTCGGTGAAGCCGGCGTCCCGCAGCCAGGTCAGGACGAAGTCGAGATGCAGGTTGAGCTCGGATTCGAGCTGAGCTTCGGTGCAGAAGGTGTGCGAGTCGTCCTGGGTGAATCCCCGGGCGCGAAGCAGGCCGTGGACAACACCCGATTTCTCATATCGGTAGACGGCGCCCAGCTCCGAGAGTCTGAGTGGCAGGTCGCGATATGAGCGGGGTCGACTCCTGTAGATCAGGATGTGGCCCGGGCAGTTCATCGGCTTTATTTGATATTCCTGCCCGTTGTCCAGCTCGATTCGCGGATACATATTCTCGGCGTAGTAGCCAAAGTGACCCGACGTCTCCCACAGCTCCGCTTTTGCAAGATGAGGGGTGAACACGAAGTCAAAGCCGAATCGCTCATGTAGATCGCGGCTGTGATCCTCGAGGACCTTGCGCAACATCCCACCCTTGGGATGCCAAACCGCAAGACCCGACCCCAACTCCGATGGGAAGCTGAACAAGTCCAACTCGGGCCCCAGCCTTCGATGATCCCGCTTTTCAGCCTCCTCGAGACGATGCAGGTAGGCGTCCAATTCTTTTTGGGACGGCCAGGATGTTCCGTAGATCCGTTGCAGCTGGTCCCGCGACTCGTCGCCCCTCCAGTAAGCACCCGAGGAACGGAGGAGCCTGAGCGCCGGGATCCGGCCGGTTGAAGGCAGATGCGGGCCCCGGCAGAGGTCGATGAAATCGACGTTGCGATAGACGGTCACGTCCTCGCCCGGAGTGACCTCGCTCGGCTCGACGCTGTTGATGATCTCGGTCTTGAAAGGCTGTTCCGAGAACATGGCCAAGGCCTCAGTAGTCGAGACGGCCTCCCGTTCGAACGGCTGGTCCTCTGCGACGATCTGACCCATCCTCTCCTCGATCCGAGTCAGGTCTTCGGGCGTGAACGGGTCATCGACTTTGAAGTCGTAGTAGAAGCCGTCCTCGATGGCTGGGCCGATGGCGAACGTGGCGGCCGGGTAGAGGTCGAGGACGGCCTGAGCCAACACATGCGCCGATGAGTGCCGAAGGATGTCCAAACCGTCCTCCGAGGCCAGGGTCACCACCTCGAAGTCCCCTGATTGGAGCAACGGGCGGGCAAGATCGAGCAACTGTCCGTTGAGCTTCACCGCCACCGCCGCATCGGCGAGGCGGGGGCCGATAGACCGTGCCACATCCAGCCCGCTGACCCCGTCCGCGTGCTCGATTGTGTTCCCATCCGGATAACGAAGCTCTAGTGACACGGTGTTATCTCGCTAGCCTGGTGAGGGCAAGAGGCTACTTGCCTTGTCGAGACAACTAGGTAGGCGAGGGGACAACATTCAATGGACGCAAAAGAGCTCGTTGCCAAACACCACCCGAACGCTCTGGTCAGGGAGCTGACTTCTGGCGCCAACAAGGTGTTTCGGATCATAAACGGGGATCAGAGCTCGATCGTCAAGGTTTATCCGGTCACTTCCCGGGAACGAAGGGAGCGTCACGCCCTGGAGGCTCTCGCCGCTGTGCCTGGCGTGCCTCGCATCGTTGGGCACGACACCGAGGGCGAGATGGCGTGGCTGGAGATGAACGATGCCGGGCACTGGAATCTCGCCAGCCTCCCCAAGAATCTCGAGGCCGTCGAGGCATCGGGAGCCGCCCTCAAAGGGGTTCACTCCTCGAAGGCCGAGATCACCAATCTCGCAGCTGGCATCGATGCCGACTACGTCCTGAGTCACTACCGATCGACCATCGAGAGATTGGGCCGGTATCGGCGCCGGTTCGGCATGGATCAGGCGGTTCTCGACAGGGCTCTCCAACTCGAGCCGCCACTGGCTACGGCGCCGGTGCCCTCTCACACCAAGCCTGTCCTGTCTAAATTCGTCGTCGACGAGGACGGCTCCGTCACAATCGTCGACTGGGAATGGGCCACACTGGCGCCGCCGGAATGGGATCTGACCATGTCGGTCTGGCGTTTGGCGGCCCGCATCGGCGAGGACGCTGCGGCGGCGTTCCGAAGCGGATATGGCGCAGAGCTCCCCGAAAGCCGTTACCGGCCCTGGGTGGCCTATCACTCGGCCATGATGATGCTCGAGGCGGCCGAAGTGCGCGAGGGTCGTCTCGGTGACCTCTCTTACCTGTTGGATGACCTCACATCGGCCGTCCTCGGGAGCTGACCGATCAACTGAAATCCGCGAAAATCCTCACTACTCCACGTAGCCTCATCGAGGCTGGAGCAAGGAGGACGGACAGTGTTGGAAACCGTGGTCGCAGTGACCGCCATGACAGGCTTGTTCGCCCTCGCCAAGGGGATAAGGGGCAATCACCACTATTTGATCGACCCGCAGTTGGTGGTGGCCTCACGGGACGAGCGAGGCGACGATCTGCCATGCCCATGGTGTTATGGGCCCACTACAGAACGGGACACTCGCTGTTCGGGCTGTGGCCGTTCATTCGGCTGACCTCACAGGACATCCGAAACCAGTCGAGACATCCCGGCTCGGAACCCCCCATATGACGCGATCGGCCTCTGCCACAGCGCCGTGGACCCATTTATGGTGAGGACGTGAGCAGGGTAGGACTGGTGCTCGGCGGCGGAGGCATAACCGGCGCCGCATATGAGATGGCAGCCCTCATGACGATTCGCCTCGCCACCGGTTGGGATCCCGACCAAGCCGAGGTCGTGGTGGGCACATCCGGCGGTGCGTTCGTGGCCGCTCTTGTTCGAAATCAGGCCCTGACGCTGGACTCCCTGGTCCTGGCGGAAGACGATAGGGACGCCGTTGCCGATCGAATCAAGAGTCACATCTTCACGCGGGGCAATCGCTTTGGCCTTGGAGGATGGGTTCGACACGGGATTCTCCCGGGCCTTCGAGAACCAGGGCTGACACTGTTTCTTGGATCGCCGGCCCCCTACGACGCTTCAGGGTTGGCCACCTGGGTCAAGAGTCACATTGGTGAGGAACGCGGTGAGTCATGGCCGGAGAAGCCAACCGCCATTGTGGCTTATGACGTGGCGGGACGTCACCGGACCGTGTTTGGCACCGAATCGGCCCCCGACACCGGCATCGCCCATGCGGTGGCAGCGTCGTCCGCCATCCCTCTCCTGTTCTGCCCTTATCAAATCGGAGACGCGATCTACGTCGACGGGGGCGTTGCCTCGGGCACCCACGCAGATCTCGTGCTCGGCTCGGACAAGCCCCTCGATCTTGTGTTGGTGCTCGCTCCCATGGCCGCCGAGGTCCAACGTAAACGAGCTCGGTTCCACGAGAAGATGTTCGATCGGGTGGGTCAGCGATCACTCGCCGACGAGATAGACCTGATCGAGTCGGAGTGGCCCAATTGTGAGGTCCTGGTGTTGACGCCGTCGCCCTCTGTGCAGAACGCCATGCGTCCCAATCCAATGGATGCGAACCGGGCCGTGGCCACCTTCACCCGAACCTTGATCTCGATGAAACGGACATTGGCCAGACCCGAGGTCTGGGCGCGTCTCGAAGACCACCTCCGCGCGCCGGGACGTCGCCGAGAGCTGGCGGCCGGCTAGACCTCCACCTTTTCGGCTGCCAATCGAGATATCACCAATACGACCGCCAAACCGATCCCAGTGGCCAACACCGCCCAACCCCAATCGTCGGCCGGGGCGCTCAAGAGGGCGCTATCCACACCCTGGGGCCATGGCCAAAGGATCCTCAGCGATCCGGCCATCAGACCGACCAATCCGGCCAGGACCGTATCGCGATGGTTCGCCAGCGCCCAGTGGAGGACCTGGGAGAACACAGCCAGCCCGAGCACCGCGCCGACGACAAATACACCCAGCGCGCCGAAGTCTCGGTCGGTGACGCTTCCGAGCACAGCTCCATACATGCCCACCAGAACCAGGATGAGCGATCCCGAGATCCCGGGGAGGATCATGGCGCAGATCGCCAAGGCCCCGGCCCCGAAGAACCACCCCAGCGAGGGGTTGGTGACTGTGGCATCCCCACCCAGGCCGAGAGCGACGAACACCACCCCCCCGACCACCAGGGCGACCATCACGCGCATCGGCGAGGGCGAATCGATCATGCGCCAGGCGATCCAAACCGAGCCGACCACGAGGCCAAAGAAGGCCGCGGCGAGAATCGTCGGGCGCTCCTTCAACTGTGCCTCTAGGACCGATGACAACAACCCAACCGCTGTGAGGATCCCCAACAGCAGGGGGATGAGAAGGCCCCACTCCACCGCGCCTAGACGCTGCCGAAACCGAGCGACGCTCCCCCGCCCCAAGGAGCCGAGAGCCAAACTGCCCTCTCGGATCGAAGCGACCAAGCGCTCGTAGATGCCAATTACAAGGGCGATGGTGCCGCCGGAGACGCCAGGCACGAGATCGGCCGAGCCCATGAGAAATCCACCAAGATACGAGCGCAATAGTGAGGGGAGCACCCGAGCAGTATGCCTCTAGGGATCGACTTGCCAAAGGACTACCTTGTAATGAGACGATCCAGGAGAAGAATTGGCTGTCCGCCCCACCCACTTCGAGTTCTATTCAAACGATCCGGCGGCAACTGTGGAGTTTCTATCGACGGTGTTCGGCTGGCGGGCTGAGAAGTGGGGAGAAGAGGACTACTGGCTGTTAGACACGGGTGACGGGCCGGGCATCAACGGCGCCGTGGCCAAAGCCGGGTCGGAGGGGCCGAGGACGCTCAACACCTGCGACGTCGAGGATCTGGAAGCGGCCATCGAGGCTGTGAAGATCGGCGGCGGTCAGGTCGTCTCTGAGATCATGGAGCTACCGGGCGTGGGGCGGTGGGCAGAGGTTTCAGGGCCCGGTGGTGAGGAATTCGGGCTGATGGAACCGTCCGCCCCCTGAACCTGCTCTCCATCTCATCAATTCCCAAGCCCGGGATCCGTATTGGCTCCCGAGATGACACACACCACATTTTCGCCTGGCATTGCACGGTAAGCGCCGGTCAACAAGGCGGCTAATGGTGCGACCGCGGCAGGTTCCGCCACCAGCCGACACGTCTCCCACAACCACGATCTGGCGTTTCGCAGGTGCTCATCCTCCACCAGCAGGGACTCATCGATCAGATGATTGGTCGCCCAGGCAATCTGGCCGATCCGATTCGCGCCCAGCGACGACACCGCCAGACCGCCCACCTCAACATCAACAGGCTCGCCCGCGGCTCGCGCGGCATGCAGGGTGGGGCATCCCACCGTCTCAACCGCCACTACCCGGCAAGACGGGTCCACTGCGGAAGCGACCCCGGCGATGAGCCCGCCACCTCCCACGGCCACGATCACGGTGCTGACATCAGCAGTCTGATCGGTGATCTCCAACCCGCATGTCCCCTGTCCCGTGACGACTTCGCGTTGGTCGTACGCATGGAGCTGTGATGCGCCGGTTTTCAAGGCGTGGGTGATCGCGGCATCGAGCGCCTCTGGATATTGGCCCGACACCCGATGCAGTTCGGCGCCGAGATTTCTGATCCGGCCAAGCTTCTCCTCGGGGGAGGCGGAAGGAGCGAAGACAACGGCGGGCACTCCGAGCTCTCGCGCTGCGTGTGCAACAGCGAGACCAAAGTTGCCACCAGAGGCGGCAACCACCCCAGCCTTCGGGACTGGAGCTGCGGTCAAGGCCGCAAACGCGCCTCTCACCTTGAATGATCCGGTTGGCTGGACTGTCTCCAGCTTCAGCATCAGGCTGAAACCGCCACCCAGCGTGTCACCCAAATCGAGGAGTGGGCTGCGTCGTATGTGATGACCGATCCGCGATGCCGTCTCAATGATGTCCAAACGGGAAATCGGGCCGGCCACGCCCACAGGCTAGGTCGGAGGTGGAACCACTAGCACAGCGGCAAGCGTTTGATGGCTGTGAGTCAGGCCGCATCATCGCGCTCACCTCTCGGAGCGGCTTCGGCCTCGGCGGCCGTCCCTGGATGGGGTCAGGTCCTTGCCGGTCACCGCAGATTGGGATTGGCCCTGATCGGGGTCAGCACCTTCGTCGCGCTGACCGTTGCGGCAGTGTTGTGGGAGGTGGGCCCGACCCACGTCCTGTCATGGGCTCTGAAGCCGGACACGATCATCGTCCTTGTCGCCCTCAACTTCGTGGTCGCCGCGGTTCGGGTTTGGTCGACGACCCATGCATGGATCAGCGCTGGCGGCCGGCTGGGCAGCATCGTGCTCCTCTTGATCGTCCTGTTGGTCGCAGCGCCACACGCAGCTCTCGGCTATCTCGGCGTCGAGGCCCGCTCCACTCTCCTCACCGTGTTCTCCTCCGATCCAGTGCCATCCATCTCAGCGAGCGAGACAACCAGCACCGCAACCACTCTCATCACGACCACAACGAGCGAGACGCTGGTCGTTGCACCCGTGCCAGTCGCTGCCTCTCCTCCCAATATCCCCGCCAGCACGACGACAACATTGCCCCTCGGGACCGCGCGGTACACGGTCCTCCTCCTCGGAGGCGACGCCGGCCCCGGCCGAGCCGGTCTGAGGACCGACACCATGATCGTTGCCTCGATCGACACACTCACAGGTGACGCGGCACTCTTCGGGCTTCCCCGAAACATGGGTGGATTCACCTTTTCGGATGGGTCTCCTTTCCCCGGGCTGGGGCAGGGTCTCCTCAATGAGGTCTACCAGTGGGGATGGAAGCATCCTGACCGCTTCGCGGGCGTCGATCCTGGTGCGATCGCGGTAAAAGATGTTGCTTCGAACCTCCTCGGGATACCTATCGACCATTTCGTCCTGGTCGACATGATCGGCTTCGCCGACGTAATCGACGCTTTGGATGGTGTCACTGTGGATGTCGGTCGTCCGATCCAAGCGCCCCGATATGACCGCGTCACCGGCGGGCACGAGATGGTCACGTTGGATGTCGGCGAACAGCACCTGAATGGCGATCTGGCCCTCGCCTACGCCCGAAGCCGGACCGGGAGCAGCGACTACGAGCGCATGGGCCGCCAACGTTGTCTCCTCGGGGCATTGGCAGAGCAGGCCGACCCTCTGAAGATCTTCGCCAGACTCCCCGAGATCCTCCACGTGGTGAAGAGGGATGTGACAACTGACATCCCTCTGAGCATGATCCCGTACATGATCGACCTCGCGCCGCTGCTCGATCGAGATCGTCTGGTCGTGGTGGGATTCGACCGTGGCTATCGCTCGGGTTACACGCCCAACGGGCTCGGCATGCCCGACATCGCAAAGATTCGGGGCGCGGTTCAGGCGGCCCTCGATGGGGATTGGGAGAGCGCCGGCCTGGGAACTGCGGCCAGCTCCTGTGGCTGAGCCTGCACCCTTTGATCTCGGTCCCTACCCCGACGAGCCTGGATTCGACATCGCCGAGAAGCTGGATGCCGATGACGCCCTCTCCGAGTTCCGGGAGCACTTCACCTTCTCGGCGGCCGAGCCCGATCTGATCTACCTCGATGGAAACTCGTTGGGCCGTCTTCCAGTCGCGGCGCGGTCATTGGCCTCCGACGTGGTGGACAGGCAGTGGGGAGCCCGTCTGATCAGGGCCTGGAACGAGGGTTGGTGGGACCTCCAGCTCCGCTTGGGCGATCTTGTCGCCCCCATGGTCGGGGCCGAAGACGGAGAGGTGATCATCTCGGACTCGACATCGGTCAACCTGTACAAGCTGGCGATGGCGGCCGTTCGTCACCAGTCCGGTCGCCACAAGATCGTGACGGACGATCTCAACTTTCCGACCGATCTCTACGTCCTCGACGGGGTCACTCGGACCTTTCGGAGCGGCCACCGGCTCGAGATCGTCGAATCGGATGGCATCCATGGGCCGGCCGAAGCCCTCGAACGAGCAATCGATGATGACACTGCGCTCGTGTCCCTCTCCCACACCGTGTTCAAGTCGGGCTACACCTACGACATGGCCGTCCTGTCCGAGATCGCCCACGAGGCAGGTGCCTTGATTCTCTGGGATCTCAGTCATTCCGTCGGGGTCATGCCGATCTCGTTGGGAGCTTCGGGCGCAGATATGGCGATCGGTTGCACCTACAAGTACTTGAACGGGGGTCCGGGGGCCCCGGCGTTCCTGTATCTCCGGCGTGAGCTGGTAGACCGACTGCAGAACCCGATCACTGCCTGGTGGGGTCACGCTCGCCCCTTCGATTTCGAGCTCGGGTACGAGCCGGTCCGTGGTATCCGAAGTTTCCACACGGGAACGATGCCGATTCTCGCCTTGGCCACTCTCGAAGCGGGTTTGAAGGAGGTCGAACGAGCGGGGACGAGTGCCATCGCCGCCAAATCACGTGCCCTGACTCGATTCCTGATCGAGGAATGGAAGCAACATCTCGAGCCAGTGGGATTCGAGCTGGCAACCCCCCTCGAGCCCCATCGCCGGGGATCTCATGTGAGCATCGGTCACAGGGAGGCCTGGCAGATCACGCAGGCGATGATCCAAGATGGTCAGGTGTTGCCCGATTTCAGGGCACCGGACAACATTCGACTTGGTCTGGCGCCGCTCTACACCAGCTTCGTCGAGGTGCACACCGCTATCCAGCGAATCAAGCGAATCGTCGAAACCGGGATTCATCACACCTACACCCAAGACCGCCCCAACGTCACCTAGCTGCCGCATCCGCTGCGGACTACGCCAAACCCCCGGCGGCCCACGAGAAACAGGCTCCACGCTCGGTGGGTCGGATCACTGCACCCCAGCCAAGGTCCATACCCGTTTTCCCCGGTGGGCGATACTGGACTTGAACCAGTGACCTCTCGCGTGTGAGGCGAGCGCTCTAGCCGGACTGAGCTAATCGCCCGAGCCGATGAGGATACCGGCAACTCTTCTGATACCACCAACAGAGCCAAATTGTGCCGTATGTCACGCATCGGCTGCGTTCGTTCCGTAGAGTCAAGGCCAGTCCGGACAAATCGAAGGAGTCATTGTGACTATGGAGCCACCCGCCACGCCAGAACCAACCCCGGAGCCTGTACCAGGTCCACGCTCCGCCATGAGCAGCATGAGCGGTGAGAACATGGTCATGGGCGGTGCCGCCCTTGTCCTGATCTCCTACGTGATATTCACGCTGTTGACGCGTGATTTCTCTCAATATCCAACGGTCCTCTATGCCGCTTCTTTCGCGGTGATCCTGTCTCGGCTCGGTTCCCCATGGGTTGAGAAACTGGCCCCGGTGCCAGTCCTTATGAAGCTGCTGGGCTATTTGATTGCTTTGGTTGGCGTATTCGAGATTCTCTATGACATCCGTGTTGGCGTTCTCGATTCCGCAATGCCCATCTTGGGTGCCCTGGTTGCCTACATCGGCTACGTGCTCGCCTTTTTGGGGGCACGCTCCATCAAAGCCTGACCAACAGAAACATCTCGCTGCCGGGCCTTTCGCTGTCGGGCGCCTAGCGACGTCTCGTTTCGGCAATCCCCGCCTTACGGAGGATTTGCGCCGGGACTCCCACCTGACGCCAGGCGGTGTAAGTGATTCCCTTGCGCTCGGAGTACGACTTGGCGTGGGTGGTGAACTCGTTGGCCAGTTGATCGATGTTGGAGCTCTCCTCCAGATTGTCTAGGGCGTCTTTGATATCGAGCCTGGACTGCGTCAATTCGACCCGCTTCAGGGGATCGTCTTCGGCGGCCAATTTGGCGTCGATACGGGACAGTCGGGTTTCGAGACTGTCCTTTGTGACCGGCCGTCCGGGCTTGCGACTGTCCAAAGCCTTCAGATAGGCCTTGATCGCACGTGCCTCCATGCGCCCTTTCGCAAGGGCTTCCTTGTGCTCGGCTGACATCGGCATTGGTTGCTCCTTTGGTGATCCTCCAATTGCCCGGATTGTGCCATATAGCTGGAAGTTTGTGAAGGCAGTATGCTAAAAAGGGAGCTTTGGAAGCCTCCGAAGGTGCTTCGGTGAGAGCGCTGCCCTCAGGAATACACCCAGAGTTCCTCGAAGTCCTCGTCGACGACCCACCTCGTTCGAAGGCCGCGTGGGAGCGAGACGATCACCCCAGGTCGTAGCTCTAGAACCCCGCCGTTCTCGATTTCTAGCTGGCCGGTCCCACTGAGCACCACGAATGTCTCAGAGACTGGGGGCTCGAAGACAATTGCCGTCCCGGCCACGGGGCCCGGTTTCCAGAGGCCGATTTGGGTATGCTCGTCCGCTCGCAACATGCGAACCAATCCCCCCGTTTCTTCGTCGTGCTCCCAGCCTTCGTCGACCTCCGCCATAGTGACGAATGGCTCGTCTACATGGTTCGTTTTCATGTGGTGAGCCTAAGCCTGCCCGATCAGCGAAGCTGTCAGAACCCTGGCTATCGGAGGACCACGGCTTCCGCTTCAGGCTTTCAGCATTGGTTCCTAATGGGTCCCCCTGGCGAGCATCGATGCGCCGACTCGATCGGCGGCATCAGAGGCCGTAGACATCGGAATCTCGGGGGCCAGGTCTCGACCATGAACGGTGCGACGAAGAGAACACTCTTGTCGCAGAACCCCCGCAATGTGCGGGGGTTTTGCTGTGTGGGCCCTACTGGACTTGAACCAGTGACCTCTTGCGTGTCGAGCAGACGGTCGCTCTACACTGTGGCTCTGTGACCTGGGTTTACGTTAGAGAGCAAACAACTCAACCAACGTTTGTGTCACGCTTGTGTCACACCGTAGGGAGAAGAGACTATCTCTGCCCTGGCTTCGGCTTCGTGAGCAAGCTGGCCGAGACGCTTACGGGGACAACAGGAGTTTGCCCGAAGCTTGAACACCTGCGGGGCCACGCGGGCTGCGATCGCCGCCACTGAGGTCCACCGGGATCCGTGGGCCGCGGATACACGCTTACCCCATACCCGGAAATCTCTTGACACGAATACCCCCATAAGTGCCGATCTGCTCGGGCTCCGGATGCGTGCGTTACCGCCCGGGATCAGTTGATCTGCGTTAACTTCAATCGCTTACGGCAGCCAAGTAAGCACGAAGTCAACGGCATCTCGTACTCCTCGCCATGCTGCTCCCAACCATGATTTCCCAGTTCGCCGCGCCTCTACTGCGAAGACCGCGCCCACGGCAATTGTCAGTCCAATAACGGACCAACCGAGTGCCAGAAATAGCCAATCGGGTCCGAGATCGAACGCGTATACGACCGACGTGGCGATACCAGCGACGATGGCCAACAGAAGAACCAGAATCGAGATCCGGTCTCTCGTGGACGAATCTCGTTTCTCAACCGACACCCACTGAAGTTGGCGCCACAAAGGATTGCGATGCCAACGCGACACGAGCTGCGTTCTCGCGCAGCTTGTGAAATGCTCGTTGTCCGCTCAGGAATGTTGATCTGAGCGGAGTCGGTGCGCTACTCCGGGCCGCCTAGTGCCGCGATCGACTCAGTAGCCATGCACCAAACCCAACAGCGAGTCCGGAGACGGCCGGAATGAGAGTGTTGAGGTTGGAATCCAGGCCCCAGTCCTCGACGGAGAAGGCGGGTGTACCCATAGCGGTCGTACAACGTTCCCAGCTCGACACCCCACCGACGTCAGCGCAGCCCCATGGCATGAGGAAGAAGAAGGTGGCGAGAAAGGCGACTACTCCGGCCAAGACCGAGAGCCAGCGTCGGGAGGTTGCGCTCATACCACGATTATGGACGGGCCGCCCTCGAAGTGCCTTTCTCGCGCACATCGTGATCGGAGCATTTTCGCCCGGATCAGTTGATCTGTGCTGAAGCGCAGAGAAACAAAAGACGAGGGTGCGCTGTTGTGACGGCATGGTGATTCCTGCAATATCGCCTATATCGAAACAGTCACCGATGCAAGAATGAATTTCGCGGAAGGAGATTGTGACGTGAGATCTATCCCGAATTGGCTCCCGCCAGCCCAATCGAAGAAGTGGCACAACCGCCGTTTGTGGGATCCACTTGGCTATATCCGCGTTCGAACCCTCGCCAACCCATCATGGCAGCGCGACATCGACTGGCTAATCCTTCTCTTTGACCGGCACCGACCCCAGCAACCAGGGGCTGAAAGGGATACCCTCGACAATGCAAGAAATGCCGCTCGGACTTACCGAGCTCTGCAACGGCAAGGACGTGATGAGGAGCCTCACTGGGACGCCATGATCGATGCGCTGGACAGCTACCTGCAGATGGTCCAAGAGCAGCACCTACAGGATGTGGAAGAGGCAGGTGCGTCAGGCCGTGGCTAATGAAATCGAATGTGACATCTACACAGGCCCGATCTGACCGACGGAGTCTGCGCCAAAGAAGTAGTACTCGACAGCTAGGGCGGACCGCTCGATAACGCGTGGTCCTCGAACCTCGAAATCGGCCGAACCACTTGCGCGCTATCCGGCATTATCTAGCGGTCCCATAAAACCTCGATCGGGGCTCCGTGCGACACTGAGTTGCATGGATGACGAGGACATAACCCAGCTGCAGCTCGACGTGTACATGACACGGGAGGGTCCGTGGAATCCGGAACATGGCGACATCGAGATACCGAAGGATTGGGACTTCCTTCCTTCGGGTGATGCGTTCGTGACGAGACGAGTGAAGGCAGCGGGGACCTTCTGGGTGGCATGGCGTCCTCGAGGAAGAAATCACCCACATCGGCGCCGGCTCGGTCTCTGGGCTCCGAAGACGACCATCGAGGAGGCGTGGGCAGAAGCTGCCGCCACCGAAGCGGAGCGCGCCAGACAGCGCGAGCGAGGCGCGAAATCGCGGGAACGGCACGAGGTCGTCTATCGCGACGAGCTCGTCGACGCTATTCGCCGGTTCCTGGCCTTCGCACCCGAGCACAGCGAACTCGCCAACGAGATTGCCACAGAAGCAGCCACTCGGGCGGCCGTGGTGGGGAGCGGCCGGGTCGGGCGCACCGGAACCCTCTCGTTGGACGAGCGTGCAGTTCTGGCGGCCCGGGCGCTGGTACGACATCGATACACGAGTTTTGAGGATGACCCGTTCGATGCTTCGATGGAGGACACATGGGATGAAGAGTTCTGGTATCGAGAAATCAAAGCCGAGGCTCAACGCGTAGTCGATGACTTTCTCGACCAGCATCGGAAGCAGAAGCCGGATCCGCCCGACGGGGACCGAGGGGCAACCGAGCCTCGTAGCTAACAGGCGTTCTCATCCGCACACAGTTGCAACCACTCCGGTTGCGGTAAACCAGTAAACTCGCATCTGTGATGATGCAACTGTGTGCGTACAAATCCGCCGACTAATGCGATGAGCTTGAGCCGTCAGGTCCTCCGTAAGATCGACGACCGTCTGCGCTCGGACTCCGACCAGGAGAAGGGCGAGTGGATGGCCAAGGTCCCGATATCTGGTGCCACCAAGGCGGTGTGGCAGAGATACTGCCAAGCAGTCGGCGTCCACATGGGTCAGGGTGTGGCCATCTTGATCCACCATGAATTGGCGTCGGTGGTCGATGAGGATCTCGAAACGCTCACCGACCGCCTCGAAGCGAAACAAGCCGAACTCGACGCCCGAATCTCAGACCTCGGCAAAACGGAGAAGGAGTTGGAACGGCACCGTCGCGACCTAGCGGTCCGGGAGTCCGACCTGGCCGAACGGAAACGGGACATCGAGGAGCGCGAACACAATGCGGCGGTTGTCGAGCACCGCCTCGCCCAAGAGCTGATGACGTTCACCGGCACCCGACCCACCGCCCGCACTGGGCTGAAACTGGGCCGCAACGAACAGTGCTGGTGCAAGTCGGGCAAGAAGTACAAGAACTGTCATCTGGCTTCTGACCAATCCCGTTGAGGAGTCTCCCAATGTCCGGGATGGATCTATGTCAGGTCCACTCCCCTGTCCAGCGCCCACTCTCTGAGCGCGATACCGAGTTGGGGCACATCGCGCTCGAGAGTGTTCCAGAGGAGGTCGTAGTCAACCCTGTGGTACACGTGGTCCACGATGATGCGGTTGGCAATCACATCGTCCCACGGCACTCCTCCGGGTATCTCCTCACCCAACTGATCGCGGAGCTTCGACGCGGAATCACCGATCCTCCCGATCAACGCCTCTCCGGCAAGCCGTAGCATTCGATCTGATTCGTAGGCTTCCCGACCACGCTCAACGAGCTCACTGCTGGCCTGGACGGCATCGAGGAGATCGGCCACGATCTTGTCGACCGACCTGCGACTCATAAGCCGATGGCTTCCTCCAAGACGTCACGATCTCTGGGCAGGAGGGCATGGCTGCTGACGACATCGACGTCGACGCCAAGGAGATCCGAAAGCTCGCGCCGGAACCGGGATAGGTCGAATAGCGAAGCGTCTCGTGGAACATCAACAAGGAAGTCGACATCAGAGCGCGAGTGAGCGTCTCCTCGGGCGACCGACCCGAAGATCCGTACGTTCGAGATCCCGTACCGATCAGCCAACGACCCAATGTCACCCTTCCGGGTCTCAACCATCTCACGGAGTCGGGGACTCTCGATGGCTCCTTGTCTTGCAGACGGATTCATGTCGCTCAGGATACCTTCCATCTAGCCAGGCGCTCTGCAAGGTGATCTCGGATCCAGTGAACCTCCTCGGAGGCAACGACGTGATGAGCCCGATTTATGTGTCGCACCAATGCATCACAGATTCACAGACGTGTGCACACTTGCGGTTGCAGTTAACGCGTTTACCCGGGAAGCCTGACCACACTGTCACCTTCACCGGACCCGTAGCGTTTTTCCATCGTGTCTGCCAGCCGCTCCAGGTCCTCTTCGAACAGCGACCCGTAGACGTCGAGGGTCATCTTCGCCGAGGCATGGCCGAGGGCGCGCTGCACGGCCTTGATCGACGCCCCGGAGGCAATCATCAGCGAGGCGGCAGTGTCTCTCAGATCATGCGGGACGAGGTCCGGCTTGCCGATCCTCTCTGCAGCCGGGGAGAACACCCGATTACGGAAGTTGCCGTGACGGACCGGCCCGCCGCGGGCAGCGGTGAATACCAGATCGTCGGCGTCCCGGTCATCGAGGAGGGGCGCCAGCGGGTCTATGACGAACCGAGGGACGATCACGGTCCGAGTCTCATAGGTCTTGGGAGGTCCGAACACGAGACGCCCGCCGACTTCGGTCGCTGCCTCCTCGACCCTCACCCGGCGTCGCTCCTGGTCGACTCTCCCCGCCCGCACCGCAACCGCCTCTCCGAAGCGCAACCCAGACCATCCGAGGAACCAGACCAGAGGCCGGTACTCACCGCATTCGTCGGCCAGGTCTCCGAGCTCCGCCGCGTTTAAGAAGAGCTGGCGGCGCGGACGCACGGAAGGCTGTTTCACCTTGGCGGCGGCGTTGCGTGCCAGCCGACCGTCGTCGACGGCCTGGCCGAGGATCGAGCGCAGCAGGCGCGCGGTCTGCCTCACCGTGGCCGCTGCCAGCCCATCCGACAGTAGGCCGGCCTGCCAGGACCGGATCTCTTCGGTGGACACCGCGCGTAGTGATCGGCTGCCGAACGCCGGGATGATGTGAGAGCGGACCAGAGCCTCATAGGTAGCGACCGTCTTCGGTGCCAGACTCTGACGGGCTTCGAGCCAGGACTCGGCGTACTCACCGAGGAGGACGGTTCCGGCTTGCGGATCGACCCAGGACCCGGCCAGAGCGGCGTTCTCTTCGGTGAGGAGCCAGCGTTCGGCGTCGACCTTACGTCTGAAGCTCTTCGAGTGCTGACGACCGTCAGGGCCCCTGTAGCGGGCCCTCCATGGCTTCGGTCGGTCGATCTTCTGGATTGATCCCATTCGCGGATCCTCTCTTGTGTCACGGGTGTGTCACAAGACAAGTGAAAGTGTAGCAGCAGAACGCGAAACCACGAAAGACGACGAGAGAAGCCCGGGAGGAGGGTTGTCCCTGGCCAGGGGCGCTTTTTGAGCGTTTCCCCTGGCCGGGAGACGGTGGGCCCTACTGGACTTGAACCAGTGACCTCTTGCGTGTCGAGCAAGCGCTCTAGCCAGGCTGAGCTAAGGGCCCGAGGCGACGACCGGAATCGAACCGGTGTGACGGGTTTTGCAGACCCGCGCCTAACCACTCGGCCACGTCGCCGAGACCGGACGACCTCTGCGTCGGAGCGGAAGACGGGATTCGAACCCGCGACCTCAACCTTGGCAAGGTTGCGCTCTAGCCAACTGAGCTACTTCCGCACGGGAATTTGGCATTGTAACCGAGGCCCAAGGCCAACCAAAAGGTTCAAATACCGCTGGAGCCGAAGCCCCCGGCCGATCTGTCGGTGTCGTCCAAGGCCTCCACCTCAATCCACTCGGTGTCCGGTATCGGAACCACGGCCAGCTGGGCAATCCGGTCACCAGTGCCGAATGTGACCGACTCGGAGCCGTGGTTGATGAGGAGAACTGAGATCTCACCCCGATAACCCGAATCGATCAATCCCGGCCCGTTGACCACCCCGAGACCGGACCTCAGGGCGTGACCACTTCGAGGCAGGACCAGACCGGCATGGCCCTCCGGGATGGCGACGGCGAGACCTGTGGGGACGGCCAGTCGTTCGCCTGGCTCAAGCGTGAAATCGATTCTGCTCTGAAGGTCGACCGCGGCATCGCCGATATGTGCCCGCATGGGGGCATCAACTTCCGGATCTAGCCTTGTGAATGTAACCTGCATGTCTCGTCCAAGGGCATTCGGGCGGGATGACTCGACGACTGTAAGCGAGATCGCGTCATGACCGCCACATCCCACCCCAAACGGCGAACCGCCCGATGGGCATCTCTGGAGTCATTCGGCTTCTTCGACTCGCCCAGTATGTCTTCAACCGTCGCTCCCCCGGCGCGCCCACCCCAACCTGACCCGCAGGTGACGTCTCTGGTGCGGACCGGGCGGCACGTGCGCAAGACCGGAGCGACTGTGGAAGACATGTGGAACACAACCCAGCTCCACGCTCCCTCGCTAGTCGACTGGGAGCCCCAGTCGACTATGAGCAGCAAGCTTGGCCATCGAAACTTCAGGTGGCCGGTTGTATTGGTCGTTTTGGCCATGGTGGCAGGAGCCGTCGGGTTGGGGTACTGGGTATATCAAAGACCCAACTTCGAAGAGGCCAATGCGCTCGACCAGGTGAGAGCCGATGCAGCGACGTTGTCTGAGTCGCTCGATCGGATCACCCCGCTGGTCGCCGATCTAGGGTCGGAACAGCTGCCCGAGGCGAACAGAGATTCCTCGGTCTATGCCGCAGTTGGTGATGCCGCGAGGTTGTTGTTCACGGTGTCTGCTGATCTTGGCGGCCAGTCGGCTCTCAAGACTTCAGCCTCCGAGAGCGCGAGCCTCGCCCTGAACGTGTCGAGGACTTTGATGGATGCAACCGCCTTCAGGACGGTGCTGGAAGACTCGCTCACAACACCGGCGCTCGAAACTGATCCTCAATTGATCGACATCACTGCAGCGGCACTGAGCTTCTCAGATTGGAGGGTGGGTTTCGAATCGGTTCGAGAAGCGCTTCCCGCCAACGTCGCCGCCGCCACATCTCAGGCTCTTGCCACCCTCGACACCGGCCTGGAAGCTCGACAGAGTGCCTACGTGGATGCCATGCGAGAGAAAGACCGCCCCGCCGCCCTCAACGTTTTGACGTCACTCGACTCCGATCTCGCGGACATGAGGAACGTGTTGCTCGAAGATATGCAGTCGATCTCCTCCGAGATGACGAGCCTCATCGAGCAATCCCAGGCTGCCCTCGATCAACTACTCGGCTGATTCGAGGGCGGCCACTTCCTTCTCGAAGTCGGCTGCCTCTTTGAACTCCTTGTACACCGAGGCGAAGCGCAGATAACCCACCTCGTCCAACGATCGGAGGCGCTCCAGGACTTCACGCCCGATCTCCTCGGAGGTGACCTGTGACCCCTGGGCGCGCAAAGACATCTCGACCTCTTCTGCTATCCGCTCGATCGACGAACCGGAGACAGGCCTGTCGGCAAGAGCTGCGGATATCCCGACCGCCAGCTTCGCGGTCGAAAAGGGTTCGAGACGACCATTGCGCTTTCGTACCGTCAATTGCGGCTCGAGTCTCTCATAGGTAGTGAAGCGGTTGTCACAGTTCTCACAATGACGTCGGCGCCTGATCGAGCTCCCGCTCTCGGCGGGTCGACTGTCGATGACTCTGGTGCTGGGGGCTCCACAGACCGGACAAAGCATTTGGCCAGGGTATACCTATATGTGGGCCCTTCGCCGGTCGCGGCATTGTCAAAGAGCACATGACCGAATCGGGGTCAGTCGGTTGGGATCGCCAGGATCTGGCCCGGGACTATCGACTCACTCGTCAATCCGCTAACACGAGCGATGTCGGAGACGAGACGACGTATGTCGTCGGATGGGTCGGCGTTTCTCGAGGCGATCGACCACAACGTGTCACCATCTTGGACCACATAGTGCATCGGCGGAGCCTCTGGGGTTCCCGCGTCGGCAGCCTCGCCGATCATGAGGAAGACCATGCAGATGACTGCGAGAAGCAAGGTCAGCCGGACGGACAGCTGATGTTTTGCCACCTGCATCTTGGTCTTCCTCCTGATCGAGCCCTTGCGGGATTACTGGATGCAGTTCTTGATCGAACGTGCGTTCGTCACTGTATCGAACATTTGTTCGCTGTCAAGTCGAACAGGTGTTTGGTTTCGAACTCCTGTTCGATTATCGTATGGGCCACCGAGTCTGGAAGGAGTCAGGGTGCTCACAGAGCGACAGCAGCAGGTTCTCGACTACATACGCGAAACGGTTCACGATCGTGGCTATCCCCCATCGGTTCGGGAGATCGGCGAAGCGGTCGGGCTTTCATCGCCGTCGACGGTGCACTCGCATCTCTCAGGGCTGGTGGAGGCTGGAGCCATAGTCAGAGACCCGACCAAGCCCCGGGCGATCATGATCGTCGAGGACACGCCAGTCACGTCGGATCTCCCCGACCACCTACGTGATGTCCCGTTGCTGGGCCGCATCGCCGCCGGCACACCGATCCTTGCCGCAGAACATGTCGAAGAGGTCCTGACCCTCCCCGTCGACCTCGTCGGCAATGACCCGGTGTTTCTCCTCAAGGTCAAGGGTGATTCCATGATCAATGCCGGAATCTTCGACGGAGACCTGGTGGCCATACGCAGCCAAGACGATGCTCGCGACGGGGAGATCGTCGCTGCCCTGATAGATGGTGAAGAGGCCACGGTGAAGCGTCTCAGGAGGCGTGACGGTCAGGTGATCCTCGAGTCCGAGAATCCCGCGTACGAGCCAATGATTTTCAGCGATGGCGTCGAGCTGGTCGGGAAAGTCGTCTCCGTCCTGCGTCGCTATCCCTGATCCAGCCGCCCACTGAATGAGTACTCGGCCGGGCCACTGAGCCAGGCGATGCCGTCTTCGATCCTGACCTGGCCCATTCCGCCGGGCATATTCACACTGATGGCACCATCGCCACCGTCGAGTGCGACGAAGGCAGCGGCAACCATCCCCGTCCCGCAGGCCATCGTCTCGCCGACACCCCTCTCCCAAACGCGCATGTCGAGGCTGTGCTCTTTGACCTTGATGAATTCGACGTTGCACCCGGCATCGAACCCGGTCTTTCCGGCTACCACGGGGCCGATCGACGCCACGTCGAGCGCAGCCGGGTCTTCGACATGCCTGACTGCGTGAGGGTTGCCAGTATCCACCAACACATAGCGCTCCCCGCCGATCATCTCCTCCCCTTCGATCCTCACCGGCCCTATCTCGACTTCGACCCCACCTGCCTCGATGCGCACGGTGCGTGGCCCGACAGCCGTGTCTATGACGAACTCCGGCTCGTCCACCCACCGATCATGCGCATATTGGGCAACACATCGCAGACCGTTGCCACACATCTCGGCGGGGCTCCCGTCGGCGTTCCAATAGTCCATCACGATCGGCGAGCCTCGGGTCACCATGAGCAGCCCGTCGGCGCCAACACCGAACCTGCGATCGCAGATTCGAGATATGTCTCCGGACATCAGCTGGCGAGGCCCTTCGACCAGCACGAAATCATTGCCCAGACCTTGCATCTTGGTGAATTCGAGTGTCGTCATTGGAAAGCCTCCAAAGCCCGGGCCACGCGATCGTCGATGTCTCCCATCCAGGGTATCCACCGAATGCGGGGATCCCGCTGAAACCAGGTTCTTTGCTTGCGAGCCAGCTTCTTGGTGTTGTGCGTCACCATCTGGAACGCGGCGTCCAGATCCGATCTTCCCTCTATTGCTTCGATCAGCTCTCGGTACCCGACCGCCCGCGAAGCCGTCCTGCCCATCCTGGGCTTCAGGCGGCTCACCTCCTCGAAGAGCCCGCCCTCTCTCATACGGGCGACCCTGCGCTCGACACGCATCTCCAACTCGGCGCCGGAATCGACACCGACCGCCCTGAACGCGATCTCCGACCGATAGCGACGGACTTCTTCGGCTTCATCCGTGGCGGCGCGTCGACTTGGGGTCTCCCCACTCAACTCGTAGATCTCCATCGCCCGGATGACGCGACGGGGGTTGGCCAGGTCGACGTGCGCGCCGGCCAGCGGGTCGATTCCGAGCAGTCTCGACGCGATCGACCTCACATCTTCGCTCTCGAGCGCACGACGAACGGCGGGATCGGTCGGTGCAAAGGTCATCGGATCAACCAGGGCCCTGAAGTGGAGGCCCGAGCCTCCGGCGATTATCACGGCCGGAGCGGAAGACGATTCGAGGGCCCTCCTCCCTAATGCCCTGAATTCGGCCACGGAGAAGTCTTCTTCGGGGTCAACCACATCGATCATGTGATGGGGCACTCCACGACGTTCGAGGACGGAGGGCTTGGCGGTTCCGATATCCATTCCTCGATATACCTGCATTGAATCGACCGAGAGGACATCTGCGGAGAGCGTCTCCGCCAGACGAACCGCCAACTCGGTCTTACCTGAGGCGGTCGGCCCCACCAGGGCCAGGACCCTGGTCAGAGCACCCTTCCCATCAAATGATGCTGATGGGCGTTCTCGATCTCCACGTCGAGAAACACGCCCTGCCCATATCGGCCCCGGACATGAACCACTTTGCCTGACCGCGCTCTCGTGGTCGCCATATCGGGATCCTTGCGGGACTCTCCTTCGGAGAGCACCTCCAGTCGCGCACCGACCATCGCCTCGTTCCGCTCACCTGAGATCCGACCCTGTAGCGCACTGAGGCGTGAGAAACGCTCCCGGATCACATCGTGGTCGATGAACGAGTCGGTCAGGTCGGCGGCGGCGGTGCCGGGACGGGGCGAGAAGATGAACATGAAAGCCGAGTCGAAGCGCGCCTCCTCGACCATTTCGAGGGTTTGGGCGAAGTCCGACTCTGTCTCGCCGGGAAATCCCACGATCACATCGGTGGTGACGGCCAGTCCAGGGATGATGGAGCGGGCCATCTCGAGCCGCCCCATGTACTTCTCTCGGGTGTACCCCCGATGCATGGCACGCAATACGCGGTCCGACCCCGACTGAAGGGGAAAATGCAGTTGCTCGCACACCGCAGCCGTCTCTGCCATGGCCACAGCGACGTCCTCACGGAAGTCATTGGGATGGGGACTGGTGAACCGCACGCGTCGTATGCCTTCGACCTCGCCGACACGTCGCAGCAAGTCGGCGAAGATCGGCCTCCTTCGCCCATCCAGGGCGAGATCGCGTCCGTAGGTGTCCACGTTCTGCCCGAGCAGGGTTATCTCGACCACCCCGTCCGCCGCAAGCCTCTCGACCTCCCTGACGATGTCACCGGGTCGGCGCGATATCTCTACGCCCCTCACCGACGGGACGATGCAGAAGGTGCAGGTGTTGTTACACCCCACCTGGATAGTCACCCACGCCGAATGGCTGAGCTCACGGCGAGATGGGAGGGAAGAGGGCATGGCCTGCAGCTCATCCACGACCTCGGTTATCGGCCCCCAATTCTCGGCATGGTCGATCAGGTCGAGCACTCGATCGAGATTGTGGGTGCCCATGACCACGTCGACCCACGGTGCCCGTTCCCGGATTAGATCACGGTCCTTTTGGGCCGCGCACCCTCCCACGACCAGAAGCATGGCCGGGTTCAGGTCTTTGATCGCCTTGAGCTGACCGAGATTGCCGTACATCCGATTGTCGGCGTTCTCTCGAATGGTGCAGGTGTTGATGTAGACAACGTCCGCGCTCTCGAGGCGCTCTGCGGGAATCATCCCGTCCATCTCGAACAGCCCTGCCACCCGTTCCGAGTCGTGCTCGTTCATCTGGCAGCCGAAGGTGCGGATGTAGTACCGACGTCCGCGCCTGGTGGGAGGCCTTTGGGCCTCGCGAACAGTGGGCATGGGTAGCAATACGGACTGGGTCATCTAATGGCCTCAACGGGCAAAGTCTGTCGCCCGAAACTCGCGAATCACCGTCACCTGGATTTGACCTGGATACTGGAGATCCTCCTCGAGCTTACGTGCGATCTTGCGGGACAGCTCTCTTGCGTCCAGATCCGAAACGTGTCCAGGGTCGACGACGACACGCACCTCACGGCCGGCCTGGAGGGCGAACACATGATCAACGCCAGGGAACTCCATCGCCAGAGTCTCGAGTCGCTCCAGTCTCTTGACATAGCCTTCCAGGGTCTCGCGACGGGCCCCGGGGCGGGCAGCCGAGACGGCGTCGGCGGCCTGGACGATGACCGCAAGGATGGTCCGTGGCTCCACCTCATTGTGATGAGCCTCGATTCCGTGGACCACCGCCGGGTCCTCATCGAATCGCCGGGCGATCTCCGCACCGATGAGAGCATGTGAGCCCTCCACCTCGTGGGTCACCGCCTTCCCGATGTCATGGAGCAGAGCAGCCCGCTTGACCGGTACCGGGTCGATGCCCAGCTCCGAAGCGAGCATCGAGGCGATGTGAGCCGTCTCCACCAGGTGATTCAGCACATTCTGCCCATATGACGTCCGGTACTTCAGCCGGCCCATCAGGGTGACCAGCTCTGAATGCATCCGGGAAACCCCGACCTCGACCAGCGCCCATTCCCCTGCATCGCGAATATTCTGTTCCACTTCTGCCCGCGACTTCTCGTAGGCCTCCTCGATGGAAGCAGGGTGAATCCGCCCGTCGGCCACGAGTTTCTCCAGGGTGAGCCGTGCGACTTCGCGTCGCACCGGGTCGAACGACGACACCGAGACCGCCTCGGGTGTGTCGTCGACGATCAGGCTGGTGCCCGTGACGGATTCGAGGTGACGGATGTTCCTTCCCTCGCGACCGATTATTCGGCCCTTCATGTCGTCCGATGGAAGGCTTATCACAGCGACGGTGGTCTCAGTCACCACCTCTGAGGCCAACCTCTGTATGGCGGTGGCCAAGATGCGACGAGCACGTCGGTCGGCCTCCTCACGAGCCTTGATCTCCAGATCTCGGACCACGATCATCGCTTCTCGGCGGGCTTCGTCCTCAACCTGGGCCAGCATCTCGGTCTTCGCTGCAGCCACGTCGATGCCTGAGATCTGTTCCAGCCGAAAACGGGCGTCCTCCTTGAGGTGCTCGAGCTCGCCCCGTGAAGTGTTGAGCTCTTCTTCCCGGTCGATGAGCATCTTCTCGCGTTGGGCCAGGTTGCTGGCCCGCTGATCGAGGGTCTCCTCGCGCTGACCGTGCCGGGACTCGAGATTCGAAAGCTCGAGGCGGCGGTGCTCCAGGTTTGCCTCCTCGCGCTCCCGGTATGCCTCAGCCTTTGCCCGCGCCTCGTCCTCGGCCTTTCCCAACATGCGTTGCGCCTCGACCCTGGCGCTGGCGACCATGTCCTCCGCCGACTCGCCCTTGCGCTCGTGGCGCTTGGATATCGCCAAACGCGCAAGGAGATACCCGAAGCCCAGGCCAAGGGCCACCCCCAGAACGGCCAATCCAATCGCAACGGTGGTATCCATCGCGGTCCCTTCTCCGGGATGAGACGAAATGTGCCGGGCCCACAGGGGCCCGGCACACGAAAAGAAGCCGACATCGAAAGCGGGTCCGGTTCACCCGTTGATGCTGTTAGCTCCTCCTTGTCACGTCTCGTCCGGTTTGCATTTCAAATATGTTTACGTGTGTCCTAACACCGATGCTACACGCGGTTCGCGAAAGCGAAACTCCTAGTCGTCGGCCTTCTCGCTCGCCTCTGCCCCCGCCGCGACCTCTTCCTCCTCGCTTTTGCTCTCGCTCTTCTCCCCCATCCCGATCAGGTCATAGACCTTGGCCTGGAGTTGCATGGCGACCTCAGGGTTCTCACGAAGGAAGCGCTTGGCATTCTCCCGTCCCTGTCCGAGTTGGTCGTCGTCGAATGTGAACCACGCTCCGCTCTTGCGAACGACGCCATGCTCCACGGCCACATCAAGCAGACTTCCTTCTCTCGATATCCCCTCGCCGAACATGATGTCGAACTCGGCCAGGCGAAAGGGCGGCGCCATCTTGTTCTTGGCGACTTTGACACGCACTCGATTGCCCACGTTGTCTGCGCCATCCTTGATCGCCTCGATCCTGCGGATGTCGAGCCGCACCGAGGAGTAGAACTTGAGGGCTCGTCCACCGGGTGTCGTCTCCGGGGAGCCGAACATGACACCGATCTTCTCCCTGAGCTGATTGATGAATACCGCGGTTGTTCGTGACTTGTTCAGGTTGCCGGCCAGCTTGCGAAGGGCCTGCGACATGAGCCTGGCCTGGAGACCGACATGAGTGTCACCCATCTCGCCCTCGATCTCGGCACGGGGTACCAGAGCCGCCACCGAGTCGATCACCAGAACGTCCAGGGCCCCGGAGCGTATGAGCATGTCGGCGATCTCCAACGCCTGCTCACCAGTGTCGGGTTGTGAGATAAGCAGCTCGTCCACGTCGACACCGATCGCCTTGGCATATCCAGGATCGAGCGCATGCTCAGCATCGATGAATGCGGCCAGACCCCCGTTGCGTTGGGCTTCGGCGACCACGTGCAGGGCAAGACTCGTCTTACCCGAGCTCTCCGGGCCGTACACCTCCACGATGCGGCCTCTAGGCACGCCACCTATGCCAAGCGCGAGATCGAGGGAGAGGGCGCCGGTGGAGATCACGTCGACTTTGCGGTTGGCCGCTTCACCCATCTTCATGATGGCGCCCTTGCCGAATTGCCTCTCGATCTGGCTCAACGCCATTTCGAGAGCCTTTTCCCTGTCTTCCACTTTCAGCTCCTTCCGATCTGTCTCCGCCAACGTATCGCCCACCGGTGACAAGAACCCTCATGGTCGGGACTTGTGTCATTTCCTGCCCGGTGGATACTAGACCGAACAGGTGTTCGAGACGTGGATTACCCGCCCAGCGCCAGAGATTCAAGTGTTTCGTATCGAGGATGTTCGCCACCCAGGTCTGATCTGTAGACCACGACATCCCGACACCTCCAAGTGACGCCCGCCACTTCCTGGCCATCGACCAAACCGGTCACGTCCTCTGGCGGGCGGATCCTGCTCAGGGTGAGATGGGGGTGAAACGGCCGGTCTTCCGGCTGGAGTCCGGCACTTTGCGCTGAGTCCTCGGCGAGCATCGCCAACTGGGTCAGGCGCGAAATGTCGCCCTTCAACCCGGCCCAGAGCACCGTTGCGCGTTTCGCCCGAGGAAAGGCCCCGAGACCTTCGATGCCGAGGTCGAATTGATCTCCCAGGTCCTGCTGGTCGAGGTCACCCAGAAATCGCTCACAGGTGATGTCATCGACCTGTCCCAAGAATCGGAGCGTTATGTGCCAGTTTCCCGGCGGGACCTCCTTGCCGGGAAGCTTGTGGCGACTCAGCGCCTGGGCGAGGCCGAGACGTGCCTCGAGAGGAGGCGTGACCGCGACGAATACGCGCTTCAGTCCCACCACTTGCCGAGCAAAGCAAGACGCGTGAGCTGAAGGGCGGCTGTCGCCGAGTAGGTGCGAATCCGCTCCCGATCCCCCGGATACCTCAGCTCCTTCGCGGCAGCATGCTCGGGCGTCGCCACCCCGATCACCACCGTCCCCACCGGCCTTTCCAGCGGATCCGGGCCGGCAGAGCCTGTAACCGAAGCTGCGACGTCGACCCCCAGGACCCTCCGTGCCCCCTGAGCCATCTCCACCGCTGTCGCCAAGTTGACCACCTCGCTCACGTCGGTCACACCGAGAAGGCTTGCCTTCAGATCCGGGACGTAGGTGAACAGGCCCCCACGAACGACTTCCGAGGCCCCCGGGATATTGGTCAAGCGCGTCGAGACGAGCCCGCCGGTCATCGACTCGGCGCTCCCGATGGTGTATCCGCGCTCGGTGAGCAGATGAAGCAAGACCTGCTCGATCGTTTCTTCATCCGCTCCGAACACCGACTCGCCGAGACGCTCTCTCACCACATCTTCGATCGGCTGGATGAGGGCCCTGGCCGCGGGAACAGTCGACGCTTTGGCGGTGATCCGGAGCTTTATCTCCGAGTTGGATGCGAGGAACGCCAACGAAGGGTTGGCGGACCCGACGAAAACGTCATCGAGAAGTTCCCCGATCTCCGACTCCGGGCGACCCCAGGTGCGTATGACACGGCTGGTGATGACCTGGCCCTCGCCGGTGCTCGCCAGTAGCCGGGGAAGAACCTCGTGCTCCAGTAGGTACTCCATCTCCGCCGGCACGCCAGGGAGGCAATAGATCTCCCTGCCGTCGTGGACGAGACGAAGACCCGGCGCCGTCCCGCGTGGGTTTCGCAGCAGCTGGGCACCGGCCGGGTGAAATGCCTGCCGGATATTGGACTCCGGCATCTTTCGCCCGCGCTCCTCCCACCAGGAACGAAGACGGTTGGCGTAGTCCTCATCGAAGACCAATTCCAGACCGGTGGCCGCACACACGGCCTCCCGGGTGATGTCGTCCTGGGTTGGCCCGATCCCACCGGTGATGATCACGGCGTCGGCACGTTGCATGGCGATCGTGATCGTCGCGGCGATCCGGTCCAGGTTGTCACCCACGGTCTGTTGAAAGTGAGCGTCAAGACCGTGCTCCGCAAGTGCAGCGCCCATGGTGGAGGTGTTGGTGTTGACTATCTCCCCGAGCAGAAGCTCCGTCCCAACCGCGATGACCTCGACGATCATCTTGGAGGCCGATTCCGCCAGGGCGCCCCGTTGCGCCCGATCAGGCGATCAGACACGAGCCAGCACCGTGGCTTCCATGTCGGGGCCGAAGACACCGGTGTACTCGACGTCGACCCAGTCCCCTACTGCGCCACCGTCGAGCCGCACCACACCGTCGATCTCGGGGGCGTGGCGATGTGAGCGCCCGATGGGGACATCGTCTTCGACCTGGTCGACGAGAATCGAGTCCGAGCGTCCCAACCACTCTGAGTGACGCGCCTCCGTCACTTCCTCCTGGATGCCGGACAGGTAGCGGAGTCGCTCCATCGCCACGGGTCTCGGGATCTGATCGGTCATCTCTGATGCCGGCGTGCCCGGTTCAGCCGAATACGGGAAGAAGCCGGCCCAGTCCAGCCTGACGTCGGCCAGGAAGTCGGAAAGCTCCTCCACATGGTCCTCCGTCTCACCCGGGAAGCCGACGATGAACGAGCTGCGAAGCGCTGCTTCCGGGCTCAGCTCCCTGATCCGGGCCACCAGAGCGGCATGTTTCTCGGTGTTCCCGGGCCGTTTCATCTTGCGCAGAAGTTGGCCGGACACGTGCTGGAGTGAGAGGTCGAAGTATGGCGTGACGACGCGGCCGGTGGTCATTGCGGATAGGAGTCGATCGGTGATCTCGCGAGGGTGCAAATAGAGCAGTCTGAGACGGCGGAGACCTTCTATGTCCTCCAGGAATGCCAACAACTCCGGCAGGCCCCCAGGAGCCTCGATATCGCGCCCATAGGCCGCCAGGTCCTGAGCGACGAGGACTACCTCGCTGATCCCGGAACCCACCAGATTCTCGAGCTCCTGTCGGATCTCGACCGGCCGGCGGGACCGTTGTTTTCCCCTGATCGATGGTATGGCGCAGAAGGTGCAGGGCTTGTCACAGCCCTCGGCGACCTTGAGGTAGGCATACGGGAGATCGCTGCTCGGTCGACCGGTGGCGTGGAGTATGTCCATGATCGGCCGGCGACGCAGTTCGACCGGCTCCCAACCGGTGAGGCCATCGAGCACGCCCACCAGCTCTCCATAGCGATCGAGCCCAAGAACGGCATCGATCTCCGGCAGGGCCGACTCCACCTCCGATCCGAACCGCTGTGCCATGCATCCGAGGACCACAGATTTGGCGCCTACCCTCTTGCGATCCTCCAGATCGAGAATGGTCTCCACGGACTCGGCCCTAGCCTCTTGGATGAAGGCGCACGTGTTGACCATGACTACATCGGCGTCCTCAGGCCGATCGGACCAGGTATATCCAGCCTCCGTGAGCATGGCGGTGAGCTTCTCGGAGTCGACTTGGTTCTTGGCGCACCCGAGCGTGGTCAACCAAACGGTGGGAGGTGCCATCCGCGGCAGGTTAGGCGTCGATCCGGTTGATCCAGACGCTCATCACTTGGTCAGTCGCGATTCGACTCGACCACTGCACGCAACGAGCCTGACGGTACGGAGTCGGCCAGGCCGTTCCAGGCGGATGTGCTGACCCGCCCGTCCTCTTCGATCTCCGAGCACGCCAGGTATACCGCATCCACGAATGCGCCCAGGTTGTGATCGTGGCCATATGCAGTGTTGACCGCGGTCCTCGCCGCTGCCACGTCTCCACGGCCGATGGCCTGGATCGCCTCTTCGGCTGGGGCCGTGACCCTCTCGTCCATCAGACCTCGCGGAAGAGATAGCGCCTGAGGATGTCGATGCGATCGTCGAGTGACTCCGGGTCGAGGTACCAGAGCATGCCAGCCACGGTCGAAAGCAGCGGATTCCCGTCTTGTGGGGTGAATGAGAATCCCACCACTTCATTGTCGTTGCGGACGGCAAGAGTCTCCAATGCCACCACCGTCTGGCTCATGATTCGCCCGAAGTACCCGTGGTCGCGGCCAAATGAGAAAACCTGATTGGCCGACCGCTTGTGAGTCACGGCAACCCGGGTGTTGGCCATGAGCCGCTCTTTGACCTCGTCCAGCGTGATGTCCTGGTCGAGTTGAAGTGAGAACTGGATCGAGTGCATGTATTGCGTATTCAGCTTCACTGCGGACGAATAGACGTTCAAGTCGTACCCGAGTGTTTCGAACAATCTGTGGGCGTCGCGGGCATGGTGGGTCCCAAAGCGCTCGTCCTTGTGAGGCTCGACCGTGGGGCTGGCGACGAAACCGTCGTCCTGACTGATGTCATTGGCCCTCCTCATACAGAGAAAACGACCATCCTCCAGATGACTTGTCCCGTCGTCGTCGATGGCCAAAGATCGGATCAGAGCGGAGATGTTGTGGGTGTTGCACGACACGATCTGGAGAAACTTGTCCTCACCCTGCACAAGTGCCTTGTCGTTGATCCCTCGGGCGTACATCTTCCCGAAACCAAATTCCGACCCTTGAGCCATGAACCCGATCGGGCCTTCGGCATGGTCGTAGAAGTCGTCTTTCATCTGATTCCCGACCGGCGTGCAATCGATAACCACAGTTGCCCGCTCGATGGCTTCGCGTGCTTCGTACTTGGGGACGTGACCCAGGTCCTGGAACTCGGGCTCGCGATCCTCGTCGACCGAAAGCACCGCGCCGCGGCTCTCCAAGTCGGCCACCTTCGCCCGTTCCAGGGACAACGGTGTCCTCTTGTGGAACGTCACCTCGTCGATTCCGAAGTGGGCCTTGTTGTCGGCCAGGAGGCCAATAAGGGGCTCACCGATGGTCCCGGTGCCCACGACATGCACGATTCTCATGAAGTGTTCCTCCACTGCGTCCTGGCGGTGAGATTACCCGGGGTCATCCAGATGGAAACGACCAATGGCCGCAACCCGAGTCTCGCACGCCTAGAACTGCTCTTCTTCAGTCGAGCCCTTCAACGCGAGAGTGGATGCCTCACCGCCTGAGACCACCTGACTCACCAGATCGAAGTAGCCGGCGCCGACTTCGCGCTGATGCCGTGTGGCGGTGTAGCCCTGATTCTCGAGGGCGAACTCATGATCCTGGAGCCGGACGTAGGCAGGCATGCCTTCCTTCGCGTAGCCGGCAGCCAAATCGAACATGGAGACATTGAGGGCGTGGAACCCGGCCAGAGTGATGAACTGATAGCGGTAGCCCAGCGCCGCCAGCTCCTTCTGGAAACGCGAGATCGTTCCTTCGTCGAGGTGCTTGGACCAGTTGAACGAGGGAGAGCAGTTGTACGCCAGCAGCTTCCCGGGGTATTCGGCATGTATGGCCTCGGCGAAGCTGCGAGCCTCGTCGAGATCAGGGTGAGCGGTCTCACACCAGATCATGTCGCAATAGGGGGCATAGGACAGGCTGCGCGAAATGGCAGCTGAAAGACCGTTCCGGACATGGAAGAACCCCTCGGGCGTTCGCTCGCCGGTCACGAAATCGTGGTCCCGCTCGTCGATGTCCGAGGTGAGGAGAGTGGCCGCATTCGCATCGGTCCGGGCCATGATCAAGGTCGGGACGTCCATGACATCGGCAGCGAGGCGGGCAGCCTGCAGGGCCTTGACGTGCTGACTGGTCGGCACCAGCACCTTGCCACCCATGTGCCCGCACTTCTTCTCGGCCGCGAGCTGGTCCTCGTAGTGGATTCCTGCTGCTCCGGCCCGGATGAAGTTCTTGGTCAGCTCGAAGACGTTGAGGGCACCCCCAAAGCCGGCTTCACCGTCGGCGAGGATGGGAACGAACCAATCGGTGTCGGTGTCACCCTCGGCCCAATGGATCTGGTCGGCCCGGCGGAGGGCATTGTTGATCCTCTCGACCAGGGCTGGTGCTGAGCTCGCCGGATAAAGCGACTGATCGGGGTACACCTCTCCCCCGAGGTTGGCGTCGGCAGCGACCTGCCATCCGGAGAGGTAGATCGACTTGAGCCCGGCCTTGACCATCTGGACCGCCTGGCCACCCGACAGCGCCCCCAGGGCGCTCACGTAGTCCTCGGTGGCGAGCAGATCCCAGAGTTTGGTGGCCATGCGGTTGGCCAGCGTGGATTGCTCACGAATGCTCCCGCGCAGACGGACCACGTCCTCGGCCTTGTAATCCCTGCTCACTCCGTCCCATCTCGGGTTGTTGTCCCAGTCCTCGGCGAGACGGCTGGCCTCGTTGGCGAAGTGCATCACATGTTCTCCATTCAATTGATCAACTCGTAGGCGGGAAGTGTCAGGAAATCGACGAATTGCTCGCCCAGGGCCACCTGTTCGAAGAGTTTCCGCGCCTCGGCCAACTGGTCGCGGTAGGCGTACTCCTCGACGTCGAGTCGCTCGACGACCTGTCGGACGACGTCTCGGACGTAGGCCTCGGTGATCGTGGTGCCATCAGCGGCGGTGACCCCATGTGTCTTCCATTGCCATATCTGCGATCTCGAGATCTCGGCGGTGGCGACGTCTTCCATGAGGTTGTTGATTCCTGCCGCGCCGACACCCGAAAGCCACGAAGCGAGATACTGGATTCCCACCGAGACATTGGTCTCCACGCCCTCCGGAGTCACCTCACCCGGGAAGTCGAGATCGAGCAGATCTGTGGCCGACGGGGTCACCTCGGGCCGGAGACGGTCCACCTGATTGGCCCTGGGCCCGAGGACGGCATCGAATTCCTTCATCGCCACCGGGACCAGGTCAGGGTGCGCCACCCAGGTGCCGTCACAACCGGCGCCGGCTTCCCGAGCCTTGTCGGCTGAGACGGCGGCAATCGCACGCTCGGTGACCTCGGGGTCACGTCGATTAGGGATGAAGGCCGCCATCCCACCGATCGCATGAGCGCCGCGGTGATGGCATGTGGCCACCATGAGCTCGGTGTAGGCGTGCATGAAGGGCACGGTCATGGTGACTGCCGATCTGTCAGGCAGAACGAAGTCGGGCCAATTCCTGAACTTCTTGATCACAGAGAAGATGTAGTCCCACCGACCGGCATTGAGCCCTGCTGCATGCTCTCGCAACTCGTAGAGGATCTCATCCATCTCGAACGCAGCCAACACATTTTCGATCAAGACCGTTGCCTTGATGGTCCCTCGCGGGATGCCGAGCCGGTCCTGGGCCCAGAGGAAGACATCGTTCCACAATCTGGCTTCCAGATGCGATTCGAGCTTGGGAAGGTAGAGATAGGGGCCGGTCCCGGCCTCGAGGGCGGCGCGCCCACCGTGCAGCAGGTATAGGCCAAAGTCGAATAGGGAGGCTGACATCGGCTGGGCGTCCACCAGGAAGTGCTTTTCGCCGAGATGCCAGCCTCGTGGCCTGACAAGCAGTGTGGCGATGTCATCGGCTAGCTCGTAGCTCTTCTCGGCCGTGTCGAAGCGAAGGACCCGGCGGTAGGCGTCAACGAGGTTGGCCTGCCCGCTGAGGAGGTTGCTCCAGGTGGGTGTGGTGGCATCCTCGAAGTCCGCCATGAAGACCCTTGCACCCGAGTTGAGCGCGTTGATCATCATCTTGGCGTCGACCGGGCCGGTGATCTCTACCCGACGATCGGCCAGGTCGGGTGGGATCTCACCTATAAGCCAGTCACCGTCACGCACGCTGCGGGTATCGGCCAGGAAGTGAGGTCTCTCGCCGGCGTCGATTCGTTGTTGCCGAGCCTGCCGCGCTGCCAGGATTTGTCCCCTCCTCCATCCGAACTCGGTCTCGAGATCGGTGAGGAAGGCCGCCGCCTCCTCATCGAGGATCCTCTTTTCAAGATCTGAATCGCGGAATTGGTTCACAAGTATGGAGTGTCTTCACTCCTCAGCTAACATTCCAATACCAGCGAGGCTAAGAACGGCCTCTTTTGCGGAAGCAGAGAAATTGAAGGAATCTCCGGCGCTCGATCCCCTCGTGTTGGGGCGAAGATTGCGCTTTTACCGTAAGGAAAAGGGCCTCACCCTGAACGACCTCGGCTCGATGGTCGACAAGCCGGCCCCGTATCTCTCACTCCTCGAGAACGGAAAGAAGGAGCCTCGCCTCAGCCTGGTTGCCGAGATCGCGGCAGTACTCGGGGTGGAACTGGCCGAGGTCATAACCCCCACTCCCCCGACTCGTCGCGACAGGCTGGAGATTGCATTGATCAAGGCGCAGGAGTCGTCGTTGTTCGATTCCCTGGACCTGCCTTTGGTCAAACCCAACGCCAAGCTCGACAACGAGACCCTCACCCATCTCGTAGGAGTCCACGACGCTCTCCGGGAGAGATCGGGGCTCGAATCCGCCGGCTCAGAGGATGTGAGGAAAGCCAACGGGGAGGTCACTGCCTGGCTCAGTCGGCAAGACGGCTTCCTGGGCCATGTCGAGGATGAGGCGCATAGTGCGCTCTTGACCAGTGGCTATTCCGGGGAGGGCCCATTCTCCTCCCGAAACCTGCTCGACCTCACCGCCAGCGCCGGATTTGATATCCATCCCATCGACGACATGCCCGCCTTCGCCCGCTCGCTCATCGACCTCCGGAGCCGGCGGGTCTACATCGCCCAACGAGACGAACTGCGCACCAGACAAGCGCGGAAGGCAGTGCTGCAGACCCTGGCCGGGTTCCTCCTTGGCCATGAGCCCGATCCCGATCTCGGGACATTCCTCCGCCAGAGGATGGAGACTGCCTATTTCGCTGCGGCTGTCCTGGTCCCGGAAGAGACGGCCATTCGCACCCTCGCCGCCACCCACCGCAACCACGACATCGACGTCGAGGACATAAAGGAGCTCTTCTACGTCTCATATGAGATGGCAGCATGGAGGATCGCCAATCTGGCGACCAAGCATCTCGATATCACGAGCCACGTGCTCGTGAGCGATCAGAACGGCTCCGTGGTCAAGGCCTACGCCAATGACTCGGTGCCGGTGCCGCGGGACGATCACGGCGGGATGGAAACCCAGCGACTCTGCAAGCGCTGGGGCGCTCGCATGACCTTTCAGTCGAGCATGCGTTTCGCGACCCATCACCAATACACGGACACACCCGAAGGGACGTTCTTCTGCACCACCCACATCGAGGCGGGACGCGAGCCCTCCCACGCCATCACACTCGGGGTGCCTTTCGCCGACGCTCGGTGGTTCCGCGGCCGTGAGACCGAGAACCGGCAGACGTCCACGTGCCCCGATCCCGAATGCTGCCGGGTCGCACCGCCAGACCTCGCCGAGAAGTGGGCCGACGGGGTGATCGTGTCGGCGCGCTCACAGAGCCGGATTCTCGGTTTGCTTGCGCCCGACCCTTATCCCGAGCTCGACATGCCAGAGGTTCTCGACGTCATCGACGGTCACGCCGATCGACGGTGACCTCAGTGGGTGCGACTGATGAATGCCCGAAGGTCACCGGACAGTCGCTCCAGTGAGGGAAGATGGAGATACATCATGTGGCCCGCCTCGTAGTACTCCATCTTGATCTTCTCCTTCAGCTTGGGGGAGAGACCGAGGTGGTTGAACGTGTACTCGGTGGCGAAGTGTGGTGTGGCCAGGTCGTAATACCCGCTGGCGACGAACACCTCGAGCCCCGATCGTGATATCACATTGCGAAGACGCTCCGAAGTGTCCACGTAGTGCCCCGCGAAGTCCTCGTAATTCCAGGACTTGTTCACCTCCATCGATTGGGTCTCGTAGAACGCATCGTTCTCGAAGCCCAGTTCGCTTCGCAGCAGGTCGTTGAGAGTCGCCGTGTAGGGGCCGGAGGTCTGATCACTGGCCGGGTCGGTCTCGATCGAATCGCCGTCGGACACGCGATCGATTCCCGTGTACCGCGAGTCGAGCCTCCCGGCCGTCCGCCGGTCGTCTCTCATCAGCTCCTTGCAAAAGCGATGTATGTGGATGCGTAGGTCATATCGCTCGATGTAATCCGTGGGCAGTCCGGTGTATTCGGAGAGACGCAGAGCGATCCGATGCTGCTCCTTTTCCCCCAGCCGATCACCCAATGCCAACGCCGACCAGTAGGGCCCGATGGCGAAGGCTTCGACCTCGTCGAGAAGGTCCCCGAGCGTCTGGGCCTGATGCTTCTTCGACAGTCTCTCGTGATACCACGCAGTGGTGGCGTAGGTCGGCAAGAAGACCATGTAGGGGAGATCGTTTCCCGGTCGGAACAAGAAGGTGTCGCGGTCCTGGCCGATCGTTTGGAAATTGAGGACGCTTGAGATAAGGACGAGCCCGTTGAGCTCCACCTTGTTCGGGTCGAACAGATTCGCCGCGATCGCCGCACCTCTGGTGGTCCCGTAGCTCTCACCCGCGAGATACTTGGGAGAGGGCCAGCGCCCGTTTCGGTTCAGGTACGAGATGATGAAATCGCTGAAGGCCTCGATGTCACGAGTGAAGTGGTGAAAATGGCCCTGATCCCCCTTGGGGCTCGCGGTGGAGAACCCGGTCCCCACAGCATCGATGAGGACCACATCGGCGACATCGAGGATCGAGTTGGGGTTCTCGATCAGGCCTCCCGGCTTTGCGACTCGGAAGCCGTGCTCGTCCATCTCGACTCTTCTCGGCCCGAGAAGACCGAGATGCAGCCAGACCGAGGAAGAGCCCGGGCCGCCGTTGAAGGCGAAGACGATGGGCCGATCGGCCGGGTCGGCGTCGTCCTCTGTATAGGAAACGTAGAAGAAGACCGCATCTGGCCCCTCATCCTGTTCCACGACCTGAGTGGCCGCGGTGGCGGTGTAGACGACGTCGCGCTCCCCGAATCTCCCTGAATAGCCTTTGGTTACGCTCTTCTCCTCCACCGTTGGCTTGGCGGGTTGTTGATTGGCGTCCTTCGATTCGGTCTGATCAGTCATTCTCGGAAGGCTAAACCGGTCTCGGTCTCCCGTTGTCCTCCAACCAGCCCTCCAAAGGGACCCCCAAGCCCTCGGCAATACGGTTTATGTAGTTGAAGTAGGCGACCACCTGGACACAGCTGGAGATCGCGAGATCGTCGAAGCCGTGCTTCCGGAGACGAGTGATATCTCGAATGTCGGTTGCCGCACAGTCATCGGTGAGACGCTCGGCAAACTCCAAGAGGGAAAGTGTTGCCGTGTCTAAGCCAGAGGTACGCCAGTCCTGGGCGAACCTGTCCACCATCCCCTGGTCGTCGACCTCGTCACGGAGGTCGTGCAAATGAGCCGTGATTCAGTAGTGACAGTCGTTGACCTGCGATGTCACCACCGCGATCATCTCGCGTTGAGCTCTCGTCAGTGGCGAGGGCCCGAACATTATCGAGCCATAGAGACGCATCGAGTCTCGCATCACCTCTGGTAGCTGGCTCTGGATCGACACGATGTTCCAGATCCGCCCTGCCCTGCGAATGGCTGCGTCGTACTCACGTTTGGTGGTCCCGGTGGCCTCCTCGGGAGACGTCACGTGAATGTGAGGCATCGGTCAGGTTGCCAAGAAGAGAGCGGGCTCCTCGAGATTCTCGATCACGAGGGCCAGGAATCTCCGACCCTGTGCCCCATCGATCACACGGTGATCGTAGGAGAGCGACAAGGGCATCACCGGCGCTATTGCGATCTCACCACCGAGAGCTACCACGGCGTCCGTCGCCCGGCCCACCGAGAGCACGGCCGTCGTCCCATACGGGATGATCGGAGTGCCGTGACCGCCACCGACGGCACCGATGTTGGAGATCGTGAAGGTCTGGCCTGACAGCTCGTCCGGGGAGAGCGACCGCTCCCTCGCACCTTTTCCAAGCCGCCTCACCTCTGCCGATACCTCGAGCACGCCACGCTGGTCGGCGCCTCGGACCACCGCCACCAGCAGGCCATCTTGGGTGTCCACCGCGATACCAATGTCGTTGGCGCCGTGTAGCACCAATTCGTCGCCGTCCAGCGTCGCGTTGAACTCCGGGAACTCCTCTAGTGCCGGGATCACCGCCTTGATGACCAAAGCCTCGATGGCGATCTTGGTGTTGTGCCTGGCACCCAGGGCGGAGCGAACTTCGAGGAGCCTGCTGGCGTCAACGTCCTCGAAAGTCGTCACGTGGGGTATCTCCGACCAGCTCTTGACCATGTTTGCGGCAATGGTCCTGCGTAGGCGTGTCAAAGGGCGCCGCTCAGTCTGCCCACTCGGCACCACCGTTATCGGGGGCACCTCAGACACATGAGGCTGGGCTGACGGCCGTGCCGCCTCTGTCGGCTCTTCCGACTCGACCGGCGGCGGGGCCGGGGCGGCGGCCTCGGCTGCATTCGCGACAGCCAGAACATCCTCGCGGACAACCCTTCCATCGGTGCCTGTTCCCTGGATTCGGTCGATGTCTATGCCAAGGTCCCGCGCCAGCTTGCGAACGATGGGTAGGGCCTTGACCGTGTTTCGACCCTCGTCTTCCACGGGTCTGGTGGTGAGGACTTCCGCTTCTTCACTGAGAGTGCCAACGATTGGGGCCGCCGAGGTCACACTTGCCTGGAAAACCGATGCCATCCGCTGATCTGGCTCGGCGGATGTTTCGTCATCCACATACTGGAGCTCCTGGTCACCTTCGTCGGAGGGCTCGTCCGCATCAGACTCTTCTCCGATGACCACCAGGACCTGACCCACCTCGACGATCTCACCCTCAGCGCCGCCATGGCGGAGGACGACTCCGCCATATGGGGACGGTATCTCGACGACGGCCTTGTCGGTCTCGACCTCCACCACCGGCTGGTCCGGCGACACCCGCTCTCCTTCAGGCACAAGCCAACGGACGATCTCGGCCTCGGTGAGACCCTCCCCGATGTCGGGCAGAAGGAATTCTCTTGGCACTAGTCCTCCAACACTCTTCGTGCAGTATCGACAATTCGCTCCACACTCGGAAGGTAGTGGCCCTCGGAGCGCTTCAAGGGAAAGACGGTGTCCCACCCGGTGACCCGTCGCACGGCCCCATGGAGGGAGTAGAGGGCGCTCTCCTGGATGAGGGCGGCGACCTCGGCCCCCAGACCACCCGTGCGCGGAGCCTCATGCACGACCACCACGCGCCCGGTCTTTCTCGCCGACCCGAGAATGGCTTCGTGGTCCAGAGGGGACAGAGTCCGCAAATCCAATACCTCCACAGACACACCATCCTCTTCGAGAAGCGAAGCTGCGGCTCGGGTCTCCTTGACCATCGCTCCCCACGAGATGAGGGTGATGTCGTCGCCACTTCGCTCCAATCTGGCGACGCCGATCTCTGTGGAGTAGTAGATGTCGGGCACTTCCTCCTTGACCGATCGGTAGAGGCGTATCGGTTCGAGGAAGAGAACGGGATCCGGGTCTTCGATCGCCGCCAGGAGCAGACCGCGTGCATCCGAGGGGGTGGAAGGGACCACCACCTTGAGACCGGGGATATGGGCATAGATAGATTCGCTCGACTCCGAGTGATGCTCGGCCGCCCCGATGCCACCCCCATACGGGACTCTGATCACCATCGGAGCAGTGAAACGATGGTTTGAGCGGTTTCGGATCCGGGCGACGTGATTGATGATCTGGTCATACGCGGGATAGGAGAAGCCGAGGAACTGCAGCTCCGCCACCGGTCGAAGCCCGGCAATCGCCATCCCGAACGCGGCACCGACGATCCCCGACTCGGCCACCGGAGTATCGAACACGCGGTCTTCGCCGAATTTCACCTGGAGGCCATCCGTTATGCGGAACACTCCCCCGGTGCGCCCTATGTCCTCCCCCAAGAGGACGACTCTGTCGTCTGACTCGAGGGCCGTCGACAGAGCGCCGTTCAAGGCCTGGGCGAGCGTGATCTCACTCATGGCGCCCACTCACCCATCTGAGCCCGTAGCGGGCCGGTGGGCTCCGCATACATCCTCTCGAACATCTCGGTGGCGGTGGGCGGGGGCAGGGCCTCGGCCTGTGCCACGGCCGATTCGATTCTGGCCCCGGCGGACTCCTCCAGCTCGGACTGCCACTCGGGTGACCAGGCGCCGGCTCGCTCCAGCAGAATCCTCACCCGCTCGTGCGGATCTCGCTCCCGCCACGTGGCCGCGACTCCCTCGTCGCGGTATCGGGTCGGGTCGTCGGCGGTGGTGTGCGGACCGAGCCTGTACGTGACGGCCTCGATCAGGGAAGGCCCTTCGCCACTTCGCGCGGCCTCCACCGCCTCACGCACCGCCACCAACACCGCGGCCACGTCGTTGCCGTCGACCTGGACACCCGGCATCCCATATCCCTCGGCCTTGATGGCGATCGACTCCGAGCGCGTCTGCTCGAGGGTCGGATACGAGATGGCAAACCCGTTGTTCTGGCAGAAGAAGACCACCGGCGCGCGATAGACGGCCGCGAAGTTCATCGCCTCGTGGAAGTCACCCTCCGAGGTCGCCCCATCACCGAAAGATGTCAGGGCGATACGATCGGATCCCCGCAGGGTCTCCGCCCATGCCAGTCCCACTGCGTGGATCATGTGGCCACCGACTGTGATGGAGGGCGGTAATACGTTGACGCCCTCGGGCGGCTCCCCTCCGCGCTCGTCCCCGGTTCTTCCGGCCACGAGCAGCCACCACGGATATCCGGCTCGCCACATCAGGGCGGCGTCTCGATATGTCGCGGCCACCCAGTCGTCACTCCTCAGTGCTGCCGCGGCCCCTATCTGAGCTGCTTCCTGACCCTCGAACGGGGCGTAGGTGGCCAGCCTGCCCTGACGTTGCATGGACATCGACTTGTGGTCATAGATGCGGGCCTCCACCATGTCCGCGTAGAGCGACCGGGTCTCCTCCAGGGTGATCGGGAGTCGATCGCGAACGCTCCCATCTGGGTTTATCAGGGTGAACATCGACACTTGAGCTTATCCCACCAGGAGCCGTTCCAATCTCGCCTCATGGGGCGGATCAGGTGACGCCGGCAGACTCCGTGGCGAGCATCTCTTGCATCTCGTCCACAGTGATCAGAACCTCACGCGCCTTGCTCCCCTGACTGGGGCCAACCACCCCTCGACTCTCCAGGATGTCCATGATCCGCCCGGCCCGGGCGAACCCGATCCGAAGCTTGCGTTGCAACATCGACGTCGAGCCCAGCTCGCTCCGCACGACCAGATCCATGGCCTGTCGGACCAGGTCGGCCTCCTCGTCGTCGACATCTTGGGCTTGGGCCGCTGCAGCAGCAGCCGCTGCCGCTGCCAGGACCTCCTGGTCCTGGTACTTGGCTTCCTGCTGTTTACGGACCCACTCGACCACGGCGTGGACCTCGGTCTCGCGAACCCAGGATCCCTGGATGCGCTGGGGCCGCGGCTCTTTTGCCGTGACCACCAGCATGTCACCCATCCCGATCAGCTTCTCCGCCCCGGAACCGTCGATTATCACCCGGCTATCGGTCTGCGAGGCAACGCTGAAGGCGAGCCTGCTGGGGACGTTTGCCTTGATGACCCCGGTTATCACGTCGACCGACGGCCTCTGCGTGGCGATCACGAGATGGATGCCCACGGCGCGGGCCATCTGCGCGATACGGACTACCGACTCCTCCACCTCCCGGCCCGAAACCATCATCAAGTCGTTGAGCTCGTCGATCAGGATCACGATGTAAGGAAAGCGGTCGAAACCGTCGGGGTCGAGATTGCCCGCGTCCCACTTGTCGCGATAGCCCTCGATGTCCCGGACCTTGGCATCGGCGAGCAGGTCATAACGCCTGTCCATCTCGGCGACTGCCCATTTCAGGGCGTCGTTTGCCTTCTTCGGATTGGTGATGACACGTGTAAGAAGATGAGGTACCCCGTTGTACTGCCCCAATTCGACCCTCTTGGGATCGACCATGATCAGTCGAACATCATCGGGATGCGTTCGCATCAGGAGAGAGGTCACGATCGAGTTGATGCAGGAGGACTTCCCTGCCCCGGTTGCCCCCGCGATGAGAACGTGAGGCAGCTCGGCGAGGTTGAGCATCTTGGGATCTCCGGATATGTCCATGCCCAACCCAACCGTGAGCGGATGGGGGTCGACGGCTGCCTCGGCGCTCGACAGGATGTCGCCCAACGAGACGAGACGGCGCTTCGCATTCGGCACCTCGACACCGATAGCCGACTTGCCCGGTATCGGAACCAGAATTCGGACATCGGGAGTGGCGAGAGCGTAGGCGATGTCATGGGACAGGCTGGACACCCGACTCACCTTGACACCGGGGGCCAATTCGATCTCGTAGCGGGTCACCGTAGGCCCGGGGACGATCTTCGTGAGAGTGGCGTCAACCCCATGCTGGATGAGGGTGTCCTCGAGCTGTCTGGCCGTTTCTTCCAGGGACCGCTTGTTGATCTCCCCGCCGGTCCCCGCATCGAGGAGACTCAAAGGTGGCAGCTGATAGCCACTCTTCGTGAGATCGATTCTCTTCGGAATGGGTGCGGGTCGAGCCGCTGGGCCTGGAGCCTTCTCGGATTTCTCCGACTTCGGTCTGGCCGGTTTCGGCCGTTCGTGACGGCCACGAGGCGGACGAGCCACCTGGACGACCCTGTCCGGGTTGCGGGTCTCGTTGAGATCTTCTCCGGGTCGAAGAAACGTGGAACGGGCCATTCGCCGTGCAGATCTGAAGATGTCGGCGAGGCCGATTGCAAACTCACGAACACTGGTCTGAGTCATCAACAACACTCCGATGCCCATCGTCGAGGCAAGGAGCACAAATGCGCCCCACATGCCGAGGATTCGACGCAGGGGGAAGGCGACAAGCGACCCAACGGCGCCACCGCGCTCCTTGACCAACTCGATGTTGGGAGCGAAGGACACGGCCCCTGTCATGAGATGGAAGAGAGCAAGAGAGCCAACGAACGTGACCATGGCACCGGCAACGAGCTTCTTGGCGCCGTCGCGCGGTTTGCCCACGATGAGAGCAATCCCGACCCCGGCCAAGGCGGCAGGAAGGGCGAAGCGCCATATGCCAAACAGAAAACGGCTCCCCGATGCGAGGCCATCCCCGACCGGGCCGGCCAACCCGACGAATGCGAGGACCACGATGATGGCAATGACGAATAGGAGCATCCCCCAAACGTCGTCAGTTTGACGACCGAGTGTCCCCCGGACCGAGCCTCTCACCGTCGCCAGCTTCTGACGGATCGTGCTCTTGGTCTGCGTCTTCTTCTTGCGGTTGTTGGACACCCGCCTCCGCCCGGAGGACCCCTTCCGGGTGGGCGTCCTGGTTCCCATGTGCCAATAGAGAATACATGCCAGATGGTTCTGCGCGCGGATTGTGCCCGGAACTGCCTCAGCGTGGCGGTCAGGCCCCCAACGCCATCCCGACTATCGCGATGACGAAGAGGACCAGGAGCAGTGGCCCCACCCTGGTCGTCCTTGCCTGGAGTCTTTGCATCTCGCTCATCTCTTCGACTGTGGGAGGCCCGCCCCGCTGACCGATGGCTACCCCCAGTCGTCTCATGCCAAAGATGCTCCGGGCCCCAAAGGTGTATCCAATGGCCAGCGCCGTGATCCCGGCCAGGGCGCCGATAGAGAGCCAGAACCCCGACGCGCCGGTGAAGTCGACTCGATTGAATCTCTCGGCGTAGAGGAAGATCCCTGCCACCACCGTGGCAATTGCGGCGCTCAACAGCGTCCCGGTCATGCTTGTCCTGACCAGAGCCTGCATGAAGGGCCGGCCGTCGTCACCCATCTTCTTGGCCGTCGGGGTGACGAACAGTGTCACGACGATGGTCCCGCCCACCCAGGTCACCGCCGACAAGATGTGCACCACACGCCAGAGATCGTGCATCCACTCCGCCTTCGTCAGGTTGTGAGAGACGCTATCGGCAGCCGATCCCCGGTGACGCCGAAACCCGGTTGCATTCTCAGCCACCGGGCGAAGACAGATTGACCGGGGGTTGTGAGGCCGGTTCGTAGGATCACTCTGGTGAAGGAGGACTCACCTCATATCGGGACACTTCGTGAGAAGCCACTCCACGCGTCGTTGAAACGGTGGTATTCCCAAAGCGGGGACGGGGTCGAGGTGGCTGTTGACGGGTTCGTCGTCGATCTCGTCCGGGACGACTTGCTGATCGAGGTACAGACTCGTGGGTTCTCCTCGATGAGGAAGAAGGTGACGACTTTGCTCGACCTCGGTCACCCGGTCCGCATCGTCCACCCGATTCCCGTTGACAAGTGGATCGTCAAGGTGGCGCCGGGCGGCACAGTTCTCAGTCGCCGACGTTCACCGAAACACGGCAGCGCGATCCAACTCTTCTCCGAGCTGGTGAGCTTCCCCGACCTCCTCGCTCACCCCCACCTGGAGATCGAGGTGATCTTGACCACCGAGGAAGAGCTGCGAATTCACACACCGGACCGTTCCTGGCGTCGCCAAGGTTGGACGGTGCAGGAGCGCCGCTTGATCGACGTGGTCGACACCCTGCTGATCACCAACGGCGACGACCTGGCCGCACTACTGCCCGCCGGTCTGCCCAACACGTTCACCACCGCCGATCTCGCCCGGAAGCTGAGTCAATCACGTCGCACGGCACAGCAGATGGCCTACTGCCTCCGCCTGGCCGACGTGATATCGATAGTCGGTAAGAGAGGCAACGCCGTGGAGTATCGGATCGCCGGGACCTAGGGACGATGCTCCATCTTCGGATGCGACTCCCGTTATCGGCCCATCACGAGTTCCATGGTCCCTGGGAGGCGAGACCGATCCGCAGGACGTCATCGTCTTTTGTGTTGGTTCCACCACCCGGCGTGTCCGGGGGACCCCGCGCTCGCCATCTCGGTAGCGTGAACAGATGCCTGCCCCGATGATCCCCTACCCTCCCACGCGTCTCGACCATGTATCTCAAATCGAGCGCGGCGAGAGCTTCTTCGACGAAATGAATCGACGACGGAGCGTGCGCCTCTTCGCAGGCGATCCCGTGCCCAGAGAGCTGATCGAGTTGGCCATCAAAGTCGCCGCCACGGCACCCAGTGGTGCCCACAAACAGCCCTGGACCTACGTCGTGACCGGTGACCCGGAGATCAAGAGGCAGATCCGGGAGGCAGCCGAAGAGGAGGAGCGGATCAATTACGAGGGCGGTCGGCTACCCGACCATTGGCGGGAGGACCTCGAGCCCCTTGGAACCGATTGGCACAAGCCCTTCCTCGAGACCGCGCCCTGGATTGTGGTGCTCTTCGAACAACGATATGGCCGGCGGGCCGATGGCACCCGTTCTCATCACTACTACGTCAAGGAGTCGGTCGGCATCAGCGCAGGGCTCTTCATCACCGCCCTGCATCACATGGGGCTGGCGACACTGACCCATACGCCGAGCCCGATGAAGTTTCTCTCGAAGCTCCTGGGGCGCCCCGAGAACGAGCGGCCGTTCTGTCTCTTCCCCATCGGATACCCAACCGACGACTGCGTCGTTCCGGACCTGACAAGGAAGAGCCTCGATGAGGTAATGGTCGAAGTGGGTTGACCGTCTGGCCGGTCAGAGCTCCATGACCACCGGGACGATGACCGGTCGGCGAGATGTCTCGGCCCGGATGACGCGACCGGCCGCGGAGCGGATGGTCTTCTGTAGCTCACCGATGTCGCTCCGACCAGAAGCATGCTCCTTGATCGCCTGGAGGACCGCTTCGGCGGCCTTCTTCAAGACCGCCGATGGATCGTCCATCATCCCGTGGGAGTCCATGTCAGGCCCATAGACGACCTCACCGGTCCCATGGTCGATCCCAACCGTCACCACGACGACCCCCTCATCGGCGAGATGAGAACGATCTCTGAGGACCGCAGACTGGACATCGCCGACCGATGAGCCATCGAGATAGACATATCCGGCTGGGACCGCACGACGCTGCACCTGTGTCTTCTTGCCCTTGAGGATCACCCGATCACCGTCTTCCAACACATCCACGTGTGGCACCCCCATACGGCGGGCCAACTCGGCGTGGGCATGAAGGTGGCGGTACTCCCCGTGTACCGGGACGAACGCGGTGGGTCTGACAACGTTGAGGTATGTCAGCAGCTCGTCGCGGCTGCCATGACCCGAGACATGAACCGGGGCATTTTGACCATGGACGACGGTGGCCCCCCTTCGTATCAGGTTCGAGATCACTTTGGAGACGGCGGTCTCGTTGCCAGGTATCGGCTTGGCCGAGATGAGAACTGTGTCGCCTTCGGTCAACTCGACGAATTTATGGCGTCCTTGCGACATGAGCGACAGGGCCGCAAAGGGCTCGCCCTGGCTTCCCGTTGTGATGAGAAGCTGGCGGTCGGGTGGGAGGTCGCCAAGTTCCTTGATGTCGAGGATCGAGTCCGGCGGAACGTCGAGCAGACCCAGCTCCGAGGCGACGCCGGTGTTGCGATGCATGGAGCGGCCGAAGAAGGCCACCTTCCGACCATCGCGGACCCCGGCGTTGGCGATTTGCTGGACACGGTGGACATGTGAGGAGAAGCACGCTGCGATCACTCGTCCGGGAGCATCCTTGATCACGTCGGCGATGGGCTGACCAACCGAGCTCTCTGAGGGCTCAAAACCCGGTTTTTCGGCGTTGGTGGAGTCGGAAAGCAAGAGTCTCACGCCCTTCCTCCCCAGTGCCGCGATGGCGGGCAGGTCGGTGGGGCGGCCGTCGATCGGGGTTGGGTCGAGCTTGAAGTCCCCGGAGTGAAGGATCATCCCCTCCGGGGTGTCGATGGCTACCGCCGCGGCGTCCGGGACCGAATGGCTGACCGGGATGAACTGGAAGCGAAAGGGGCCGTGCTCGGTCCATCTCTTGTATGGAAGATCCCTCAGGTCACCTTCGACACCCATCTCCTCGATTCTGCCCCTCGCCAGCTCGACGCTGAGGGGCGTCCCGTACACGGGAACGTTGATGTCCCGCAAGAAATACGCCAGCGCCCCCGTGTGATCTTCGTGCCCGTGGGTGAGGATGACGCACTTGACGTCGCCTGATCTCTCCATGAGCCACGACCAGTCCGGAAAGACCAGGTCCACACCCAGCATGTCCTCCTCGGGGAACATGAGCCCGCAGTCGATCAAGGCATATTGGCCGTCGATCTCCAAGGCGGCGCAGTTTCGGCCGATCTCGCCCAGACCGCCGAGAAACGTTATGGAGACGCTCACAGGCCCTGCAAGGCCCCGACGGCCTTCTCCACTGCGGCCAAGGTCTCCTCTGATGCATTGACCAAGGGCAACCGAACATCACCGACTGGTTCCCAGAGACGACTCAAGGCCCCTTTCACCGGCGCAGGGTTGGTCTCGAGGAAGCAGCTGTGGCAGAGGCTGAGCAACGACAAGTGAAGGCGCCTCGCCTCCACCAAGTCACCATCGAGTGCAGCCCGGACCATCGCAGCCACGGCTCGCCCGGCCAGATGGGCGATCACCGAGACAACACCGATGGCGCCTACGGCCATCATCGGCCAGGTGTAGGAGTCCTGGCCGGAGTAGATGGGGAAGTCGGGGATGGTCTCCACAGTGCGCGATGTGAAGTCGAGACTCTCGACGGCATCCTTGACCGCGACGATGTTCTCGTGCTGGGCGAGCCGCCGCAGGGTGTCGACCTCGATCAACCTGCCGGTTCGGCTCGGGATGTTGTAAACCATCACAGGCAGCCCCACATCCGCGATTGCGGTGAAGTGCGCCACCAACCCGTCTTGGGTCGGCTTGTTGTAATAGGGCGTGACTGCGAGGGCACCGTGGCATCCGAACTCGGCGGCAGCGGCGGTCAGCTCCACCGAGTGCGCAGTGTCATAGGTGCCGGTGCCGGCGATGACCCGGGTCTTCTTCTCGGAGACCGCGTCCAGGACCGTCTTGTAGAGAGCCAGCTTCTCCGCGTCTCTCAGAGTGGGCGACTCACCGGTGGTCCCGGTGACGACAAGAGCGTCACTGCCGTTGTCGGCGAGATAACGGGCCAACCGCCACGCTTTCTCGTGGTCGATCGCACCGTCTTCCCTGAACGGGGTGACCATGGCGGTGGCAACGTGGCCGAATGGGGCGGCTGGTGGAGAGCTCACCCCTTCAGGTTACCGACAGATCGGCTAGAACCCCTCCATGGTCCTCAGACTCCCAACGCCAAGCCTCGTGGTCCTGGTGGGTGTTTCGGCTTCTGGCAAGTCAACCTGGGCCCAACAGACCTTCAACGCCAACGAGATCGTGTCCTCCGATCGGTTGCGTGGCATGGTCGGCGCCGGAGAAGACGACCAGCGAGCGGGAACGGTCGCATTCGAGCTCCTCGACCGGATCGTCGAGGCGAGGCTCGGCCGCGGGCTGACAACGGTCGTGGACACCCTCGGCTTCGATCGAGACGAAAGGCGACGCTGGGTCGGATGGGCCCACAATGCCTCTCTTCCCGCGGTGGCCGTCCGATTCGATATCCCCTTGAGCGAGGCACACGCGAGAAATGAACAGAGGGACAGGCCGATACCCAAGACCGTCCTCGCCCGTCAGCATCGGCGGATGAAGGTCCTCGGCGAGGAACTGCCCGACGATGGCTTCGATCAAATCCATGTGTCCCAACAGGCTGCGGCCGTTGTCGCGAAGCTTGCCGTCACCACGCCGGATCCCGATGAGTCGGGAAGCCCGTCCGCCCATACCTTCGGGTTGATGATCAGTCGTTTCGACTGGGGAATCGCTCCCGGCGAGCTGCCCAGCAGGCTGTCGTCGATCGCAATTCGGGCCGAGGCAGCCGGATTCCGGGATTTGTGGCTGATGGACCATCTCCGCCAGATCCCCCAGGTAGGAAGACCCTGGGAGGACATCCCCGAGGTCTGGACCTCGCTCGCCTACCTGGCCGGAGTCACGACGACGATCCGGCTTGGGGCACTGGTCAGCCCGATAACCCATCACCATCCGCTGGTCCTGGGGAAAGCCGCCGCAACCCTCGACGTAATGTCGGGGGGGCGGGCCAACCTCGGTCTCGGTATTGGCTGGGACCGACAGGAGCATGCGGCGTACGGGATCGACTTTCCCGACGCCGACCGCAGATACCTCATGTTGGAAGACGCTCTCCAGGCCCTACCGCTGCTGTGGGGCAAGGGCTCGCCGGAATTCGAGGGCCAGACCCTGACCGCTGCCGGGATGGCCTGCTATCCGAGACCGATCCAGGACACGATCCCGATCACGGTCGGAGGATCAGGCGAGAGGAGAACCCTGCGCCTCGTCGCCAGATATGCCGACGCATGCAATCTGTTCGGAAGCCCGGAGACGGTGGCGAAGAAGGTGCAGATCCTCCATCGTCATTGCCACCAGTGCGATCGCCGGCCATCAGAGATCGAAGTCACCCATCTCGTCAACGCGTTGACCGCCAATGACCGACGGTCCCTATTCGACAGAATCGAGCGGCTCCGACCGAGAGCGATGACCCCGGACGAATACGCGGTGCGACACAACGGAGCGACCGTGGGGGACCAGATACGACATTTCGACTCATATCGGCGGGCCGGCGCCAATCATTCAATCGTCGTTCTGCCCGATATCCATCTCGAGGGGAGCATCGAGGGCTTCGCCCAAGTCATCGAAAATCTCGACCGCCCTTAGAGTTAAGGCATGGCTGCTACATCGACAATGCTCGAATTGGGGACGAAAGCCCCGGATTTCACCCTCGTCGACGCGGTCACCGGCGACACGGTGTCCTTGTCGGACTTCAAAGGCAAAAAGGGGTTGCTGGTGATGTTCATATGCAATCACTGCCCCTATGTCAAGCATGTGCGAAACGAGCTGGCGCGCTTTGGCGCCGACTATCAAAGTCGCGATCTGGGGATCGTGGCGATCTCGGCGAACGACCCCGACAGCTACCCGGAGGACTCCCCGGGGGCGATGAGGGAAGAAGCACGAAGCTTCGGATACACCTTCCCCTATCTCTTCGACGAGGATCAGAGCGTCGCGGCCGCATACACGGCGATGTGCACACCCGACTTCTTCCTCTTCGACGAGAACCGCTCCTTGGCCTACCGCGGCCGATTCGACGAATCACGTCCGAATTCAGGCATTCCGGTCACCGGCGCCGAGCTGCGGGCGGCCACCGAGGCCGTTCTCACCGACCAGCCCGTGAGCCAGGACCAGAAACCGTCGATGGGTTGCTCCATCAAGTGGAAGGATGGGAACCAGCCGGCTTACTTCCGGAGCGCCTGAGGCTGACCACCGACCACCGGACCGCCGATGTCGTCGTATCACCCTATGGTGCCGTTCATGACCTCCAAGCAATACGACAGCCCGCCGGACATGACCGTCGACCTCGCCAAGAGCTACCAGGCGACCATCGACACCAACCACGGCGAGATCGTCATCGAGCTCCTCCCCGAGCGATCACCGCTGACCGTCAACAACTTCGTCCATCTGGCACGAGATGGCTACTACGACGGAGTGGTCTTTCACCGTGTCATCGAGAACTTCATGATCCAGGGTGGAGACCCGACTGGGACCGGTATGGGCGGCCCCGGCTACAAATTCCGTGACGAGCTCGAGGGCGAGGGCACGTACTCCCGAGGTACCGTGGCCATGGCGAATGCCGGGCCAAACACGAACGGCTCACAGTTCTTCATCTGCCACACCGACGTCGGCCTCCCTCACTCGTACACGATCTTCGGAAAGGTGGCCTCAGGGCTTGAGACGGTGGACTCCATCGCCACGAGCGGCACCGACAGAAACGATCGACCCACTGAAGAAGTGGTGATCAAAAAGGTGACGATCCTGGAGGGTTGAGGCCAAGCACTACAACAGCGGCGCCGAATCCACTAGCGTTCAGCCTGCTGCTTCGCGGCGACTCGTTGGCTTCCCGTCTGCATTGCGACCGGATTGAGCGCAGGGTCGTACCGGACAACAGAACGGAGGGGCCAAGAAGGAGGCCCCTCAAGAGAGAGGATGACGGGAAGTCATGAACATCTATGTGGGAAACCTCCCATTCAGCACCACGGCTGCCGACTTGGAAAGCCTTTTCGGCCGCTACGGCGCAGTCGATTCGTCAGCGATCATCAATGATCGTGAGACCGGCAGGTCACGCGGCTTCGGATTCGTGGAGATGCCCGATGACGTGGGCGCCAAGGCAATAGAGGAGCTCGACGGCTCCGATTACAACGGCCGGAACCTGAAGGTAAACGAAGCCCGACCCCGCGAGGAGCGCCCCCGCCGCGGTCACTGAGCACTCACTGAGCCCGGTCCCGGTGAAGGTGTCTCCCTGGCACAGGCCGATGGGCCGGATCATCGATCAGCAAACCTTCGTTCTCCATATGTAGGAGGTTTGAGCCATATGCCTCGGTGAGGTTCTCCGACGTGAGGACCTCACCAGGCGACCCCGACGCCACCACCCTTCCTGATAGCAGAAGAACATGATCGGCCACCTGTGCCTCGGCAAGATCGTGTGTGCTGATCAGGATGGTGCATCCAGTTGCAGTCTCTAGGTGGATCACTCGATCGACCGCTTGGGCAGAGGGCAGATCGAGACCTGTCAGCGGCTCGTCGAGAAGCAGGATCTCATGGTCTTGAGCCAGGCCCTGTGCCAAGAAGACACGCTGTCGCTGTCCACCTGATAGGTCACTCAAGTGCCGGTTGGCCAGGCCATCGACACCCGTCCGCTGCATGGCGACTCCGATTGCCTCACGGTCCTCTCTCGTGAGGCGTCTCGAGCCGATGTCGGCATAGCGGCCCATCGCCACCACCTCCCGCACGGTCACCGGGAGGCTTTCGTTCACCTTGGTGCTTTGTAGCACGAATGAGACTCGGGGCCGATACTCGAGGCCAGGCCCAAGAGTCATGGACCCTGCAGTGGGGACGATCAGGCCGGCGATCGCAGCAAGCAGTGTCGACTTGCCCGACCCGTTGGGACCTATCAAGGCCGTTATCCCACCCTGGGGCACCTCGAACGTTGATGCTCCCAGGGCCACGATCGATCCATATGCCAGCACGAGATCGGTGGCGCGTATCGCAACCACGATCACGAGCATCTCGCACAGAGGCCGTGGACTTCTAGGGAATGCCCGGATGCGGCAAAGCCAGACAATTCGCTGAGCCGGCCGACCACGCCCTCCAGTTGGCGTTCCAGGTCCTCCGGCAGCTCGACATCCTCCACCGCGCCGCACTCGACGCAGACCAAGTGGTGATGATGCCCGGCCAGCCACTCTGCCATTTCAAAGCGGGTGACATCCCGCGCGCTTTGATGCGGCGCGACCACGCCCGCTTCCTCGAGGACGGCCAGTGTCCGATAGATGCTGGATATCGGCACGGTGGCATTCAGGTCCTGATGTAGCTCCGAGGCCGAGCGCGGCCCATCGGCGAGCTCGAGGGCGTGGATGACCCGACGTCGCCCGCTGGTGTAGCGAACCCCGCTCTGGTCGAGCCTCTCCTCCACGGGTCGGTCCTGGATTGACACCATCGTCACACCTGATCTAGCCTAATTGATAATGATTCTCATTCTAGGACTCGGTTTGAGAATGGTCAAGAAGGCCTTGCCGCGTTGCCTGGTCTTGATCGCCACTCTCGCTCTCCTAGCCCCCGCGTGTGCCAACACCCAACCGAACCGCAGTGGCCCGCCTCTGATAGTGGCGACCACCACAATCGTGGGCGACATCGTGACCAACGTGGTCGGGACAGAAGCCGAGGTTCGGGTGCTGATGCCGGCTGGAGTGGACGCCCACGAGTTCACACCATCGGCGCAGCAGGCGGCCGAGTTGGCACAAGCCGATCTGATTGTCGCAAATGGCCTTGGTCTTGAAGAGGGCCTCTCGGACGTGATCGGCGCGGCCGTGGCCGACGGTGTCGATCTGATCGAGCTCGGCCCACTTGCCGACCCGATTCCGTTGCCACCCGTACCCGGGAGTCGCACGAATGTCGGGGGTGACGAGGATCCTCACTTCTGGATGGACCCGATAAGGGTGGGCATGGCCGCACAGGGTCTTGCCACGGCATTGAGTCGGGCTTTCCCGGGCCGCGACTGGGATACCGGCGCCGCCGCCTATGTCGAGACGATGGCCGTTGCCGACGAAACAATCCGTGAGATCCTGGCCGTGGTCACCACGCCCGATCGCGCGATGGTGACCAACCACGAGTCCTTTGGCTACTTCGCCGACCGTTACGGGTTTCGCATCGTGGGTGCCGTGATACCAGGCGGTTCCACCCTCGCCTCCCCCAGCAGCAGCGACCTGGCCGATCTGGTCGCGAAAATGGAGGCCGAGGGCACACGGGTGATCTTCGCCGAGACCACCCAACCCACAACCCTCGCCGTCGCCCTGGCGGGCGAGCTGGGCGAACCGGTCGACGTGGTCCTGCTCTACACGGAGTCCTTGGGCGAACCAGGTTCGGACGCCGCGACCCTGGACGGAATGCTCGAGACCAACGCCAAGCACATCGCCGAGGCGCTGGGATGAGGGCGAAGTAGCGTTCATGGCAATGGACTGGTTGACAGAGCCTTTCCTGCTCGGCTTTCAACAAAGGGCACTGATCGGCGGAATCCTTGCGGCCCTTGCCCTGTCGGTGGTCGGCACCTGGGTGGTGATACGCGGGATGACCTTTCTTGGCGACGCGCTGGTCCATGGTGTGATCCCGGGTATTGCCCTCGCCCTGATCCTCGGGTTCAACCTCATGCTGGGAGCCGCCCTCGCCGCAGTGGTCATGATCGGGGGCATCAACCTGGTCCACCGACAAACGAAATTCTCGGAGGACATCGGGATTGGCTTGTTATTCGTGGGTGGGCTCGGTCTCGGGGTGATCCTCATTTCCCACACCGAGTCGTACACCGGGAGCCTCACCGGGGTGCTCTTTGGCGACGTCCTCGGGATAACCAAGGGAGACCTGGTCGTCCAGGGAGTCGTCCTGGGTGTCGTGGCTGTCGTCTCCGTCGCTCTCTACCGCAACTTCCTGGTGCTTGCCTTCAATGAGCAGAAGGCAAAGCTGCTCGGGCTGCGACCGCAGTTCGCCCACTTCGCCATGCTCACCCTCATCACTCTGACCATCGTCGGCTCGTTTCAGACGGTGGGGGCGCTGCTCGTGTTCGGCCTGCTGGTCGGCCCGCCGGCAACGGCCGCCCTGCTCGTCCGTCGAGTCCCCACGATGATGATCACGGCTGCTCTCATCGGCGTGTTCTCGGTGTTCGCCGGTCTGATCGTGAGTTACTACGCCGACACGGCGGGATCGGCCACGATGGCGGTGGTGCCCATCGTCATCTTCTTCGTGGTCTTGGTGGTGAAATCGGTGCCCAGACGAGCCACGGCACCTTCCTCTTCTTGACCTTGCCCCTATTGGCGAAGACGTGAGTTCTGGGTGTAGGTGCCTCGATAGGTGGCCGTGTCGAGTATGTGCCCCTCCATCGCCTCGAGAACCTCGGGTCCGGTGAAGTCACCGTCCACCGGAACGCGATAGAGGTCCAGGGCATAGAGCGTGAACACATACTCGTGGACCATCGAATCGTTCCATGGAGGCGCCGGCCCGTCGTAGCCGAAGAATCTCCCCTGCATTTCAGGGTCACCATCGAACCATCCTGTGTAATCGTTGAGCCCCTGGCGCGATCCATGAGCAGACCGCCCCGACCTCTCCCCGTGAGGCACCACACCGTCGCTGAAGTCACCTTCGGCGATCTCCGTGACCGCGACGGGAAGATCGATCAGGACCCAGTGATAGAAGTCGACCCGCTTCAAATCGAGTGGGACCTCCCGATCAGGGAGGTTGACGTCGTCCGGTCGCGAGGGGCAGCAGGGATCGTGGCAAATCAGGGTCAGCGAGCGAGTTGCTACCGGCACATCCCCCCACGAGAGCTGAGGATTGATGTTGGGGGCAAAGGTCACACGATCAATAGCATCCGGCCTGGAGAGGGCGTAGCGATCGGGGATCTCACCCCCATCCGGGAAGCTCGTGGAAGTCAGCTTCATGGCGCCGACTCTACCCCCGCATCGTGGCGGTCACTTCTCCCATTTCCTGTATGGATCGGTCATCGATCGGATCGATGACCAACTGGAGATGGTTGATCCCGGCATCGACGATGGCCATCAGTTGTTCGGCCATTTGGTCCCGTGACCCGGAGATGGGCTCCACCTCGGGCCGTTCCGTGCTTCCCGCGGTCCGGCCCCTGCCCCTTCCGACCTGCACATACACCGCGGCGGATCGCGCCATGGTCGCCGGATCCCGGCCCACATCCTCACAAGCAGCGTCGACCTCGTCGAGAAGCGGCCGTATGCCGGCCGCGCGATTTCCGAAAGCGGTGTACCACGTGTTCCACATCTCGGCGTGTGGTGTGGCGATGCGAAGCATGCGTGGGCCATTCGATCCGATCATGATTGGTATCCGATGTCTCGGTTCCGGCAGGAGAATCATGTCGTCGAGGTCGTAGAAGCGACCGTGGTGATCGACCCGGCCCTGGCGAAGCAGAGTCACGATGATGTGAAACGCCTCCTCGAAACGGGACACTCGGTGGTCATAGGGAAAGCCAAATGCCGCGTATTCCTCCCGATTCCAACCAGCCCCAAGACCCAGGATGAGCCGCCCTCCGCTTATCTCGTCGACGGCCGCAGCTTTCTTCGCCAACATCCCTGGGTTGTGAAACGATGTGGCCGCCACCAATGGGCCGATCTTGATGTCCCGAGTGGCCTCAGCGAGAGCGGCGAGCACCGACCAGGCTTCCCAGGGCCCTCTGGTGCCAGTCACTGCGTCCCGGAACAGGAGATGATCGCCTACCCAGAGGGAGTCGAATCCGGCGGACTCCGCCGTCAGGGCCATCTGCTTGATCTCGCCCCATCCGACTTCCCTCTCCACCTCCGGGAGTTGCACCCCGACTTGGAGTCTCGAGAGGGTCATGTCGTGATGCTACGGGCCCCGCACCGCCCTCACCGGTTTCGAACGCACCGCCCTCAGGGCTAAACCTCTGGCCTATGCCCAACGAACAGGCTTCCTCCCGGCTGTCAACCGGCCAGCGTGGGCGACATCTCGACAGGATGCGTGAGGAGCTCTTCGACGTGGTGGTGATCGGAGGCGGGGTGACAGGGTGCGGTGTTGCCCTCGATGCGGCGACCAGAGGGATGTCCGTGGCACTGGTGGAGCAGCGTGACTTCGGGTCGGGGACTTCGAGCCGATCCAGCAAGCTCTTCCACGGGGGGCTGCGCTATCTCGAGCAACGCAACTTCAAACTGGTGCGGGAGGCCCTGGCGGAGAGAAATCTCATGATCAACCGTCTCTGTCCCCACCTGGTCCGACCCGTTCCATTCATATATCCGCTGCACCACCGGATATGGGAGCGTGGCTATGTCGGGGCCGGGGTTGCCCTCTATGAGCTCCTTTCCACCCTGGCGAACAACCCCCTTCCCCATCATCGGCATCTGGGCAAGGGCGCGGTGCTCCATCGTTTGCCCGGACTCCAACCTGGCTCCCTGATCGGGGCGGTGGTGTATTGGGACTCGGTCGTGGACGACGCCCGGCACACCATGACCCTCGCCCGGACGGCGGCGTTACATGGTGCGCTTCTGGCACCGAGCACACGGGTCGTCGCCATGTCGATGGAGCGGGGCCGGGTCAATGGAGTGATGGTCCGCGACCTGGAGAACGGGTCCGAAATCTCGATCAGGTCCAAGACCGTCATCAACGCCGGAGGCGTCTGGAGTGACGACCTCCAGGAGATGGCGGGAAGCCACGGACTCGATGTGCGGGCATCGAAGGGGGTCCACATCCTCGTGCCCCGTCATCGAGTGGATTCCGACGCCGGGCTCATCCTCCGCACTGACAAGAGCGTTCTGTTTCTGATCCCCTGGGGCGCCTCCCATTGGATCATCGGGACGACGGACACTCCATGGGAGCTGGGCCGAGCCCACCCAGCGGCCAGCAGGACCGACATCGACTATCTCCTCCGCTGGGTGAACACTGTCCTCCGGGATCCTCTCAGACCGGATGACGTGGTCGGGGTCTATGCCGGCCTGCGGCCGCTGCTCCTGGGTGAGTCAGACGAGACCAGCAAACTGAGCCGGGAGCACGCCGTCATCGAATCGGACCATGGCCTTATCAGCATTGCCGGCGGCAAGTACACGACATACCGAGTCATGGCCCGCGACGCAGTGGACGTGGCGGCCGCCCGCCTCGAGAGCGTCCCGGCCTCCCGCACCCATCTCATCCCCTTGGTGGGAACCGACCCTGGGCACCCCGTCATTCATTCCATGTTCGAACCCGAGGACGAAGAGTCCCGCTTGCGCCTGCGCTACGGCTCGATGCTCCGCGACGTACAGGCCATGGCCGACAAGCCATCTATCGGGCACGGTCATCTCGTGCCCGAGGCGCCGTACACCCGAGCCGAGATCGCCTACGCCGTCAGTCACGAAGGCGCCCTCCATCTCGACGACCTGCTCACCCGCCGCACCCGGATCTCCATCGAGACTCATGACAGAGGGGTGGCTGCGGCAACGGAGGCGGCCACGTTGGTGGCCCCCATCCTGGGATGGGACCAGGCCCAGATCCGACGGGAGATCGAGCACTATCGATTGCGGGTGTCGGCCGAGCTCGACTCTCAGCGACAGCCTGATGACGCCACGGCAGATGCGGCCAGGATGGGCGCACCTGACGTCAGGACCGGGACCAGCGAGTGATCAAGACCCCACACGAAGCACCATCGCCGTCATGGTGAAGAGAATCAGGACCGTGTCCAGGGAACCGAACGCGGCGATCCGCCGCTTGGCGGCTCGCATAGCCGTCGCATCGCCCGAGACGATCGCCTCGGCAGCGTTGTTGGAGCCAGGATCGAACACCATGATCCCGAGGACCGCTCCGATCACGATCATGGCGAGCCCGATGTTGACAAAGGCGTTGCCGAACCCATAGGCATCGTCGATCAGCACCATCCAGACACCCGTGGTCAGGATCACGATAGAAGCCGGCATGTAGAGCCTTCGGGACAACTGCGCAGCGACCCGATACCACCCCGCCTCGGCCTCCGGCCCCAACTTGGTCGCAAGTGGCGGCACGACCGCCTGTATCAGATTGGCCCCAAGCCAGGTTCCAGCTGCGGCGATGTGAAGCACCAGCAGGAAGTCTTCGAGACTCATCGTCCTCCTCGTTCCCCTGCAATCTACAAGTTCGACTTAGCCGCCATGCGACGTACCATCGCCCACCTCGTGGCTCCAAACAATGACGGAATCGGTTGCCGGGATGCCACGATATCCATTGCGTTTCTCCTGACATTCGGGATATGCCTCTTCGCCATCGGCTTGACCATGATCAACCGAGATAGCTGTTTGGGCGCCTGCGAGACTATTGGTCTGACGATGCTCTATGCGGGTGGGCCGATCTCGGCGATCATCGGGTTCTTCAGCGACTCAGTCACGGTGGCCTGGCCGCTGGACGTGACATTGTGGGTAGTGCTCTCCTTCCTCATCGCGAGGATCGCCGGAAAGCGCAAGATCGGTCCATTGGGACCGGCCGTGGCCCTTATGTTCCTGGCCCTCGTCTTCGGACTAGTCCTTTCGCAGTTCGTTGAATTGGCCGTTTGAACCGAGCGCATCGCCCCTACCTTGGTGATCGATGGGAACAGCCCTGCATCGTCGATCTTTGCCCCTGGTCCTGGCCGCATTGGTCATCACCGCTGCGAGCCTGTCCGGGTCGGCGATCTTCCAAGCCAAACAACCCGGCGAGTCGCTCAGACCCCTGGGGACCGCCGACCAGGTGATTCAACTGCTCCAAGGAAGTCACAGCATCGTCTGGTCTTCGCTGGGATCTACGGTTTCGTCCGTTGTCGTCGAAGGCTGGCCAAACTCTTACGGGCGGACTGAATTGGGCGGGGCGGTGATGATCGAAAAGACTCTCGGCGCCACCTCTGGCTCTGTGGACTTCGGTGAGCGCCCACGGTCGCTCCGGTTCGACCTCGCCGGCTAGACCGCCAGGTACTGGTCCAAGTCGCCCTGGTCGAAGGGGCCGACCGCTCCGATCATCCGCTGTTCGCTATAGAGGTCCTGGGCGACAGATGTCACGTCTTCGAGGGTGACGGCATCCAACTTGGCCAGACGCTCGTCGACCGATAGATGCGGCATGCCGGCCAACTCGTCGCGACCCAATCTGACCATCCTGCTGTTGGGATCCTCCAGGGCCAAGGCAAGACCGCCCCGCATGGAGCCTTTGGCCCTCTCCAACTCGGCCTGGGTTATCCCCTCTTCTGCCACTTTGGCCAACTCGTCCTTGATCACGCCCATGACGGTCTCCACCTGCGTCGGGGTGGTCCCCACGTATACGCCCCACGCTCCGGCGTCGGCGTAGGAGAGTCTGAAGCCATAGACCGCGTATGCCAACCCTCGCTCCTCCCTGATCTCGCGGAAGAGACGGGATGACATGCCGGAGCCCATGACATGATTGAGGACCTCGAAGGTCCAGCGTCTCTCGTCACCCCTGGTAAAGCCCTTGCCACCAATGATGACGTGGGCCTGTTCGGTCTCCCGCCTGGTTATCTTCACCATCGGCCATGGCGCGGTGGGTCCATGCTCATGTCCCACTCGGCCGCCATCCCACTCACCGAATCGCTCCGCCACCATCCCGACCAGAGACTCGTGATCTATCGAGCCGGCGGCGGCAACCACCATCGAGCGAGACCCGTATCGCCTGGCCCAATATCCGTGGATGTCATCCCGGCTCATCGCCCTGATCGACTCCCGGGTGCCCAGGACCGGTGCCTCCAGGGGATGATCGACGAACACGGTTGTGCTGAAATTCTCAAAAGCCACATCGTCGGGATCGTCCTCGTTCATGTTGATCTCTTCGATCACCACCTGGCGCTCGGCGTCGATCTCGTTTTGCCGAAAAGCCGGTCTCTGCAGCATCTCCGCCAGGACATCGAACCCGGTGGTGAGGTCTTGATCGAGCAGGCGGGCCCAGAAGCAGGTGCTCTCCTTCGACGTGAAGGCGTTCGATTCCGCGCCGATGGAGTCGAAAGTCTCAGAGATCTCACGGGCAGGCAACTTCTCCGATCCCTTGAAGAGCAGATGCTCCAGAAAGTGTGACGCCCCGTGCTCGTGGGTCAGGTCCTCGTCCCGTGTGCCGGTGTCGATCCAGCATCCGAGGGCCACGGAGCGAAGGGAGGGCATCGGCTCGGAGATGATTCGGAGGCCGTTGGGAAGAGTGGTGAGGTCGTAGTGCACGTCGGGAGTTTAAGGAGGGTGCACCGGCTAGGCGACCGTCCCGACGACGCTCGAGCTGGGGCGGTTTGACATGTGTGAGACAATCGGCGGCTCATGCGCGGACGCGACAAGACATTTCTCTCCGACCTGATTGGGGCCGAAGACCAGGCAATCGAGGCCGTCGTCAGCCGTTACCAGAGGGTGGCCCCCGCTGTCACCCGGTTTGCAAGGAGCCTGGCAAAGAACCCGAATCTGCGAGTGCGGTTGGGCTCGGAGGCTGCTGCCTCGGAGGACGAAGTGGTGTGCGATCCCAGGATCTTTCAGGCCGCATACATGCGAAATGCCCCGGTAACACCCGACGAAGTGGCCCTGGCCACCGCCCTCCACGAGACAATGCACCTCGTCACCACCAATCTCGACGAGAAGCGACCCTTGCCCGAGGGATGGCCAGTCGACAGTGAGGTCGACCTGGACGAGACTGTGGACCTTCTGACTGCCCTGGACAAGGCCAATAAGCCGGTGGCCGAAGTTCTCTTCTTCACCCTGGAGGACGCCCGCCAAGAGATCCAGGGCCTGTCGGTGTATCCGGGGGCCCGATCGGTCCTCGCCGACCTCTATCTCTCCTCAATGGGCCAGGCCATCGCCCGCTCAGGAGCGCTCAGTCAATTCGTCCTCGGGTGTTTCCTCCTCACCGGAGGGTATGTCGACCGTGAGGTCCTCGAGAAGCGATTCGACGCCAGGGCAGCGGTGGCGATCGACGACGGCGCCGAGCAATGCAAGATGGCCGCCGACGCGAATGACCCCTGGGACGTGGCCCAGCTGGCGCTCGAGCTGGAGGCCATCGCCCGGGCCAATGGCCTCATCACCGAGGTGCAGGCCAACACCACCCACGCCAAACGCCAAACCGCGGCTGACGCAGACGCCGAGAAGGCCAGGGAAGGGGTGGATGCGGTCCGGATGACAACGCCGATCCTGACCGACGCCGAGTCATATCAGGACACAAAGCGATCGGCCGATGCCCGGTCCGGCATCTCCGACCGCAAGGGGGCTTCCGATATGGCCGGGGACGAGTCCACCGACCAGCTGTTGAGGGTCAGCCAGGCGCCAGACGTCTACCTCCCCACCGGTCAGATGGGCAAGCTGGTGGTAACTCCCATACCGGCGGCCTTCGCACGTCTCGCACCCGAGGGCGTTGTCGCTCTATCGGCGGCCGCGAGACGATGGGGTGTGGCGCAGCGGAGAGTCTCGGGAGAGCTCTACCCGTTGTTTGCCGCCAATCAACGTCGCGGTCTTCGCTCCGGGTTCGACCAAGGCGACGTCTCGCCGCATGCGGCTCTCTTCATCGGAGCAGGCCTCTACCAGCGACTCTACGAACGAAGGGCGGCGCGCACCCGGCGCGCCTACGCGGTCTCCCTGTTGGTGGACGCCTCAGCTTCGATGCTGAGCCCGAGGGGCAACTCAACCGGGCCGTCCTGGTCCATGTCGGCCGCAATGCTCGGCGCCTGGACGATGGCGCACCTCTGCGATGAGCTCCAGATCGACTTCGAAGTCGCCCTCTTCAACCGCGGCTACCCGGCGCACGTCGACGACACCGAAGAGTCCTATAGGCACAAGCGGGCCGCCGGAACTGCCGGTCTGCGCCGCACACAGGGAACGGCAGCAGATCGTCTGAGCACCACCGTCAACCATTACATAGTCAAGTCATTCGACCGCAGATGGCGGGACGCCGAACCTAACCTTGCGGGTCTCTTCTACACAGCCTCTGAGCCCAAGAAGGCTGCCGGCCTGGCACGTCGCGACCCACGTTCCGCCCCACCGGTGTCGATGTTCGAGAAGGCGGCCAATGTCGACGAGTTCAACGTGATCCATGCCGCCGAGCGAATGGCACGGCTCGGCGCACAGGTCCGAGTACTCATGGTGTTGGCCGACGGGATGACCCGTGGGTCGGTCGAGGCCCTCGCCAAGTCAGTCAGAGCGGTGGAAGACGGCGGCACAACGGTGATCGGCATTGGCATCGGCGATCACACCGTCGACCAGGCATATCACCGCCATGAAGTCGTATCCAAGCCCGAGGACCTGGCAGAAGCCATGATCAATGGGACCCGCAATGCCCTCCGCCGCAGTCTGGCCCTGTTCGGGATGGACACATGGTGGATGAGGACATCCGAAGCACGCAATGACCAGGAGAGCGCAGTTGCCTGAGAAAGTTACGTTCGAAGACCCCGCCGGTGTCGGGCCCAAGATCACATTGGAGAAATTCGAGGTGCTCAAAGACCTCGATGACCGCGACCTGCGGGCTCGGAAGATTCCAGAGCCCGACCCCTATTACGTCGACCTCGGGATGCTCTATCGCTTCGCCCAATTGGAGCAGGCCCGCACCTCCGACGCCGAGGGCCTGATTCCCCTCCATGTGGCGGTCAGAGGTCATATGGGAACCGGCAAGGACCACGACATCGAACAGTTCGCCGCCGCAATGGGCCTCCCCTACTTCCGCATCCCGCTCACGGGTGAGGTCCGCGATGTCACCCTCATCGGCTCCACCCACCTCCATGGTGACGGAAAGGGAGGTACCGAGAGCCATTGGGAGGACGGCGACATCACTCGTGCCTTGAGAGGCCCAGCCCTACTCAACCTGTCCGAGCTCAACGCTGCGGGAGCAGAGACCCTGTTCGCCCTCCACGGCCTCCTCGATCGCTATGCCGCCATCGACCTTCCCACGGGTGAGACGGTGAAGCTCAGAGACGATGTCAGGGTGTTCGGGACCATGAACCCCACGGATCTGCGCGACTACGCCGGGACCCAAACACTCAACAAGGCGTTCGCCGATCGCTGGGTCATCTGGGAAAAGGGGTTCCCGGTCAACGAGCAGGTCGTCGCCATGCTCAATCGGCGCTACCCCAAGTTGAAGGACGACTATGTCCAGGCCATCGCACGGTTGGCCGTCGAGGTCAATGCGTCCTTCGAGGCCCAGGATGCCGGTGTGCGAATCGAGACGCCATTGTCACTTCGCTCGGTGCTGGACCGGATCCCCACCGGTCTGGTGGTCTATTCCGGTCGACCCGATCCGCTTCGTGATGCCTGGGAGGAGTACGTGCTCCCCCATGTCGACCCCTTCGATCGAGACCATTACGAGACCGTCTGGAATGCGGTGGTTCGAAAAGGCCCTAGTGCCAAGCCGTTTTGACGCCGCATATGGCGGCGGAGCCTGAGGTAGCGTCTCTCCATGGCCTATGACCTCGGGAACCCCGAGCTCGATTCTCTGATCCGGCAACTGGTCGACCAGTCCTCGGACAACGAGAGCCCGGACCTGATCGCAGAGATGATCACCACAGCGCTCAAGCTCGGTCGTGATCGCGCCTCGAGAGCAGACCTGAAGCTGATCAACACCGCACTCAAGGAGATGCGTTACTCCAACCTCATCTTCTCGCGTCACGAGGAGCCGAAGGTGACCATCTATGGGTCGGCTCGCCTTGGTGAGGAGGACCCCAACTATCGGGTGACCACCGAGTTCGCCGCCCACATGGCACGCAGCGGTTGGGGGGTGATCACCGGTGCCGGGCCGGGGATCATGGAAGCGGGCAACAAGGGCGCCGGGCGCGACAACTCCTACGGGGTGAACATCAGGCTCCCATTCGAGTCTGAGGCAAACCGCTTCCTGGACCCGGATCGGACCGTCAACTTCAAGTATTTCTTCACCAGGAAGCTGGGGTTCGTCAAAGAAGCGCTGGCATTCGTCCTCCTCCCCGGTGGCTGGGGGACGCTCGACGAGACGTTCGAGCTCCTCACCCTCATGCAGACCGGCAAGAGCGACCTCCACCCCATCGTGCTCTTGGAGGCCGAGGGCACCGAGTATTGGGCGCCGATGATCCGCTTCATGAAAGACCAGCAGCTCGAGATGGGCCTCATCTCCGAGTCCGACCTCGACGTCTTCCTCCACACCACCGACCCTCGGGCCGCCGCCGAGCACATCTGGCATTTCTATGCCAACTACCACTCACAGCGATATGCAGCAGGCAAGCTGATTCTTCGCCTGCGCAAAGGCCCGGACGACCAGACTCTGGAGCAGATCAATCGCGACTTCGCAGATATCGTCGTCGAGGGCCGTATCGAGGCCGCCGAGCCCAATCCGGCCGAGATAGAGGACGATGACGCCCTCCATTGCGACCGTATCTCCTTCGTCTTCGACCGCAAGCAGTTTGGGCGTCTCCGCCACCTGGTGGACGAGCTCAATGACCTCTCGATAGGGCAGGAACCACCCCAGATACCGGAACCGATGACCGAGGAGCACACCGAAAGACCCTGGTAGCGGGTGAGTTTCGTCTGGGATTAGCCCCGGGTCTGGGACTACCATTGGGGCGTGCGCGACATTCTCTCGGATCTCGTAGCTGAGCAGCAGTTCCTCGATCAGTCCCTGCAGCGGATTCCCATCAAGATCTGGGACATGGTCACACCTGCCAAACCGTGGACGGTTCGGGACACCATCGCCCACCTGGCGGACTATGAAGAGCTGGCCGCCGACAGCATCGCAGGTGGGACGAGATTGAAGAGGTGGCAGAACGCCCCCGACTTGAAGCCCCTCAAGGCCGAGGCGATCAAACAGGGCCGCTCGATGCGCCCCCAGGACGTGATCGAGTGGTGGCGAGGCGGACGGGCCAAGGTCGTTGAGCCCTTGTCCCACATGACCGCTAATTCACGGATCGAGTGGATAGCCGGTGACATGAGCGCCAGGACTTTCGCGACCTACCGCCTGTTGGAGACCTGGGCCCATGGCCTCGACATCTACACCACGTTGGGCCTGGATGTGGAGGACACCGCCAGGATCCGCCACGTCTGCTGGCTCGGGTGGAAGACCTTGCCTCATGCGTTCAAGGAGGCCGGTGAGGATTTCGAGCAGATCAGAGTCGAGGTGATCGGCCCCGGATATGCCAAGTGGGTGTACGGCCCGAAGGAGACAGACCAGTTGATCAAGGGCTCGGCGTCCGACTGGGCCCGCATCTCCGTCCGTCGCGTAAAGCCCGAGCAGACCCGTCTGAAGGCCACGGGCGAATACGCCAAGAAAGCACTGCAGGTAGCCAAGGCCTACCTGTGAGCAACCTCCCACGGGTCGTGGGGATGGTTCATCTGGCTCCCCTACCCGGATCACCGCTCTTCGCCGGGTCTCTCGAGCATGTGGTGACCACGGCCGTCTCGGATTCCGAGACGTTGGCAGCGTCGGGATTCCCCGCTCTCCTCGTGGAGAACTTCGGTGACGTGCCGTTTCATGGCGACCGGGTCGACCCGATCACGGTGGCCGCCATGACTGTCGCCGTGCATGCGGTTCAAGATGCCACCGGCCTTCCGATTGGGGTCAATGTCCTTCGTAATGATGCATTTGCCGCCCTCGGGATAGCCGCCGCCACCGGCGCCCGGTTCATCAGGGTCAACGTGTTGACCGGGGTGATGTACACCGACCAAGGCCCGCTCGTTGGGCCTGCAGCCGAGTTGATGAGGCGACGAGCCCATCTCGACCCCAACATCGAAGTCTGGGCCGACCTCATGGTCAAACATGCGGTACCTCCGCCAGCGCTCGAAATCGGGCCCACGGCCGCCGACCTCGACATGAGGGGCCTGGCCGATGCCATCCTCGTCTCGGGCGGCAGCACCGGGGAAGAGCCAGGTCTCGAAGAGATGCGACAGGCGCGCTCTTCGATCGACAAGTCCAAGCCCCTTGTGGTCGGGTCGGGGGCGACACCCGACAATCTGGCGACTCTGATGGATGTGGCCGACGGTGTCGTCGTGGGCTCGTCCCTCAAGTTCGAAGGTGATCCGAGGCGTCTGGTCGACCCCTCCCGCGCCGCCACGTTCATCGGCGTCGCCCGCGATCTCGGACTGCTCTGACAGGCATGGGTCTGCCGCACTAGTCCATCCGACTGATGCCATATAGTTCATTTGACCCATAGGATCCCGGCCGAGAGTGACCAGACTTCACTGCGGGTGAATCCGAACATGCGGGAATTTCCAAAGGACATATTGATCGAGGTCATGGAGGACGTGATCGAAGACCTCCATGGTCACGTGCATCGCGTATCCGACCTCGCCGTCGATCTCGGCAGTGGCCTCGGGCTCGGGGAGATCGAGCTCGATCGCCTTGCGCTCGCCGGCATCCTCCACGATGTGGGCAAGATCCACCTCGACCCGGGGATCCTGGGCAAGCCGGGGCCGCTCGACGAGAACGAGCGGGAGTTGATGAACCGTCATCCAGAGCTTGGGTTCGCCATGACTCGTCACCGTCTCGATCCCAAGGTCGCCGAGGCGATCCTCTATCACCACGAGAGATTCGACGGGCGTGGCTACCCGTTCGGACTCAAAGGTGAGGAGATACCAGTCCTCTCACGGATCATCCTCGTCGCAGACGCTTTTGACGCGATGACTTCCACCAGGGCCTATCAGCCGGCCCTCCCCGTCGAATTCGCCATCAACGAGATCCGCCAGCACACGGGAACCCAGTTCGACCCACAGGTGGTGGAGATCTTCTTGGAATTGGCGCAGGTCAACCGACTCCCACTGGAGCTCTCTGCCTGATCTGACTCGGGCCTCGGTGACTCTTGTCCCTCGACCCTGATACCTTCGGGTCGTGGACGGTCTCGCTTCCTTCACTGCACCGACCAGGGCCTGGTTCGAAGCCTCATTCCGCGAACCGACCGGCGCTCAAGAGCTCGGATGGCCTGCGATCGCCAACGGCGACCACACTCTGATCCACGCGCCCACAGGATCGGGCAAGACCCTTGCCGCGTTCCTCTGGACCCTCGACCGCCTCCTAACCGAGCCCCAGCCTGAGCCGGCCGACCGTTGTCGCGTCCTCTATGTGTCGCCACTGAAAGCTCTTGCACATGACGTCGACAGGAATCTGAGGGCCCCGCTGGCCGGGATCCGCCACGCAGCGCGCCGCCTCGGTGGCGAGGACCTGCCTGAGATCGAGACCTTTCTTCGAACCGGCGACACTCCCCAGACAGACCGGCAACGCATGAGGAGACATCCGCCCGACATCCTCATCACCACCCCGGAGTCGCTCTTTCTGATGCTGACCTCGGCCGCCCGGGAGGTTCTCCACAGGGTTCGCTGGGTGATAGTGGACGAGGTGCACGCGGTGGCCTCGACCAAGCGAGGCACCCACCTCGCGCTGTCATTGGAACGTCTCGATGAGTTGACCGACGCTCCAGCCCAGCGGATCGGCCTGTCGGCCACCCAGAGGCCCCTCGAGACGATCGCCAGGTTCCTCGGCGGTGGCGTCATGAACGCCGACGGCGGCTGGGATCCGCGCCCTGTCACCATCATCGATGTGCCTCACGTGCGGGAGATGGAGCTGGAGATCGTGGTCCCCGTGGAGGACATGGGACAACCCGGCGACCCCGATCCCCTCGACCCCGAGAACAAGGCCTCTCGATCGATCTGGCCCGCCATCTACCCTCGTCTTCTCGAGCAAATCCAGAGCCATCGGTCCACGATCGTCTTCGCCAACTCCCGACGTCTGGCCGAAAAGCTTTGCGCAGAGATCAACAACCTCGCCGGAGAGGAGATAGCTCGGGCCCATCACGGTTCTGTCGCGCGCGAGCAACGACTCCAGATCGAGGAAGACCTCAAACGAGGCAAGCTCAGGGCGGTGGTGGCCACCTCGTCCCTCGAATTGGGAATCGACATGGGAGCCGTCGATCTCGTTCTCCAGGTCGAGGCGCCGATCTCGGTGGCCTCCGGGATGCAACGAGTGGGCAGATCCGGCCACCAGGTCGGTGGTGTGGCCAAGGCGAAGATCTATCCCAAGTATCGAGGCGACCTACTGGTCTCGGCTGTCGTCGCCCATCAGATGTCCATCCGCGCCGTGGAGGGCACCCGAATACCCTCCAACCCCTTGGACGTCCTATCTCAGCAGGTGGTGGCTCGGGTCGTGACCGGGGAGACCACGGCTGACTCCCTCTTCCAATTGGCCGTTGGAGCGGCCCCCTACGCCGACCTCAGCCGCAAGGTGTTCGACGAGACACTCGACATGCTGGCAGGCAGGTATCCGTCGGATCTGTTCGCCGAGCTTCGCCCCAGGATCAATTGGGACAGGGTGACCGGGGTGGTGTCCGCTCGGCCGGGCGCCTTGCAGTTGGCCGTGACCAACGCAGGAACCATCCCAGATCGGGGCCTCTTTCGGGTAGCTCTGCCCGATGGGAGCCGGGTGGGAGAGTTGGACGAGGAGATGGTGTACGAGTCGAGGGAGGGCGACGTCTTCCTCCTCGGAAGCACCGCCTGGAGGATCACCCGCATCGATCACGACAGGGTCGAGGTGGTGCCTGCTCCCGGCGAGATGGCCGCCAAGATGCCCTTCTGGCACGGCGATATGTTGGGACGGCCGCTGGACACCGGAATGGCCGTCGGACGTTTCGTCCGCGAGCTCTCTTCGATGGAACCGGAGAACGCAGAGCAGTGGTTGAGGTCCGACTACGGACTGGATGACCTAGCTGCAACCAACTTGGTGGCATATATCACCGAGGAGCGAGACGCCACGGGCTCCCTCCCCACCGATCGGACTTTGGTGGTCGAACGGTTTCGAGACGAGATCGGCGACTGGCGGGTGGTACTCCTGTCACCCTTCGGCGCCAGGGTTCACGCCCCTTGGGCAATGGCCCTTCGCCACACGTTTCGCAGCCGATATGGCACCGATGTCGACGTGATCTGGTCCGACGACGGCATCGCCTTCAGGTTCGCCGACTCGGATGAGCCTCCTGGCGCCGAGCAACTCATACCGGAGCCCGAGGAGTTGGAGACACTGTTGACCGACCACCTCGGCGACACGGCGCTCTTTGCAGCTCGATTCAGGGAGGCGGCCGGGCGATCGCTCCTACTGCCGCGGCGGCGCCCCGGCGAGAGGACGCCGCTGTGGCTGCAAAGGAGACGATCAGCAGACCTTCTCGGGGTAGCCAAACAATTCGGCTCGTTCCCGATAATGCTCGAGGTCTACCGCGAGATACTCCAAGACGACTTCGATGTCCCGGCGCTGATAGGGATCCTGAGCGACATCCGCTCCAGAAAGATTCGGGTGGTGTCGGTCGACACCGACTCCCCAAGCCCATTTGCCTCGTCACTCCTCTTTTCCTTCATCGCAGCGTTCCTCTATGAAGCCGACGCACCCCTGGCCGAGCGACGCGCGACGGCCTTGACGCTCGATCGAGAGCTCCTCCGCGAGTTGCTCGGCGAAGGCGAGCTCCGGGAGCTGATCGACCCGGAGGTGGTTGCCGGCGTCGAACTCGAGTTGCAACACCTGACGGAGAACCGCCGAGTGGGCCGGCCCGATGGCATCCATGATCTCTTGAGAGACCTCGGCCCCCTCCCCATCGACGAGATCACATTTCGCTGTGAGGGCATTGATGTCGATGGCGCCCTTACCGACCTCGAGGCACAGCGTCGCATAACTGAGATCACGATGGGCGGAGAGACCCGTTGGGCGGCTTCAGAGGACCTCTCGCGTCTGAGAGACGCTCTCGGTGTCCAACCTCCCCCTGGTGTGGCCCATGTGTTTCTCGAGCCAGTAGACGACCCGCTGGGAGACGTCGTCGGGCGATACGCCCGCACCCACGGCCCGTTCACCGCCCACGAGGCTGCAAGGGCCCTCACGCTTCCGGTCGGCGTGGTGGAGTCGGTTCTTGCCCGGCTGGCTCAGCAGGGCCGGGTCGAGCTAGGGGCCTATCGACCCGCTGGGGAAGGGCGTGAATGGGTCGACCGAGAGGTCCTCCGTCGTCTCAAGCGTCGTTCCCTGGCCCTTCTGCGCAAAGAGATCGAACCGGTCACAACGGCGTCGTTCGCAGGGTTCGTCATCGACTGGCACGCCATAACATCCGATCCTCCCGCAGGGATGGGCGCATTCACCGAAACTGCTGCCCAGCTAACCGGGGCGGTGATACCGGCATCCGTCCTGGAACGGGATGTCCTCGCCGCCCGGGTGTCCGACCCCGGGCCCCATCTCGATCGTCTCCTCCTCCAGGGTGACCTGGTCTGGATCGGACATGGGGCACTTGGTGTCAACGACGGCAAGCTCGCTCTCTACCCACGTTCGACGCTGGGGGCACTCTGGAGGGGCCCGGATGATCGAGTCGACTCCGATCTTGCAGACCGGATCCTCGAATTCATCGAAACCCACGGAGCCAGCTTCTTCAGGGACATCTACACGGGGTGCGGCGGAGGCGACCCCGATCTCGCGCTGTCCGCCCTCTGGGATCTCGTATGGGCAGGACATATCACGAACGACACCCTGGAGCCGGTGCGAGCCTTCATCAGAGGTCACAATCGTCGCTCGAGCGGGAGACGCGCAATGGCTTCGCAGTTTCCGGCCCATGCCGGCGGGCGTTGGTCGCTCACCCACCATCTGATCGACCGGGAGCTCCCCGAGACAGAGAGACACGCCACCTGGGCCCAGCTCCTCCTCGAGCGTCATGGGGTCGTGTCGCGCCCCGTGGCGCTGGCCGAGAGTTATCCGGGCGGCTTCAGCGCCCTCTATCCAGTCTTCTCCCACCTGGAGGAGATCGGCAGGGCCCGCCGCGGCTACTTCGTCGAGGGCATGGGAGGATCACAGTTTGCCCTGCCCGGGGCTGTCGACCGGCTTCGGTCCGGACAGGCCAAGGACATGAAGATCCTTGCCGCGACGGATCCCGCCAACCCATATGGCGCGGCCATCCCGTGGCCCGAATTCGAAGGGTCACGCTTGGCGCGTGACGCCGGGGCCTATGTCCTCCTCTCTGGGGGCGAGATGGTGGGATACCTCGATCGGGGCCGTCGAAACCTCACATTGCTGGCCCCCGACAAAGCCCTCCATCACGAAGTCGCCCGTGCTCTCGCCGATGTGGCCCGACGTCATCGTCGCACCACCGTGACCACCGTAAACGGCCGGCCCTCGCCCGCCTCCAGCCTGGCTCCGACCTTGGCCGAGTGGGGATTCGCCACAGCGCCACGTGGCCTCACCTATCGGGGCTGAGGCTCCACTCAACCCAGCCCGAGTGGAACGGTGTCAGACGCGGTCCAGAATCTCGTACGTCGTGTTCCTGAGGGCGGGCTCTCTTCCCGCTTCCCTGATCGCAGCTCTGAACTGCTCTGGGGCCAACTCCTGACCATGCTCAGCTCCGGCCGAGCGTGTGATGATCTCCCCCATCAGCGTCCCGCCCATGTCATTGCACCCGGCGTCGAGCAGTCGGCGCCCGCCATCGAGACCCAGCTTCACCCACGAAGCCTGGATATTCGGAATCAGTCCATCGAGTGCGATCCGGGAGACCGAATGGATGAGCACCACCTCGTCCCATGTGGGCCCGGGGCGTGCACGGCCGCGGAGGTAAATCGGTGACCCCATGTGGACGAACGGAAGCGGCACCATCTCGGTGAAACCACCGGTCCGGCGTTGGATCTGACGTATCACGCCCAAATGGCGCGCCCATGCTCGGGGGTGATCGATGTGGCCGAACATGATGGTTGACGTCGCCCTCAGCCCGAGCTCATGGGCGGTGATCATCACTTCGGCCCACTGGGAGGTTCGGATCTTGTCGGGACAGAGATGAGTGCGGATCTCGTCATCGAGGATCTCCGCCGCCGTACCGGGAAGAGTTCCCAGCCCCGCCTCCTTGAGCTCGGATAGAAAGCGGCGGACCGGGATTCCCAGCGTCTCGGCGCCCTGCCACACTTCGAGGGGCGTGAACCCGTGAATGTGCATCTCGGGTAGAGCTTCCTTGATCGCCTTGACGACGTCTACATAGAAGTTGCCGGTGAAATCGGGGTGGATGCCACCCTGGAGAGTCACTTCGGTGGCGCCCCTCCCCCAGGCTTCGACAGCCCGCTCCACGATCTCGTCGAGTCCCATCAGATATGGCTCACCACGAAGGTTGAGACTGCGGGGACCTTTGGAGAATGCGCAAAACCCACATCGGAAGTAGCAGAGATTGGTGTAGTTGATGTTCCGATTGACGACGTAGGTCACCACGTCGCCGACGCTCTGGCGCCGCAACTCGTCGGCGACGTGGGCGACGGCATCGACTTGATCCCCCCTGGCCCTGAACAGCTGCTCGATCTCGACTTCGGAGGGCGGCGTCCCCTGTAGAGATCGATTTAGGATCCCCGCCAGGTCTCCCGCGCTCTGCGGATATGCGGGAGCCGAACCTTCGGTCCACGAGCGATCGAGCCACTCGGCAGAGAACCGACGATTCGGCACGGGTGGGGTCATGTCCTTGCCGGGTGCCCATTTGTGACGCGGGCGAGCCGCGCCGGAACCATCCACCTGTTCGAGCCACGCACTCAGACAGGTTGGAGTCAGGGCCGAGCGCGCCCCATCGATCTCCAACGCCAATGGGAACGCGGTGCGCTCCACCAGGCCGCGGGCACCGAGCGCTTGGCGAAGCTGGCCGATCCGCTCCAGGTCCCAGTCTCTCAACAACAGATCTGTCGCGCCCGCCTCGACGGCTTTATTCGCCTGGTCGACGTCATCGACGAAGACCGACACCTGACAGGCCAGGCCCGGCAGCGCTGCCAGGGCCACGGCATCGGCCACCTCCGAGCGGGATGACCTCAGATACTGTGCACGCGATCTGGCCAGGGCGTTGAGCACTTGTTCCTTGGGGCCTTCCTGAATGATGGTGATTCGCCACCCGGGCACGTCTCTACCCATCAATTCGATGGCCCCCTCCGGCGAGACCACCCATGCCGACGCCTCGACTTCGGTCACCGCATTTGACACCACCAGGAGCCCGGTGTCGTGGCCGCACTCGACTTCGGCGCTCGTCGGGTTGGCCATCTCGACCGCCGTGGTGCCCTCGCGCACCCGACTCGTGGCGCTGGGCTCTGCGAGGGTCTCCGCCGGGCGGATTCTGAGGAAGGTGATGCTCATTTCACTCCTGACACACTTCGGTCACGGACGAGACCGTGCTTGTCCACCGCTGCAATGACATCTTGGTACACCTCGGGTGCCAACCAATCCGGCTGGATGTATTCGGGATACACCGGCAGCCGCGCTCGCAGTTCGTGTCCGGCGGCCCTGGTGCGCTCCGCCAACTCGTCGAGATGGGGCCAGGGTGCTTCCGGGTTCACCCAATCGATGGTAAGCGGAGAAACGCCTCCCCAGTCGTTGATCCCGGCGTCGAGGTAGATCTCGAATGACTCGGTGAGGTTCGGGGGCACCTGAACGTTGGCACTCGCCCCCATGATCCATCTGGTCAGCGCCACGACGCGAGCAAACCACCGTGGCACCGGCTCGGCCGATCTCCTCATGGGCGTGTCTGCCTTGGCGCGGAAGTTCTGGACGATCACCTCTTGTATGGCACCGGTCGTTCGGGCCAGCTCCTGCAGTGCGAACAGCGAGTCGACGATCTCTTCGGGATGCTCGCCGATGCCCACCAGGATCCCCGTGGTGAATGGCACCTTCATCCTTCCTGCCGCTTCGATGGTCGCCACTCGCTGGGACGGGTGCTTGGAGTGTGAGCCTTGGTGTGGCATCCCCGGGTCTAGCAATCGCGGGGAGATGTTCTCCAGCATCATGCCCATCGAGGGGTTGGTCGGCCTGAGCGCCCCCATGTCGTCATCGTCGAGGACACCCGGGTTGGCATGAGGGAAGAGGCTTGTGCCCTTCCGGACCAGTGCCGACATCTGGGCCACATACTCGATCGTGGAGCCCAACCCCCGCCGTGCGAGGAACTCGACCGCCTGTGGCCAACGCTCTTCAGGTCGATCGCCCAGGGTGAAGAGCGCCTCGGTGCAACCTCGCTCCTCACCCGCCGTCGCCACGGCCAGTACCTCTTCGGGTTGCAGGTAGGTGCCACCGGCTCCCGGCGGCTTGGCGAACGTGCAATAGGAGCACCGGTCACGACATAGCGTCGTCAACGGTATGAACACCTTTCGGCTGTAGGTGACAACCCGTCCCTTGCCCTCGTCGCGCAGAGCCCGGGCATGTTCGAACAGCGGCTCATCGAGCCTGTCACCGATCAAATAGGCAAGGGCCAACGCGCGGTCCGGCTCGGGGTGGGTCAAGATGCCATCTCAGGATATTCCAGCGGTCGACGCCTCTGTCACCCCACCGTCAACAGGCAGAATCACTCCAGTCATCCAATCTGCCGCGTCAGATGCGAGGAAGACGATGGCGCGAGCCACGTCCTCGGGTGTCCCCAGCCGATTCAATGGATGGGTTCGCGCCGCAGCCTCTTCGTCTTGCCAGAGCATCGCCGACAGGCGTGTCTTGACCACGGCCGGGGCCACCGCGTTCACGCGGATCGACGGAGCGAGCTCGAGGGCGAGCTGACGGGTCATGTGCACGAGACCACCCTTGGAGATGTTATAGGCGCCAGTGATTGGCATCGCTCGCAGTCCGCCCACCGATGCCACGTTGACGATGGAACCTCCGCCCTTCTCCATCGACGCCCGATACACGGCGCGAGCCCAGAGCAGCGGGGCGCGGAGATTCACCGCCCAAGTCTTGTCGAGCGCCCCCATGTCGACCTCCATCAGGGGGCCGGCGGACGGGTTGGTGCCCGCATTGTTGATCAGGATGTCACAGGACCCGAACCGCTCCACCGTGGCCGCTGCGGTTGCGTCGGCGGCTTCCTCCGAGTCCGCGCGGGCAGGAAGTGCGAGGAGCCGATCAGGGTCGACCCCCGCTTCAATGAGCTGAGAGGCCGCTGCTTCGACGCTCTCTGCCTTACGCGAGGTGATGGTCACCCCTCCGGCCCCGCTCATCGCCAGTTCGAGTGCTGTCGCCATTCCGATGCCGCGACTGGCACCCGTCACGATTGCAACCTTGCCCTCTACAGAAACCTGCATCTCCCTCCTCACCGGGTGGTCAGTGACCGCCCCTTTTCACGCCGCCGTACTTCATTCTGGTGTCAGAGAGGGCAGCCGCCTCTGCGTCCTCGTCATTGATGCCGGCATCGACGATCTCTCCGGCGAACAAGGTGTGCGTTCCGAAGTCCACCGACTGGCGTACGTCGCACTCCATCCAGGCCAGAGCCTCTTCGAAGATCGGGGCCCCGGTGGCGCCCGGCCGGACCGTCCGACCGTTCAAGGCGCCGCCTTCCCGCTCCGCCGGCTTGGAGAACTTCACAAAGACGCGGGTGTCATGGGACGGCCAGAGGTTGACCGTGAACGACCCCCCAGCGCTTATCAACCGATGTGTCACCGATTTGTTGTCTATGCAGACCCCTATCAGCACCGGCTCCATCGAGAGCTGGGTGACCCACGAGGCGGTCATCCCGTTCCACTCATCCCCGGACGCCGAACCAACGAGGACCAGAGCGTTGGGGATCTTCCATGTCACTCTGTTGATCAGCTCCGAATCCACCATCGTTCCCTCACGACACAGCCAGATCGGACACCCTAATCTCCATCGTGTGCGCATCCTGATCGCCACGACCGGGGTTCTTCCAGCGGCGCCGGTTGCCGACCTGTGCGGGCGTCTTCGCTCTGACGACGGAAGCGTCACTGTGATGACTGTCGTCCAGGTGCCACGTTCTTTCTTGGAGGCGCTCGACGACGATGTGAGGCGGTCGTTCCTCGACGACTCGTCTTTGGGCTCATCCGACGCAGAGGCGAAGGCGGCGCGCTATCTCGAAGAGAGAGGCCAGAAGGCGGTTCAGCCCATCGTCGCTGGGCTCAAGGCGGCGGGCATGGAGGCGGATATCCGATTCGTAGAGGGAGACGACCCAGCCGAAGCGATCATCGGAACGGCCGAAGACATGAACGCGGAGCTCGTCATGATGGGCGCTACACGTCGTCTCTTCACCGAGGAAGCGTGGAGGAGTGTCTCCGCCCGGGTCATGGAGAAGTCGCACTTGCCGGTGTTGCTGGTGCCCGGGCCCAGATTCGAGGACACCCAGGAGATGCCTGCCATCGAGCTCTAACCCACGAGAATTTGTCACACCCCTCTCGTAGCGTGACCTACATGAAGCTCACTGAATGGTGCGAGCACAAACCGACATGGGTGGGACGAGTGGCCGTTGCTGCATGCGCAGAATGCGGTGTGGTCGATTGGCTGTCCGATTCGGGCCCGGTTGACCCTTCTGAGGCGATGGCCTATCTCTTTGGCAGTTACGACCTGATCGGTCATCTCGAGGTGCTCGGTGGCCCCACCCGGAGCACACTCGCCTATGCGCCACCCTCGCAAAAGAAGAGGAAGAACCTCGAAGCCCTTCCCGAGAAGGTCTGGCTCAAGGCGGGCCCCAGGCTGTGGCTGTCACACGATGGCCAGACGCTCCTGCTCGCAACGGACCAACCGTTGCTCATCGAAAACCTGACACGCGAAGCCTGAGGATCAGGCCGATGTGGCCTCGACGAATTGGGTCCGATAGAGCGATGCGTACAAGCCATCCTCTGCGACAAGCGTGGCGTGGTTGCCTTGCTCGACGAGCCGACCCTCATCGATGACCAGGATTTGGTCTGCCTTGCGAACGGTGGAAAGCCGGTGGGCAATCACCAGTGACGTCCGACCTTGCATCAGCGTCTCGAGTGCTTCCTGAATCAACGCCTCGGATCGTGAGTCGAGATGCGAGGTGGCCTCATCCAGGATGAGTATGCGTGGATCCTCGAGCAACACCCGAGCGATCGCGATCCTCTGTTTCTCGCCACCCGACAGCCGATAGCCTCTCTCGCCCACGATCGTCTCGTAACCATCGGGCAGTCGGGTGATCATGTCGTGGATGTTGGCCGCCCTGGCCGCCTCGACCACTTGATCCTCGCTGGCATCGGGCCGGGCATACCGAAGATTCGCCCCGATGGTGTCATGGAACAGATAGCTCTCCTGTGTCACGACGCCTATCGCCCGGGCGAGGTCGCGCAACGAGATGTGCCTCACGTCGTGGTCGTCGATCCGCACTGAACCCTCGGTCACGTCGTAGAGCCTTGGAACCAGATAGGAGATGGTTGTCTTGCCCGCTCCGGACGGACCTACCAGGGCCGTCAGGCTTCCCGGCTCTGCAGTGAAGCTCAGGTCACGCAGGGCCCAATCCCTGGTAGACGCCTGTGTCACCGGGGCTCCCTCGTCCCCCCTCGACCGCCAGGTGAATCGCTTGACTGCATCCAGCCCTTCCGGTGTGTCGCTCTGGTAGCGAAAGGACACATCTTCGAAGCTGACGCGGCCGGCAACCTGACCCAGGGCGATCGGCGGTGATGGGTCGGCGATGTCGGTTTCAAGGTCCAGCACTTCGAAGACCCGCTCGAAGGACACCAGCGAGGTGGCGAACTCCACACGAGAGTTGGATATCGCCGACAGAGGCCCATATAGCTGGGTGAGGAGAGATGAGAACATCACGATTGTTCCGAGGGTGATGTCACCTCGAATGACCATCAGGCCCCCTACCCAGAAGACGGTCGCCGTTCCCACCGCCGAGACCAGGCCTAAGGCGGCGAAGAATCCCCGACCCACCATCGACCTTCGTATGCCAAAATCTCTGACCGCGGATGCCTCCTCCCTGAAGCGTTCGGCCTCCTCGTCCCAGCGGCCGAACAGTCGTACCAGAAGGGCACCGCTGACGTTGAAGGTCTCTTGGAGGATGCCGGACATCCGGGCGCTGTGCTCCATCTGCTGTTGAGTTATCCGCCGCAACACCTTGGCCACCCGCCTGGCCGGGATCACAAACAAGGGCAGGGCGGCGACTGCCAGGAGTGTCAGCCTCCACTCGGCCTGGATCATCACAACGAGGATGAAGGCGACCGATGCGACATTGGAGACGATTGTCACCAGCGTTCCCGTGATCGCCTGCTGGGCACCCACCACATCGCTGTTGAGCCGGTTCATCAGCTCACCGGTCTTGGTTGCAGTGAAGAAACGCAGCGACATCCTCTGAAGATGGGTGTAGAGCTCGGATCTGAGGTCGAAGATGATCCCCTCTCCGACGGTCGAAGACCACCATCGCTGTGCCACACCGACTATGGCGCTCAACAACGGGACCAAGATCATGCCCACGCCAAGAAGCGAAAGCTGGCCCAAGTCCGCACGGGGGATTGCCTCGTCGACCAGGAGTCTGATCAGGATCGGGGGGACGACTCCCATGCCCGAGATGATCAGGATGGTGACGAGAACTCCGACCAGCCCTCTGGCATAGGGTCGGCCATAGGACCACACGCGACGCAGAAGAGCCCGGTCGACATCGGGTCGATCGTTTTCCTCGTCGTACTGCAGGTAGCTCCACCAGCCACCGGAATGAAAGATAGGTGACCTCCGGGTCGGCCATCAGAGGTTATCCGGTGGGTCCGCCTAGATCGCCCAGTGGCACGAGCTGTGAGGCCATCTCCTCGAGGACTTTCGTGGCGATGAACGAGCGAGCAAACAGCTCATAGCGATATGGCGGGAGAAAGAAGATGAACGTGGTGCCGTTTGAGGCGCTGAGCACCCATGTGGGACGGCCCACGACGTCGGTGGTTGTGCAGGTCTCCGTGCTGCGGTCGGAGAATCGAGCACATGAAAGGTCGGCTCCCGGTTGAGAGACCTCCTCGGACGTCACGGCGTCCTTGGAGACGCGAAGGATCACCATCTGGGCCACCGACCGTGACCTGGTGTACGGCTCGGCCGACCAGATCCCAAAAGCTGCGATGGGGTCGGTGGCGAGATTGCCTTCCCGGTCGAACACGATCTGTGATGTGACGAACTCGGACAGATATGGAGCGGTTGAGGGGAATTCCAGATCGGGGACCAGCGCGACGATCTCCGCACGGCTCGATTGGACATAGAGGTCCCCGCCCCGTCGCCCAAAGATCAGGTTCCTCAAGGCCTCTGGGTCGTCCAAGAACTCACCACCTATGTCGTCGTTGTACCACTGGAGTGAATCCGAGGTGATGACGATTGGCACTGTGGTGGGCACCGTCGTGGTGGTGACCACCGTTGGCTCGTCGATCCAGTTTGAGGAACGCCGCCCCAATGAGCCGAGCGGAGCGTCACCACAGGCTGCGAGCAGAATGACGATCGTGGCCAGAGTGATCGTGCGGGCGCGATATCGCACGTTTCCTCCTGTCGTGACATGCCCCTTCATGACCATTTCAACGACGGGCGCTCACAACACCGTTCCCGATCGTTCCCAAAGGTCCCCAGACGGTAACACCGGCTCTCGTATCCTCCTGGTTGTTGTGCCCCACTACACACTGGTCACCGAGTCATATCCTGAGCACCCGGCGATGGATGTGGCCGTGAGCCATTCCACGCTTTCGGCCGTGGCATCGGGTGACGTCGTGGACGGCGTGCTTCGACTCCACGTGCCGAGCCGGGTGGTGGCCTTCGGTAGGGCTGACTGTGTCCAGTCGCGCTACCCCGACGCGGTACGCGCCTCCCGCGCCCATGGATTCGCGGCAGTAGAGCGCTTGGCGGGTGGACGAGCAGCGGTGTTCCACCAGTCCACCATCGCCTTTGCGTGGGCGGTTGCCGATCCCAATCCCCGATCGAACATCCACGAGAGATTCGAAGTCATCTCTCAGATCATGTCCGACGCCTTCGTCGCCCTGGGTATCGATGCCCGCATCGGCGAGCTGCCGGGCGAGTATTGCCCGGGCGAATGGTCGATAAATGTCGGAGGGCGGGTGAAAGTCATGGGGGTGGGCCAGCGTCTGGTGCGCGGAGGCGCACACGTGGGCGGAGTGGTCGTCGTCGAAGATGGCGAGAGCATCTGTGACGTGCTGATCCCGGTCTATAGGGCCCTTGCGCTCGACTGGGATCCGCGCACGTCCGGCTCCCTCGCCGACCGCTCCCCGGGGCTAGACAACGCACGGGTGATGGAAGCCATAATCAACTCCTTCTCGTCCAAGTTCGACGTCGTGCGGGGAACCCTGCCGGAATCCGTGATCAGGAGTGCACACGGCCTGATCGACGACCATCTACCCGAGGTGGCGTGATGGAGGTCTTGGTCATACACGGCCCGAATCTCAATCTCCTGGGGACCCGGCAGCCCGAAATCTACGGCTCGATGACGCTCTCGGAGTTGGAGGAGCGGGTCGCCGAATGGGGCCGAGTCCTGGGTGTCGACGTCGGTTTCTTTCAGTCCAACTCCGAGGGTGCTCTCATCGATGCGATACAGGACTCGTCAGGCACAGACGCCCTGGTGATCAACCCTGGCGCACTCACCCACACCTCGCGTTCGATCGGCGATGCAATCCTTTCCCGTGCCGTGCCATCCGTGGAGGTTCACATCTCCGATATTCACGCCCGTGAGCCCTGGCGCTCTCATTCGCTCGTCGCTCCTGCCTGTGTGCGGAGCATTGTGGGTCGCGGGGTGGTCGGCTATCGAGACGCCCTCCGCCATCTGGTCAACCGATCGGCAATGCCATTCGAAACCGTCGCCTACGGGCCGGCGCCGGATCATGTTGCCGACCTGAGAAGGCCAGAGGGCGAGCCGGTGGGGAAAGTGGCTCTCGTGCACGGAGGGTTCTGGCTTCGCCAGTGGGAGCGCGATGGCATGGAGTCACTGGCGATCGACCTCTCCCGGCGTGGCTATGTCACTTGGAACGTCGAGTATCGACGTCTCGGCACCGGGGGCGGCTGGCCTGGGTCCGCTCATGACGTGGAAACCGCAGTCGAACACCTGATCACCAACATCGACGGCAACGATCGGGTCGCCCTGATCGGTCATTCTGCGGGAGGCTTTCTCGCCCTGTGGGCCGGCAAAAGGGCCTCGCTCTCGAAACAGACATCGACGATCGGCCTGGCCGCGGTGACGGATCTTGCTCTTCTCGCGGCGAGCAATGGTCCCGGAGCCGATCAAGCGCGCATCCTGCTCAATTCGGGAGCACCTTCTGAGGTCAGCGCAGATGACAGGGACTCGGTGATCCATGGTCGTGACGATGAGCTGGTACCCGCGGCCCATTCGACCCGTTTCGAGGGGGTGGCCAACTTGAGCATCGTGGATTCGCTGGGGCACTTCGACCTGCTCGACCCGAGTAGGGCACATTGGGAGACGGCCCTGGCTTCCCTTCAGAGGCCCGACTGACCCCCGCGGCGAGTTGCCGCAGTTATCCGTGCCCAAGTAGGGTTACGGCCTTGGGCAAGCGGGCAAGTAGACCCGCTGTTGGAGTCACTTCTAATGCGTTTGAGACGTCTTTCGTTCATCGCTGGATGGGCGGCAGTCGTGCTTCTGGCTGTGGCCGGATTCGCGGCGTTTGGCACTTCTAGTGGTGCCGGTAACGACCAGCGCGAGAACGCGCCCGAACAGGCAATGGGCCACACCACAGGTGCATATGCAGGGCTCACATTCGCCCTCCTCGCCGGTGAACCGGGACAACCGGTTGTCGACTCCGATGCTTCCTCCCCGACCCAGGGCGCCACGCCGGATTCCGCCAATGAGGTCGCGGCGTCCTCGCCGGGTTCAGACAGCTCTCCAGGGACCATCTCCGACGCGTCAGGTTGGCTCTCCCAGGTCGAAGTCAGGGCGCTCGTCTCGAAGTACTTCACCCCTCGGGACGTCAACCGGGCGGTTCGGGTGGCGTGGTGTGAGTCGCGCTTCGACCCGAATTCGGTCGACCTCAGGTCAGGCGCCATCGGCCTCTTCCAACACCTCCCCAAGTACTGGCAAGAGCGTTCCGGGAGCGCCGGCTTCCCCGGTGCCGACCCCACCGACCCCGTAGCGTCAACCGCCGCAGCTGCATGGGAGGTGTATCACGGCGCCGGTTGGGATATCTTCGTCTGCCAGGGCTGAGCCGCACGAGGCCCAGAGTCGCCTGAGACGGCCGTCGGGTTGGTAGTCCGGCTATGGGACGCCACAACGATGGCTGACATGGTTGACCTCTTTCACACCGCCTGACAGCCAAACATGGATCCAGTCATGATCCGAACCCCAAGCTCAGGGCTCAGGGCCAACATGGAGAAGGTCAAAGGCTCGCGCTTCATCGCCGACCTGACCCCGGTCAGTTCTCATGTCGAGGCGATGACGTTCCTCGAAGGGATCAGGAGACGCGAGCATTCCGCAACACATCATGCCTGGGCATACCGCCTCGCCGGCGGCCGGGTGCGAAGCAGCGACGACGGAGAACCAGCAGGCACCGCCGGGGCCCCGATCCTTCGCAGATTGGAGGGTGTCGATCTTTCCGACATCCTGATCGTCGTCACCCGCTATTACGGAGGCACCAATCTGGGTCGGGGTGGATTGATCAGGGCCTACGGCGCTGCCGCCCAGGCGGCCCTTGACGACGCGGAAGTCGTGACACTGCCCATGACTGCCGGATTGCGACTCGTCTTCCCATACGACCTGGTCGCGGTGGCAGAGGCTGCCATCTGGACTCACCAAGCCGTCGTAACAGCTGCCTCTTATGCCGCCGACGTGACACTGGACCTCCAGGTGCCCTTGGCCCGGGTCGAGGCGATCGCTGCATCTCTGATCGACGGCTCGGCGGGACGAGTCGTCATTATTCGGACCGGTGGAGAACCGGGCGACTGACGTCTCCGAGGCCTGGGGCAACCGAGGTTCCATGGTCCCTCGACTCATGACATTTGGCCCTACACGAACGAGCCGAGATCTCGCACAATCGCAAAAGGATCAAAAGGATGAATGATGAGGATCATGCGCGTCGGGTTGGTCGTGTTCGCCCTGTTGGCAACCGCCTGCGGGTCAAATACCGTGAAGCAATCATCGACCACCATCGCTGAGACCACCACCTCGTCGACCCCTATCACCACGGTTTCGTCGACGGATGCCACGCAACCCGCGACAACCACGACTTCGGCGGCCACTACCACGAGCGGAAACGAAAGTCCCAGCCTCGTGCCCGCGTACTTTCTCCACGAGTCAGGCGGCAACCAGACGCGTGTCGGGCCCTTTCTAGCCCCGGCGGCACGGAACGCGAGCACCCTGGAACTGGCCATCGAGGGCGTCCTCGGACAGACGCCCAGCGAGAAAGAGCTCGGGCTCTCGAGCGAGATTCCCACAGGAACTCACCTGATCGAGGTCGATGTCACCGACGGAGTCGCCACGGTCAACCTCTCGTCTGCGTTCGATGACGGCGGGGGCACCTACTCGATGCAGGCACGGCTGGCACAGCTGGTCTTCACCGTGACCGGGTTCGACCCGGCCATCAACGGGGTCAGGCTGCAACTCGAAGGAGCACCGGTCGCAGTGTTCTCCAGCGAAGGGCTGGTGCTCGACGATCCCATGACCAGGATGAGCTTCAGGGATTTGATGCCGGGAATCCTGGTGGAGAGCCCAGCGTATGAACAGTGGATGCCGCCACCTGTGACGATCACCGGGATAGCCGCGGCCTTCGAAGGCGTCTTCCAGATGGAGATCCTCGATGCCAGTGGGGTGAAGGTGGCAGGCGTCCCCTACGTCCAGACCACCGACGGGATGGATTGGGGCTACTTCAGCGTCACCTTCCCAGCCGAGGATCTCCCGGCGATGCCGGCCGATCTCAACATCCGCGTCTATGAGCTCTCGGCCAAGGATGGCAGTGTGATCAACGAGCGGATCCAACCGTTCGGATACCGGATGAGCCCCTGATTCAGCTCGGGACAATCAACGGAAGTCCCGCGACCGAACAGTCTGGATCCCTATTGGCTCGAAATCCCGGGCCACGATATTGGTCACACCGTCGTGGAATTCCAGACGCCCGTAGATGATCAGCGCAGGGCTCTTTCTCACCACATGACGATGCCTCGACCACACATCGGGCAACACCACGATGTTGAGTAACCCGGTCTCATCCTCCAGGTTGAGGAAGTAGACGCCTTTTGCTGTGCCGGGCCGTTGACGATGTGTCACCACACCCGCCACCTTTATCCTCGCCCCATTGCGGTGCATGTCGAGAGCCTGGGCTGCGGTCAGGCAGTCACCGAGCTGGCCCCTGACGAAACTCATCGGATGGCGGCTGGAGACACCGGTTGCCCATAAATCGGCCCGATGCTGCTCCTCATCGATCATCCCGGGCAGGGAAGGCGCATCCACGCCTGGTGACAAGGCCAGTCGCTCGGGATCGATCTCGGCCAGGGCACCGGCCGCCCACATCCCCTCTCGGCGCCCCAGGCCAATCGCCTCGAGAGCACCGGAAGCGGACAGACCCTCGAACGACTCCACCGAGAGCCCGGTGCGGAACGCAAGATCGGATGGGGATGCGAATTCCCCGCCCAGGATCCGGGCCGCCTCGATGCGGGTCACCTCCTTCTCCCCGAGATTCCTCACATACCGCAAACCCATGCGCACTCCAACCGGTGGTCGCAGTGGATCGTCGATGGAACCTCTCCCCCGCCGCCAACTCTCACCGAGATACTCGACCACATCGTCAGGGTCGGCGTCGATCGGTTCGATCGTGCAGTCGTGCCAGGAGAGATTCACATCCGGTCCCATTACCACCACACCGTGTCGTTGGGCATCCTGGACCAGGGAGTTGGGGCTGTAGAAGCCCATCGGCTGTGCGTTGAGAAGGCCCGCGAGATATTCGGCCGGGTAATGGAACCTGAGCCAGGCCGACATATAGACGATGTAGGCAAAGCTGACAGAGTGACTCTCTGGAAAGCCGAAACTCGCGAACCCCTGCAACTTCTCCCAGAGCTCATCGGCAGCGTCGCCGATGATGCCCTGGCGAGCCATGCCGACATAGACCTCTTCGCGAAGCTTTTCCATCGCTCTCTCCGAGCGTTTGTGGGTCATCGCTTGACGAAGCCGATCCGCCTGCCCCCCATCGAAGCCTGCGCAAACACGAGCCAACTCCATCAGCTGCTCCTGGAAGATGGGGACACCAAGTGTCTTCTCCAGGATGGGTCGTGCCGAGGGATGGGGGTAACGAACCTCCTCCTCTCCATTGCGCCTTCGGAGATAGGGGTGCACCGACTGACCCTGTATGGGGCCGGGGCGAATCAGGGCCACTTCGACGGCCAGGTCATAGAAGGTCTTCGGCTTCATCTTGGGAAGCGTCGCCATCTGTGCCCTCGACTCGATCTGAAACAAGCCCACCGTGTCCGCCTTGGTGATCGAGCGATAGATCGACTCCTCCTGGGGGATCATGGCGAGGTCGATGTCGATCCCGTGTTGGTCTTCGATCAGGTCATGGGCGAGATGCAGTGCATTGAGCATGCCCAGGCCGAGCAAGTCGAATTTCACTATCCCGACCGCGGCTGAATCATCCTTGTCCCACTGCAGGACCGTCCTCCCCTCCATTCGACCCCACTCCAACGGGACCACCTGCCATAGCGGGCGATCTGCGATGACCATCCCGCCGGAGTGGATCCCGAGATGTCTCGGATACCCGTCCAGACGCCAACAGATGTCGTAGATCATCTCGGCGGTCATGCCCTCAGGGAGGGGCGTGTCCAACCGCAGCTGGGCGGGGTCCCTGGTGTCGACGAATTTGGAGAGGCCGTCTACCTGGGCCTGGGTGAAACCAAATGTCTTGGCAACGTCGCGAAGGACCGACCTCGCCCGATAGGTGATGACGTTGGCCACCATCGCCGCACGCTCCCGCCCGTACTTGCGATAGCAGTATTGAATCACCTCCTCTCGGCGATCGGCTTCGAAATCGATGTCGATGTCCGGTGGCCGGCCTCTCTCCTCCGACAGGAAGCGTTCAAAAGGGAGATGGAGCCTTATCGGGTCCACTCTGGTCAAGTCAAGGCACCTGCAGACAGCCGAGTCGGCGCCCGAGCCCCGGATCTGGCAATAGATGTCCTGAGACCTGGCGAAGTCGACGATGTCCTTGACCACCAGGAAATAGCCGGGGAACCCGAGCCGCTCGATCACATCGAGCTCGTGCTCGAGACGCCGTCGCGCACCAGGATCGATCCCGTCCTGGCCTCCTGGGTACGTCGATCTGGCTCCCTCCCAGGTGAGATGACGCAGATAGTCCATCTCATCCCGGAAGTGACCCGGCATCGGGAAATCGGGGAGACGGGGAGCGACCAGGCCCAGATCGAAGGCAAGTCGACGACCCAATTCGGCACTCCTGGCAACTGCTCCCGGATATCTGACGAAACGCGCGTTCATCTCTTGGGGGTGCTTCAGATATCTCTCATCACTGGCCGGTCGGAACCCATCCGCCACATCCAGGGTCCTCCGCCCGCCGATAGCGGCGAGGACCTCGGCCAGATATGCGTCACGCCGGACGTGATAATGGACCTGATTGGTGGCCACCGCCGGCAGTGAGAGTTTCTGCGCCACCTCCCACATCAGGTCGTTCCTCGAATCGTCTTCCGGCATCCCGTGGTGCCAGAGCTCGAGATGGAGGCGCGTCCCAAATATCTCACGCAATCTCGACGCCTGATGGATGGCACCGATGAGGTCGTGGCGGGCAGCCGCCTTGGGCACGGCTCCGAGATGACATCCGGTGAGTGCATGGACGTCCCGATCGGCCGCGGCAACCGACAGATCGTCCCAGGTGTAGACGGGAAGGTCTTTCTCCCCCCGCATCTGTGCCCTCGTCACCAGTCCGGAGAGACTGCGATATCCGTCCGGCGACCCGGCCAGCAGAACCAGATGATCGGTCGCAGGGAGCTTGAGGGGCTTTGAGCCATGAGAGCGGACACTGCGACCCCGTCTCAAACGCCCGGTCCCGCCCTTGCTGCGAGCATGGCGCCTCCGATCCCAATCCTCGGCTGCCGTCACCGGGTTACCCGATGACATCGGCTCCGAGGAGAGCCCCACCTCCACTCCGTAGATGGCGGGCAGACCGGTTGCCTTGGCTGCCTGCCAAAAGCGGGATACACCGTAGAAGCCATCGTGATCCGTCACAGCCAGAGCCTCATATTCGAGGCTCATGGCGAGATCTACGAGATCCTCGGCGTGAGAAGCACCATCGAGAAAGGAGAAATTGGTGTGACAGTGAAGTTCGGCATACCCGCTCACACACTCGAGCTTATCGAACATATGTTCGCTGTGCTCGGTCGGGTAGTTCATCTCCGGGCCAGAAGGAATAGGCTTCTCCGGGCATGCAGGACACATCTGTCCCTGTTGACGGTGGGCGGATCTCGGTTTGGTATCGACCGGCCATACCCGGCAACCCGACCGTGACACTTGTCCACGGCCTGACGGGCAACTCTCGGTGGTGGCTTCCGGTGATCCTGAGTCTGCCCGAGAGCCTTGGGGTCATCGCGCCCGACTTGCGCGGCCGCGGGCAGAGCTCGGATGCTCCTGGCCCATTCGATCTCGAGTCGCTGGCACCCGACATCTCGGCTTGCCTGAATCATTTCGAGCTTCAAAGCACAGTCCTGGTCGGCTACTCGATGGGCGCTTGGCTCACAGCCCTCTACGCCAGCACTCGGACCCGTCGGATAGGCGCCGTTGTGCTCGTCGATGGGGGCCTCCAGATCGATGTCGACGAGACCCTGCCACCGGAGAAGGCCCTCCATGCATTGATCGGCCCCGCTCTGGCTCGATTCGACCAATCCTTTGGGTCGATAGACGACTATCTCGACTTCTGGAGAACCCACCCGGCACTCGCCGGGCGGTGGATACCACGTCTCAACACCGTCTTTTCCTATGACGCCGAGGAGACCGACGATGGTGGCGTGGTGAGTCGCGCCAACCCGAAGGCAATTCTCGCGGGCGGCCGCGACATGCTATTCGACGAGCAGGCCAACAAGGCAGTGTTCGAATTGACCGTCCCCACCCGACTTCTGATCGTAGATCACGACATGCTCGACCACCCGGGAGGCTTCATGTCGACCGATGCTGCGGACAAGGCTGCCTCTCGCAACCCCAATGTCGACGTGGAGATGCTCACCGGGCTCAACCACTACACCCTGATCCTGGGTCATGGGGCGTCGAGTGTCGCCACCTCGATCGTCACCTCTCTCTGAACCAGCTACCGTCGGCGCAGCCCGGAGGAATCATGTCATCGATAACCAAAACCATTCGCCTCTCCGGTCAGGCAGGTGGATCCATCGAGGACGCAGTGCGAACAGTGTTGGCACGCGCCGCATCAACGATCTCCGACATCCAGAGCTTCAAGGTCGTCAAGGTCGGGGGAAAGGTGGACGCATCTGGGGTGCCGACCGTGTTTTCGGTGACGGTCGACATCACATTCGGGATCATGGACCCCGTAGAGCACGACTGAATAGCGGTGTGCGGGGAGCGCAGACGACGCCCAGCAACCAGTCCCTCATGACCACACCACAGCCAGAGTCACTCGGCAGCGGGATACACCTGATCCCGGCACCGCTCCCCTTTCGCAGCCCGGCTTGGGTGAACACCTACGCGATCGAAGCGGGCGACGGGCTGTTGTTGCTGGACTGTGGCACCGACTGGGAGCCGGGGCGAAATGCCCTACGCACGGGCTTTCAGAGCCTCGGCCTGGAAGAGACCGCCGTGCACACCCTCGTGGTGACCCACCTCCACCCGGACCATGTCGGCATGTCATCGCGGTTGGTTCGCGAGTGGGGCTGCCGCTTCGTGATGCATGAGCGGGCCTCCAAGTTCGTGGACCGATACAACGACACCCCCGGATATGTGGAACGGTTGACCCGGATCGGCCGCACCCACGGTGTCCCGTCCTCGGTCCTGACCACGGTCTCCGGCCAGGTCGGCGCACGTGCCGACTACATGCCGATGATCGACCCGCCGGATCACACCGTTGTCGAGGGTGACGAGATAGACCTCGGCTCAGGGCGAAAGCTCGGTGTGATATTCACCCCCGGCCACGACTCGGCTCACATCTGTCTCCGCGACTCCAAGACCGGGATCTTCTTCTCGGGTGATCATGTCCTGCCCAGGATCTCCCCGGTGATCATGTGGGACGAGGGCCTGGGAGACCCCCTGGGCGACTATCTCGCATCGCTTCAGAAACTGGTGGAGATGAACATGGGAGTCACCTATCCGGCCCATGGCACTTTGATCGACCAGGGTGATGAGAGGGCCCGTCAGATCCTGCTTCACCACCATCGGCGTTTGCTCGATATGGCAGAGCTCATCCACGAGATGGACTCGACGGCCTGGGAGGTGATGCTCCAGTCGTTTCGGCCGAACTTGACGCCAATGGAAGCAAGACTGGCATTCCTGGAGACGGTTTCGCATCTCGAGCACCTCCACCTGATGGGCCGGCTTCAGATTCGTGACCAGGCAGGCGTCACCTTTTTCACCCCATGACCGGCGGGGGGTTTCGTAGGTCGCCTTTGTCGGGTATCTGAGCGGGGAGGTCGAAAGGAGCGCATTTGCCGGTGCATCGAGGCAAAGACGGAGACGGCCCTTATTACCAGTGGGGTGGTGCCGGGAAGAAGTACCACTACAAATCCGGGGACAAGAGGAGCCGGGAAACGGCGAAGGAAAAAGCGACCAAACAAGGCCAGGCAGTCAGAGCATCTGGCTATCGCGGCTGACCTCAGAAGAGGGACAGCACCAGGCCGGCGACCGCAAACGCGAGCAGCCAGCTGGCCAAAGACCCAATCAGAACGTACTCGGGGTCGATCGTGGCCGGCTTGGCGTTGATCTCGGGGAACCTGAGGATGCTCTTGGCCGCGACGACCAATCCTGCGGCCGCGGCCGACCCCATGAGAACCAGCACATAGATCAGCAGACGCTCCAGAACACCAATCCACCTTCCCGCTCGATTGAGATCTGGTGGCGGTCGCATCCGAGCCATCCTGAGGAGCCAGCGCACCAGCGCGTTCGACGGCCAGGTGAGCAACATGGCGCCGATGAGCCGAGCCAGCCACTGCAGTGTCTCGTGGCTCATGAGGAAGGTGTCATGAGCGCAACATCGCCGGGCAGCGAAAGGATCAGGGCCTGAAGCCCATGGCTCTGGACCCGTCGGCTCACCGAGCTCTTGTTCAGCCCCAACTCCTCGGCGAGCTGCTTCTGGCTCTCACCACGGCTGATGCCCCTCAGGATCATCCCATCGACGGTGTCCATTCGGGATACCACGTGGTCCCGAAGGAGCAGGTATCCGCCGATCCTCTCGTCGGCGGACGTACCCGTTACGCAAGCCGTCCTTTTGCTCTGCGGCACACCATGTCTCCTTGAGCCTTCCTCCACACTGTTCAGCGCATCCCTGGCCCGCCACCAACATGGGCCGTCCTGGTCGAGGGGCGACCGCTCATCACCGAAGTAGAGCTCACCCCATCCCATGCCCACCCTGATATCGGCCACACCAAGTAGCGAGGATTGCAACAGCAGTGACGCCTGAACGGCTTCTGCCAGCGATCGATAGGCTCCTTGAAACTCGTCACCCAAGGTCACCGTCAGAGGCTGCACCGCACCCACCGTCTCATTCACCTCTGCCAGACCGTCCCGAAGACCATGCTGCAACTTCTCACGATCTTCAGCTTGGCGCGACCCTATGACATCTCCGATGAGGGCGGCCCGCAACGTCACAGTATGTTGCGTCATATCTGCAACTCTAGTGGAAGTGCGATCCTGGTGCAACTAAGTTGCGGAGACCACCGCCACAATGGAGAATTCACCGGTCACATATTCCACCTGCCCCACCCGGGCGGCAGCGCGGAGGTCGCCCTCGGCTCCCCGGATCATTTCCAGCTGCTCGGGCCCGCCAGAGACTGTCAGCTGCTCCAGCTCGGCTCGCATCGACACTTTGGCGTCCGATTTGGCTCGCCGAACGGCGGTCAGCACATCACCCAACAGCGAGAGCGTGCCCGGATCGGCTCGGTGGGAGCCGAGCTCCTCGGCACTCGGCCAGGACGAGCGATGCACCGACCCATCCCTCCACCATGACCAGACTTCCTCGGTGACGAATGGGAGAAATGGGGCGAACAGGCGGAGGTAGACCGAGAGCGCCAATTGCAGGGCGGCATGAGCCGATTCCCCCGAGTCGCCGCCGTCGTATGCGCGCGCCTTGACCAGCTCCAGGTAGTCGTCGGTCCATGTCCAGAACGACCGCTCGGCCACTTCGAGTGCTCGGGCATAGTCGAATTCTTCGAATGCCCCTGTCGCCTCATCGACGATTTCGGCCAAGGCCCCCAGCATGGAGCGATCCAGAGGCTCGACAATCGCCTCTGGATCCGCATCCTCACCAAATCCAAGGGCGAACCTGGAGGCGTTGAGGATCTTGGTTGCCAGCCGACGACCGACCTTGAGGACCCCGAGGTCGAAGGCCGTATCGGCTCCGGGCCGGCCATTGCACGCCCAGTAGCGAATGGCTTCTGCCCCGTATTCCTCGATGAGGGGCATCGGTGTCAGCACATTGCCCCTGGATTTGGACATCTTCTTGCGATCCGGGTCGAGAATCCACCCATTTATCGCGGCGTGTACCCATGGGAGCACCCCATGCTCGTACTGAGACCTGAGCAGGGTGGAAAAGAGCCAGGTCCGAATTATCTCGGGGCCCTGCGGTCGCATGTCCATTGGAAAGACTCGGGAGAAGAGATCCGGGTCGTCATCCCAATGCCCTGCGATTTGGGGAGTGAGTGATGACGTGGCCCACGTGTCCATGACATCCGGGTCGCCGACGAAGCCACCTGGCTTCCCGCGTTGCGATTCCTCATGCCCGGGCGCGGTGTCCGACGTTGGATCCATCGGAAGAGACTCGAGCGGGGGCAGGATGGGGTGCTCGTAGTCGATCTCGCCCTCGTCGTCGATGGGATACCAAACAGGGAGTGGAACACCGAAGAAGCGCTGTCTGGAGATGAGCCAGTCCCCGTTCAGGCCGTTGACCCAATGCTCATAGCGAACAGCCATGAAATCAGGTATCCAGTCCAGTTCCTTGCCACGGCGGAGCAACTCATCCCTCAACTCAGGATCTCGGCCCCCGTTTCGTATGTACCACTGACGACTCGACACGATCTCCAGCGGTCGGTCCCCCTTCTCATAGAACTTGACCGGATGGGTTATGGGACGCGGCTCACCTTCCAGATCACCTGACTCCTGGAGCATCTCGACCATCTTGCGTTGAGCCTGATTCGGATATAGCCCGGCAACGGCGGCGTAGGCGGCACGAGCGGCCTCGCCCTCCATCCAGTCTGGGATGTCCTCTCGAAAACGACCGTTGTGCAGGAGTACCGCCCTGGTGGGCAGATCGAGCTCTCGCCACCACACGACATCGGTGGTGTCACCCCAGGTGCAGATCATCGCGATGCCACTCCCCTTCTCGGGGTCGGCCAACTCATGGGCATGGACCGGCAGCTCCACGCCAAAGAGTGGCGAGGTGACCGCGGTGCCGAACAGGTCCTGATAGCGGGGATCATCGGGGTTCGCCACCAAGGCAACACAGGCCGCGATCAACTCAGGACGAGTTGTCTCGACATGGACTTTCGAGCCATCGGGACGCTGGAACGCGACCCGGTGATAGGCGCCCGGGCGCTCGCGGTCTTCGAGCTCGGCCTGCGCTATCGCCGACTTGAAATCGACATCCCACAGGACCGGGGCCTCCTGTGAATAGGCTTCCCCTCGACCCAAATTGGCCAAGAACGCCTTCTGGCTGATCCTCTGGCTGTGCTCGTCGATGGTGGCATAGGTCTGAGCCCAGTCGACCGAGAGCCCCATCGTCCTCCATGTCTCCTCGAACCGTTTCTCGTCTTCTTCGGTGAGCCCATGGCACAACTCGATGAAGTTGCGCCGGCTGATGGGCAGAGGCGAGTCGGCCGGCTCATCGGGCAATTGCAACGCCGGGTCGTAGGGCAGAGATGGGTCGCACCTGACGCCGTAGTAGTTCTGGACCCGGCGCTCGGTGGGCAGGCCGTTGTCATCCCAACCCATGGGGTAGAACAGCTCCATCCCACTCATGCGGCGATAACGAGCGACGGCATCGGTCTGCACATACCCAAACACCGACCCCATGTGGAGCGCCCCGGACACCGTCGGCGGTGGGGTGTCGATGGAGAAGATCTCCGCCCGACTCTTCGAGCGATCGAACCGGTACGTCCCGTCGGCCTCCCACCGCTCCATCCACTTGCTCTCGAGGCCTTCGAGGGCCGGCCTCTCGGGAATATTCCTGGTCATCGAGACAGAGGGTAACGCCACCCCTCCCTCCATCCGGAGTTGCGAGCCGGTCGACTTCCCCTATGCTTGGGTCCCACATGCCGTCGTCATTTGCCCACGCTCATCATCACCACCCCTCAAGGGTCGGTTGACGATGGTCTGACAACGAGCAAGGACACCATCTCGACGCCGACCCACAGCGGTCGGCGCTTTTGATTTCAGGGGCGCTCCGACCGCCGTGACGGAAAGGAGCCACTTTGACCGATTTCCCAACCATCCACATGGCCATACCCAAGGGGCGCATGGAGCCCGGAGTGTTCACTCTGTTCAACGATGCCGGGATGACCTTGCACGTGGGCCAGCGAGGATATCGCCCGGTACTCTCCCAGCCCGGCTTCGAGGTCAAACTCCTCAAGCCACAGAACATCGTGGAGATGCTCGCCGCCGGAACCCGTGACATCGGATTCGCCGGTGCCGATTGGGTGGCGGAGAAGCGAGCCGACCTGGTCGAATTACTGGACACGGGCCTCGACCCGGTCCGCATCGTGGCGGCCGCACCGGAGACTCTCTTGGTCGACGGTGATCTGCCCGAGCGCAGACTCGTCGTGGCCAGCGAGTACGAGCGACTCGCCACCCGATGGATAGCCGATCGTGGCATCGCCGCCCACTTCGTTCGCTCGTACGGAGCCACCGAGGTGTTTCCACCCGAGGATGCCGATGTGATCGTGGACAACACAGCCACCGGTCAGACACTCTCCGCAAACGGGCTCGCAGTCGTCGACGATCTTCTCTCCTCTTCGACGAGGCTCTACGCCTCGCCTCTGGCCGTGTCGGACCCCGCCAAGAAGGAGGTCATCGACGGCCTCGTGCTCGGCCTGCGCTCCGTCCTGGAGGCGAGGATGAGGGTGATGTTGGAGCTCAACGTGTCGTCGGAGGATCTGGAGGGGATCATCGCAAACGTGCCCGCCATGCGTGAGCCCACCGTTGCCCCCCTCCATGGTGGCTCCGGGATGGCAGTCAAGGCGGCCGTGCCCCGGAGTGAGCTGCCCCAATTGATCCCCCTGCTCAAACAACTCGGTGCGAGCGACATAGCGGTCACGCGACTCGATCAGATAGTGCCATGAACAGCCTCTCCGCCTACGAGGCCCCTACGTTCGACGTCCCCATCGATCTCGACCTGTCCAAGAACGAGGGCACGTCACCGGCGCGGGAGTTGATTGCTTCACTCGCCGATCCCACCCCACTCGTCCGGCAGTACCCGGACATGAGCGACCTACGTGCGGAGATCGCCTCGCTCCATGACATCGACCCCGCATCGGTGCTGGTTACCGCCGGTGGTGACGACGCCCTGTCCCGATGCTTCTTGGCGTGTGTGCGGCCCGGTCACGAGGTGGTGTCGACCTACCCGACCTTCGAGATGATCTCCCGATACACCGAGCAACGGGAAGCGACATTGAGACAGGCGCCCTGGTGGTCGGGCCCCTTTCCATCCCGCCAGGTCGCCGAGCTGATTACCGCAAAGACCGATGCAGCCTTCATCGTCTCGCCAAACAATCCCACCGGTGTCGCTGCGTCGGCAGACGACATCGAGCAATTGGGCGCGCGAGTTCGCTTTCTGGTGCTGGACGCTGCCTACACCGAATTCGCCGACGAGGACCTGACGTTGGTGGCCTTCGGCTTGGGCAACGCGGTGGTCGTCAGGACATTGTCCAAGGCATACGGGCTGGCGGGCCTTCGGGTGGGATATCTCATGGGCCCACCCGAGTTGATCGCGTCGATAGGGGCCTATGGCAACCCGTACTCGGTCTCGGCCCTGTCCGCAGCAATCGCAGTGGCCAGGTTGAGAAGGCCGGCCGAGGAGCTGCGAGACACCCTCACCGAGGTTCGACGGGAGAGGGTAGAGCTCACCTCCGCCCTCACCGATCTCGGAGCCGAGCCGACGCCGTCGCAAGCCAACTTCATACTGGCCAGGTCGGATAGAGCCACCTGGCTCTCTGATGCGTCAGCATCTCTCGGTGTTGCCCTTCGCACCTTCCCGGGGCGTGAGGGCTTGGAGGATGCGATCCGAATAACCATCCCTGGGCGCGAGACAGACTTCGACCGCCTCCTCCGAACCCTCAAGGTTGCCCTACGCCCCGAAGCACTGTTGTTCGATCTCGATGGCGTGCTCGCCGACGTGAGCAGATCACAAACCAGGGCGATCATCGAAACGGCTCAGGAGTTCGGTGTGAAAGTGGATGCCTCCGACATCGAGAACGCCAAGGCGGAGGGCAGCGCCAACGACGACTGGGCCCTCACTCACCGATTGGTGACCCAGCGAGGGGTAGACGTCGGGCCCGGCCAGATCATCTCTCGCTACGAGCGCCGCTACCAAGGAGATGGGGAATTCGCGGGTCTCAAGGAAGAGGAGAGCCTCCTCGTGGAACCAGCCTTGTGGCAAATGTGGGCCGATGCCTACCCGATCGCCATCGTCACCGGAAGGCCACGCTCAGATGCCGAGGAGTTCCTGTCCCGGTTCGGTCTCCTCGAGAGCCTCGACGCTCTCGTGGCCAAGGAAGACGGGCCCCTCAAGCCGGACCCGGCACCGGTCACCACCGCGCTGGGACGGCTTGGAGCTTCCAGGGCCTGGATGCTCGGCGACACGGTGGACGACATCAGCGCCGCCCGTCTGGCCGGCGTCGTGCCCATCGGTGTCATCGCACCCGGGGACGACCCGGTAAAGACACGAAGAACACTCAACAGAGCCGCACGTGTGCTCAGCAACATCAATGAACTGGAGGACTTGCTCCCATGACCCGAATCGCAGACGTCAGCCGAAAGACAAGCGAGGTGACCGTCGAGTGCAACCTGACGCTGGATGGGAGTGGGTCTTACGAGATCGACACCGGTCTCGGATTCCTCGACCACATGCTGGGGACATTGGCCAGACACGCGTCTTTCGACCTCCGTCTGACGGCAAAGGGTGATACCGAGGTCGATGACCACCACACGGTCGAGGATTGCGCCATCGCCTTGGGCAGGGCCATCGACCGGGCCTTGGGGGACCGCTCGGGGATACAGCGCTTCGGATATGCATATGCGCCGCTCGACGAGTCCCTGGCTCGGGCCGTGGTAGACCTGTCTGGACGCCCATGGCCGGAGATCTCGATCGACTTTGCCCGCGACTCGGTCGGGGAAGTGGCGACCGAGAACCTGATTCACTTCTTCAGGTCCCTGGCCATCGAAGGGAGATTCGCCGCTCATGTCGACCTGATACGCGGCGACAACGACCACCACAAGGCCGAAGCGTGCTTCAAGGCACTGGCACTGTCTTTGCGGGCTGCGGTCGGCGTGACCGGGACCGAAATCCCAAGCACAAAAGGCAGCTTGGGGTGAGGGAGGTTGTGACAGTGCCCACCGGAACGGCGAACATCGCCAGTGTTCGCGCCGCCTTCAACCGTCTCGGCGCCAATACCACGCCTGCAATGACACCCGGGGATGTGACCGGCGCCGGCTACCTGGTGGTGCCGGGGGTTGGCTCGTTTGGGGCTGCGATGGCGACCGTGGATTCAATGGGAATGCGGAGCGCCCTTGTCGAAAGACTCGAAAAGGGCCTGCCCACCTTGGCGGTCTGCGTTGGCATGCAACTTCTCTGTCAGGAAAGCACCGAGAGCGTTGGACGCAAGGGCCTTGGGGTGGTTCCGGCGCCCATCGATCGCTTCGACGGAGATGTCAGGGTCCCTCAACTCGGGTGGAATGAGGTCGATGCCCACCCCCAATCCCGCTATCTGAAGTCGGGTTGGGCCTATTTCGCCAACTCGTATCGGCTTGCGGACCCACCTGATGAGTGGGTCGCCTCCACTGCGTGGCACGGGAGTCGGTTCGTCGCTGCCTTGGAACGGGGATCTGTCCTCGCCCTTCAGTTCCACCCAGAGCTCTCCGGTGCGTGGGGTCAGGCAATCATCGAGAGGTGGCTGATGTCGTGAGCGTTGCAACCCGCGTCATCCCATGCCTAGACATAAGAGACGGGAGAGTGGTCAAAGGAGTCCGCTTTCAGGACCTTCGGGATGCAGGGGATCCGGTCGAAGCGGCCGCCCTCTACCAAGACCAGGGAGGTGACGAGCTCGTGCTGTTGGACGTTTCGGCCACTCCAGAGGGACGGGATCACGCCGTTGGCACCGTCCTTGGTGTGCGCGATGTTCTCTCGACTCCCCTGACCGTTGGCGGCGGGATTCGATCACCCAAGGACGCAGGTCGTCTCCTGGAGGCGGGAGCGGACAAAGTCGGTGTCAACACCGCTGCGGTGCGAGATCCCGCGCTCATCGAGCAACTCGCCCTCACCTTTGGGGCACAGTGCACCGTGCTTGCAGTGGATGCGGCCCGGACGACCAAGGGCTGGGAGGTCGTGGTCGAGAGCGGCAGGTCCCGCACGGGGATCGACGTGGTCCAATGGTGCAGCAAGGCCGTCGATCTGGGCGCGGGTGAGATTTTGCTCACCAGTTGGGATCGAGACGGGACCCGGAGCGGCTACGACACCGATCTCGTATCCGCCGTCGCTGCGGCCGTCAGAGTCCCCGTCATCGCATCGGGTGGGGCCGACACCCCCGGGCATCTCATCGATGCGGTGCGGGCCGGGGCTTCGGCGGTGCTGGTCGCCTCGATCCTCCACGACGGAGATTCCACGGTGGGCGACCTCAAGGCTGCAATGAGGGCTGCCGGGCTGGTGGTGCGATCGTGATCGTTCCCTCCATCGATCTCTCGAACGGCCGTGTCGTTCAACTCATCGAAGGCGAGAAGCCCGCCCTGCATGCCGGCGACCCGATTTCGGTGCTGGACAAGTTCTCCCGCGTCGGCGAGGTGGCCGTGATCGATATCGATGCGGCCCGTGGCGACGGCGAGAACGAGGACCTGATCAGCGACCTGTGCCGCCGGGCCAGCGTGAGGGTGGGTGGTGGCATACGCGACCGGGACACCGCAATGAGATGGCTCGACCGTGGCGCCTCCAAGGTGATCATTGGGACTGCGGCCACCCCCGACTTGCTTGCCCAACTCCCGAGAGATCGCGTCATGGTTGCTCTCGACTCGAGGGACGGGACGGTCTTGAGCCACGGTTGGCGACGATCCACGGGCCTGGGGCTGCTGGAGGGGGTCGACCAGCTGAAGACCCTGTGCGGTGGCTTCCTGGTGACTTTCGTGGAGCGGGAAGGCCATCTGGCCGGCACCGACATCGGGCGCGCCGCTGAGGTGATCGCCGCCGCGGGTGAAACCCATGTCACCATCGCCGGTGGCGTCAGCACCACCGAGGAGATCGCCACGCTCGACCGGCTGGGTGCCGACAGCCAGATCGGCATGGCCCTCTACACCGGGAGCATGACTCTTGGTGATGGGGTCGCAGCCGTCCTCCGATCTGACAGAAGCGATGGGCTTTGGCCAACCGTGGTGGTTGACGAGGGAGGCGTGGCACTCGGGATGGCCTTCTCGGACAGTGTGAGCCTGAGCACAGCTCTAGAGACAGGTCGTGGCGTATATCACAGCCGCTCACGCGGAACGTGGGTCAAGGGTGAGACGTCCGGCGCGACACAAGATCTTTTGGGCGTGGATGTGGATTGCGACCGTGACACCTTGCGGTTCAGGGTCCACCAGCACCATGGCTTTTGTCACACCGGAAATCGAACCTGCTGGGGCAAGGATCGAGGTCTAGGGCGTCTGCATCGACGTCTCGAGCGAATGGCATCAGAACCGGCTCCCGGGTCAAACACACAGCGTCTGCTCGATTCGCCGGACCTGCTCTCGGCCAAACTCTTGGAGGAGGCGAGTGAGCTGGCCGAGGCGATGGCGACGAGCGACGTGGAGGAAGAAGCTGCCGACCTTCTCTATTTCCTGTTGGTCAAGCTGACCTCGGCTGGAGTCACTCTGGATTCTGTGGAGGGCTTGCTCGATCGACGGGAGCTTCGGGTGAGTCGCCGGCCCATGGAGAAGAAGACGGGTGAGCGGTGAGCCTGCTCAAACGTGTCGAGCCCGACCAGCTCCGACGCGCCTCGAGGCGTGGTATCGACCCGGCTGTCATGAAGACGGCGATCGACATCGTTGAAGACGTGCGGAGGGGCGGTGAGCCCTCCCTGAGACGTCATGCCGAGGCTCTGGGAGACATTCGCCCGGGCCAGGATCTCGTGATCGACCAGGACGCCTTGAGTAAGGCCGCCGAGCAGCTCCCCCAGACACAACTCTCGGCGCTCGAGCGGGCCTCGAGGCGGATCGAAGTCTTCGCCAAGTCACAACGCGAAGGGCTCCATGATCTGGACATGGAAGTCGAAGGTGGTCGGGCGGGTCACAGATGGATACCGGTGACGAGCGTCGGCGCCTACGCACCCGGTGGCCGTCATCCCCTGCCCTCATCCGTCTTGATGACAGTCATCCCTGCTCGTGTCGCCGGTGTCGAAGAGGTTTGGGCCGCCTCTCCCCATCCAACTCCAGCAACGCTGGCAGCAGCGGCGATGGCGGGGGCCGATGGCCTCCTACGAGTCGGCGGCGCTCAAGCAGTCGCTGCACTGGCATTCGGAGTGGCGACTCCGGCATGTGACCTCATCGTCGGACCGGGCAACACCTGGGTCACGGCGGCGAAGAAGCACCTCTACGGAGAAGTCGGGATCGACGGGCTTGCCGGCCCGAGCGAGATCATGGTGATTGCAGATGAAGGCGCCGACCCCTCTTTGGTGGCAGCCGACTTGCTGGCCCAGGCAGAGCACGACGTCGATGCGATGCCGATGTTGATCACCACCAGCTCCGCCGTCGCTGATGCGGTGGACGGCCGAATCGAAGACCAGCTTGCCGATCTCCCGACCTCGGGCACAGCAAGAGCTGCACTCGCCAACGGGTTCACCACCATCGTCACCGATTTGTCGGAGGCCGGCTCTTTGGCAGATCTGTTGGCCCCCGAGCACCTCGCCCTCCATGTCGCAGCTGCAGAGCAGGTGGCCGCGACCCTGCGGTCATATGGCTCGGTGTTCGTCGGTGCCGGGAGCGCCGAGGCCTTCGCTGATTACGGTGTCGGGCCCAACCACGTGCTCCCCACCGGTGGTGGCGCCAGATTCCAATCGGGGTTGTCGGTCGAGACGTTCCTGCGCTCGCCCACCTGGTCCCGGTTGGACGATCCAAGTCGACTCATCGAGGACACGGTGCTGCTGGCTCGAATGGAAGGCCTGGAGGCACACGCCCGGGCGGCAGAGAAACGTAGCCCCTAGCGATCAGCCTCCCAGCGCTGCCACCGCCTTTGTGGCCAGGTCGGTGGTGGCGTCGAGGACGGTGCCCGGGCCCGGCGGCAAATAGGACACCTGGAGGAAGTACCCGGGCACTTCCATCCCGGAGATGCTCCCCTCCTCGGTGGCATAGGCGTCGGACGCTCCGGGAATCGTGATGTCGACCAAAGTGAAGACGCTGGACGCTCCACTTTTCGCAGTCTCGAACGCCCCACCGGCATCGGGCGCCAGAAGTACCTGGGCGGTGGCAAAGTCCGTCCCCGAGGCTGTCCAGTCGCAAATCGATTGATACTCGCTGGACAGTGACTGGTTGAACACGCCCTCGTCAAATGTGAGGCCGGTCGCCGCCTCCAGGTCGTCGGTAGTGAGTAGGGCGCACGGGTCAGGTATGTCGGTGCCGGCCGGCTCAGGCGAGGTGATGGTGGTGGTCGACTGGTCGGGTGATTCGCCGGGGGCCTGAGTGTCGGTTTGGCCGCCGGTGGTGACGGTGGAGTCGGCCGACGAACCACCGGACCCGCCACACGCAGCCAGTACGATGGCCATCGCCGTGAGAACTGATGACACTCGGCGCCCACGCCGAGCCCTTTGCCCCAAGCCCATTGTCCTCTCCTATGTGATTCGGCCGGTTCTTCCGCCCGCGAGGGCGAAATCTACCCCATTGCAGAGGCCGCGGTTTCGGCATCTGGCCGCCAACCCGACAGAAGGCCGTCGACGATTCGCTCCGGCCAGCCTTCCTGGGGCTTTGTCAAGTGACCGGTCAACTTCCGCACCAGGACCGGGCCGATGAGCATGTCGACGGCCAGCTCGGCGTCGAGATCTGACCGAAGATCACCGCGGTCAATGGCCTCCCCGATCAGATTGGCCACGACCCTTCGCCTCGGGGCAATGACGGCCTCGGCATAATGCCGGCCGATCTCGGTGCCGGCAGCCACCTCGCCAACCAGCCAAGGAAACACCGAGCCCGCAGGCAGGTCATGCATGAACGACGCCATCAGGGTCACCAGCGCTATCAGGTCTGCCCGTATCTCGTGGGTGAAGGGGACGATCACCGACTCGCCGAGACAGGCGACTGCATCTATGACCAGGTCTTCCTTCGAATCCCAGCGCCGATAGATGCTCGCCTTGCTCACCCCCGCCTGAGCGGCCACCTGATCGATGCTGCAACCCCGCAAGCCCTCCTTTTCGATGACATCGAGCACCGAGTCCATCACCAGCGAGTCGAGAGCCGTGTCCCGGGGACGCCCCGGGGAGCGTTTCCCAGGGCTCATGTGCCGATGGCGGGAGCCTCTCCGGCGCCCATCTCCGTCGAGACGGCCCCGCTCTCGCGGGGCCGCGCCGGTAGGAACAGCCAGGTGAGCAGAGCGCCGACCATGGCCACGCCGGCGGCCACCCAAACAGCGGTTTGCATGCCCTGGATGAAGGACGCGGTCGCCGTGTTGAACAGGGCGGCGCCAGCGTCGCCAAGCTGACTGGCGACCCTAACCGCTCCTCCGATCGAGTCGGACGCGATTGCGGCTGCCTCGGCAGGCAACGACGCCACCGCCGGGGCCATTGCCGAGGAGTAGGTCGAGGCGAGCACGCTTCCAAGAATCGCTACGCCGAGTGCCCCACCGATCTGCCGGGTGGTGTCGTTCATTGCCGAGCCCACACCGGACTTGGCCAGCGGGAGCGATCCCATGATGGAATCTGTCGCAGGTGCCATTGCCGTGCCCATGCCGGCCCCGAGTAATGAGATGGCGAGGGCCACGTGACCGTACCCGGAATCGACATTGATCAATGCCAGGATCGCCATAGCGCCTGCAACGATGACCAAGCCGGTCGTTACCACTCTCTTGGTCCCAAAACGCTCGGTGAACCTCGCCGAAAGCGGTGCGGCAACGATCATCGTCGCTACCGGCATCACCCGAAAACCTGCTTCGAGCGGTGTGAAGCCGAGCACGAATTGGAGATACTGGGTAAGCAAGAACACCGTGCCGAACATGGCGAAGAAGACCAGCGTGATGGCGACGCTGGCAGCGCTGAATCTTGGGTTTTCGAAGAACTCGAGCCGAAGCATCGGGTGGGCGACCCGTGTCTCCCACCAAAGGAAGCCTGCGATCAGCACCACGGCTACCCCAAAACCGCCCACCACCAAGCCATCGGTCCATCCTCGGGACGGGGCCTCGATGATGGCGTAGACAAGTGTGGCCAGACCGGCGATGGACAACAATGCCCCGATCGGATCGAGTGGCGTGGCAGCGGGGTCCTTGGATTCCGGGACAAGAGCCAACCCGGCCAGGATCGCGGCGGCTGCTATGAACACATTGATCAGGAAGATCGAGCCCCACCAGAAGTTCTCGAGCAGCCACCCGCCTATGACCGGTCCCAGGATGATCCCCAATCCGGCAACTGCGGCCCATGCTGCGATGGCGCGACCACGCTCGGCCCCTTCGAAGATGTTGGTGATGATGGACAGAGTGGATGGCATGATCAGTGCTCCGCCGATTCCCATCATTGCCCTGGCCGCAATCAGCGCATTCGCCGAATCGACGAAGGCCGCTGCGATCGAGGCGGCCCCGAAGATGACCAAGCCCACGTTGAGGGCCAGCTTGCGACCGAATCGGTCGCCCAAGGCGCCCATGGTCAGCAGGAGGCCGGCGAATACCAACACATAGGCATCGACCATCCACTGCAACTGGCTCCCAGTTGCGTCCAGCTCACGGACGAGTGTGGGAAGCGCCACGTTGAGGATGGTGTTGTCGAGCCCGATGATCACCAAGCTCAGGGAAAGGACCCCCAGGGTTACCCAACGTCTGCGGTGAATTGTCTCTGCATCCACTTTCGGCTCCATTCGCCTCTGATCAGGAATTACGAAACGATACTGTATCGTATCTGATTTGCCGGATGCAAGTCAGAAGGCGAGCCCCAAGGAACGGACGAAACCCATGCCCCTACATACTGCGCCGGTACTGGCCACCGACCTGGTAGAGGGCGGATGAGAGTTGTCCCAGCGAGGCAGTCTTGGTGGTCTCCATGAGTTGGGCAAAGACGTTCTCGTTGGCGACCGCGATGCGCTGAAGCTCGGCCAGTGAGATGACGGCGGCTTGGCGGTCCTGCTCCTGGAAAGCCCTCAGGTTGGTGATCTGCCGGTCCTTGTCCTCATCGGTGGAACGAACCAATGTCTCGGGGATGACGAATGGGGAGCCATCACTCGACAAGAAGGTGTTCACGCCTATCACGGGATAGGCCCCAGACTCCTTTTGCTGTTCGTAGTAGAGGGACTCCTCCTGGATCTTCGTCCGTTGATACTGGCGTTCCATCGCGCCGAGGACTCCCCCACGGCTGTTGAGGCGCTCGAACTCCATGAGAACCGCCTCTTCCACAAGGTCGGTCAGCTCTTGGATAATGAACGAGCCTTGTAGCGGGTTCTCGTTCTTGGCAAGGCCCAGTTCTCGATTGATGATGAGCTGGATAGCCAGGGCTCGCCTCACCGACTCCTCGGTCGGTGTGGTGATGGCCTCGTCGTAGGCATTGGTGTGCAGCGAGTTGCAGTTGTCATAGATGGCGTACAGGGCCTGCAGCGTGGTCCGGATGTCGTTGAAACCGATCTCTTGTGCATGGAGCGAGCGGCCTGACGTCTGGATGTGGTACTTGAGCTTTTGTGATCGTTCGTTGCCCCCATACTTGTATTTGATCGCCTTCGCCCAGATCCGTCGAGCCACCCGGCCAATCACCGCATATTCGGCGTCGATACCGTTGGAGAAGAAGAAGGAGAGGTTTGGCGCGAATTGATCGATTGCCATCCCCCTGGCCAGGTAGTTCTCGACAAACGTGAAACCGTTGGCGAGTGTGAAGGCGAGTTGGGTGATGGGGTTGGCCCCGGCTTCGGCCATGTGATAGCCGCTGATGGAGACGGAATAGAAGTTCTTGACGTCGTGATCGACGAAATACTCCTGGATGTCGCCCATCATCCGCAGGGCGAACTCGGTAGAGAAGATGCAGGTGTTCTGTGCCTGATCCTCTTTGAGGATGTCCGCCTGCACGGTTCCCCTGACCCGGCTCATCGTGTCCGCCTTGATCCGCTCGTAGACGTCGAGGGGAAGCACCTGATCTCCGGTCACCCCGAGGAGCATCAGACCCAGCCCGTCGTGACCGGGTGGTAGCTCACCGTGATAGCGGGGTCGTGGTCGATCACCGAAGATCGCTGCGATTCTCGCCTCGACCTCTTCCTGAAGGCCGTGCTCGATGATGTATCTCTCACACTCCTGATCGATCGCCGTATTCATGAAGAAGGCGAGGATCATCGGGGCCGGGCCATTGATCGTCATGGAGACCGAGGTGCTGGGGTCGCAGAGATCAAAGCCCGAGTAGAGCTTCTTTGCATCGTCGAGGGTGGCCACTGAGACGCCAGAGTTTCCCACCTTCCCGTAGATGTCAGGCCGCTCGTCGGGCTCGTCCCCATAGAGCGTGACCGAGTCGAAGGCGGTGGAGAGCCGCTTGGCCGGCAATCCGGAGGCCAAATAGTGAAATCGCCTGTTCGTCTGCTCCGGTGGGCCTTCACCAGCAAACATCCGGGCCGGGTCTTCCTCTTCCCTCTTGAATGGGAACACTCCCGCCGTGTACGGAAACTCTCCTGGGACGTTCTCCTGGAGAAGCCAGGTGAGACGATCTCCCCAGGAGCGGTAGCGGGGCAGCGCCACCTTGGGGACCCAAGTGTGACTCAGAGTCTCCTCGCGTAGAGCGACTGTGATATCGCGCTCACGCACCCGATAGGTGAGATTCTCGCCTGAGTAGCGCTCAACCAGCTCGTTCCACGTCTCCAGCGACTTCTGATTCTCAGAGGTCAACCTGGCGTGAGCCTTCTCCACCAACTGACCGACACCCACTCCAGACTCGGCGGCGCCCTGCAAGCGATACACGGTCTCGGCAATGTCCGCCTGCTCATCCACCCATCGGTCGTATTCGCGTATCTCCTCAACTATCTCGGCCAAGTATCGGGTGCGCTCGGGTGGGACCACATGCTGCTTGTTCGTGTCATCTTCGGGACGATCGCCAATCGGTGACAGGTTCAATCCCGACCCTGCCAGACGCCCGACAAGGGCCCGGTAGAACCTATTGATGCCGGGATCGTTGAAGTCGGATGCCACGGTGAGATGGATCGGCAACGAGTCGTCATCAGCGTCGAAATCGAGGTGATTCCGCTTGTATTGCTTGCGGACGTCTCGCAATGCGTCGAGCGCTCCCGCCTTGTCCGCCTTGTTGATGGCGATGAGATCGGCGAAGTCGAGCATGTCGATCTTCTCCAACTGGGTCGCGGCGCCGTATTCAGGGGTCATCACGTAGGCAGCGACATCCGCAAAATCCACGATCTCGGTATCGGACTGGCCTATGCCCGAGGTCTCCAATAGGACGAGATCGAATCCGGCAGCCTTGACCACGTTGATCACATGATGGATATGAGGTGAGAGGGCGAGGTTCGACTGGCGGGTGGCCAACGAGCGCATGTAGGCGCGTTGATGCGGAATGGCGTTCATCCTGATGCGATCACCCAATAAGGCACCGCCGGACCTTCGTTTAGATGGGTCGACCGAGATGACGGCCAGGTGAAGATCGGGAAAATCGGCCAGAAGCCGCCGTACCATCTCGTCCACCAAACTCGACTTGCCTGATCCGCCCGTCCCTGTGATGCCAACGACCGGTGCCCTCGAGCCCGAGGCCAGCCGCTCCACATGATCGAATATCTCGGGATATTTCTCGTGATAGTTCTCCGCTGCCGAGATGAGCCCGGCGATGATGCGGGGCTGCTCCGTGCTCAAACTCGTCAAATCGAAATCCGAGTCCAACTCTCCGGCAGGAAAATCAGAACGCGACAACATGTCGGACACCATGCCCTGCATCCCCATTTGCCGCCCGTCATCGGGTGAGTAGATGCGGGTGATCCCATACCTGGCCAGCTCCTCGCCTTCGGCGGGCAGGATGGTCCCTCCACCTCCCCCGAAAAGGCGGATGTGGGGCGACCCCCGCTCCACCAGGAGGTCGCGGAGGTACTTGTAGAACTCCACATGCCCCCCTTGGTATGACGTCACCGCGATGGCATGGGCGTCTTCCTCGATCGCCGTCTCGACGATGTCCAACCCGGTTCGGTTGTGCCCGAGGTGAATCACCTCTGCCCCGGATGCCTGCAGGATCCGTCGGAAGATGTTGATGGATGCGTCGTGGCCATCGAAGAGGGATGTGGCGGTGACGAAGCGAATCTTGTTCGTCGGTTGATAGCCGGACATGGCCCTCACTAGTGTATGAGAGCATTACTTTGATGTCAAAGGATCTTGCCGATGTCAGCAACTGAGACACTCGCCGATCCCATAGCCGAGGCACGCCGGCAGTGGGAGGCCCACGGTTGGATTGAGGCGGCACCGGGGATGGCGGCGGTCACCACCATTGTCAGAGTCAGCCAGATCCTCGTCTCCCTGGTGGAGGAGGCCCTTGCTCCCATCGGACTCACGTTTGCCCGTTTCGAGATCCTCCGGCTGCTTGGCTTCACGAGGAATGGCCGCCTTCCCATGGGGAAGATCGGGGAGCGTCTTCAGGTCCATCCCGCCACCGTGACGAGCGCGGTCAAGCGACTCGAGCGCGATGGTCTCATCCGGCGAGAGACCGGCCAAGACGACAACCGTGTGGTCCTCGCCGTCCTTCTCGACCACGGCATTGCGATTCTGGAAGTCGCCACTCACAACGTCAACGAGATCTTCGCCTCGCTCAGCCTGGACCGCGGCGAGCTGGACCTGCTCACCCGTCGGCTGGGAGGGGTGCGTCGGATGGCCGGTGACACCGTGGTCGATGCTTGATCGGCCGGCCCGGTGCCTACGGCCCAGGATCACAAGTGCCCTGTTCAGTTGGCGGGAAAGCGACTAAGTTGTAGGTCGGGATGGCTTATTACGAGGGGCGCTTGCAGGGACATCGACTCGAGCCGACTTCGGTCACGATCGAGATCGATGAGGGACGTCTGCGCATAACCGCGGGCAAGAGGCACATGGGCTCGTGGGCGCTTCACCGTCTCGAGATCCAGAGGACATCGATATATCGATTTGCCTTTGACATAGATGGTGACCATTTCGAGTTCTTCCCTGATGATCCCTCGGCCTTTTCCGACACGGCCGGAGCCATCATCGACCTCACCGGCGCCAAGGGCCGATACGGCCTCAAGGCGCGAATAGAAGAAGCCACCAGCTGAGTCTGGAGCAGGTGTCTGAATGGTCACCGGCCTCCTGAAGAAAGGCTTCACAGCCGGGGCGATCGTCGTGGGAGCCGAGGTGGCTTATGCGGTGCTGAGGCCCGTCCCGGATCTCGAGGAGTTCGACCCCTCCGGCCAATTTGGGGACCCGGACCTTCCGAGCCTCAGGGTCGCGGTGCTCGGCGACTCGTCGGTGACCGCTCCAGGGGTCAAAGGCCCCGAGGACATATGGGTCACGCATTTATGTCAACGTCTCGCCGGGAAATGGCACGTCGACCTGCGCTCCTTCGCAGTCAGCGGGTCGAAGGCGTCCGATCTCATCCGCGATCAGCTCGATCCGGCTCTGGCGTGTCAACCCGACATCGTCATTGTGTCTGTGGGTGCAAACGACGCCATCAAGGGCGTCACCCATCGTGCCTTCGAGGACCACCTCGATCAGCTTTTAGCTGCCTTTGAGGACACTGGCGCCCTCGTCGTCACCTCAGGCGTGGGCGACATGGGGACCATTCCCCGTCTCTACCCGCCCCTGAGAAACATGATGACCCGGCGATCGGCCGCCTTCGACCGGATCCATCATGCGGTCGCTGGGCGCCATGGGGCCTACGTGGTCGAGCAGCGCGCTGACAACCCGAGCATCTGGTATCAGGACTCGGGTTTGTGGTCGGCCGACCTGTTCCACGTCAGCCCGGCCGGGCACCAGCGATGGGCCGATGCAGCGTGGCGGACTCTCGAGCCCTTGCTCGCGGGTCGCGATGAACCAGTCTGAGGCCCTGACTCGACTCGAGACGGCTCGTGTCGGGAGATTCGCCACGATCACCGCGGGCGGCCGACCCCATATCGTGCCCATCACTTTTGCCATGGTCGAGGGGCGGATTGTCCACATGGTCGACCACAAGCCAAAACGGAGCGTGGAGCTGAAGCGCCTGGCCAACTTGCGGACTGACTCTCACGCCTCATTGCTAGTGGATCACTACCAAGAAGACTGGGCCCGATTGTGGTGGATACGGGTGGACGGGCAAGCGGTGGTGAGCGATCAAGGCCCCGAGTGGGAGTCGGCGCGGCAGGCACTGACCCGTAAGTACCCGCAATATCAGACGCGGCCGCCCGAAGGCCCGGCCGTCCTGATGACCATCCGAAATATCACGTCATGGGCTGCGAGCGAATGACCCCACCCTCCGTCGCCAGCCACCGGACTTCTTGGTCATGCGGCTCAACAGGGACTGCCTCGGTCAGTCGGGCACGGGGGGCAATGCCGACGCTCTCCGCACCGGATCGCAAATTCGACAACACCCGGTCGTAGTGACCGGCTCCGTTACCCAAGCGGTGCCCGGCAAGATCGAAGGCGAGACCCGGCACGAGGACGATGTCCAGTTCCAGCAACGGGATGACCGGGCCGGAGTCGACGGGTTGCTCCATACCAAACGGATGCCTCTCCCGGGGAACGGCTGAGTCCCGGAATGTCATCGACCCATCCGACTCGACCCTGGGCAGGACCCAGCGCCACCCGGGTAGGCGCCCCATCAATGGCGTCAGGTCAACCTCGCCGCTCATGGCCAGGTATCCCGATACCGTGCCGGGAAGCCGACTCGACATCCACTCGAACAGGCCGTCCAGCAACTGATTCTCGTGCTTCGGATCGGCGCCGATTCGGCTCCGCATCAAGGCCCTGAGATTGCTCTTCTCCATGGGGGCCAAGGCTAGGTGCCATAACTAGGCTCACACGATGCGAATGATCATCGACGTTCCGCGGACACTCGTCTGCGTAGTCGCCGGGGTCGTCGCCACCGTTCTCGCCGTGGCTGTCATCGTGGTGACGGCGCCTTTCAACGACCGCTCTCCGATCATCGACCGGGTCATCCGTGTTTGGAGCCATATCTGGCTGGCAACGTCAGGGACGACCTTGAAGGTGGAGGGAGCGTCCAATCTCGACCCGGCGCGATCCTACGTGGTCGTGGCCAACCACCAGTCGGCACTGGACATCATGACCTGTCTGCTCGCCGTGCCCATCCCGATTCGGTTCCTCGCCAAGAAGGAACTGTTCCGGATCCCGATACTCGCCCAGGGGATGCGCACAGTCGGAATCGTCGAGGTCGACCGCGAGGCACGTGGGGCGATCCATGCCCAGGTCAACCAACAGGCCAAGGACCTGATCGCCAACGGTCGCAGCCTGATCATCTACCCGGAAGGGACTCGGCCGCGCACTGGCGCCCTCGGGCCCTTCAAGAAAGGCGCTTTTACAATGGCCATCGCAGGCCAGCTCCCGATCCTGCCTTTGACCATCCACGGCTCATATGAGGCATGGCCCCCAGGTCAACCGTGGATTCACGGCGGCGAGATCACCGCAGTCATCGACAAACCGATCGAAACAGCTGGCCTAACGCATGCCGACACGGGAGATTTGAGGGACCAAGTGTTCGAGTTGATTTCTGGCAGGGTCAGGACGCAGGGTGGCAGGATCGGGGTCTGACGCGACAGCCCGACCCATCACGTTGTCACCCATTCTCCGGCTCTGCGACGTCTCATAGGTGACATAGCCCCCAGTTCACCAAGGAGCCCCTGATGAGGAGACATCTCACGGTCGTTGCCGGACTTGCCTTGTTGTTGGCTGGTTGCAGTAGTCCGGCTGTATCCGGCTCGACCACGCAGGCTCTTCCCGGCCAAACCACGCAGACTCAGCCATCGACCCAGTCGACCAGCACAACCGCGCTCAACGCCTCTTCCACCACGATCACCACACAAGCCACCACGACCACCGCCCCAACCACCACCACCCCTACGACGACACAGCACGCAAGTCCGATCAGCCTGGGCGTCTACTTCTATGTCGACGAGGCCGGGCACCCGCAGAGAACAGGTCCGTTCCTGATACCGGTTGCCACCGATGTGTCACACACCCTGTCGGTGGCTCGGGCAGCAATGGAGCAGCTGCTGGCCGGCCCGGCTGTATCAGACCCATCGATCTCCACCATGATCCCCGACGGCGTCAGGTTGCTCGGGCTCACGATCGCCGACGGCATCGCCAAGGTTGATCTCTCTTCCGACTTCGCTGCCGACGACGACTCCGCCGCCAGCGCCATGAAGGCGGCCCAAGTGGTGTTCACCCTCACCCGATTTCCCACGGTGGATGATGTGCAGTTCTTCCAGGACGGAAAGCCGGTAGCCGTTCAGACCGGTGATGGGCAACTGGTCTCCCGACCCGTGGCTCGTGGCGACTATCTCGAATTCGCCGCCGCCCTCGATATCGAGAGCCCGGCCTACGGCGGCCTAGCTGCGAACCCCCTCAGGGTCACCGGGTTCGGAGCGGTATTCGAGGCGGCCTTCCTCTATCGACTGAGCGACGCCGAGGATCACGTCCTGGCTGAAGGGCAGGCGATGACCGACCTCGGGACCGGATGGGGCAACTTCGATTTCACCGTCCACTACAAAGTGGATCATCAGCAGATGGGCTCGCTCGTGGTCTGGGACGACTCGGCCAAGGATGGTACGTCCATCGACATCCGCCAATACCCCGTCATCCTGGTGCCATGAGCCGGTCAGCCCGACAGCGCGCGCACCAGATAGAAGGCAACGGCGCCGACTCCGAGCACTCCGAGCAGAGATCGCCTGAACAGGAAAGCACCGAGCACACCCCCGGCCGCCGCCGCCAGGCCGGGAGTGACCTCCGGCGTGCCGTTGGGTGCCACCAGCCCAGCTGTGGCGATGGCCATGAAGAGCGCAAGCGGGAAGACGTCGAGAAAACGCCCGATCAGCCCGGCTGGGACAGGACGGGGTCGAATGAGGAACACAACGCGGCTGACATAGGTGATCACTGCCACTCCCAGCACCAGATAAAGATCACTCACCGGCTGCCACCCCGACGACCGCCGCGGCGACGGCGGCACTCGTGATCTGCCACGCCGACGGCAGGATCGCGATGGCGAGGATGGTTGCCACTATTGACGCTGCCGCGACCAACCAATCTCTCCTCCTCTCGATCATGGGGGCGGCCAGACCCAGGAACAGAAGGCCGAAGAGCACTCCGACCCCAACCACCTGGGGATCTATCTCGGTGCCGAACCACACACCCACCGCGGTGCCGAGGACGAAACCCGAGTACAAGGATATGTCGGCCGCGGTCTTGTAGGCCACCAGGTCCTCAACACCGGCAGCGGCCGCTCTGATCGTCAGGCCGAAGGTCTCATCAACGAGGATGAAGGCAAGGCGAAGCCGGGTCCCGAGGGGTTGCGGCCCTATGAGACGGGCGAGAGTGGCCGACATCGGGAGGTGACGCAGCCCGAGTCCGGTGGCCGCCAACAGCACGGGAATCGGGCCGGCAGCGATGAGGCCGACCAGGGCGAACTGTGCCGCTCCCGAGACGATCACCATCGATGAGAACAAGGCAAGCCAACTCCCCAAACCCACATCGATGGCGAGCACCCCGTATGCCACCCCAAACGAGGCGACGGCAAAGAAGATCAGGACGGAGTCCCGCACTCCACGCCTGAATGAGGAGTTGGCCGGCATCTGGTGAAGATAACGGTGCCGGACGGCATTCAATCAGTCATATATCCCGGCCAGGTAAGCCCTTCCTTGCGAGACCGTGCAGAGGAATGCACCCACCGAGGTGACCAGCTGATAACGGTCGGCATCCCTCTCCCCTGCCCACCAGCGCCCGCTGAGCCGCCAAGGGCCACTCCAGGTGAGCACCGGCTCCCATCTGGTCCCCAGCCTCACTCTGGTCGGCACTCCCCCATCCCACTCCACCTCGATTGGCTCGGGCCTCGCCGGGACGAGGGCGGGGCTTGGTGCCGGAGTTGCTCCCGGCCATGGAGCCGATGGATCCCGCTCCCCTGTCGTCGGTGGTTCGCCCCATCGGGACCAGACAACACGTTCCCGTGGCATCCTTCCGCCCTGAAGTCGTCCCTGGAGAACACCATCAGGCCCGAGCAATGCCTGTGCCCTGGCCAGCGCCCGCTCGGCTTCGATCTTCGGCGTCTCGTCCTCTAGCAAACCGAGTTGTCTCCCGCCATCAGACAGATCCGCCGGTTCGATGCGGAGCCGCGCTATCCCGCCCGGCACTCCCCCTGATTCCACCCATGCCCGCAATTGCCACCACACGCGATCCGACAGCTGTCGCTCGGTGAAGGGATCGGCCGATCGCCACACCCGCTCCCGCGCTCCCCCCGATGCCGAGACGGCAAGGATGACCACCCTGTGCGGGGCAATGCCCGCCCTTCTCAAGGAGTTGAGCAGCCGTTCGGACAGTGCACGGGCAGAAAAGGCGACGGCATCCAGGTCTATGAGCGGCTCTTCGAAAGAAGCGTCCACAGCAAGGTCCGATGGCGCCTGTCGTGGATCGACAACCCGATCCTCACCGTTGGCAAGGCGATGGGCGAGTAATCCGGGGTTGCCAAATCGGGTGGTGAGAGCCTCCCGAGGCAAACGGGCCAACTCTCCGAGAGTGGATATCCCAAGCCAGCGAAAAGTGTCGAGCAACTCGTCGGAATCGATGCTCTCGCGCAATGCAGCGAGGTCCAAGCCGGAAAGGAAGCGAATGGTGTTCGCCACGACATTGGGCTCGTCCACCATGGCGGTGGCGGCTGCCCATCTGGCGGCAAATGGCCCATCGGCCACCCCGATCAGGGCCTCCCCACCTCGTTCATGGCCTGTTGATCCTGCCAGCACGTCGGCAATGCGACGGGCCAGTGCCCCCTCACCACCGTAGAAGCGGACCGCTCCCGCGATCGGGATGAAGACGAGACCCGGGGAGACGACCTCGACCCGGGGAATGAGGTCCTCGATCCTCTCCAGCACCGGCTCGAATCGACGCGCCTCTTCGCTGGGGTCACGCATCATGACTGTTGCGAATGGTGCGAGAGCCTCAGCCTCTCGCCGGGCCATCCCGAGACTCACCCCGGCAGCCAGCACCTCCGCGGTTGCCCCGACGACACGGTCATCGACAACGAGCAGCGGCTCATCCGATGGCGCGTCTGGCCTCCCCAATGACCACATCGGAAACCACACGCACAACGTCCGAACCCTCATCCTCCACCTCGAATCGTCGAGTCACGCCTGCTGCTCCCTTCCCCGATGCCTCGAGATGGAGGCGACGTCTTTTCAACCGCCCATGACCATGATCGGCGCCCTCCCAGGTGACACCCAGGGCGCGGAGCCTCAGGTGGGCCACGCCAATGGGAAGACCTGACCCCATCGAGCGCATCGCCATAGAGACACGACGAGCCCTGGCCAAAGCCGCCAAGCGACGCAGGTCTTGATCTTTGACCCCTGCCGGCACTTCGGCGTACAGGGCCCTGATCCCCTCGAGGAGGGCAGCAGTGACTCTCGGCCAGATACGGCGATCATCACAACGCACGATTATCAGATTGCTGGAGACGACACCCGTCTCCCATGCCGCCTCAGGCGAGATCCAACCTCTGGTGTCCAGGGCAACGACAGGAGCCTCTTGGGAAGGCTCCGCAAGCAACCTCAATCCGAGACGGGTGAGCCCCGAGCCGGGCAAACCGACCAACTCGGTGACCCGACCCGGTTGAAGACGCAGATATCCGTCTTCTCTCTCTGCGAGGTCGATAAAAGGCGCTCCACCTTTGAGCGCAACGCTTTCGATGCCCAAACTGACTCCATGGCCGGGCATTGGAGCTTATCGAACATATGTTCGCCCGGCAAGAGGCGAGTGCTAGCTCTCTTCCAGTTCTTCGATCGTCTTGGGCCAATCATCTTTGAGGAGACGCGACAGCGACCGGTCGGCCAGGAGCTTGCCATCGGTCTGACAGGTGGCGCAATAGTTGGTCTCGTTACTGGCATAGACGATGCGCTGCACCTTTGAGCCGCAGCGAGGGCAAGCCAGACCGTATTTCCCATGAACGGCCATATCATCCCGAAAGGCAGTCACCTTGGAGGGCCACCCGTCCCCCACCTCATCCCTGAGACGCGTCGTCCAATCAGTAAGCGACTCGACAACCGCCTGGTGCAGACGGCCGACCTCCCCCTCACTCAACTGTGCCGTCCTCTTCACCGGTGAGAGCTTCGCCTTCCAAAGGATCTCATCCGAGTATGCATTCCCGATGCCCGAAAACAGGCGCGGGTCGGTCAAGGCTCGCTTCAAGGTGCGATTCTCCCGCTTCAGTGCCTCGCCGAACTCTCCCGCGCTGACCTCAAGCGGCTCGACTCCCCCACGATCGAGTTGGGAGACTCCATCCCAACCGTTGAAGACCCAGATGCCGGCCCTCTTCTTGGTTCCCTGCTCGGTCAGCGTCAGCGTGCCCGAGTCGAAGTCGAGGGCCGCAAGACCGACCTTCTTCGGTATCGCCTTGCCCTTCGGCTCCCATCGCAGCCTTCCCGCGACCATCAGATGGATCACGAGAAAGACGTCCCGTGTGAACCCGAAGACGATTCGCTTCCCGACCCGATGGAGGCTCTCGACGTTGGCCCCGACCGCGGCGTCGTAGGGCGGGTCGTAGGTGCGCAGTACCGAGGGTGATGCCACGCGGACGCCAACCAGCCTCTCACCAAGCACGCGTCGACCCAGAGCTTCGATATAGACCACGATGTCGGGCAGTTCCGGCACCGGATGGACGCTACCGGGGATCAACCGCCGTCATTCAGGTTCTCGCTGAAGATGACGGCGATTCCCACCACGATCCCACCGGCGACGAATCCATAGGCAAGAAGATGGTTGGCGGCAGGGGCCGAGGTCGATGCAGCGACACCGAACAGGATCACCACAGCCAGGAGGACCAAACCGGCACCCAACCGGGCCCAACGAGGCCCGAGGGCCAGCATGTACCCCACAAACGCCATGATCAACCCGCCAATCACGAAGGCCAGCCAGAATCGACCGTCGGCGGAGAGCCCTTGTGCCACGCCATTCTCATTCGCGATCAGAGCGGTGTCCTGACGGAGGAAGAACCCGCCGGCCAGGATCAGAGCCCCCCCGAGGGCAAACAAGATCGGCCCGAGATTCGACTTGATCGGGGTCGGCTCTGGCGCAGGCTCTCTCTCCGCGAGAGGATGGGAGGCCGCGAGACGCCGAGCCAACCTCGGCGAGGCCGCCATCATCCCGATCTCCTCGGCAATTCCAGGGTCGTTCTCAGTCTTCAGGATCATCTCCTCGCCTTCGACTCTCAGGGAGAAGCCGTCATTGAGTGCCTGAATGCCGATGGCTGAGACGTCCCAGTCACCTATCACCTCATCGGAGGTGGCGACCCTGAGACGGCCCTGGTCGGCGCGCACGGTCACAGGGACACGTTTGGATGTGCCGCGCAACTGCACGACTCCGTGAGTCTCAACCGCCATTCCTGCCCCCCAAGTTCGTCTCTTCCCGAGTCTATGCGGGAAAAGCAAAGGGGACGGGCAAGCCCGTCCCCTTCGACAGCATAGGAGCCCTGCGTATCAGGACTCGCCGATCTCCTCGAAAGCCTCGTCGAAGCTCTTGGCAACGCGGCGACGCTCGCCACCGGCACCACCCTGGCTGCTGCTCTCGCTCTTGGAAGCCTGGCTGTCGCGGCCGCCGCCGGATCCGCCACCGTCACGACCACCACGCTCACGGCTGCCACGGTCGCGGCTGCCACGGTCACGGCCACCACGGTCACGATCCCGCGAGCCGTTGTCACGACCACGGTCTCCGCCGCCCTGGCGTGCCGGCTCTGAGTCGGGAAGGGTTGCGCCCTCGAGGGCATTGACCAACTCGAGGCTGACCTTGCCCCTGTCGATCTCACGAACCCGCACATCGAGCTCCTGGCCGTCGCTCAGGTAGTCCTCGACGCGCTCGACGCGCTTGGAGCCGTCCAGACGTGAGATGTGGAGAAGGCCATCGCGGCCAGGAAGGATGTTGACGAACGCACCGAACTTGGTGATGTTGACCACCTTGCCGTGGTACTCCTCGCCGAGCTCCACCTCGGGTGGAAAAGCGATCTGGGTGATCTTCTCCCGGGCGGCAGCCAAAGCTGCACCGTCCGAGGAGGCGATTCTGACGATGCCCTTCCCGTCGGCTTCTTCGATCTCGATGGCGGCGCCGGTCACTTCCTCCAGCTCCCGGATGACCGCCCCCTTGGGGCCGATCACCTCGCCGATCTTGTCCTTGGGGATCTCGATCGACTCGATGCGCGGAGCGAACTCGTTCATCTCGCTGCGTGGCTCGGCGATTGCCTCTGCCATCTTGTCGAGGATGAAGAGACGGGCGACCTTGGCCTGGTCGAGGGCCTTTGTCAGCACCTCCGAGGGAAGACCCTCGAGCTTGGTGTCGAGTTGGAGCGCCGTGATGACGTCTCTGGTGCCGGCCACCTTGAAGTCCATGTCCCCCAGGGCGTCTTCGGTGCCCAGGATGTCCGTCAGGGTGACGTACTTTCCGTCCCTCTCGATGAGGCCCATGGCGATGCCGCCCACCGGCGCAGCGATAGGCACACCAGCGTCCATGAGGGATAGCGAGGAGGCGCATACCGATGCCATCGATGTCGAACCGTTGGACGACAGGACCTCCGAGACCAACCTCAACGTGTAGGGGAAGTCCTCCTCGGTGGGAATCACCGGCAAGACAGCCTTTTCAGCCAGAGCCCCATGACCGATCTCCCGGCGCTTGGGGCCTCGCATGAAGCCTGCCTCGCCCGTCGAGAAGGGTGGGAAGTTGTAGTGGTGCATGTAGCGCTTCGAGTCCTCGAGAGCGAGGGTGTCGAGCATCTGCTCCATCTTCAGCATCCCAAGGGTGGTCAAGTTGAGCACCTGGGTCTCGCCACGTGTGAACAGACCGGAACCATGGGTTCGCGGCACCAGTCCGACCTCGGCGGAGATCGGTCGGATGTCGGTTGGCCCACGACCGTCCAGCCTGATCCCTTCCTCGACCACGCGCTTTCTCATGATGTCTTTCAGCACAGACTTGAATGCGCGGCCCGCCTGGGTGCGACCTTCGTCGTCATCCTCGGCCAGGCTCAACTCTGAGATCGTGGCCTCGAAGGCCTCGTCTTGGGCCGTTTTGCGCTCCTGCTTGTCGGCGATGGCAACGACCGATGCGAGTTTCGGCTCAGCCGCCTGGCGGACCTGCTGATAGATCTCGTCGGTGTAGTCGAGGGCGATTGGCCACTCGACCTCCTTCTTGGTGACCTTGGAGGCCAATTCGTTCTGGAGATCGATTGACTCACCTATGTACTGCTTGGCCTCCTCGAGACCACGCGCCACGGTGTCCTCGTCCGATGGGGCTTGCCCACCGGCGATCAGGCGAAGGCCGTTCGGAGTCGAACCGGCCTCGACCATGATGATGTCGATCCCGCCTTCTTCGTTGCGGCCGCCGGCCACGACGAGCTCGAAAACCGAGCCTTCGAGATCTTCATGGGTGGGGAATGGGATCCACTCGCCGTCCTTGAGCCCAAGACGAACGCCGCCGATCGGGCCCTGGAATGGGATGGAACTCACGGTGAGAGCCGCTGATGCCCCATTGAGGGCAACCACATCAAATGGATTCTCTTGATCCACTGCCAGCGAGGTGATCACGACGTGGGTCTCACACCGGTAGCCGTCTGCGAACGATGGGCGCAGTGGTCGGTCGATGAGGCGACAGGTCAGGATGGCCTGCTCAGAGGGACGGCCCTCACGGCGGAAGAACGACCCGGGGATCTTTCCCACCGAGTACATGCGCTCTTCGAAGTCAACGGTGAGGGGAAAGAAATCGACACCCTCTCGCAGCTTCTTGTTTGCGGTGGCGGTCACCAACATTTGGGTTCCGCCAAGACGGGCAACCACGGCGCCGTCGGCCTGACCGGCAAGTTTGCCGGTGCTCAGGACGAACTCTTTGCCGCCGATGGTCCCCGTTACGGAGATTTCGGGCACTAAGTGCTCCTTGTGTTTGGGAGCCAAGCCCGTTGGCAGTGGTCATGCCTCTCGAGGATGTGAGGCATCGCCACTGACAACCGGCAGGGCTCATCTTTGGGCTCTGCCTTGGGCAGTAGCCGTCTTGCTCCCGACAACCGGTCGGGTTCGGTTTGGGGCATCGCCCCATAAACGTGAGGAGCGGTCACCCGCCCCTCGCGAAATCTAGATCAGCGTCGCAATCCCAACTTGGCGATGAGACTTCGATAACGCTCGACATCCTGTCTTCGCAGGTAGTCGAGCAGACGACGGCGCTGGCCGACCATCATCAGCAGGCCGCGTCGGCTGTGGTGATCGTGCTTGTGCTCGCGAAGATGCTCGGTGAGGTGGCTGATTCGCTCGGTTAGCAGCGCTACCTGGACCTCTGGTGAGCCCGTATCGCTTTCATGAGTGCCATATTCGGCGACTATCTCGGTCGTTGTCTTCATTACGCGTGAAACCTGAATTGATCCGGGGGAACAACGACAACTGTAGCAGGACGTCCGCATGTAACCCCAACCGGAGCTCGCCATAGGGTCATCGCACTTGTCCGTCTCCATAGAGGACATAGCGCTCGCTGGTGAGCGACTCGAGTCCCATCGGGCCACGCACGTGGAGCTTCTGGGTGGAGTTCCCGATCTCAGCGCCAAACCCGAACTCCTCGCCATCGGTGAACCTGGTGGACACATTCACCGCCACCACCGCCGTGTCGACGCCTTCGATGAATCGCTCTGCGGTGACCAGGCTCTCGGTGACGATTGCCTCGGTATGGCCGGTGCCGTAGGTGCGCACGTGATCGATGGCTCGACCTACGTCGTCGACCACAGCGATGGCGATCACCATGGCCAGGTACTCCGTTGACCAATCCTCGGCAGTGGCCTCGAGGATGTCGGGCACGATGGAGCGCACCCTGTCATCGCCGCGAATCTCCACACCCTCGGCGGCGAGAGCCTTCGTGATCGATGGGAGGAAGTGATCGGCGACCGCCTCGTGCACGAGGAGCTTTTCCGCCGCATTGCAGACCCCGGGACGTTGAGTCTTGGCGTTGAGGACGATGCTGGCCGCTTTGTCGAGGTCAGCTTCGACGTCGACATAGACGTGGCAGTTGCCCGCCCCGTCGATGACTGTGGGCACCGTGGCATCCCTCCTCACCGCCTCCACCAGGCCCGGGCCTCCCCGCGGCACCAGCAAATCCACCCATTCCGTCGCCTGCATCAGTGCCTTGGCTGTCGCCCTGGTGGTGTCGGCGAGGAGCTGAATCCCATCTTCAGGCAGGCCTGCCTCGACCAAGGCACCACGGAGTGCGGAGGAGATGGCGATATTCGATCGAAGTGCGTAGGAGGAGCCCCTCAGAATCACCGCGTTGCCCGATCGGATGCAGAGACCGGATGCATCGGCCGTGACGTTGGGACGCGCCTCGTAGATCACAGCCACCACCCCGAGGGGCACCCGGACACGGTGAAGCCGGACTCCGTTGTAGAGCGACCAACCGCCCGTCTCCCGTCCCACCGGATCCGGGAGGCCCGCCACCTTCCTCAAGCTCTCGGCCATCCCGGCGATCCGATCCTCGGTGAGCCGAAGCCGATCGAGGAGGGCGCCCGCTATGCCTCCTGAGCGCGCCTGTTCCATGTCCAGCGCGTTGGCGTCGAGAATTGGGCCGGACGAAAGCGAAACCGACTCGGCCATCTCGTTGAGGGCGGCGGCGCGGGTCGAACCTGTGGAAGCCCTCAGGGCATTGGATGCATCACGCGCCCTTCTGCCGATCTGGTCGATCATGCGCGGAGCCTATCGGCGGAGGGCCGCCCTTCGGAAACCCGAGGAACTGCCAGCCGGACGAAATCATCGCGGTGAATGAGGACTCCGCCAACTTCCGAGCTGTGCCTCCCAACTGCCTCTCGGGCCTCGGGGGCACCCAGCCCGATAGCGCCCTTCCCAATCAGTTCGCCCGCAGGGTCGAAGACCTCGACGGCGGCACCAGCATCGAAGTTCCCCTCGATCGACGTCACTCCCACTGCCAACAGCGACTTGCCCTGTTCGATCAGGGCCGCCGCCGCACCCAGGTCGACAGTGACACGGCCCTCCGAGCGCTGGCCGAAGGCAATCCACAGCTTCCGCGCCACCAATCGCTCGGAGTGCGGGGTGACCCAAGTCCCAACCTCCTCGCCACCGACCGCTCTCTCTACCACTCGATCCGCACTGGCATCGGCGATCACGGTCGGGATCCCGGACCACGCGGCCATCCGCGCCGCCGCCACTTTGGTCGCCGCCCCACCGGAACCGAAGGGACCGGAAGCTCCTCCCGTGACGCCATCGAGCGCCTGGTCGGTGGCATGGACCGCGCCAAGGAGCTCCGCTTCCTCTACAACACGCGGGTCGGCCGAGTACAACCCGCGTGTATCAGTGAGGATGACCAGGATCCCGGCGCCAACGAGATGTGACACAACAGCCGCGAGACGATCGTTGTCCCCCAATCTGAGCTCGTCGACCACGACAGTGTCGTTCTCGTTGATGATGGGGACGACGCCAAGGGTGAGCAGCTTCTGCAGGGCGTCCCGAGCGTGCAAGTACTGGGCCCGACTGGCCAACAGGTCTTTGGTCAACAACACCTGGCCGACAACGATCCCCTGGTCCGCGAACAAGCCTGCATAGCGCTCCATGAGGAGACCCTGGCCTACCGCGGCGGCTGCCTGGAGGCCGGGCACGTCGGACGGGCGTCGAGACAGCCCAAGCGCCGGCAAGCCGGCCGCCACTGCCCCGGAGGAGACCAAAACGGGTTTGTAGCCATCCTTGGCCAGCTTGGCAATGTGTCCCACCGTGGCCTGAAGCGCATCGGCATCGAGCATTCCCCCATCGCGGACCAGACTCGAAGTTCCCGCCTTCACCACCACGGCGCTGCCTGTGGGTATTCGGTGGCGCGCTTGCTCCGGCATGACCCGCCCCCGTCAGCTCTTGGCCGGGGCACTAATGATGCCCCTGACCAGCTCGACATCCTCGCCCATCTGCAGGACCAGGTCGGAAACGTCTGCAAAGTCGAGCTCGGGACGCAGCTTCTCGACGAACTCGAGGCTCAGGGCCCGGTCGTATAGGTCGCCTTCGAAGTCGAGGATGTAGGCCTCGATCAACAACTGCGACCCACCGAATGTGGGCCGGACGCCAACGCTGATGGCAGCGGCATGGCTCTCGTCGGCGACTCTTGCCCGCCCGGCATATATGCCATGTCCGGGGATGACCTTTCGCTCCGGAGGAAGGATGTTGGCGGTGGGGAACCCGAGGTCGCGACCCCTCTCATCGCCGTGGATGACAGTGTTTGTGAGTGTGAAGTCGGAACCAAGAAGCAACGCCGCATCAGACACGGCCCCCTGCTCGACCAGGCTTCGTATGCGACTCGACGAGATCACTCCGTCTTGTTGCTGGAGCTCGACCACCTCCACGTCGAAGCCATGCCCACTCCCCGCCGACACCAGGAAATCGATGTCTCCGGCCCGATCCTTGCCAAAGTGGAAGTCGGTCCCGGCTACCAGATGGGCCATCCCCATCTTCCCGACCAGGATGTCGGCAACGAACTGCTCCGGGGAAAAGGCCCTGATCTCGGCAAGATCGAGAACTCCGACCAACTCGATGCCGATGGCCTCGAGCAACCGGATCCTCTCATCGACCGTGGTGAGGAGACGCGGGTGCGAGCCGGGTGAGAGCACCTCGGCAGGATGTGGGTCGAATGTCAGGACGGCCGGTGTCAGGCCCGACCCGACCACTCCCGCCAGCAGTCGTCGATGCCCGACATGAACTCCGTCGAAAACACCGATCGTCACCGCCGAATCGGCGTCCACCGGCTCCCAATCGGGCCAGCCGCCCGAAAGCACCTTCATGCCCCGATCACCACCTCGGGGCGCACCTGCTCACCGCTGCGCCGATATACCGCGAGAAGGCCACCACTCGGGCCGAGGACCCTCACGGCAGCGTCGTCAGGGATTTCGGCCAATTCGCCTCCGACGAACGGCATCCCGTTGCAAACACCCCGCATCGTCTCGGCACCCACGGTCACCGCGGGTAAATCCTCCAGGGCGCGGGCGGGCTCGATCAACCGCTCCCGCCAATTTTCGAGATCACCCAGTGGCAGGCCGTCACGTTCGATGTCGAACCAACCGGTCCGGGTTCGGCGCAAAGCAACGAGGTGGGCTGAGCCGCCGAGCGCGCCGGCCAGATCGTCTGCCAGGGACCGGACATAGGTCCCCTTGCCGCACACCACCCGAAACCTGACCTCCGGATAAGGCTCACTGCCGACAGCCTCGATCTCCAGCTCGTAGATCTCGATCGGGCGCGCCTCCCGCTCCACCACCTCGCCTTGGCGAGCCAGCTCGTAGAGACGACGACCCTGGTGCTTGAGCGCGGACACCATGGGCGGTACTTGGTGTGTGGTCCCGACGAACCTGCGGGCCACCGTTGCCAACTCGTCGGCGGTGAAGCTCATCGGCTCCCTCGACAGCACCGCTCCTTCGGCATCCAACGTGTCGGTGGAAACCCCGAACATCGCCGTGGCCAGGTACTCCTTGGGCTGGTCCTGGACATATCGAATCAGGCGGGTTGCCCGACCGAGTGCCACCACCAGCATCCCGGTGGCCATGGGGTCGAGAGTCCCTGCGTGCCCAACCTTCTTTTCCCCGGTCGCCCTCTTGACCCTTGAGACCACCCCGGTGGAGGTGATGCCGCCCGGCTTGTCGACGATCAGGAATCCCCTGGTCACCTGTGGTCCCCGATTCGCTTTCTGACTTCGTCGAGGGCAGCCTCGGCGGTACCGGCATACGTGACCCCCGATGCCAGCCTGTGACCTCCTCCTCCCATCGCGGCCGCCAGGCCCCCCACGTCGGTGCCACCGCGCGAACGCATGCTCAATTTGACGCGACCGTCCTTGTGAACCTTGACGATGACAGCGACATCCGCTTCCTGTGCAAGCCGGACGGTATTGATGAGATTGTCGATGTCTCCCCAGTCGATTCCGGCGGCCACGAGGTCGTCTTCGCTGATGACGGTCGAAACCATGCTCAGGTCTCGATCCAGTGTTGCCCGGCTGAGTGCGGCTCCTGCTGCCTTGAGGTATCCGAACGGCGCCTCCTCGTACACCTTCTGGCTGATGTCTGCAGGTCGTGCACCGGCCCTGACCAGTCGAGCCGCCAGCTCGAATACCGATGGGGTGGTGGCGGCGTACTGAAAGCGTCCCGTGTCGGTGACCACGGCCGTTTGGAGACAGGTCGCGATCGCTGGAGTCAAGGGCCACCCCAACTCGTCCAACAGCTCGGCGACCAACACCCCGGTCGCGGCTGCGTCCGGTCTCACGACGGGGATGTCGCCAAAGTCACCGCCGGTCGCATGGTGATCCAGCACGATCAGTTGGCCTGCATCCCCGGCCACCGATCCCAACTCGCCAAGCCGGTCAGCCACCCCGGCGTCGAACACCACCATGGTCTCAGGCTGTTTGGGGAACTCGTCCGGGTGAACCAACAGGTCTGTGGGAAGGAACGAGAGATTCCCCGGCACCGAGAACGGCGAGCCGAAGCTCGCAACGACCCTCTTGCCCGCATTGCGGGCTGCTAGCCCAAATCCAATCATTGATCCGAGGGCATCTCCGTCGGGGCCGACGTGACATGCGAGCGCCAGACTCTCGGACGTCCTGATCGCCTCGGCAGCAGCCTCGATCAGCTCTCGTTCACTCTTCTTCGTCATCACGCCCCCGGTCTATCTCACGCAGTATCGACTCGATCTTCTCACCTGTCACCACACCGGGATCGACGGCGAACTCGAGGATCGGCGTGAACTTCATCCTGACCTGCCTGCCGATGGCCGACTGGAGGCGTCGCGAGGCCTTGCTCAGAGCCACCAGGGCGTCGCCAGTTTGGTCGGATCCCAGCACATCGATGAACACCGTGGCATGGCGGAGATTCGGACTGGTCTCCACCCCGGTCACGGAGACCAGGTCGAGCCGCGAGTCGTTGAGACGCTCGATCTCCTCGGCGAGCACCTGTTTTACGGTCGAATTGACCTTGAGCATCCTCGGGCTGGTGCCACTCACTCGGGCTCCTCCATCTCACTCATCCGAATTTCCAGGACTTCGATCTCGGGCTGCACATCAAAGTAGCGACGAACCTTCGAGATCTGCATGGCGAGGCTCTTTCCATCGGGGGCAACGATGGCGATGCCTATGGCCGCGCGCTGCCATGTGTCGTGGTGATCGACCTCCGCCACACTGTACGAGCCATGACGCTTCAGACCCTCCAGGACCGGCCGTAGAAGACCCCGCTTCTCTTTGAGAGACTGAGGGTTGGGTAGGTGCAACTCGACCTTCAAGGCCGCCGAGCGCATCAGGTCCGGGCCACCTCGCGTATCAGGTAGACCTCGATGCTGTCGCCCTCTTTGATGTCGTTGTAGTTCTCAAATCCCATCCCGCACTCGAAGCCGGCGGCGACCTCTCGGACATCGTCCTTGAAGCGCTTGAGGGAGGAGATGACACCATCGTGGATCACGACGCCGTCCCGTAACAGCCGTGCCTTGGCGCCACGTTGCACCATCCCTTCGACCACATAACAACCGGCGACGGTGCCGGCGCGAGGGACCTTGAACACGGCACGCACTTCGGCGGTCCCCAAGACCTGTTCCTCCTCGTCCGGGGCAAGCTGGCCGACTAGTAGTTGCTCGATCTCGTCCAACAGCTCATAGATGATCCCGTAGGTGCGGACCTGCACACCGGCGGCCTCGGCCGCCTTTCTCGCCTTCGGCTCGGGTCGCACGTTGAAGCCAACCACCACCGAGTCGGTCACCTCGGCGAGGGTCACGTCGTTTTCGTTGATGCCGCCTACCGCTCCATGGACGATCTGTATGCGCCCACCCTCACGCTCGATCTTCCCAATCGAGTCTCTGAGTGCCTCGAGCGACCCCTGGGCATCGGCCTTGACTATGACGTTGAGCGTGGCCTCCTCGGATCGGAGCTGCTCGAGCAATGACTCGAGCCGGTCGCGCGCCGATGGCATCGCCTGACTGGCGAGCTTGTCTTGTTCCTGGCGGTCGGCCGCGATCTTTCGCGCCTCACGGTCGTCCTCGACGACTTCGAGGAAGTCGCCGGAGTCGGGAACCTCGTCCCAACCCATGATCTGGACAGGCGCCGACGGGCCTGCACTCTTGACCTGCTCGCCCTCTTCGTTCATTAGAGCCCGGGCACGTCCGGAAGCAGCACCGGCCACGAAGGAGTCTCCCTGACGAAGAGTCCCACGTTGCACGATGGCCGTTGCCACGGCTCCTTTGCCCTTTTCCAGTTGAGCTTCCACGATCACACCCGATGCATTGGCGTCAGGGTTGGCCTTGAAATCTTCGAGCTGGGAGATCAGATCGATGACGTCGAGCAGGTCGTCGACCCCGTTCCCGCTCAGCGCGGAGATCTCGACGCTGGGCACGTCGCCACCGAGCTCTTCCGTGATGACATCGTGCTGCGTCAGCTCCGTGCGCACCCTCAGAGGGTCGGCACCGGGGACATCCATCTTGTTGATGGCGACGATCATCTTCACACCGGCGGCCTTGGCGTGGGATATGGCCTCGACCGTCTGCGGCTTCACCCCGTCGTTCGCAGCCACCACCAAGACCACGATGTCGGTGATGTTGGCGCCACGGGCCCTCAAGGCCGTGAACGCCTCGTGACCCGGGGTATCGATGAAGGTGATGGGGTGTCCATTGACCTCGACCTGGTATGCCCCAATGTGCTGGGTGATCCCGCCCTGCTCGCCCTGGGCGACGCTTGTCTTGCGAATGGTGTCGAGCAGCGTGGTCTTGCCGTGATCGACGTGACCCATGACGGTGACAACGGGCGGACGGCTGACCAGAGTCGACTCGTCGTCTTCGAAGACGGGCTGCTCGGCGACTGCCGGCGTCGGTGCGGCGTCCGGCAGGTCCCCTGCGTCGACCAGGAACCCAAACGACTCTGCAACAGGCTCGATCAAAGCCGGTGGCATGACCTGTCCCACCCCGACCGGCTGGCCCCTCATCAACAGCTCAGTCACCACATCGGTGGCAGGGATCCCGATCGCCTCGGCGAATTCGCTGACAGTTGCCCCGGCCGGGATGGAGACGATCTCGACATCGGCTGCCTTCTGCTCTTCGGGAGATGGAAGCGGGGCGGGCGGAGGCTCTTTGGCTTCGACGACTTGTTCGGGTGTGGCCACGAGTGGCTCTGGCTCCTCAGCGGCCGCCTCGGGCTCATCGCCGGCGACGGCCAGACGGAGCAGATCGACGGCCTCGTCATCGAGACCCGAAGATGCAGTCTTTACTTCGACGCCCAGATCCTGAGCCTGCTGAAGGAGATCCTTCGAGTCGAGGCCCAGCTCCCGGGCAAGTTCATAAACCCTCACGCTCTAAAAACTCTCTCATTCGCTTTCATCGTCATTTTGGTCGGTCTCGGGGACCTCGTCCTCGTCGTCTCCGACATCCTCCACGCTCTCGTCGGCCTTTGCCACATCCGGAGCAGGCTCGGTCTCTGCGACTTCGACGCCTTCGTCAGGTACAGGCTCCTCGGTTGCGTCCTCAGCTGGAGCGTCTTCGACGGAAGGCTCCTCGGTTGCGTCCTCGGCCGGAAGCTCCCCTTGGGGCTGCTCGGAGGATTCCTCAGCAGGGGCTTCGCTCGCCTGCTCTGGTTGCTCCTCGGTGGCGGGCTCTGGCTCTTCTACCGGCTCGGGCTGATCAGATCGAATGTCGACCTTGTACCCGGAGAGCCTGGCCGCCAATCTGGCGTTCTGGCCTTCCTTGCCGATGGCAAGCGAGAGCTGGTGCTCGGACACGACCACGTCGGCGGTCTTTGTCTCCTCGTCGATGTGGACTTCCTTGACCTTGGCCGGCCCTAGGGCCTCGGCGATGAACTGACCGATGTCGTCGCGCCATTGCACGACGTCGACCTTCTCGCCCCGGAGCTCGTTGACTACCTGGCGGACCCGGGAACCGCGACCTCCAACACAGGCGCCTTTCGGGTCGACGTTGGGATCGTTGGAGATGACCGCAATCTTGGTTCGGTGACCGGGCTCCCGTGCGATGTTCACGATCTCCACGGTCCCGTCGGTCAACTCGGGGACTTCGAGCTCGAGAAGGCGCCTGACCAGGTCGGGATGCGACCGAGAGACGACGATTTGGGCCCCTTTTGGCTCATTCCTCACCTCCAGGATGAGTGCCTTCACGCGGTTGCCTCGCTCGAGACGCTCGAACGGTATTCGTTCCGAGCCGGGAAGGATCGCCTCGGCGTCGCCGAGATCGAGGATCACCGAGCGGTAGTCAACCTGCTGTACCAGACCCGTGACCAGGTCACCCTCCCGGCCCTCGTACATCTCGTACACGTGCTCACGTTTTGCTTCACGCAACTTGTGCTGCATGACCTGTTTGAACGATTGGGCCGCGATGCGGCCGAAGGCCTCACCCTCGGGAGTGTCTTCCCATTCCTTGGTGACGTTGCCGTCCTCATCCAGCTCCTGGGCGTAGACGATCACCTCACCCGAATCGGGATCGATGGTGACGCGGGCCTCTTCGGCCGCGCCGGGACTCCGCTTGTAGGCGGCAACCAGCGCATTGGCGAACGCATCGAGGATGGTGTCGATGGCGACACCACGCTCACGTGCGAGCACCTCAATGGCCTCCATCATCGTGTCGAGCTGCATGATTCTCCTTCAGTGGCCCGGTTTCGGGGCCTTCTCCCACCTGAACACCGTCTTGGCGGTGAGCACGTCCTCGTAGCCGACCGTCTTCGTGCCACCTTCGGTCTCGACCACGAAGGATTCGTCACCGGCTTCAGTGACGATTCCGCGCAACGTGGTCTTCAGGTCGCCGTCTGCGACTTTCACCACAACCTCGCGACCCTCGGCCTTGCGATAGTGGCTCGGTCGACGCAGATTGCGCTCCAACCCGGGCGAGCTCACTTCGAGTCGATAGGCGTCGCTCAGCCCCGTCTCATTGTCGAGAAGACGCGAAATACCGCGAGAGACCTCGGCGAGACGGTCGATGTTCACTCCTTCGCCGTCGACGACCACTCTCAGTAGTTGGCCCGGCCCGCGACCCAGCATCTCGAGGTCATCCAGCTCGAGCTGCTCGGCGGCGAGATACGGCTCCACCACCGTCCAAATGTCCGTAACGGTCGTCATTTCTCGGTTACTCCACAACAATTCAGGTGGGTGCCAAAGGCGCCCACCTGGTTAAAAGCGTCCTGTTGTTCGATCAAGTATAAGCGTTGCCGGCTCTCAAGGCCCAACGCTGCCGGCACCCTTTTCATCCCGCTCCCCGGTACCGTTGGGGTGTGAGCTTTCTCTCCTTCTTTGCCCTTGTCGCCATCGCCGAGATGTTGACCTTCTTCTGGGTTGGTTCCTGGATCGGTCTGGGCTGGGCGTTGGGCCTGGCCGTTGCCACCGCCCTGATCGGCTCGTTCCTGGTGCGACGCGCCGGTCTTTCTGTGTTGGGCCGTATCCAGGCCAAGTGGGGTGAGGGCAGACTGCCCGGTCGCGAGCTCATCGACGGGGCCGCAATCCTCGTGGCCGGTGCATTCCTGATCTCACCTGGTTTCATCACCGACACCCTCGGGTTCCTGCTGTTGGTGCCGTATGTGCGTGGCTATGTCTATGGCTTCGTGTCGAAACGGTTCTCGAATCGAGTGAGCGTGTTCACGGCTGGCCAACCGCGGGTGGGGCCGCTGGATGGAGACGTGATCGATGTGGAGCCGTTGGACTAGTCCCTCGTCGGCCGGCTCAGTCTCTTCGGACTAGTTCGGGGAGGGGGGTGTGGTGGGTGCCGGCTGTGTTGAAGGCTGAATGTGTCCGACCGGGTGTCCGCCATCTGCGCCATCGTCTTTTCTGCCGGTCGGGTGGCTGGCTGGCTTCTTCGAGTTGGTGGGTGAGGGTGTGGTGGTACCGGCAGAGGAGCCGGAGGTTTTCGAGACAGGTTTCGCCTCCATCTGCCCAGTGTTGGATGTGATGGGCGTTGCAGAACCTCTGGTCGGTTTCGCATCCTGGCCAGGTGCAGTGACCGTCTCGGGCGCTGAGAGCCCGTCTTAAAGCGGCGGGAATCGTGCGGGTTCGCCGTCCGACGTCGATGATCTCTGAATCGGGTCCGAGGACGATCCGGCTGACCGATGAGTCGCAGGCGAGGGCACGGACCTGGTCGACGGTGAGGACGGGTCCGATTTCTATTTCATGAGTTCCGCCGGCGATGCCTTCCAATGCGTCGAGGTCGCAGAGAATGTTGGTGTGTGGTTTCTCCCCGCCGACTTGCTGAGTGTTTTGGTGGTCGAGGTAGAAACGGGCCAGATCCTCCAACGCGTCATGACGTCTTTGCCGTGGGGTCCGGGTTTCTTCTGGTCGGGGTGGCGGCATCAGAGCGTCTAATGCGGTGCCCAGGGTCTCTTTGGCGACGACGGTCAGATCACCGTCGAGACGTCCCGCCCCATCAAAACTGGTCGACAACGACACCCCCCGCCGATCATGCAGCTCCTTGTCGTCTTCGAGGAGTCCGGGTCCGTCGACTGTCGACCGCCAATAGTCGACCACCTTCCGGGTGGCCCTAACCGAAAGGTCTTCGACTGTGTCGACCAGAGTCTGTTGGTCGGTGGCGAACCGGTCGGGGACCAGAGTCGAAACCCGGAACAGCTCATAAGACTGGTCGGTGCCGATCCGTCCTTGAGTCCACGCCTCCAACACCGCCGGCGTATGCTCAAGGGCGTGGGCCCGAGCCACCTGACCCATCGCCCGTCCTGCTCTCATCCGACATCTTGCCATGAGAAAAGCGGTCGAAGACGGGTAACCCTGAAGATGGTGGCCGGTCTTACGGTCGAACACCTCGAGACGTCTCAGCTGGATCGACTCCAACAACCCTGAAAGGTTCTCCAATTCGACCAGGTCATCGGCCAGCAGGTCGACCGGCCGGGACTTGATGTCCTCGCCCGACCATTCCTCCAACGCGGACCGTAAACCACTCATCCTATCCCCACGAACATATGTTCGATCCTACTTGGCGAGAAGGACAAGAACCAGATGCCTGCACAGAGATTTGCTGGATATTTTCCCAGATCACCTTCTGCGCCGTGGATGCCGGCCTAGACCCGTCAGGAAAATGGTCCGCGCAGTAGCTTTCCCAGACCATGTTGCTGGTTGGCATCGTGTTGGTGTCTGGATTCGCGCTGGGCTCGGCCGGCGAGATAGTCGCCTATCGTCGAGGCGGTTACACCGGTGAGTTCTGGCAGCTTTCGTTGGACGACAAGCTCGACCATGTCGGCGAGAACCGATCGGACTGGTGGCTGCTCTCCATCTCCCAACTCGTCGGACTGGTGCTCACCGGGGCGGGATTGGCCGGTCTGACCTCTTTGATCGCTGACGCCGGCCAAGCGCCTCTGGCATTCACCTCGTTTGGCGCTTTCATCGTCGTGCTCATCGCCTGGGTCTTGGGTCTCCTCGTTCAGAGCACCTCCATCCCGATCGCGGCCGGTCAGCGCAAGGAGACCGGCCACACGCCCCCATGGATTCACTCGTTTTGGGCGGCCGGGTACATGGCCGAGAACGTTTGGGTAATCGGAGCAAATCTGGCCTATGTAGGCATCGGTGTGGCCGTCGTGCAATCGGGGCTGGTGTCGGCATGGGTGGGATGGATGACCATCGGGGTAGGTCTGGTCATCTCCCTCACCGTCATCCTGACCCGCTTCGTGTTTCCCGAGATGAGCCTGTTCATCCCGTTCATCATCGGGATAGTGCTGGTCGTCGAGAGCAGTTGAGCTCTGGCTCAGCCGTGACGGGCCGAGGCGATGACTTCGGCCAAAGTCGTGACGACGTCCTCCACAGCCACTTCATCGGTTTCCATCGTGCGGCGCGGAGTCAGCTCGACCTTCCCCTCGGCCACACCACGCGGTCCAACCGTGACCCGATAAGGGATCCCGATCAGCTCGGCATCGGCGAACTTGACTCCGGGCCGCTCCTCACGGTCGTCGAGGAGCACCTCGATGCCGGCAACCTCGAGTTCCTTATAGAGCTTCCCGGCGGCGGCCAGAGTGTCGTCGTCGTCGGCCCTGACCACCGTGATCACCACCTCGTAGGGTGCAACCGAGACCGGCCAGATGATGCCCTTCTCGTCATGACTGCTCTCCACCACGGCCGCCATGCCCCGCTCTACACCGATTCCGTATGAGCCCATGTAGACGGGCCGGCTCGCACCCGACTCGTCCTGGACGAACACCTCGAATGCCTCGGAGTACTTGGTGCCGATCTTGAAGATGTGACCGACCTCGATCCCCTTCCACAGTTCCAGAGTGCCGCCGCAGCTGACACACGCCTCGTCGGTCTTCACCGCCCGAAGATCCGCCCACTCCCCTACGTCGATGTCGCGCTCGATGTCTACCGCCGAGTGGTGCCAGTCGTCCTCGTTGGAGCCGGTGACCATGTTGTGCCGGCCCTGGAGGGCGAGGTCGGCAATGATCCTAATCTCTTTCACCCCGACGGCACCGAGACTTCCCGGCATGGCCCCGAGTAGCTTGCTCGATCTCCTCGGGCGTGGCCGCTCTCAGGTCCTCGCCAACCCCGGTGGCGTCCAGCAGCTTCTGCTCCTGAAGATCGTGATCACCCCGTAACAGCACGAGGATTGGCTCGCCTTCCAGGTAATACACCAGGGTCTTGATCTGCCGGTCTGGTGGCGCCATGTCCGGATGTGCCTCGGCGAGGGCCTTGATCGTGCGTAACCCGGGCGTCGGGAATCGCTCCAAACCCGATGCCACCCCATCGTCCACCAATTCCAGTGCGGAGGTGGCCCGCTCCAGGTTGGCCCGATAGTCACAGTTCTCACAGGTGACGATCCAGTCCTCGCCCGCCTCACTCCTCACCACGAACTCCACCGACTCCGAGCCACCCATCGCCCCCGAGATGCCTCGACATCGACGGCCGCCAACCCGAGTCGGCCAGAAGATCTGCTGGTAGGCCTCGCGATGCTTCTCGAATCCGACATCGAGGCCGGCCCGATCGATGTCGAGCGTGTACGAGTCCTTCATCGTGAACTCCCGAACTCGAAGGAGGCCGGACTTGGGCCTCGGCTCGTCTCGGAACTTTGTGTGCATCTGATACCAGATCTGCGGGAGATCGCGATATGAGAAGAGCTCGAGGGCGGTGAGAGCGAAGATCTCCTCCTCGGTCATCCCCAACACCAGCTCGGCGCCCTTGCGGTCCTCCAACTTGAAGAGGTTCTCCCCCATCAAGTCATAACGGCCAGACCGGCGCCATATCTCGGCTGGATGCAGGGTGGGAGGGACCATCTCCTGGGCGCCGATGGCGTTCATCTCGTCACGGATGATCCCGCCCACCTTGAGGCGGACTCTTTGGCCCAAAGGGAGGATGGTGTAGGACCCAGCGGCAAGCTGGCGTATGAAGCCCCCACGGACCAGGAGCTTGTGACTCACCGCTTCGGCGTCGGCGGGGGGCTCGCGAAGGGTCGGGATGAAAGCTTGAGACCAGCGCATGGGGCCTTACTGTGGCAAGGTCACTCGGTTTGGGCCACTTCAGCCACTTTTGCCCGCCGGTCCTTCGACCGGTTGGCGTCCCCTTGGATCTGAATCAACTCTTCGCGTGTCGCGGCGGCGATCTCCGCCGCATTCGCCTCGGCGTGGGCCAGTCGACTCTCCACCCCCTCCTCGACCAGCTTGCGCGCCTCGTCGAGAAGAGCCTCGACCATCTCAGACTCCGGGACCACCCGGACAACCTGGCCCTTGATGAACAGGTGCCCCCGCCCGCGCCCGGCGGCGATCCCGATATCGGCCTCACGTGCCTCCCCCGGGCCGTTGACCACACAGCCCATCACTGCCACCTGGATTGGCAGGTTCTCCGCTTCAAGCGCGGCCTGGGCGCGGGTGGCGACATCGATCACATCGACCTCGGCCCGGCCACAACTCGGGCAGGCGATCAAGTCCAGGCCCTTCCGCTCCCTCAAACCCATTGCTTCCAGGAGCTGACGGCCCGCCTTGGCCTCCTCGACCGGGTCGGCGGTCAGCGAGAAGCGAATGGTGTCGCCGATGCCCTCGTTGAGAAGGGTGGCGATCCCCGCCACCGACTTGATCAACCCCGCAGGTGGCGGGCCGGCTTCGGTGACACCGAGATGAAGGGGACGATCGACCGTCTCGGAGAGGAGCCGGTACGACTCGATCATCGACATGACATTTGAGTGTTTCACAGAGATCTTGATGTCCTCGAAGTCGACCTCTTCGAGATACCGGATCTCGATCAATGCCGATTCCACCAGAGCTGCAGGCACCGGACCGCCATGCTTCTCGAGCAGGTCCTTGTCGAGAGAGCCGGCGTTGACGCCGACCCGGATCGGGACCCCCCGGTCCTTGGCCTCCCGTGCGACCGCCTTTATCTGCTCCTCTTTCCGGATGTTCCCCGGGTTGAGGCGCAATCCCTGGACACCCGCCTCCAAAGCCGCGAGGGCAAGTCGGTACTGATAGTGGATGTCGGCGATGATCGGGACGGGTGAGCGGGGCACGATCTCGGCCAGACCCTGGGCGGCCTCGACCTCGTTGCAGGTGATGCGAACGATATCCGCACCGGCGCCCGCCAGTGCATATACCTGGGAAAGGGTCCCGTCGACGTCGGCAGTCTTGGTCGTGGTCATGGACTGCACCGAGATCGGGGCATCACCGCCCACGGCCACTTTGCCCACATGAATTTGACGGGTACCACGTCTTTGGATCATCTCAAGACTCAACGGTAGACACCGCAACGCCCAATTCGCCCGCCTCGCCGCTCGTTCAACCGAGACTTATCGGGTTGACGATGTCCAGGATGATCGCCACGAACCCCAAGAAGGCGAACAACCCGATCACCGCGGCCGCCACCGGAGCCAGCTTGCGCACATTTGCCTCCCTCCCCGTCACCTTCTCGTAGATGGCCACAGCGAAGTGCCCACCATCGAGTGGGAATAGTGGGAGGAGGTTGATGGTGGCCAGGATCACGTTGACAAACGCCAGGACGCCGAAGAAGGCTGCATTGGATTGGGTCTGGCTGCCGATGTTGACTATCCCGATCGGGCTGACCGGTCTGATCTCCTGATCGATATTCGTGTTTCCGGCAAATACACCCACGTACTGAGCGAGGCTCGAAGGCTTGATCATGTCGCCCATCGCTTGGAAGGTGAATCCGATGCCATCCCAGACCCGACCGCCGGCAACGCCTATGGAGCCGATGACACCGGGGTTCGAGACGTCGACGACCGGTGAGACACCCAGAAAGCCCGTCGTCCCCGAGCCCTCGGAGTTGTCCCGCTCGATCAGGTCGGCCTCCAGCGTCACAAGCGCCCCATCGCGCTCCACGACGACCTCCGTTGGGCCGCCACCGGCGGCGGAGAGGGCGCCAGGGACATCTTCCCAACTCGAGATCTCATGCCCGTCGATCAAAACCAAGGTGTCCCCGGACTGAATGCCAGCCCGGATGGCGGGTGTCGCCACCTCCTGGTCGCCAACCTGGACCGTCGAGATCACCTCTTCGACCACCGGGAGGGGTCGGGCGATGCCATTGGCGAGGGTGATGCCATAGAAGAGCACGAACGCAATGAGAAAGTTCATGCCGACACCGGCCAGCACCACGACGCTCTTCTCCCAGAACTTCTTCTCACGGTAAGTGCGCCCCAAGTCCGCGGGAGACACCTCCTCGAGAGGGTTCATCCCGACGATCCGGACGTACCCGCCGAGCGGGACCCATTTGAAGCCGTATTCGGTCTCGCCCCTTCGGGTGGACCAGATCTTGGGGCCGAACCCGAAGAAGAACTCGGTGGCCCTCATCCCAACGGCTTTGGCCGCGACGAAGTGCCCGGCCTCATGAGCGGTGACGAAAAGGATGATGGCAGCGGCTGCGGCTAGGCCTCCGAGCATGGGAACACGCTAACCGTGGATGTTCGCTAGCAGTAGGCCCCTGGGATCAGGTTGGTGGCGACAGAACGCGCCTCCCGGTCAGCGTCCAGGACGTCGTCGACGGTCTCCACCTCACGCCATGCCACCTCGTCCAAGGTTCGCTCGACGACATCGGGGATCCCTAGAAAGCCGAGGTGGCCTTGAAGGAACGCCGCTACCGCCACTTCGTCCGCTGCGTTGAGCACGGCCGGCGCCGAGCCTCCCTGACGACCGGCTTCGAAGGCCAGATCCAGCGCGGGGAACGCGGCTCGATCCGGCTCCTCGAAGCTGAGGTTCCGGCCGGCCAACTCGAATGGGCCGATCGGTGACTCCATCCGCTCCGGCGTGGTGAGGGCGTACTGGATCGGGATCCTCATGTCCGGGAAGCCAAAGTGACCCTTCCATGACCCGTCGACGAAGGCAACTGCCGAATGGAGGATCGACTGAGGATGGACCACCACATCGATTCGGTCGTACCCGATGCCGAAGAGATGATGTGCCTCGATGACCTCGAGCCCCTTGTTGAAGAGAGTTGCCGAGTCGATCGAGATCCGAGGCCCCATGTCCCACGTGGGGTGGGCCAGCGCTTGCTCGGGTGTCACATTGGCCAAGTCGCCGCGAGTCCGGCCTCGAAAAGGCCCACCGGAGGCGGTGAGCACCAGTCGGGCTACTTCGTCGCTGTGCTCACCGACGAGGCACTGATAGAGCGCCGAGTGCTCACTGTCGACCGGGATCAATTCGCCGCCGTGAGCCTTCAGAGCCCTGAGGACCACGGGTCCACCGGCTACCAGGCTCTCTTTGTTGGCCAGGGCGAGCCGGTTCCCGCTCTCGAGGGCTGCCACGGTCGCTCTCAGGCCGGCGGCACCAACGATGCCATTGACGACGGTGCAACCCCGAATGGCTGCGAGCGCCGTAACGGCCTCGGAGCCGAATTCGACCTTGTTCTGCACCGAAGCTGCAAAACCTGCCCGCTCGCCACTGGCGCCACCGGCAATGACCACCGCGGCCTCAGGGTGTGCCCTCGCTATCGCAGCCATCTCATCGGAGGGGGCACGCGAGGCGAGAGCCACTATTTGGAGGCCAAGCGCGGCAGCCACCTCGATTGCCTGGCCGCCGATTGAACCGGTCGCCCCGAGGACGACGACATCCCGGTTCACAGAAGGCCGAAGCCCCTGAAGAGGAAGTAGATGAACGGGACGACGAACAAGAACCCGTCGATTCGATCGAGCATCCCCCCGTGACCCGGCAGGACCGAGCCCATGTCCTTGACACTCATCGATCGTTTGACCATCGACTCCACGGCGTCTCCGATCGGGCTCACCAACCCGATCAAGCCTGCGGCAACCAGGCCCTTGGCGATGCCGATCGCCTCCCACGCAGGGAATGTCGTCAAGATCGACACCACTACGAGACCAGCGATCATCCCGCCGATGAAACCCTCGACTGTCTTGTGTGGGGAGATCTGCCTTGCCAATGGCCGTCGACCAAAGGCCCTCCCCACGAAGTAAGCACCCACATCATTGGAGGCGACCAGGAGAACCAGGAACAAGATGTACGCCACAGGCCGCGGGCCGGCCGCTATCAGGATGGCGAACGAGAGAAGACCCACCCAGATCATCCCTCCAATTGTCACCGACACATCCTCCAACGCCTGCCTCCGTGACGAGACAGCGAGGAACAGAACGGTCACCACCGAAAACCCGGCCGCCCAGCCACCGATGGCAGTTACCCCCGAGATCTGCGCCCCGAGTCCCATGAACAGAACCCCAAGCAGACCGAACAGCGCCAATGGCCTGTACCCGGCTTCCCTGACTGTCGCATAGAACTCACCGACCGCCACCACCATGATGAGTATCACGAAACCGGCGAACCACCAGCCACCCAGCAGCAGACTGCCCAGGAACATCCCAAAGATGACGAGAGCGGACGCCACTCGCATCGCAAGGTCACTGGTAGCTGCCTGCTCACTCGCCTCGACCTGCTCGTCCTGATCGACCCGGGCGAGACCGGTGACATCTTCGAAGCCGACGAGTCCGCTATCGACCCCTGGAACCGTGGCCGAGACCGCCTGCAGCTCCCATTCCTCTTCGGAGGCGCGGCTCACCTCCTCGGCCAGACCCTGGTATTCCTGGGTGGTGGACCCGACATATTGATCCGATGAGTACTCGTCGAGACGGGAAGGGTTGAAGGGCTCTTCCTCTTCACCGGCGGAGTCGGGCTCCTCCTCAGCCTCGTCGTCTCCGGAAGGTTCCTCATCGATCGGGAGAGTGAACACCTCGGAGTCGCCGGCATCTCCTTCGGCCTCCCACGGGCGGTTGAATCCTTTTTGTTCGTCGGGTTGCTCGTCCAAACTCAAACCTCGAGGAGCTCGTCTTCCTTGTGCGCCGAGAGTTCATCGACCTTCTCGGTGAAGCGATCGGTCAGCTTTTGCAGCTCATCTTCGCCGCGACGGATGTCATCGTCTGATATTTCGCCGTGAAGCTCCTCCATCTCGGACTTGGCATGGCGCCTTATGTTCCGCACAGCGACGCGGGCCTCCTCCGCCATGTTCTTGACCACCTTGATCAGGTCCTTGCGACGCTCCTCGGTGAGGGGTGGGAAGGCGATGCGGATCACGTTGCCATCGTTGGATGGGTTCAGCCCGAGATCGGAGGCTTGGAGGGCCCTCTCGATATCAGACACGGTCGAATGGTCATAGGGCTGAACCACCAGGAGACGGGGCTCAGGCACCGAGATCGACGCCAACTGCTGTAACGGGGTCGGCGACCCGTAGTACTCGACCGTGATCCTCTGCAGAAGCTGGGGATTGGCCCGGCCCGTACGCACGGTGCCGAATTCGGACGCCACGTGGTCGATGGCCTGCTCCATCTTGTGCTCAGCGTCCGTCAAGAGGTCACTGATCAATCTTGCCTCCTCGTCAATGCACGACCGTGCCGATCTTCTCGCCACTGATCGCCTTGACGATGTTGCCTGGGGCGATCATGTCGAAGACGACGATCGGGACACCGTGCTCCTTGCACATCGTAACGGCGGTGGTGTCCATGACCCTGAGTTCTCTCGAGATGAAATCCATGTAGGAGAGCTCGTCGTGACGCAGCGCGTCCACGTTGGTGGCTGGATCGGCGTCGTATATGCCATCGACCTTGCTCGCCTTGAGCAGCGCATCCGCCCCAACCTCGACGGCTCGCAACGCTGCTGTCGTGTCCGTCGTGAAAAAGGGGTTGCCCGTGCCGGCGGCAAAGATGACGACGCGGCCTTTCTCCAGGTGGCGGATTGCCCTGAGCCGTATGTACGGCTCGGCCAGCTCCTGCATGGTTATGGCACTCTGGACCCTGGTCGGCACACCCGCTTTCTCCAATGCGTCCCGCAAAGCGAGCGCATTTATCACCGTGGCCAGCATGCCCATGTAGTCCGCCGATGCCGGGTCCATGCCCTTCGCAGCCTGGGAGACTCCTCGAAAGATGTTTCCACCTCCCACCACTACCGCGATCTGAACGCCGCAGGCATGGGCCTCGGCTATCTCCTCGGCAACTCGAATGACCGTCTGTGGGTCGATGCCATAGCCGATGCCCGGGTCGGCGAAGGCCTCACCCGACAGTTTCAGGACCACCCTCTCGAGCGGCATATCGGACATGTCGCCTCCTATTCGCCGATCGCGACCCGCGCCATCCGTCGCACCGAGATGTTCTCACCCATCTTCGACGCGAGCTGGCTCACCATGTCGCCGATCGTTCCGTCGAACTTCTCGGCATTGACGAATTTCTGGTCGTAGAGCACGTTTTCGGCATACCATGACTCGATCTTCCCATCGACGATCTTGTCGACTACCTGCTCAGGCTTGCCCTCCGCGACAGCCTGGCGGGAGATCAATTCTCGCTCCTTCTCCAACGCGTCCTGTTCGACGTCCTCTCGGGTGATCCACTCCGGACGGCCCCAGCTGACATGCATCGCAATGTCGTCAGCGACGTCCTTGAACTCATCGCTCTTGGCGACGAAATCGGTCTCGCAGGCGAGTTGGATCAAGACACCAAGCACCGGGCGATCGTTCTGGATATGGACATAAGTCCCAACCACACCCTCACTGGCAACACGATCGGCGCGTTTGGCCATCTTTGACTGGCCTCGCTCTCGAAGAAGCTCGAAAGCCTGTTCGAGGTTGCCCTCGGCGTCGGCCAGAGCCTTCTTGGCGTCCATCATCCCCACACCGGCGTCCTGTCTCAGCTGCTGAATGTCCTTGGCGGTGAAATCGGGCATCGCTCAGGATTCCTTCGACTCCGCCTTGGCCATTTTGCCCTTGGCCAGCTCACGACCCTCGAGCGCCGCGTCGGCAATGGCCCCCGCGATCAAGTCGGCGGCGCGAATCGCGTCGTCGTTGCCCGCGATCACGTAAGCGACCTGATCGGGGTCGCAATTGGAGTCCACCAATGCGATGACCGGCAGACCGAGCCGAGTCGCCTCCTTCACTGCAGTGGCCTCGGTGTTCACGTCGACGATGAACACGGCATCGGGGACCTTCTGCAGGTCCGCCACCCCTCCGAGGTTCTGTTCGAGCTTGGCCAGTTCGCGACGAAGCTTGAGCCGCTCCTTCTTCGGACGAGCGTTGATCTCACCGCTTTGCTCGATGTGACGCAGCTCACGCATGTAGAAGATGCGCTTCTGGATCGTGGCGAAGTTCGTCAGCATCCCGCCCAGCCACCGATAGTTGACGTAGGGCATGCCCGCTCGGAGGGCATTCTCCGCCACAGCGGACTGAGCCTGCTTCTTTGTCCCGACGAAAAGGACGGTGCCACCGTCGGCGGTGAGGTCGCGGACGTACTTGATGGCGTCTTGGATCTGCTCCACCGTCTGACGAAGGTCGATTATGTGTATGCCGTTGCGCTCCCCATAGATATAGGGGCGCATCTTTGGATTCCAGCGACGGGTCTGGTGCCCGAAATGGACGCCGGCCTCCAAGAGTTGCTTCATCGTGACTCCAGCCACAATGACTCCTTTCTGGTTGTTCCTCCGCCTGTCGGCAGAGCCCGTCTCCCGAAGGTGACGACCCTCATTCGGAACGCGTCCGACCAGTGAGAGTTCAACAGGCGTGTGTGATGTGTGGAAGTGTACGACGCTGTGGTCGACTTAGGTAATCCCTGGGGTCGAGCTCAACCCCAGGAGGGCTCGCCGAGCCGATTCCGCAACGACATCATCGTCTTGGCATGGATCTGGCAGACCCGTGACTCGGTGACGCCGAGGACGTCACCGATCTCGGCCAGCGTCATTCCCTCGTAGTAGTACAAGGTCACGACCAGGCGCTCGCGTTGTGGGAGGCGATTGATGGCGTCAACGAGCCCATGACGAGTCTCCTCGGCCTGGAACATGGCCTCGGGCGACACGCCTCTGGGATCGGCGAGCATGTCTCCAACCGAGGTGGACGAATCGGCACCGACGAATTCATCGAGGGCCGCTATCCCGGAGCGTCCAATCTCAGCCAGCGCACTCGCCAAGTCGTCGACATCCATTTCGAGTGCATCGGCCAGCTCCTGGTCGGTGGGGGCTCGTTGAAGTGTGTGCTCCAAATCGGCGATCGCCGACTCGATCTGCCGCGCCCGCGATCTGACCGAGCGCGGCACCCAGTCGAGGGCGCGGAGCTCGTCGAGGATCGCCCCCTTGATGCGATTGATGGCGTAAGTCTCGAACTTGAAGCCGCGCTCCAGCTCGAATTTGTCGATGGCATCGATGAGCCCGAACAGGCCATAGCTGGCCAGATCGTTCTGATCAACCGACCGGGGCAATCCCGCCCCGACGCGCCCTGCCACGTACTTGACCAAGGGCGAGTAATGGAGGATGAGCCTCTCCCGAGCATCGGGGTCACCTGACGCCTTGAAGCGCGCCCAAAGCCCATCGACCTGATTGGCCTCAGGCTCTTGGGTGGCTTCTGTCATAAGTCCCTCTCAGATGTTGGCGGGTCACGGCAGTGTAGATCTGAGTGGTGGCCAAATCGGTATGACCAAGCAGATCCTGCACGGTGCGAAGGTCGGCTCCCCCTTCCAACAGGTGGGTGGCGAAGCTGTGACGGAGGGCATGGGGGAAGGTGGCGACATGCTTGCGGACCACACGTCTGATCCCCCTAACCCCGAGACGACCACCCCTGACACCGACCCACAGCGCCTTGCCGACGTCGGCACCGGCAAGGGCAGGGCGACCGTCGCTGACATACCGAGCAATCGACTCCTGTGCAGGCCTGCCAATGGGCACCCGACGAGTCTTGCGGCCTTTCCCCGTGACCGTGAGGATGTCGCCACCCACATCGTCGACGCCCAACGACGCCAGCTCCGAGATGCGCAACCCTGTCGAGTAGAGCGTGTCCACCAAGGCTCGATCACGGAGTCCGGCCGGGCTACCGGTGTCTATCGCTTCGATGGCGTGAATGACCGTTCGAGTGGTCAAAGCGTGTGGAAGCGGTCGGTCTAGCTTGGGCCTCGAGACACCGTCGAAGGGGTTCACCGACGTCTCGCCCCGACGACCGGCGTCGTTGTAGAAGCTTCGGACGGCCGAGGTCTTGCGGGTCATCGTCCGCTTGGAGTAACCGAGCTCGGCCAGATGGGCGAGATATCGCCGAGCGTGAGCCCTTCTCACGTGCGATATCGAAGATAGGTCGGACCCGGTGCAGTAATCGAAAAACTGGGCGAGGTCGCCTCTGTAGGCCTCAATGGTATGTGGCGACAGATCGCGTTGCGCCCTCAACCTGGTGAGGAAGGCGCTCACCTCGTCTTCGGCCCATGGGGGAATTTCGGGGAGATCCACCGCATCGATGCTATTAGCCCTCACCGCCTTGTAGCGGTCACGACACGGGAAGCATCCGATCACCCACGCGCCGCAACCGGCCGCTCAACTCCAACCGACTGATCCGCACCAATGCCTCGGTCGTGTCGCACCCCCAGTGGACGATCAACTCTTCGATGGTCGCACCGGTCGCCGGGATGAGAAGCCCTTCGGATCCGCGCTCCTGCCCCGGCGCCGGCCCCAGGATCAGCCCCAGCTCGGCGACGAGGTCGTCCGGTCCCAACACGGGGAACGCGCCGTCGCGGATCAGGCGATTGCACCCCACGGAAGCGGGCCTGTCCACGTCACCGGGCACCACGAAGACCGGTCTACCCAGTTCCGCGGCCAGCCGGGCCGTGATCAGAGCCCCACCCTTCTCCCCGGCCTCGACCACGACCACTGCCGATGCCATGGCGGCGATCAATCGGTTGCGCTCCGGGAACCTCCATCGGTCTGGCGGTGTCCCGGGCGGGTACTCCGACACGACGGCACCCATCCCGTTGGCCAACTTCTCATAGATGTCACGATTATCACGGGGATAGACGATGTCGATACCGGAGCCGAGGATGGCCACACCAGGCCCGGGAGCGGAGATCGCCCCTCTATGGGCGGCGCCGTCGACGCCACGCGCCATGCCGCTCACGGTGGTCCATCCCGACCGGCCCAGTGCCATACCAAAACCGTGGGCCAGGTCCCGTCCGTAGGAGGTGCAGCGCCTGGTTCCGACAACCGCAACGGCCGGAGCATCGAACATCACTCCCAACACGAAGATCCGAGGCGGATCCTCGAGATCTCTCAGACCTTGCGGGTAATCGTCATCGCCCGGCCCCACCAGCCGATGGTCACTCGACACGCCACTCCCCCCGCAAGGCCAGCGCCTCGGCCACGTGCTCATCTCCAACCAGGCGTTGGGCACCGAGATCGGCGATCGTCCTGGCCACTCTTCGCACCCGATCGGCCCCGCGTGCGGTAACCATCCCTGTCTCGATGGCCGATCGGATGAGTCTTGGGACGTCTTCTCGCTCCAAACCTCGTGATGGCCGATAGCGTCGATTCAGCGCGCCACGTTCGGCCTGCAAGGCGCGAGCAGAAATCACACGGGCGGCCACGGTCTCGGTGGGCTCGCCATCCGGGCCGTCGTACTCGCCGGCTTCGACACGCGCCACCTGGATGATCAGGTCGAAGCGGTCCAATAGAGGGCCCGAGATCCGCGACCGATACCTGGCCCTGGCCGCGGGGCGGCAGTCGCAAGGGCGACGACGGTCTCCGTAATAGCCACAAGGGCAGGGGTTGGTGGCAGCGACCAGTTGAAACGAAGCCGCGAAGTCGGTGGACATGCCGCGACGGGCCACCGAGACCAATCCCTCCTCGAGAGGCTGGCGAAGTGTGTCCAGGTGGCTCCTCGGGAATTCCGCCAACTCGTCGAGGAATAGGATGCCACCGTGTGCCAGGGAGACCTCACCAGGTACCGGGTTGCCCGACCCGCCACCGACGAGGGCAGCCTTCGAGGCTGTGTGATGAGGGGCTCGGAACGGCGGCACACGATCGAGCCCGCGACGCCGGCCGGTCGCCTCCCACAGCATCGCCGTCTCGATGGCCTCGTCTGCCGACAGGTAGGGAGTGATGCCAGGCAGACGGCGCGCCAGCATGGTCTTGCCCGAACCCGGGGGGCCGTGAAGAAGAAGATGGTGACCACCTGCCGCGGCGATCTCGAGTGCCCGACGGGGAAGACTCTGCCCCTTGATGTCGAGGAGGTCGAGATCACGGGAACGAGCCGGAGCCTCCTGTGGCTGGGCCGGGCTGGCCGAGGACATCCCGTGGCGGACCAAATCGATCGCCTCGGCAAGGGTCCCCACCCCATAGACAAGCGAACCCGGAACCGACGCTGCGGTCGAGGCGGCGTCGCTGGCAATGAGACATGGCAACCTGTGTCTGGCGCTCAACACGCCCGCTGCAAGGGCATGGCTCCCCGATCTCACCGAGCCGTCGAGCGCCAGTTCGCCCACCACGACGACGCCCTGGAGTGGTGGCAAGTCTCGGGTTGCTGACAGGATCCCCAGGGCGATGGGCAGGTCATAGTCGGTCCCGCTCTTTGGCAGGTCGGCAGGGGCCAGGTTGACGGTGACGGTTCGGTTTGGGAATCGGACACCCGACGAAGCCACCGCAGCCATGACCCTGTCTTTCGCCTCTCGAACCGCGGTATCGGGCAGACCGGACAGCCGGAACCGATTCTCCTGACGCCCCACATGCGCCTCAACCCGGACCCGGATGGCATTGCCGCCAACGAGAGCCACCGACGTGGCTGATGCGTACATGACTCGAATGTATGGGTGAGCAGAGACGAAAACCAGAGTCGCGTCTTCGTAAGATCCTGACGATGGGAGACGAATTCATGGATGCCGCGATCGAGGAAGCAGCGAAGGGCCGGGCCGAAGGCGGGATCCCGATCGGGTCGGTGCTCGTGTTGGACGGATCGATCCTGGGCAGAGGGCACAACCAGAGAATCCAGAAGGACAGCGCCATCCTGCACGGCGAGATGGATGCGTTGGAGGATGCCGGACGGCTCACCGCCAACGAATACGGGCGCTCCACCCTGTACACGACGCTCTCCCCCTGTCACATGTGCACGGGAGCGATACTCCTCTATGGGATCCCGAAGGTCGTGATCGGCGAAAACCGCACCTTCATGGGCGCCGAGTACCTGCTTCGCGCCAACGACGTAGAGGTTGTGTTGCTCGCTGACGACCGATGCGCTCGAATGATGGGCGAGTTCATCGCTGAGTTCCCCTCGTTGTGGAGCGAGGACATCGGTCAGGTTTGAGCCACCGGTCGCTAGCGACCTCGCCACTCCGGAGGTCGCTTCTCCAGGAAGGCCATGATGCCCTCGGCCGCATCCTCCGATCCGAGTGCGATCGACTGGGCGTCACCCTCCCACGAGAGAAGGTCCGACAACCCGGTCTGGTAGGAGGCATTGATGGTCTGCTTGGCGAACAACTGCGCCAAGGGGGCACCGGCGAGCAGACTCTCCGACATCTCAGCCGCTCTCGACTCGAGGGCCTCATGGGGCACGACCTCTAGCACCAACCCGATGCGACGTGCCTCCTCCGCATCGACTATTCGACCAGTGAGGGCCAACTCCTTGGCCCGTTGTATGCCCACCACGCGGGGCAAGAGCCACGAGCCCCCGAAATCGAGCGTGAGCCCCCGCCGGACAAAGATCTCGGCGAATCTCGCTCGCTCGCTGGCGATTACCAGGTCACAGCCCAGGGCCAGGTTCATCCCGGCGCCCACCGCGACACCGTCGACGGCGGCAAGGGTCGGCTTGGTGATGTGGTGTAGGTCCATCGCCACCGAACCGATCAACCTCATGCGCTCACGGCGGTCCTCGACCGTTTGCAGCTTGTCCATGCGCGCCGGGTCGAGCTCGGCCCCGGAGCAGAATTCCCCACCCGACCCAGTCACGACGAGGACCCGCATGTCGGAATGCTCGAAGTCCCCGAAGGCGGCGCCGAGCTCAGCCCAACCATCCAAAGGGATCGCGTTCTTGGTCTGAGGCCGATCGAGGATCAACCACCTCACAGCTTCCCGGTCGTCGATCTTGAACCAGCTCACCGCCGTGACGGTAGACAGGGCCAACCCGGTTACCGTTGGATCATGGGATTCAATCCCTTCCGCGAGAACGACAGGGACGTCGCCGACATCGTGATGGTGATCGTCGCGCTGGTGGCGATTGCCTTGGTTTTGGCATGGGCGATCTTCTCGGGGTGACCGTCACGCCCATCCAGCCGTACGCGGCGCGGAAGGCATACCTGTGCCCGGGATGCGACCAGACCATCCCGAGCGGGGTCTTTCACGTCGTGGTGGTACCCGACGACGCCCCGGATTTGCGCCGGCACTGGCATCATGGGTGCTGGCACAAGGAGATGCGGCGCCTCTTTGGCTCCGGTCAGGCGTCGCGGCGCTGAAGACCCCACCAGGTGAGCGAGAACCCGATCAGCGACCAGCCGATCATGATCGCGACAGCGTGCACCAGGGATAGCCCCGATCCCGGAACGAACTGGCCGAACGAGCCCTCCGATGTGACCTGGAACAGGGCGCTGCTGGCGGCCGAGAGAGAAACATTCTGGTATGGGCCCCAGAGCCCGAGCAAGGGGTCGACGAAATAGAGGGCGAGGGCGGCGCCAATGGCAGGCCCGACCGACCTGAGCATGGCGACAGCACCCAGCCCGATCGCGGTCCAGGCCAACTCGATGACCCCGATCTTCCAGACCACCGAGAGCCAGTCTGCAATAGAGGGACCACCGCTGCCGGGTGCCGCTATGGCCACCACGACGGCCCAGCCGGCGGTGCCCAGGAGGATGGCGATGAGGGATGCGAGGGTGAGAATGACAAAACGGGCCCCGATTTGCTGAGCCCTCCTGGCATCGCGGGTGAGGGCGGTCGCCCACACCGTCGACCCGAACTCACTCCCCAGCATCACTACCGCAAGGATCAACGGGAACCACGTTTGACCGGCCACTTGTTGAGCGCCCACGAGATATGCCTCGGGCTTGGTGAGGATCGGCACCTGGTCTCCGGCGATTCCCGGGGCGATCTGGCCGAAAATCAGCAGGAAGAAGGCAAGTAGCCCAACAAGGGCGGCCAGGATCAGCACCATCACCAGATAGAGCCGACGACGGCTCAGCTTCAGGTACTCAGCATGAATGAGGCTCAGCTGCGCTCCTCCTCTCCCGTCATCCCGAGGAAGACCGCCTCGAGTGAGGAGCGAGCCGGTGACACCTCCGAGGGGAAGATCCCGCTTCCGGCGAGGACGCGGATGATCCGGCTCCCATCGGTATCCTGGACGATCAGCCATCCATCTTCCTCACGCGCGTTGATATTCGAGGCCCCGAGGACGGACAAGGCGGCAGCCGTATCCGACACGATCACCTTGGTAGAGCCGCCGGCCAGCATTCCCTCCAGGGGACCTTGGTTCACCAACCGCCCGTGGTCGATGACGACCACGTAGTCGGCCAAGGCTTCGATGTCGGCGAGGTCGTGGCTGGAGACGATCACGGTCCGGCCCTGGTCGGCCAGGTCACGCAATCTTGCCCGAAACGCCCTTTGACCGGCAGGGTCCAGACCGTCGAGCGGCTCGTCGAGGAGCAGCAGCTCCGGGTCGCCGAGCATCGCTGCGGCAAGGGCCAGTCGTTGTCTCATCCCCTTGGAGTACTCGTCCACCTTGCGGTTGGCGTCACTGCTGAGCGACACAAACTCGAGTAGCTCGTCGATCCGCTGATGGCCGAATCCGAGCTGGTCGGCGGCGACCTGCAGATTCACCCTTCCGGAAAGGGATTTGATCAGCCCCGGCTCCTCGATGATCGCGCCACTCTTCTTCGTGATCGCTTGGAGCTCCGCCGGGACCGAGTGCCCCAGGACGCTCACCGTGCCCTCGGTGATCTTGGTGAGACCGAGGAGAGCGCGAAACGTAGTGGTCTTGCCGGCACCGTTGGGCCCGAGGAACCCGGTGATGGCGGCGGCAGGGATCTCGAAGTCGAGCCCGTCGAGAGCGACCTTGCTCTTGTACTTCTTGACCAGGCCCGTGACCCTGACGGCGACGCTATCGGATTCCATGTTCATAACATCAAAGTTGAGCCGAACAAGGCGTCAAACAGCATCAGGCACCCAGTGAACCACTATATGGGACGGGCGAACGCCCACGCCGATCAAATCGACCCGGCTACGCCCCAACTCCCGCGCCAGACGCCCGACTCGCCGCCGCTTCTCCCATCCGATCGCATCGATCGGGTCTCCCGGCCCGGTGATGGCTCGGACCTCGACGACCACGCGCTCGCCTCGATCCGACATGAGGAGGTCGATCTCACCACGCCCGACCTCGACGTTGTGACCGAGCAGGCTCAGCCCGCGGTCGACGAGGAACCTGGCTGCGATCTTCTCCCCCAATTCCCCCTTGGCGCGCCGATCTCTCAGATCGAGAGCTCTTGGCGCTCCAACTCCTCGACGTTGACGTCGCGGAATGTCAGCACCTTGACGTGCTCCAGAAATCGGGCGGGGCGGAACATGTCCCATACCCATGCATCCTTCATCTCGACTTCGAAAAAGACGGATCCGTTGACCTCGCGAACTTCGAGGTTCACCTCGTTGGCGAGGTAGAACCTTCGCTCGGTCTCCACGACATAGCGAAACATCGGGAGCACGTCGTGGTACTCCTTGTAGATCTTGAGCTCTACCTCGGACTCGTAGCGCTCCAGGTCCTCTTCCATCTTCTCCTCTCAGGTGTGACGCCAGGCGATCTTATGCATCCGTCATTCACTATCGACTAGCAATCGCCTGGGACTTTTTCCTACAGGCTCCCAAAGTGCGAGGGTGGCCAGATAGTGACAAATGCCCTACCCACCAGGTCATCCAGCGGCACCGGCCCAAAGCGTCGGCTGTCGAACGAGGCCGACCGGTTGTCGCCCATGACGAACACCTCGTCGTCGGCCACTTTGATCGGGGGCTCGTCGTCCATGAACACTTCGGGAAGATAGGGCTCATCGAGCCTCTCACCGTTGATGAAGACGCTGTTGTCCTTGACCTCCACCATATCCCCCGGGAGCCCGATCACCCTCTTGATCAGATCATCTCGGCCCCTGGTCCGGATCCCAACCGCCTCCAGGACCGATCGGATGACGGCCTCCGGAAACGATATCTGCTGCTCTACCTCGCGTGGGTCTCGAAAGACGACTATCTCCCCGCGATGTGGCTCCCCCCAGGTGAAGGCGAGCTTGTTGACCATGACCCGATCATTGACCTCGATGGTGGGGAGCATCGACTCAGAAGGGATCCAAAATGGCTGAATCAAGAAGGTCTTGATCACCACTGCGATCACCAAGGCGGTGAGCAGCAGACCCGGGAGCTCGGCCAGAAAAGAACGGCGGGGCCGGACCTCCGGCTCTTCCTCTGACTTTTCCTCGACGGGCTCCGGTGGTAGCGGGTTCAGTCGCGCAGCTCCTTGATCCGCGCCGACTTCCCGACCCGGTCACGCAGGAAATACAGCTTGGAGCGGCGAACGTCGCCACGCCGGCTCACCTCGATCTTGGAGATGATCGGCGCGTGGAGGGGAAATACACGCTCAACACCCACCCCAAAGCTCAGCTTGCGGACGGTGAAAGACGCTCTGGAGCCGGCGCCATTCCTGGCTATGACCACGCCCTCGAACAGCTGAACACGTTCTCTGCCGCCCTCGACCACCCGAACGTGGACCTTGACCGTGTCACCGGCTCGAAAATCAGGGATGTCGTCGCGGACGTGCGCGCTCTCAACAAGGTGAAGATCGTTCATGGAGGGCTCCTAGAGCGGTCAGGAATGTGCTTGGTCGACCCGACCCGGCCTGAATTGTATCAGGATTCGGAATTCTCGCCATCCGGGAGGAGGTCCGGGCGTCTTGACCGGGTTCTTGCGCGCCTCTGCTCCGCCCGCCATCGCTCTATGTCGCCGTGGTTGCCCGAAAGGAGGACTTCAGGGACCGGCCAGCCGCCAAATTCAGCTGGTCGCGTATAGACCGGCTCCTCCAAGAGCCCGGCCCGGAATGACTCGGACTCGGTTGATCTTGGATTCCCCACCACACCCTTCAACAGCCGTGCAATCCCCTCGATGACCAGAGCCGCGGCCACCTCGCCACCGGCCACCACGAAGTCCCCCACAGACACCTCTTCGTCGACGAGATGTTCGGCAACCCGCTGATCGACACCCTCGAACCGCCCACAGACCAGGGTGATCTCATCGAGGCCGGCCCAGCGATCGAGTGTGGCCTGATCGAGACGGCGACCGGACGGGCTGAACAAGACGCGGTGTGTCCCCATCAGCGTCTCCAGCGCCGAAGCCAGGGGCTCGATCATCATCACCATCCCGGGACCACCGCCGAACGGTGAGTCATCCAACTGGCGATGCCTGCCGATCCCATGCGCGCGCAAATCAACCAGGTCGACATTCAGTGCGCCGTCGTCGATCCCACGGGCCACGATCGAAGTTGAGAGAGGGCCATCGAAGAACCCGGGAAACATCGTTACGACGTGAATTTCCATGAATGTGCCGCCCGGATTGTGGCACGAGCGTTTCCTGTCCATGCGATCATTCCCCACCCGGCAGCCCCCGATGACTGACAAATGAGCCAACCACCCGACCACCATGACATCCCCGTGAGCGCCATCCCTGGCCTGATTGTCGTGTCCAGCGGGTTGGTCCTGGCGGCCCTACCCATCTTCATGGTCGGCGGCCTGGCAGTCCAGATCAGGGCCGAATTGGGCTTCAGCGAAGCCGCTCTCGGTGCCGCGGTCACCACGGCGTTTGCCCTCGGTGCGATCACGGCGCCGCTCGGTGGTCGTCTCGCCGATCACATAGGGCCCAGGGTCTCGGTGGCAATCGGCTCCGTCGCCAGCACTATCGCCATGGCCGGTATCTCTGTTTTGGCGACCGGTTGGGCTCCACTCGTGGCGTTCATGGCCCTGGCAGGTTTGGCGATGGCAGTCTTCGATCCTGGCCTGGCGATACTGATCCGGCGATCGATACCAGCGGATCGCCAGGGTTTTGCCTTTGGCCTCAAGGAGGCCTCCATCCCCGCGGCGACCCTTGCCGCGGGGCTCGCCGTGCCGGCCATAGCCCTGACCGTGGGGTGGCGATGGGCATTTGCGATAGGTGCGCTTCCCCTGGTGGTCATCGCATTTGCGCTCCCGCGAGTGCAGCTGGTCGCCCATGAGACCAGGCCCGCCGGCCCGAGCGATCGAAGAATCGACCGAGCCATGCGCCCCGCAGTGCTGCTCGCGGCCACGGCCGCCGGGTTGGGGACCCTCGCCGCCAGTGGGGTGGGTGTCTTCCTCACCGAAAGCGCCGTCGCAATGGGGACAGGGCCGGCGGCCGCCGGGCTCCTGCTGGCAGTGGGCAGTGTCGCCGGGATCGTTACCCGAATCGTGACCGGTCTCGCAGCCGACAGGACCGATCGGGAACAACTCGGGGTGATCTCATGGATGCTGGCCGCTGGAGCAGCGACCATCGCTCTTGGGGCCACCGGATCCTCCCTTCTCCTGATTGTCGGCACCGTGGGCGCCTTCGCTGGCGCGTGGGGTTGGACCGGCATCTATTTCCTGACCCTGATCAAAGCCAGCCCTACCACTCCGGGTGCTGTCGCCGGTCTGGGAACGGCGGGTCTGGGAGTCGGCAACGCCCTGGGGCCGATCCTCTTCGGGCTGGCGGCCCAGTCGATGTCGTTCGGGGCTGCCTGGGCGGGTGCCGCGGTAGCGGCGGCGATGGGGGCCGTGTTGATGAGATACGCCCGTCGGCGATTCCTGGCGGCCTCCCGAACCCGATGAGAAACAGGTCAACCTGAGATATGGAGGCTTTGCCCACCTCTCAACGGCCAGGGAAGACGCTCATCTGAGACGCTCGACGATCATCGCCATTCCCTGGCCACCCCCCACGCACATGGTCTCGAGCCCGATCGTCTTGTCGAGTGTGCGAAGGTCGTTGAGGAGTGTCCCCATGATCCTCGCCCCGGTCATCCCGAAAGGGTGGCCGAGGGCGATTGCACCTCCATGAGGGTTCAACTTCCCCATGTCGATGTCCAGCTGATCCACAACCGCGAGGACCTGGGCGGCAAACGCCTCGTTGATCTCCATCACCTCGATATCTTCGAGACCCATACCGGCCGTCTTCAGGACAGCTCGAATCGCTCCGACCGGCCCCATGCCCATCAGCTCTGGTTCTAGCCCGACCACCGAAGATGCGACGATTCGGGCAAGGGGCTCGAGCTGCAATTCCCGTGCTCTCGTCTCCGACATGATCAGGACCGCTGCCGACCCGTCGTTGAGAGGGCACGAGTTGCCGGCCGTGATCACGCCGTTTGGAGCAAAGACCGGCGGTAACCCAGCCAACTTCTCCATGCTGGTGTTTGGGCGGGGACCGTCGTCAGTCGAGATGACTCGGCCGTCCGGAATCTCTATGGGAGTGATTTCCCGGTCGAAGAAACCGTTCTTCTGCGACTCGACGGCCAGATCCTGAGATCGCTTGGCAAATTCGTCCATCCGCTGCCGCGAGATACCGTATTTCCTCGCGACATTCTCGGCGGTGTTCCCCATGGGGATATAGACGTTGTCGATGAAGTCGTCGCGGCCAGGCTCGGTGAACCGCGGGTTCAAGTCATCGCTGTCCAACGCCTTGCCATACGTGCGTGACACCGACTCAGACCCTGCGGCAACATAGGTGTCACCCTCCCCGGCCTCTATGGCGTGGAAGGCCATCCTGATGGTCTGCAACGACGACGCGCAGAATCTGTTCACAGTCGTCGCCGGGACGCTCTCGGGCATTCCGGCCAGGAGCGCCGCCGGGCGTGCGAGGTTGTAGCCCTGCTCATGATGGGTCAGGCCACAACCGACCATGACATCTACGACCGAGTCGCGACTGACCTGCGGAGCCTTGGCCATCACCGCATTGATGGCAAATGCTGCCAGATCATCGGCGCGGACGTCCACCAGCGAGCCCTTGTAGGCCCTACCGATCGGTGATCTAGCGGTGGCTGTGATGACGGCGTGTGCCATGAGGTCTCTCCGGGCTGCAAACTTTGGTGCCGCACTCAAATCTACAGGTTCTCGTACCCTTCACCGATGCGCATTGGCTTGTTGGTGGCGTCGGCTCTTCTGTTGGCGTCCTGTGGCATCTCCCGAAGCACCGATCCCGGAAGCACGGTTCCCGCCAGGACCGGCACCAGCGCAACCGTTACGACCATTGCTGCTACGCCAAGTTGTGAGGTCGGTGGGGATTTCACGGACCACGATCGGGTGACCAGAGTCGACCAGCCGGCATCGGACACGACCAGCCTCGGTCTGATCACCTGGCAGCAGCAAGACGACGGGTGTGATCGCTTCGGCATCGAATTCGAGACCGCAGAGGGCGCCCCCGCCACCACTCCCCCGTCGGTCACGGTCGACTTCCTCGAGTCGCGGCAGATCTTGAGGGTGTGGGCCGATGTCGAGAGCACGGTGGTGACCGACCAACTGGTGGAGACAGGGCTCGTCGATCGTCTCTACGTCGTTCGTGCCATCAATGGCGGGCTCTTCATCGACTTCCATCTCGCCCGGCCGTCACAGGTTCGAGCGGTGGTTTCGAATTCTCCCGCCCGGCTGACGCTCGAGCTCCAAGCCGGCACCGAGCCGTTCGAGGGCTCCGCCGCCGTCTCCGCACGCACGGTGGTGACCAAGCCCAGCGATGGGTCGGAGCACTCACCGACGATCATGGTCGAAGGCTATGCGCGCACCTTCGAGGCCAATGTGACGATTATCGGCACTTTGGGGGATCAGATCGTCGCCGAGACTTCGGCAACGGCGGCGGACTGGACGACTACCTGGGGCCAATTCGTCGCCACAGTCGAGCTGCCCCCCGGCCAGGTTGAACTCTTCGTCGGAGAGCGGAGCCCCGAAGACGGGCGACTCGACGGCGTGACCATTGCAGTCAGGGTTCGATGAGCCCAGGAATCTCTGCCAGCTGGATCCTGCCGACCTCGACATCGACGAGCGGCACCAGCTCATCCACGAACGGCACCTCGAAACTGTGATCCGCCCTGGTGATGACGAGACGATCTTGGGCCGCCCCGAAGAGCACCTCGGTCACCTCGCCGACCGCGTGGCCCTCCGCGTCGAAGACTGGAAGGCCGATGAGGTCATCGGGCCAATACTCATCTTCGTCTAGTCGACGGTGTTCGGAGACCATCACGTCCAGACCTCGAAAGTGCTCGGCCGCGGCCCGGTCGGTCACCTCGTCGAAGGCAACTTGGAAACCACGATCGGCTCGCCGGATCTCCCTGACCGTCAGCTCGTCGTCCGCGACACGAACAGTCGACCCTGGTTGGAAGTGCGTCAAATTCTGCTCGTCGACATAGAGACCGAGGAAGCCGTCGAGACCGTGAGGCCGCCCGAGACGGGCGACCGTGAACAGATCCGGGTCAGTCGAGGAATTCGACGCCAGCGGAAATGCCCTCTTCTTCTCCGGCCGCACCCGCGGCTGCCCTGATCGCCTTGGCGACCCTCCCGCGACGACCGATGACCCGGCCCATGTCTCCCTTCGCGGTGCGCACCTCGGCTACCACCTCGTCTGGTCCTTGCTCGACCATCGTCACCGAAACTTCATCCGGCTCCTCGACGATGCTCTTGACGATGTAGTTGACGACGCGCTCGACGATCTCACCTTTGGCCAATGTCATTCCTCCTCAGACGACTCAGCGGCTACCGGCTCATCGGCCACCGGCTCTTCGGACATTGCCTCCGCCACCACCTCTTCAGGGGCGGCTTCCTCGGCGACCGTCTCAACCACCGCTGCTTCCTCGGTCACGGTCTCAGCGCCGGCGGGTTTCTCCTCGGCCGGCCTCGTCCCGACTACGTGGATCTGACCAGTTCGCACTTTCATTGTGTCGAGAGCACCTGAGATGTTGAGCAGCTTCTCTACGGCGTCGGTTGGCTGTGCGCCCTTTTGCAGCCAATCAGTGGCGCGATCGTTGTCGATCTCAACCAGCGACGGGTCTTGCTTCGGGTCGTACCGGCCGATTTGCTCGATGTAGCGGCCGTCGCGAGGGGCCCTCCCATCGACGACCACGACGCGGTAGGAGGGCGACTTCTTCTTGCCCATCCGCATCAATCTCATCTTCACAGCCATTCATTCACCTCTTGGTTCGCTGCGCCGACAGCAGGCCCTCCAAGGACGGGACCCCTCTGCCTCCAGCCAGCGTCTTCATCATCTTCTGTGTCTCGCCAAATTGCTTGAGCAACCGGTTCACGTCCTGGGGCCTGGTGCCAGAGCCGGACGCGATTCGGCGCTTTCGGCTTCCGCCGATGATTTTCGGGTTCCGGCGCTCCTCGGGGGTCATGGACTGAATGATCGCCTCGACCCTTCGCACGTCGCGGTCGTCGATTTCGACGTCGCGCATGAGCGATCCGGAGCCAGGAAGCATAGCAAGGATGTCCTTCAGAGGCCCCATCCGCTTCACGCTTTGGAACTGAGTGAGAAAATCCTCCAGAGTGAATTGACCCTTTTGGAGCTTGACAGCCGTCTTCTCGGCCTCGGCTTCGTCGAAGTTCGCCTCAGCCTTCTCGATCAGGGTCATGATGTCGCCCATTCCCAGAATCCTCGATGCCATGCGGTCCGGATGGAACACCTCGAGATCGCCAAGGCCCTCGCCCATGCCCGCGAATTTGACGGGGGCACCCGTGACCTCTCTCACCGATATGGCGGCTCCCCCTCGTGCGTCGCCATCCAGCTTGGAGAGGACGATGCCGGTCAAGCCAACCTGGTCTTGGAACCCGGCAGCGACATTCACTGCGTCCTGACCTGTCATGGCGTCTACGACAAGGAGTATCTCGTCGGGCTCCGCTGCCCTGCGCACGTCACCGAGCTCATTCATCAGGTTGGTGTCGATCTGGAGACGCCCTGCCGTGTCCACGATCACGACGTCCCGGTCCGTCTTGACCGCCTCCTTCAGGGCCGATCTGACCAGACGGACGACTTTGCCTTTCCGATCGGCAAAGACTGGAACTCCCACCCGCTGGCCCAGCGTCTCCAGTTGGTCTATTGCCGCCGGGCGCTGCAGGTCGGCAGCGACCAGCATGACGCGCTTGCCTTCGGCCTGGAGCAGCCGTGCGAGCTTGGCGGCGGTCGTGGTCTTGCCCGAGCCCTGGAGCCCAACCATCAGGATGGTCATCGGGGGAGCCGCCTTGACCAGGGGAACGGTCTTGGCCCCGAGTGTCTTCACCAGCTCTTCGTGCACGATCTTGATCACCTGTTGGCCGGGAGTCAGGGACTTGGACACTTCCTCGCCCATCGCCCGCTCCTTGACCCGTCCCAGCCAGTCTTTGACTACAGAGACATTGACGTCGGCTTCGAGCAGGGCGAGACGAACCTCGCGAAGCGCTTGGTCGATGTCCCTCTCGGAAAGACGACCTCGCCCTCGCAGCGAAGTGAACACGTCGCCCATTCGTTGGGTCAGGGTGTCGAACATGGGGTCTCTAGATTTGTGTGCCGGCTGACGCAACGGTACCGGTCCGTCTCGGCAACCAGGCTCTCGGCTCGTTCAGGCAGAGGGAATGTCCCGACTGCGGATCCCAACCAGACCCGCTGCGAGGAACGCCAACGCGATGAGGCATAGCACCGCGATCGGGAGGATCTCCAGCTGCTCGGCAGGGGTCTGTGGGATATGGCTAAAAGGGGACAGATCGATGGCCCACTGCGGGAACTCGAGGATCTGACCGAGCTGGCCTAGCAGGAGCGAAGCCACCAACACTGCCCAACTCAAGGGAGCCCAGCTCGGTTTCAACCCATAGATCGCCATGCCGACACCAGCGATCACCCAAACGGCGGGCAATTGGACCAGGGAAACCGCAAGCACCCGCGGCACCTGGCCGGCGATGTCTCCCGAGATCGCGCCGTAGGTCGCTCCCGCCAAGAATCCGGCCAGGGCGAGGATGAGCACCGGGCCGGCCACCCCAAAGATCAAATGACTGCCCGCCCAACCAACCCTGCTGACACTGGTGGCCAGAACCGGTTCGGCGCGGGTGGCGTCCTCTTCGACCTTCAGCCGAAGGATCGATCGAATGGCATAGGCGGCCGCTATCAGGGCGATGATCCCGATCGTCGCGGAAAAGAACGTATCGGTCAGGCCCTGCTCGCCTCCCAGTTGTTCCAGTATCCGTGCCAATTGCGGGTTCTGATCGAGCATGGCCCCGACGCTGTCGGCCGCCGCCCCATATACGATGCCGAGGACAGCGAGCCCGAGGCCCCAGCCAATCAGTGACCCGCGTTGAAGCCGCCACGCCAAGCCGAGTGGGCTGCTCAGGGAGCGGGAGGCGCGAGCCGATCCGGCCCGAGGAGGGAATGCCCCGGCCCCAACATCGCGACGAGCCGCGACCAAGAACGCCAGACCGCCCAACAAGACGGCGAGGCCGAGCCAGAGGGCAAATACCCACCACCGCTCGTCGGCAAATGCCTTGACTCGGCTGAACCAGCCGATCGGGGACAGGGAGGACATCCACGAGAGACCGGCCGACTCACCAGCATCTCCTGCGACTCGCAGCATGAAGGCAAGACCGACTGCCCCTACCGCCACCCCTCGGGCTGCCGAGCCGCTTTCTGTCAACTGAGCGGCGACGGCACCTACACCGGCGAAGGCCATCGCCACCGCTGAGAACCCAAGGCCAAAGGCAAGTGAGCCCGCTGTTGGGAGGCCAAGACCGACCAGACCGATTGCCAGGATCAGGCCGAGGAGCAATCCGGCGCCACTTGTCAAGATGAATGCACCAGCCAGAGGGGCATGACGACCAATGACCGTTGAGCCGAGCAGCTCCCGTCGGCCCGTCTCCTCCTCGTCGCGGGTGTGCCGGATCATGGTCAGCACGGCCATTAGCGCGACCAGGACCGAGCCAATGGCCCCTATTCGCCAGGCGGTCAGGCCACCGATGCTCGAGTCGTGGAGCGGGCCCAACATCGCCACGAGGGCCGGAGTCGAAGCGACGGTGGCAGCCAATTCTGCACGGGTTTGGGCGGTTGGGTACAGACTCTGGAACGCGCTGGCCGTCCCTACCGGGACCAGAGCGAGGATCAGCACCCAAACCGACAGGCGGATCCTTTCACGTCGCACCATGAACCTGGTCAAGGCCCAAGTCCCGACGAGAGTCCGCATCACCGATTCTCCCCATCCTTATAGTGGCGGATGAAGAGCTCCTCCAGCGTTGGAGGGTGGCTTATCAGGCTTTTCACTCCCAAAGGGGCGAGACTCTTCACCACCTCCCCTATGCGGTCGGAATCGACCTCGAACTCAACTTGGTGGTCGAGAATCTGCAACTTGTGCAGCCCGGGGACGTGACGCATCGAATCGGCGTCGCCTGTGATCTCGGCAACCATCGTCGTCCTGGTCAGATGTCTCAGCTGGTCCAGCGTCCCGCTCTCGACCGTCCGGCCCCTGCGAACGATCGACACACGGTCGCAGAGCGCCTCCACCTCCGCCAGGATGTGACTGGCCAACAGGACGGTGCCTCCGTCACCACGATCCTCGTTGATGGCATCCCTGAACTGGGCTTCCATCAAAGGATCAAGGCCTGCAGTCGGCTCGTCGAGGATGAGAAGCTCGACGTTCGAGGCCAACGCGGCTACTAGAGCGACCTTCTGCCGGTTCCCCTTCGAATAGGTCCGGCCCTTCTTGGTCGGATCGAGATCGAAACGTTCCAGCAGGCGCGCCCTCCGCCCCTCATCGAGACCCCCTCGTAGCCGGCCAAGCAGGTCGATCACCTCCCCACCGGTCAGATTTGGCCACAACATCACATCACCGGGCACATAGGCGAGGCGCCTGTGGAGCTCGGTTGCCTCTACCCAGGGGTCTCCTCCCATGAGAAAAACGGAGCCCTCGTCATGACGGAGCAATCCGAGCAGGACGCGGATGGTGGTGGTCTTTCCCGCGCCATTGGGGCCGAGAAAGCCATGAACTTCACCCTCGACGACCTCAAGGTCGAGACCGTCGAGTGCCGTCGCCTGCCCAAACCTCTTCACCAGACCCGAGATCGAGATGGTTGCGGTCATGGCCCGGAGCTTAACACCATTGTCTGAACATCTGTTTAGGATATTGAGCATGCATTCAATGGCCTTCCACCCGGAGGATCTGACCGCGAAAGCAAGGATCCGGGATTCCGCGTTGACCCGGTTTCCAAAGGATGGCTTCGGGGCCACCACACTTCGCGCCGTCGCGGCCGATGCAGACGTGTCACCGGGGTTGGTGATCCACTACTTCGGCTCGAAGGATGGGCTGCGCGAAGCCTGTGACCATCACGTGGTCAGGATCTATCGAGAAACGAAATTGGCCGCCATGACGGATGAGAACCGTTTCGAGCCCGGTTTCGCCGCCGCCGCATTCGGCGTCGCAGAGCCGATCGTCCGTTACTTCGGCTGGGCGCTCTCACGTGGGCACGAGGCGGCTGATGAGCTGTTCGACGAGATGCTGAGCGAGGCCATCGACATCACGAAGATCGCAATCGAGAGAGGGATGATCGTCGACTCCCCCAATCTGGCGGCCAGGACTGCGGTGGCGATGGCGATGCAACTGGGGATGACCGTGATGCATGCGCACCTGGAGAGGAATCTCGGAGTGAATCTGCTCACAGCGGATGGGCTTGCCTCATTGACACCGGTGATGCTCGAGCTCTTCGGGGGCCTCTTCACCCCGGAGGTCCTCAACCAGCTCAAACATGCCTATGGCGATGCCGCAACCGTTGCATTGGCCGACGAGTAGACGTCTGGATGCGAACGGAAGAGACGCTTTGGCCGATCATCCGGTCAGACCGCAAACCAGCCGATCTCGGCAAGCCGATCATCCGGTACCGAGCGAGGCTCTTTGACTGCGGATGAAAGAGGGACCAGGACCACCTGATTCCCCTTTAACGCCACCATGGTCCCATGATCCCCGGCGAGTGCGGCTTCCGCCGCGCGAGTCCCGAGACGGGTGGCAAGCACCCGGTCATAGGCGACCGGTGAGCCCCCACGTTGTAGGTGCCCGAGAATCATGACCCTCGTCTCATAGCCGGTCAGACGCTCCAACTCGCCGGCGATCTCGATGGAAACACCACCCAGGCGCTCGAACCCATGGGAATCCTCCCCTGCGGTGACGCGACTGCCACTGGGGCCCCGAACGCCCTCGGCAACCACCACAATCGAGTATGCGATACCCGACTCGTGACGGGAAACGAGACGATGCCCAATGTCCTCGAGGTCGTATTGCTGCTCCGGGACAAGTATCACCTCGGCCCCCCCGGCTAGACCAGCCGTCACCGCAATCCACCCGGACTGTCTCCCCATTACCTCGACGACCATGATTCGATTATGTGCCTCTGCGGTGGTCGTCAATCGGTCGATGGCGTCTGTGACGATCTGAACCGCGGTCTCGAAGCCAAACGAGACGTCAGTTCCCTCTATGTCGTTGTCGATGGTCTTGGGAACCCCCACCGTGCGAAGGCCCTCTTCGGCCAAAAGGGCCGCCGTACGTAGTGACCCATCGCCTCCGATGACCACCACGGTCTCGATGCCGGTGGCTGCCAGAGTCGGCGCGATCGATGCGTACCCGTCGCCATGGATGTATGGATCAGCCCGCGATGTGCCGAGAATGGTCCCGCCCCGACTCAAGATCCCGCGGACGTCGTTCCTTCCCATCGGCTTGACGCGACCCTCCATCAAGCCTGCCCAACCATTTGAGATCCCGGAAACCTCCGCTCCTGCTGCGACCGCCCGCGCCACCACCCCCCGGATTGCCGCATTGAGCCCAGGACAATCACCACCCGCTGTCATCACTCCGATATGTGTCATGAAGCGAAGTGAAGCACGGCTCATCGGGCGACACTGATTGCATCGGCCGGGTGGACACGACATAGCGCTCGCCGAGCGCGTATGTTCTGAGGTGGCCGCCGGGAATTCCGGCGAACGCGGACGGAGGTTTCGATGTATCCGAGCAGCTTCGACTATCTGGCGCCGACCACACTCGACGAAGCGCTTGGCATCCTCGCCGAACGGGGCGACGAGGTGAAAGTGTTGGCGGGTGGTCAGAGCCTGATCCCAATGATGAAGCTTCGGTTGGCGAATCCGTCCACGCTGATGGACATCAATCGCATCCCGGGTCTGGACTCGATCGGGGAGTCCAACGGCCACCTGACATTCGGCGCGCTCGTGAGACACAACCACGTGGTCAAGTCGGATCTCGTCAAGGCATCCAATCACACCGTCGCCAGCGCGGCACCCTGGGTGGCCGATCCCATTGTTCGAAACCTGGGAACCGTCTGCGGCTCACTTGCCCACCATGACCCCGAAGGTGACTGGGCGTCGGTCATGTTGGCGGTCGGGGCCGAGGCCGTACTGTCGAGTTCAGAAGGCCAGCGAGTGGTCCCAATCACAGAATTCCTGGTCGACATGTTCTCCACCTCTTGCCGGCCCAACGAGATCGTCACTGAGGTGAAAGTGAACAAACACTCGTCCAAGGGAGGCGGCGACTACCAGAAGATGGAGCGCAAGATCGGCGACTACGCCACCGTGGGTGTGGCGACCTCTCTCGAGCTTGCCGACGACGGGTCGATCTCGGGCGCAGGCATCGCCCTCACGTCGGTGTTCCCCCACAATCTCAAGGTGACCGACGCCGAAGATGCGCTCGTGGGCAATCAACCCAGCACCGAGTTGTTCGCCGAGGCCGGGGCCATCGCGGCACAGGCGTGCGACCCGTCTTCCGACCATCGCGGCAGCGCCGAATACAAACGCCACGTGGTTGGAGTCTTCGTGGAGCGGGGGCTGGCGAATTCGCTGGCCAAGGCGCAGGGAGGTCAATCGTGAACGTCACCATCGAATTGAACGGCGCGTCAACGAGCGCCGAGGCCGAGCCTCGTCAGCTCCTCGTCGATTTCATCCGTGGGACGCTGCAGATGACGGGGACCCACATCGGCTGCGACACGACCAGTTGCGGAGTGTGCACCGTCCTCCTCGACGGAACGCCGGTCAAGTCCTGCACGGTATTCGCGGTCCAAGCCGATGGGAGAAGCGTCACAACGGTGGAAGGCTTGAAGCAGAACGGCCAACTCTCCGACATTCAGAAGGCATTTCACGAGGAGCACGGCCTCCAATGCGGGTTCTGCACACCGGCGATGATGCTGGTGGGGACTGCGTTGTTGGAGGAGAATCCCAACCCCACCGACGACGATGTGAGATGGGCGATATCGGGCAACCTGTGCCGTTGCACCGGGTACATGAACATCGTCAAGGCGATCCGGGCCGCAGCCGCCATGAAGAGCGAGGAAGTGTCAGCATGACCACGACAGAGCACCACCTGAGAACGACACCTGAGGTCGGAGGCCTGGGTCACAGCAGGAAGCGGGTTGAAGACGCTCGATTCATAGAAGGCCGAGGGAATTACGTCGACGACATCGTGCTGCCCGGGATGCTTCACATGGCGATCCATCGCAGCCCATTGGCGCACGCCAAGATCCTGTCGATCGACACCTCAGCTGCGGAGGCGGTCGAGGGGGTAGTGGCCGTGGTGACCGGTGAACTTCTGGCCAGCTACAACCTCGCCTGGATGCCGACGTTGTCCGGGGACACCCAGGCGGTTCTGGCCACGGACAAGGTCCGCTTCCAAGGCCAGGAGATCGCGGCGGTGATCGCCACGGATCGTTATGTGGCACAAGATGCCGCCGACAAGATCGTCGTGGAATACGAGGATCTCGAACCGATCGTGACCCCGCAGCGATCGCTGGAGAGTGATGCCCCGGTGATCCGCGACGACAAGGAAGGACAGGAGTCGAACCTGGTGTACGAGTGGGAGTCGGGCGACAAAGCGGCGACCGACGAGGTCTTCGCCAAGGCCGACCACGTGGTGACACTCGACACCCACTACCCCCGCTCGCATCCAGCGCCCCTCGAGACCTGTGGCATCGTGGCCGACGTCAACTCCGCCACCGGGCAGGTGACGCTGTACATGACGTCGCAGGCGCCACATGCGCATCGCACCGTCTTTGCCCTTGTGGCGGGGCTCCCCGAGCAGAACATCCGCATCGTGTCCCCCGACATCGGCGGTGGTTTCGGGAACAAGGTCCCGGTCTACCCGGGCTACGTGGTTGCGACCGCTGCCTCCCTCGTTATCGGAAAGCCGGTGAAATGGGTGGAGACGAGGACCGAGAACCTCATCTCGACGGGGTTCGCCCGCGACTACTACATGCATGGCGAGTTGGCAGTCAGCAAGGAGGGAAAGATCCTCGGGCTGAGAGTGGAGATGCTCTCTGACCAGGGCGCGTTCTTCTCCGACGCCCAGCCGACCAAGTTCAGGGCCGGGCTGTTCCATATCGTGACCGGGTCCTACGACTACCCGGTCGCTCACGTGACCACCAAGGGCGCCTACACCAACAAGGCTCCCGGAGGCGTTGCCTATAGATGCTCATTCCGGGTGACGGAGGCTTCCTATCTCATCGAGAGGCTGGTGCAGAACGCGGCCTATGAGCTTGGCATCGACCCTGCGGAGTTCAGGTTGAAGAACTTCATCAAGAAAGATCAGTTTCCCTATCTCTCCCCGACCGGGTTCGTCTACGACTCCGGCGACTACGAGACCGCCCTTCGCAAGGCGATGGACATGGTGGGTTATGAGGAGATACAAAAGGAAAAGGAGGCCGCCCGCGCCGAGGGCCGCCGGGTCGGAATCGGCATCGCCTCGTTCACCGAGGTAGTCGGGGCAGGCCATGGTGACGATTTCGACATACTCGGGTTGAGAATGTTCGACTCAGCCGAGTTGCGTGTTCACCCCACCGGCAAGGCCATCCTCAAGCTCGGGGTTCGCTCACAGGGCCAGGGCCACGAGACCACGTTCGCCCAGATCGTCGCGGAGGAGCTGGGGATCCCATCTTCCGACATAAAGGTGGTGGAAGGCGACACCGACAACACCCCGTACGGCCTCGGCACCTACGCATCCAGGAGCACCCCGGTGGCCGGTGCGGCCACCGCCGTGATCGCCCGACGTCTGAGAGACAAGGCCAAGACGATCGCGGCCCATTTGCTCGAGGCATCGGAGGATGATCTCGAGTGGGAGGTGGGCAAGTTCCACGTCAAGGGCGACCCTGACAGCTCAGTCACGATCCAAGACATCGCCCTTGCCGCATATACCAACCTGCCGGAGGGCTTGGAGGCCGGCCTCGAGGGTGTCGACTACTACGACCCGCCCAACATGACCTACCCCTTCGGGTCTTACATCGTGGTGGTGGACGTGGACACCGGCACCGGCCAGTGGAAGGTGAGGCGCATGGTTGCCGTCGACGACTGTGGCGTGAAGATCAACCCGATGATCGTCGAAGGTCAGATCCACGGGGGCCTGACCGAGGGCTTCGCGATGTCATCGATGCAGTACATCACCTTCGACGACGCGGGGAACTGCATCGGCTCCAACTTCATGGACTACCTGGTCCCCACCGCTTGGGAAACGCCCAGGTACGAGTTGGGTGAGACGATTACACCGTCGCCACATCACCCGATCGGCGCCAAGGGGGTTGGCGAGTCGGCCACAGTCGGCTCACCGGCGGCCTACGTCAATGCCGTGATAGATGCTCTGGCGGATCTAGGGGTGAGGAATATCGACATGCCTGTGTCGGCAGACAAGGTATGGGCGGCCATGGAAGAGGCCGGAACACACCGATGAATCGAGAGTTGCTGGAGCTGGCGGCTGATCTGAGCCGCCGGCACCAGCCATTCCTGGTGGCAACGGTGGTCTGGGCCCGAGGGCCGTCATCAGGCAAACGGGGGTCATCCGCCATCATCCAAGCCGACGGTGTCGTGAACGGGTGGATCGGCGGCGCGTGTGCAGAGCCGGTCGTGATCCGCGAGGCGCGCGAGGCGATGGCAGATGGCAAATCCCGTCTGCTCTTTCTCGGCCCGCCCGACGATGTGCGGGAGTTGGACCGGCCAGATGTCCTCTCGGTGCCAATCTCATGCACGAGCGAAGGAGCCTTGGAGGTGTTCTTGGAACCGATGCTTCCCCAGCCGCACATGATCGCCATCGGGCGGTCGCCGGCCGTCGAGACCCTGAGCCGGCTGGCCACCGCGTTGGATTGGAGGGTGACCGTGATCGATGACGGCGGAGACCCGGCCGATCATCCTGGGGTCGGCGAAGTGCTCACCGACCTGGAGATGCCACCGGTAATCGGGCCGTCGACTTCGATAGTTGTCGCCACACAGGGCCACTACGACGAGCCGGCGCTCGAGGCGGCGTTGGCAACAGATGCCGGCTACATCGGGCTCGTGGCATCCGCAAAACGGGCCGAGACAGTGATCGGGTACCTGAGGGATAGGGGGATCGGTCAGCGGCAGCTGTCGCGGATCACGGCCCCTGCGGGAGTCGACCTGGGCCACATCCAACATCGTGAGATCGGAGTGTCCGTGCTCGCCGAGCTGGTACGGCTCCGAGCGGCAGGCGTCCTCGCCGGTGGAGCGGAGGCCGGGGAACGGCCCCATACCGCCATCGACCCGGTCTGCCACATGGAGGTCGATGTCGCCGGGGCGAAATGGATCAGCGACTACGCCGGTGAGACCTACTACTTCTGTGCTCCCGGCTGCAAGACCGCCTTCGAGAAGGACCCCGAGTCGTTTCTTGCCAGCGAGGTCACTTAGGCTTTGACCCGTGATTCCTGACACAGTCGAGAAGCTGTCGGAGCGTCTCGATGAGCTCGACTACTTCGCCGACGAGAGTCTCGCGGTGGCGATTCACATCGCCGTGCAACTCGGCCGCCCGCTCTTCCTCGAAGGCGAGGCAGGAGTTGGCAAGACCGAGGTGGCAAAGGTCCTGGCGGCCATGTCGGATACCAACCTGATCCGCCTCCAGTGTTACGAGGGCTTGGACGTCGGCCAGGCGCTGTATGAGTGGGATTACGCCCGCCAGATGATGGCGATACGTCTTCTCGAGGCCCGTGGTGAGGGTGCCAATGCCAGGCCGCAAGACATCATGAGCAGGGACTACCTGATCGCCCGACCCTTGCTCCAAGCTGTTGAGGCCGGGCGCGACGGAGGTCGGCCGGTGCTCCTCATAGACGAGCTGGACAGGGCCGATGAGGAATTCGAGGCATTTCTCCTGGAACTGCTCTCCGATTTCCAAATCACCATCCCGGAGATCGGGACCATCAAGGCGGCCACGCCGCCGATCGTGGTGCTCACCTCCAACCGAACCCGTGAGATACACGATGCGCTGAAGAGGCGATGCGTCTACCACTGGATCGACTACCCAACCCCGGCGCGAGAGTCGGCCATCATCCAGCGCAAGGTCCCTGATCTCGAGCCCGAACTGGCCGATGCCCTGAGCCAGGCGATGAGCCGGCTACGAGACCTCGAGCTGTTCAAACCACCTGGTGTGGCCGAGACGCTGGACTGGGCCGAGTCATTGCGGCTGCTCCAAGCCGGCCAATTGACCCCTCACACCATCGAGGCAACTTTGGGTGTCATCCTCAAGTACAAGGATGACATCGACATGGTCAGGTCCTCGGGGGTGGACAGCCTGGTCAGATGACCACCCCGGGTCTCGTGGACCAGCTCAGCCTCTTCTCCGCATCACTCAGGTCGCGCGGGTTGGTGGTGACTGCCGATCAGACGGCGGACATGGCAAGGGCCCTCTCCCTCATCGACCTCACTCGACGGGCCCAGGCGGAGGCCTCTTTGATGTCCCTCACCGTCACCGATCCCGCTCAGATCCCCGTTTTCGAAGAAGAGTTCGCCCGCTTCTTCGACAGACTCGGTGACCCGATGATGGTCTCGAGAAATCCGGACAAAGCGGAGTCCCGAGGAGTGGCTGCCTATTCCCTGCGGGGGACCGTCGGCACCTCCGAAGCTGAGGTGACCGAGCGCGCCGGCGCATCGGCCACCGAACGTCTGGCGAACCGGGACTTTGCCGAGCTCGAAGACGACGACCTGGCAGAGGCCCGTCGTCTGATCATGACGATGATTTGGCACCCCACCGATTACAAGACGAGACGGTGGGCTCCGTCCGCAGATGGCCGGAGGCCCGATATGCGGCGAACTCTGCGCAATGCCATAGGGCCGGGCGGTGACATGATGACAATGAGCTGGAAAGAGCGTCAGCGGCGGCAGCGACCCCTGGTCATCATCGCCGACATCTCGGGCTCGATGGACAAATACGCCGATCTCTTCCTCGTCTTCGCCCATGCAGCACAACGACGCCTACGCGAGGTGGAGATCTTCACGTTCTCCACCCATCTCAGCCGAGTGACGGAGGAAATGCGCAAGCGAGACACGAAGAGCGCCCTCGATCGGGTGGCAGCCCGTGTCACCGATTGGTCCGGGGGAACTCAGATCGGTGACGCCCTGGCTCAGTGGAATCGCCGCTGGAGTCGTCGGCTCGCCCGTGGAGGTCCCGTCGTCCTGGTCCTCTCCGACGGCTGGGACTGCGGCGACCCGGAGTTGCTCTCGCTGGAGATGTCACGACTGGCCCGATCCGTCCACCAGGTCGTCTGGCTCAACCCACTCGCCGCCCGGGCTACCTACCAGCCTCTGACCAGGGGCATGCAGGCCGTTCTGCCCCACATCGACCATCTCCTCCCGGCCGCTAGCGTCAGCGACTTCGAGGGAGTTGTTCGGGTGCTCGACTCAATTGCAGGGACGACGAGATGAGAAATCAGATAGAGATCCGAAACCGTTGGGCAAGTGAGGGCAAGAGGGTGGCCGTCGCGACGGTGATCAGGGTCCATGGGAGCGCTCCGCGCCCGGAGGGCTCCAAGTTCCTGGTCTCCGATGCTGGTGACATGGAAGGCTCGGTCAGCGGTGGCTGCGTGGAGAATGATGTCTTCCTCCATGCACAGGACGTGATCGAAACGGGGATGCCCAAGACGGTCACCTACGGCATAGCCGACGAGGATGCTTTCGAAGTGGGAATGGCCTGTGGGGGCACTATCGATGTCTTCATAGAGCCGTGGTGAGCCCGCTCGACGCGATCCAACAGATCCTCGAACGGGAGGAATACGGCGCGGTCGTCACCTTCGTCGACGGCCCGGAGCTCGGATCCAAAGCGGTTCTCGACTCGACCGGCAAGCTGGTGGCGGGGTCGATACCCGATCAAATCGTCGAGCCCTTGACGCAAGATGCATTGGCTCTCATCGACCACGAACAGCATCGCGCCCTCGGGTATGAAGACAACGAAGTCTTCATCGAAACTCTGGCCCCCCCACAGGAGATGGTGATCTTCGGCGCGGTGCACATCGCCCAATCATTGGCGACCTTTGCCACGCTGATGGGCTATCGGGTCACCGTCGTGGATGCAAGGCCGGCGTTCGCCACCGAAGAGAGATTCCCCCAGGCACGCGTCCTGGTGGGTTGGCCGGAGGACATCATGGGCCAGATAGCGCTGGACCGCCGAACCTGGCTGGTGATCCTCTCTCATGAGAAGCGATTCGAGGAGCCCGTCCTCGAGGCGGCGTTGAACAGCCCGGCCCGGTATGTCGGCACGATGGGCAGTCGGCGGACCCAGGAGCTGCGCGAGGAGCGTCTTCGCGCGAAGGGATTCCAGGAAGAGGACATCAGACGCATCCACGGGCCGGTCGGCCTCGACATCGGAGCTGAGAGCCCACAGGAAGTGGCCGTTTCGATTTTGGCCGAGATGACTCTCGTGAGATACGGCCACGGGACCGGCATGTCACTTCAAGGCGTGGAGGGCCGGGTCCACAAGCAACGACCCGAAGACAGCTAGAACCTCGCTGACTGGAGAGAGCCAGCAGTATTGGTGTGACAGGTCAATGGATACCCTGTCCTGGTGACCGAGAACCGCGACGAGCTGCTCCGATCCGACATCCGGAGATTGGGCAACCAACTGGGCGACGCCCTGGTGCGTCAGCACGGGCCCGAATTGCTCGATCTGGTCGAACAGGTTCGCGCCTTGGGAAAATCATCACGTCGTGGCGGAAGCAGCGGTGCAGCAACCGAGCTCGACGGCCTTCTGGCCGCACTGCCGGTAGCGCAGGTGATCCCGGTGGTTCGCGCGTTCACCACATACTTCTACCTGGCCAATGTGGCAGAGCAAGTGCACAGGATCGATCAGCTCAGGGTCGATGACCTGGGCCTCGCGGCCACGGTCGATCGCATCCTGAGTGCTGATGTCGATCCGGAGATCGTCTCCAAAGTGGTCGACCATCTGGAGATGCGGCCGGTGTTCACCGCCCATCCCACCGAGGCCGTCCGCAGGTCGGTGTTGAGCAAGACAGTTGCACTCGCCGGCCTGATCGAGGCTCGTCTCACCGCCAAGGGCAAGACCGATATGGATCGGATCGACGGGCGAACTGCCGAGCTCATCGATCAGATATGGCAAACAGACGAGCTTCGCCTGCAACGGCCGACACCCGTCGAAGAGGCGCGATCGGCCCTCTACTACCTGGTTCAGATCGCAACAGACGTCATGCCCGGCCTGGGTGATCGCGTTGCCTCCCAATTGGACCGGTTGGGTGCACCGGCCAATCACGCCCCCATCAAGTTTGGATCATGGGTCGGTGGTGACCGGGACGGGAATCCCGAGGTGACACCAGAGGTGACTCTGGAGACCCTGGTCCTTCAGCACGACCGCGGGCTCCGCTACTTGACCACCATGGTCGCGGAGCTCTCTGAGGAGTTGTCGATGTCCGAGAATCTCGCTCCCATCAGCGCCGACATGGCCGAATCTCTCGAACGTGACCGCGAGCTCCTCCCAGACGTTTGGCTCAGAGAGAGCGTGCGCACGGCGTCGGAGCCCTATCGGCTCAAGTGCTCATACATCCACACCCGGCTGATCAACACGAACGCCAGGATCCATCAGGGGCTCCCCCATGTCGATGGGCACGACTACCTACAGCCGAAAGAAGCGATCGCAGAGCTCGATCTGATGGCATCGTCGTTGAGCCAGGCGCGAGGCCGTCTGATCGCCGGTGGTGCGGTGGCCCGGGTTCGCCGCGCCATCGAGGCATTCGGATTCCAGATGGCCGTACTCGACCTGCGAGAACATGCAGCCAAGCATCGCCAGGCAATGACTGAGCTCTACGCCCTCGTTGGAACCGACTACGCGGCGATGGGCGGCAATCAGAGACTCACCGTGCTCACCGACGAGCTTGCCTCTCACCGGCCCCTGAGCGGCCCCACCACGATTCTCAGTGAAGAGTCCGACAAGACCTTTCGCGCCTTCAAGGCGATCCGAGAGGCCAAAGGCAGATACGGGGAAGGAACCATCGAGAGCTATGTGATCTCGATGACAGAGAGCGCCGCCGACGTGCTCGAAGCCGCGATCCTCGCCCGTGAGGCCGGCTTGATCGATCTGCATCGAGACATCGCCCGGATTGGCTTCGTGCCGTTGGTCGAGACGATCGATGATCTCCGCAACGCCGGGCGCATGCTCGAAGACCTGTTCTTCAACTCCCAGTATCGGCGCATCCTCGCGTTGCGGGGCGATATCCAGGAAGTGATGCTCGGCTACTCCGACTCGAACAAGTTTGGTGGGATCACCACCAGCCAATGGGAGATCTACAAAGCACAGCGGATCATGCGAAACGTAGCCGAAGAGCATGCCATCCACCTGCGACTCTTTCATGGTCGGGGCGGGACCATCGGCCGGGGTGGGGGCCCCACCCACGCCGCCATCCTCGCCCAGCCCTTTGGGACGGTCGATGGCGACTTGAAGGTCACCGAGCAGGGGGAGGTCATCTCGGAGAAATACGGGCACCCCGACATAGCCGCGCGAAATCTCGAGCTCGCCCTGGCGTCGGTGCTGGAGTCCTCCCTGCTCCACCGCCAGTCACGGCAGCCGAAACCTGTCCTCGACCGGTGGACAGAGGCGATGGATTGCTTGTCCGACGAGGCACACACTGCCTACCGCCAGCTCTCCCAACACCCGGACCTTGTCCCTTACTTCCTCTCATCGACACCGGTGGAAGAGCTGGGGCATCTCAATCTTGGCTCGAGACCCTCCCGTCGTCCCGGTGGCGTGGGCGGCATCGACGACCTGCGGGCCATCCCCTGGGTCTTCGGTTGGACACAGACACGGCAGATCGTGCCCGGGTGGTTCGGGGTGGGCTCGGGATTGCGGGGAGCCCGGAAGGCCGGCTATTCGGAGGTGTTGAGTGAGATGGCGAGGGACTGGTCGTTCTTCCAGACGTTCCTCTCCAATGTGGAGATGACGCTGGCCAAGACCGATCTCGACATCGCGTCCCGCTATGTGGAGGCCTTGGTGGAGCCCGATCACTGCCACCTGCTCGACTTGCTCCGTGCCGAAGCAGAGCTGGCCACCGAGGAGGTGCTTGCGGTCAGACGACGCTCGGAGCTCCTTTCGGACCTACCGGTCCTACAGAGGACGCTCGCGGTCAGAGACGTCTATCTGGACCCCATCAACTACCTCCAGATCTCATTGCTGGCACGGAGCCGCAAGGGTGATGAGAGCGAAGACCTCACACGCGCCCTGCTTCTCACGATGAACGGGATCGCAGCCGGGATGCGCAACACGGGGTGACCGGCGCCCGATCCGAGGGTGCGACTCTCAGCACAGTCTCAGGTTGCTCTTCGCCCGATCCCAGCCCCACGAGCAATGATCGATCATGCTCCGGGAGCGCACCACAGCAGACACCGGGCGAACTGGACCGGACGTGACTCCCCAACACGCCGGCCCGCTTCGCCCACGCCCATCGCCGGTCGGCGGCTTCGACCTCGGCTGGCTTCTTGCCCTCAACGCCATCGTGATCGCAGCGATGTGGCTGCGACATGGCAACCTGGCGACGGTCGATGTACCTGGAGGCGCCCTCAGCGCAGCCGGTGACATAACCGCGCTATACGGGACAGCGGCAGTCTTGGTTCTATTGGTGCTGGTGGCGCGTGTCCCATGGATCGAACGGCGATACGGGATGGACCGCCTGAATCTCTGGCATCGCTGGACTGGGTTTGCCGCCACCGTTCTACTCGTCGCCCACGCTGTGTTCACCACGATGGGGTATTCGGCCGGGCTGGAGGGCGGTGCCTGGGCACAACTGGTGGATTTCGTCAATGGCCACCAGTGGATGTTGTCGGCGATCGTTGGCCTGGCTCTTCTGGTGGCGATCGCTCTCACATCCGTCAGGTGGGCTCGGAAGAAACTCCGCTATGAGACGTGGTGGTTCGTACATCTCTACGCATATCTGGCGGTGGCTCTCTCCTTCATGCACCAAATCGTGGCGGGTGTCGACTTCGTCGATGATCCCTGGGCACGTTGGTACTGGATCGGCCTGTACGCAGCCACGGCTCTCCTCCTGCTCGGATTCAGATGGATCACGCCGTTCGAGAGGATGGTGCGTCACAACCTCCGAATCGCCGAGGTCCGACAGGAGACCGACGATGTGATGACCATCACCCTCAGCGGTAGGGGTCTCTCACATCTCAGAGTGGAAGCTGGGCAATTCTTCATACTGCGATTTCTGCGCCGAGACATGTGGTGGAAAGGGCACCCCTTCTCCCTCTCCGCGAGGCCAGACGGCAAGGCCCTCCGGTTCACCGTCAAACAAGTGGGAGACGACACGGGGATGATGTCCAGGATTCCTGTCGGGACCAGGGTCATGGCCGAGGGGCCTTATGGAACCTTCACAACGGCGCGGGCCAGCAGACGCAAGATCCTCCTCATCGGAGGAGGGATCGGGATAAGCCCGATCCGTTCCATCTACGAGGATCTCGATCGACGCCCGGGTGAGGTCGACCTGCTGTACCGGACCAGGACCAGGGCAGACGCCGCACTCCTGGCCGAGCTCGACCAAATCCAACACGAGCGGGGTTACGGGCTGGAAGTTTCCTACTCGGCCATCTCAGGGACATCGAGCAAAGATGATCCGCTTCGGACCGAGTCGCTCCTTGCCCGGTACCCCGACATCGCCGAGCGGGATGTGTTCGTTTGCGGGCCTCCATCGCTTCTCGCCTCCGCCCAGCAGGGGCTCCGGAAGGCTGGAGTGACCAGCGACCAGATTCACCTCGAGCGTTTCAGCTACTGAAGAGAGGCTTCATGAGACGTGCCCTGACAACCATCGGAACCACGATCGCGGCCCTGGCTCTCCTCGTTCAGTTCGAGACGAAGGACCCACTTGCCGCTGCCGTCACCACACTCGTGTCGACCGCACAGGTCGAGGCGAGTGCGGAGCCCTCGACCACCACGCCGTCGACCACGTCGACCAGTTCGACCACAACATCGACGACGTCGACCACGACTACGACACTTCCCACGACGACAACGACGGCCGCGGCTCCCCAGAGTGTGGACGTGACGGGCCCTGCGATTCCGACACGCTGGGGAACGGTGCAGGTGGAGGTCGTGCTCGAGGACGGCCGCCTGGTTGACGTGATCGGTGTCCAACTCCCAAACGAGCGTCAATACTCGGCTTACGTCAGCAGCGTGGCCGGGCCCTGGCTGCGTAGCGAGGCGCTGGAGGCGCAGAGTGCCTCCATCCAAAACATCAGCGGCGCGACGTACACGTCACAGGGGTATTCCCGCAGTCTTCAGGGCGCTCTCGACTCGGCCGGCATATGAGCCTTCTGATGTCACAGCGGCGGGTGGAGCACCACATGGGAACGGTGGTCTCGATCGCCAGTAGGGGGATCGTTGACCCATCGATCATCGACCAGGCATTCGCCGAAGTGAGACGCATCGAAGAGTCGCTCTCCACGTTCATCGAGGACAGCCACATCTCTCGGATCGGGCGAGGGGAGTTGGATCTCGGGCGAGCGCCCATCGAGGTCAGAGAGGTCCTGGCCGCCTGCGACAGACTGGTTGAAGGCACCGAAGGTCGATTTCAACACCGCAACGAGACCGGCAACGTGCCCCTCGACCCCTCCGCCTACGCGAAGGGGTGGGCAGGTGACATGGTGGGACGGATCCTGGTGGCCGGTGGATGTCGGAGCTATTCGATCAATATGGGCGGTGACGTGCTTTCCGCAGGGGGGACCGAGCAGCTCCCGTGGAGCATCGGGATCCAGCACCCGGGCGAATCGGATTCGATGGCGGCCGTCCTTTCGATCACCTCTGGCGCAATCGCCACCTCGGGCAGCTATGAGCGCGGTGATCACGTGCGGGGGGCCGACGGAAGCCTGGAATCGGTCACCGTTGTCGGTCCCGAGTTGGCAATCGCCGACGCATTGTCAACTGCCATCTACTCCGGTGGCGTCGATGACCTGAGGTGGATGTCGGGCTATCCCGGCTACGAGCTCCTCTTCATCACCGGAGACCGCGTCTACTGGTCGGAGGGGCTGGAGAGTCTTCTTGCCGGGCCAATCCAGGTGGGATGAGTGGGTCGCAGCCCGCTCGGCCCGCGGGTTGAATAACCTTCCCACATGGCCCTCACCCTTCTCGATCATCCTCTCGCCGCCGATCTCCTCACCATCCTGCGTGACAAGGGAACCGAACCGCCGTTGTTCCGCCAAACCGCGGAACGGCTCGGATACCTGTTAGTCGCCGAGGCGCTATCCGACATGCCAACCCAGGAATCCGCGATCGAGACCCCACTCGAGACCACTTCGGGTCTCCAGCTGCGACGACCGGTGGTGGCCGTGGCGGTGCTCAGGGCCGGTCTGGGCCTCCTCGAGTCGGTCCTCGCCCTCGTGCCAGACGCTGCGATAGGTTTCGCCGGGGTCCAACGCAATGAAGAGACGGCCGAGCCAAACGAGTACTACACCAAGTTCCCTGACATGAGCTCGGCTCGCGTGCTCATACTCGAGCCCATGCTCGCCACGGGCGGATCCCTCTCCTGGGCTGTCGGCAAGGTCAAGGAGAAGGGGGCCAAGGAGATAACCGCGGTATGCGTGGTGACGGCGCCCCCCGGCGTCGCGCGCATGGAGGCGGACCACCCGGACGTACGGATCGTCGCCGCCTCACTCGACCGGCAGCTCGACGAGCACTTCTACATCGCCCCTGGGCTCGGGGACATGGGCGACCGCCTGTTCGGGACGGTTTGACCGACTTCGAGGACGCCGTTGTCTCGGTGGTCTCGTCGCTCGAACGCGGTGAGGTGGTCACGTATGGGGAAGTTGCCGCTCAGGCAGGATTCCCTGGGGCTGCGCGTGGGGTGGGGTCGATCCTCAGGACCAGCGACGCCGACCTTCCCTGGTGGCGCGTGGTTGGCTCAGGGGGCAGACTCAAGACGCCTAATCCCGGTAGACAGGCCAAGTTGCTCGAGGCCGAGGGAGTGGCTCTGATAGGCCACCGGGTGATCGGCTGACGAACAGCTCCGGCTCAACGAACACTTCGGCCGGGGACAGCATCGGTTGAGGAACCGCTCGGGCGGTCCCATCGTCCAACCTGCATGATCGAAACAAAAACACGTCTCGGCCCAATCGCAATCGCAGTGGTCGGCGGTTTGGCGGTGATTCTGGCGGCATGCGGTGGCACTCCACAGAGCATCACCCTGAACACCCCGGGCTCGTCGAATACCGGAATCTCAGTATCAGGTGTTGGCGAGGTCAAGGGCACACCGGACACGGTCGAGGTCGACCTGGGCGTCTCGGTGCTCGCCGATTCGGTCGATCAGGCGGCTTCCCAGGCCGCCGACAAGGCCGACGCCTTGATCGGGGCACTGACTTCCAACGGTGTGGCCAAGGAAGACATCACCACCACCAACTACTCCATCTACCCCGAGTACGACTACTCGGGAAACCAAGAGCGACTCGTTGGGTACCGGGTGAGCAACTCGGTCGTGGCCAAGATCAGGAACGTCGAGGAGACGGGCTCGGTCCTCGACTCGGTGACTGGTGCGGCTGGCGACGAAGTCAGGGTCAACGGGCTCAGCTTCAGCATCGAGGACAACGCCGAAATGCTGTCCGCGGCTCGCGAGGCGGCCTGGAACGATGCCCTGGCCAAGGCTGAGCAATTGGCCTCTCTCTCCGGACAGGATCTGGGCTCGGCCCTGTCTATCACCGAGACGGTGGCCACGCCACCGACCCCCATCAGCTACGCCAGTGATGCGGGTGGCGCCGAACGGGCGATTACCCCGATCGAGCCCGGGACGTCCGCAGTCACCATCACCCTGCAGGTCGAATTCGCCCTGGGAGCTTGATCGTTCCGGACACAAGGCCGGATAGCGCGGATATCCGAGCTATCCGGCGCTTTGGATTTGCGTCATCGGCCAACGAAACTGCGGCTGATGAGGCACTTCCTCAACACCTACGACTGGACCCGGGCCGATCTCCAATCGATGGTCGACCAGGCGCGCCGATTCAAAGAGTCGCCTTTCGGCAGCCAACTCAAGGACAAGACCATCGCGTTGCTCTTCCTCAACAACTCACTACGCACCAGGACCTCATTCGACGTAGGTGCGAGCGAGTTGGGAGGTCATGCCGTAGTCCTCTCGCCATCAGGGGGAATGTGGCCACTCGAGTTCGAAGAGGGCGCGGTGATGCTGGGCGAGGCCGAGGAGCATGTCAAGGAGGCCGCCAAGGTGCTCTCCCGATACTGTGACCTGATCGGGATACGGGCCTTCCCAAAGTTCCAGGATTGGGCGGAGGACCGGAAGGACAAGATCCTCCAGTCTTTTTCGCGGTACTCCGACGTGCCGGTGATAAATATGGAGACCATCACCCACCCGTGCCAGGAGATGGCGCACATCATGGCTCTCCAGGAGCGCCTGGGGCCCCTGGACGGGAAACATTATCTCCTCGCCTGGAGCTATCACCCCAATCCCCTGAACACCGCGGTCGCGAACTCGGCGCTGATCGCAGCCGCAAAGTTCGGGATGGACGTGACCCTGCTTTGCCCCACCGATGAGTACACCCTCGACGACCGATATCTGGAGATAGCCCGACACGATGCTGAGGCGAACGGGCGGAAGGTCACAGTGACCCATGACATCGAATCGGCATACCAAGGGGCCGATGTGGTCTATGCCAAGAGCTGGGGCGCAATCCCCTACTTCGGTCGCTGGGACCAGGAGAGGCCGGTGCGAGACACATTCCGCCACTTTCTCGTCGACGAAGAAAAGATGTCGCTCACCAACCAGGCGATCGTGAGCCACTGTCTCCCTATGAGACGAAATGTGATCATGACCGATGCCGTGTTCGACAGCGACTCCTGTATCGCCTATGAGGAAGCCGAGAACCGGTTGCATGTGCAAAAGGCGATCATGACGAAGCTGATCAACCAAACGCCATGACACCCGACAGAGACGTCCGGCAGACGATCGTCCAACTCTTGTCCAACATGAGCGATGGCAAGGAGATCAGGTCCTATCTCCAGCGATTCTCCGAGGTAGACCGATCCCGCTTCGCGGTGATCAAGGTGGGCGGTGCAATCCTCGATGACCACCTAGAGGAAACCGCTGCGGCGTTGGCATTCCTGCACACAGTGGGTCTGACGCCGATAGTGCTCCATGGCGGAGGGCAGCAGCTCGATCGCACGCTGGCGGAGCGCAGCATCGAGGCCGAGAAGATCGACGGTCTTCGCGTGACCAGCCGCGAGGCCCTCGACGCGGCCCGGGACACATTCATCGAGCAGAACATTCGCCTGGTGGAAGCCGTTCGCGCCCAGGGCGTGGCCGCCCACAGCCTCACGGCAGGAGCATTCGAGGCGGAATACGTCGACGAGGAGAAGTACGGGTTGGTCGGCGAACCGACCCGCGTGCATCTCGCCATGATCAGGTCGATCGTCGACTCTGGAGCCATACCCATCCTGACATGCCTCGGTGTCGCTCCCGGCGGTCAACTGGTCAACATGAACGCCGATTCGGCCACCAGGTCCCTTGTCCACGCCGTGCAACCAATGAAGATCATCTTCCTGACGGCGACGGGGGGCCTGCTCGGCGAGGATGCGAAGGCAATCGACACGATCAACCTCGCCTCCGACTACGAGCACTTGATGGGCCAACCATGGGTCCATTCGGGGATGCGCCTCAAGCTGAGCGAGATAAAGCTCCTACTCGACGACAGTCCACTGTCCACATCGGTCTCCATCACCACACCGTCCGGCCTGGTCAAGGAGCTGTTCACCCACGGTGGGTCAGGGACACTGGTGCGTCGTGGCGAGCTTATAGACCGCTTCGACGACAAATCCACCCTGGATCGTGGTCAGGTTGAGAAATTGGTGGAAGAGGCGTTCGGCCGCTCGCTCGACACCGATTGGTGGGACAAGCTCGATCTCGAGACTGCTTTCCTATCCGAGAGCCTCCGCGCCGGTGCCCTGGTGGCCAATCTCGAAGGGTTCGCCTACCTGGACAAGTTCGCCATACTCGAAGACGCCCGAGGGGAAGGCCTGGCGCGCACGGTCTGGGCCCACTTGGTCGACGCCTACCCCCAGCTCCTGTGGAGATCACGTACCGAAAACGGGTTCAACACCTTCTACATCGAAGAATCAGAGGGGTCGGTGAAGCGCGGCCCGTGGACGATCTTCTGGCGCGGGCTCGACGATTTCACCGAGATCGCCAAGAGAGTCGAGGCGATCGTCGAGCTTCCCGAATCCTTTCTCTCCAGCTCATGAGCGAGGCTCATACCGTCGGAATCGTCGGAGCGCGCGGCTATGCCGGGGGTGAGATCCTCCGTCTGGTATCCGATCACCCTGTGCTGGAGCTGGGCTTCGCCGGCTCGCGCGAGTTGGACGGATCGCCAGTCCCGGGGGCCGAAGATTCATATTTCGAATCGATAGGGCCGGACCAGTTGTCGGAGCGGGAAGTCGACGTCGTCTTCCTGGCCCTCCCCGATGGGGCCAGCGAGCCCTACGTGGCCAAGGTGAGCCCAAACACCATCATCGTCGACATCTCGGCCGATCACAGATTCGACGACGAATGGGTATATGGCCTGCCCGAACTGTTTCGGGAGAAGGTGATGGGCGCGCGTAGGATCGCCAACCCCGGTTGCTACGCCACAGCAACGCAACTCTCACTGGCTCCACTCTTGGATGTGCTCGGCGGTGTGCCAGCGGTGTTCGGGGTGTCGGGCTACTCCGGCGCCGGCTCCACGCCGGGCCCCCGCAATGACCCCGCCCACCTGTCCGACAATCTGATCCCATACAAGCTCGTGGGCCACAATCATGAGCGCGAGACCACCCGGCACCTGGGCAGGCCGGTCCGCTTCATGCCTCACGTGCATCCTGCGTTCCGCGGGCTCATCGTCACCTGTCACGTCCCACTCTCCCGGCCCCTCGAACGCGACGAGGTCGTCGAGAGGTTCCAATCCCGCTATGTCGACGAGCCACTCATCGAAGTCCAGGACGCCGAGCCCGAGCTTCGTGAGGGGGCGAATCGCCCGGGAGTGCTCATCGGGGGCATGGCGACCAGCGAAGATGGGCTCAGTGCGGTCGTTGTCGCCGCGGAGGACAACCTTCTGAAGGGGGCAGCCGTCCAAGCGATTCAGAATGCGAATCTGGCACTGGGCCTCGATGAATTCTCCGGGATCGTATGAGCCTGCCGATAGGTTTGTAGGCCATGGAGTTCACCACCCTCGAGTTGATCGGGATCAAACGCGACGGGGGCGTCCTCTCCGAGCACGCCATCAATTGGCTCATCACCTCTTACACCGAAGGGAAGGTCCCCGACTACCAAATGGCCGCAATGGCCATGGCGATCCTCCTCAACGGCCTCGATACGGAGGAGCTGGCCATCTGGACCGAGGCCATGCTCCATTCCGGCGACGTCTACAACTTCTCCGACATCGCCGCCCCCAAGGTGGACAAGCATTCCACCGGTGGTGTCGGGGACAAGATCTCGATCCCCTTGGCCCCTCTGGTGGCTGCCTGTGGGATCGCCATCCCAATGATCTCGGGTCGCGCTCTCGGTCATACCGGAGGAACATTGGACAAGATGGAAGCGATCCCCGGCCTCACGACCTCCCTGGACCCGAGGCGGTTCCGTTCCATCCTGAGCGAGCACGGGATGGTCATGGCCGGGGCCTCAGAGACGCTGGTGCCGGCTGATCGCAAGCTGTACGCCCTGCGAGACGCAACGGGAACCGTCCCGTCGATTCCACTCATTTCCTCTTCGATCATGTCAAAGAAGCTCGCGGAAGGTCTTGATGGCCTCCTCCTGGACGTCAAGACGGGAACTGGCGCGTCGATCAAGAAGCTCGAGAACTCTCGCGAGCTGGCCAGAACCATGGTCGGTGTCGGAACGATGCACCGAGTCAAGACCGTCGCTCTCATCACCTCGATGGACCAGCCGCTGGGCCATGAGGTGGGCAATGCAAACGAGATCAGGGAATCGCTCGAAGTGTTGAGAGGCCGGGGCCCCGAGGACGTCACGGAGCTGACGATGTCGTTCGGGGAGATCATGTTGGACCTCGCCGGCATCGAGGGTGGGCGGGACCGGCTGCAAAGGGCGATCGACTCCGGGGAGGCTCTGCAGAAGCTCACCGACGTGGTCATTGCACAGGGAGGCGACCCGTCCGTGATCGACGACCCATCCCGGCTCGCGGTGGCACCGCACGAGGCGGTATTGACGGCGCAGCGGTCCGGCCATGTCACCAGGTGCGACGCCTTCACCGTGGGGATGGCGGCAACCATCCTCGGCGCGGGGCGAGGACAAAAGGGTGACGTCATCGATCCCGGAGTCGGCATAACCGTCCATGCCAAGGTTGGCGACGAGGTAGCCATCGGAGATCCACTGGCCACCGTCCACTACTCCGACGAGCACCGCTGGTTTTCCCAGCAGCAACACCTCGTCTCCGCCTGGATCATTGGTGACGAGCCAACATCGCCGCAACCGCTCATCATCGAGAAGGTGACCCGAGAATCGGTGGGTCTGTAGCCCGTTACCATCGCCTGGCTTCCGCGTACAGAAGGAGTGCCGTGCAATGAAGGTCATCGTCTGCGTCAAGCAGATCCCCGACCCCGCCAGCCCATACCAGCTCGAGCCTGGCACCAATTGGCTGATCCGGCCCGACGAGCAGATCCTGGACGACACCGATCGGTACGGCGTGGAGATGGGCCTCCAGCTGGCCCAGGCGGGCGATGGGACAGTGACACTGGTCAGCATGGGCCCTTCCGGGAACGGACAGGGCATCCGCCAGGCGCTGGCCATGGGTGCAGACAAGGCGATCCTGATCGAGGACGACTCGTTGAAGGGCTCGAACGCCTTGACGACGGCCAGAGTCTTGGCTGCCGCAATAGAGGCCGAGGGATTCGACCTGGTGATCGCCGGTACCGAGTCGACGGACGGCTATTCGGGGGTGGTCCCACAGATGATCGCCGAGATTCTCTCCGTGCCCGCCCTCACCTTTGCAACCAATGTCGAGGTCTCAGATGATGCCATCACCATCCATCGCCAGACCGCAGCAGGGTACGACGTGGTGACCTCGGTGCTGCCCGCTGTCGTCTCAGTGACCGCCGGCGTCGTCGAGCCTCGTTACCCCACGTTCAAAGGAATCATGGATGCCAAGAAGAAACCCATCGAGACCCTCCACATGCCCGATCTCGGTGTTGAGCCAGGGCCCGAGCAGGCCGTGGCGTCGATAGTGGACGCCCCCGAGCGATCAGGCGGTCGCAAGGTCGAGGACGAGGGCGAAGCCCACCTCTCGATCATCAGTCTTCTCGAGGACAGGAAGGTGATCTGAATGGCAGAGATTTGGGTCTTCGTAGAACAGGAAGGTGACCGTCCCTCGACCCTCGGCTTGGAGTTGCTCAGCAAGGCACGCCAGATGGGCGACGTCACCGCGATCCTCGTCGGCACAGGGTCCCAAGAGGTCTTTGACACCCTTGGCGACCATGGGGCCGCCAAGGTGCTTCACATAGACACCGGTGACCTCCTCCCCGCGGGCTCGGTGGCGACGATCCTGACCGATCGGGCATCCGCAGAGCCACCGGATCTGATCCTGTTGGGCCAGGCTTACAACGATCGGGACGTCGCGGGCCGTCTCGCCGCTCGCCTGGGCGTCGGTGTGCTCTCCAACGTCGGCGACGTCAACCTCAGCGCTCAAGGGCTGGAGACCACGCATGAGATACTTGGTGGCTCGCGGATCGCCACCGCCCACGCAACGCAGAAGCCCTTCATCGTGCTGGTGAGGCCAAAGTCTTTCCCGGCCGAGCCGGCCGGCGGCCCCCCACCGGAGGTGGAGAGTGTGAAACTGCCCGATACGACGGGCACAGAGGCTCACATTGTCGAGCGCCATGCCGAAGAGCGAGAAGGGCCCCAACTCGGTGACGCAGCCATCGTGGTCAGCGGGGGCAGGGGTCTGGGATCAGCAGAAGCCTACGAGATGATCGAGAAACTGGGCAAGCTCCTGGGGGCGGCGACAGGTGCGACACGCGCAATCGTCGACGCGGGCTGGGTCCCCTACGCCAAGCAGGTGGGTCAGACCGGCAAAACGGTCAAGCCCGATGTGTACCTGGCGTGCGGGGTGTCGGGTGCAATGCAGCACCTGGTTGGGATGAAGGATTCCAAGACCATCATTGCGGTGAACAAGGACCCCGACGCACCAATCTTCTCCGTCGCCGACCTGGGTGTGGTCGGGGATGTGCACAAGGTCCTCCCGAAGCTGATCGAGGCATTGGAGAGTCGTTGAAATAGGCTCGCGACGTGAGGTCGCGCCTTTCCATCCTGTTCTTGGCCCTTACGGTTGTCGGGTGCACCAGCGAGCCAAACCGCGACGCCTTCCGATCAACCGCGCCGACCTTCCCACGGACCTTCGAGACCACCACGACCGTGCGGGCGTCGAACGGCCCCATTCATGGGGTGCTACCCGACGGCACCGTCTACGACCTGAATCTGGGTCCCAACCCCTCCGAGGAGATCGGAGCGATATTCGCGGTCCTGTTCGCCGACACGGATGAGGGCTCCTCCATGTTGCTGGGCGCCGCATCGCCGCAGGGGCCCGAGGTGCCGACCCATTTCGGGGCCCCGCACTGGCGGGGCGACTCGGTCTTCTATGTCCCCATTGGGAATTGGCTATTCCGATTCTTTGTGACCCCGGACACGAAGTCTGTGCTGGGTGAGGAGTACGAAGCCATCATCCAGTCGTCGATAGTCGCAGGCACCTTCCTCGAGTTTCCGGTCCTACGCGTTTCGCCGCCCTTCCGCTGGTCGATTGACGGCGAATCCACGAGCCATACTCAGGTGCTCTACTACTCGTTCGTGGTGCGGAGTGGGTGCGGCGAGTTGGCTGTCGAGTGCAGCGGGGCCGACCCGGTGCAGTTCATCCCGATTCCGCGAACCAACCGGGCAATGCTCCCCTGGTCCGACGAGGGCGGATTGATCGAGGCATACGCCCCACTCCGGGACGAGATGAGGAGCCTCCTCGACTCGGCTTCAGTGCCCCGGTGAGCCCCCGTCATCCCAACCTCTAGATTTCGAAGGTGACGGGGATTCGCGCTTTCCAGGGAGACATCACCAGGGTCGACGCCGATGTCATAGTCAACGCGGCGAACAGCTCCCTGATGGGCGGTGGTGGCGTCGACGGCGCAATACACCGGGCCGGTGGGCCGGAGATCCTCGAAGACTGCCGTCGAATCGTCGAGACACACGGCCCGCTCGACACTGGCAAAGCCGTCATCACGAGGGCAGGGCGGCTCCGAGCTAGCCACGTCATCCACACGGTTGGGCCGATCTGGGACCAGCTGGATGAAGGCACAGCGGTCACACTGCTGCAGTCCTGTTATCGAAACAGCCTCGACCTGGCGCGGGCCAATGACTGCCGATCGATCGCATTCCCGAACATCTCAACGGGCGTCTATGGGTTTCCACTCGAGCTCGCCGCCACCACATCGATCGGAGCGGTCGGTGACTGGGTCCGGGAAGATCCCGGTGCAATCGACAGCATCTATTTCGTATGCCACTCGAAGGAGAACCTCGCCCTGTATCGAGACCTACTCGGTGGCTGATCACAGCCCATCAGCCATCGAGCCGGCCACCCACAACTGTGACGATGTCGAGCACCATCACCTCATCGGCATTCGGCGAGCAGAAAGCCAGATACCCGCCCCAAAATCCATCGACGCCACCGGGGAGCGACTCGACGTTCATAGGCCCGCCTCGGGCCTCGATCTGACTTCCGCTCCTCACCGCCGTCCCGTCCGGCCCAATCATCACCGACCCGTCGGTAGTCGGCTTGGTGTAACCCTCCGGGAAGACGATCACGCTTTGATCGGGTGGGATGTCAATGAGCCAGCATCCGTTGGCGGCCAGGGTCACGGTGCCCTCGATGAGACCCTCCACATGCGGGTAGCTCTCCCCGTCCACCTGCACCGGCAAACGATCCCCGCCGAGGTTGGATGAGAGCGTCGTCGTCGATGTCTCAGTCGAGCAACAAATGATCGTGAGACACACCGCCACCATGACGACTCGCCGCAACCGTGCTGAGCTCAATCGAATCCTCCTGTGAATGCCCAACAGGCATCAGCCTTCAGACGTCGACGGGGCTCCGCCTGATCCCGGTTCTTCAATGAGATTGGCGACAAATTCGTCGATGACTTCCACCAGGCGGGGCCAAGCCGGCTCGAGCATCGGCTCATGGCCCGCACCGGCCAGCACCGTGAGATGTGTTCCCAGTGCCGCCGCGGTCTCCTCCCACTCCCTGATCCCGAAGAACCCGTCCTGATCCCCACCGACGACCAGTGAGGGCACGGAAACACCCGAGAGCCGGGGACGCTTGAAGAAAAGATCGAGGAAGGCGCGGTACGAGGCGTCTTCGAGTCTTGCGCAATACCTCTCGACTTCGGCCCTGGGGAAGGAGGGTGCAAAGAGAAAATCATGGGCAAGTGCGGTGGTCCCAACGAGCGGACCAACATTCAGCGTTGCGTTCACCCGAGCAAAGACGGCGGGGTGCAAACGCGCGGCCTTGAGGGTTGCCCTCCATGCCCCTTTTCGAGGCACACTGGAGACCAGCACCGCCGCCCGCGCCGGGTGGCCGGCTGCCAGGTAATGCTGAGTGGTGAACCCTCCCATCGAGTGCCCGATCACCACTGGAGCATCGTTGAGACCCACGGCCACTGAAGCCACGTCGTCGACGTAATCGGCTATCGAGGTGCCGCGGATCTGCCCCCCGCTTCCTCCGTGTCCCCGCAAGCTGACGGCGTATGAGTCATAGCCCAGGTTGGCCATGGCATCCAGGACGTGCTCATCCCAACACCAGGCCGCCTGCCAGAAGCCATGGACGAACAGGAGAGGAGGCATGACTGAAGCCTCCTCGGGATGGCGCTCGAGCACCTCCAGTCTCATCCCCGCACTCTATGGCAATCCGTTGACCGCGGCTGCGCCGAGTTAGGCGGGTTGGTTGGATGGCGGCATCCGACACTCTGTCCACGCGCTGCCGCTCCCACTCGAATCCATCGCCGCCTCCACGAACATGACTCCGATGGCGCCATCGACGACATCTGGAAAGGTCATGGCCAGTGGATCAGGATCCGCGGCGACCCGTCTCGCCGCGATGGCCTCCGCCGCATCGGAGTAGAGGTTGGCAAATGCCTCGTGGAAGCCCTCAGGATGCCCAGACACGATGCGACTTGCCCGCCGCGACAGCGGCAGCGTGCCGGGACCATTGGGCGAGCGCTTCTCGGCCGGGCCTACCAAGGGCCGGAATGTCAACACCGTCGGGCTCTCTTGCTCCCACTCCACGGAGCCTGTCGTCCCCGAAACCCGGATACGCAGGCAGTTCTCGACACCCGCCGCAGCCTGAGTGACCCAGAAGGTCCCCCTCGCGTCGTTGTCGAACAGAAGGTGGGCGCCTGCGTAGTCATCCACCAGCCGACCCGGGACAATGGCGCCAACCTGGGCCGCGACCTCCGTCACTTCCAAACCGGTGACATATCTCACCAAGTTGTGAGCATGGGTCCCGATATCTCCCATGACCAGCGAGGGGCCACCCCGCAACGGGTCGTATCGCCACGGCAGCCCATGACTCCCATCGGGGTCGTTCTCATCCGCCTTGCCGCCCTGGACGTATTCGACCTGAACCAAGCGGATCTCGCCCAATTGCCCGTCTGCGACCATTGCCCGGGCCTGACGGACCATCGGGTATCCGGTGTAGTTGTGCGTGAGGCAAAAGACGAGGCCGGTTGACCGCACCTTCTGGAGCAAATCCAGGGCTTCGTCGACAGTGTTGGTCATCGGCTTGTCGCAGATGACGTCAAACCCGTGCTCCAGAGCGCTAACTGCAAACAGATGATGGCTGTCGTTGGGTGTCATGATCGCAACCACTTCGACCCCGTCATCACGTGATGATTCACCCTCGATCAAATCGAAACCGGCCCCGTAGGCGCGATCCGGCGAGATACCCAATCCGACTCCAGCGGATCGGGCGCGTTCCGGATCGGAGGAAAGCGCTCCGGCCACGAGGTCGTAACGTCCGTCCAAACGGGCAGCAGCGCGATGAGTAGCGCCAATGAAGCTTCCGGGGCCGCCACCGATCACGCCAAGGCGAAGTGGCCTGCCCAACTTCTCTTTGACGGGGTTCGAGTCCAAGGCCGCTCCGTGTTCGTGTTATGAATGTAACCGGGCGCGATCGCATCAGAGGGACCTCACGAGACTGTTGGCGTAGGCTGGATCCCAGGTCGATGAGAAGGTCCCGGGCTCTCAGTTTCGCTCTTGCAACGGCGATGTTCCTTCTGACGCTGCCTGCCTCCGCCTCGACGGCTCCAGGAGGCACTTTCACCGACGACAACGGAAACATCCACGAAGCCGGCATAGAGGCCATCGCGGAGGCGGGAGTCACTCTGGGCTGCAATCCGCCTCTCAACACCCATTACTGCCCTCGCGGCACTGTAACTCGCGGCGAGATGGCCGCGTTCCTGGCCAGGGCCCTGGCTCTGCCCTCTTCGACGGCCGACCTTTTTTCGGATGACGCCGGTTCGGTCTTCGAGGGGGCGATCAACCGGATCGCCGATGCAGGCATCACTAACGGGTGCAACCCGCCCACCAACGACAACTTCTGCCCGACACGGACGATGACCCGCGGGGAGATGGCTGCATTCCTGGCGCGAGCATTCGACCTCCCCGTGTCGGCCAACAACTGGTTCGTGGACGACGACGGCCATCTCTTCGAATCCGCCATCAATCGCATAGCCGATGCCGGGATCACGGTGGGATGCAATCCCCCAGCCAACGATCATTTCTGCCCGGACGACATCATCAAGCGTGACCAGATGGCCACCTTCTTGACGAGGGCGCTTGGTCTCGCATCGTCCAGGCCTCCGCCCGTTCTTGGTTTCGGTCCCGATACCTATGCGATCGGCGTCGACCTGTCGCCGGGCATCTACCGCAATTATGGCTTTACGACAGGCTGCTACTGGGAACGCCTCTCGGGGTTCTCCGGCCAGCTTTCCGACATCATCGCCAATGCCTTCACAAGTGTCGGCCAAATCGTCGAAATCAAACCATCGGATATCGGCTTCCGGGCGACCGTGGGCTGCGCAAAGTGGACCAACCAATTGGTGACGGACAGGCGAGCAGACCCATCAGGTGACTTCGGGAGAGGTACGTTTGTGATTGGTGACGAGATCGCGCCCGGGACCTGGCGCAGCACTCCCGTCAATGGGGATTCTTGCTACTGGGCGAGGCTGTCTGGATTCGGCGGCGAGCTCGCTGACATTGTCGCCAACGACTTCACGGACATCACGTCGATCGTCCAGATCAGCCCCAGCGATCTCGGATTCCTCTCCGAGGACGGATGTGGGGCCTGGACCAAGATCGGGTAGCTCTCCGAATCGCCCTCCGGTCTAAGGATTGATCTCGATTCCCAGATCCCGCGGGACGAGGGCAAGGTAGGTAGAGCCGGATGGGATGCCGATCATCTCACCGTCGACATCCTCGAAGACAAAGGGATCTGCCTGTGCCGATCGCGCCCAGGTGCCCCGCACGACCGAACCCCCGTGCGCGACGATCAAGTTTCCACCGCCTATCACGTCGAAGGTGGGGACCTCGGCACCGTTCGAGTCCTGATAGCCGGCAGACCGCTGGGCTACGAACATCACCACAACGGTCTCGTGGCTCAGTGCCCTCTCGGGGCCATCGAGGGAATCCAGGACTGACAATGCCTCTCCCGCCTCGTATCGCGTGTAAACGCCGTCGGCGAAACGCAACTCCACGTCACCGAATGGGAGGCCGATCTTCGCCGCCGACTCATCGCTCGTGGGCAGCACCCCAGACGGCAGACCCATGCCTTCCGGAAGGGCTCCCGCGACAAGAGGCACCACACTCTCGAGATCGAGGAAAGTATCGCTTGGCGGCTCCCGTCCCCCGGAGATGAAGAGGGAGAAGATGCTGGGGTCGATGATCTCGACTCCGGATGCTCGGACCGCTTGCACCACGAAAGGCTGGCCGCCGGTCGAGAGAACTTGAACGGCCAGAGCCGGGAGAAGGTCGGCGTCGACCGGTCGCAGGGATCGGATGGGACCCACGAGGCCGGAGGCAGAGCCGGGATAGACCGCCACGAACCGGGTCATTCCACCTTCAACCGGCACCTCCACGAGTAGCGACGCCTCGGCAAGGCCGACTTGCGGGCGCGCCGACGGAGCATTGTCGATCTTCACGGCAAGCAGGCCAACTCCGTCCGGTGCCGGCGAGCCACCGTCAATGGTGGCAGAGGTGACCGGAGAGCCGTCGGCCAACGTGACAGTGGTCATCGTGGTCCCCATTGCCTCACCGTCAGCGGGCTCTTCTCCACCCGCAGCGAAATACAGGGCGGTGACGACGATGATCCCAAGTGCGAGGACAATTGCCATTGGCCGCCAGGGATTGGATCTAGCCCATTCGCTCATTCGTCGCAGCATGCCGAGAGCCTATAGGCGTCGGCCACGCGGCGGATATCCAAGCTCGGCTGGAGACAGGGACTAGCCCATGGGGGTGGGCTGGGAATGGTTCTGACATCCGACCGTCCCATGGCCCAGGGTGTGGGAGTGACAACCTCCGAGGAATCGCCTGGCAACCGTCTCAAGTGCTTTCGGTGCGGTGCAACCGCCAAGTTCATGACTCCCGGTGGCTATCTCTGCCCCTCACATGCCCTGATCGAGGCGGCCACCAAACCTCACATACCGCTTGTCATCCGGCGACAATCTGCTCCTCCTGGGGAGGCGGGTCAGTAACTGAGGGCTCCCCGTCCACGGGTGACGGGGGGTTCCTCGGCTCTCGAGCACGGTCGGGCACCTGTGGACTAGGGTCGGTTTCCCCATTGAGGTTGCTTCCGACGGCAGCCCAAGCAAAGAAACCCCCACTCTCTGGTCTCCCAAAACTCACGGTGGGGGTTTCTTATTGTCTTTGCCACCCCCAGCGCTCCACGAAAGGCGAGGTATATCTCCGTGGTGCCGACTTTGAAACCCCCCGACAACCGAGCCCGCCCATAACATCGCACCGGTGAAGCTCGTCCCGACATTCCTGCGCACAGGCTCACCAACGGCCGATCAGAAGCTCGGGGCATTCCTGGGTGTCTTCACCCCCTCCATCCTCACCATCCTCGGCGTCATCCTGTTCCTGAGGACCGGATGGGTGGTTGGCAACGTGGGATTGCACAGCGCCATCGTCATCGTGGTCGTCGCAAATTCGGTGACGCTGGCGACCGCTCTGTCTCTCTCGGCCGTAGCGACCAACATGCGCGTCGGGGCAGGTGGGGCCTATTACATGATCTCCCGGAGCTTGGGTGTCGAGATCGGCGCGGCCATCGGCATACCACTCTTTCTGGCTCAGGCCTTCAGTGTGACCCTGTACGCCTTCGGCCTGGCGGAGAGCCTCCAGCTGATCTGGCCCGCCCTCCCGCAGCGGCCCATCGCGGCATTGACCGTGCTCCTTGTGGCACTTCTGGCCGCGGAAGGAGCCGGCCTCGCCTTGAAACTGCAGATCCCCATCATGGGAGGGATCGCTCTCTCCTTGGTCGTCCTGTTGATCGGAGCTGCCCAGAGCGCGCCTGACAACACGAGCCTGGCGGGCATCCCGGGCGGCGAGCCGTTCTGGACAGTGTTCGCCGTCTTCTTCCCTGCGGCAACCGGGCTGATGGCAGGTGTGTCGCTCTCCGGAGATCTCCGACGCCCCGAGCGCTCGATACCGTTGGGCACGATCGCGGCCGTCCTTGTCGGCTTCCTCGTCTATCTGGGTGTCGTCATCGCGCTCGGCGCTCACCGCCACACCCAGCGAGCTCGTCAAGGACAACCTCATCTGGTTCACCTTGGCCGGGGGTCTCTCTTTTCTGATTTTTCCAGGACTCTGGGGGGCCATCTTCTCATCGGCAGTCGGGAGCGTTCTCGGAGCGCCACGCACCCTCCAGGCAATGGTCGACGACCGGGTCCTTCCCCGTTTCGTCGGGCTCAAGCTGGCGAAGATCGACGGTCCGGGGGTTCCGCTGCTCATCTCACTTGCGGTTGCGCTCGGTGCAGTTGCGCTTGGCGACCTCAATGCAGTGGCACCAGCCCTGACCATGTTCTTCCTGACCACCTACGGGATGGTCAACCTGGTTGCTGGGGTGGAGAAGCTCACCGGGGACCCATCATTCCGCCCGACACTGAGGATCCATTGGGCCATTTCCCTGGCCGGCGCCGTCGGCTGCTTCTGGGTGATGTTCTTGATCAGCCCGTTGGCATTGGGCGTCGCAATAGTCGTCGAGGTGACGATCTATCTCCTGATGAGGCGACGCGCCCTGGTGGCGCCGTGGGGCGATTTGCGGAGGGGCGCATTGGTGGCCCTGGTCCGCTCCACGGTACTCCAACTGAAGAGACTCCCCAACGATCCCCGCAACTGGCGGCCGAACATCCTCCTGTTCGCCGGAGACGTGACCAGGCGATCCAATCTGGTCCGGTTTGCCTCCTGGCTGGTCCAGGACCGGGGCATTCTGACCGTCGCCGACCTTCGGGTGGGGAGGTTGTCCGAGATCGGGTCTCAGGTGGCGCAATGGAAGAAGCGTCTCAACCACGATCTCGACAACCTGGGCGTGGCCGCCTTCGGTGAGATCGAAGTCGTGGACGACTTCGCTCAGGGGGCGGTATCTGTGGCGCAGGCCAACGGCATCGCCGGGATCGAGTCGAACACCGTGATGTTCGGATGGTCTGAGAAGAACCACCGTTGTGCCAACCAGCTTCGGATCATCGAGCAGGTGACCACGCTCGGCATCGGGGCAGTCATCTGCAATTCGCGCAAACTCGACATCAGCAGACGTCAGCGACGGCGGATCGATGTCTGGTGGGGCGGTCTCCAAGCCAACGGGGACATGCTGACTCTCCTCGCCCATCTCCTCTCGCTCAATCCAGAGTGGCGTGACGCCACCATCACCATCAAGAGCATCGCCACGTCGCAGATGATGCTCGAGCGGAACCAGCTCCTCCTGGAACAGATGATCCATTTTGCCCGAATCAGCGCCACTCCCGAGGTGATGCTTCGCTCGCCCGACATGACCGTAGTGGAGATGATCTGTCAGCAATCGGCATCCGCTGACGTCGTCTTCCTGGGGTTGCGTCCCGTGAAGTCGGGAGAGGAGGAGGAGTATGCAGACCGCCTCAAGGACTTCGTCGAGAATCTTCCCTCGGCCCTGTTCGTGCGGTCAGCCGGCGAGTTCCGAGGACGTCTCCTCGGTCACGAGGCCGAGAGCCGAAGTCACGACACGGGCGAGATCCCGAAGCAGATCTAGACAGACCCGGTCAGAACTCGACCCTCAACGCATCGCATAAGAATGCCATGAACGGTGTGGCTCTCTTGCAGTGATCCTCGAAGAGGTCCATGAAGCCTGAGCCCGTCACCTGTTTCTGTGTAAGCCGGGTAGACGCGATGAAGTCTTTCCTCTTGAGGTCCTCGATCAGTGGATGATCGGGGTCGAAGCCTTTCGGCGGGCGCTTCAACGAGTCCCCTTCGAGCCTGTAGACGTCCGTGAACCGCCTGTCATGGGCCGCCTTCTTCCAATTGACTGGGTTCTCTGCGATGTTCTCTCTTATCCGGGAGGCAACTTTCGCCTCCGGACGCCAGAGTCCGACACCCATGAAGCACTCCCCAGGCTGGAGATGGAGGTAGTAGCCGGGAGCGTGGGCGTCCTTGGAGCGCTCGTGTCGGAAATGCACACCCGTGTTGCTCTTATATGGCGTCTTGTCGGTACCGAATCTCGTGTCCCGGTAGATGCGAAACAATGAGCCCCCCTGCACCTTGGCATCGGCCAAGAAATGGGGGCTGATCTTCTCCAGTCTGGGTGCGAAGTCGGCGATGAAGGTGAGGGCCGGTTCCTGCACGCTGTCGATGTATCGGTCTTTGTTGGCGTTGAACCAATCCCGGTCGTTGTTGGCGGCCAGATCGTTGAGGAACTTGAAGAGAGCAGGCTCGAAGTAACGCATGAGGCGAACCTACAACCCGGCGATGACGCGATTCAACGGGGTCGTTGATGTGTTAGTGCCATCTTCATGACCGCCGAACACCGCCAGTTCTTTTGAACCGACCACGAAATCGACGTGGACACTGCCTTGGTTGAGGCCTGCATCGACCGGCTCGGCCGGGGACATGTCGGATGCTCCATCGAAACAAGCGGAGTAGGACTGGCCACGATCGGCTCCGATCACGCAACGAGCCGCAGCGAAAACTCGGTCGAAACCGGGCAACGCCCCCCGGGCTAGGAAGCGAAGCCGCAGGTTGGGCAACGCCGATGCGACCGCCTGTCGGACGTTGGCGGGCATCTTCTCCACTCATTCTGCGCGATGCCTCGGTGAGGGCTTGCCCGTCGTCTGTTTAGATTGCTCGAAGGGCGGCGTTCGGAGCAGCAAGAAGCTCGCGCCGAAGCGAGGCAAAGGCGTCGACGATTCGTGGGTCGAACTGGCTGCCGGCAAGCCGGCCCAGCTCTTCGCCCGCGTCCGCCGCACTCATCTTCAGTCGGTAGCTGCGACCGGTGGTCATTACGTCATAGGCGTCGGCGACAAACACGATCCTGGCGAACAGTGGTATCTCTGATCTGGTCAGTCCGTTTGGGAATCCCGCGCCGTCCCAACGCTCATGGTGGCACAACACCGCGTCAGCGACGCTGGAATGAACGACATCCACCAATTGGTCGTGCCCAGTACTTGGATGGCGGCGGATCGTTGCCGACTCGTCGTCAGTCAGTTCGGCTCTCTTCTCCAGGATGGTGGGGTCGATCTCGGTCTTGCCCACATCGTGCACCAAGGCGGCCAGACGAAGCCGGCTGGTCTCCTGGCTGTTGAGTCCGAGGTGATGGGCTGTAGCACGAGCAAGCACAGCCACGCGCGACCCATGGTCGCCGAAGCCGGGACCGTGATGGAGCTCAAGTCTCGCCAAGGCTGGTTTCATTGTCTCCCTACCGACAGGACCCCTTAGATCGGTTCAACTGTCTCGAAACTGAAACAAGGCCCATCCCTCCACGTCACCGAGCCATAAACGGGATGGCGGAGGCCGGAGATGCTGATGGGGCCTACGACGAGATCCGGGCCTAGCTCCACCCCGACCTGCTTCGGGCTCGAAAACCAGTCAGAGTGACGGTCGAGCCAATTGAGCTCAGCCCAACCAGAGGGCAACCCCCTCTGGCGAGTTGGCCGAAATCGTAGTGGAGCTGAGGGGATTTGAACCCCTGACCCCTTGACTGCCAGTCAGGATCAGGGGTTTCGGCCACCTGGGAGAACGTAGAAATCTGGCCTCTGAACAGGGGTTTGGTCTCGTGTTGGTTGTGGGCGTTTTCCAGCGTTTTTCATTCTCCCGCGGACTTTTCGCGGACTCTCGCCATCCACCGGAGGGGGTCCGGCTTAGCACTCAGCGTCGAGGATGCGGCGTGTGATCTAGCTATTGGCGGCTCTGCTGGATCGATCCTCGCAGATCCTTCATCAGCAGGTAGAGGTGGTGCGGGTTTTCGGGCAACGGCTGGAACCCCCACCTCTGGTAGAACCGTGTAGCCGCCTCGTCCTTAGCGTGGACCAAGACCGCCCGCCCTCCAATCTCGTCAGCAGCTGCGGCGCAGCGAGCCAGAGCATCCCTGAGGAGATCGCCACCGATCCCCCTTCCTTGCTCTGATAGGTCGAGCCCAAGGCGAGCCAGCAGTATTACTGGTATCGGTCGATGGCGAGGTAGCCCCGCGCCGAGCCTGGGGGCAGCCTCTGCCGGCTCAATAGCGTGAGGAGCCAAGGTGTAGAAGCCAACCAGAAGTTGGTCTCGCTTGAGTATGTATGTCACCGAAGCACCTGCCCGCTGGTCCGATAGAGCGAATTGCCTTAACCACTCGTTGAGAGCAGGAACGCCGCAGTCGAAGTTGTCGAGTTCGTCGGTGGATTCGAGCCTCCGAACAGGTCGGAGGTCGCTCAAGCCTGCGGAATACGACTCGGCCGCGAGAACAGATCGACTAGCTGTGGAACTGCCACTGGCGCCTCGTCAAGAGCGTCCACGAAGCGGGAGAACTCCTCTGGGCTGAGCATTATCGCTTGGTGCTCGGCGATGACAGACTCGGCTCGGACCACAGCGCTCTCTTCAACGAAGGCCGTCATCGATTGACCAGCAAGCGTTGCCGCCTCGCGGACGATTGCATCGCTTCGACTTTTAACTCGAAAAGTCCATCGGCGATCTCGTTGCTCGGCTGTCATACTCGCTCCTGTAAGTGTACGCACATTGTACGTACAAACAGCCCTATGCGTCAAGAGACCCATCAAGGTCTGATCTATGCACCTCGGTGATATGGGTGTAGGTCGCCCGGAGGCCGTACTCGTTTGTCAGCGCTCCATGGGCAGCATCCGCCGCCCACTCAGGATCGTCATACGAATTCGAACGAGCCCCGGAATGGGATGTTGTTGCCGACGAATGAAACGAAACCGGACCAGTCTCCTTCGGCGGCTCGCAGCTCCGTCGTTTGGGCCGATGCGGGCAAGACACTCGTAACAACGAGGGTCATCAAGAGAGCGACCCGACCGAACCTGCGTCGGTGATCCATACTGAAATAGTCCGCCGGTACCAGGGTGGCGGTCAATACGCAGATCCGCGTACAGGGCCTCTACGTGGCAGTATGGAGCGATGCCGCATTCCGCACTGGAAGAGGGTGACAGCGCTGCGATCCTCGACCTGGTCGAGGATCTGACCGCGGTGGAGACTCTCGACGACTACTCGCGGATGGCCATGACCGGCATGCGGGAGCTGATCCCTTGCATCGACTCCTCTTACAACGAGATGAACCCGAATGCGGGCCGGATCCAATGGACGGCTGAGCCGACGAACAGTCGTATGGGCGAGTTCGCTCCGCTCTTTGCTCGGCTCATGCGTCAGAACCCATTGGTGAAGCACTTTGAGGACACGGCCGACACACGGGCCATGATGTGGTCGGATTTCATGTCTCCCGAAGAAATCCAACAGACCGAGCTGTGGCAGGACATGTTCCGCCCGTTGGGTGTGTGCTCCCAGATGGCGATGGTCGTTCCTACGCCGCCGGGGATCGTCGTCGGATTCGCCGTCAACACCGATCACAAGGGTTTCGGCGAGCGAGAGCGGGCAATATTCAATGCCCTTCGTCCCCATCTCGCTCACTTCTACCGCTCGATACGGCTTCTAGAGGAGACCCGCGAAGAGCCGGGCTGGACCGGTGCTTTGGCGAACGAAGACGGTGTCATTGAAGCCGTCACGCACAACGCTCCCGATCTCGAGGAGCAAACGGGGATCGGACTCAACGAGGGAGAACGGGTGCCCGAAGCCATGAGACGGCCCTTCCTGAACGGCGTCAACGGCTACGACTCATCGCAACCGGCCGTCCGGTCTAGCTCGACTCGATTGTCCGAGGATGCCGACGGTGTCACCGGATGGCACGTTCCAGGCCCGATCGGGCCCCATGTCGTAGTGGTGCAGACCCAGGTCGATACCAGTGCCCGTCGGATGGCCGAGGCGGGTCTGTCGCCACGAGAGACAGAAGTCGCTTTACAACTGGCAGAAGGTGGGACCAATGCCATCATCGCCAGGCGCCTCGGAATCGCCGAAGGAACACTCCGCAAGCACTTGGAGCACATCTACCGGGCGCTCGACGTCACCGACCGTGCCTCCGCTATCGCACGAATCCGGGGTTGGTAATACGCGGATCTGCGTATTGCCGAAACTGCGCTTGGGCTGGAGGATTGGAGGCATGAAGTCGAGAAGATTTTGGGTTCTTCTCTTCGCGGTCGTCTTGGTGGTGGCCGCTTGTGGCGGCGACGACAGCGCCGACCCCCCGGCTCCGGACCCAGATCAGTCATCCGAAGACAGCAGCACCGACACTGGGGACACAGACGACGGAGCCGACAATGATGACGGGGATGGCGCTCCGGGGACGCCTCCAGCCAGTGGAGACCTTCCCGACAGCGTCCCGGACGACTTCCCAATCGCGATCCCATCCGGTTGGGAAGTCGACTTCAACAGCGAAATCGGGCTCACCGTCAGTTCACCTCGCCTGCTCTACCCGGCGGACGCATACAACGACATCGTCGCCTTCTACGAAGAGTGGACGGACGCCCAGCCCGAGGAGTACGCCCGTGCCGAGGGGCCCCAGGGGGTGATCTTCACCCGCATGGAGTCCCCTCCCTACATCATCACGATCACTCCCGACCATGAGGAGCGTGACGCGACCTGGACGCTTCTTGTGGCTTCGGGGAGCGCGGACGACAGCTAGATGTGCTCCGCGGGGAAAGAGGACTGCGTCCGCCAGGACATGGGAAACGCATGGCGCGGTTGTTGGGAAACTTGGCGGTGGTCGGCTTGAGTCATGTCAAAGGCCGTCCGATCACTACTGCTGTCATCGGACGTTCTCAGACTGAGACGGCTCGGGCCTCTGGAGTTTCTAAGGGGCTGGATATCCAAACTGGTCGCCGCTACCACACCGAGGGGTTGGCAGCGTTCGAACCGAAGTAGAGACGGCTTGGCCGGTCTCCGTACCAGACTCCTTCGGAGGTGGTCGGTCTGATGGTCGAGTTCCGCGGCGATCTCACCGGCCAGGGTCAGGATGCTGGAGCTGTCACCCACTGGCGCCTCGCCGACGGATCCAGTCGCTATTGCGGATCGCTTCTGCGGATGTCAAGTCTCGGTACCCGGGCGACACTTTGGCTCCGGTACCTGGACGACACTTCCCCGCGGGTTTAGCTGGCGGCGTTGATCCGGTCGGGTTTGCCCCCGGGGTTGGGGAGTGGAGCTGAGGGGATTTGAACCCCTGACCCCTTGACTGCCAGTCAAGTGCTCTGCCAGGCTGAGCTACAGCCCCTGGGTGGGAATTGGCATTTTATGCGATGGTGGCTCGCAAGGTAAACCGTCAGCCATCTGCGACTGCCGGCTCAACCCACTCGATGTGCTCGGCGTCCGCCCAAAGACGTTCGAGGCCATAGAACTCCCGGGCAGCGGCTTGGAACAAATGGACGATCACATCGCCGAAGTCGAGCAAGATCCACTCTGCCTCGGTTCGGCCCTCACTTCGCAACGGCTTGAGATCGAGCTCCTCACGCATCTTTTCTTCCACGTGATCGGAGAGGGACTGCACATGCGGTCGCGAGGTGCCGGTGGCGATGACGAAGACGTCCGAGAGCACGAACAGCTTCTCCACATCGAGCAACACAATGTCCAAACCCTTTTTGTTGGCGATGGCGTCGGCCGCCACTCGGGCTTGTTCTCTACCGCTTAGTACGGGGGATCCTCCTGCTCGTGTGCGTCGCCACCATATCGCCTCATGACGCCTTCGCATAGAGCCGGTTCGTCTCGATGTAGTCGTACACCGGCCCCGGGACCAAGAACCGATAGGCGCCATGGCTCGCAGCCGCGTCGCGGATCGCCGTCGCGCTGATGTCGAGTGGGGGGCCTTCCAGCAGTAAGAAGTCGGAGCTCACATCGTTCGTCGTCAGGTCCACACCGGGTCTTGGGAAAACCAGGATCCCGGCTCGCTCCACGACCTCCTCACAGCGATGCCAGCTGCCTATGCCGTTGGCGGCATCGGCCCCCAAGACCAAGAACAACTCCTCTTCATCGGGAAAGCTCATGAGGGTGTCGACGGTATATGTCGGTCCCTCTCGGATGATCTCACGATCGTCCGCCTCGAATCCGTCGACCGAAGCGACCGCCAACCGGGTCATCTCGAGCCGATGGGACGCGTCACTCAACGGGCGGCCGGCCTTTTGCCAGGGTTTGCCGGCAGGCATGAACAACACCCGGTCGAGATCAGCCTGGAGGAGGGCCGTCTGACCGATGTGCAAATGCCCGATGTGAATCGGATCGAATGTCCCGCCGAGGATCCCGGTGCGCACCACGGCGAGGATAGGGCCCGGGTGGGGTGATCAGACGTAACGCTCGGCTTATGTCGGTTGCCCGGCACCCGGCGCGGCCGGCCGGATCGACGTACGCGCCGTTGATTCGCATCGATACATGAACCCCCGGCTTCCCATGCGGCGATCCTGAGCGGCCAATCGCCTCACCCCGTCGGACATGGTGTCCGCTCGTCACCGAGATGGTTGACAAATATGACACCGAGACCTTGGTCCCGGCCACTGGCTCGATCGTCACGGTCTTCATCCCGGCCACCGACCCGGCGAACGTCACCATTCCACCGACGGGTGCCCGAACTGCCGTATCGGGTTCGGCGGCGTAATCGACTCCCCAGTGGCCCCCATATCGACCAACCGGGGCGTAGCCCGAGATAATCTGGCCGCCGACCGGGGCAACGAGACAGATCGCCCCCAAAATCAGACTTGTCATCGTCTCCCCCTCACAGGGCCGAACATATCCGACTCGGTTTGCTCCGACTAGGGGTACCACTAGGTTCAAAGTTGCAGAAAGGAATATCTCGATGACAACGACACGTATCGGTCTGATGGGCTTTGGTCGCATCGGCAGAAACGTCTTCCGCCTACTCCACGACCGTGACGATCTCGATGTCGTGGCCATCAGCGACATCGCCAATCCCGAGGCCCTGACCTACTTGTTGAAGTACGACTCGATCTATGGGAGGTTTCCGGTTCCGATCGCCTACGAAGAGGGCAAGCTGGCTTACGGGGCCAAGGAAGTGGCGTTTCTCGATGCTCGTGAGCCTGGGGACGCCGACTGGGGATCTCTTGGTGTCGATGTGGTGCTCGAGACCACCAGCCGCTACAGGAGCAAGGCGGCGCTCGACAAACACCTCGCTGCCGGCGCCCAGAAGGTGATCCTCACATCCAGCCCGGAAACACCCGGCGAGGTGCCTTTGGTTCTGCGAGGGATCAATGACGAGGTGATCACGGCCGACGTCGACGAGATCGCACTTGGCTCCAACACGTCCAACGCTGCGGCGCCCATCCTCAAGACACTCAACGACGAATTCGGGATCAAACGGGCGTTCATGACGGTGGTGAAGGCGATGTCCAATGCCGGTCGCTTGGCCGACGTTCCCACCGACTCCTACCGCACCAGCCGCGCTGCCGGCGAGAACATCATTCCTGCCGACACCAATTCAGCCGAGATCATCACGCAGGTCCTTCCCGAGCTGGAAGGCAAGCTGAGCGTGGTCGCCCTCAACGTGCCGGTGGTGGATGGCTCGACGGTTGATCTGGTGGCCGACATCGAGGGCGAGACCTCGGTCGAGGATGTCAACAAAGCCATCAGGGCGACCACTGAGACCACATATCGAGGAATCATCGAATATGTGGCCGATCCGATTGTTTCATCAGATGTGAGACTGACTTCGCACTCTGGTGTCTACGACAGCCTGGCAGCGATGGTGACCGGAGGGACCCTGGTCAAGACGATCACCTGGTTCAACAACGGGTGGGGCTACTCCCACCGGGCCGTCGAGGTGACATCGACCGTTGCCGGCTTCATGAATGGAAAGAGCTGAAACATGGCAAATGTCGCAATCAATGGCTTTGGGCGAATCGGAAGGGCGGTCTTCCGGATCATCGCAACCCGCCCGAACACGCCACTCAATGTGGTAGCGATCAATGACCTCTCAGATGACGACATCTTGGCCTATCTGCTGGAGTACGACTCGGTCATGGGCCAGTTCAAGGACGAGATCTCCGTCTCCGACGGATTGATGAAAGTCGGGGACCACGAGATCAAGATGCTCATGGAACGCGATCCGGCCCAATTGCCATGGAAGGAGCTGGACGTGGACATCGTGATCGAGTCCACAGGCGTCTTTCGTGATCGTGCCTCATTGCAGAAGCATCTCGATGCCGGCGCCAAACGTGTCATCCTCACGGTTCCATCCAAGGACAAGATCGATGAGACCGTGGTCCTGGGGGTCAACGACGAAGAGCTCGATGCCACCGACATCATCGTCTCCAACGCGTCTTGCACCACCAACTGCCTGGCGCCCCTGGCCAAGGTGCTCGATGACAACTTCGGTATCAAGAAGGGCGTCATGACGACCGTCCACGCCTACACCAATGACCAGGTCCTGGCCGATGTCCCCCACAAGGATCTCCGTCGTAGCCGTGCCGCAACCGAGAACATCATCCCCACCACGACCGGAGCGGCTGCCGCGGTCGGCGAGGTGCTCCCCCAGCTGAAAGGCAAGCTGGACGGGATGGCGATGCGGGTACCGGTGCCCGACGGCTCCACCGTGGATCTGGTCGTCGAGCTCAATCAGGACGTGACCGTCGATCAGGTGAACGCCGCAGTCCGCGCCGCCGCCGACGGACCCCTGTCAGGGATCCTCCAATACACCGAAGACCCGATCGTCTCGACCGACATCATCGGAAACCCGCACTCGTCGATCTTCGACGCAGGCGGTACCCAGGTACTGGGAGGAAACTTGGTCAAGGTCATGTCCTGGTACGACAACGAGTGGGGTTATTCCAACCGGGTCGTCGATCTTGCGGAGCGGCTCACCGAGGTCATGGCGGGCTCGACCAGCTGAATATCAAGCGCGCTGCAGCGCCGCCCACACCTTCTGGGCGGTCAATGGTATCTGGATCTCGTCCACATCAAGGGCGTCGCAGACCGCGTTGAGCACGGCCGGTGTCGACCCGATGGCGCCGGCCTCGCCGATTCCCTTTGCCCCCAGCGGGTTGGTCGGTGTCGGTGTCACCGTGCCATCGAGCTCGAACATGGGGAGGGAGTTGGCAGCCGGAATCAGATAGTCCATGAACGACGAGGTCACCAGATTCCCATCCGAGTCATAGACGACTTCTTCCCACAGCGCCTGGCCGATGCCCTGGGCCAGCCCACCGTGCCGCTGGCCATCGGCGAGCATCGGGTTGACGATGACGCCTGCGTCATCGACGGCCCACATCGAAAGTATGTTGGGCGCCCCGGTCTCGAGATCCACCTCGACCACGGCCAGATGTATCCCATAGGGGAAATTCAAGCCGCCTGATTTGAGGAAGACCTCCTCGTCGAGACCCGGCTCCTCCTCCTCGGGGACGTTGCCGTTGAGAGCTGCCTCGGCTATCGCCTCCCATTTCACCGCGACGTCGGTGCCGGTGACCCTCGCTTCTCCCCCTGCCAGCACGATGTCCTGGTCGGACGCCTCCAGGAGATGCGCCGCGATCCTCTTCGCCTTGTCCGCCACCTTCTCGGCCGCGGCGTAGCTGGCCGAGCCACCCTGGGCCAGAGACCTTGAGCCCGAGGTGCCCCAGCCATAGGGGGCGGAGATGGTATCTCCCTGCTCCAGTCTGATTCGCCTGACATCGATGCCGAGGGCTCCCGCCACCAACTGCGGGAATGAAGTCCGGTGACCCTGACCCTGATCCAGCGTCTCCACGTAGAGGCTGACCGATCCATCCATGTGCACCTGAACCCGGGCGGCGCCCCAGTCTTCGAACCCGCACACCTCCACATACGCAGAGATACCGATGCCGACCAGCCTCCCCTGCGCTTTAGCCTCTTTCTGCATCCCTCGCAGACCGTCGTAGTCGGCCACCTCCAGGAGACGGTCGAGAGTCTTCTCGTAGTCTCCGGTGTCGAATGTGTATCCGCCCTTGCTCTTGTAGGGGAACTGATCGGGCTGGATGAAGTTGCGCCGCCGAAGCTCGGCTGGGTCGATGCCGGTGGCGCGGGCAATCGCCTCGATCACACGCTCGATGGTGAGAGTCGCCTCCGGGCGCCCCGCACCCCGGTAGATGCCCCGTGGGGCACGGTTGGTCCAAACACCCCGCTGCCGCCAGCCATAAACCGGGATGTCGTAGTTGCCGGTAGCGATCCGCGGGGTGACATCGATAAAGGACAGGTAGCGATGTCTGCAACCGAGATCGAGCCTGCTGTCGACCCAGAGGCCCTGGATTCGCCCATCCTCTCCGGCCGCGACCTCCCAGCGATGGCGTTGCGCCCTGCCGTGGCCAATGGTCAGCAAGTGCTCCCGCCTGGTCTCGATCCACTTGACCGGCCGACCGGTGCGCCGGGCAGCGATGACCGTCAGATACTCCTCTTCGGCCAGGTCGAACTTGCAGCCGAACCCGCCACCGACAAAGGGGGTGATCACCCGAACCGACGACTGGGGTATCTGGAAGGACTTGGCCAGCTCCTCCTGCATCAGCTGAGGAGCCTGACTGGACAGGTGCACGGTGAGACCGCCCTCTTTCCACTCGGCGAGCACCGCCCTCGGCTCCATCGGGGCCGGGGCCACTCTGGGGCTGTCCACGATTCCGGAGAGACGCACGGGGCCGTTCAAGGCCTCGAATTCGGCCCGATCTCCCCGCGACCGGTCATAGGCCACATTGCTTGCCTGATCGGGATGGATCGGCGGCGCATCGACGCCGGCGTCGACATCACCCACCACAGCCAACGGCTCGAAGTCGACGAAGACCAGGTCGGCGGCGTCGCGTGCAGCAGCCGGCGTGTCGGCGACTACGGCGGCGACAGGGTCGCCGGGCATCAAGGCTCGACCCTGGACCAACGGGTACCTCCTCGGGATGTTCCGCTCAGGGTTGGGCTCCGGGGGCATGGACACATCGGCAACGTCTTGAGGGGTCAGGATGAGGCGGACGCCTTCAACCTCGAGCGCAGCATCGACCTCGATCCCGGTCACCTCGGCATGGGGAAACGGGCTACGCACGACTGCAAGATGGAGGGTCCCCGATGGCGATATGTCATCCACATAGCGAGCAGTCCCGGTGATGAGTGCGGGGTCCTCCCTGCGTTGAACGGGGGCGCCCAGAAAGGACGGGATCATGGGTTCGGATGTCACGGGCGGCAGCCTACCTTGGCTCCCGCACCATCCTCACTCGAGCAGTGAGAGCACCGTCGATCTGAAGTCGTTGGGTTGGAACGGCTTGGTCACGAAGGCGTCTGCGCCACCCTCATTGGCCCTACGTCGGGATTCCTCTTCCGCATGTGCGGTGAGCACGACAACAGGTATGTCCCGGGTCGTCTCATCGCGTCGGATGCGGTCGAGGACCTCCCAGCCGTCCATGCCCGGCAGTCCGATGTCGAGCACCACGAGGTCGGGAGACTCCGAGCTCACTGCCTGGAGACCGCTCTTCCCGTCATCCCGGGTCACGATCTCGAGGTCGGCGGCACGAAGGCAGACTTCAATCAACCGCCTGATAACGGCCGAGTCCTCAACAACGAGTATCCGCGAGCCCATTCCATCACCTCTGTAAAGCGCCCTATCGAGGGCGTCCTCCACTTCATCGGCATCAGGGGCAGCACGGTTTAGCCATTCTGAAGGGTATGCGTTCCCGGGAGGGTCAACTCCTCGATGAACAACTCCAGCTGTCTCAAAGTGCGGACCTCGTGGACCGAGGTGCAGTGCTCTGCGTAGTGGGACATGGCCGAGTCGCCGGTGTCCCAATACGCCTTCGGTTCGGGGTTGAGCCACACCAGGGCGCGGGCAGATCGCGCCACATCGGCAAGCGCCGCGGCCCGTGGCGGGCGATAGTTGTTGCGTGCGTCACCGGTGATGATGACGGTGGTCCGCGGAGTCAGCTGACGCCCGTAACGATTGAAGAAAGTCTCCATCGAGTTCCCGTAGTCCGAGTGCCCGTCGAGCCAGACGACTTCGGCCTCGGTCGTGACTCGCTGCAGGGCCGACCCGAAGTCCACACCAGGCCCAAAGAACCCCGTCACCTCATCGATCGTATCCACGAAGGCGAACGATCGCAGCTTTGAGAAGTGGGTCGACATGGCGTGGGTGAATTGGAGGGTGAAACGGCTGAAGGTGGCCATCGAGCCACTGATGTCGCACAGCAACCACACCTCAGGTCGATGTGGCCGCGGATGACGGAATTGAGGATCCGCCGGCACGCCTCCCGTCGCCAGCGACTTGCGCATGGTCCGACGGAAGTCGAGACGACCGGTTCGCTTCCGTCTCCGTCTCGCCAGTTTCGACGCGAGTTTCCGGGTGAGGGGCCCGATCGCGTCCTCCATCTCGGCCAGCTCTTTGGTCGTGGCGTGCATCAGGTCGACGTCCTCGATCAACGGTCGTCGCAGCGTTCGCGCCACGGCGTCGCGCCCTCGATCGGCAACCAACCGTCGTCGGATCTCCTGCTCGATTTCCTCTCGCAGGTCTTGGATTCGAGACTCCACTTCCTCCTCGAGCAGCCGGCGATCGAAGTCGCTCAGATCCTGGTTCCCGATCAGGGCTTCGAGAAGGCGATCCTGCAACTCCTTCAGCTCGAGGCGGCGCAGTGTTCTGTACAGGTAATAGGTGCCGCCGACCGGTCTTCCGGGCTCCATCCCGGCCAGTTCTTCGACTGCCTGTCTCGCACCCCTGCGAAGACGCTCATCATCGAGGCCCGCCAGGGCCTCGAGCAACGAGTCGAGGAGCTGATCGAGGTCGAAGGGCATGCCGTCCTCTCCACCCGATCGCTCCGACTCGGCACCAGGGAGATCGGGCCGGTCGGAGACGTCGCCGTCCTCGACGGGAAAGGGGAGCGTCGAGAAATAGGTGTCGAAAGCCGTGTCAAAGGCCCGCTCGTGGCGATGGTTCTTGACCAGGGTGGCACGGAGTGTCTCGCGAAGACCGATCCTGCTGTGGAGTGCGATCGCCTCGACGGCCCGCATCCCGTCGATTGCCTCGACCATGGAAACCGGTACTCCTGCTGCGCGGAGCTCGTCGATGAACCCGGTTATGACACCGAGCATGTCAATCCCGGGAGACCGAGGTGAGCTCTTTCGCCGTCTTCTCGATGTCCGCCTGATACTTGAGGAGCACATGAAGGGTCTCGCCCAATACCTTCTCGTCCACGTCGTCGATCGACAGGGCCAATAGCGTGCGCGCCCAGTCGATGGTCTCGGAGACGGATGGCGCCTTCTTGAGGTCGATGGCTCTGATCGAACGCGCCACCTTTGCAACCTGGGCAGCCAGGTGTTCGGATAGCCCTGGAACCCTGGCGGTGAGAATCTCCTGCTCTCGCACGGGATCCGGGTAATCGATGTGAAGAAAGAGACATCTTCGCTTCAAAGCCTCGCTCAACTCCCTGGTGTTGTTCGAGGTCAGGATCACCATGGGCCGGCTGGAAGCTTCCATAGTGCCCAATTCTGGGATCGAGACCTGGAAGTCGGAGAGGATTTCGAGAAGCAGCGCCTCGGTCTCGACCTCGACCCGGTCTACCTCATCGATGAGCAGGACGACGGGCTCCTCCGACCTGATGGCGGCGAGCAGAGGCCGGGTGAGGAGGAATTCTTCGGAGAAGATGTCCTGTTCGATGTCCTCCCAATCGTGGTCTACGTCGGATTGGATGCGGAGCAGTTGCTTCTTGTAGTTCCACTCGTACAGGGCCTTGGACTCGTCGAGCCCCTCGTAACACTGGAGCCTCACCAGGGCGCGCCCGGTGGCTCTCGCCAGCGATTTTGCCAACTCGGTCTTGCCGACTCCGGCTGGGCCTTCGACCAGGATCGGCTTTTCGAGGCGGTCGGCGAGGAACACCACTTGGGCGATCCGATCGTCGGGCAGATAGTCGACGGAGCGAAGGGCCTCGGCGACAGCGGTGGGGCTTTCGAAACTCATTGGTCTCCCGGAGAAATTCGCATTCTATGTTGTCACCACGGCCGGCCGGCCGCACCCGGTCCGCAACGCTCGTGGTTAGCCTGACAGGCCAAATCCCGGGGAACAAGAGTCCGGTCATTGTCATCGGGGCGGCAGGGCGGCCCGGGAACAGAAGGAAGCGTTCGATCCAGACGCCCTCGAACGACGAAACCTTCAGGCATGCTCTTCACAAAGGATCACCAACGGGAATGATCGATGAGAAACGAATCAAATTGGACCTCGAGGGTCGCAAAAGCCAACTCGAACAAGAGCTGGCCCGCCTGACGGCGCCCCCGGCAGAAGGCGCGAATGTCTCGTTCGGCAAACGGGTTGGGGAAGGGACCAGCGAGGCGGTGGAACGGATGAGCACCACGGCCACCGCCCGATCGATCGCTGCCTCGATCGTCGATGTGGAGCGCGCTCTCCTCAAACTGTCTCAGGGAACCTATGGGATCTGTGACGTGTGCGGTGAGGAGATAGGCGAGGACCGGCTCGAGGCACTCCCGGCCAGTGCCAAATGTGTTCGTTGCGCGGCAAAGCCCGCCGAACCGCCGGGTTGATCGCGGATCATTCCTCCTCGAACCGGTCCGGGATGAACTCGAAAGCCAACTCGCCGATTCGAACTTCATCGCCCTCGGATGCACCGGCATCCTTGAGAGCCTGATCGACCCCCAGCCGAGCGAGACGCCATGCCGCCATGTCAGCCGCTTCGGGCAGGGTCAGGTCGGCGAACGCCACCGCACGCTCGGCGGCGATCCCCTCCACTCTCCAAGCATTCTCTTCGCGTCTGATCGTGAATGTCGGACCCAGGGGCCGGTGGAGAACGAATCCCTGGCGTTCGGGAGCCGAGCGCTCCGCCTCATCAACGAGGTCAGCGATCGCATGAAGGGCTTCCTTGATGCCATCCCCGCTGAGTGAGGAGATGGGAAGGGCCGCCAGGTCGGCCGCGATTTGTTCGGTGCCCCCTAGATCCGCCTTCGCGACGAGCACGAGCATCGGTCGCGAACCGAGCTCCTTGGAGTAGTCCGAGATCTCCCGGCTCAGGATCTCGAGCTGGCGCTCGGGAGTTTGCACCTGGAGCTCGGAAGGGTCGAGAAGCATCACCAAAACCCTGGCACGCTCGACATGTCTGAGGAACTCGTGCCCGAGGCCCTTGCCAGCTGCTGCGCCCTCAATCAGGCCAGGGATGTCGGCCAGCACGAACTCACGCCCGTCGAAGCTCACCACACCAAGATTTGGCTCGAGGGTGGTGAATGGGTAGTCGGCGATCTTTGGCTTGGCGGCCGACACCGTGGAGATGAACGTCGACTTGCCGGCATTGGGAAACCCGATGAGGGCGGCATCCGCCAAGAGCTTCAATTCGAGCGTGAACCACTGGTCGCGCCCGTACTCGCCTTGTTCGGCAACACCGGGAGCACGGTTCGACGGGCTGACGAATGCAGCGTTCCCGCGCCCCCGCGACCACCTTTCACGGCCTCGAAACGCTGGCCTGCCGACACGAGGTCAGCGACGAGCGTGCCATCGTCGTCGTATACCGCAGTGCCGAGCGGAAGGGGTAGGGTGACCGACTCCCCGGACTTGCCATGCCGCAGATCACCCTCGCCATGGGTCCCATGAGCGGCGCTGTAATGGGGGTTGCGCTCGTAGCGAAGGAGTGTCGCCACCGATGGGTCCGCCTCGAGATAGACAGAGCCTCCCGGACCGCCGTTGCCACCCCTCGGCTTGCCTTTCGGCTTGCCTCGGGCGCGTACAAAGGAGACGACGCCGGCCCCGCCGTTGCCGGCCTTCAGATTCACACGAACCCGGTCGACGAACACGACCGGAGACGCCTATTCGGGGACGACGCTGACGAGACGCCGGTTGGCGCGGTTGCCGTACTTCACGGTTCCAGGCGCCATGGCAAAGAGGGTGTCGTCACTCCCCCGGCCAACGTTGTCGCCAGGGTGGATGCGGGTCCCGCGCTGGCGCACCAAAATGGCTCCGGCATTCACGAATTCACCGTCGAACACCTTCGGGCCAAGACGCTGTGCCGCCGAGTCGCGCCCGTTCTTGGATGAACCGCCTGCTTTGGTCTTGGACATCTCACTCCTCCTCTGGGCTGTCGGCCTTCGCTGACTTGCTTGCCGGCTTCTTGGCGGCGCTCTTGGCCTGCGAGGCCTTAGCCGCGGATGCCTTCTTCTCTGCAGCCTTGGCTGCAGGTGCCTTGGGCTTGGCCGCAGGTGCCTTCTTCTCCGCTGCAGCCTTGGCTGCCGTGGCCTTGGGCTTGGCCGTGGACTTCGCCGGTTTCGTGGACTCGGGCTCCTCGCCCTGGGCGGCCGAAGCCTTGGTGGCTGACTCCTCTTTCGCCTTGATGGCAGAAGGCAGCTTGATACCGGTGATCTCGATGCGGGTGTATTTTTGCCGGTGACCCTGACGGCGGCTGTAGCCCGTCTTGTTCTTGTATTTGTAGATGTCGATCTTCGGCCCGGACGACTCGCCGAGCACCTTGGCGCTCACCGATGCCTTGGCGAGAACCGAGCGATCCGACACGGCATTGCCCTTGTCGTCCACGACGAGCAACGGGGCGAAGGTGAGCTCGGATGCGTCACCTTTGACCCTTTCGATATCGATCACATCGCCCGATTGCACCTTGGCTTGCTTGCCCCCGGCGCGAATGATGGCGTACATGTCTAGACCTCTTCCAAAAATGGGGAACCGGGACGGATTGTATCGGCCAACCCGATCTTCCGCCAAGCCCCCCGGGATTCAGTCGGCGTAGTCACTGACGAGATCCTCGGCGGCCACGGCGTGCTCGTGGACAATCACACCACGACCGCCGCATTGCTCACATTTCGAGGAGAACTGCTCGAGCAGCCCGGCAGAGACGTTCTTGCGGGTCATTTCCACCAGACCGAGATGGGAGACATCGAAGACCTGGGTGCGAGTCTTGTCCTTTGCCAGAGTTTCCTTCAGCTTTCGCAACACGGCCTGCTGGTTGTCGACGGTCTCCATGTCGATGAAGTCGATGACAATGATCCCGCCGATGTCGCGGAGCCGAAGCTGTCGCCCGATCTCCTCGGCCGCCTCGAGGTTGTTCTGAAGGACGGTTTCCTCGAGATTGGAGGAACCCACGAATTTCCCTGTGTTGACATCGATGACGGTCAGGGCCTCGGTTCTGTCGATCACGAGATGACCGCCAGAAGGCAGATAGACCTTCCGGTCCAGAGCCTTCTTCAGCTGGTCGTCAACGTGGTAGCGCTCGAAGAGTTGAACCTCGTCTTCGTAGAGCTTGACCTTGGCGACCAGATCGGGTGCAGTGCCCCTGAGATAGTCGACGACGGTCTGATACGCCCGGGCATCGTCTATTAGGAGCCGGCGGAAGTCTGCAGTGAAGTGCTCACGTATCACCTTTATGAGGAGCTCGGGCTCCTCGTGCACCAGACGAGGAGCGCCCCCGGCCTTGGCCTCTTCCTGTATGCGATCCCACACCTTGCGAAGACGGGAGATGTCGGCGGCCAGCTCCTCGGCATTGGCATGCAATGCGGCAGTTCGGACGATCACCCCGTAGCCCTCGGGGCGGACCTTGTTGATCACGTCCCGCAACCGGTTGCGATCCTCATCGGGCAGCCGTCGACTGATGCCGACACTCTCGGAATCGGGCACCAGGACCAGATATCGCCCGGGGAGTGAGGGCATCCCGGTGAGTCGAGCCCCCTTGGCACCCATGGCGTCCTTGGTCACCTGGACCAGGACCTCATCGCCTTCCTTGAGCACGTTCTCGATCCTGCGGTTGGACCTGCCGTTGCCCCGCCCATCGGCGGCGACATCTGAGGCGTAGAGGACACCGTTCTTGGGCTCACCGAAATCGAGGAAAGCAGCCTCCATTCCGGGGAGGACATTTCTCACCTTGGCCAGGTAGATGTTCCCAGCCACTGAGGAGCTCTCGTCCCTGGCCACGTAGTGCTCGACGAGGACAGGGCCTTCGAGGACGACCATCTGAGTTTGACCCTTGGACACACGCACGAGCATCTGCTTCCGTCCCGTTTCGACGGGGACGATCACCTCGTCATCAACGGGCCGCCTCGAACGTGTGCGAGAGGTGGACAGGCCGTTCTTGGCGTGCTTGGCGCCGGGGCCTGACGACTGGCGCCTCTTTTCCTTCTTCGGCTTGGCTTGGGTCTGCGAAGCCGTCTCGACCCGTGTGACCGTTACCTTGTGGCCCTTGACTCGAACGGTCTTGTGCTCTTCAACGGCTCCCCCGGTCGAGGCCTTGCGAATGATCTGTGGGCTCTTCTTGCGAAATAGAGCCATGTGGTCTCACTCCTCTGAGATTCGATGTGTGGACGTGCCGCGGGGCATTAGCCCTGGTAGAGCTCCCGCGGGTGTGAGTGTGCGCCAGACGGCAACCTGACCGCGGCGCCACGGGGGCGCGGCGGTCTGACAAACCGTTATTTGAGACATCGGCAAGCCGACGTGCGTGGGTGTTCATCAGGGAAACACTCCAGAGAAAGGAAAAATGTCGCGTCTGGCGGACTGACAAAGGTTACCAGAAACCAGCACGAGTCTTATCCACCGCTGAAACCGAGCTCTGGTTGCTCCGGCTCCGTCGGGTCATAACACCTTCGGCATCTGGCCTCGTAGGCACCTTGGGCGCCGAGGACGACGAGGTCGTCGGAATGGACTATGCGCTGGGTGTACATGCCCGGCCCACCACATTTGTGACACACAGCCAGCATCTTCGTCACGTACTCGGCACGATCGCACAAGGTGGGAATGGGCTCGAAGGGCCGACGTAGGTAGTCCGTGTCCAAACCGGCGATGATGACCTCCTTCCCCGAAGCAGCAAGCTGCTCAACCACCTCGACCAACCCGCCGTCGAAGAACTGCCCTTCGTCGATCCCCACCACCAAGGTCTGGTCCTCCACGGCTCTCAACAATTGAGACGAGCTCTCCACGGGTGTGGCCTCGACCTTGAGGCTCGAGTGCGAGACGACTTCGCGAGCTGCGTACCGGACGTCGAGCTGTGGCTTGAAGGTCTGGACGGGGATCCGGGCGATCTTGGACCTGGTGACCCGTCTGATCAACTCTTCACTCTTTCCCGAGAACATCGGGCCACAGATGACCTCGACCCATCCCTCCTGAGACCTGCGATACATGCCGGGCCAGCGTAGACCCGCCCGGCCGACGCCTGAGTGTCAGGTCAATTGGTTCTCGCCGGGGACCGGGGTGCGCAGAAGCCAGATGGAGTTGGCGATGCCGAGGGCGATGGTCATGGCCAGGAAGAAAGAGCCCCCGGCGGAGAGGAACGGGAGCGGTAGCCCGGTGACGGGCATGATCCCGATCGTCATCCCGACGTTGACGAAGACGTGGAAGACCATCATGGCGGCCAGACCGGTAGCGATCAGCGCTCCGAAACGGTCGCGGGCGTTGACGGCGATCACCAGGAGCCTCCAGATGATCACGGCAAAGGCGGCCAGAACGAGGATTGCCCCAATGAACCCGAGCTGTTCGGCAACGGCGGTGAAGATGAAGTCGGTCTCCTGCTCCGGCACATACTGGAATGAGGTCTGGGTGCCGCTGGCGAAGAGCCCGCGACCAAAGAGCTGGCCCGAACCGATGGCGAACTTCGATTGCCGTAGGTTGTAGCCGATGCCCTGCGGGTCGATAGTCGGGTCGAAGAGCACCCTGATCCGGTTCAACTGGTAGTCAGCGAGCCATCCCCTCTGCAGGGCGAAGAAGATGGAAATCGTCGCGGCCGAAACCAAAGTCACCAGCTGACGCCAGGTGGCGCCTGAGACGAACAACATCACGATGAGTATGAATCCGAAGACCAAGGTGGTGCCGAGATCGGGCTCGCGGTAGATGAGCACGGCCGGGACACCGACAATGGCCAGCGCTTGAAACAGCGTGGACCACGAGAGTTGGCGCTTGCCCATCTCCTCGCGATTGCGGGGGGACAGGAGGGAGGCCAAGGCGAGGATGACTACGACCTTGGCGAACTCGGCCGGTTGGAGCTTGAAGAACCCGAGTGGAATCCATCTTTGCGACCCGTTCACCGGCTCGAACAGGAACACGACGAGCAGCAACAACAGGACGACTACGGAGACGATCGGGATGAAAAGCCGATATTCCCGGTAGTCGACGTTGGACAGAATCACGTAGATCGTCAGCCCGGCCGCCACGAAGATCATCTGCCGCTCCATGCCCACCGAGCCGGTGGTTGCACTGGTCGCGGAGTAGATCATGAGCAGCCCGAGGCCCGAGAGAGCGACCATGGTCCCGAACAGGATCCGATCCGGCTTGTTGCGCCGGCGATCGACCGCGACCTCGCGTAGCCGGGACAGAATCGCCATCAGTCGGCCTGCTCACCTTCGACGATGGGCGTCTGCTCCTGACCGAACAGGTATTGCAGGATGTAACGAGCGACCGGAGCGGCTATCTGCCCACCCGACCCACCCTCGTCGATCAGAATGGCAACCACGTACTTTGGGTTGCTGAGCGGGGCCACCCCGACGAACCAAGCATGGTTGTCCTTGTTCCTCGAGGACTGGGCGGTGCCTGTCTTGCCACCGATTTGCTCCACCCCGTCACCAAAGTCGGCAAAAGCCCGGGCCGCGGTCCCATTGCTGACCACCAGGCCGAGATCGCTCAGAAGCTGCTGATGGGTGGCCCCACTGATATCGACCTTCGTCATTTTCGGCTCTGGAAGTGCGATGGGGTTGCCATCGTGACCTATGACTTCTTTCACCACCCGGGGCTCGACGATGGTCCCTCCGTTGGCCAGAGCGGCAAAAGACACCGCCACCTGCAACGGCGTGGCGGTGAAGGCGCCCTGTCCGATGGCCAGGTCCATCAAGTCACCGCCCAGCCACGGTGTCGCCAGTTCGAGCCGAGCAGGCTCCAGACGCGGGGGCTGGTCGGGGTTCTCCCGCTGATAGGCGGCCCACTCCTCAAAGAGCTCCCGAGTCGGCACCGTACCGGCGGCTTCACCGGTCAGGTCGATCCCGGTAGTGTGCCCGTACCCCAACTCGACTGCCCAATTCTGGATGATGTTCTCCTTGGGGGTGTCCCTGTAGGCCAGCCAGGTTCCGAGCGCCACATTCCAGAAGAAGATGTTGCATGAGTTCTCGAGCGCCTGATGGATATTGAACCAACCCAGGTCGCGCGGCGCATACCAGTCGTGTTTCACCTGTGGTGACCCGTCTTCGAGGTCGGATAACACGAGGGTGCCGTCGCAATGGATCAGGTCATGAGCGGCATCGACACCTTCGACCCCGTCCGGGAATGGCAGGTTCTCTTCTTGTTTGACCGTGTAGGTGATCGCCTTGAAGGTCGACGCAGGCGGATAGAGACCGCTCACCGCCAGATTGTTGAATGCCTGGGTAGCCGTCAGCCCATCAAAGGTGTCTTGGTCTATCCCGGCCACGAAAAGCTGCGGATCGAAGTCGGGGTATGAGGCGAGCGAAAGGACCTCGAAGGTCTGGGCGTCCAAGACGACTGCAGCGGCACGTTTCGTCTCGCTGAAGACTTCCTTGCCGGCGGCGCGCGCCGCATCCTTCACCGAGTTGGAGAGCGCGATTCCCTCTTCCAGCGCATACTCGACCACCTCCTGGAGGTTCAGGTCGAGGTTCAGGATCACCGAGTCACCCGCCTGGGGTGCGGTTGGCGGTTTCTGGTCGATGATCTCGCCCCGCCGGACCTTGTACTCCTCGTAGCCGCTGGTGCCCTGCAGGTACTCGTCGTAGACCCGCTCCACTCCGAGCTTGCCGATTCTCACGTTGGGATCGAGATCGCGCGCCTCCAGATCGGATTTCTCGGGAAGCCCGAGATGACCGATGACATGAGCGAGGGTGGGGCCGGCCAGATAAACGCGCTCCGGGACCTTCGTCACCTCGACGCCCGGCAGTTCGTCGAGGCTTTCGTTGATTGCGTAGGCGGTCTCGTTGGAGACCGTGGCGACCTGGAAGCGGCCGTTGATCCCCGCCTCCTCGTACATGGCGTCGAGAGCGACAGGATCGACACCCACCAGAGACGCCAGCTCCTGAATGAGATATGCCCGGTCCTCGGGTTGTACAAAAGTCCGATCGACCACGACCGCCGGAACCAGGCGACTGGTGGCGAGGATCGTCCCGTTGCGATCGTAGATGTCCCCGCGAGGTGCCTCCGAGGACTTGCCGATCCATGTGGCGTCTTCGGCCGCCTGGGCGATCTGCGGGCCTTCCGCCACCTGGACGAACCACAGTCGGAGGCCTATCACCGAGAACATGGTGATGAAGACGATTCCCAGCGTGGTCAATCGAAGGGCAAACTTCATGGGTATCTCATGGCGGTTCGGTCACCATCCACCAGCCGTACGTACGTCGGTGCCAAAAGCGCCGCTATCAGCGTGTTTGCCAACGGTACGAGGATCATTCGGCTAACGGCATTTTGTCCCAGGAGGCTGCTCTGCCCGAACAACGTCCCGACCAGGATCAAGAGGACCATCCCGACCAGGGTCAGAAACCCTGCCCAGACGGCAACGGTGATCCTTCCCAGCTCGGCTCGCTCCTTTGTTCGGACCGCGATGTACGCAATGGTTGTGAAGACGATGGCTCTCAGTCCCAGCAGTGACGACCCGAGGAGATCGACGATCAGGCCCGCGGTGAAACCTATGGCGAGGACCACCTCAACCTTGATCTTGGTGAGGGCAAGAACGATCACTACCAGCATCACCAGATCGGGTGTGACGATTCGAACCCTGCCAAAAAGCGTGGACTGGATCAAAACGGCAAGAAGCACGCTGAACGACACGATGAGCGCGCCCCGGCCCCGCATCATCCACCGCTCGTTGTCGTCGTGGTGTCGCCAGAAGTGGTCGTAGTGGTCGTCTCCGCCACCGGTGGCACGTCATCGGTCGCCGCGGTCAGGGGATCAGGCGGCCAAGCAAGCACGACGACGATCCGCAACGATTCGGGGTCCACAAACGGCCGGACGGAGGTGGTCAATGAGCCTGTCTCCGGAGACGCATCTTCGAGCACCTCACCCACGGGCAGACCGGCCGGATAGTCGGTGCTCACCGCCGAAGTGAGGACACGATCGCCGGCGAGCACCGGTTCGCGGGCATCGAACACCTCGAGATCCATGGTCAGCTTGAGAGTGGCACTGAACGCCTGGGAGACGAGGGTCCCCACCTGGCTCCCCACTAGGACCGTCAAGCCTTCCCGCGAGGCAGTGATGGGAACCACGGTGGCACTGTGGGGGCTGGACGATTTCACAGTCCCAACCACGTAGCCGCTGGTGTCGATGACTGGTTGCCCGACCAACACCCCATCGGCCTTGCCTTTGTTGATGATGAATGCCGCATCGAGCGGATCCGGCTTGCCGATCACTTCCGAGATGGTCCGACCGATTTGGCTCTCATCCACATCGAGCCCGTATACGTGTTCGAGGAGGTCGAGTCTCGCCAGTTGATCCTGAACTCCTACGAGCTTCGCCTCGGCATCGGCCAACTCCGCGCTCAGAGCGGCGTTCTGCTCACGAAGAGAAGCGACATTGGAGAGGCTGTCGAGCGCTTCGGCCACCGGATTGACGACGAACGACGCTGCCCGTTGTAGAGGCGAGAGGATGGCCTGGGTACCACTGCGGAGCACGCCGACCACTCCCCCGCCTTCGAGTCTCACGTCGAAGGTCATGAGCATGACGCCGATCACCAGCAAGGTGATGAATGTGGGGAGGGCGCGGTCGGATCTCTTCGAGGTCAGCATCGTTCAAGACGGGGCGAGGCGGTCATGGCCGGGATGAAGACACAAGCACGTTTTGCAACGTGTCGAATTCCTCCAGGCATTTTCCCGAGCCGAGCACCACCGACTGCAGCGGATTCGCAGCAGTGACGATGGGCATCCCCGTCTCATGGGCCAGACGATGGTCCAACCCGACCAAAAGCGCTCCTCCCCCGGTGAGCACGATTCCACGCTCCACGATGTCGGCCGCCAGCTCAGGCGGGGTCTTGTCAAGGGTGAACTTCACCGCATCGACAATCGCCTGCGTTGGCTCTTCGATCGCTTCCCGTATCTCCGGGCTCGAGAGGAGGACCGTCTTGGGCAGGCCTGTCACCAGGTCCCGCCCCCGTACCTCAGCCGAAGGCTCGTCCGCATAAGGCCATGCCGAGCCAACCGCCAGTTTGAGCTGTTCTGACGTCCTCTCACCAATGAGGACGTTGTACTCCTTCTTGACCCAGTCGATGATGGCAGTGTCGAGTTCGTCGCCACCCACGCGAATCGATCGTGAGACGACTATGCCGCCGAGTGAGATCACGGCGACCTCGGTGGTACCGCCGCCGATGTCAACCACCATGGAGCCGGCCGGCTCACCGATGGGGAGACCAGACCCGATAGCCGCGGCCATCGGCTCCTCGATGGTGTAAGCCCGTCTGGCTCCGGCGTGATAGGCGGCTTCTTCGACCGCTCGCCGCTCCACCGGGGTGATTCCGGAGGGGACGCAAACGACGATCCGGGGACGGGCCCATTTCCGTCGATGCACCTTCTGAATGAAATAGCGGAGCATCTTCTCGGTAACGTCGAAGTCGGCGATGACACCGTCGCGAAGTGGCCGGATGGCGGTTATATGGGCGGGGGTGCGGCCGATCATCCGCTTAGCCTCCATGCCCACCGCCAGCGCCCGCCCGTTTTGGGAGTTGATGGCGACCACGGACGGCTCATTGAGCACGATGCCTCCGCCTCGCACGTAGACCAGCGTGTTCGCCGTGCCAAGGTCAATGGCCATGTCTTGGCCGGCAAAAGAAAGAAGGGTTTCAGCCATGGCTGATGATGACTCCCGGGATGACACCGAGATTGTAGGGGAGGGGGCCAGCTTGTGCCATTGCGCTGACGGCCTGGCTCCTGGAGGTCCCTATCCGAAAAAGATGGCCAACTCCCTGGCGGCGCTCTCGAGGCTGTCCGAACCGTGCACGAGATTATGGGTCACCGCCAACCCCAAGTCGCCCCGAATGGTACCGGGAGCGGCCTGTTTCGGGTCTGTGGCACCCATCAACGACCGGCAGACGCCCACTGCCGACTCACCGGACCACTCCATGGCCACCACTGGCCCGCTGGTAATGAACTCGAGGAGCTCCGTGAAGAATGGCTTCTCAACATGCTCCTCGTAATGACGCCTGGCCAGACCCTCGTCGATCGTCAGCTTGGTGATCCTCTCCAGAGTCAAGCCCTTGGCCTCGAATCTCGAGACGATCTCCCCCACTAGACCGCGCTCGACCCCGTCGGGCTTGACCATGATGAATGTGTTCTCTTTAGACATCGGTCAAGAGGGTATCCGAGGAAGACGCCGAGTCTGAATTCACCCGGTCAGCAAGCCTCTCACCTCACCAACCAGATAGAGCGAGCCCGTGATCAGAACGGCGCCTGTCGGCCCTGCTTCGGCTCTCGCCATGTCGAGAGCATGCTCGACATCGTCGGAGACCAGCACCGGGACATCGACCAGCTTCCGCACCCGCGAAGCAAGGTCTGTCGGATTGATCGCTCTCTCCGAGAGGGGGGAGGTAACGACGAACCCGACAGCCAATGGGGCCAAGCTCGTCACCATGGCCTCCACGTTCTTGTCCCCCAGCACACCGAGCATCACCTGCCACCGGGTATTGGGAAACTCCTCCTCGAGGGACTCGACCAGCACGATCACGCCATCGGCGTTGTGTGCTCCGTCGACCATGACAAGCGGATCGGCGCCGAGTGGCTCCATCCGTCCCGGTGCGGTCATGGCCGAGGCAGCGGTGCGCACTGCGTCGGTGTCGAGACGCCTCCCCAACAACGCCTCGGTGGCTGCAATCGCGTTTGCCAGATTGACCAACTGATAGCGCCCGTGGATGGGGAGGAAGATATCCTCATAGGTCGCCTCGGCGCCCTCGACCGTGACCAACCATCCCCCCACGCCACGCTCCGCGTCGAGGACCGTGAAGTCTTTTCCATAATGTCGATGGTGGATGCCCAAGTCGCGAGCTCGTCCCTCTGCCGCATCGAGTGCAGGGTCCGGCAATGGCCCGCTGACGAGAATCGAATTCGGCCCGGCGATGGCCAGCTTCTCCCCGGCGATCGTCGCCACGTCGGTGCCGAGATATTCCGTGTGCTCGATCCCGATGCTGGTGAGGACACACACCTCGGCGTCGACGACGTTGGTGGCGTCGAGCCGACCCCCCAACCCCACTTCGAGGACGACGGCATTGACGGCCCGCTCGGCAAAGAAGGCAAAGGCGGCAGCGGTCAGTAGCTCGAAGTAGGTGTTGGGAGCTTGGCCTCTCTCCTCTCTCAACTCGGTGAACGCCGCCACGTCGCTCATTGCGAGCGCAAACTCTTCTTCGGTGGCATATCGGCCATTCACACCCAGACGCTCCTCGACCTTTTGCAGGTGGGGCGACGTGTAAGTGCCTGTGTTCAGGCCGTGGGCCACCAGGAGGAGGGTTGCCATCCGCGTGGTCGACGTCTTCCCGTTGGTCCCCGCAACATGAATGATGGGATAGCCCTCATCAGGACGACCCATGTCTTCTAGCAGGGCATTGATCCGATCGAGACCAGGCTGCACCCCAAGTGCGATGTGTCGGTCGATGTAGGCGAGAGCTTCGTTGTAGTCCATGGGCAAGGCCCCGGGAGGTTAATCCCGGAGCCTTGATTCACCCCATTGCAAGTCCACTCGACGGGTTCAGTCCTGTCCCCGTCTCCTGGCGTATCTGACCAGCGTCAGTCCCATACCGAGCATGAGAACCGAGGCACCGAACAACATCTCGCTATCCATCCCTGTGAAGGGGAGCGAGTCGGTCGGATCGATCTCGACTGCTTCCACCACGTCGGGACAACTCGCCACGGTGAACTCCCCACTCGTGTTTCCCTGGATGACGAACCCGGGTGACGCCTTGGCTACCCACTGATAGTCACCTGGAGCGAGCGAGTCGGTTCCTCCGGCGCCCCCGAAGAGAGCCACCATGCCACCGCCCACCTCATTTACGGACACGAGGGCCGCCGAATCGGGGAGGATGCTCACGTCGACTGATGCAAAGATCGTTGCGGCGCCGACCACACAATTGCCATGGCTGACCAACACTGTGGCGACACACGGGGCGATCATGAACGACCCGCTCGCCTCCTGGCTGTCGGGAAACTGGAAACCGTCTCCCGGCTCGGCCGACCAGGTGTAGTCACCCGGCGGGAGCTCGGCCACACCGGTCGCGTCGAGAGTCGCGACCATCTGATCGTCACCATCGAAGATGGTGACCGTGGCGCCTGATTCGGCGCTGATGTAGACCGAGACCGGGGCAAGAGGCCCATCGAGCAGCTCGCATTGGCCCAGGGTCACGATGACCGAGGCCTCGCATGGCACGATGGCGAACTCACCCGATGTCTCACTGGTGATGGTGAACCCGCTGCCGGGGGTTGCAAACCACGAATAATCCCCCGGCGCGAGCGTCTCTGTGCCACCAGTGCCAGAGAAGTTGTACGGGCCACCCGGGCCAGACACGACCACAGTCGCCCCCGAATCCGGATCAATCACAACCTGAACCTCACCAGCCGGACCACCCTGACTGTCCAACACACAATCACCATGCGTCACCACCACAGAAGCCGCACACGGCAACACCGTGAACTCACCACTCGAAACACCATCAAGGGCAAAACCGGCACCCGCCGTAGCCACCCACGAATAATCCCCCGGCGCGAGCGTCTCTGTGCCACCAGTGCCAGAGAAGTTGTACGGGCCACCCGGGCCAGACACGACCACAGTCGCCCCCGAATCCGGATCAATCACAACCTGAACCTCACCAGCCGGACCACCCTGACTGTCCAACACACAATCACCATGCGTCACCACCACAGAAGCCGCACACGGCAACACCGTGAACTCACCACTCGAAACACCATCAAGGGCAAAACCGGCACCCGCCGTAGCCACCCACGAATAATCCCCCGGCGCGAGCGTCTCTGTGCCACCAGTGCCAGAGAAGTTGTACGGGCCACCCGGGCCAGACACGACCACAGTCGCCCCCGAATCCGGATCAATCACAACCTGAACCTCACCAGCCGGACCACCCTGACTGTCCAACACACAATCACCATGCGTCACCACCACAGAAGCCGCACACGGCAACACCGTGAACTCACCGGATCCCTGACCGCTCAGCTCATAACCGGACGAAGATGTCGCCTTCCAGTAGTAGGTGCCTGGGGATAGACCAAGCAGTTGACCGTCCCCGAGTTGGCCCCCCAACGGGCTGGTCAAGTTGGAATCGCTGTACACCTGAACGCTTGCGCCGGCGGCCGGATCGATGTTGAAGGACACACCACCTTGGGGAACACCCTGGACCAACTGGCAGACCTGCGCAGATGGCACAACCGTAACCGGCTGTGTCACCGGGTCTCCAAAACAGAACGTCACATGGCTCAAACCGAACCACTTGTCGTTCTTGCTGTTGAGCGGTGCGTGTAGACCCGTATCCGAACTGGCCCCGGAGTAGTCGTACAGGATTGCCCCCGGCCCTCCTTTGACGATCACTTGGTACACGGGGAGTGTGCTCGACCAGTCAAAGGTCGGGCCCGAGCCCGAGTCTGTGATATTCGAGATCGTGAAGTAGGTCCCGTGCGTTCCGGCTGTTACCGGCTCGACCTTGTACTCGTAGTACTCGGCCGGGCACCCGGGGTTGAAGCAGTCTTGGCTGACCACGAAGGCATTGGCCTCGGTGGTTTGACCACCGGCGGTGCCGTTGTCCCACGGCCCGACGGCATGAGCGCGGACCTGAATGCTGTCACCCCAGTAGGGAGCCGCTGAGAAATCACCACTGAAGCGATATGTGTTGCCCGAAGTGAACGCCCCATTTGTCACCTCATTCCAGGAGCCGGATCCGTTGACCTGTACCTCGATCCGGATATCGGGATGACCCGACCCACTGGTTCCGTCGGTCTTCCAACTGATGGCGTCGAAGTGGATGTAGGAAACCTTGTCGATACAAGTCTGATAGGCGGTGATGTCGGGATGATGCGCCAGAGCCGTTGGCGCATAGCTGACCATCAACCCTGCCAACATCGACAAAGTCGCAAAAACGGCTAATAGTCGCTCGAGCCCGGGATGTTGCTTGGTATGGGCGTGCCGCCTCATACGGCGCCCCGTTCCGCGCTCAGGTCGCGATCCGCGTGGACCTCGCTGCCTCCACCCCGGACGACAGTCGTCGTCGCCAGCCTCATAAGTCCTATCCCTTCATGCAATGGGACAGGCCGGTCTCACCACTGGCTCCACCAGACCCAGGTGACCGTTTTACAGGTCTGGTTTCAATGCCTCCCTATTTCCCCCAGCGGCTCGACCACTCAGCGTGATCCGCCGTGACACATAGTGCTACAGAGGGGTATCTCTGTCAACGGGTCAATTGACCCAATTAATGGAAGACGTTGCGTCTGTGAAGCCGATTTGGCCTAGTTTTCCCGCTCTCGAGCTGTCACCAGAAGCGCCGCGCCAAGCCCAAAGAGCGCCATAGCAAGCAGCGCTAGGCCGCCACCGTCGACACCGGTGAATGGCAGGACCTCTGTGTCCTGTACCTCATCGGTCACCGAGGTGGACGTTGCCGACTGTGCGGTCGTCGTGGTGATCTCCGTGGGGAGCACCTCCGTGGGCACGGTCGTTGTCGTCACTTCAGTGGGAAGCACCCCGGCGGTGGTGGTCGTGGTGGCCATCGTGGTCGTGGTGGCGATAGTGGTCGTCGTCGAGCTCGGTGGCAGGTCACAAACGAGATGAACGTTCATGCCGGCCGAAAAGACTCCGTCAGGGCCCATCACCAAAGAGACCACAACCTGGCTACCCAAGACGAGGGTGCCCTGGGCATCGACGGTTCCACCTGCCTGACCTTCGACATTGGGAATAGTGACTTCCGACGAATCCGAGCTAACCACCAGGTCGTTGCCGGGGTGAACCGATGCCTGGTTCTCAGATCGGGCGGTCACGTCACAGATCTGTCCGGCGAACTGGGGATCGATGTCGATCGATGCAACCTGGGTGACCGAGCCTTCTGCGGCAAAAACGATGGTGTTGATGGGGATGGCCACATCAAACGTCTCGGGCGCCGCCTTCGCTGGAACGGCCAAAACAGCCAATAGCGAGATGACTGCACCCGCGCTGGCGATTAGTGCAAGTGTCCGTCTGTTCCTGTCGATCACACCGAACCGCTCCGACCCTGCCGCGGTCGCGCCCAGAGCGACCCCTGTAGACTTGAGCCGCTTCATTTGCTCCTATCCCTTCATAGCTAAACAGGACAGGGCGGTCTCACCACTAGCTCCCCACGACCCAGGTGACCGGCTACAGGTCGAGGATCAGCGCCTCCCTTTCCCCATTACTGACCACCAGGAGTGGCCCCGCAACCAACTGTAACCCAGATGACACCCGGATTGCGCAATTCCTGTGGTCCGAGACCGAAGCGCGCGAAAGGACTAGGCCGACTTCTCTGCCGGCCCTTCGACCTCTCGGGCAGGCACCAGCGTGGGGTTGACCTTTTCGGCGACGACGTCACGATCGATCAGAACTTGTTCGATATCGGTGCGCGAGGGGAGGTCGTACATCGTGTTGAGCAGGACTTCCTCCAGGATCGCCCGGAGCCCGCGAGCACCGGTGGCGCGTTTGATCGCTTGCTCCGCAATGGCCTCTAGCGAATCGGGCGTGAACACCAGCTCAACATCATCCATCTCGAACATGCGTGCGTATTGCTTGGTCAAGGCGTTCTTCGGCTCGGTCAGGATCTCCACCAAGGCACTGAGATCGAGATCCTCCACGGTGGCCATCACCGGGAGACGGCCAATGAATTCGGGGATCAAGCCATATTTCATCAGGTCCTCGGGCATGACCTGATTGAGCAGTTCGGTGGGACGGCCTTCGGCCTTTCCCCGAACGTCAGCTCCGAAACCAACACCTCTTCGTCCCACGCGATTGGCGATGATGTCCTCGAGACCCCCAAAGGCACCGGCGCAGATGAACAGGATGTTGGTTGTGTCCAGTTGGATGAATTCCTGATGGGGGTGCTTGCGCCCACCCTGGGGGGGACGGAGGCGATCGTCCCCTCGAGTATCTTCAGCAATGCCTGCTGCACTCCTTCACCCGACACATCTCGTGTGATCGAGGGGTTCTCGGCCTTGCGTGAGACCTTGTCGATCTCATCGATGTAGATGATGCCTTGCTGAGCCCTATTCACGTCATAGTCGGCAGCCTGGAGGAGTTTGAGGAGGATGTTCTCCACGTCCTCCCCGACATACCCGGCTTCGGTGAGACTGGTGGCGTCGGCAATGGCAAATGGGACATTCAGCTGACGGGCCAGCGTCTGGGCGAGGAGCGTCTTACCCGACCCGGTCGGCCCGATTAGGAGAATGTTCGACTTCTGCAGCTCGACGTCTCGCTGCATCTCGCCACCGCGAATCCGCTTGTAGTGGTTGTAGACGGCAACCGACAGCTTCTTCTTGGCTTCCACTTGACCGACCACGTAATCGTCGAGGTAGGCGTTGATCTCTACCGGCTTGGGGAGCTCGGTGAAGGTGATCTCCTCGGTGGCGGAGAATTCCTCTTCGATGATCTCGTTGCAAAGGTCTATGCACTCGTCGCAGATGTACACGCCGGGTCCGGCGATCAACTTCTTGACCTGCTTTTGAGATTTGCCGCAGAAGCTGCACTTGAGCAGCTCTCCGCCGTCGCCGAGTCGTGTCATGTTACTTGGAGGCTACCGCGGCAAGCTCCCGTCGCGTGAGAACTCCGTCGATAACGCCATATTCCTTGGCGGCGTCGGCGAGCATCCAGTAGTCCCGCTCGGTGTCCTGTGAGATCTTCTCCAGATCCTGACCGGTGTGGTCGGCGAGGATTTGATTCAACTGCTCTCGCATCTGGACGATGAGCCGGGCCTGGATTTCGATATCCGATGCCTGGCCTTGGGCACCGCCATGAGGCTGGTGCAACATGACCCTTGCGTGAGGCAGGGCGTACCGCTTGCCCTCCGCACCACCGGCGAGGATCACGGCTGCGGCCGAGGCGGCCATTCCCATGCAGACCGTGTTCACATCGGGCTTGATGTACTGCATCGTGTCGTAGATGGCGAACAGAGACGTGATGGAACCGCCGGGCGAGTTGATGTAGAGGAAAATGTCCTTGTCGGGGTCCTCCGACTCGAGATGGAGGAGCTGGGCCATGATCAGATTGGCGATGGTGTCGTCTATCGGAGTCCCCAGGAAGATGATTCGATCCTTCAGGAGCCGGCTGTAGATATCGAAATAGCGCTCTCCCCTACTGGTCTGCTCGAAGACCGTCGGGATCACATAGTTCTGGAACTGGTTCTCGGTTGTCATTCTTCTTCCTCCACGACCTCGGCAGCAATGACCTCGCCCTCAACGGGCTCGGCCTCAACCACCTCGGCCTCGACTTCTTCTACTTGCAATCTCAGATCAACCGGGTTGCCGTCCTCGTCGACCGGGTTTGCGTTCGAGAGGATGACGTCCAGTGCCCTGTTTCTGAGAATATCACTGGCCAGTGCCAATTCTTGGCCGCTACGCCGGAACGCATCGAGATAGGCGACCGGGTCTCCGGAGCGTGCGGCGAGGCCCTGCACCACCGACGAGACATCTTCGGGCGTGACGTCGATTTCCGCACTCTCTGCAATCGCTTCGAGAACCAGTCGGTTTCGCAGTGATTGTTCGGCCTGCTGACGAAGATCCTCGATGAAGCTGTCTTGGGATATTCCTGTGGCCCCGAAGTAATCCTCCAGGGTCAACTCGCTCTCCTCGAGACGATGGATGAACCGGTGGAGCTGCTCGTCCATCTCTGCTCTCACCAGCGCCTCGGGCAGCTCGACTTCCACCTGATCGACGAGCGTGCTGAGAGCCCGCTCGGTGAACTGCCGGCTCACCGCCTGGAGCTTCGCCTCGGCCAGCCTATCCCTGAGCTCTGACTTGAGCTCGTCCACGGTCTCGAACTCGGTGTTCTCCCCGACCCATTCATCATCGAGCTCGGGAAGGATGCGTTCCTTCACCTCGTTCACGGTCACCTCGAAGGCCACGACTTCTCCGGCGCGGTCACCAAAACCCTCCGGCAACGGCCCTTCGAATTCGAGGACGCTGCCGGCCTCGGCACCGAGCAGCTTCTCGTCGATCCCTTGGATGAAGAGACCGGAGCCGACCTCGTAGAGGAGATCAGAGGCGGCGGCCTCCTCAACCGCCTCGCCGTTGCTGCTTGCCTTGACGTCGATGGATGCGAAGTCGCCCTCTGCGGCCGGCCTGACCGCTTCCTCGACTGTTGCGAACTGCTCCAACATCCGCTCCAGCTGGCCGTCCAGGTCCTCGTCGGAAACCTCCGGCGAGGTCACTTCGACGGAGCGGTCCCGATACTCGGGTAGCTCGATTGTCGGCCAGAGCGTCACTCTCACCTCGACCTCCACTCCGCCCTCGACATCGTTGAGGGTCTCGAGCTGTGGCGTGACCGCTGGGCTGATGTCCTCCTCGCTGAGGATGTCTGTGAGTTTGGGCGGCACGAGGTCGTCGATGACTTCGCTGCGAAGCCGGTCCGGGCCGACTGCCGCTTCGACAACCGGAAGCGGCGCCTTACCCGGTCTGAATCCCTTGAGCTTCAGGTCGTGGGAGAGCTTGCGGGCCGTCGCAGCCTTGCCGGCATTGATTTGGTCGTCGCTCAACTCGAACTTGACCATGCGCTCGAATGGTCCGGTCTCTGTAACTGTCGTAGACATTTCGCTCCGTCTTCCGAATGTGATGAAGAAGGGCGCATTCCTGCGCCCTTCCGCCTTGGGGTGACCGACGGGATTCGAACCCGCGACATCCTGGACCACAACCAGGTGCTCTAACCAGGCTGAGCTACGGCCACCATGTTGAATGGGTCATTCTTGCGCCCCCGGGAGGACTCGAACCCCCAACCTACGGATTAGAAGTCCGTTGCTCTATCCACTTGAGCTACAGGGGCAAGGGGCAAGGTCACGCCCCGAAGGGCGACCCATTCGAGCGGGTGAAGGGAATCGAACCCTCACCACCAGCTTGGAAGGCTGGAGCTCTACCATTGAGCTACACCCGCGGGCCTGGTCATTGTAAAGCCTCGGTCGGGCTGGTCGGACTCGAACCGACGACCTCGTGCTCCCAAAGCACGCGCGCTACCAAGCTGCGCCACAGCCCGTTGTTGGTCAGGGTACTTCGCGGCCATTCTTGTCCCAGCCCATTCGTAGCGTCGAAGGCATGGAGCTGGGGAAGTATCTGGAGGAACGTGTCGCCAACTGGGATGGGCTCTCGCGTTGGGAGAAATCCGAGCTCGGCAAGGATCTGAGACGTGCCGGGCTCTCTTATGGCGAAGTGATGGCCCTAATCCCGGTCAAGAAGTCGACCCTCGCCACATGGTGCCGCAAGGTACGGCTCACAGACGAGCAATACCAGGCCATCAAGACGCGGACTGGGTCGCAGGAGGGGATTCCGAGAGACACCAATCGCAAGAGGAGACAAGAGATCGAGCTGATTCAACGGGAAGCCCGAGAGAGGGCACGCGACCTTGGCTGTGATCCTCTATTTACAGCTGGTGTCGCCTTGTACTGGGGAGAAGGAAGTAAGACATCTCGACGGCTGGAGATGGCTCACTCGGAGCCCGAGGCGCTGCGGTTCTTCATGCGATGGACGAGAGTGTTCCTCCACCCAGACGCAGCATTCGCGGCCTGTCTGAACCTGCACGCAGAACAACGACGAACCTGCCGCTCGGACATTTTGGTCCACTGAACTAGGAATCGTCGACGACGACTTCACCAAATCATTCATCAAACCGGATGGCACCGGTCACCGGAAGAATCATCTCCCGTGGAGGGTCTGTCGGGTGACGATGCGACGGAGCACAGACGCGTTCATCGCGACGATGGTGTGGATCGACTTTCTCAAGGACTGGTGCGATCGGTAGAATTGGGCAGGGCCGCTAGCTCAATTGGCAGTAGCAGGAGCCTCTTAAGCTCAAGGTTCCGGGTTCGAGTCCCGGGCGGCCCACCCTCAAAGCCCTCGGCAAAGCTGGGGCCTCTAAAATCTGACACCACACGCGGGTGTGGCGAAATTTGGCAGACGCGCAGGGTTTAGGTCCCTGTGGGAGAAATCCCGTGGAGGTTCAAATCCTCTCGCCCGCACAGGACATTTCGCCCATCGATGTCGGGGCGGGAGATGGTTCGCAACCATTCTGCAACCACTCGACTGCCCGAGAACCAGGACTGGCTCAATCCCGGTTGGCTGGCTCATCCGAGCCGGGAGGACGGCGGAGGTCTTCGCCGAATCGTCGAAGGGTGTCTCGTATCTGGGCTACCGATCGGACTCCGTAAATACCAAGGACGATGATTATCACAGTGGTGAGAATGCCGATGCCAAAGGCGATGAGCCCGATTGTCTCCGAGTCCACGATTTGCGCTCCTTACAAATAGAGGAAAACAATAGCAACACTAGTGTTACTATATGTTTCCTTCTTGTCAAGAAGCAAAGGGCATGACCATGGATCTGACAATCCCTGACGGCAACGGTCCGTTGTACGCTCGAATCGCCTCAGGGGTCCGCCGTGCCCTGAGCGAGCAGGACATCCAGCCCGGGACCGAGCTGATGACTTCCGAAGAGCTCGCCAAGACGGTAAACGTCAATGTCAACACTGCCCTCCGGGCCTACAGGTCACTTGCCGACGATCAGCTGATCGAGCTTCGCAGGGGGGCACGCCCCAAGGTGATGGCGACACCCGACGACTCCCGGCTCCACGAGCTAGCCGAACAGCTCGTCGCGCAAGCCCGACACCTCGGAGTCAGCAGAGGCGAACTCGTCGCTTTGGTAATGCGACATAGCTGGAATCCCTGACAGCACAAAGGGAACAGGCCCCTGCGAGGTTGCGGCCGGGTTGACGATCCGGCCGGCAGCAACACCCTGTCGGCGTGATCCGCTCACCCCCGCAGCTCCCTCGCCCTTAGTCAGCACGACCCTCACTGATCCTGGCCGTCAGGCTTCGAGCCCTCCTCGCCGGGGACCCCGGTGATGATCCGGGCCCCACGGCGGAACGTGAGATAGCTCCAGGCCCATGAGACGAGGACAAAGAAGCGGTTGCGGAACCCGATCAGATAGAAGATGTGGACACCCAGCCAGGAAAGCCAGGCCGCAAAGCCCGAGAAACGCGTCCACCCGAAGTCGGCCACGGCTCGTGCCCTACCAATGGTGGCCAAGGAGCCCTTGTTGCGGTATGTGAATCCCGACCGGGGACTGCGTCCGATGTCGGCCATGATCATCCGGGCCGCATGCCGACCCATCTGCATGGCGGCAGGGGCGACGCCCGGGACATCGGGGAGGACCGCCAGATCACCCGTCACGAAGGCCTCGCGATGCCCGGGGACCGAAAGGTCGGGCTCGACCCGGACACGACCGCTTCGATCCGTCTCGGCACTGACCATGGCCCCGAGGGACGACGCCTCCACACCGGCGGCCCACAGCACTGTGCCGGCCTCGATCCTCGATCCGTCTGTGAGCGTGACGCCACGCTCGTCGATGGCGCCAACCAGGGCGTTGGTCCGCACTTCGACACCGAGGCTCTCCAACTGTCGACGAGCGCTCTCGGATAGTCGCTCCGGATAGACGGGGAGAACATGTGGAGCTCCTTCCACGAGCACCACCCTGGCCCGAGCAGGGTCGATGACATCGAATTCGGTACCCAGCGCATGCATTGCGATCTCGATCAACGCACCGGCCAGCTCAACACCGGTGGGACCGCCACCGACAACCACGAAAGTGAGCAAACGCTCCACCTCCTCGGGATGGAGCTCCGCCTGCTCGAAGGCGAGCAAGATCTTTCGGCGAATCACTAGGGCGTCCTCGACGGTTTTCAGACCCGGGGCAAGCGGCCCCCAATCGTCGTGACCGAAGTAGGAATGGGTCGCGCCGGCGGCGAGGATCAGATAGTCATAAGCAACCAGCTGACCGTCATCCAACTCGACGTGGCGCGTGTCAGCGTCGATCTCCGTCACTTCCGCCAAGAGCACCGACTTCACATTCTGTTGAGTGCGGAACACCGACCTGATCGGATAGGCGATGTCACTGGGATTCAGGGCGGCCGCGGCCACCTGATAGAGCAGAGGTTGGAACAGATGAAAGTTGCGGCGATCGATGATGGTGATGTCGACCTGGGCGCGTCGCAACTCCTTCGCTGCGTTGAGACCGGCAAACCCGGCACCGACGATGACAACCCTTGGCCTGCTCATTTTCAGGAGATTCCGACTGCGGCCGCCAACGCCCTGAGCGCTCTCGCCCGGTGTGACAGCTCGTTCTTCTCATTCAACGTCATTTCGGCGAGGGTTCTGCCCGATACCTCGAAAACCGGGTCGTAGCCAAAGCCCCCAGGTCCCCGAGGTGCCCGGGTAATAACACCGTCCAGTGAGCCTTCGGCGACCACCTCGACACCATCAGGCATCACCAGGGCGACAACGGTCCTGAAGCGAGCGGCCCGGACATGCTCGCCGGCCATCTCGCGCAGCAGCTTGGCCACGTTGTCAGCGTATGTCGCTTCAGGCCCGGCGTATCGGGCGGTGAAGACTCCCGGCGCACCGTGCAACGCGGCCACCTCGAGACCTGTGTCATCGCCAATGACCGGAAGACCGACGGCTTCCACCACCGAACGACCCTTGAGCAGGGCATTCTCCTCGAGCGTGTTGCCCGTTTCGGCCACGTCTGGCCAATCCAAGCCCCGAACGACCTCATCAGCCATGCCCACCTCCCCCAGGACAGCCTCGATCTCGATGATCTTGTCCCGGTTCTTGGAGGCGATGACCAGCCGGGGAATCACTCCGATACCGCTCGTCTCTGCAGATCGTGCAACTCGGCGATTCCGGAAGCCGCGAGGTCGAGCAACTGGTCGAGGTCTTCCCGGGAGAATGGCGCCCGCTCGGCCGTCCCCTGAACCTCCACCAACAGGCCTCGACCACTCATTACGACGTTCATGTCGACTTCCGCGGCGACATCTCTCACGTAATCCAAATCCAGCTGAGCCTGCCCGTCGACAATCCCGACCGACACCGCCGCCACCTGGTCGATCAGGGGATTGGCTGATATCTGACCCGCTTCCACCGCCGCCTCCATTGCGTAATGGAGTGCGATCCAGGCTCCGGTGATGGCCGCTGTGCGGGTGCCACCATCCGCCTCGATGACGTCGCAGTCCACGGTGGCCATGGCCTCACCCATGGCCCGCATGTCGACCACCGCTCGAAGAGATCGCCCGATCAGCCGTGAGATCTCCTTGGCTCGCCCACCCGACACGTGATCCCGTCTTATCCGCTCGTTGGAGGACCCAGGGAGCATTCCGTATTCGGCCGTAACCCAGCCCTTGCCCGAGTCACGCATCCATCTCGGGACCTCAGCGGACACCGAAGCCGTGCACAACACCTTGGTCCGGCCCATCGTGATCATCACCGATCCCGGAGTCGAAGTGGTGAACGGGATCTCCAACGCCACGGGGCGCAACTCGTCATGGTGTCGGTCAGACATCCAGAACTCCCCCAGGGACCGCAGCACCCACGGGCCGGTCAAAGGCAAGCTCGGCTTCATACACCGACCTGCTCACATCGAGGTAGGGAGGTATGTGAGTCAAGACGAGTCTCTTGGCGCCAACTTCCCTGGCGATCGATCCGGCCTCGGTGGCGGTCAGATGATGGGGGTAGGCGCCGGCTGATCGCTCGCCCTGATAGGCGGCCTCGGACACCATCAGGTCGACACTCTGAGCCAGCTCTCGCCAGGTTCCCGATGGCCCGGTGTCTCCGGTGTAGAACAACGCTTTGTTGTTGGCCTCCCAACGAGAGCCCACGTTGGGTACCGAGTGATCCGTCTCGGTGAATGACACGGTCAGCTCTCCGACTGTGACGGCGTCGCCGGTCCAGACCGGTTGGAAATCAAAGGTCTGCTGGAACGAGGAACCCTGGCCGTTGTCGAGGAATGCCGTCATGTGATCCCACACCGCCTGAGGAGCGAAGAATGGGATGTCTCTTCGCGGCTCCGGGCAATAGGTCCAGGCATGGAAGGCGGCAAATAGGTCCGAGCAATGGTCCGGGTGCTGATGAGAGATGACGACGGCATCGATCATGGCTATGTCAACCGGGAGATTCATGAACGTGCCCGACCCGGCGTCACACCAGACCCTGGTCCCGCCCTGCTCGATCATGTAGCCGGAGGCGGGACGGCCCGGGCCCGGAAATGTCCCCGACGACCCGATGACGTGCATCCTCATGGCGCCAGCCGCTCCTTTCGCCAACCCCCGTCGACCCACATGTAGCGGACACGGTCATGGAAGCGGTTCGGCTGACCCTGCCAGAACTCGACGGAGGTCGGCCGGATCAGCCAGCCGCCCCACCACTCCGGACGAGGCACCTCTGAGCCCTCGTATTCGCGCTCAATGTCCAAAAAAGCCGCGTCGAGCTCATCTCGTGACGGGATGAGGTTGCTTTGATGTGATGCATGCGCCGCGATTTGGGCGCCCCTGGGCCTCGCCGAGAAATATTGATCAGATTGGCTCGCGCTCACCTGTTCCACTCCCCCCTCGAGTCGGACCTGGCGATGGAATGGGATCCAGACGAACGTGGCGGCGGCCTTTGGATTCTCCTTCAGCTCCTCGCTCTTTCTGCTCTCGAGGTTGGTATAGAACACAAGGCCTTCGTCATCGATCCCCTTCATCAGCAACGCACGCGCCGAAGGGCGGCCACTTTTGTCTGCCGTGGCCAGCACGAACGCATTGGGCTCCTCGAGGCCTGCCGCCTCAACCGCATCGAACCATGCCTGGAACTGGCGAATCGGATCATCGGCCATCTCCCCCTCGTCCAGACCCTGTACCTCATACTCGCGGCGGAGACGGGCCCACTGATCTTCACTCACGTTGTGGGACGATAGCCCTCGCCCGTGATCGGGCTCGTCAACACCCAAGACCAGATGAGACGACATGACCAAGGACCCCAACGCATCGACCGGCACCATGATCGGCAGGGCGCTACGGCGACGCTGTCCGAGGTGTGGGGCCAGGGTCTTCGACAGCTATTTCACTGTGAAAGAGAATTGCGAAGCATGCGGGCTCCATTTCGAGCGCGAAGAGGGCTATTGGGTGGGCGCGTTGATCATCAACACGACAATCACCTTCGGCACATTCTTGATCATCTTCGTCAGCGGGATCGTCATCACCTGGCCGGAAGTCCCCTGGGCCTGGCTCATGGGCGTCACGATCGCAGTCAACCTGATCCTGCCCATCGTCTTCTATCCGCAGTCGAAGATGACATGGAGCGCGCTCGAGATGTCCTGGCATCCGCTCGAAGAAGACGAGATCCGCACAGCGGCGGAACGAGCCGCCGCGAGGACCGGCGAATACGACGACTAGAGCCGCTTCGCCACTTCGTCGAGCATGACCTCGGTGGCCCCGCCCCCAATGGATGCGATCCTCACATCCCGATACAGCCGCTCCACCGCGGTCTCCGCGATGAATCCCATTCCCCCGTGAAATTGCACGCAGTCATAAAGGACCGCATTGGCGAGCTCGCCTACCAACGCCTTCACCTCTGAGATCTCACGTATTGCATCGTCGCCGTTCTCGAGAAGCCAGGCGGCGTGATAGGTGAGTTGGCGACCGGCGTCGATCTCGGCTTGCCGCTTTGCCAAGCGTTGGCGGATCGCCTGTTTGTGCCACAACGTCGAGCCAAAGGCAGAGCGGTGTTTCACATATTCCACCGTCAACTCGAGCGCGCGTTGCGACTCGCCCAGGGCCTGGCCCATGATGGCCAACCTCTCGTTCTGGAAATTCGACATGATGTAGTAGAACCCGCGGTTCTCCTCGCCGATCAGGTTCTCGGCCGGGACCCAGACGTCGTCAAGAACCAGCTCGGCGGTGTTGGAGGCGTGCCATCCCATCTTCTCCAATGAGCGGCTGGCCGAAAAGCCCGATGTCCCCTTCTCGACGGCAAAGACGGACAGGCCACGCGAGCCTTTCACAGAGGTGTCGGTCCTGGCAGCAACGAACACCAGGTCTGCGATGCCACCGTTGGTGATGAACATCTTGGTTCCGCTCAAGGAATACCCCTCCCCATCACGTCTGGCCGTGGTGCGAATCGAGGCCACATCGGATCCGGCATCGGGCTCGGTCACGGCGATGGCCGTGAGGATCTCACCGCTCATCATCCCCGGCAACCACCGCTCCCTCTGTGCGTTGCTTCCCTGGTTGAGCAGGTAGGGCATGGCCAGATCAGTGTGAACCAGGACTGTGATGGTGAAGCCGCCAAAGGTCGACCGGCCGAGCTGTTCGGCGAATACAACCGATGCCAAAGGACCAAGACCTATCCCGCCATGCTCCTCGGGGACCCGAAGCCCGAAGAAGCCCAGCCGTCCCATCGCCTCTATCACAGATCGCGGGACACCCTCGGTCTCCCAGGCATCGGCCGCGGGCACGATCTCGCGCTCGACGTAGTCGGCCACCTGTGAGCGGATCGCCCCAAGGTCGTCATCTATGTAAATGGACTTCACTTGTGCTCCGCCGCCAACAATGCCCTTCCGGCCGCACTGTTGTAGTCGAGCTCATGATCCTCACAGAAGTCATGGGCAACTTTGGCAATGGCTCTCATGTCGATGTCCCCATAGTCGATGCCGAGCCCGTCGAGAAGGTAGAGCACGTCCTCGGTGGCCACGTTGCCTGTGGCGCCTGGGGCGTAAGGGCACCCGCCCAACCCACCTGCCGACGAGTCCATCTCAGACACACCGGCCTCGAGTGCCGTCACGGTGTTGGCTATCGCCTGCCCGTAGGTGTCATGAAAGTGGACGCCGACCATGTCCACCGCCACCCGGTCGAGCACGTCGTCCAGCAGCATCCTGACCTGTGCAGGGGTGGCCCTCCCAATCGTCTCCCCGAGGAACACCCTCTCCGCACCCCACTCCGCGAGCGTCTCGGCCAGATGGGCGACCCAATCTGAATCCTGTGGGCCTTCGAAAGGGCAATGGGTGGCGGTGGAGATGTAGGCCCGGGTACGAATCCCATCTGGGACCTCGAGAAGGATACGCCGGATGCGATGCATCGACTCGTCGACTGTCGCATTGAGATTGGCCTCGCAAAACGCATCGGAGGCCGCAGTGAGGACACCGATGCCATCGACACCGGCCGTGATCGCCGCTTCGAGGCCGATCATGTTTGGCACCAATCCGAAGAGCATCATGCCCGTCATCCGATCAACACCTGCGACAACCTCAGCGCCATCGGCCATCTGTGGCACCGAACGCGGGTTGACGAAGGAGACCGCGTCGAAGAGACGCAAGCCGGCACCGGCCAGCGAGTTGATCAGATTCGACTTCGCCGCGGTAGGCACGAAGGCGCCAAGTGACTGCAGCCCATCACGAGACGACGATTCGGTGACGGTGACGCTCGAAGGGTATTGGGGCACTATTTGGGTAAAGTTAGCGCTCACCGTCTGACCGTCAGCCGGTGGTCTTGAATCGGGCGTAGCCCTCGATTCGCCTGATCTGGTTACCGCTCTTCCCGAGACGGTTGCCGATTTCGCCATAGCTCTCCCCACGGCCACGGAGACGGAGGACGACCCTCTCGATCGGGCGGAGCTCCTCGTCGCCGCGAGGCTCCAGTGAAGGGCCCTTCCGTTTGAAGTCGACCATCTCGAGAATCCGTTCGACCGTGCCTGGCTTCTTCCCGATCATGGTCGCGATCTCGCTCGAGCTGGCGCCCTCTCCTTGAAGGCGGACCACAACTCTCTCCAGGGGACGAAGCGTCCCGTCTGGCTCACGCATGCACTGCGTCCTCGTTGTAAGGCTCGATCATGATGCACTCGCCGGGACACTCCTCAGCGGACTCGATGGTGTCCTCCACGAGGTCGTCGGGGACCCGGGCAACGCCACGAGCACCTTCTGGCCCGTGCCCATCACCGTCCTCGGCGTCGAAGACGATCGTCCGGCCAAAGTATTTCGACTCCTCCTTGACCACCCAGAGACCGTCGTCGCGCCCGACGAAGACATCGGGTGTGATCTCCTCGCAGATCCCATCTCCGGTGCACAGATCCTGATCGATCCACACCATTAGCTTGGTCTTGTCGGCCACTTTCACTCACCTCGGTATTTGAAATCAGGCTTACCCACAACCCTACCTCTACCAAACTCGAACCTTGCCGCAGCCATGAAGGGTCTGATGTGGCTGGCCGGCGTGGCCGTCGCCGATGAGCTCCCACCCGGGTGTCATGGAGACGGCCGCAACTGACCAACAGAAACCCGCCCGGAGCTCCGGGCGGGTTTCAAATGGGTGGAGGTGCGGGGAGTCGAACCCCGGTCCGTCGAGCCCTCGGCGTTGGCATCTCCGAGCGCAGTCGTCAGCGAGTTTTCGGGAACAGGAGCCCTTGACGACAAGCTCTCCTGCACCTAGCCGGAATTGGCTTGACCCCACGATCCCGGCGTCCCGTGGGGAGCATCCCGCTGTGCGACGCCTGACACCGACCGTGCGGGAGTCGGCCGGGCAGACGGGCTACTTAATTAGGCAGCCAGTGCGAAGTTATCTTCGGCACTTATTGGTTTTTCCGGTTTGTTGACGAGGTCCCGGAGACCCCGGCTCGCTTCCAACGCCTCAACACTCAACGTCGAAACCGTTTCACCCCCATTAGGGATCCTCCATAGAGGTTAACGCCCCGGCCTCGTGAACCAATCCGGATTTGTCGGCCGGTCGAGAAAGCTCTGCCTAATGGCGCGACCGACGGACCCGGGCGATCGCGCGGTCTATTTCCCTCTCGTGATCCCGCTCTCTCATCGTCTCGCGCTTGTCGATGGTCGATTTCCCCTTCGCCAGACCGAGCTCGACCTTCGCCTTACCGTCCTTGAAGTAGACCTGGAGTGGGATCACGGTCAATCCCTTCTCGGCCAACTGACCAGCTATCCGGTCGATCTCCCGTCGGTGGAGTAACAGCTTCCGCTCCCGCTCGGGCTCGTGGCCACCGTCACGCGCGAACTCATAAGGCCCGACATAGGCCCCGACCAGATACAACTCGCCGTTACGCAGTGCCGCGTAGGAGTCCTTTAGGTCGAGACGACCGTCACGCAGGGACTTGACCTCCGAGCCGAGTAGCGCGAGACCGGCCTCGAAGGTGTCCACGACGCTGTAGTTCCTCCTGGCCCGCCGGTTGGTCGAGACGACCTTCATTCTGCCCTTTGGCTCCGTGGCGGCCATCTTCAGACTCCGCCGGTGGGAATGTCCTCGCCCGTCCCGTCGGCCTCCCGCAGATAACGGCTGAGCCCCAGCAGCGAGCCGATGACGCCTGCCGCCGCGCCGAAGATCAAGAATAGGATCCCCCATCGGAAGAAGAAGTCGTTGCCGATGTCCAACCGAACCAGGGCAAATCCCTGACCGGCGCTGGCCAAACGGGTGGCGCCCAGCCATACCGCAAACACCGCGACGGCAGCGCCCAGGACTCCTTCGATGAGGCCTTCCAGTAGGAACGGGATCCGGATGTACCAATTCGAGGCGCCCACCAGCTTCATGATCTCGACTTCGTCCCGGCGCGCGTAGATGGCGAGACGGATGGTATTGGCAATGAGGACGACGGCCGACAGACCGAGAACGATGGCCATCCCGATGCCGAGGACATTGAGGACGCTGGAGAGGTTTTGCAGCTGTTCGATCTGCTGCGCCGCAGTCGTGACCCTGAGTACCACCTGTTGCTGCTGCTCCAACTTGAATTTGACCGACTGATGCAATTCGATGTTGGTGAGCTCGATGCGGATGGATGCCGGGAGGACCGTGGGATCGATGTCGAGCAGCTCGGGCTGTCCGGCGAATATCTCCTGATACTCGACCCACGCCTGGGCCTTGTCGACATAGAACGCGTTCTTGACCTCCTCCCAGCTGTTGACCTCCTCGAGCAGGGCATCATGAGCACCTGCAGGCACCCCATTACTGCCCTCGTCCTTGAGGAAGGCGATGACGTGCACACCTTGTTGCCAGGCGATGGTGTTGACCCGTAGTACCTCGTTGACCACTAATGCGCCGTAAGCGAGGCTCAGTGAGATGAAGACCGCGAGCACGGCGCCTGCCACGACGAGGACGTTCCTCCGCAAATTGATGAACGCCTCGCGCAACAGGAAGAAGAGACGGCTCACTCCGGCTCCTGATCTTCGAAACGCTCTTCATATCGCCCGGAGAGCTCGTCTCTGGTGACACCGCCCTTCTCGAGCGCTACGACGCGGCGCTGCATCGCGTCGACGATGGCGAAGTCGTGGGTGGCCATCACGATGGTGGTGCCCGTTCGGTTGATCCGATCGAACAGTTTCATGATCCCGACAGAGGTCTTGGGATCGAGATTTCCGGTTGGCTCATCGCAGAGCATGATGGGCGGGCGATTGACGAACGCCCTGGCCACCGAGACACGTTGCTGCTCGCCACCGGACAGCTGACGTGGATAGCGATGGCCCTTGTCAGCGAGACCGACCAGGTCGAGGACCTGCTCGACCTGAGGACCGATCACCGACCGGGGCCGCCCCAGGACCTCGAGGGCAAAGGCGACGTTCTCGCCCACGGTCTTGTTGGGCAGGAGCTTGTAGTCCTGGAACACCGTGCCCACCGACCTCCTCAGGAATGGGATCTTCCACTTCGGGAGCGTGGTGATGTCCTTGCCGGCCACCCAGATCTTCCCTCGGGTCACCGGCTCATCCCTGAGCATCAGCCGAATGAGCGTCGACTTGCCCGACCCCGACGCACCCACCAGAAAGACGAACTCGCCTTTTTGGATGTCGAGGGAGACATCGTGGGCGGCGACGGTGCCACCCTCGTAGACCTTGGTTACGTGCTCGAGACGAATCATGGGAGAAAAGGAAGTGTCGCAGCCTCGCTTCGAATGACAGCGGACTTTCGAACGCTAACGGCAGTTTCCGCTCTACAGGGAATCAGATCGTGGCCTCGTGTTTGGCTCGACGCCAACGGAGATAGGCCTCGACGAATTCCATGATGTCGCCATCGAGGACACCCTGGATGTTCCCGACCTCATGACCCGTGCGCAGGTCCTTGACCATCTGATAGGGCTGCATGACATAGGACCGGATCTGCTGGCCCCACGCGGCCTGACCCTGCTCTCCCCTGATCTCGTCGAGATGCGCAAGGCGCTCCTGTCTCGCCCTCTCAGCCAACCGCGATTGAAGGATGGCCATCGCCCGCGCCTTGTTCTGGAGCTGTGAGCGCTCGTTCTGGCACTGGACGACCACGCCCGTGGGGATGTGGGTGATCCTCACCGCCGAATCGGTCGTGTTGACATGTTGCCCGCCGGCGCCTTGGGAACGGTAGGTGTCGATGCGCAAATCATCCTCATTGATCTCGAGCTTCGCCTGATCACCCAGATCGGGCACCACGTCGACACCGGCGAAGGACGTCTGGCGCCGGGCGTTGGAGTCGAAAGGGCTGATCCTGACCAAGCGATGAACACCCCTCTCCGACTCGAGGGTCCCATAGGCTCGGTCACCCTTCACCGACAAGGTCGCCGACTTGATTCCGGCCTCCTCACCCTCGGTCACCTCTTCGACCGTGAATGCAAGACCTTGGTCGCCGAGGAACCGCTGATACATGCGGGCCAACATCTCTGCCCAATCCTGGGCATCCACTCCCCCGGCGCCGGCGTGAACGCTGAGAATGGCGTCTGCCTCGTCGTACTCGTCATAGAACAATGACTCCAACTCGAGGCGAGCGAGTTGCTTCGACACCGTGGCCAGCTCCGAGAGAGCCTCGGCGTGTGATGCGTCGTCATCGGCCTCCTCGGCGAGCTCGATCAGGACCTCGGCGTCGTCGATACGAGAGCCAAGATTCCCCACCATGTCGAACAAGCTCTCATATCTGGCGAGCCTCCGTGATACGGAGCGCGCCTCGTCTTGGTCGTTCCACAAATCGGGTGAGGAGGCCTTCTCACGCAACTCGGCCAGTTCGGTCTCCTTGGTCTCCAAATCGAGAAAGCCCCGGGCTTCGACCAGCCTCTGACGAAGTTCGCCCACGGTCGACTTGGGGTCGGTTATCTCCACGCTCATATTCAGTGGATGGCGTCGATTACGACCGCCACCACCACGACGACGATGGCGATCACAAGGGTGGTCACAACGTATCGAGGGGAAGACGCTCGATGCTGTGCGTTGATCTTCTCGACACCCCAATTGGCCGGGTTCAAAACATTGAGCCCGTGCTTCCTAAGCGGCACCGTGGCACCTCTTGTACTTCTTGCCCGACCCGCAGGGACACAGGTCGTTGCGACCGACTTTGTCCGACACGGCCTGCTTGGTGCTCTTCCCTCCGGTCGGGTTGGCCGCCACCCGTTGTGGTTGCGATTTGGGACCGGCGATCTCGACATGGAACAGATATCGAACGACATCCCGCTTCACCGCGTCGACGAGGTCGGCGAAGAGGTCGTAGGCCTCACGTTGATATTCCGCCAGCGGGTCTCGCTGACCCATGGCCCGCAGACCGATCCCGGCCCGGAGATAGTCCATCTCAGAGAGGTGCTCCCGCCATTTGTTGTCGATGACTGAGAGCATCACCGATCTCTCCACCTGACGCAGCACTTCGCTGCCCAGCTCTTCCTCCCTGGCGGCATAGGCGGCCAGAGCCTCGTCCGAGACGTAGTCGGCCACGCTCTCGGTGGTGATGGAGCGGTCGATCTTCTCGTCCTCGACCTCGGTGGGGTAGTACTGGGAGAGCTCTCTTCGGAGGGCCTCCCAGTCCCACTCGACACGCGGGGTGTCCGGCGAGAACTCAGATTCGACCACCCCTGTGACCACCGTCTCGATCCAATCGCCCACGAGATCGTCGCCGGCGGTGCCTTCCAGGATCGACCGGCGCCAGTCGTAGATCACTTCGCGTTGGCGGTTCATCACCTCGTCGTACTTCAGGACGTTCTTGCGGATCTCGAAGTTCTGCGACTCGACCTGGCGCTGGGCGCGCTCGATGGCCTTTGACACCATGTTCGCCTCGATTGGCTGGTCGTCAGGGAGACGGAGGCGCTCCATGATCCCTGTCACCCATTCACCCTGGAACCGCCTCATCAAGTCGTCCTCAAGCGAGAGATAGAAACGGGACTCGCCTGGGTCGCCCTGACGGCCGGAACGACCACGAAGCTGGTTGTCGATGCGGCGGGACTCGTGCCGCTCGGTCCCAATCACATGGAGGCCACCGGCTTCGATCACCTTTTGCTTGGCGGGGATGATCTGCTGGACGTACTCCTCGGTGAGTTTCTCCTCGAGATCCGCGTATGACGGGTCGTCTGGGGTGACTCCTCTCCGCTTCAACTCGGTCCGCGCCATTCCATCGGGGTTGCCGCCGAGCATGATGTCGACACCGCGACCAGCCATGTTGGTGGCCACGGTCACCGCCCCGGGCTGACCGGCTTGTGCGATGATCTCGGCCTCGCGGAAGTGTTGCTTGGCATTCAGGACCTCGTGCTTGATGCCGTTCTTCTCCATCGCCTTGGAAAGGCGCTCCGACTTCTCGATCGAGACAGTCCCAAGCAGCACAGGCTGGCCGCTCTCGACTCTGGAAGCCACATCGGCCACCACCGCATCGAATTTGCCGTCCTCGGTCTTGTAGACAAGGTCACCCTGATCGAGCCGAGCGACTTCCTGGTTGGTTGGGACAACAATCACCTCGAGCGAGTAGATCTGGGCAAGCTCGGAGGCCTCGGTCTCGGCCGTGCCGGTCATGCCGGCCAACTTGTCGTAGAGACGGAAATAGTTCTGAAGAGTGATAGTGGCGAGAGTCTGGTTCTCCTCCTTGATCGCCACTCCCTCCTTGGCCTCGATTGCCTGGTGGAGGCCCTCGGAATAGCGACGACCTTCCAAGACCCGACCGGTGAACTCATCGACGATCTTCACTTCGCCGTGGTCGATCAGATAGTCGACATCCTTCAAAAACAGCTCTTTGGCCTTGAGGGCGGCCTCGAGATGGTGAACGAAGTCGACAGCGGCGTGATCGAAGAGATTCTCGATTCCCAGGATTTGCTCGACGCGGCTCACCCCATCCTCCGTCGTCAACACCTGACGTTTCCTCTCGTCGACCTCGTAGTCGACGTCGCGATGGAGGCGAGCGACGATCTTGGCGAAGTCCCGGTACCACTTGGCGCTGTCCGCGACACGCCCCGAGATGATCAGAGGTGTGCGAGCCTCGTCGATGAGGATCGAGTCGACCTCGTCCACGATGGCGTAGTGATGCCCCCGTTGCACCCGATCGGATGCCCGCATCGCCATGTTGTCCCGCAGGTAGTCGAACCCAAACTCGTTGTTGGTCCCGTAGGTGATGTCGGCCGCGTAAGCGGGATGTCGCTCGGAAGGCGCCATCCCATTCTGGATCAACCCCACCGACAATCCCAAGAATCGGTGAATTGCACCCATCCACTCGGCGTCGCGAGACGCCAGGTAGTCGTTCACAGTCACCAGCTGGACATTGTTGCCTGCCAGGGCGTTGAGATAGGCGGGCATGGTGGACACCAACGTCTTGCCCTCACCGGTCTTCATCTCGGCAACCATCCCGCGGTGGAGAGCCGCAGCTCCCAGCACCTGGACGTCGAAATGCCTCTGGCCCAGCACGCGTTTCGCCGCCTCTCGCACGACACCGAAAGCCTCGACCTGGAGATCGTCGAGTGCCTCCCCTGCAGCGGCGCGGCTCTTGAATTCAGTTGTCTTTGCGGTCAGCTCCTGGTCGGAGAGAGCCTCAAACTCGGGCTCCATGGCGTTGACCTCGGCCACGATGCCCTGAAATTGTCTGAGTGTCCTGCCTTCTCCGGCGCGGAGAACCTTGGAGAGAAATGGCATTGAGTCCCCATGCTACCGATGACCAGGATTTGATCGACTTTTCTCCATCAGGTCAACGGACTTCGATCAAGCCTTCCTTTTGCGCCCAGTTCACCGCCTCGAAGCGGGACTTCAGACCGAGTTTGTCGAGGACGTTGCGAACGTGGTTGCGAACCGTGTTCTCCGAGATGAACAGTTCAGCCGCGATCTCCCTCGATGTCTTCCCTTCCCCAATGTGGCTGAGGATCTCCAACTCGCGACCGGTTAGCTCGGGGTTCCGGCCGACCGCATCCCCATGATGGCGAAGCAGATCGCGGATCGCCGTGAAGAGCTTGCCGCCCATCTCTGGAGAGACTGCGGCCCCCCCTTCGAGCACGTCGTTCATGGCTGACACCAGTCGGGGAAGCGGGGTGTCCTTTGTCAAATACCCTGCGGCCCCGGCCTTCACCGCGGCCAAGAGGTCTTTGGCCGACTCGCTTGAGGTGAGGAGGACGACCTTGGTTTGGGGGCTCGCCTTCCCAATGGCACCCACGACCTCGATGCCGGACATGCCGGGCATCAAGAGGTCCAGCATCATCAGGTCCGGCTTGTGCTCACGGGCGAGGTCAATCGCCTTCATCGCGTCGGAGGCGACCCCCAATACCTGGAATCCCTCCTGTTGGAAGGCGGCTCTGAGGGCCTCTCGAAAGAGCTCGGCGTCATCGACGATCACTACCGAGGCCATCGGAAACCCCCCATTTGCCTATTCGGCAAACCTTGCTGCATTGGTTCTCCCAGTCATTTGAAGCTGACTAGACACCTATCGGCGGCATTGGCGGCCACCACAAGGGCTAATTGCTCAGATCCCAGAGACCTCGCCGCGGCCATGACCGTTGCACCGGTGGTCACGACGTCATCCACGAGCTGATACTTGGTCTCAGGCGGGCGGAGGAGGCGAAACGGCCGTGGCATGATTCCGTGGTCACCACCGGCACGCCGCTTGGAGTGCAACGGTGGCCTCAGCAGGTCGAGGACCGGCGTCGCGAGCCTCCTCGCCAAAGCTGACGCGATCTGGCGGGAAGGATCGATGCCGTAACCGACCTGTCGGCTCCATGCTCGGGGTATCGGGACCAGCGGAATTGTGGGCAGTCGGGGGGCGAGGGCCTCGGCCACGACCTCGGCGTACCAGATGATGCCGCGATACTTGAGGTTGTGGACCAGCGCCCGGGCCGGGCCCTCATGTTCGAATGCGGCCACCAACCTGAATCCCCCGGGCAATGTCCGCTCCCGGGCAGGGCGCAACCCGCCCGCACATCGATCACACAGAGGTCGATGCGAAACGCGAAAGCAGACCTGGCAGAGCACCACCCCCGACGCTATGGCCGGGGTGGGACACGCTCAGGTGCCCTCTTGCCACCCCGAGAGATAGGCGACTTGTTCGTCGGTCAGTCGGTCCAGCCCACCACCGAGATGCTCCAGCTTGATCCTGGCCACTTCCTCATCGATCTCACTGGGGAGCGTGTAGATGAGAGGCTCCAACTTCCCGGCGTTCTCGATCAGGTACTCGGCTGCCATGGCCTGGTTGGAAAACGACATGTCCATGACGTCGGCGGGGTGACCCTCCGCGGCCCCCAGGTTGACCAGACGTCCCTCGGCTGCGACGAGAATGCGTCGCCCGTCAGGCATCTCGTACTCCTCGAGACTCGTGCGAACTGGGCGCCGGGCCACCGACTCGGCGCCCAAGGCGGCCAGGTCGATCTCTATGTCGAAGTGCCCTGCATTGGCCAGGATCGCCCCGTCCTTCATCCGATCGAAATGTTCCATTCGCAGGACGTGCTTGTCGCCGGTGACGGTGACGAAGAGATCACCCTCGGATGCGGCGTCGATCCCGGTCATCACCCGAAAGCCGTCCATCGCCGCAGTCAGCGCCCGCACCGGATCGACCTCGACCACGATCACCTTGGCTCCCATTCCATCGGCTCGCCTCGCAACGCCGCGCCCGCAATCTCCATAGCCGATGACGACCAGATTGAGCCCCGCCAGGAGGACGTTGGTCGCACGAAGGATGCCATCGATGGCTGATTGACCGGTCCCGTAGTGGTTGTCGAAGAGGTGCTTGGTAGCGGAATCGTTGACCGCAACCACGGGAACCCGAAGTGTCCCGTCTGCCGCCATGGCGCGGAGTCTTATGACCCCGGTCGTGGTCTCCTCGGTGGAGCCGATCACCTCGATGTCGCGACGATCGGTGTGGAGGATGGTTGCCAGGTCGGCGCCGTCGTCCATGGTGATGGCCGGGCCATGATCCAAAACGGCGTGGATGTGCTTGTAGTAGCCGTCAGCGTCAATACCCCGTATGGCGAAGACCGAGATGCCATCGGCGACCAGCGCCGCTGCCACATCGTCCTGGGTGGACAGTGGGTTGGAGGCACAGAGAATGGGCTCGGCACCGCCGTCTCGCAGTGCCAGCATCAGATTGGCCGTCTCGGCTGTGACGTGAAGGCACGCGGCGACGATGTGCCCCTGGAGCGGCTTTTCCTTCTCGAAACGCTCGCGGACGGTAGCCAGGACCGGCATCCTTCTGCCGGCCCAGGCGATGCGGCGTGCCCCGTCCTCCGCCAGGGCGGGATTGGCGATGTCATAGTTCATTTCGGCCCTCTACTAGGAGTTTCTTCAGTTTTTCCAGCATGTCAGCCATCCGTGTTCTCCTCGAGATCTTGGGCCAGCATCACCGGAATACCGTCGACCACGGGGTAACCGCGGCCACATCTTTCACACACCAACTGCGCCGACTCCACATCCTCTCGCAGATGGCCCCGGTCGACTGGACACACCAGGATGGCGAAGAGATCCGGGTCGATCAAGCTCAACGTGCGCCCTCGATCACCGAGCGAATCCTCGATACCGCCTTGTCGACCGAGCCCTGATCACGTGCCTCGACGTTCAATCTGATCAGGGGCTCGGTGTTCGACGGCCGGATGTTGAACCAGAAATCGCCTGCATCGACGCTGAGACCGTCGAGACGGTCGATCGAAGCGTCTCCGAAGGCCGCCTCAACCGCGGACATCGCTTTCTCGGGGTCATCGACTTCGAAGTTGATCTCCCCGGACTCGTTGTAGATCTCCACCTCGTGCACCAACGCCGACAGTGGTCTCCCCGACTCGGAGATGACTCGAAGCAAGATCAGCATGGCCAACATCCCCGAATCGGCTCGATAGTTGTCGGCGAAGTAGTAGTGGCCACTGTGCTCCCCACCGAACACCGCGCCGGTCTCGGCCATCACCCCCTTGATGAAACTGTGGCCCACCCTGGTTCTCACCGGGATCCCCCCGGCCTCCCGAACCAGCTCCGGAACGGCCCGGGACGTGATCAAGTTGTGGATGATCGAAGCACCCGGGTGCCGCGCCAGCATCCACCGGGCGATGAGGGCGGTGACAGCACTGCCATTGACCGGCCCGGCATTCTCATCGATGAAGAACGCCCGGTCTGCGTCACCATCAAAGGCGACACCAAGATCATGGCCACCTTCGGCCACCTTCCTGATCAGGTCTCGAAGGTTCTCGATCTGAATCGGGTCGGCAGGATGATTGGGGAACGTTCCGTCTGGCTCGAGGTAGAGGCCGTCGAGAGAGGCCTTGATGCGGTCGAAGACCCTCGTCACAGTCACCCCGGCCATGCCATTGGCACCATCGACGGCGACCCGGAGCGCGCCGATCGACTCCGTCCCAACCACGTCCAAGAGATGTTCGACGTAGGCATCGACTGCGTCGACTTGCTGGACACTCCCCTTCTCAGCGGCGTTGACCACATCACCGGCCTCGACTTGGCCCTTGATCGCATCCAGTCCGCTGTCGGCGCCGACCGGCGCCGCCCCGGCGCGACACAGCTTGAGACCGTTGTACTGGGGTGGGTTGTGCGACGCAGTGATGATCGCCCCGGGCACCGAGTGCTTACCCGAATAGAAATAGACGAGATCGGTGGGGACTTGGCCCAAATCGATAACGTCGACCCCTGTTCCCGTGATCCCCTTCACCAGGCCTTGGAAGAGCGAATCGGATGATGCGCGGCAGTCCCGACCCACCGCGATCGCCCCCGCCGCTTCCATCTGAGCGAAGACATTGCCGATCTTCTCGAACAGCTCCGGAGTCAGATCGCCGTTGTCGGTGCGGCCCCTTATGTCGTAGGCCTTGAACACTGATTTCTGACTCATCTGCGGCGAAGTCTAGGAGTCTGCTGGATGGTGCCGTTGCCCAGGTCGGTGGCCCAGGCGCGCCAGTCGCAAGGCCGAGGTCGTGCCACTCCTCGGGTCGGAATGGTGGGGCCGAGAACGCAGCGACTGGTGATGGATGGCCGCCGAGATGGTTGACATGCACCGTTCAGCGGGCTCCGAACAGTCTGCTGGATGGTGCCGTTGCCCAGGTCGGTGGCCCAGGCGCGCCAGTCGCAAGGCCGAGGTCGTGCCACTCCTCGGGTCGGAATGGTGGGGCCGAGAACGCAGCGACTGGTGATGGATGGCCGCCGAGATGGTTGACATGCACCGTTCAGCGGGCTCCGAACAGTCTGCTGGATGGTGCCGTTGCCCAGGTCGGTGGCCCAGGCGCGCCAGTCGCAAGGCCGAGGTCGTGCCACTCCTCGGGTCGGCCTAGGTCGCACCGATTCCTACAATCCCGGCACTCGATGACACCCACATTCTCCATCGTCGTGCCCATCTACAACGAGGCCGACTTCCTGCCACGCGCCCTTCCCGCGTTGATCAATGAGCTCGACGGGCTGGGCGAGCCTTATCGGGTGATCCTGGTCGAGAACGGATCCTCGGACGGCACTGCGGACGTGGCCCGTGATCTGACTGGCAACTCCCCCGTGTCGGTCCTATCGCTGGCGGAACCGGATTATGGGGAGGCCATGCGTCGGGGATTTCTGGAGGCGGAAGGAAGCTGGGTAGTCAACTTCGACATCGACTACTTCTCTGCCGAGTTTCTCCGGATGGTTCTGAAGCTCGACGACTGCGAGATCGTCATCGCCTCCAAGCGGGCTCCGGGCTCCGACGACCGCCGATCACCTCTGCGCAGGCTTGCCACCCTCGTCTTCAACATCCTCCTGCGAACGATCCTCGGCTCACGGGTAAGCGACACCCACGGGATGAAGGCATTTCGCCATGAGCTGGTCACTGACCTGGCTCCCCAGGTGGTGAGCCGCAAGGACCTGTTCGATACCGAATTGGTCATACGGGCCGAGCGTGGCGGCCACAAGATCTGTGAGGTGCCCGTGATAGTCGAGGAGATGAGGGTCGCCCGGTCATCCCTGGTGAAGCGAGTCCCTCGCACCGTCCTGGGCCTGCTGCAGATCCGCAGACGCCTCTCATCGGGCCAGGGTGCCTAGTACTGCACCAAACGACGCTTCCGTCGCCATCCCCAGACTCCCACCCCTGCGAGAGTGGCGAGGCCAATGAGGCTCCCCAACTTCCCAAAGCTCTCGGCCCAGGTGTCCTGGAACTCGAGGACGACGTGCTCACTTGTCGGGACCACGACCATCAAAGAGGGCGCCGCTCGCCAAGGCCCGACGGCTCCTTCGGCATGCCAGTTTGGGAAATAGGAGACCTTGATCAGATGGGGCACGCCCACGGCGGTGGTCGTGAACGAGATGCGCTCCTCGTCGACCACCACGTCGCTGACCGCGTCCACCGGTGTGTTGAGGGCGACGTCCGGACGCTGATCGACTGAATCGATGCGTGGCCAATCTGCGGGGCCGTCGGATACGACCCAATGGTCGAGGTGGTCAACGTCTTCGTACCATTGGAGGGCCATGTCGAAGAAGCTGGGAAGCTCCTGCCCATCGGACCCGATGACCGACTCTGCTCCGGTTAGAGAGCCCAACAGACTTCGATCCGGGATTGGATAGACCGCTGGGAGATAGGTTGCAGCCTCCACCAACTGGGTCTCAGGAAGCTTGTAGATGGTGAAGGGACCGGTGGTCCCGAGCTTGGTCAGCTCCGCAAAGCCGTCGGCGCGCTCGGTGGCTTCGGGCGTGAAGGACACGTAGTAGTCGACCCCATAGAGCTCCAGGTGTTTCAAACCTCGATCCATCTCTCGGGTGTGATAGGTGAGCCCCGGGATGGGATTCGAGGGGTTCTCCGACATCTCCGACGAATTGATGAAATGAAATGGCGTCGTGAGGGAAGACTCGAAGTACAACCCCTCCATCGACTTTTGGCTCCCGTCGGTCCAGTACGGGATGAGCATCGGGGACAACGGGGTCCCATACTTGTTCCAGTCGCTGTTGCCCTCCCATTCGACCCGACCATCAGGGAGATCATCGAGAAAGGTCATGAGACCCTGGTACTCGGGCCAGGGGTCCTTTGACTCATATCCCGAGTAGTTCCATCGGGACCAACCGTCGATGAACGTGACACCGGCCAAGGCGCCCAAGACCACCAGGCACAGTGCAGTGCCGGTGAGGAAGTTCCGGCTTCCGACCTTCCCCGACCACATGAACGACACTCCCACGGCGGCAACACCGGCCACCGCCACCGGGATCCACGCCCACGCTGGAAAGTCGCTCGAATCGGCGACGAGACCCGTCGCGACCACGGCAATGAGGGCGACCAGGGCTCGAGGCCAATACCACGAGATCCGCGAAGGGACCCTCCGTGACAGCCAGACAATGGCCGCCCCGAGCCCAACCGCGGCGAAGAAGGCAACCCCGAAATACCAATAAGGGAGGAGGCGACCGTTCCAAAGCTTCCACCGTTGACCGCTGAACAGACCAGGGAACATATCCGGCAGCAGTGTTGGCAGCGGGAAGTAGAAAACGGGGAGCAGTGTCGCCGCGATCAACGGGGCGACTCGGCCGGAGCGCCGACTTGCCCACACCGCCCCTGGTATCGCCACCGGTATCAGCATCCACAATTCCACCGGGAAGATCTCTTCCCAGCGAGACAAGGGTGTCCATGCCATGTCCGAGGTGAGTCCGATCCGGGCAGCCAACGGAAGCGCCCAGAACGCGGCAATGGCAAAACCCCAGACCCAAACCGCCAAAGTCCGCCACAGCCCCTTCTTCCAAGGAAGGACGAACAGGGAGGCGAATAGCACCACCAACGTGGTGAGGATGTGCGACAGGGCAGTGGCGGCCAAGGCCAGCGCAGCCCATTTCAGGTATTTGCGATCCTCGCGAATCCCCTTGATCAGCAACCCGAGGTAGACCAGCGAGAGGGCAAATGACCACGAGTACGCAAACTCCCCAGCGAGGGTCGAGGCGACGTTGCCGCCGTAGATTGAGTAGCTCTCGAGGAAGGCGAAGATCACGCCGGAGCCCGCAGCGATCAGAGAGACGTGTCTGCCCAGTCTCATGCTCCGCGCCATGAAATAGGCCGATGGGGGCAGGGCCGCCAATCCCATCACGGTCACGATCTTGAAGGCCACCCCATACGGCATGACGACATCGAAGAGGACGATGACAAGTGAGGGCAGCGGGAAGTAGAAATAGAAGGCCGGGAATCCGGCGAACCAGTCATTGGACCAGCCGAGGATCTGCCCCTTTGCCAGCAACGTGTCACGGAGATAGGCAGGCCCGAAGACCTGTGCGCCCATGTCGCCGCCGGTCGGCGTGGTAGCGGACAGGATCCACCTCGGGTTCATCACGACGAGGATCACCAGCGAGATGCCGGCGAGTATCAGCCAGGTCGGCCTGAAGTTGAGCCGGCTGCCAAGCCGGGGAGTCGTCACTGCCGATTCTGTCGGACGATCTCCAGGACCTGGGAAACGTCGATGTCGATCCCGTCCCGGTTCCACCACTTCTCCTCACAGTTGTGACAGGAGAAGAAGACGACCTCGGTCCCGTCCGGCAGGACGTGTTCGATCTCTATCACGTCAGGTTGTGAGCACTGTGGGCAGTTCATCTCGTCTCGACGCTGGGGTTGACGGTCATCGTAAAGCCGGTGGCCGGCTACAACAACGCTTCTTCGTCCAAGAGCTTTCCCACATAGCGGCTCCGCCTCTTGCCGTCCTCCGTCCAATAGGCGTACCAATAGGGTCCATGGGGGCACCGCGTGCAACCGGTTTTGCCACATCGAACGGTCTGCTGCCTCAGGTGGACGTCCGGGTGGTCTTCGCCTCCCAAAGCACCGCTCCTTTGAAGTTGGGCGCGGGTCAGGATCAATAGTCGTCGTAGATCGTGCTCGTCCAGGTCCTTGACCGCGTCGAGCAGATCGCGGTCCAGGGCCATCAGGCCACTGAGAGCGGCGCGAAGAGGCGCGTCACCGTGCGCCGATCAGTGAGCGTCCAACTCTGAGGCGGGATCATGCGGTCGGCATGGTCGGAACAGAGCGCGTAACCGCCCGAGTCGGCCTCGCTGACGAGGTCGTCCATCCACACCGCCCTATCGGCATAGGAGAAGGTCATGTATGCCCCCGCCGGGGAGCCGCACCGAACACAGCTGAGAACCATGGCGGGAACGGTAGGAGTACTGCCCGGCGCATTCAAGGACCCAGCCCGCGTAGCAAGACTTCCGGGTCTCCCGCCATTCTGTCGGAGGAGGAGTCGGAGCGAACGAGGAGTGTGGTGGGGACCACGTCGATACCCATCCGGGCGAAGAGATCCGGCTGCGTCTCCCAGTCGACCTCGATGAACCCGTCCGCGCCAAGCTCTCCCACCAGACGCGAGCGCGCCACGGCACAGTCGGCGCAGGTTGTCGACGAGAACAAGTAGATGCCGGGGGCAATACCGCCTACTCGTTCGCCACGGCGGCGAGGCCATCTGAGGGTCAAAGTCACCAGTGCGGCCACCGCCACAGCGCCCATGACGATGGCGAGCCGGGTCAACCCATCACTCATCGATGAGAGGAGTCCCAATTGAATAGACCCTCGCTGTTCCGAAGGAAGAGGCCCAGAGAACCACCAAGTCGCCATCACCTGAGACGCTGTATCCGTCACCGGTGCCCACGATCCCAGGGGCCTCGATCACCGAACCGGCCGGAACGGGGAATTGCCGGGCGATCGACTGTCTCCGGTGATCCGTGATGATCACGTTGGCGTCGTCCAAACCGGTGTTGAGAATGACCAGGCTGCCGACACCCTCCGCCAACGACCCGGCCCCGGGCAGCATCCATTGCGATGCCGCCACTGGGGCGCCGGAGGTCAGAGCCAGCCCGTCATCGGCAACGGTGCGGAGGAACACAGCCACTGGTTGAGCCGAAACCACCCGGAAAGCACCCGCTGACCCGCCCAACTCGGCAAGATCGATGGTGATCTGACCGCGTTCGGGTACGGCACCCTCGTCGGCTGCCTCAACCAGCCCGTCCGGCCCATAGATGTCCACCTGGTAGGCGACATTTGCGGCCACCCCGGTCGAGATCACCAGCTCGCCGGCGGCCCCCGAGGGGATTGGAACAAACCAGTCGCTGGCCGGGCTCACAGCGTTCCACACGGCGAGGTCGTTCCCATCCGAAAGACGCCCTGTCGCCAGGATGCTGCCACTGGTGGCGGACACTGCCACCGACATCGATTCGCGCCCCGGGAGCAATTGGGACAGGTCGACCAAGGCACTCGATCGGGAGGGAACAATGATGTCTTGCAATTGCGAGGCGGTCTCGAGCCCGGACTCCGAGACGACAGAAAGGTCAACCACGGCCTCGCCCGCATAGGGGTTCATGAGTTGTATCTCGAACGTCTGATCACTGAGAGTCGACCCTCCGGCCAAAAGAGTCAGTTGGGAGGGAGTCGACTGACAACTCTCGACCGCAACAGCGGTCGAGCCCGTGATCGTCGAGGCGGCACTGGCATCTGAATTCGGGAACTCGACGAGTCCCGCCGCCACACCGACCGCGGCGACGTCGACCAGTGGGACGACGGCTGACCCAGATGCCCCCGTCTCGAAAGTGGAAGCCCCAGCCGGCACACCACCGGAGAACGCCGTGACGGCGCCCGGGCCATTGATCGTGGAAAGGACCGAGATCGCCGTGCTCTGACCACTGCCTTCCTCGACCGCACACACAGCCACCGGTGGCGGGTTGTAGCCCGGTTCGGGCCGAGGAGAAGGTGCGGATTGCCCTGGAAGCAGGACTGCTGCCACGGCCAGCGCGGCCAAGACCAACACCGAGAACAACCTGGTCATCGTCTCAGCCTCCCCATCACGATCATTCCCAGGGAGAGGACGAGCATTGCCACCGCGGCAATCGGGGCATATGACAGAGCCCCTCCTCCTCTGAAAGTGGCGAATCCGTCAATACCGTCGACTTCAGTCCACCAATCGATGTGCGTGCCGTCGGGACTCCATCCATCTGCATGGTTCACCGCCAGCTGAACACGACCGGGATAGGCGAGTCCGGCATAACCGGCTCCGTCTCTATGCCATACGACATCGCCCTCGCCAACCGCGAGAGGAGCGGCTTGCACGTTTTCGTAGACGCGGGAACCCTCCACCAAAGGCGTCGGGATCAAGTCGAGTTGCGATCCGAGCACGCCATCGAGCGCGATCTCGGGCCCTTCGACCACAACCCAGTCGATGGCGAACTGACTCAACACGCTTCCTGGTCTCAGCTCCGATCCCGAGGCGATGGTCTCGAGCTCGTCAGCAAGCGCCTCATCGCCCATCCGCGCAGCCGGGAGCCAGAGCTCGTCGATGGTGACCTCATCGCCCCCCACCGTCCGATACCAAAATCCGGGACCGGTGTTCGACTCCCCTGGGATCATGCCCCGGTCACCGGACACGAGAAGGATTCTGCCGGGACCGGAGTCGCCCGCCAGCGTGGAGGCAAATGACAGTCGGTCGTTGAGATCATCCGCAGGAAGCCCGAGACGCCCCCCGAGAAGTGCACCCGAGGAGACGACCAGGACAACCAGTGCTCCGGCGGCGGCGACCATTCTTCGGGGATCGAGACTGAGTTTGTCGAGACCCGCAGCCACCACGAGGGCAGCACCCAAGGATGCCAGGATCAGAGAAGCCTCTTCAACACCGGGCCCGCCGACACCAAGACGGGCCAGCGCCAAGGCTCCCAGAGCGAGAACCCCGCCCACTCCGCCGAGACGGCGGGCGCGGGTATCGACGAGGACGAGCGATATCGCGATCAGAGCAATCACAACAGTCCACCAGATCGGCACCACGAGGCCGATACGCCGCGTCGCATCTGTCGCCCAGCCGAGGTCGTCGTGAACGAAGCCAACCGCCACGAGCCCACCAACCAATGCCACCAGACCGAGTGATATCGAAGACCGGCTGCCGCCGAACAACGCCCAGACGAGCGCAACCACCAGCGGAACAAGGCCAAGCAGCGGCGAAAAGGCGGTGAGAAGCATCGACAAGACGATCGCCCAGCCGGTGTGCGTAAGGCGACTCTTTCCTCGATCGGTCGGATGGAGAAAGACCGCCCGGACCGCCCAAGGGAGCAAGGCCGCCCCACCCAAGGCCACCCATGACCCGGCTCCTGCCAGGGCAGCCGTTCCAGGCCCTGCCATCAGGACCAGACCGGAGAGGTATCTGCTCGGGCCGCGAAACCCGAGTCGGCCGACCAACCGACCCATCCCCACGACCCCGACGAAACCGAAGAGGACAGTTAGCAGTGTCCGTGCGACGCCCTCGGCGCCAAAGGCGATGAGACCGGCCAGGGCGCTCAGACCTACCACCGGGTGGACCGCGTCGGGAGAGCCCAGACCCGCGTCGTTCCAGCCCGCGAAAAAGCGATCAGCAGCCACCGTCGGCGACTCGAACGGGAAGCTGAAACCGGTGTTGGGAACACCGGTGAAGAAGATGGTGCGCACACCGAAAAAGATCACGATCATCGCGATGAGCGCACCCCAGATGCCCGGGCTGGACCACACGCGCCTGCTGGACTTGGCCAGCGCCTGGTCGTCGTCGAACGCGGACAGGATCCGGTCGGTGATCTCTGATCCGATTTCGCGTAGGCGCACGGACCCGCGGGCCTGGAATCGAAACAACTCCTCGTCCCCAAATGCCCTCACCGGATGAAACCGCCTGCGGGCGGAGATGGTCGAAGGGAGATGCCACAGGTTCCACAGCCACGCGATTAGATGACGACCTGACGGCCGCCATCGGAGAACGACGAGGTTCGCCAAGGAGTCGACCAACGAGACCAGGATGTTGAAGGGGATGACCCATACCAAAGTGATGGGCCTATATGCCTTGAGCATCGCCCGAAGTCGCCCGGCCTCCTCGCGCCAACCCCGACCGCGCTCACCGCAACGAGCCTGATGATAGACCTCCGAGGAGGGGACGGTTATGACACGGCCACCGGCGAGCCTGATCCTTTGTGAGAAATCGAGACCCGCTGCAACCGGCTCCATCAGAGGGTCGAGGCCACGGAGACCTTGGGCGAGGTCGCGTCTCACGAGCATGGAAACCGACGACACCGACGCCACTTCCCGCACGACGTCGTACTGCTGAAGATCGATCTCTCCCACATCGAGACCCGAATAGGCGTCACCAAAGACGTCGGTGGCGCTACCAATCGATTCCAGCTCGTCCCGGGTGCCCGCCACGAGGATCTTTGAGCCGCCCAGCGACGCCTCGTTCCGGTCGACTTCGGACACCAGCGCCGCAAGCGCGTCGGGACGAGGCCGTGCATCGGCGTGGACGATCCATAGGTAGTCGACCACAGGCTCCGCTCCCGCAATCGCTTCCTCGAGGCTCGACGCGGAGACCGCCCCTTCGGGAAGCTCGGCCCCTTCGCCGCCCACGACGATCAGATCACGCGGGCCCTCATACACTTGGCGCTCGATGGTGGCCAGGGCCGTTCCGAGGTCGGCATCCTCGACCGGCGTCACGATCACCCTGACGCGCGGCATCGTGGATGGTGATTCGGGCATCGGTTCCCCGGCTGCATGCGGAGTTGAGACATCGGTCATGCGGGAGGCCATTGTGAACCGGACCCGGGCGCTGAGCAATACCGTGGAGCCCAAATGAGGGTGACACAGCTGTCAGGTGGCGTGGGTGGGGCCCGTCTCGCCCGTGGCTTCAATCTGATTCCCGGGGTAGATCTGACTGTGGTCGTTAACGTGGGCGACGATCTACCTTACAAGGGCCTATACGTATCTCCAGATCTCGACACGGTCACCTACACGCTGGCCGGCATGGAAGGCCCACAGGGTTGGGGCCGAGCTGACGACACCTTCTCCGCACACGAGGAAATGGTCCGTCTCGGCTCCCGTGACGATTTCAAGGTCGGTGACGCCGACCTCGGGTTGAAGCTACTTCGGACGGAGGCGATCAGTCAGGGTGTCTCGCTCTCGGCTTTCACCGACGACATCCGAATGCGCCTCGGCATTCGATCGAGGATCATCCCTGCAACCGATGACTCCCTGAGCACGGTCATCCTCACCGCGGACGGGCTCGAGCTCGACTTTCGTGAGTACTTCGTCGCCAGACGCCATCAGGATCAGGTGGAACAGCTGAGGTTCGTCGGTGCCGAGACGTCCGATCCTGCTCCAGGCGTGTTGGAGGCAATCGAGTCGTCCGACCTGTTGGTGATCGGACCTTCCAATCCCCCGCTTTCGATCTGGCCGATACTTGCCGTCCCGGGCATCGAGGACCGAGTCCGCGCCCACCCTCGGGTCGTGGCGGTTAGCCCCCTGATCGGAGGGAAGCCAGTCAAAGGGCCTGCCGACCGGGTGATCCGGGATCTTGGCTACGGCACCGGAACCAGGGGTGTCCTCTCCTGTTACGTCGGGCTTCTCAACCGCCTCGTGGTCGACCAGACGGATCACGAGGACGAGAGAACGATGAATGGCGTCGACGTTCGGGCGATGGACACGATGATCAAGGACCCCGAGAGGGCGACAGCCCTGGCATCGGCCATACTCGAGCTGTGACGCTGACATTCCACCCGGTCGAGGGGATTGGCTCGATCCGCCCAGGTGATGACCTACCCGCATTGCTGGCCAAGGCACTCGAGCCGTTGCGGCCCGAACCTGGCGACGTCGTCGTGGTGACACACAAGATCGTCTCCAAGGCTGAGGGCCAGGTTGTCACCATCGAGGGTGACGAGGAGGCCTTCAAGCGAGCCTTGGTCGAGTCCGAGGCGGTCTCCATCGTGAGACGTCGCGGCGACCTCATCATCGCCGAGACCAAACACGGTTTCATATGCGCCAATGCGGGCATTGACCGCTCGAACGCGGAGCCTGGGACGATGATCCTGCTCCCCGACGATCCCGACAAGTCCGCCCACCGGATCAGAAAGCGACTCGAGGCGACATTCGGGATCGATCTGCCGGTGATCATCAGCGACACCTTCGGCCGACCATGGAGACGCGGGCTCACCGACATCGCCATCGGAATTTCGGGCCTGGAGGCAATCTTGGATCATCGTGGAACCCGGGATTGGAGCGGGCGCGAACTTGAGGTGACCGAGATCGCGGTCGTCGACGAGCTCGTCGCCGGAGCCGATCTGGTCATGGGGAAAGCTGACGGCATCCCGGCTGCATTGGTCCGGGGCTATGCGGGGCCGAGGGGCTCGGGGCGTGGTAGTGACCTGGTTCGCCCTGTCGACGAGGACCTCTTTCGGTGATTCCCCCTCACACAGGGAATCAGGCCCCGGGTCGGCCCAATCCCCAGTAGTCGAGACCCACGGCCCGCACCGCCTTGGGATCGAGGAGGTTTCGGGCATCCACCACCCGATGCCCTCTCATGACCCGGGCCACCTCCGACATGTCGACGGTCGAGAACTCGGGCCACTCCGTGGCGATCAACAACACGTCCGCATCCTGACAGGCCGCAATGGGGTCCTCGGCCATCGTCAGCACATCGGTGGTCGCCTCCGGGTCGTAGGCCACGACCTCGGCCCCATCGTTTTGGAGGAGATTGGCGATGCGGACCGCCGGCGACTCCCGAACATCATCGGTGCCTGCCTTGAACGCCACTCCCCACATGCCAACTCGTCGACCCCGGAGGCCACCTCCAGCGGCCTGCCTCACCTTGTCGGCGACTCGGCGCCGTTGCTCCTCGTCTGCCTCGATCACGGCTCGCAAGAGCTCGAAGTCGTAGCCGGCATCTTGTGCCACGGCGATCAGGGCCGAAGTGTCTTTGGGGAAGCAAGACCCGCCGTATCCGGGCCCGGGTTGTAGGAAGTGGGGACCGATCCGATGATCCATGCCGAGGCCTTTCACAACATCGAGAATGTCGGCGCCGACCGCCTCACAGACGTTGGACAGCGTGTTGACAAAGGTGAGTCGTGCGGCCAGGTAAGCATTCGACGCATACTTGATCATCTCGGCGGATGTCGGGTCGGTGATCACCACGTCCGGATCGAGGCTCCGGTACAACTCAGCCACCTCACGCGCATCCGACTCCTCCAGGGCCCCGACCACGACGCGATCGGGCTTCTGAAAATCCTCGACGGCCTTACCTTCTCGGAGAAATTCGGGATGTGAGACGATCCGGGCCGGGCTGCCGACATCGGCGAGACGCTTGCGCAGAGAGGCCACCGTGCCCGGGGGGACCGTCGACTTGACGACGAAGATCGTGTCTTCCCCCACCAAAGGCCCGAGCTCATCGACTACGGCATGAACGTACCGCAGGTCGGCCCGGCCATCTTCGGATTCGGGTGTGGGGAGACACAGAAAGACGAACTTGGCGCCATCGATGGCCTCGCTATTGGAGGCGTGGAAGCTGAGGAGGCCGAGCGCCCTGGCTCTCGAGATCAGATCAGGGAGACCCTCCTCATATATGGGCACGCCTCCCGAGTTGAGGAGATCGACTCGCTCACCGTTGACCTCGCCGATACGAACCCGATGTCCGAGGCTGGCGAGACCAGCGCCGGTCACAAGACCGACATAGCCGGCTCCGATGATTGCAATGTCCATCAACGCCTCAATCCTAGGAAAGCCACCGGTCGATCATGCCGAATCGGAACCGACGATCACAACCGCGTCGTAGGCGTTATCGACATTTCCGAACTCCACTACACCAAAACCGAGCTCCTGGATGACCGTCTGGCCCGCTTCGCTTCCCGATCTCACGACAACAGTTGTCGTTTGATAGCTCTTGTTGTCGGCGTCACCCACGGACGCCACCTCGAACCCAGCCGCTGTGAGTCGGTCGGCCATATGACTCGCCGCCCCTGAGATCCCATTTCCGTTCAGGACCTGGAGGCGAAGAGGGGTGGTCGCCGCATCTTGTGATCCGGCAAGGAAGGCTTGGATGGCCTCGGTGGCGTCCGGTTCACGACGCACCACCACCGATGCACCGCCGATGCTCGCCCCGTCGACGGGAAGCGTGACGCCATCGAGGTTCCCGCCCAGTAACGACTTGAAGTCCCAGGCCATGCTTGCCACCGACGCGTCAGCCAATGAAGCGTCGATTGTCATGTGCTCCGCCATCGCACCAGCGATCTGACCGGCCTCGGCAACCGAGGATGGGCTCTTCAACTCGGTGAGGATTGTGCGAACCACCTGCTGTTGACGCTGGGTTCGCCCGATGTCGTTGGCGTCGACGCTGACCCACTTGCCGTTCTGATACTCCTGGTACTTGCGTGAGCGGGCGAAGGCAAGGGCCATCCTGCCATCGAGGACCTGCGTGCCCGCAGGGACGTCCAGACCCGAGGACACATCACGAGCGGGATAGGGAAAGGTCATCTCGATTCCCCCCAACTCATCCACCATGGCGATGAAGCCGACGAAGCCGACCTCGACATAGTGATTGATGTTGATGCCGAGATTCTCCCTGATCGTCTGGACCATGAGACTGGGACCGCCGTATGCATACGCCGCATTTATCTTGCCCTTCCCATTGCCCGGGATGTCCACCCAGAGATCGCGGGGAATGCTCAGGATTTTGGCCTTGCCGGTCGACCGGTCGAGCCGGACCAGCATGATCACGTCGCCCCGCTGACCGCCGGCCGAGCCAAAATTGGTGAGGTCATCCAGACCCTTCCGCGAGTCGGAGCCGACGATCAGAAACGTCAGGGCGTCTCCAGACGCCGCTGTCAACTCGTCGACCACGTCTTCGTCGGTGGTTGCCAGGGCGAGTATGTCCCGACCGGTGTTGATCGCCCAGATCAACCCGATCGCGGCCAAGTTGGCCACCACCAGGAGGACGATGATGGAGACCTTGAGCCACTTGGGCAGCCCGCGACGCGGGGCAGGAGCGGGGGATGGAGATGAAGGCATCGTCGGTGAGACGAATTCAATCTAATGACGGTTCCGTCGCTAACGGTGGCCCCGACGAGGATCGAGGGGCGACGGGTTAACGTACCGGCCCATGGCAGTGCTGCCTCACGAGGGAACCCATTCGATCATGTTTGGGAGTTTGCCGATCCCAATCGGAGCCGGCATGAGGACTGCGTACCTGGCTCGACCGGACACGGCCGGCCGCTACCCGGCGGTCGTGGTACTTCCCACGCTCGATGGCCTGACCGGATTCGAGAAGGACCTGTGCAGATCACTTGCCCGCACCGGGATAGTCGGCGTCGCCATCGACTTCTACCGAGATCAAGGTGAGCCCCTCGATCGCTATTCACGGCTGACAGACACCAGGGCGATGACCGACCTCGACGAGACCGGCGAGTTCCTCAGATCCGAGGACGTGCACTGGGTGGTCCAAGGCAAGATCGGGCTGTTGGGGCTCGACGTGGGGGGTCGTTTCGCCCTGATCGCTGCGGCTACGAGAGAGTGGGTGGGATCGGTGGCGGTGGCGTACACACCACTCACCGGGGACGAGGAAAGAGAACATCCGGTGGCCGAATATCTCGATCACATGCCGATTCCCATACTGGGCGTGTACGGAGCCAAGGATGACCTCATCGAGACATCCACGGTCGACGAAGCACAGCGTCGCAATGACCACGGCCAGTGGCTCCTGTACGAAGAGGCCGGGCACGACTTCCTCGACATCGATGCCACCGGCTATCACGAGGACTCGGCGGCCGACGCACGTGCCAGGGTCCTCGAATTCTTCCAGGCCACCCTGCCCTCCGCCGAGGAGTTGGACCTGGGCTAGCCCCGGTCCGGGAATCCGGGGCTCGGGCTCCCAGTCCATCGGACGTGATCGACGGATCCCGACCCGAGAGTGATCGTGGTTCCATCCGACTCGACTACGAGCGCCCCCTCTTCGGAGACATCTCGAGCGAGGCCAGCTCCGTCGGGATGCCATGTGATTCGACGGCCGATGGTCAAGCAGGTTCGTCGGTACTCATCCAAGGGCCAATCTCTGTTGGCTACCAGGTCGAGGAACTCGGCGCCCCAAATCCCTGCGATCTGAGCATGAAGGGCCTCTGGAGGCTCATCGGATCTCAAAGCCCCGAACCCCGCCGGTGGGTCGGGCCACCAGATATTGACCCCGAGGCCCACCACGACACGATCTTCGTTGCGCTCAACCAAGATGCCGCCGACTTTCCGGCCCGACTCGATCAGGTCGTTTGGCCATTTCAGCCCGAGGCCCGGCATCGCTCTCACCGCGGCCACTCCGGCCATCAGTGAAAAAGGCCGCCAGTCTTCGCTGTCGGCCAAGAAGGCGATCGAGGTGGCGAGTGCCCCAGGTGCATTGACCCACTCGGCTCCGGTTCGGCCGCGTCCCGCCGTCTGGCGTCGTGCCACCACCTGGACGGGCAAGGAAGCGAGCTGGGCGCGGGCGAGATCCTGAGTCGATGTGACTTCTTCTTGGCGAATAAGCAAATAGGGTGTAGCCATCTCGTCCCCTGACGAGTCGAAACTTGGAGGATACGGAGGAGTCTTGGGTACCGAGGCGCGAATCGAGCGGCTCCGGGAGCTTCGCGAAGAGGCCCTGAACGCCGGCAGCCAGCGAGCTATCGCCAGACAACACGAACTGGGCAAGCTCACCGCACGTGAGCGCATCGAGACCCTTCTCGACAAAGGATCCTTCCAGGAGATCGACCAGTTCGTCCGTCACCAGTCGTCCGGATTCGGGATCGAGGACAAACGCCCGCTCGGTGACGCGGTCGTCACCGGCCATGGCACCATCGACGGGCGAGCCGTCTTCGTTTTCGCCGAGGACTTCACTGTGTTCGGCGGCAGCTTGAGCAAGGTCGTGGCCGACAAGATCTGCAAGGTCCTCGACATGGCATTGGAGACCGGGACACCCGTGATCGGCCTCAAGGACTCCGGTGGCGCCCGCATCCAAGAGGGCATCTCCTCTCTCGACGGCTATGGGCGGATCTTCGAGAGAAACGTGAGGGCATCTGGAGTCATCCCACAAATCTCGGTGATCATGGGGCCCTGCGCAGGTGGCGCCGTCTACTCCCCCGCGCTCACCGACTTCGTCTTTCAAGTCGACAAGACGAGTCACATGTTCATCACCGGCCCGGACGTGATCAAGGCGGTGACAGGCGAAGAAGTCACGATGGAGGAGCTAGGAGGCGCCACCACGCATGCCTCCAAATCGGGGGTCACTCATTTCGTCTACCCGTCCGGTAGCGATGCATTGGAAGCTGTCAGGTACCTCGTGTCCTACCTGCCGCGAAACAACATGGAGCTGCCCCCCTATTTCGCACCGACCGATCGGCCCGATCGAGTGGACGACACCTTGGACTCGCTCATCCCCGACTCCTCCAACCAGCCCTACGACATGGTCGACATCATCGAGACGGTCCTCGACGACTCCGCCTTCTTCGAGGTCCACGAGCATTGGGCGCGCAACATCGTGATCGGATTGGGACGTCTCGACGGCCACACTGTCGGCGTCGTGGCCAATCAGCCAGCCGTCCTCGCCGGCACGCTCGATATCCAGGCTTCTGAGAAGGCGGCCCGATTCGTGAGGTTCTGCGATGCCTTCAACATCCCGATCCTCACCTTTGTCGATGTCCCCGGGTTCCTGCCTGGAGTCGATCAGGAGCACAATGGGATCATCAGACACGGTGCCAAGCTGCTCTACGCATACTGCGAAGCCACGGTCCCCCGGCTTTCGGTGATCACGAGGAAGGCCTACGGGGGTGCCTACCTGGTCATGAATGCCCGAGGCATACGCGCCGATCTGGTGTTCGCTTGGCCGTCCGCCGAGATAGCAGTCATGGGGGCTCAGGGTGCCGTGAACGTCATCCATCGTCGTGAGCTCAAGTCATCGGACGATCCCGAATCGACCAAGGCTGCCCTGATCTCCGACTACGAACAGAAGTTCAACAACCCCTACGTGGCGGCCGAGTTGGGTCTCGTCGATGAGGTGATCGAACCCCGGGAGACCAGGTACAAGCTGATCCGGGCCCTCGAGATGCTTCGGACCAAACGGGAGACCCTGCCCCCCAAGAAGCACGGGAACGGGCCTCAGTGATCCCGTCGGTCGAGGAGGCGCCAAACGAGACACCGGCCCGGTGCAGGTCGTGAAGTCCCTCCTCGTGGCCAACCGCGGTGAGATCGCCGTTCGCATCATCCGCACGGCCCGTGACCTCGGTTTGCGCACCATTGCGATCTACTCGGAGCTGGATCGAGATGCGCTGCATGTCGAGTTGGCCGACGAAGCTTGGAATGTCGGTCCAGCTCCCGCCGCCGAGAGCTACTTGAACCAGGAAAAAGTCCTGCAGGTGGCTCATGAGTCTGGCGCCGAGGCCATCCATCCCGGATATGGGTTCTTGTCCGAGAACTCGACATTCGCCGCCGCCGTCGCAAACGCCGGGATCATCTGGGTCGGGCCGCCGGCGGAGGCGATCAAAGGAATGGGTGACAAGATCACCTCCAGGAGGAATGCCGAGAAGTTCGGCGTCCCCACGGTGCCTGGCATCACCGAGCCAGTGACCTCTGTCGACGAAGTGCGACAACTGGCCGATGAATTCGGATTCCCGCTGGCGATCAAAGCCGCCCATGGCGGTGGCGGCAAGGGTCTTCGGGTGGTGCACGACGAGAGTGAGCTGTCCGACGCATTCGAGGGTGCCCGACGGGAGGCCGATGCCTACTTCGGCAACCCCGAGGTGTACGTGGAGAAGTATCTCGTGCGGCCGCGTCACATCGAGGCGCAAGTTCTCTTCGACAGTCAGGGTAATGGAGTCTTCCTTGGCGACAGAGACTGCTCGGTGCAGCGTCGTCATCAGAAGCTGATCGAGGAAACGCCTGCGCCCGGTCTCACCGCGAAACAGCGAAAGGCCCTCAGCCGGGCCGCTCTGGCCGCCGGAGAGTCATGTGGCTATGTGAACGCCGGAACCGTCGAATTCCTCCTCGATAGCGACGGTGACCTCTACTTCCTCGAGATGAACACCCGGCTCCAAGTCGAACACACAGTCACGGAACTGGTGACCGGCCTCGACATGGTGGAGTGGCAGTTGCGAATCGCCAATGGCGACCCGATCACCTTCGACACACCGGAGCCAAGGGGCCACGCCATCGAGTTCAGGATCAACGCTGAGGACCCGTCCCGGGAATTCATGCCCACTCCCGGCCAGGTCGTCGAGTGGCATGAGCCCGCCGGGCCCGGAGTCAGGGTCGACTCGTGGGTGCGTCCGGGCACGACGGTCACCCAGTACTACGACAATCTGATGGCCAAGTTGATCGTCTGGGGACAAGACAGGACCAGTGCCATAAACCGTGGCCGACGCGCGCTGGAGGAGTTCCGAATCCGAGGCGTCGCCTCGACCATCCCCGCTCATCTCGCAGTGCTGGCCCACAAGGACTTTCTCGACGGCAAACAACACACCAAGTGGATGGAGGAGTCAGTCGATCTGAGTCAAGCGTCCCCCGACTCCGTCCCTGCCCTTCCCGAAGAGGAGAGTGTCTCGCGCCGTGACATAACGGTCGAAGTGAGCGGACGCCGCTTCGCTGTCTCCTACTGGGCACCGGAGCCGGCCGTGGCAGGTGGAGCCGTGCGACGCCGACCTCCCAAACTGGCGACGTCTGGGCCAGGGCCTGCAAGTGACGGGGTAGTCGCCTCTCCGATGCAGGGGACGATCGTCAAGGTCTCGGTCTCTGCCGGTGAGGCCGTCAAGGAAGGCGACTCGATCTGTGTGCTGGAGGCCATGAAGATGGAAAACGAGGTCAAGTCGCCGACAACCGGGGAAATCGTCGACCTGCGCGTCCAGCCAGGAGATAACGTCGCCTCGGGCCAGGTCATCGCAATCGTCAAGTAGGGGAATCCGCCCGATCGGACCAGGTCAATCGGCCGCGTCGCTGATGGCCTCGGCCATCGACGGGTGAACCATCAAGGTCTCCACTAGCGTGTTGACATTGACGTCTGCTTGGACGGCGAGAGCGAGCACCCCGATCAGCTCCGAAGCACGATGGCCGACGATGGTCCCACCCAACACGATGCCGGTCGCCGGGTCTGAAGTCACTTTGACGAATCCCCTGGTGAAGTGCTGGAGGACCGATCGGGCGTTTGACGCAAACGGCACCTTGGTCGTCCTGACCTTTCGACCCTGCGCCGCCGCGTCGATATCGACCAGGCCAACAGAGGCGATCTCCGGCTCGGTGAACACCGCTTCGGCCACTTTCGAGTAGTCCAGCGGTGCGACCGGAAGGCCAAGCGCATGTCGAGCGATCTTTCGACCCTGCATCGATGCCACCGAGCTCAACGGCATCTGCCCGGTCACGTCACCCGCTGCATAGATGTGGGGCACTGTCGTCCTCTGGAACTCGTCGACTTCGATGTAGCCCTTTTTGGTCGCGATACCGGCCGTCTCGAGCCCGAGCCCATCGGATAACGGCACCGAGCCAACTGCCAATAACGCATGGGACCCGCTGATCACACGGCCATCGTTGCAATGGACGGACACGTCGTCACCTTCGACCTGGATCTTCTCCGCCCTGGCTCCAATGACGAGGCGGACACCTCGCTCCAGGAAATCCTCTTCCAGGACGGCAGCCACCTCTGCATCGCGATAGGGCAGGATCTGCTGACGGGAAACCACGAGCGACACCTCTGACCCGAGGCTGCCAAAGATGTGAACGAACTCGACGCCCGTGACTCCCGAGCCGATCACGATCACATGCTCGGGAACGGTCTTCAGGTCGTAGCAATCGCGAGTGGTGAGAACGCGGTCGCCATCCACCGGGGCCCAATCCGGGACCCTGGGGGTGCTACCCGTTGAGATCATCGCCCGATCGAAGCTCACCTGTCGCGAACCATCCGCAGTCTCCAGGACCGCTTCGTGATCAGAGATCAGCCGCCCGGTGCCTTCGACCAGATCGACCGATTGGGAGGAGAGAAGATCGACCCAATTCCGATTGATGTCGCCTGTGATGACCCTTATGCGTTCCGCCAGCACCTTGGTGTCGACCTCGGTCGGCTCTGTGGTGAGCCCGAGCTGTGCGGCATTTCGCACCGACGAATGACGGAGGGCGCTGGCCGCCATCGTCTTCGACGGGATGCAATCCCATAGGTGCGCGGCACCGCCCACGATGTCCCTCTCGACGAGAGTCACGCGCGCACCGTCCGCGGCGGCCGTGGTGGCCGCCTGAGTGCCGGCCGGCCCGCCGCCGATGATCAGAAGATGGTTACGCGTTTCAGACATGGTCTGGTTGTGAATGACGCTACCGGGGTCGATGCCGGTCACCGAATCAGGTGGGGCGATAGCTTCCGAACACCGAACGGAGGGCATCAGACACCTCACCCACGGTGGCTCCCAATCGGAGGGCCTGTTTCATTGCGGGCAAGAGATTGGCGTCGGTTTTCGCCTCCTCGGTGACGCGGGCCAACGCGCCGTCCACCGAGGATTGATCACGCTCCCCCCGCCAGGCAAGGAGCCGCTCGACCTGCCCCTGTTCGAGGAGCGGATCCACTTCGAGAACGGGAATCGGCCCGTCATGGTCGCCCTGGAAGGCATTCACGCCGACAACGACGGCGGAACCGTCGGCCTGGCGACGCGCATCCCGGTAGGCCGACTCCTCGATCTGGGCCTGCATCCAACCGTCTTCTATGGCCACGACCGCACCACCCATGTTGCGAATCTCCTCGATCAGGTCCTCGGCTGCCGACTGGATCTCGTCGGTGAGCTTCTCGACGAAGTACGAGCCTCCAAGCGGATCCACCGTGTTGGCCACACCTGACTCGGATGCGATCACCTGTTGGGTCCTGAGGGCGAGCAGAGCCGACTCGTCGGTCGGAAGGCCGACCGCCTCGTCATAGGCATTGGTGTGAAGTGATTGCGTCCCACCAAGAACGGCGGCCAACGCCTGGAGGGTCGTTCGAACTACGTTGTTGAGTGGCTGCTGAGCGGTGAGGGTCGAACCAGCCGTCTGGGTGTGGAATCGCATCGCCCAACTCTTGGGATCCTTTGCTCCGAGGTCCTTACGCATCAGCTGGGCCCATATGCGGCGGGCGGCCCGGTATTTGGCGATCTCCTCGAAGAAGTCGTTGTGGCCATTCCAGAAGAAGGACAGGCGCGGGGCGAAAGCGTCGATGTCGAGACCCGCCTCCTCGGCAGCGGTGACATAGGCAAGTCCGTTGGCGATGGTCAGAGCCAGCTCTTGGGCCGCGGTCGCTCCGGCCTCCCGGATGTGATATCCGCTGATCGAGATGGTGTTCCACAACGGCATCTCCGCGCCGGCGTACTCGAACACGTTGGTCACCAGACGCATCGACGGCCGAGGCGGGTAGATATAGGTCCCCCTGGCAACGTATTCCTTCAAGATGTCGTTCTGAATGGTCCCTCGCAGCGTGGAGGCTGAGATCCCCTGTTCCTCCGCCACCAGCTGATAGAGGAGGAGAAGGACTGGCGCGGTGGAATTGATCGTCATCGAGGTCGAGACCTCATCGAGGGGAAGGCCGGCAAGGAGACGCCTCATGTCGCCCAGCGTGTCGATCGCCACTCCCACCTTGCCCACTTCTCCAGCAGAGAGCCCATGGTCGGAGTCGAGGCCCATCTGGGTGGGAAGGTCGAAGGCGACGCTCAACCCGGTCTGACCGGCCTTCAAGAGATCGTGGAATCGCTTGTTGGTCTGCTCGGCCGTCCCGTAACCGGCGTACTGGCGCATAGTCCACATCCGGCCCCGGTACATCGAGGGATAGGGGCCTCGAGTGAACGGATACTCACCGGCTGAGCCGATTCGATCGGCATCCGGGGGCTCGTCGTACACCACTGCGATCTCGATGCCGCTGGAGGTGCAACGGTCTTCATCCATATCGGGGGTATCCTGGCATTGTCCCGAGATCGTAGGTCGGGAACTTCCAGGACACCCACGACGTCCCTTTCTTTCAATGGCCAGGAAAGCCCTCATCCACCAAATAGAGGCGCGAGAACGGCGCGGCCGATGGTTCGGCGCCCTCGCCACCCTCCTCTCCATCTCACTCCTCCTCTCGGGATGGGTTGGATTGTTCGCGTTCCTGGGGACGAACTCTGCCTATGGGACATTCGAGGACATCCAGAAGGAATGGGTGCCGGACACGGCAGCCATGGAGCTCACTCTCCCCGACCTGAGTCGGGTCAGCCGGATCTATGCCGACTCAGGTGAGGTGCTAGCCGAGTTGCACGACGGACGTAACTCCGAGCCTGTGCCTCTTTCCGAAGTGCCCGAAGTGATGATTCACGCAATCCTCGCCGCCGAGGACAACGAGTTCTTCCAGCACGAAGGCGTCGACTTCTCGGCGATCCTGTCCGCCGCCATCGACAATCTCCTCTCTGACACCACACGAGGTGGGTCGACGATCACCCAACAGGTCGTCAAGAACGCTTTCGTCGGTTCCGAGGTGTCGATCAGACGCAAGATCAACGAGGCGTTCGTCGCCGCCGAGTTGGAGCGTCGCTTCTCCAAGGAGCGGATACTCGAGTACTACCTCAACTCGGTCTACTTCGGAGCCGGCGCCTACGGGATCAAGACGGCGGCCAAGGAATTCTTCGGCAAGGAGCTGAATCAGCTCGAGATTCACGAGGCGGCCGCTCTTGCTGTGCTGGTCCGCAATCCCAGCCTCTACAACCCGAGAAGGCGCCCCGAGTTGACCCTCGAGCGCCGGGACGAAGTGATCCTGGAGATGCTGGACCAAGGCTGGATCACACAAGCCGAGGCGGATGCGGCCACCCAACGGCCGCTCGGCGTCATCGATTCACCGCTACGCCGCGGTGAAGCCGACCATGTGGTGGCCGAAGTCAAGCGACAGCTGCTCCACTCCTCCGAATTCGCCTTTCTTGGCACCACACCCGAGGAGCGAAAGAAGGCGATCTTCGGCTGTCCCGCCGACGACGTCGCCTGCGTGGGGGGAGGAGGCCTCCAGGTATTCACCACCATCGACCTGGAACTACAGAAGAAGGCGAACGAGATCCTGGCATCGTGGCTGCCCCTGCCCCCGTATGAGGACAACCTGGCTAAGTGTGCCCAGATCCTGCCCAATGAGACGGCCGACTTCCTCGCCAAGTACGCCGAGACCCACTCGTGCTCGCCCACCGGTGCGATGACGATGGTCGACAACTACACCGGGGCCGTGAAGGTGATCGCCTCCGGCCTCCCCTTCGACTTCTCACAGTTCGACCTCGCCGTCCAGGGTCGCCGCAACCCTGGATCGTCTTTCAAGCCCTTTGCCCTGGTGGCCGCCCTCGAGAACGGATACACCATGGGCCACACGTTCAGTGGCAAGAGCCCGGTGAAGATCGAGTGCCCCTTCGTCTGCTCACCCGACGGCAGCAAGATTTGGACCGTGAGCAACGCCGGCAGCTCGTACGGGATCATCGACCTGGCCCAGGCCACCTACAACTCGGTCAACGCCGTCTACGCCCAATTGTCACTCGCCGTGGGGCCTGAGAAGATCGTCGAGGTCGCCAAGCGGATGGGTGTCGACGAATCGGCCCTCGAACCGGTGCTATCCATCGTGTTGGGTAGCTCCGCCGTCAGCACCATCGAGATGGCGGATGCCTTCGCCAACTTCGCCACCAATGGGCTCCACTACAACGACTACATCATCTCCAAGATCGTCAACAGCAACGGCGAGACCATCTACGAAAAGGAGCCCGAGGGAGTCCAAGTGGCCGACCCGGCCATCTTCGCGGCGGCCCGCCGGGCCTTGGAAGTCGTCCCCATATCCGGTACCGCCCCCCGGGCCAATCTCCAGCCCCTCCTTGGCTACAAGGTGCCGCAGGGTGGGAAGACCGGGACCCATCAGAGCTATCTGGACGCCTGGTTCGTCGGATTCACTCCCGAGTACAGCACGGCGGTGTGGGTCGGTTTCGAGGCCCAACAGGTTCCCCTGACCAACGTGGTCATCAACGGTCAGAGTTACAGCAGGGTCTTCGGAGGCTCGGTCCCCGCCCCGATCTGGGCCGAGTTCATGGCCTATGTCCAAAAAGACCTGCCGGTCACCCAGTTCCCGCCGGATCCCGACAACATCCAGAAATACTTGATACCGCCACCAACCACGGTCCCATCGGTGGTTGGTCTGGATCGTGCCGCCGCCGAGAAGCGATTGACCGAGGCGAAGCTCAACACCACGGTCGAGGAGATCGCTTCCCTCGAGCCGGTGGGAACTGTGGTCAATCAGTCCATCGAGGCGGGGGCTACGGTCCGGCAGGGCTCCTTCGTCACCATTTGGGTCTCGACCGGTGAGACTCCTGTCGGCGCCGTGCCCAACATGGCCGGGTTGACATTCGAGGAGGCACTCGACGTGGTGCGCGATTTCGAGCTGGAGACTGGGGTGCGGATCACGCTGGTCCAACAGACAATCCCGACCGACAACCCGTCACTCATCGGGAAGATCATTTCGACCAACCCGCCGGCGGAAACCGCACTGGAAGGAACTGCCCAGGTGGTGGCAATGGTGGGTGTGGCCCCGGCCCCAACGACGACCACGACCACCACGACTCCATAGCGATATCTTTCGCGACTCCATCCAAGGTACTTGACGATACTTTACGTTTGTCGGTAGAAGTCAAAGGCATGAGAGCCGAAGCACCCGGAAGTGGCCAGATTGCTCGTCCTCCGCAGTTGAAAGCCGCTACACGTCCGGGTGCTTCGGTCCGGGCAACGGCCCGGGTGCGACCACTGGTGCCCGTCAGGATCGAGGAGGCTCTCCAGGGCTACGAGCCCTCCGACCCATACGTTCGAAGATTCTGGGTGGCCGCCATCGGCTCCAGCGCAGTCGCAGACTGTCTCCGTCTGATTCGGGCGGCGGAGAAGGGAACCGTTGTGCGGCTTCCCAGAAGTCTCCCGGCCCTAATCCGAGTGGGCCTGGCTCGAGCCGAGAGTGCTGGCATTGTCGTCAAGGATCGAGTGCCGGAGGTCCCCGTCGAGCTCCGTTGGCGTTTCCCGCCCAGCCTCGCCGCCGAGCATTCCCGCTGGGACCCTGGTCCCGGCCGCAAACAGGGACATGAGAACCAGGGCCACCACCTCGCCGATCAGGAAGGCAAGCGCCACCCTTAGGTCGGGGCTTCCGGGAAATGCAAGAAGGGCCACGAGCGCAGCGGCCAGACCGCCGAACCATGCCAACGCCAGGCGAGAGGTGCGGGCCTCGGCCACCAATACCTGACTGGCGACCTGAGCCGTGGCTGCGGCCATGACACCGGCGGCGGCAAACGCGGCCACGGCTGTCGTTGGGGTGAACGCCTCGCCGTAGAGAACCGAGACAACCTGAGGGCCCACCAGCCACCCGACGACTCCACCGAGTGCGGCCAGGCCACCTCCGATGATCACGACCATTCGCGCGTAGCGGCTGAGCTTGGAATTGTCCTCAGAGCCCGCGATGCCGACCAGGTAAGGGAGTATGCGCCCCTGAAGGGAGAAGATGAGAGTGAGTGGTGCGCGGTACAAGGTGAATGTGACGAAGGTGACCGAGACCAGTGCAGGCTCGGCGCCGAGGGCGGCGACTGCAATGGGCGCACCCGCCAGGAGGAGCTGAGATGCGGCGGTGCCCCCTACATAGCCGCCGAGGAATTTCGAGGCCGATGCCGCCGGGGCTCGATTCTCCCCCGTGTCGTAACGCCACCAGCGCATGCCCAAGACTGCGAAGCCGCCGAGGACCATCGCCCAACCCAACGACTCTGCCGAGGCCACCAGCTGGATCGCGATGATCCCGGCTGCCAGTCGTACCACCGTCTCGACGATCAGAACCCAGCCGACGTCGGCAAACCGCCGCCTTCCCGCCAGAACACCCTTTGCCACGAACAACAGCGCGTATCCGGCCAAGAGCAGGATGATCTCTGCGATGTACTGCCAGCTGCCCTCGAAGAGGGAATCCAGGGTTAGCCAGACGAAGCCACCGCCGATCAGACATCCGATACCCGTGACGACCGCCGTCGGTTTGAGATCGTAGGGGAGGGCCTTGCGCCCATGGGCCACCTCGCGAGTGACATATTGCTCGACCGGGACCATGAGCACGGTCGCCAGGATGAAGAAGACTGTCCAGAGCAAGCCGATCGGGGCAAACGCCTCTGTGCCCAGGGCGCGGCCCCCGTAGACCTGGAAGACATAGGCGCCGATGGCGCCGATCAGCCCTCCGGAGATCATGAACGTGGTGCCGGGTGCCTTGAACCCGCGTCGATCGACCGCGGGGGGAACGGCGCTCATCTAGCTCCCGCCCCGGTGAGCACCGTCCAAATGCTCTTCCACAGGACCCTTAGGTCCATCACCGGGGACATGTGCTTGATGTAGTAGAGGTCATAGGTCAGCTTCTCGATGGTGTCAGCATGATCATCGGCATACCCATAATTGACCTGAGCCCAACCGGTGACACCCGGCCTGACCAGATGACGATGGTCATAGAAGGGGATCTGCTTGCGGAAAGCCCTCACGAAAGGCACCTGCTCGGCGCGCGGCCCCACCAGGCTCATCTCGCCTTTCAGGACGTTCCAAAGCTGGGGTATCTCATCGAGACGTGACATTCGAAGGAAATGCCCTCCTCTGATCACCCTTCGGTCATCTCGATCGGCAAACCGCGGGCCGTCTTTCTCAGCATCCTCGTCCATCGTTCTGAACTTGTACATGACGAAAGGCTGGCCTCCGTGGCCGATGCGCTTCTGCTCGAACAGGGCCGGCCCGCTAGTCACGAGCTTGACATAGAGGCCGATCAGGACACCCAAAGGAACCCACAAGGGCGTCGTCAAAGCCGTGACCACGCTGTCGAAGCACGCGCTTTCCGGGCAACCAGGGGGCCACCTCGAGCAGCGGTGCGGAGATCTCCCAGCCTTCAGCGAGATGGACCAAAGGCACACGACCAGTGTGTTCCTCATAGAGGGTGGTGAAGGCTCGGATGTTGTACCCGGCCATGTCGCATGACGAGACGAACTGCGCGACACGCTCGGATAGGACCACTCGCAGGTCGATCGCCATGGTCACATTCCGCTCGGGAAGCTCTAGAGGGCCGTCGAACTTGGGATCGAGAACCCAAACCACATCGGCGTGCGGTGACTCGGCGAGGTCGTCCGCCAGTTGCTTCTCACCAGTGATCAATGCGACACGCTCGGTCCAAGGCCGCCGTCTGCGGAGCGCACGATGCCCAGTGGCCAGCACCAGCCAGCCGACGCCGGTAATCAAGAGGAACGACCGGGAGAAATAGGGGGCCCTGGCGAAGACGATGAGAAGGGAGCTGAGCGCGCCCGTGCCGAGGAAGATGGCAAACATTCGCCCATAGGTGGGACGAGGAACCCCATGGCCTGACATCTGTGTGGTGACGATCGACATGAACACCAGCGACACCAGCAGCGCGGTGATCATCGGGTACACCGGTTGGCCTCTCACCGAATTCGGGGGTATCAATTCCTCGAAGACGACCACCGAGGCAGTCATGACGGCGACAACCAACGCCAGAACGTCGGTCAGCCCAACCCAGAACAGAAACCTGCTCCGCATTGTGGGGATGCTAGGGAAGCCGGTGCGCTTTTACCCGATTCCGGCCAGGTCCCTGGCCAATTCGATCAGCGTCCGGACACCGACGCCGGAGGCTCCCTTCACTTTCTCACCTGCCGTCTCCCTGGATCTTGCCGGACCTGCGATGTCGAGATGGGCCCAGGCGACATCTCCGACATAATGCGAGAGGAAGAGTGCCGCCACCACCGCGCCCCCGTAGCGACTGCCGGAGATGTTCTTGATGTCTGCAATGTCGGATTCCAAGGATTTCTTGTAGTCCTGGAAGAGCGGCATCTCCCAGAATTCCTCGCCTGCACGGGAGGCCGAGGACAGGATGTTGGAGACCAGATCGGGGTCGGACCCGAATACGGCTCCGATCTTGTCCCCGAGCGCCACCCGCGCCGCCCCCGTCAGAGTGGCCACGTCGACGATCAGGTCCGGCTCGAATCTTCGCACAACCCCGAGACCGTCGGCCAAGATGAGCCGCCCTTCGGCGTCCGTGTTCAAGACTTCGATGGTGGGGCCTTCGACAGGCCTGAGCACATCTCCGGGCCGAGTCGCATCGCCACCCACCGCATTGTCGGTCAAAGGGGTGACCGTGGTGACGGCGGTCGGGATACCGAGACGGGCAATGGCCACAGTCGCCGCCGCGACGATGGCCGCTCCCGACATGTCGTCCTTCATCTCCTCCATGAACGCTGCCGTCTTGAGAGACAGACCGCCCGAGTCGAAAGTGATCCCCTTGCCGACCAGGCCGAGATGTCTCGATGCGCCCTCTGGTCGATAACGCATGATCAGGAGGCGTGGGGGTCGATCAGACCCGGCGGCAACTCCCAACAGCGCTCCCAACTTTTCCTCTGAGATGCGTTGCCTGTCCCAAACCTCGACATCGAGGCCCGCATCCTTTCCCGCCGCCTCGATCAAATCTGCGAGGTGACTCGGCGCTTTGTCCATGGCCGGTGTGTTCACCCAATCACGCGCCAGGTTTGTGGCATCGGTGGTCTTCAGAGTCTTCTCGATCGTGTCCTCATCCCCGTCGATGAGCTCCAAGACACTCAGACCGGTCTCCTCGGCCTCTGACTTGTAATCGCGGAACTGGTACGAGCCGAGGGCGGCTCCTTCGACCACTGCCCTCGTGGCCCCCTCGATCCCGACCTGATTGAGCCGTGTGACCGCCCTCGATGTCTTGACCACGCGTGCTGCATCGCCCATTGCGGCCCGCAGGGTCTCGAAACCAGCCTCGTCGCCCATGCCGACCAAGAGCAGTGCGCCACCGTCGCCGTGCGGCAGTGTCGCCACTTGACCGACCTTCCCATCGAACTTCATGAAGTCGAGGAGAGTCTGATCGATGGACGCAATCACTTCTTCGTCACCAGGCAAGGGTTGGCGGTCGACGAGCACACCGACGATCAATGTCGCTTCGGTGAGGTCGACCTGTCCGGCAACGGCGCGTATCTCCACGTTTACTCCCTTCAACTCGAGAACGGGCCGAGACCCGCCACCAGGACTCGACCCAGGAACACACCACCCAGGGTTGTCAGCACGGCGAGGTATGACAAGCCGGTGGCGGCCATCACCCCTGCATATGCGGGATAGCGAAGGGCAGCAATAACAGCAACCATCAGCACGACCGACGTCACCATGAGGACCCAGAATGCGATCGTCGCACCACCGGACGGCAGACCGGCCACGGCCAGGACGATCGAGTCGACAACGAGACCGAAGATGCCCAGCCCGCCCAAGGATCGGAGTGCCCACCTGGGAAGACGAGGGTCGATGAGATACCAGTGGCCCAAGAGCATCTCACCCGCCACGCCACCCAGCGCCAGGATGGCCGACACTGCCGGGATCCACGCCGACAGCTGCGCCGATTGGACTGCCAGTGCGAGAGCGGCGGTGACCTGCAGGATTCCCGACATCTGGCGATTCCTCGCCCAGAGCAGCCCTAAGACGAGAAGGAGCAGCCCAAACCTCGCCCACCATGGATCAACCGAGAAGACACCAATCAGGGAGATCAGAGCCGCCACCGACGCGGTCAGCCAGGTGAAGCCGGGACCGACGATTCTCAGGAGCGCGATGACCCCGGACACGAGAGCCAATCCTGCTCCCCACGCCACGAGTATGACCTCGGGTGAGGCAAGGGAGGTCAGGTCCTGGGGCACGGGCAGGGATCATATGCCGGGTCAATCCCGGAACCGGTAGACCTCAGCGTCGACAAGGTCGGCATCGACGACCTCTGGATCGGGTTCGGTGAGGGTCAACAAACCGGCAAGGTCGTCGCCGGTGGGCTGACGCTTACCGCCCTCGACCAGGACCATGTACTTCGAATCACCAACGAGACGATCAACTGCATCGGTGGGTGAAATGTCGGGTCGGAAGATGTCACTCGAACACTCCGAGTAGTACGTCATCTGGGGTGTGTACGAGGTCATCACAGCACAGCTCTCTTCCCCAGCTTCCCGGGATACGACCAAACCCGCCAGCTCGATCGATTCGTTCGACGCCACGCGATGCTCGACGACATGTCTTGCGCTCGCCGCACTCAGCGACAGTGAACCGGCGATCAGGACGAGAAGCGCCATCGAGACGTTGAGGGGGGCCAGGGTCGGTCGTCCCCAGATCGTCTCTTCGAGTGCCATAGCGCCTGCACCAACGATGAGGGCGATAGGGAAGAAGACAAATCTGGCCTCGCCGTGTGAAAGCACACCCAGGATCAGGAGCTGGGCCAGAGCGGGCAAGAGGAGGAACAGATAGCGAGCCCGACTCTCGGATCCCCGCCTTGACCTGCCGAGCCCTACCAGGGCGGCAAGGATGCAAACAGGCCCGATCAACCCTGCCAGCGGCCAAAGAGCCATCCTCGTGTAGTCAACGAGGCCCTCACCCAGGTATGCCCGACCCGCAACCTCTGCTGTGAAGGTCAATATCCCCCAAGGAGATCCCCGGAGCTCAACCGCCTGGATGAAGTGGGGGATCAGCCCGATCAGCCCCATTAGGCCAAGCGCCAGGACCGGCCCGGGCCTTCGCTTGATCTTCGTCGACCACAGGAGCAGCGCCGTCAGAGCGATGACACCGAAACTGAGAATCGACTGGTACCTCAGATAGAAGGCGAGGAGAGCAGGAGGCAACAACCACAGAAGTCGGTACGAAGGAAGATCTCTTGCACCGAACTCGGCCCAAACCACCACGACACACCACACCAGAAGCGCCGCCGCGGGAACATCGCTGAGATATTCGGTGCTCCTCCTCAGAAGAGCGGGCCCGGCCACGACCCCGATAGAAGCCATCGCCGCCGCCCGGGGGCCGGCCATTTGTTTCGTCAGAATCCAGAGGCCCACAACGAGACCTATGGCGCCCAGCAACCCGACGAGCCTCAGACCGGGCTCGGAGCCACCCAAGGCGAGTACGAGATATCCGAAAGCTGACATCGCAGTACCTCGATGCGGCGCCCACCCGGTGCCCGGCGTTCCCAAGAGCCATTCCTTGGCCTTCAGGGCGTAGGCCGCCTCGTCGTGACCCAGCGCTCCGCCACCGATGATCAGCGGGACCAAGACGAACAAGAGGAAGAGGATGACCGGCCCGCCGTTCACGAACCAGACCCAATGGCCGGCCGGAACCCACTCATCGCGGATCAGCCACACCACGCTCCCCAGAGCGCCCAACATCAGCGAGACCTCGAGCCATCCGAACCCTGTTCCCACACCGAGGGCGACGCCGGCCAACCCGGCCAGAATGGCCCCGGTCACGTTTGCCGCGATCGAGCTTGACGGGATGAGACTTACAACCAGGCCCCCGGCGGTGGCTGCAGCGAAGACCCAGACCGACCCCCCTGGAGCGATCCCGATGGCGATGACAACGGCAAAGACCAATGCACCGAAGACCGACCCGATCAGTCCCCCCCGGATCAGATCGAGCAGCCTTCTCACCCTCTCACGTTATGCATCGATTGCAGCCGGAGCCAGGTGCTCGGCTGGGAAGATGATCGTGTGACGAGTCATCCCCGAGTCGATGTGATCATCCCGGCAGCGCATGCGGCCCAGTTCCTCAGCTCGACCATTGCGGCCGTCAGGGGCCAGGACTATCCGAATCTGGGTGAGATCATCGTCGCTGCATCGGACAACGAGTCCGCCGAGGCGGCGCTGGCGGCCGGAGCAAGGGTGGTCGACAACCCAACCGGCAAGACACCGGCCGGCCTCAACCGCGCACTGCAGGCATCCGACGGTGAGATCGTGGCCAGAGTCGATGCCCAGTCAACCATCCCGGCCGGCTACCTGAGCCAGGCCGTATCCACGCTCGAGTCGTCCGGCGCCGACACGGTGGGAGGGATGCAGATACCGATTGGGACCACCAGGTGGGAAAGGGCGATCTCGGCCGCGATGTCATCGCCATTCGGCGCTGGTGATGCCAGCTATCGAATTGGTGGTGTGGCCGGGCCCACCGACACCGTCTATCTCGGCGTCTTCAGGAGGACTGTCCTCACTCGACTGGGTGGCTACGACGAAAGTTTCATCCGCAACCAGGATTACGAGCTCAATCACCGGATCCGGGAGTCAGGTGGTGTGGTCTGGTTCGATCCCGAGTTGAAAGTCGCCTATCACCCGCGAGGATCACTGGCGGATCTGGCCCGACAGTATTTCCAATATGGCCTGTGGAAGCGCAAGTTCTCGCGACGCCATCCCGGCTCGCTTCGATGGCGACAACTGGCCCCTCCCACTGCGGTGATTGGGCTTGTGGTCACATTGCTCGCCAGCATCTGGCTTCGGCCACTCTGGCTGGTGCCCGCCGCCTACCTTGCCTCGCTGGTGGTGATCGGCTTAGCCCAGATACGGAGGATCGGGCTGGCCGGACTCGGCGTGCCCCCGCGCTCGCCACGATGCACCTCAGCTGGGGTCTGGGCTTTCTCCTGGGCTGAGCAAGTCTGTGTAGAAGTCTCTCACCTCGGCTTCAGGCCACTGATATCGCCTCCTGATATCCGACGACTGCTGACCGGCATGGTGACGCAGCTTCACCGCCCTATCGATTGCCGCTGCCATCGCTGGTACGTCCCCGGGCGGCGTGAGCACGGTTCCTTCGAGATCTGCGAGGACCTCACGGGTCCCCGGCAGGTCTGTGGCAACCACAGGCACACCCATCGCCAGGTACTCGAGCACTTTCGTGGGCAGCGACGACCGATAGTTCGGCTCGTCGCGAAGGGGTGATAGGCCCACCGACGCCCGGGAGACCAGATCGATCGCCTCAGGGTTGGGGAGCCTTCCCGTCAGTCGAATGGACGGGTCGATGCGGCGGAGCGATTCTCCCAAGGATGGGTCGAACCGCCCCACAGCCACCAGAGGCACATCCGCTTCGACACAAGCACGAGCCGCATCCTCGAGCCCTCGAGCCCGGGTGACGTCCCCCACATAGATGGCGAAACCGTCCGCGTCGGGTCGAATTGGCGGAAACGAGGCCGAGCGCGGGTAGTTGGGGAACACGACATGCGGAAGGCGGAAAAGCCGCTCATAACCGGCTTCGGCCAAAGTCAGGATCAAGAACTTGTCGGCGAGTCGATAGAAGGCCCGGGCAAGGCCCCTGAGGATAGGTTTCGCCCAATCCGGGATTCGCTCCTTCGACTCGATTTGGCCGGCGAGATCTTCATGCACGTCGAAGACGATGGTGGCCGACCTGAACAAGTGGGCCAGGACGCCTGCGGGGATCGTCTCCGGGTCATGGAGGATGACCAGATCGAACCTCCGACTCATCAACAGACGCAGCGCCCCGGCATTGCGGCGGGCACGTCCACCCTTCAGCGAAAGCCAATCGAGACCCGACGGGTCGGCGGGTGCGGGCGCCCGCGTGGCGTAGGAGATTCGGCCTAGACCGCCGAGGCTGCGGATCAGACGCTCCCGGATTCTCGTGTCGTCGGATGCGTGGACGGTGGTCAGGACCAGGATCTCCGGCCCGGTCATAGGGCCTCGACGTTGTCCGAGACGATGCCGAGACGCCGATAGACGCCTCGTGCATCGAACACCAGCGGCACCTGGCGGGCGATTTCCTCATAAGGAATGTCATCGTGATCGGTGAGGATCGCCGCCAGCGCGAAACCCGAGAGGTCATCTCCGGCCACGGAGAGGCCATGCCGCTCGATCCGCTCCTCGCTGATATGGGGATCGAAGATCGCCACATCGGCGCCACGGGCAGTCAGTCTCCGGGCAACATCGAGTGATGCCGACTCACGATCGTCGGAGACATTCGGCTTGTAGGCGATCCCAACGACCAGGATACGGCTGCCCCTCACCGCCAGCCCTGCCGAGTTCAGGAGGTCGGCGATCCTCTGAGCCGTGTAGTCCGGCATGTGTGTGTTCACCTGGTCGGCAGTCTCGATGAAACGGGTGGCGAAGTTGGCCTCGCGGGCTCTCCAGGCGAGGTACTGGGGATCGAGGGGGATGCAGTGGCCGCCGACGCCCGGGCCGGGATAGAACGCCTGGAAGCCGAAGGGCTTGGTGGCCGCGGCATCGATCACCTCCCAGATGTCGATGCCGAGCTCGTGACTCAACTGGGCGACCTCGTTGATGAGACCGATGTTCACGGCCCGGTAGGTGTTCTCGAGCAGCTTGGAGAGCTCGGCCGCCCTGGCCGAGCTGACCGGGTGCACAGAGGGCACCAAACGCTGGTAGGCCGCCACCGCGACCTCACCCGACTCCGGTGTCACTCCGCCAACCACCTTGGGAATGTCTCCGGTCTTCATCTCGTCCCCGGGGGAGACTCGTTCCGGCGAGAACGAGATCGACACATCCTCATCGAGCGTGAGGCCGGCCTTCTCGACTGCCGGTATCAGATAGTCCTCGGTCGTGCCCGGGTAGGTGGTCGACTCGAGACTGATCAGCTGGCCTGGGCGAGCAACCGACGAGATCGTGGCGGCGGCCGCCTCGATGAATGAGAGATCGGGCTGGCGGTTGCGACCCAAGGGGCTGGGGACACATATGAATATTGCGTCGGCCTCGGCGAGGATCTGCGGATCGCTGGAAAACCGAGCCCCTGCCTCCAACGCGCGGGAAAGGGCCGCGTCGGTCACGTCGTCGACATGGGAGGTTCCTGCCGAGAGCATGGCGACTTTGTCCTCGGAGACGTCGAATCCCACGGCGGAGAGCCCCTTGCTCACTGCGGTGACCAGCAGAGGGAGACCCACGTAGCCGAGACCAATGATCCCTGCGGTCCACTTCTCCTTGGCAAAGAACTCGGCTCTATCGCTCACCTAGGTGATGGTAGGAGGGGTCACGGGCCCCAAGCTCGTTTGAAGAACGCCGCCATCTGCCCGCGGGTCACGAAGGACTTGGGGCAGAACTTGTCGTTGGCCGGTGGGTTGCAGCCGAGGGTGATCTGGGCGGCCGCGATCTTGTTGATGGCACCCTCGAACTGGGATCCGACGTCATCTATGAAGAAGTCGTCAGAGGCAACGGGGAGACCGAGGGTCCGTGCCAGGAGCGCCGCCATCTGCTCTCTGGGCAAGAGGCTCTCACCGCAGTACTCACCGTTCCCGCAGCCCACCGTGATGCCGGCCTCGAAGATGCGGTTGGCCGCACCCTCGTAGAACTTGCCGGCGTCGTCGGTGAAGTGGTCGGCTGCCGGTGCAGGCAGCTGCAAGGCTCGGGAGAGAAACACCGCCATCTCCCCCCTGGTGACCTTGGCGCTCGGGCAGAAGTTGGTGTTCGACGGCGGATTGCAGCCTTCGGTGATCCCCTCGAAGGCAAGCCATTTGATGGCGTTCTCGAAGATGTCGCCGTCGATGTCGTTGAATCCCGGCGGGTCGGTCACGCCTGATATGTATGGCGACACCCGCACCGCCTGGCCGTCGGACCTGAAGCCATAAGTGTTGAGCAACGACCGGATCTGGGTGCCGTTTAGGTCCGTCGTCACCTGCCCACCACCATCCTTTCCGGTGAACCGCACCGTCGCCCCGGGCGGCGGGTTGAGAAGGATCCCGGTGAACACCTTGTCCCAACCGAGGTATGCGGCAACATCGACAGTGTTGACCAGGATCGTCCAGTTGGCGAGAGGGTTGACAGCTGGATCGGAGGACCACGGGTCTTCGGTCGCCCGGAGCCAGTCGAGAGCCGGCCCACCCCACACATCCTCGACATTCTCACTCCAACCACCATTCGACGAGGAGTAGAAGGCCTTGGCGATGCCGAAGGGGTAAGCCGACGACGTATGGATCAGGACTTGACTACCTGTGTCGTCGACCGCCTGGACCCAAGCTGCACCGCCGGTGACGGGGCTCTCCTTGCTCCATCCGGTGAACGCCTGGTCGGCGGTGCTGCTACGGAGATGACAGTCACAACTCGAGAGCCTCGTTGATCCGGTGTTTCCCCCGCGCTCCACGGCAGTGGCCACGGCATAGCTGCGACCGATGATCGCCTGGGTCTTGAGCGCTTCGGCCGGCCACGACGACGGGACCTCCGAGAGCCCATACAGATAATCCTCCATCTTCGTGGTGAGCACCACGTGAAAGCCCGCAGACGACGGGGTGAGACGCACGGTTCCGTGGGCGTACTCCCTGGTGTTGACCTTGATGCGAGTGGCGGTCCCCTGGTCTTGCCTGACCTCGGCGTCACACGGCCCGTATCCACCGTTCCAACCGGTGTCACCGGAACCGAGACGGAACCGACACTGGGTCGGGTCATTCCCATCGGTTTCGAATTGGTAGACGTCTCCGATATCGATCATGCGATCGACATGCCCGGTGCCACTGTCGTCTCCGGTGCAACCGGCGGGCTGGCAGATGTGCACCTGCCCACCCACAGACGACAGATTCACCGTTGTGGTGCTGGAGACGAGGCCCACCCACAGGCCATCGTCGATGTTCGTCCAATGGTCTGGCGGTACGGGAGAGGCCACGGTGGCCTGGTCGTAGTAGTAGGAGAGGATTTCGGAAGCCGTCTTGCCGTCCTCGGCCTGGCCGAGGGCTCCGAACTGGGAGAGGCCAACTCCGTGTCCCCAGCCACCGCCCTCGAACTCCCAATCGTCGATGCCGGCTCGGGCCGTCTGAGCCAGGGGTATGACCCCGAGGATCACGACCAGGACGAGCAGAGGGCGAAGCAATCTCATGGTCCGGTCAATCGGTCCACGGTCAAACCGTCTGAAGGGGATATCAACCACCCACCAGGCGATATACGGCACCCGCAGCCAGCGAGACGGCGAGGACCTCCCCGTCGGCGTCGCTGGTGAAGTTCACCAGACGCCCCTTTCCCAGGTCTCCGGTGAGATTCAGTGACTCGACCGCCTTCCCGTCGAGAAGGCGAAACGCCCGAACGATCCCGGAAGAGAAATCCGAGTAGATGTAGTAACCCTCGAGGGATCGCACCGTCGGTCCCCGGTAGACCACACCTCCGGTCACGGTCTGTCCGACCGAGCGCCCGTATTCGACCACCGGCATCGTGATGCCCGAAGTGGAGCACGATGGGTCGGGGTCGAGTGAGTTGCATAGGGTCCCCTCGTATCTCGACCAGCCGAAATCGTATCCGACAGGGCTGACCGGCACGGCATCGATCTCCTCCCGGGCACTCTGACCGACGTCACCGATATAGATGTTCCCATCATCGAACGACCAGCGGAACGGGTTGCGCAATCCGGATGCCCATATCTCATCGCGGCCGGGAACGCCCACATATGGGTTGTCGGGTGGAATCTCATAGGGCTCCGCCCCGTCGACGTCGATGCGGATCATCTTCCCAAGCAGGGTGTCGAGGTTGCGTGCCCTCCCGGCCGGGTCGTTGCCACCTCCTCCATCGCCCAGCCCCAGATAGAGATACCCGTCCGTGCCGAATGAGAGAAACCCGCCATTGTGATTGCTCGCCGGCTCGTCGACGGTGAGGATCGTCCTAGGCGACGAAGCCGTGGCGAGATCGGGTGCGATGTCGAACTCGACCAGATAGGCGGTGTGATTGCCCGATCCGCCCTGGCGCAAGGGAGCGGAGTACCAGGCGAAGAGACGCCGATCGGCCGGATAGTCAGGGTGAACCGCGATGGAGAGGAGGCCCCGCTCGCCTCCCGTGAGAACGGTTCCGGACAGATCGAGGAACGGCTGGGCCCCTAGGGATCCGTTTTCGTAGACCATCACCCGGCCCCCCAGCTCGGCAATCAGAATTCGGTCTTCTCCGGGGGGAACCAGTGCCTGAACCGGGCTGGTCAGGCCATCGACCACCAGCTCCCAATCGAGCGGCGGGCGGGGCGGTGGCTTGACCGAAGTCAAATGCAGCGCCCTGGTCAACATCGTCGCCATCTCGGCCCTCGTCAGCACCCGGCGCGGGCAATACCGGTCGTTGGTCGGTGGATTACAGCCCACCGTTATCCCCGCCTCGGCGATCCGGTTTATCGCTCCTTCCAGGATGTCCCCTTCGTCGTCGACGAAGTAGTCGGCGGTGGCCGGCGGGAGGTTCAGGGCTCTGGCGAGAAAGGCGGCGGCCTCGGCCCTCGTGAGATTTCGATCCGGGCAAAAGCGGTCATTCGTGGGTGGATTGCACCCCTCTGTGATCCCTGCCTGGGCGATTCGGTTGATTGCCCCCTCGAGAACATGACCGTTGTCGTCGATGAAATAGTCGGTGTTGGTGGCAGGAAGCGTCAGGGCTCGAGAGACCATGGTTGCCATCTCGGCGCGGGTGAGCACACGATCGGGACAGAAATGGTCGTTGAAGGGGGGGTTGCAGCCAACTGTGATCTCGGCCTCGGCGATGGCCTCGATCCCGCCCTCATGGACCGATCCATCGTCATCCGTGAAGGTTCCGCCGGGAGCGAGCGCCGCCACTGGGAGCAGGATGGCCAGGAGAGACATGAGGGCGGACTGGAACATGGGCAGCGGCCAAGGTACCAAGGTTCGCTCGATTACAAACCGGTTCTGGGAGGATTGACCGATGTCGATCGTCCTCAGTCTGCTGCTGACGCTCAGCTTGATTCCGGGCCAGCAACCTGCCGGACCCGACGCCAATACGATTCGCGTGCTGGTACGGGATCCAACCGGTCTGGCCCAGGCCGCCGTGGCGGGTCAGGCCGTCACCGTCGGGTCCGACCGGCAGGCTGGGTGGGTAGCCATGGAAGTCGTCCTGACGGGAAGCGTCGAACAGACAGTCGAAGACCTCTCGAGGAAGACCAAGAGCACGGTGATCCTCGAGCCGCGCTACGACCTCTTCGGTCCCGCCGACGAGCCGTCATTTTCTCAGCAGTGGTACCTGGAGAACACCGGGCAAACGGGCGGTTTGGCCGACGCCGACATCGACTCGGCTCAGGCATGGATCGAGAGCACAGGGTCGGGGGTGATCGTGGCGGTGATCGACTCAGGCGTCGATGCCACCCATCCGGATCTGGCGGGCCGCATCGCCGGCACGGGCTGGGACTTCGTGGATGACGATCCCGATCCGAGCCCGGTCGGCACGAGCTTCGACGAGGCACATGGGACCGCGGTGGCCGGGCTGATCGCGGCAACGGTCAACGGCTCGGGCATCACCGGCGTTTCGCCAGAGGCGAAGATCATGGTTGTCCGTGCGTGCAGCGGCGGCGGTTGTTGGAGCGACGATGTGTCAGATGCGATCCACTTCGCCGTCGACCACGGCGCGGACATCATCAACCTCTCCCTTGGGTCGATAACGAATGCTGGCGACCCGCTGATGGAAAGTGCCATCGACTACGCCCAGACGCGCGACGTTGCCGTCGTTGCTGCCGCCGGCAACCAGGGAAAGGACTTGGATCACCTGGCCGGCGGGCAAATGCTGGTCCCCGGAGGGCTTCCGTACTCCAACATCATCACCGTCGCATCGACGGACGATCGAGACCGCCGCGCCTCATTCAGCAACTACGGGGCGAACACGGTAGACATTGCCGCACCTGGTTCGGAGATCCTCACCCTCGGCATCGGTGGTGGGTATGTGCTGGTCGACGGAACCTCGTTCTCGGCTCCCGTGGTCAGCGGTGTGGCAGCCCTCCTCCTCGCCAAGGATCCCGGGATCACCTACCTGGAACTGATAGCCAGAATCAAGGATTTCACCGACGAGCCCGCCTCGATTGCCGGTCTCTTTCAAACAGGGAGGGTCAACGCCGGTCGCTCGCTCACGCAACGATTCGTCGATACCAGCTCCTCTGTGTTCAGGAGTGCGGTCGATTGGCTGGCGGCGATGCACATCACCAAGGGCTGCAATCCGCCCTATAACGACCGGTTTTGCCCGAGCGGTGTCGTGAGCCGGGGAGAGATGGCCGTATTCCTGGCCAGGGCGTTCGGGTTGTCCGAGACCAGCAACGATTACTTCGACGATGACACCGGGAGGTTCTACGAGGGAGCGGCCAATCGCATGGCCGCCGCCGGCCTCACCGTCGGATGCGGGGGCCGCAACTATTGCGGGAGTGCCGACATCCACCGCGACGAGATGGCTGCAATGCTCGCCCGGGCATTGTCATTGCCGATCACCCAGGTCGATCGTTTCATCGACGACGACGGCTCGATCTTCGAGAACGCGATCAACAAGATCGCTCAGGCCGGGATCACCGAAGGTTGCAACCCTCCAGGAAACGACCGCTACTGCCCCACCGACCGCGTCACTCGCGGCCAAATGGCGGCGCTGGTCAAGAGGTCGATCGAGCTGGCAGGCTGAGCCTGGTCGCCAACCTACGATTCTCCTGGTGAAAGTCACTCTGCTGGCGCCGAACGACGCCCTCAACGACCCTCGAGCCCTGGTCTCGCGTCATCTACTGACCCGCGCGGGCCATGATGTGACCCTTGTCCTCCCAACCTCAGGCGAGACACTCGACGGTGTGGTCAGGGCTCCCGGGAGCAGCCCAAGCCTCGTCCAAAGGATCATCGGCAGGGCACGCCCGACGGGCCATCGAATCCCGGACCTGACCACGAGGCTCGTCGAGGCAGCGGTCTCCACCGGGGCCCGCATCTTCATACCAACCGATCCGAGGGCGCTGCCGGCATCGATCGGAGCCGCCCGATCGGTCGGCGGAGTCGTTTCGCGAACTCCCAAGATGCCACCCGCCGAGGAGATCGACTTGATCGATTTGGCGCCCACACATCCGGATCTCGCGGCACCGCCCGCCGGTTTGGGGAGTTTCCACACGCCCGCCGACGACAGGGCCCGGTACGAGCCGAAGCCGGGTCGCCACTCGGGCCGCAAGGTGATCTTGTGTTATCGCAAGAGCGAGGTGAATCCGGGCCGCTACCTGGAGAGCGGCCTGAGGCGGAGCGGAGCCGCCGTTCGTGTGGAAACCGAGTCGATCGACCTGAGCGCCGTCGACCCCGACACCGATTTCGTCATCTTCGTAGAAGGCCCCTATCCGGCGTTGGAGGTGACCGGTGAAACCAATGTGCCCATCCTCTTTTGGTTCCATCACGGAGAGCACCATCTCCACGCCAACCTTCGCCTTGCAGACCGGTATCGCGCCGATGCGGTCCTGATGGCACACTCATGGCATCTGGCCTACTGGTCTCAGGCCCCGGTGCACCGGTTCCCCTTCGGCGTTGCCACCGAGCTGCTCGACCCGGGTCGGCCGATGGGAGCCCGTCGATATGACGTGGCAATGGTCGGCGCCAAGCTCTGGTCGGGAGGCCCTTACGACAGACGCCAGCAGCTGGTGTCCTCTCTCGAGCAGACCTTCCCCAAGGAGCGCCTCGGGTTCATGGAACAGATCTCGGCCGAGGAGATGGCAAAGCTGTACGGCAACGCGCGCATCGTGATAAACGAGGGAGGCACCAGGCACTACCCGATAACGATGCGGGTTCTCGAGGCAGTGGGCTCGGGAGCCGTTCTCCTCTCTGATCGGTTGCCGGGCATGGAGATGCTTCTCGATGAGGGATCCCAATACGCCCTGTTGGGCGACGACGTGGTCGATGAGGTCTCGAGGCTCCTCGGTGACCCTCGGGCTCTCGAGGAGATCGCTGACGCTGCGCTCGATCGAGCCATGGGGCTTCACACCTACGACCACAGAGTCGACGAGCTATTTCAAATCGCGGCCACCACCTCGAAGCGCGAGATCACCGACCCCACCCCCAAGAACCAACTCGCTGCGCTCGTCGACCGCGATGTCGAAGTTCAGCGGGTCGCCCAAAAAGGTGCGCCGGAGCTCGCCGCAATGCTCCCGGGTCGGGAGGTGTGGGATGCCGGCACCCTGCGCGCCGACCGCCTCGCACAGGGCAAGATGGAGAGCATCGCCATCCGTGGAGACGACGTGACCGACCATCGTGACTTCTTGCGCTCCGCGTGGCGCTACATCTATGTCGAGGGGGCGGCCAGAGGATTGCAGAGCTTCATCGACCAAGAGGCTCCGCAAGCCAGGGTGACACTTCATGGCGAGGTCACCAGGGTCGATCTGATGGCACCGAGCTATCGGATCATGGATTTCGAGCTGGAGCCGTGAATGGCGTCTGACTCGGCCCAGAAGCGCATCGCCGTGGTCATCCCTGCGTACAACCGGGCCAGCTTGTTGGCTCGGACGCTGAGCGCTCTGACCCCCCAAGACTATCCGGCTGATCTACTGACTGTTGTAGTGGCAGACGATGGTTCAACAGAAGACATCGAGGGCCTGGTCTCACGCTGGGAGACCCCGTTCAACAAGGCCTACGTTCGTCAGGACCACGAGGGATTTGGTGCGGGGCGAGCACGCAACCTGGGCGCATCCTCGGTCGAAAGCGATGTTCTCGTCCTCCTCGACTCGGACGGGATCGTCGGTCCTGATTTCGTCACGCGCCACGCCCGATGGCACCTGGCCAACGACATGGCGGTAGTCGTGGGTGGTCGTGCCCAGCTGGTCGGGGCCGCGTTGAGCGAAATGGCGCTGGCCCGAGGCGACGTCGATCTGGAGGCGGCCTCATCCGACCAGGGGGCCGGCGACTTCCGATCGGTGCTTTCACGCCGCACATCGGGCTTTGCCTCGACCGACGAGGGATACCGCGCCTTCGTCTCTTCCAACATCTCACTTCCGACCCCCCTGTTCGAAGCCGCCGGTGGCTTCGACCCGAGATTCCGCCGCTGGAGCGGAGAGGACACAGAGTTGGGTTGGAGACTGTGGCAATTGGGCGCTCGGTTCGTGGACGACAGCGGCAACCGGATATTCCATCAAACGGACGCAGACACTGCCGGTGGGCAGGAGGGCCGGCAACGTGCCAGGGAGCTCAACATGGGGCTGCTTGCCAGCCTCATCCCGCAGCGCTTCTACCGAAAGGGCATGCCTGAGCCTCCACCCGAGGTGCCCAAGTTCTCGGTGATCATTCACGACTTACCACCGGGCGCGGCACTGGCCACGTGGCGGGCCATGCTCGCTCAGACTCTTCCCGACTTCGAGCTGGTGTTTGTCGCAGACCCCGAGGACCACGATCCCTTCGCCGGAGCGGCCGAGGGTGAGCGAAGGATTCATTTCGCTCCTGATGTCGCCCAGGCCATCGCTGTGAGCAAGGGTGAGTATGTCGTGTTCCTCGACGGGCATGGGGCGCCAAGTCGAACCTTGCTGCAGAACCTGCGTAAACGCCTCGATCAACGGCCCGGCTCTGTCGGGCTTGGTTTCGGGATCGATACTCCCGATGGAGAACACAACCGTCGGGCCGACATCGAGGCGTTGGAGGAGGCTTGGGGCGTCGAATTGCCTTTGGCCCTGGCTTTGCGCCTACGTCCCCTGATATTGCGACTCGACCAAGAGCCCGACCCGGCATCTGCCTTGCGAAGCTTGAGGGCCGACGTCTCCATGCTGCATCAAAATCTGACTCTGATGTCCCTGCCCGGATCGCACCGCAGCCCCAGGCCGGAGGTATTCACATTCACCAAGACCCCGAAGAGTCAGATCAAGGAGGCGCTTCGCCTGGGTGTGGGGCCGACTCTCCGAGTGGGAGCGAGATTGGCGAAGGGCCGACTCCGCCCCGACCAGGCGTCGCTGCCGCGTTCGTCGTCGGGCCCGCCGGGAGAAACCCGCCCAGGCATCCGCTATGTGGGCTGGGTTGGCAAGGAAAACTTGGGTGACGAAGCGATGCTGGGAGCTACTGCAAGTTTGCTCGACTGGGGCGATGTCGCCGTACGAGGTGAGGCCTCGGATCTGCTGCTGTTGGGCGGTGGGACGTTGATCAACCGTAACCGGTACCTGGCCTGGTTGGTCGAGAGAGACTCACCCAGGATCGAGCGGGCCGTGCTCGGAACGGGAGTCGCCAGCCCAGAATTCTGGGGTTTGACCGAAGATCAGACCGAGTGGATGCGTTGGCTGGGGACCTGTGCCTATGTCGGTGTCCGTGGGCCGAGGTCGGCCCAAACCCTGATCGACTGGGGCTACCGGGGCGACCTGGAGATTTGCGGCGATCCCGCACTTGCCTTGCGGCCGGAGGTGAGCAACCGCACGGACGACGGAGCGGTGATCGTCGCCCCGGCATGGACCAACGGCGAGCTGTGGGGCGAGTCGGATGGAGAGGTCTACCGCCATTTGGCCGACGCCATTTCCACTTGGAAGACGTCCGGTCGGGAGGTGACGCTGATGTCCTGTCACCCCACCGATGACCGTCCAATCCTCATGATCAAGGAGATGTTGGATGACGCCGACGTCGGCTATCACCCCGGATACCTCGATGTCGGTGCAAGTCACCAGCTCATCGCGAAGGCATCGGTTGTGGTCGGTGAGCGTCTCCACGCCTGCGTGCTCGCCGCCGCGGCCGGGCGGCCATTCGTCGGCATTGAATACCGTCCCAAACTCGCAGACTTCGCCGACTCGGTGAACATGTCCGACTTCGTCCTCCGGAGCGACCGGTTCACTGGAGAGAGCCTGGTCGAGCTGGCGGTCGAGGCTCAGAGCCGGCCACCAGACGAGATGAACGCCTCGGTCGACCGATATCGCTCGAGGCTGCGAGCGGCGGCCACCAGGCTCGAGGCAGCCGTCCGGGGATGACAAACGTCCTCTTGGCAACCAGCAACGGCACGGGGATGGGACATCTCACCCGTCAGGCGGCGGTGGCCCTCGCCTTCGACCCGGGGAACGAGGCCACGCTGTTCTCGCTTTCCATCGGCCTCCCGCTGGCCACCGGTCTTGGGATCAGAGGCGAATACTGCCCGAGCTACGACAGGCCGTGGCTGGCTTCTCCGGCCTGGAACAGCTATCTGCGCGACCGATTGCTCGCCGTCATCGAGGAGACCGATTGCGATGTGGTGGTCTTCGACGGGGTGGCGCCCTACCCGGGGATCGGGTCGGCTGCGGCCATTGCGAGGGACGTCGCCTTCATCTGGCTTCGAAGGGGGATGTGGAGAGAGGGTGTCGGTTCCAAACACCTGCGCCGAGCATCATATTTCGATCTCGTGGTGGAGCCAGGAGACCTCGGTGAGGGTGACCGTGACATCGCCACTCCGGTGCAAGGGTTTCAGAAGGTCGGTCCCATCAGCCTGGTCGAGGCCCTCGAGCCACTCCCCCGCGAGTTGGCCCGCAGCGAGCTGGGCCTCCCCTCAGATGGCCAAATCGCCCTCGTCACCCTCGGCTCGGGTCGTCTTGGTGACGTGGAAGGCCCCGGGCGTGTCGCAGTCGACACCTTGCTCGGGGAGGGCGGGATGCACGTGGCCGTGACCCGATCGGCAGTCGCCCAGAACGAGGTCCCGATCGACTCCGCCGATCGGATCACAGAGATCCGCGACACCTATCCCCTGGTCAAGTATCTCAATGCCTTCGATTTGGCGGTGAGCTCATCGGGTTACAACGCCGTCCACGAATTGATCCCGGCCGGCATCCCCACCTTGTTCGTCGCCAACACCTCGACTCGGACCGACGACCAGGTGGCACGTGCCCGTGGCGTCGCGGCCAAGGGCCTCGCCCTCCATGCCAATGATGACGACCCACCGGGCGTCGCCTCGGGCACGCTCACTCTGCTGGATCCAGGAGAAAGGTCGGCGATCGCCGACCGTGCCGCGGCCACCAAGGCCGCGCTGACCGGCGCGGAGATACCGGTCGCATTGCCGTCGAATTCGCCGAGACCTTCACCAGGCGCAAACAGAGCCCGAAAGCCTTCATCGATAGCCAGGCTCAGAAGCTCAAGGAGGTCGTCAAGGCCGCCCTGGGCGCGGAGCGAACCGATCGGCTGAAGAGAATGCTGGGCCGGGCTCCCACTCCCATCGGGCGTCGCTCAACCGTGCGCATCGTCGACTACCCCCAGACCACCCAAGATCCTCCCCTTCCACTCGCCGTCACTGAGCACATCACCGGCGACGACTTGAGAATCGATGCCCCGGTGGAACATCTGTTGGAAGGCTCCAGTGAGAACTACCGGGTCCGTCGTCTCGGGATCATCGACCACTACTACGACGTGGTCGGCTGAAGAGTGTCTACAGCCCGAGGGATCTGACGAAGAAGGTCGCCATCTCGGCCCTGGTCAGTTGGCGATCGGGGCAGTACTGATCGTTGGCCGGCGGGTTGCAGCCGACCGTTATCCCGGCCGCAGCAAGCTTGTTGATCGACTCCTCGAACTGGTTGCCGTTGTCGTCGACAAAGAAGTCGGTCCCGTCGGGGTTCTCGTAGCCAAACGCCCGGACCAGCAGCTCGGCCATCTCGTATCGGTTGAGCGGCTGGTCGGGGCAGAAGCTGTCGGCATCGCAACCGAAGGCAATCCCTGCCGTCTGGATCTTGTCCACCGCCACCTCGAACAGGTTTCCCCCGACATCGTCATATGCCGGCACACCGGTCATGGCGGAGAGATTGAGGGCACGGGCCAGGAACGCCGCCATCTCGCCGCGGGTTATGTTCCGCTCCGGGCAGAACTCGTCGTTGTACGGAGGATTGCACCCCAAAGTGATGCCCTGGGCGTAGATCTTGTCGATGTTGTTCTGATGGACCGAGTAGTCGTCGTCACGGAACACCCCGGTCCAATTGGCCTCGGCGTGGACCAGATAGTCGTACGGATCGATGGCCGTCCCGTCCTTGCGCAGCTCGAAGTGGAGGTGGGTGACCGTCTCGGTGGCATTGCCGGAATCCCCGACCAAGCCGATCAGCTGGCCCCTCGTGACCTGGCTGCCCTCGACGATCCCATCGGCGATCCCCCAACCCTGACCATCGGTGTTGTCGACGAAGGTTCCGTCCGGGTTCTGGATGTCGTCGTTGAGATGGATGTACCTCGTGACCCAGCCGTCGCCATGGTCGATGCCGAGGTAGCAGCAGTCAGAGAGGCCTGAGGAGATCCAGGTCACGGTGCCGTCGGCCACGGCATACACCGGGATCCCCTTGGCCGCCATGATGTCGACGCCCTCGTGCCGACGGGAGCAATTGGTGCCGCGGCAATCCCCGAAGCTGTCGGTCAACCGATGCTCACCACCCAGTGGAAAAAGGATCCCGACAGGGTCGAAACCGACGGCGAAGGCAGGAGCGGCGGTGGAGACGAGCAGAATTGATGCTACGAGAAGCGTTGTCAGTCGGCGCAAAATCCATCTCCTCCTAGAGCGCATATCGGTTGTGACAGGCAGCTCCTTGAGGAACCGGAGCCCACGAGACGCCAACCCTCTTGTCGTCTCCGGAGACGACAAGGCGGTACCGTTCCCGGATCCTCATGTCTTCAAACAATCGCTGGCGTTTGCTCTCGGTAGCTGTCATCGCACTGGTCGTCGGCGTGGCTGGGCTGGCAGTGGGACAAGCATCGATCGCGTCGTCCGGGCACTCGTTCTTGGGCTGTCCGTCGTGCGCCCTCGGCTTACCCTGGTCAGCGACGGCGCCTGACGACCAAACCAGCGAACAGAGCCGACGATGCCTCCAAGCGATCCACGACATGGTGCTGGCCGACGAGTCACGTCGCCCCTGGGACCCGACGACGTTGCCGTGGAGGGCGCCGCTCCTGACGAAGGCGCCCGGTTCTGCTGGTCCCGGCCGCCGACTACCACCTGGCCGAAGTGGTCCCACTATCCAATGAGCTCAACCGGATCGGGCATCCCCACCAGGATCGCCATCGGCGAATCACCCTGGGAGCGCACCTGGCCCGCTCTTCACCTGGTATCAACAGGATGTCTACGCACTACCCGAACCCGAAGAGATCGACGGCAAAGTGGCGGCGGTGCTGGTGATGAAAGACACCGGGAGCCTGGGGCCTTTCGTGCAGCAGTGTCGTGAACTGGGGATACCGACGATCGGCAAGGTCGAGGGAGCCCAGGACTTCTGGGATGCAGACACGCCAGAAGAGCGAAGGCCCTATCGGAATCTCGATCTGGTGTTATGCCAGGGCCAATTCGACGCCGACGCCCTCTCAGACCGTCCAACGGCGATCGTGGGGAGCACGAGACTCGAGCGTCTGTGGTGGGCCCCACCGGTCACGGTCGACCGAGCCCTTGGCAGTCATCAACCTCAACTTCGTCTACGGGGTTCGCACCGCCGATCGCAAGCTTTGGCTGGAAACGGCGATCGAAGGGTGCGAGCGGGCCGGGATCCCATACGTGATCTCGGTTCACCCTGCCGAGAAGGCCAGGGTCGACTCCGACCGGGTGACGTCAATCTCCGCCTCCCGGCTCCTGCCCAGGGCGAGTGTCCTGATCAGCCGTTTCAGCACCATGCCGTTCGAAGCCATGGCCCGTGGTGTGCCCTTCATCTATCACAACCCCCACGGCGAGACCGTGAAGACGTTCAACATGGGTATCGACGCATACCCGATAACGTCCGATTCGGCCGGCCTCCGCTCGGCCTTGACACTGCAACCACCGTCAGGTCAACCAACCCGCGATCGTGTCTCGAAATGGTTAGAAGCCATGATCTCAATCAACGAAACGGCGGCCTCCGAAGCACGCGGATCGGCCGAGATCAGAGAGCATTTGGCGATTTGAAGCTCGATCGCCCCTGCAGTCAAGAGAACCGGCGTTGACCGAACGATCTCTTAGTTATAGACCCTATCTCGACGGCCTGCGAGGAATCGCAGTGCTTCTCGTTTTCGTCTTCCACGCAGCTCGTCCTGGTCTGCCCGGCGGCTTCATCGGAGTCGACATCTTCTTCGTGTTGTCCGGTTATCTAATCACCCGCATCCTTCTCAGCCAGTACGAAAAGACCGGTCGCATCGGGATCGCAAACTTCTACGCGTGCCGGATCAGACGCCTGATGCCGGCCGTTGTCTTCCTCGTGATCGTCGTCGTCATGCGCGAAGCGTTATGGGGAGACGTTCTCGAGCTGGCAGGTCGGCTCAAGGATTCAATCGCCACGCTTTTCTATTTCGAGAACTGGAATCTGATCTCCCAGGCCGACCAGTATTTTGCCGAATCGGCCGGCGCCTCCCCCTTACGTCATGCCTGGTCCCTCAGCATCGAAGAGCAGTTCTATCTCCTTTGGCCGGTCCTCCTTCTCCCCATCCTCATCTGGGGTCGCAGGCGCCCGTGGCGTTCTATAGGCATCGTCATCGCTCTCGTGGCGGCATCCGCGATCGTCATGGCCGTACTGTTCGAGCCTCAGCTGGTCACCCGTGCCTACTACGGGACGGATGCTCGCGTCCAGCAGCCGCTGATGGGCGCGGTCTTGGCGATGATCACGCATCGGCTGGCCAACAAGGAGCGAAGCACCAGCCCAAATCGCTTCGTCTGGGCGACGGTCGCCATTTCGGCTCTCATCCTCCTTCTCGCCGCCGCTCGATACTTCACGGGTGGGTCCGCGACCTACTACCGGGGAGGAAGCCTTGTCGTGGCCATGGTGGCGGCCGTACTCATCTACTCCCTCGAACAAGCACCCGAGGGATGGATGGCGCGTGGCCTCGGTTGGCAGCCGCTGAAGCAACTCGGGAGGATCTCCTACGGGCTCTATCTTTGGCATTGGCCGGTGATCCTCTGGCTCGCCGTCCCAGCGGGATTCACCTTCTGGGAGCGCCGCGTCGTGAATCTCGGCCAATTCGCCCTGACGCTCGCCATTTCGATGGCCAGCTTCATCATCCTGGAAAACCCGATCCGCGACGGCACCATCGCACTCGGTCGGCTCAAGGCGCCTGCGACCATCGCATTCGGGCTCACGACGATCATCGCTGCGGCGGCGTTCAGTTACACGATGCTCGCCCCGGATCAGTCCGACCTGGCCACCGCCGCCATTGCCGATCGCTCCTACGAGCCGTGCCCCGACAATCCGCAACCTTGCGTCAAGGTCGAGGGGGCGTCGACAAACGCACCGACGGTTGTGCTGGTGGGTGACTCGACTGCCCAGTCGTACGACCCGGCACTCAAAGAGTTGGCGGGTAAGTACGGCTTTCGCTACATACAGGCCGCAGTTGGTGGCTGTCCGATCAGTCACCGCTTGCTGGCCACCGGGGAGAACGGTGAGCTTCACAAGCCATCGAATTTCACCTGTTACGACGAGATGCCGAGTATCTACGACAGAGTGGTGAACGAATACAAGCCGGCCCTGATCATTGCGACCTCCTGGAATGAGACGAATCAGCACATGGAAGGCGACGTCCTCCTCGAGAAGGGAACGCCCGAACACATCGCAGCGGTCGAGTCGAGTCTCCGAGAAGCATTGACCTATCTCACGTCCGGTGGGGCCCGTCTCGCCCTCATCGACGTGCTCCCGCCCGGATATTCGGTTGATTGTCTCGACAAGGGATCTCCAACCTCGGACTCCTGCACCCGACCCGTAACCGACGCAAGCGGCGAGGGACCCTACAACCAGATATTTCACCAGTTGGCTTCAGAAATGGACAAGGTCGTGTCGGTATCCATGACAGAAGCGATATGCCCGAACGGAAGCTGCCCGCTCACCTTTGACGGAATAGTCCTGCGATACGACGGTGGTCACTTGACCGCGTCCTGCAAGTCGCCACCTCGCGCCGATCCTCGATCAGAGACTTGCCGCGGCCGGAGTCGACATGTCGGCGTTGTCGGACAGTCCGAGCACCTGATGGCTAGGTTCAGGAATGCTTCGAGAAAATTCCGGAGTCGAACTTTGAGACAAGTCAATGAGTAAAGCCATCCCGACAGGCAGCGAAGGTGCCATGTCACGCTCGGCAGTCCTCGAGACCATCGCTGACCTCGACAGTCGAATCGGGTGGTATCAGGACATCGACCTCGGAGACGGGCTCCACACAAAGAGTCGTGTGCTTTGGGGTGAGGACATCGATCATCCAAGGCGACGATGGAGCTATGTGAAATCCGCCGTTCCAGCTGACCTGACCGGGGCCTCAGTCCTCGACATCGGATGCAACGCAGGATTCATCTCGTTCGAAGCCAAGAAGCGCGGTGCCGAGAGAGTCATGGGCGTTGATCTCAAACCTGGATATATCGAGCAGGCGCGATTCTGCGCACGAGCGCTTCAGGTTGATGTCCAGTTTGAAGTCCTAAGCATCTACAACCTGGACCAATTAGAGGAGCAATTCGACTTGGTCTTCTTCGTCGGTCTCCTTTACCACTGCAAATATCTACGCCTTGCCATGGACCGCGTCTCATCAGTCTCACGAGGCACAGTCATCGTTGAGTCTGCCATCGACCCGTCCGACAGCCCCACTCCTTATGTCCGATTTATCAGATCGTCGAACTACGGAGGCCCGAACGCCGAGGGAAGTCGGCGCCTCCCAGGTCATTGGCACCCCAACATGTCCGCCATGGAGGACCTCTTCTATGAGGTCGGGTTCAAATCGGTCAAGCGGCTCTTCATGGAGGGCGGGCGGGGAGGCATAGTCGTGTATCGATAACCGCCGACTGGTCGGGGTGGGAGCGTGACGAGATGTCGTGTGCCATTAGATTCACGACCTTGGTTGCTCTACAAGGCCTCGGCACAAGCTGCTATTGCATCGCGTGGCCCTTTGACGAGTCCGTCTGGTTCAAGCGGGCACGTGGCTGCAGGTGACATCGGTTCGAGTTGGATAAGGCGAGATATGAGATGCGAGGATCCATGAGATGAGTCGGCTCAAGAGGATCATCTCTCACCTGATGGGGAGACGTGGTGCACTACTGGTCCTGGCCCTTTTTTCCGAGGGCGTTGCACTCGCTTTAACAGGAACAGTGGGGTTGATATTCGCCTTCGTTGGCCTCACGGCAGCCGGTGCTTTCGGTCTGATGTTGAGCTTTCGTTTGAGTCAAATGCACGCGGCGGGACTGGCCGGTCCAGCAGAGCCTGCTAGGAACGACCCGGCGAAGGTCCCTCAAGCCAAAACGTCTGCCGCATCGGATAGGGCCGACCTCCTCGATGCACTTGCCAAGCTACGAACGATCCGCTCCCACGGACCAGACGTCGGCACAGGATCCGCGCCTTCAGTCTCCATCGTCATGCCGTGCTTCAACGAGGAAAGATACGTAGGAGAAGCTATCGCATCCGTCAAAGGTCAGACGTTTGAAGACTGGGAGTGCCTTGTGATCGATGATGCCTCCAAAGACTCGTCGCTCTCACGCATCATTTCAGCGACGGCGGGTGATGATCGGTTCAAAGTTCTACGACACAAGGTGAACGGAGGATTGAGCGCCTCCCGTAATACGGGACTGCGCAACGCGACCGGGCCTCTGGTGACCTTCCTCGATGCGGACGACATGCTCATGGCTGAGAGTCTTGAAGACCGGTTGATGGCCTTCCTCCAAATGGCACACGATCCGCATGTCGCTGGCGCCTTTTGCGGCGTCAAGAACATCCCTGAGTCAGCCTCGTGGATTGGGTTGCCCAAGCGAATGAGTTGGCAGGCAGAATTTGGTGACAAGCGGCTCGTTGACTTTGTCTCCGCCGACGGCGAGTGTCCGTTCTCAGCTCATGCGCCCATGATTCGAAGTGACATTTTGCGCGCCCTCGGGGGCTTCGATGAGGCCATGCAGGACGGCGCCGAAGACTGGGATCTGTGGCTGCGTGTTCTAAGGAATGGCTACACGTTCGTGCCGGCCAACTTTCGGACTGCTGCATACCGTCAGAAGGCAGGCTCGATGATCAAGGACCGTGCCGCCGGACACGCACTCGCGGCCAGCGAGCTGATAGAAGATTCCTTCAGACCGTCGGACCCCGCCTCGCTGATTTATCCGTCTCCCACCCCGATGCCGTTGGCACTCGGCACGTACCGCGAGGGACTTACGCGTGCTCGACGTCTCATACGCTTCGCAAGCACGGCATTGACCGTCGGAGACAGTGACGGAGCTCGCCAGATTCTCGGCGCGATGCCGAACCTACCGCTCACCGTGATCACCCGGCACGTTGACATCGGAAATCAATTCGTGAGAGGAGTCAACAGGGCAGTTGGATACACCGGTCAAGAGATGGGACCAATATCTCAAGGAGCCCAAGACCTCAGATTGACCCTGGATGCCCTCCTCGAGGAGGCTCTAGAGCCGCCGGAGACACCAGTTCCCGACACGCCGGAAGGACTTGACCTCCTTCTGGTGCCACAGCACAGGGCTCAACTCGAAGGCATGATCTCCCTGGCGACCGACATCGGCGGTTCTTGGGGTGTTCTGCTGACTGATCGGGAGGGTGGCGACCAGGGCGTCCGCGCCGCATTGCCCGAGGCAACACAATCCTGGTCTTGGAACGAATGGGTCCTCAAGGGAATGGGAGCCGCCTACGTCGCTGCCGGCATGGTCCGTGACGCAGCGGTGGAGGAAGTTTTGCTCCAGGTGGTTGACAACGGCGCCAGCCTGCTCGTAGTGGAGGATGATTCCGACTCCTTGGAGGCGTTGGACGATGCTCCCCCCCGTATCTCGGGCATTCGGATCCAGTTGAGTGCGCAGCCCGTTGACCTAAGCTCGCCAGCTACATCACTCGCGCCCACAGCTATTCCCTCGGCAATAAACACGAATCATCTCTGGGACTCTGAGGAGAACCCAAACACCCGCCCTGATTGGGAAGCAATGAGCTCATTCCGCAACCGCCACGCGGGTGAGAGGGTGGTCATCATCGGCAACGGTCCGTCCCTCAACAGAATTGACCTGGCAGCTTTGAAGAACGAATACACGATTGGTGTGAACGGCATCTTCTACGCCGCGGAGACGATGGGATTCGACCCAACATTCTATGTGGTGGAGGACACGGCGGTGATGGCCGACAATCTTCCGAGAATCAAGTCCTATGCCGCCGAACACAAGTTTTTTCCCTCGATCTACCGGGACAAGGTTGGTGAGGGAGACAACGTGAGCTACTTCATGATGAACCGTGGGTTCTACTCTCCGAGCTCTCCCAACTTCTGTATCCCCAGGTTCGCCACTGACGTCACCCAGCAGATCTTCTGTGGTCAATCGGTCACAATCATCAACCTCCAGCTGGCATTTCACATGGGGTTTGCCGACGTGATTCTCATAGGCATGGATTTCTCATATGTCGTGCCCGACGACGCCGAAGTCGATGGGAATCTGATCACTTCCGCCGGCGACGATCCAAATCACTTCCATCCCGACTATTTCGGAAAAGGAAAGGTCTGGAAGGATCCAAAACTGGATCGCGTGCTTGCTTCCTACTCATTGGCCAAGAGGGTGTTTGAAGCGGATGGGCGGCGCATCGTCAACGCAACTCCAGGTGGTGAACTCCACCTCTTCCCACGAATCGCCTACGAGACGCTTTTCCGATGAGGGGGCGCATTCGCAGGGCGCTGGCGAAGCTAGACACTTTCTATGGTGGCTGGAGAGGAATCGTTGCTGGCGTCGGCCTTTTGATAGTGGCAGTCGCAGCAGTCTTCCTCGACGCGAGGACATGGGTCGTATTCGGTTGCGTCTGGATCCTGACACTTCTCTTGATCGGCGTGCAGAAGCCACCGAAGATGACAGTAGTAACCGTCGAAGTCGAGAAGAAGAAACCGCTCCCGCCACGAAGACAATGGGGTCGTCTCGTCACCGTGGTCGTTACAACATTCAACGAGGGAGAGTATCTGACGCATTGTCTTTCATCGGTGATGCACCAGACCCACCACAATCTGCAGTGCATAGTCGTCGACGACGCCTCGACGGACGGTTCGCTTGAGCCTGCCATAGAGGCGATAGAAGCCGACTCGCGCTTCACCGTCATCACGAATCCAACAAATCGTGGCCTGGCCGGCAGCCGAAATGTTGGCCTGGAGGCAGCCACCGGCTCCATGATCACTTTCCTCGACGGGGACGACTTCTTGTATCCCGAGGCAATCGGAGCCAGACTCATGGCCTTCGAGAGCGCCGTCGACAACGGCACCCTCGGCGGTGCCTTCTGTAATTGGCAGATGGTTCCTGAAGGCGAGGTCCCCGGGGATCCACCGCCCGTGAGAACCTTACGCAAGGACGTGACTTGGCTATCCGCCGTCGAGGACAATCCCTTCATCGCCAGCGCCCCCATGATCCTGACGGACGCGGCGCGCGCCGTCGGTGGATTTGATGAGGACCGCCCGACCGCTGAAGACTTCGACTTCTGGTCACGCTTCCTACGGCATGGCTATGCCCTCCGAGCAACGCAATACGTCGGAATCGCCTATCGACAGAAAAAGGCGAGCATGTATCGGACGACGATCGAAGACCATGTGGACGTCCAACTCGACGTTTACGGCTTCAACTTTCGTCCAATGGCGCCCGGCGAAACGATGGCCGGGACACCATTTGTCTTCAAAAAAGCCCCGGCCGAGTACCAGCAGCAGCTCATGAAGAGCAGGAGGCTGCTGGTCGGCTATATCGTGGCCATGCACGATGGGAACCAGGCGGCCCAAACGCGATTTTTGGAAGCGTTCCACCATTCGGTCGAGCCCTGGATGTTGTGGGCTCAAAACTGGTCTGCTTTGATTCAGAAGACGGCCGGACGTCTCGAGGCTTACAGCTCTGAGGCCTTCGACATGAGAGTGCGCGATCTATCCGAGCAGGTGGAAGCCCGAGTTCGCCCATTGTTGCTCCGAAACACCCTCGAATAGTCACCGAGTCACGAGTAGCTCTAGCGCTCACCCCGTCATTCGCCAGACAGGGGAGCTCCCCATCTCACCGCAGTCTCGAAAACTTCCCGTTCATGGCAGACCCGTGTTCCAATCCGGCCAAGGCGATACGCGCTTCCTCTTCAATAAACGTTTGGATAAAGCCCATCGCCTCACCTCCATCAACAACGTCCAGAATGTGTTCGATTCTTAGGGATAACAGCTCGGGGTCCAAGAGCTCGTCTGAGCGCACTACTAACTCCAAGGCTCCGTATTGAGAGCCGGCCAGCTCCGCTTATCCCGCCACGACCATCGTGCCCCGCCGTTCACTGATATCTGTTTGCCAACTGGAGCACCCGAAACGGTGACCGCGGGTATCCCTAACCGCCAAGCGATAAGGGCGGCGTGGTACGAGTCAGTAACGACCGCCGAACAGGACGAGATATGGGCTAGCGCTGAAAGCGAGCGAGATAGAGATTCGTCGTGGCTCTCTCCGATAGGAGCCACGAAGTCAATATCGGACGGAACGGTCATGAACGGAAATCCTCTTGAATCGCCCCAGTCGATCCACTCCAAGCGCGCTTTCAGGGCCTGAGCGACCCTCTGCGCGATTTCCCATAGCCCTGAATGTGCAGAGGGAGAGCGTCCGAGGAACACTCCAACCACTTCTGAGGGTGAATGTAATGCGGGGATTTGCTGCGGCTCTATCAGCAAGGCGGGATCCACGCCTGTCGAAATGGACCCATCGGGTCGCACTCGTCGAACGAGATGTGTCGAAATCGGATCCCTGAACATCGTCAGGGTGTTGTAGGACAGGAGATCACGAAGGGCAGTGGAGTAGGGACCCGTCCCGAAGTCTTGATTTGCGTTGAAAATCAGGGTCGTGCCGAATGACGCAGAAAGGCGTTTCGTCTCCTCTGGAACTCCCTCCAGCAGGAGGTAGCGCCGCGCGGCGGCGTGGCCTCCTAATGGTGAGCCATGATCTTCCCGACGTCGTCGACGTAAGTCGCCATGTGGTGGAAGTCGCCCCAGAACAGGATCGGCTCGGTTAACTCTTCAGGCCAATCACCCCAGATGTGGCGAGCCGGTCCAAGCCCCATTTCCATCTGATGATCGAGATCAGGCGCGAGAGCATGAGCGCGTTCAGCAAGTGATCCGAGTCGCCAGGGAGTGGGCTCGAAGCCGAGTTCTCGGGCGGCAACCACAAGACCAAGGTCAACAGCAGCCATTCCCGCATTGAATCCAGGGGGTTGAGCAAGAACGACATTCAACTTTCGCTTGTGCCGCATAGTCAGCTCATAGCCACGACTCGAGGCGGTCCTCCGCGGGACTCATCCACTTGCTCTAATGATCGCCTTGCGAAAGACCCGTCGCAATGGCTGAAGCTCATCCTCAACCTCCTGCATCTCTGTCACATCGAGACCAGAAGCGCGCCGAAACCCATCGGTCATCACTCCGTCGATGTCAATGTGACGCCGTAGTAAGACCCAAGAACCCTTGTCCAAGGTCTCCAGGATGGCCAACGTCGTGTTGAAATCCCCTCGAAGAAGGGTGGTGGCCGCGATTCGATAGCGCGTTTCGACCGCGCCAAGAGTTGTTGATAGTGGGAAAGAGGCAATGGAAACGGATACGCCGCCGTCACCCGACTCGACCCTGGAAGGTTCATCTCGTTGTGAGCAGCATGAATGAGGTCATTCGAAACTTCCACGTGATCTAGTCCGCGAGTTTGTGCAGTTGACGATGCGGACTGCCGGTAGATCACGGTGCTTAGTTCGGAAGAAAGAAAGTAGAAGCCGGCTCGCATGATGCGAAACCAGAGATCCCAGTCCTCGGCCACCGTCATGTCCTCGACGAACCCGCCGAGGTCGCGGACTACGTCAACTCGTGAAAGAGCTGCGGTCAAAGAGAATGGACACTCCCCAGCAGAGCTGACAAAGTCTGCGAAAGGTCTTCGCGATTTCCACGGTTCGGAGTTAGGTATTTCATCCAAGGACACAGCGTCATCAGCGATTCGGACGCCACAAAACACGCCGGCGATGTCGGGGTCGGCCTGACGACCAATTGCTCGAAGTCGATCTTCGAGACTATGAGTCATCATCAGATCATCTGAATCGTGAAAAACAACATATCGGCCGGACGCCAGCTCCAGACCGGTATTCCGAGCCGCAGAAACGCCCCGATTATCCGGATGCCTCTCGAGCCGATAACGGGTGTCTCCCGAGATCGCTTTCTTAATCTCACCGACAGATCGGTCAGTCGAGCCATCATCGACCACGATGCATTCCCAATCGCTCGCGGATTGGCGTCGGATCGACTCAAGTGCAGCACCTACATAATCTTCGTCGTTGAAGCAGGGGACGACCACTGAAACGACCGGTCCTTTGGCCACCGCCGAATCGAGTTCATGGAGCGGCGGCCGAGCCGGCGCGGCCTCCTCATGGTTCTCATCGTGAGTGGTAGGGGCGCCAGAATCCTCGATCGCCCGCTGGGCCGCCTTGATGAGATCTTTCATCCTCTCGATCCTCCGAGGACGACCCGGCAGTATCGGAACCTCGGTAGAGGCTCGGGACTCGAGCCTTCGCACCCGGTTCAAAACAGCATCGTTGAACCCGACCTGCTCCTCCACCTTCCTCTCGATCGCACGCACCCGCATCTCGATCGCACGCACCCGGTTCAAAACAGCATCGTTGAACCCGACCTGGTCCCCCACCTTCCTCTCGATTGCACGCACCCGGTTCAAAACAGCATCGTTGAACCCGACCTGGTCCCCCACGTTCCTCTCGATCGCACGCACCCGGTTCGAAACAGCGGGATCCTCGGCCTTCTTCTCAACCGCACGGATCCTGTCAAGGATTTGGTATGTGTCGGACTCGATTTCCAGCAATGACTTAGCCACCACAAGCACGATCACCGATACCGCGGCTATGAGAAGGCCTGCGAATGCTCCACCTCGAATCCAGCCGACTGCCACAGCGGTGAGAGCCAGGGCGAGAGCAGAGGCGAGCAGAACGATTCGAATCGAGCGGGACCTTGCGAACAGGGCAGTAATTCTCACGGCAGCATTGTTGCTGTTGGTCGGAGGCCACGGCGTTCACGTGGCCCAAATGCAAGAGAGCAGTGGTTAGGGATGGGCTTTCATCCATCTACTCCGTGCTCAGGCGCGGGTCTGTGGCGCCGCCGTCCACCACGAGCGAGGCACCGGTGACGAAGTGGTTGGCCGACAGGAACATCACGGCGTCGGCGATCTCCCACGGCTCGCCCACCCTGCCCAGCGGATGGGCATGCGCGAGGGTCTCGATTGTCCCGCCAGCACGGACTAGACCGTCGTTCAGTGCCTCAGTGTCCACCGCTCCTGGAAGGACACAGTTGACTCTGACCTCAGGTGCCCACTCCAGCGCCAGAGATCGGGTAAGGCTGACCAAGCCCCCTTTGGAGGCGGCGTAGGCACTCCCGGGAGTGGAGGTCGCGATGGCATGCACCGAGGCCACGTTCACAACAACACCCTGCACCGCTCTCAAATTGGGTAGTAGCGCAGAAGAAACCAGAAAGGGCGCTCTGAGGTTCACAGCCATCACCAGATCGAACTGGGATGAGTCCGTATTCTCGGCCGGCTTCGAGAAACCCACGGCAGCGTTGTTGACGAGGACATCGACCGATCGACCATCGAGACTCTGCGCAACAATTCTCCCGCAATCGGGGGTGGCAAGATCGACGGTTAGGTGCTCGTCGGCGCCGCTCTCATTCAGTTTGTCGATGCCAATGACCTCGGTCCCCGAGTTGGAAAAGGCCCTGACGCACGCAGCACCGATGCCACTGCTGGCCCCTGTGATTACCACCCGAGTCACTGTCGCGCTCCCGTCAAGCCTTCGATGAGGTTCGTCACGGCTCGCTCGGTCGTTCTGGCGACAGCTTCAAGAGTGTTAGAGCCATTGTGCGAGCCGAGGATCACGTTCTCGAGCTTCAGCAACGGGTTTTCCCCTGAAATCGGCTCTTGTTCAAACACGTCGAGGGCGGCACCCCCAACATGACCGTCCTGGAGTGCCTGAACCAGGGCAGTCTCATCCACCAGAGCGCCGCGGGATGTATTGATCAACCAAACACCTCGCTTCATCCTCCCAATTGCGTCGGAGTCGATTAGATGACGCGTTTCCTCCGTGGCAGGCAGGTGAAGCGAGACCACGTCTGACCTCCGAAAAAGCCCAGGTAGCGACACCACCTCGTAGGCGGGGTCGGAGGGAACTTCGACCACATCGTGTGCCAGGACCTTCATCGACGCCGCTGCAGCCCGGCGGGCGAGGGCGCGGCCCGAGCTGCCCATGCCCACGATCCCGATGATCTTCCCTGCCAGCGACGTGCCGGTGACCTTGTGCCAGGCTCCCTCCCTGACATGTCTATCGACTTCGTGCTGACGTCGGGCGAGCATGTGGAGGTAACCCATTGCATAGTCGGCGAGCTCGTCCGCGAACACTCCAGGTGTGTTGAGCACCTTGATGCCCATCTCATTCGCGGCCGTCAGGTCGATGGCGTCGATTCCGATCCCCCATTTGGAGATCACCCGCAATTGCTTTGCTGCGGTGAGCACGCTGCGATTCAGCTCGTCGTCGCCGGCGAGGATCCCGACATATCTGTCGACGATGGGCAACAACTCGGCCTCATTCAACTGCTGGCCCACGAACGCGGCATGTCAACAGCGAGGCCCGCTCCGGACAATCTCTCGGTCACCTCTGGTCCTTGATCCCATACAAGCCGACAGGAGATCAGAACTGTGTCGTGATCAGGCATTTCGCTCCAGAAGAAACTCGGCGATCAAGAAATCGAGCTCCTCGTCGATGTCGACGGCCTCTTGGCGTGCGATTGGGAACAGAAGCGGTTTTGGGCCGATACGTCGCCCCAACTCGACTATCAAGTCGACAGGAGCAATGTAGATGTTCGAGTTCTCCTCGAAGACAGGAGCCAGATCCTGGGTTCGCTGGAGCACGGTGGGATCGTGATTGATGGGACGCCCATCTTCGAAGTAGAACCGTGTCTGCCAGGACGTGACCGACATCAACGAGTCATGGTCCCCCGGGCCGGCGAACGCGGCAAGGGCACGGTCGATGGTCTCTGCCCTCAACAGAGGGTTGGTCGAGTGAGTCTGGAGCACGACGTCGTGATTGGTGCCAGAAGCGACGTCGGCCACGATGTCATGCATCGGGACCAGATCTCCGTGCAGCCGATCGGGGCGCCGATGGATGGTCACAGAGGGAAACGCAGAGTTCACCGCCGCCTCGATCTGGTCGCTGTCGGTGTCGACGATGACCTCGTCGATGCCTTCGGCCGCGAGAAGCGTCTCAGCGACCCAATGGAACAGGGGTCGTCCCGCGATCGTCCGAATGTTCTTTCCGGGCACTCTCTCAGAGTGACCTTTCATCGGGAGCAGGCCGGCGACGGTCATTCCGGGTCGGGGTAATAGAAGCGACGTTTGAGGTCGCTGGAGGGTGGCCGCCGCATATGAAACCCCTGATAAGTCCCGGCGAACTGAGAGAGTCGGAAACGTAGAACCGCCCACGCCTCGCCCCATCCTTCCCCCTGGGCACGACTGGCTCGAATGTCGGCCAACACGTTCCTGGTCGAAAGCCGGACAAAGTCCCAGAAGCTGAAGTGCTCGTTGGGGAACACTTTCTGGAAGGTGATGGCCTCTCGCTGATAGCGGTTTCTTATCTGGCTCGGGGTCTCGTTGTGGACGTGAATCACCCCGGCGTCGGCTCGATAGCTCACCCACCATCCGTCACGCATCACCTGTTGTGCCCACACGACATCCTCGAGACCCGTGAGAGTCTCGTCATAAGGGTGCTCCTCCCAAATGGCGCGTCTGATGGCGGCATTGGCGTTGTTGGAGAACGGCCCGTCCTGGCGCGGGATCGACACCTCGGGAAACCCGTGTCTTGAATATCTGTCGTTCCGAAAAATGGGACTCAGCAACTCCCCGCTGCTTTCCGTAGACCACAGCCACTCTTGGGTCGTCAAAGCCCTCTATCAGATTCGCCAGCCAGTCCTCGTGCTCGGGGTAGCAATGGGCTGAGATGAACACAAGGAATTGACCGGTCGCCCGACGACACCCGACATTTAGAGACCCGCCGAAGCTGAAGTCCTCCTGCTTGATGTGCTCCAGCGCCACGTCCTCGTTGGTGACGATCTCGAGGGTGCCATCGTCAGACCCCGAGTCCACCACGACGATCTCATAGTTCGTGAACGACTGTCGTTTCAGCTCGGAGAGCAGCCTTCCAATGTGGTCTGCCTCGTTGTAGCAGCGAACCACGATCGAGGCCGTGGGTGAGCCCAGCTCCGGGAGGCTCGAGTCCGGCATGCTCAAATACTGCTTGTCATGGTGGTGGTCACGGCGGCGAAGTCTACGTGTGCTGCCTGTCGAAGCCGCAGTTTGTATTGGCCCTCCCACCGGTGGCCGTTACGCTGCCACGGGTGGTAGCCCAGGCATTCTCCACGGTCGCCCTGCTTCTGTTGACCGCAAGCGGTGTCTCCAAAATCGTCGATCCTGGTCCGACGAGGGGCGCCCTCGGCGACGCCCGTCTCCCCTCTTCGACCATCGTCGTCCGTGCGCTTGGGATCCTCGAGATCGGGGCGGGCACAGCGGGGATCCTCATTGGTGGGACTTGGGCGGCATTGGGGGCCATCCTCTATCTCGGGTTTTTCGCGTTCACCCTGGCGGCGATGCGGGGTCGCTTCGCGTTGCAGAGCTGCGGTTGCTTCGGGGGCGACGACACCCCACCGACCTGGTTTCACGTCACGTACAACGGTTTCGCGTTCCTGGCCCTCGGGTACCTGGCCGCCGTGAACCGCCGTGCGGTGCCGTGGTCCGACGATCTGTCGACTATCGTCGCCGTGCTCGGCTTTGGGGTCATCGGCGCATACCTCTCCTATCTGCTTCTTGCGGAGTTACCGGTCACGCTCCGATTGGCCACAAATCGATGAGTACGAGATTGGTTCAAGCCGCAAGTCGCGTCCTTGACACGAAGACCTCGCGTCGCGGTTTCCTCCGCCGTGCCGCCATGGTGGGGACTGCGCTCGTGGCAGCCCCGGCGGCCTACATCCTCAGACCCGGAAGCGCTTATGCCGCCGTGGTGCCGAGCGACTGTGGAGCAGGTGCTGCCTGCAACGACGGCTGGACAGACTTCTGCGTGAACGTCCACGGGGTCAACACCTGCCCACCCGGTCATGTGGTTGCCGGATGGTGGCGGGCAGAAGGAAACACATACTGCGATGGGAACAGCCGCTATTACATGGATTGCAACGCGTCCAGCTGCGGCGGATGCAACTGCAGTTCCACCGGCACCTGCAGCGACACCTGCGTGGATTGCAGTTGTCATTGCAATCACGACAACTGCGATGAGCGCAAGACCTGTTGCACCAGGTTCCGCTACGGCCAGTGCAACAACCACAAACCGTGCATTGGCCCGATCACCTGTCGGGTCGTCACTTGTGTGACCCCATGGGAGTGGGACTCTTCCTGCACCCATACAGACGCTGTCTCCCAGTCGACCTATACCCACAACTCGCCAGGTCTCCTGCCGGATACCACCCCGAAGGGGCCTTATTCGGCACGGCCCGCCGTGGTGACCGGCGGCACCTGGCAGCTGAGGAACACCCTCGACGGGGGCGGCGCCCACCAGACGTTCGACTACGGGGCCACCGGCGATCATCCGCTGATGGCGGACTTCTCCAACGCCGGCGTACGCACCGCAGCAATGGTTCGCAACACGCGGCACGGTGTCATCGGGAACAACAGCCTGGTGTGGCACATCCGCCAGATCGAGGGCACCGGGGAGCCAGACCTCGTGGTGGAGTACGGGCAGCCCGGAGACATCCCGGTGATCGGCGACTGGAACGGGAACGGCGTGCACACCATCGGTATCGTCCGAGGGAATCGTTGGCTGCTTCGCAACTCCAACTCGCCAGGATCGCCGGACTACGACTTCACCTTCGGCCAGCCGGGCGACATCCCTGTCGTCGGTGATTGGAATGGCGCCGGCGTCAGCCGTGTCGGCATGGTGCGGGGGAACCGCTGGCTGCTTCGCGGAAGCCTTGCCGGGGGCAGACGCGGACTTCGATTTCACGTTTGGGGGTAGCGGCCTGCCGATGACCGGTGACTGGGATGGCACCGGCTCCACGGGAGTTGGTTGGTTCGACTCGGGAACATGGTCCGTCCGCAACTCCCTGTCATCGGGGCCGGCCGACTCGACCTTCACATTCGGGGACCCGAATGGGATCCCCGTCACCTGGGGGAGGATCGCCTGATGACGTTGGCGATCGTCATCGAAGGGATCGTGATCATCCTGCTCACCGTCCTGGTCGCAGGCTTGCTCAAGAGCCACGCCGAGATCCTTCGCCAGCTCCATGCCCTCGGCGCCTCCGAGGACGGATCAGTGGCGGCCCCGGCAAGACGGGCGCCGAAGACGGGCGGATTCGAGAAGCTGCCAACCGACACGGTCACCGGCGTCAACTTGGAAGGCTCAGAGGTGTCGATCAGCCTCCAGCAAGGGCGGGGAAGCACACTCATTGCCTTCCTCTCCTCGGGTTGCCTCAGCTGCCAGGCCTTCTGGGAAGAGTTCGGGACCGATTTCGAGCTGCCCACCCCCGACACTCGAACCGTCATCGTCACGAAAAGCCCGGGCTCTGAGTCCCCTTCGCGTTTGTCAGAGCTTGCTCCCGCCAGGCTCCCCTTGGTGATGTCCGACGACGCATGGGACCGATTCAAGGTGCCGATGACTCCGTATTTCCTGTTCGTGGATGGCTCGGGGATGATCATCGGTGAAGGCGCTGCATCGAGTTGGCGCCACCTGATCTCGCTACTCCGTCAATCGATTCGCGACTCCCAGAGCCCGGTTCATGCCGATACGTCGAACCGTATCGGCATGACCGACGAACAGCTTCGGGGAGCAGGCATCGAGCCGGGCGACGATTCGCTCTACCAAAGCCCGGTGGAAGGCCCTTGACCGTCCAACTGGTCCTCGCCCTCCTGTTGTCCCTGGCTGCTGCCGTCCGGTCCAATTGGTCGCCGTGAGGAGAGTCGATGCTTTCGAGCATTCACCCGCTCGGTGAGCGGGCGCGACGCAACAAATGGCTCCTAACCGTGACGACCTTCACCGTGGGAGCGACGATCACGGGTGCCATCATTGGGCTCGGGCTCGGATGGATCGGCAGCCTGGTGGCCGGCAGCATCGGAGAAGAAGCGGGGCTTGGCCTGACTGCTGGTGTCGTCCTGCTGGCGGGAGCGCTCGACTTGGCGCGAGTCGCACCCCTCGGGCCGCAGCGCCAGGTCAACGAGTCGTGGATCGGGCACTACCGGGGCTGGGTGTACGGCTTTGCGTTCGGTTCAGAGCTCGGCGCCGGTTTGGCGACCTTTGTTGTCACCTGGCTGGTCTACTCCACCCTCGCCGCCGAAGTGCTGACCGGATCGCCTTGGCTCGGGGCAATGGTCGGCGTCACCTTTGGTCTCGGTCGCTCCCTGTCCTTGTGGGCAGCAGGCTGGATCGATCGCCCCTCACGCCTGACCCGATTCCACGAGAAGATGGCAAGCCTGGGGCTCCCCCTGCACAGAGTGACGGCGATCGGGATGACCGTGATCGGAGTGGCGGCCGGGATCGGAGCCCTGACTTGAGCAGACTCGAACGGGGTGGGATCGCTGTGGATCTGCCGGTCGGCTGGGAAGGGTCGATATCGGGCGGCGGGTTCGCCCTGCTTGCGGACGGTGCGATCGAGCCGACGGTGCTCCACGCCGGGTCCTTCCCTCTGCCACCTGAGCGAGGCACCTTTGGCTCAGGTGCGGTCGAGAACATGGGGAACCGGGACGCGTTCATCTCGCTGGTCGAGTTCGGCCCGGAGAGTGCCGGGACGGCTCTCTTCTCAGCCGAAGGGCTCCCCCGGGACCTCCATCCACGGCAATTCGACCGAAACATGCTGCAACACGCCGTACCGGGCCAAAGCGGATGCCAAGCCTTCTTCACCTCGGGCGGGAGACCCTTCTGCCTGTACGTCGTGCTCGGCTCCCACATCGACAGGGCCGACATCATTCCTGCGGTCAATCAGGTGCTCGCCGCCTTAGAGCTGACATGAGGAACCGGTGGATGATGCTCGGGGCGACCGTCCTGTCAATTGCGATCGCCCTAATGATCTGGCCGGCGTCGGTTCAGGCAATCGTCTTGCAGGGCACCTTCACCGATGACAACCAAAGCGTGCATCAGAACGGCATCGAGGCCATCGCTGCGGCCGGGATCACCGAGGGCTGCAACCCGCCGGCAAACACCAAGTTCTGCCCTGACCGCTCTGTCACCCGCGCCGAGGCGGCGACCTTTCTCGCGCGAGCGTTGGGCCTGCCAGACGATGGCGAGGACTATTTCGTCGACGACGCCGGCCACGTCCTCGAAGGCGGAATCAATCGCATCGCCGCTGCAGGGATCACCTCGGGGTGCAATCCGCCGCAGAACGACCGATTCTGTCCCTACCGCGCCCTGACCCGAGCCGAGTTCGCCACTTTCATAGTCAGGGCACTGTCCTTGCCGCACACGTCCAACGACTACTTCATCGACGACGACGGCCACGTCCTGGAAAACGCGATCAATGCAATCGCCAAAGATGGCATCACGGTCGGCTGCAACCCGCCCGCCAACAACCGGTTCTGCCCGAACCGGCTGATAACCAGAGGTGAGACCGCCACCCTCCTGACCAGGGCCTTGCACCTGCCCCAGAGCCCACAACACCTTCCCCTCTCCAACTGGAGCCCGATCTCGTGCTCCAAAGACGGAACGACCTGTTCGCTGCTGGTGGACACCTTCGACGGCAGATTCCACCTGATCGAGGAAGGCTTTTTTGAGACTCTCCCCTACCAGGGCTCTGAACAGGCGGAGTTCACATCGTCGTCCACGACATTCAGCCTCACCTTGGATGCCAACTCAATAAGCACGACTCAACTGCCGATCTCAACAACATCGGTGCAAGCGCTGCGTCGATGGAACGCATTGGTGGCCTTCCCACCCGGTGTCCACACTCTGGTTGGCGAGTGGCGTTGGAATGGCGACCTGATCCAGCGAACCACCGTCACGCTGAGGGTTGACTGAATGTTTCGCAAGACGTTGATCGCGACCATGGCGGCTCTCCTCGGAGTGCCGGCGCTCGTCGGGCTTGCCCAACCGGCCCGAGCAGCGTCGGACACCGACGTTCGCTGGGAGAACTTCTCCGAGTCGTCGACGTGCGGTGACCCCTACACCCAGACGCCATACGTCTCCCGAACCGGGGCACTCCCGGGCAGTGAGGCGATCCTGGGGCCATTCGGGACCTACTTCGGGCGTTCGATATCGCAAATTCGGTCACAGTTGGTCTATTGGGTTGTCCCATTCAGCAGTGGACGACGAGTCCAGGTGCACAAAACAGCCCTCCCCGCTTTCAAGAGGGTCACTGCGGCGCTGATGGGCGAGGCCGCCGGCGGTCACATCTACTGGATCCACGACGTAGGGGCATTCACCCCCCGCACGATCGACGGCAGCCGCCAGATCTCCCGTCACGGCCTGGGGACGGCGATCGACATCAACCCGGCCCAAAACCCCTATCGGGCCGATGGGAAGCTGATAAGCAACTTCCCCCAATGGTTCATCAATGTGTGGCGGGACGCCGGATTCTGTTGGGGCGGGGATTGGGCGAACGCCAAGGACGCCATGCACTTCTCATGGATGGGTCCGCGAGCCACGCCGGGAAACCCCGACCCTCTGGCCCCAATTGCACCCGCCACGGCTCTGCGTGACTTCGGGGCTCCGGCGTTGAGTCTTCCCACGATCTTCGCCCCTGTCACTGGGCGATATGCCCTGTCAGTGGCAGATGGCACGGGCAACGGCGCACCGGACGTCATCGGATTGCGCAGCCATCCCGACGGAGCAGTCATCGACATCGCTACCGGCGCCGAGAAGTATGGCTCCTGCTCGATAGGACGATGGTTCGTGCCCAGCTCGACCGTGGCAGGCTCCGACCAGACCCTGCTCATGGATGTGGACTACGACAGTCGACAGGACTTGGTCGCTCTCAATGCCGACGGACCGACGATGCGCGCCGAGGTCGTCACCCGTCGCGGCAGCTATCGGGACTCGAGTGTGTACGCCACGGGAGTGCCCTCCGACTCGACGGCCGTCGCAGGTGGCGACCTCGATGGTGATCATCGGGCCGAGATATGGGCCGTGTCACCCGGAGGAGAGCTGAGCATCTTCAGCGGCTCCTCCTGGACCGATCTCCTCGAGAGTGATCCCCTGCCGGGAGGTGCACCAGTGCACCTAGCGGTGGGAGACCGTGATGGTGGTGACACCCCGGAGGTCTTTGCCCTGTACCCAACCGGAAGCGGCTCAAAGGTCGATGTCCTCCGATTGGGCGCCGGATGGGAGCTGCAGCAGTCGTTTCCGCTCGCTTTGGATGTGAGCCAAATCCTCTCCCTGGGTGTCGTGGACTACGACGGCGATGGCCGGGCCGACCTCGAGATCCTGGACTCGTCCGGCCAGCTCAGGGTATATCTGGGCAACAGCCCGACCGGGAGGCCTTTGGGCGCCTGGTTCTATCATCCGACTCCGCGTTGTGACCCCAACCCGGTCCGGCTCCTCTTCGACGGGACCTTCTTCGACGATGACAGCAGTGTCCACGAGAAGGGCATCGAGGCGATTGCTGCCGCCGGCATAACCCAGAGTTGCAATCCGCCCTTCAAAGACATGTACTGCCCCGGCGACACCCTGACCAGGGCGCAGGCCGCAACCTTCATCTCTCGTGCCCTGGACTTACCCATCGCGTCCGGTGACTACTTCAACGACGACGACGGGCACCTGCTCGAGGGTGGGATCAATCGGATCGCCGAGGCCGGCATAACCCAGGGTTGCAACCCGCCGGCCAATGACCGGTTTTGCCCGGATCGGGCTCTCACCCGGGCAGAATTCGCCGCCTTTGTCTCTCGTGCGCTGAGCCTGCCGGTGGCGACCACCGACTACTTCACTGACGACAACGGACATGTTCTGGAAGGGGCGGTGAACCGCCTCGCCTTCGCCGGTATCACCAAAGGCTGCAATCCGCCGCTCAACGATCAGTTCTGCCCGAATCGCATCTTGACCAGGGCAGAGACGGCGACCTTCCTGACCCGGGCGCTCAAGCTCCCCTGATCCCGCTTAGCCGACGACGACCAGTCCCCTCTGGGACTCGTTGAGAACGTCAGCCCCCGAGTCGCCGCACACGGCGATGTCCTCTATTCGCACCCCAAACTCGCCCGGCAAGTAGATCCCCGGTTCGATCGAGAACGCCATTCCGGGCTCGAGGGCCAGATCGTTCCCCTCCACCATGTAGGGGTGCTCGTGGGTCTCGAGACCGATCCCATGGCCCGTCCGATGTATGAAGTAGTCGCCATATCCGGCCCCGTCGATCACGGCCCTGGCGGCTCGATCGACTTCCTGGCACTCCAAGCCAGGGGCAACCGCATGACGGGCCGCTTGGGTGGCGGCCGCCACCAATTCGTGAACCTCCCGCTGACGGTCCGAAGGGTCGCCCACCGAAAAGGTGCGGGTTGAGTCCGAGTAGTAGCCATCCACCCGGCCGCCGAAGTCGCAGACGACCAAGTCACCACTCTCGATGACCCTGTCACCAGGCTCGTGGTGCGGTGAGGCTCCATTCGGCCCGGCCGCGACGATGGCAAATGACGAGACTTCGTGACCCTCCTCGATCGTCATCCGGGCGAGGTCACGGGATACCTCGATTTCGGTCCTCCCGGCAAAGCGGACTTCGGAAGGAATGCGCCCCATCACCCGATCCACCCCATGCGCTGCGGCTCTCAGGGCAGCGATCTCAGCAGCGTCCTTTCGCATGCGCAGCTGTCTCGTCAGCGCCGACGCCGGCGCCCATGTGACGGTCTCGAGCTGTCGCTGAAGCCCGAGGAGGAAGAAAGACCATGTGTGGTCGCCAATGCCAACCCTTCGCGCTCCGGGGATCATCCGAGCAGCCAGGGCAATGGGGTCTTCAGTCTCGTCCCAGGGGACCAGCTGGAACGATCCGGCAGGAACCCTCGGTGCCTCGAGCCTCGGGATCAGCATCGTGGCCTCCCCTTCCCCCGGCACGACCAGCATCGTCAGCCGCTCGTTGACCATTGCCTCATATCCGGTGAAATAGGGAAGGTCCGATCCAACCGAAAGCAACACGGCGTCGATCCCCCCGGTTCGCATCAATTCCTGAAGCCGGAGAAGTCGGCCCTGATGATCGAAGTCGGCCACGGATCCTCTAGAGACGGTCGAGGATTCGCTTGAGGAACACCGCCAGCTGGCCCCGCGTGACGTCTTGAGCGGGGCAGTATTTGTCGTTGCCGGGCGGGTTGCATCCCACTGTTATCCCGCTGGCTGCGAGCCATGCCGCCGAGTTCACATAGAGCGAGGACTGGGTGTCGACGAAAGTCCCAGGGTCGATGTCGCCGGGATCGACCACGATGAGGTGCTCGGCAGCTCGCTTGAACAATGCCGACATCTCTCCTCGGCTGATCGGCCGGTCCGGGCAGAACTTCGTGTAGTCCGGTGGGTCGCACCCAAATGTTATCCCCTGGCCGGCCAACCACCCGATGGCATCTTCGAAAAGATGACCCTGAGTGTCGCTGAAGCTGACCGGGGCAACAGCTCCCAGATAGGGCTCAAGGGTCCTCTTCATGAAGGCTGCGATCTCCCCGCGAGTGGCCGGGTCGTCGACGCAGTAGAAGTACTTGGAACAGCCATTGGTGTACCCGTTGTCGACCATCCACTGGATCGCATCGGCGAACACGTGGTTGGCCGGCACGTCGGCGAATGGCCCGTCGCTCCCGTACACCGGCCCCTCGCTGGACCGGTAGACGTGGACGGGCATCCCGATATACATGTATTTGTTGATGAAGGCGCTGTCCCAGGTGGTAAGACGAACACACCCGTGTGAGGCTGGAGAGGGAGGGACCGAGGTCGAGCCGTGTAAGGCTATCCCACCATTGAAAAACCAGGGATCGAGGAGAAATCCGAGATAAGACTCGTACCACCCGGTGGAGTGACGGTAGACCTTGAAGTTTCCGGTCGGTGTGACCGCCTTGGACAGGCCCCCGGTCGAGTTGGTGAAGAGCTCCCCGTTACCGGACGCGACCGGGAAGGTGGCAATCAGCTTGCCATCTCGGAACAAGTGAGCGGTCTGTTTCGTCAGGTTGATCTCGACGCGATCCGGCTCGTCGAATTTGGTGAATGGCCCTTGATAGAGCTGCAACTCGTCCCATAGCGAATTGCTCCATGAGTAAGAGCGAGAGACTCCTATTTCCTTGCGGAAGGCCATCACCGCGTGCTGTACCTTGGCTCCGTAGCTGCCATCGATTGGCCCCCGGTAGAGCCCCTTCTCCTTCAGGGCTCGTTGAAGAGTCGAGGTTGAGATCTGGGGCTCGTAGGACTGAGCCGAGGCCGCCGTGGCCGGCAGAAACGGCACGACCAGGGCGGCGGTTAGCAGTGTGACGACGATTCGACGTTTCATCTGGGGCGACAGACTATCGGCTGTATCGAAATAACCCCAGAAGATATCAGGCGATAGGTGTGATAACAGTCGAAGGGGGGTACGGTCCGGCCGATGTCTCGGAAATGCCTGGATATTGCGGTGTTATTGGCGGTGCTCGTCACTGGCGTGGCGTTGCGGGCCGACGCCGCGGAACCAGCCGCTGCCCGGGAGTTCGAGGACGACAACTGGAGTGACGGGCTCATCGACCTCCGTCCGGTCGACCTCGCCCGCACCGGCTTGGTTAGTTACGGATTCGCCGGAAACGCCCTGCAAGTCGAGATACCGGAAGGCGGGTTTCGTGGATTCGGGCCCTTCGATCGAATGGATCCCTCTCCCGACGAAGCCTGGTACCGCTACCACGTCAGACTTCTCGACTGGAGCTCGGCATCTCTCGGCAAGCTCCCCGGCCTTTCCGGCATCTACTCGTCCTCGGGCAGGGGTTGCATCCCCTCGACAGAGGCGTCGCCCGGCTGGTCGGCTCGAGGCATGTTCGGCGTGGCCGGCTCCTTGGGAGCGGCGCCCGGGCAGGTACCCATCGGGACCTATCTCTATCACCTCGATCAGGCGGGGACCTGCGGCGACGAGTTGTGGTGGGACCACGCCTATCTCGACCCGGGCCGTTGGCAATGTGTCGAGGGCCACGTGCGTATGAACACGCCCGGATCCAACGACGGCTCATTCGAAGGGTGGCTCGACGGAAGACTGGGCCTGTCGGTGTCCGGCCTTGCATTCCGGAGGGCGACCGAGCCTCAGATCGGGATCCGACAGATGTGGCTGAACGTGTACTTCGGCGGCAGCTACCCGACACCAAATGACCTCTCGTTGCTGATCGACCAGGTCGAGGTCTCCACGGAGGGCCGGATCGGGTGCCTCGATCCTTTCACCGATGACAACGAGAGCCTCCACATCAAGGCGCTCACCGAGCTCCATGCCCGGGGGCTCCTGTTCGGGTGTGGGTACCGCATTGTTTGCCCGGAGCGAAAGATGACGCGAGGCGAGGTGGCTGCCTTGTTCGCCCGGGTCCTCCGCCTCCCGCCTGCCGACCGCGACTACTTCATGGATGACAACGGTCATCTCTTCGAGAACGCCGACAACAAGCTGGCCGCGGCAGGGATCACCGTCGGCTGCCTGCCCTCTGAATACTGCCCGGACCGAGACCTGACCCGGGCCGAGTTCGCCACCATGACGGTGCGCGCTCTAGGCCTCGCGGCAATCGGCCCCGATGCCTTCGATGACGACAACGGCCACTGGGCCGAGTCGGCCATCAACACCTTCGCCTACTACGGGCTGACCCAGGGATGTGGCACCAACCGGTTCTGCCCCAATCGCACCCTGACCCGCGAGGAGGCGGCCAGCTTCTTCCTTCGTGTCGCGGACAGCCTCCAGCAACTAGGCCAGGCAGCCGTGGCCCCGCCCCCGTCCTGGCCACCACCAGGCAACCCCCCACCGATGCCGCCGGACGAACAGGACTGACCACAATTTCGAGTGATGCCTACATTGGGCTCCGATGACTGGTGGGAGAGCCCGTTCGTCGGCCATGACTCTGGCCGTGGTGTCGCTGGCACTCGTCCTCTCCGGTTGTGCCGGCCTCGGATCTGGGTCGACTGCCACCACGACCAATACCGGCACGAGTTTGCTGCCCAGCTCCACCACGACCACGGCTACGTCGACCACCACAACCTCTACCACCACGACGACAACCCAAGCCACGACCACCACCCAGGGCCCACCTTCTGCTCCTCCCTCGATAGTCGGTGAGGGAAAGACCCTGCTGGTGATCGGTGACTGGGGCTCTGGTGGCGAACGGATGGGCGAGGTGGCCGACGCCATGAGGGCCTATGCGGAGTCAAATGACGTGGAGGCGATCCTCACCACCGGTGACAACTTCTACGGCAATGACGCCGCCAAGATCATGGGACCCTTCTCCTGGGTGACCGACGACGGAATCGACTGGTGGGTCACCTGGGGCAACCACGACGAGGAGTCAGATGCCCGCATCGCAGCCGTGAACGAGGCGTTCGACAACCCCGCCAACTGGACGACGATCTCTTGGGGGGCGGCCGACATCGTCATCCTCGACTCCAACGTGGTCGACTCGGAGGAACAACTCGCCTTTCTGAAGGTGCAGATGGCCGCGATCACCAAACCCACCATCATGGTCTTCCACCATCCGGCCTACAGCTGTTCCAAGCATGGATCCACCGATGCGGTGGTCGAAACCTGGGTGCCGGAGTTCGATCAAGACGTTTTCCTGGCCCTGAACGGGCACGACCATCTCTATGAGAGGTTCGAGTCGAACGGGATCGTCTACGTCGTCTCGGGCGGTGGCGGTCGCGGGCTCTACGAGGTGGAGGAGTGCCCGCCGGGGCATCCCGAGATGATCATTGGGGACCAGACCAACCACTTCCTCGCCATCAGCCAGGACGAAACGGGCGTCGACGTCACCGTCATCGACCGGGAGAGTGCGGTCATCGACGAATTCACCGTCCCGTTCCCGGGCTGAAGATACCGATTAGGCCCAAATCTCGCGGTCATGGGGTGAAACCCCGATTGAAACCTGCTCTAGCGGTGTAAGTATGCATGCTGGGGGAACACTCCCCTTGGCCTACTCAAGGAGGTACTGGTCATGGAGAAGCCAAAACGGCGCCGTTCGATGATGCTCATGGGGATCGTCACGGCGTTCCTACTCGCGGTTCCCACCGCGGTGTGGGCTTCGCATCAATTTACTGATGTGCCGGACTCGCACATCTTCCACACGGGCATCAGCTGGATGAAGGACAACAACATCACGGTGGGTTGCAACCCGCCATCCAATACGAAGTTCTGTCCGGACGACAACGTCACCCGTGGGCAGATGGCCACGTTCATGAAGCGCTTGGCCGACAACCAAGTGGTGGACGCGGGCAAGTTGGATGGACAGGATTCAGTCGCATATACGACGCAGATCGATGGTGTGTCGTGTGAGAGCGGATGTCCGGACGGAGCGAGTCTGACGATCACGCCTGTCCTTACGTTGAATCTCGATGTGCCTGCTGCGGGGATACTCCAAATCTCCTCCACGCTGTATAGCGAGATTCCAACGCCAACCAACGACATCGTGCAAAGCTGGGTTGCCGTCGACCAAACCTCCAACGGCGGCTGCGGTGGCTGGTTCTTCCTGCCGACCCTGAGTGTCCCCGGCACGTACGGCCTGGCGACATATGACGGACAGATCGAAGGTGGGACAGTTGCGGGCAGCGTTGCAGTGCAAATCCCGGCCGGATCACACACGCTGAAGCTGTGCGCAATCGGATCCGACGCGTTCTTGGGACAACAAGGCTCGCTGACGACCATCTGGTCACAGTCGGGCACGGGTCAGTCCTCGTTGTCGTTGGCAGGCACGCCTTCCAACGCCGACCTGGCCGCCCTGAAGGATACGTTTGGAGATGTGGCGCCCCAGACCTGAAGACCGCTAATAAAAGGAATCAAAGACACCCCCCGGGCATCAGCCCGGGGGGTGTCTTTCTCGACCCGATCTATTCCCCAAAGCCATCCAGACGGCTAGTCGGCTGGGGCTCCGATGCTCACCGGGACCGCCTCGCGGCTCTCCTTGGCGTGATAACTGGATCGGACCAGTGGGCCGGAATCGACTGGTGGGTCACCTGGGGCAACCACGACGAGGAGTCAGATACCCGTATCGCAGCCGTCGGCCAGATATTCAACAACCCGGCCCATTGGACGACCATCTCGTGGGGAGCAGCGGACATCATCGTCCTGCACTCCAATCTGGTGGACTCAGAGGAGCAACTCGCCTTTCTGAAGGAGCAGATGGCCGCGATCACCAAACCTACGATCATGGTCTTCCACCATCCGGCCTACAGCTGTTCCAAGCATGCCCGCTCAGGGCGAGGAACACGTCTCGAACCTCTCATATAGATGGTCCTTGATTGAACTCCGGCGAGACGACGTAGACGACCCCGTTCGGGCGGTGGCGGTCGCGGGCTTTACGAGGTCGAAGATTGCCCGGCCGGGCACCCACCGCTGATCGTGGGCGACCGGACAAACCACTTCCTCGCGTTGAGCCAGGACAGCACCGGTATCAACGTGTCCGTCATAGACCGCGAGAGCGTCGTAATCGACGAGTTCACGGTCCCATTCCGGTCCTAGAACCCGGCACAACTCCGCGACGGCGGCCTCGATCGCCGGTCATGGGGGGTGAAACCCTGATTGAAACCTGCCACCTCGGTGTAAGTATGCATCCTTGGGGGACCACCCCCCTGGCCAACTCAAGGAGGTACTGGTCATGGAGAAGCCGACACGGCGTCGTTCGATGACGCTCATAGGGATAGTCACGGCATTCCTGCTCGCGGTTCCGACTGCGGTGTGGGCATCGCATCAGTTCACTGATGTTCCGGACTCGCACATCTTTCACACCGGCATCAGCTGGATGAAGGACCACAACATCACGGTCGGATGCAATCCGCCGTCCAACACCAAGTTCTGCCCCGACGACAACGTCACCCGCGGGCAAATGGCCACGTTCATGAAGCGTCTGGCTGAGAATCAGGTGGTGGACGCGGCGAGTGTGAATGGCGTCACGCAAAACTCGTTCTTCCACCAGGCGGCCCCGAACACGACCGACGAGACGATCGGGACATACGGTCCGATCACCCTCTACGCCACCTGTAACGGTGCCGGCGAGCCGACCCTTCGGGCGAGCTGGAACGAGACGGTCAGTCACATCACGTTGAATGGCGCGGGACCAAGCCAGTTTGGCAATGGCACCGTGAACGCAGGCACGGTGATCAGTGTCGGCAACGGTACTTTCGGAAGTGTCGGACTTGCCGACGCGGTGGGCTATACGACCCATTTCCACACATCGGTGGAGTTCTTCCTCCGTGATTCTCCAGCCCTCGGAAGCAACACCTGTTTCTTCGCGGGAACTGTGACGGTCGGCTGAAGAACGACCTCATCTACGGTAGGGCTCCAGGGAGATCTCCCTGGAGCCCTACTGCTTGCCTATCAGTTGAGACAAAGTGCCCCGATCAGGCCCGACTAACCATGCGGCCCAAGGGGTAAGTTCCGCTTCAGGGCGGTTGATCTAGCCCGCCCCGCCCCCGATGGTCAATGGCACCGCCTCGCGGCTCTCCCTGGCGTGATAGCTGGAACGGACCAGTGGGCCTGATTCGACGTGGGGAATCCCACGCGACTCGCCGAATTCCTTGTATTCGGCGAACTCGTCGGGATGGACATACCGATGGATTGGGCGATGCCGCGCCGTCGGCCGGAGGTACTGACCGATCGTGATGATGTCGATCCCCACGGCACGCATGTCCGCCAAGGCCCCGAGGACCTCTTCCTTGCTCTCCCCCATGCCCACGATTAGACCTGATTTGGTCAACCCCTCAGGTCTCATCTGCTTGGCCCGCCACAAGAGAGACAGAGACCGCCCGTAATTAGCCGAGGTGCGGATGTCGCGCTGAAGACGGAGGACGGTCTCGGTGTTGTGGTTGAGCACTTCGGGTGTGGCATCCATGACGGTTTGCAGAGCCTCCCTATCGCCCTTGAAGTCGGGGATCAGAACCTCGATCTCGGTCCCCGGCGACTGACGACGGCTCTCGGTGATGGTGTGGGCGAATATCCCCGCTCCCCCGTCGTCGAGATCGTCGCGGTTGACTGAGGTGATCACCGCATGGCGAAGACTCATCTTCCGGATCGCCTCGGCGGCCCGATAGGGCTCGAAGATGTCCAGCTCGGTTGGCTTCCCGGTGGTGACGTTGCAGAACGAGCAAGCACGGGTGCACTTGTCACCGAGGATCATCAGGGTCGCGGTGCCCATCCCCCAACACTCGTAGATGTTGGGGCAGTTTGCCTCCTCACAGACAGTGTTCAGCTCGAGACCACGCATCATCTTCTTCAATTCCAGGTAATCGCCGTCGAGCCTCGCCTTGACCTTCATCCACTCGGGTCGTGGCGGCTCCCCGGGAAGCCTCCCGTTGATCAGGACCGGCTCGGCACCACGCGCCTCCGGTGAGAACGTCCCAGACTGGAGGAGACGATCCACCTCATATTCCGAGCGCGTCCCCTGACCTCTGACGAAGGCGGCCAGCTGGGTCTCGGTGACCTCGTATCCGAAGACACGCTCGAAATGGGGAATCAGGGCCCTCACCGCCTCTTCGATGGTCACCTTTCGGCCCACCAGGTCTGAGAGTGTGGTGACCGGGCGATCGGTGATGCCACAGGGGTTCATCATCCCGAAGTAACTCATGTCGGGATGGAGGTTGAGGGCGAATCCGTGCATGGTCACCCGGCGCGAGACGCGGACTCCGATGGCTGCCACCTTGCCCCTGCTCGGTCCACACTCCCGTGTACCCGGCCTCGGCCCATCCTTCGACACCGAAGTCGGCCAGGGTGGCGATGAGGACCTCCTCCAGCCGGCGAACGTATGGGACTATCTGTTTGGGGTCCTCGAGGGTGAGGATTGGGTAGCCGACCAGTTGCCCGGGACCGTGGAAAGTGATGTCTCCTCCCCGATCGACGTGATGCACCTCGGCCTCGACCATCGCCCGGTCGACAAGGAGGTTGTTGGCGTCACCATTGCGCCCGATGGTGAAAACCGGTGGGTGCTCCAACAGGAGCAGATAGTCGTCGTCGGTGCGACCCCGGGCCTTTCCCTCGTGAAAGGCCCGCTGCAGGTCCCACGCCTCCGTGTAGGGAAGACGACCCAGCCAGCGTGACCGCAACATGGGCTCAGGCAAGCTCCTGCTCCCAGTCCCATGTCTCGATGTTCTGCTTGATCCTCTGCAGGAACAGGACGGCGGTCGACCCGTCGAACGCCCGGTGGTCCCAGGTCAGGCCCAGATACCCGATGTGGCGGATGGCGATCATGTCCTGACCATCAGGGGTGGTGATGACCGTGGGCCTCTTGGTCACCGTTTCGGTCGACAGGATCGCCACGTTGGGGACATTGATGATCGGCGCCGACATGAATGACCCGAACGGGCCTGGGTTGGTGATGGTGAATGTCGAACCGGTCAAGTCGTCGAGCCCCAGGTCCCTGGAGCGCCCTCGATCGGCCAGCTCGCGGATCTCGCGGGCCAGCCCGACCAAGACGCAGGCCGTCGGCGTTCTTCACGCGGGCCACCACAAGCCCGCCCTGATTGAGGTCGATCGCGATGCCGAGATCGACCTTCTTGTGAAACACGGCCTTCTTCTCTTCCAGATAGAACGAGCTGTTCACCACCGGGAATGCCTTCAGTGCGTCGATGGTCGCCCGGGAGATGAAGGGCAGATAGGTGAGGGAGAAGCCCTCCTCCTCCTTGAACTCCGCCTTGTGGGCCTGACGGACCCGCTCCACTCGCTCGAAGTCGACTTCGACCGATGTCCAGACGTGAGCCGCGGTCCGCTTCGAGTTGATCATGTTCTCGGCGGTGCGAATCCGGATCCGATCTAGCGGCACCTCTTCGTCCGTGGCACCCGGTGCGGGTTGCACGGCAGCTGCCGGCTCTCTCACCTCCGGCTCGACTGTCGCTGCCGTCTCAGACGGGCCTTCCTGAGTCTCCTTCGGTGGCTCTGCAACGGGAGTTGGGACCGAAAGGGCAGGCTCACCGGATTCGATGAACGCCTCGACGTCCCTACGCGTTATCCGACCGCCCTCGCCGCTCCCGCTCAGCTTGGACACATCGATCTCGTGCTCACGAATCAGCTTCCGCACCACCGGGGACAGCAGATGCGGTTTCTTCTCGGTTTCATCAGGCTCGGCGAAGAACGCCTCGACCTCCCGGTCGGACGGGGAAGCGGCTCCGCTCGCCTCGGGCTCAGCGGCATCTGCCGGTTCCGGGGTCTCGGTCGCCTCGGCTACGACGGCGGGTTCCGACGTCGTCGAATCCGAGGTGCTCTCGCCCTCTTCACCGATCACCACCATCGGTGTGCCCACCTGTACCGTGTCTCCCTCGTCGACCAGGATCTCTAGGATGGTCCCCGCGGCAGGCGAAGGGACTTCGGTGTCTACCTTGTCGGTGGAGATCTCGAGCAACACCTCGTCTTCAGCGATCGTGTCGCCGACCTTCTTGGCCCATTTGAGGATGGTGCCCTCGGTTACCGTTTCCCCCAGCTGGGGCATGGAGACTGTCGTAGCCAAATTCGCTCCTCTCAGTGAAGACTGCGGCCGGCTGCGGACAGAAGTGCCTCACCGACTGCTTCGGACAATGTGGGATGGGCATGGATGAAGGCAGCTGCCTCGTCGGGCAGGGCCTCCCATCCAACCGAGTACATCAACTCGTGGATCAACTCGCCGGCCTGAGGGCCGATGACGGACGCCCCGATTATCGGTCCGCCCTTCTCCGAGACGACCTTTACGAAACCCTGGTTCTCACCAATGATGATGGCCCGACCGACACCGTTGAAGGCGTGCTTGGCCACCTCGACGTCCAGACCGCGATCCTTGGCCTCCGACTCGGAGATCCCCACCTCGGCTACCTCGGGCTGGGTGTAGGTGACCCGAGGGATGGCCTGATAGTTGACGGGTCGGCTCTCACCTGTGGCGATGTGGGTGACAGCAGCAATTCCCTCTGCAAAACCGACGTGCGCCAGCTGGGGTGTCCCAGCCACTATGTCCCCGACCGCGTAGAGGCCACTCTGGGCGGTCTGCATCGTGGACTGATCGACCTTGACGAACCCATGATCCAACTCTGCGGTGACCGTGCCCATGCCGACGTCGTCGGTGTTGGGGCCGCGGCCCACCGAGACCAGGACCACATCGACCTCCACCTCCTCGCCGCCGGCCGGAACGACAACTGACTCTGCGACTCGCGGAGCCTCGACACCGACGCCGATGTGGAACTTGACGCCTCGCTTCTGGAGTTGACGCTGCAACTGGCGGGCAATCTCGGCGTCCGACCCCGGGACGATCTGCTCCATCATCTCGAACACATGCACCTCTGAACCGACGTCCACCAACAGGGAGGCGAACTCGCATCCGATCACACCGCCGCCGACGATGGCGACCCGCTCCGGTCGTTTGGGCCAATCGAGGGCATGATCCGAGCTGACGATCTGACGACCATCGAATTCGTAGCCGGGAATGGTCCTTGGGTACGAGCCCGAGGCCAGGATGACGGCCGAGCCCTCCAGAGTCTGCGTGCCGGCGTCCGTCTCAACCTCGACCTTGCCCGGGCCGGCGAGACGCCCGTAACCGGTGATCACCTCGACGTTCTTCTTCTTGAGGAGACCACCCAGGCCTCGGACCAGGCCCTCCACGCTTTGATTCTTGCGAGCGAGCGCCGCCTCCCAATCGAGGCTGGGCTGGTTGGTGACGACTCCGAACTCGGCTGCATGCGCGACCGTGGTGTAGACATGGGCCACCTGCAGCCACTGCTTGGCAGGTATGCAACCCCGGATCAAACAGGTGCCCCCCGGCCTTTCCTTGTCGATCATCGCCACCGACAGGCCGAAATTATGGGCATAGAGGGCTGCGGCATATCCGCCCGGCCCCCCGCCGATTATCACGATGTCGTACAACCTCTGCCTTTCGGTGGAACTGCCCGCCCGAGCCTAATGCCCCGGCCAACAACGCCTGACTCGCCTTGAACGTCGCCGACGTTCCCGAACGAAGCACTATTTGTGCTCCTGGTTACCCTCCTTCAACCATGCAAACCAGATGGCTACTGATCGCCTCAGCCGTGCTGGCCTTGGTCATCCTCGGAGCAGCAGCCATCTGGCTGTTGCTGGCTCTCACCTGACCCGCAGATGATCGAACGACTCGACCTCAACACCACAGATGGTGAAACACTCGAGGCCCGTTGGGATTCCCCGGAGGATCCGTGGGGTGTCGTCGTCTTCTGTCATCCCCATCCCCTGCAGGGCGGGACCATGATGGCTCCGCTGATGATCTCGGTCTCCACTCAAATGCTCGAACGCGGCCTCGCAGTACTCAGATTCAACTTCCGCGGCACAGGGTCGAGCACCGGGAAACACGAGGCAGGCGAAGGCGAGCAACACGACATCACCGCCGCCGTCGAGGAGGCACAGAGGCGGCGCCTCCCAATGCACCTGTCCGGTTGGTCTTTCGGAGCCGGTTCCGCCTTGCGATGGCTCGGCGATCAGGACGAAGCCATCCCTTACTCGGGCATTGCACCCGAGCCCTCCCTGCTGCCCGACCGACTTCCACCCGGCCCGAAGCGGATCGTGGTCGGAACACGCGATCAGGTGATCTCGGTCACGGCGCTCAGGTCCTATGCGGAGGACATGGGCATTGACCTGCTGCTCACTCCTGGAGACCACTTCTTCCACGGTCGGGGGAAAAGAGTCGGTGATCTGGTGGCCCAGGGTTTCGAATGATCGGGTCAGCTCTCAGATCCGGGCCGGCTTGAAGCTCCGGTTCATCGCCTCGATAGCAGTGTCCGGCGCGAAGGTCTGGACCTGGTTTTGCATTATCAGGTCGAGAGACTTGACCCGATCCTCCAGTGCCTCGAACTGGGCAGAGTCCTCACAGTCGTAGAAACGCATGTTGTCCCGAGTGCCCACGTACCGATACTCCTCCAATCTGGGAAGCCGGCTCATTCAGTCGTCGACCTCGGTGTCGTCCTCGAGACCGGTCATGACCTCCGCGCCACAGTTCGGGCAGGTGGCAACGGCGATGTCACCCACGTAGAAGCTGAAGCCGCAATCGGTGCACTCCACCTTTGGTGCGGGCTTGCTCGGCGGTGGGGGCGCCGGCTGCACCAGACCACTGTTGCCCACCGCACCTGGGGCCGTCGGGTATGGGCCGGGCGGGGCGGGTTGGGATCCCTGCTCGCCCTGCTCGCGCACCACATTCACCGACCCGCACACCGGGCAGGCGAATCGGCCCGCCCCCGGCACATCGAACTGATTGCGACATGCGCCGCACCTCACCATCATTCCTCTTCACCTCCATCGAGATCCACCGGCTCGCCTACTGCGCCTATTCGCACCAGATAGTCGGCTTCGAGCCGAAGTACCTCTTCGACGTCCCGGTGAGAGTAGGTGACACCGTGTTTTGTGGCTATTTGCTCGATTATGTAGCGGATCGAGCTGTCGTGGCCGCCGGCGACGGTCTCCACGGGGTTGTGCCGGTCGTCTTGAGCGAGACCCTGAAGATAGAAGACTTCCCACTCGAGGATCCTCCGGATGTCGGCCCGGCCCAACCGCGCGTCCATGCCCGGATCGAGACCGTCCTCGACGTGTTTCACCGCGTCCTCGACCACATACTCCAACGGGTCGTAGCTGGGACGACGCTTTGCCTCCTGCCACACGATCAACGCCACGATGAACAGGAAGACACCGACCAGGATGGCGATGAGTGCAAAGATCGATGCGGGCACGACCAGACGTTATCGACGATCGATGGACATCGGACCGTCACAGTCGCGACATCGCCTCAGAAGGCCTCGACCGGCAGGTTCATGATGTGGCCATCCTCGGACTCGGCCAGGGCTCGACGGCCTTGGACGGCCACCGCGGCATGATCGAGGAACCAGCGGGCGCTCTCCACCTTCCCCTTGTAGAAAGGGTCCTGGTCGATCTTGGGCAGTGCTATCTCCGCCTGTCGCAGCAGCTGCCATGAGATGATCATCTCGGCGACCGAGTCGAGCAGGGCATTGGTCTGAAGGCCAACCCGGTAGATCGCCTCCTTCTCCCCGGCCAGCGAGGTCATGAGATTGGCCACCATCGAACCGATGTGGGTCTGCACGTCTTCGTGAAGCTCACCGAGCTTCTCCCTCTCCAAGGCGAGCGGATCGCCATCGCCCCCGCCCTTGACGAACTCGGCGATCTCGGCCGACAGCGAGGCCAAGGTCTCCCCCTGGTCGCGGGCGACCTTTCGGAAGAAGAAGTCGAGTGCCTGTATTCCAGTGGTGCCTTCATAGATGGTGTCGATCTTCGTGTCCCGGATGTATTGCTCCAGCGGGTAATCCTGTGTGAACCCAGACCCACCGAACACCTGGAGTGCGTCGGCGAGTTGCTCATAGGCCCTTTCGGAGGAGTAGCCCTTGACCAGAGGCAACAACAGATCCGAGCGACGCTCCCAGCCGTCGTCCTCAGGATGGAGAATCGCCTGATCCTGGACCCATGCGGTGTACATCGCCAGGGCGCGCAGGCCCTCCGAATAAGACTTCAGGTTCATGAGCATCCGGCGGACGTTCGGGTGGCTGATGATGGCCACTTTCGGTGCCGACTTGTTGCCACTCTCCGTCAGGTCTGCTCCTTGCTTGCGTACCTTGGCGTACTCGAGTGCGTTGAGATACCCGGTGCTCAGCGTCCCCATCGACTTGGTGCCGATCATCATCCGTGCGCTCTCGATGACGCGAAACATCTGACGTATGCCATCGTGGCGGTCGCCGACGAGATACCCAACGGCCGGATGGTCGACGCCAAAAGTCATCTCACAGGTCGTAGAGCCTTTGAGGCCCATTTTCTTCTCGATGTTGGTGGCGACGACACCGTTGCGCTCACCGAGTGAGCCGTCGGCGTTGACCAGATATTTGGGAACGAGGAACAGAGACAGTCCCTTGGTACCAGGGGCGGCACCCTCGGGCCGCGCCAGGACGAGATGCATGATGTTCTCCGACGCGTCGTGCTCGCCACCGGTGATGAAACGCTTGACCCCCTCGATGTGCCAGGTCCCGTCACCCATGTCTATTGCCTTGGTGGTGCCCGCGCCGACGTCCGACCCTGCGTCCGCCTCGGTGAGCATCATCGAGCCCGACCAGTTGTTCTCGACCCACAACCTCGCCAGCTCGCGTTGGGCTTCGTTTCCCTCTTCGAACAGGACCCTCGCAAAGAGCGTGCCGCCCGCATACCACGACACTGTCGTGTTGGCGGCAAGCTGCATCTCCTGGGTCGCCCAGATCAGGCTGGGGGGCGCCGACATGCCACCGAGCTCGGTGGGAGCGCCCAGACGATCCCATCCGCCTTCCCGGAAGGCGTGGACGCCCGCCATGACCGAATCGGGCAAATGGACCTCCCCATCCTTCAACTCGAGGGGAATTCGGTCTTGATCGGCGTAGGAGGCGGCGAAATCCTCCCTGGCCAGGCGTTCGATCTCGACCAGGATGTCACGGGCCGTCGGCTCGTCGATCTCCGACCACTCGCCTGAGCCGATGTAATCCTGGATTCGGTTGACCTCGAAGAGGTTGAATTCGATATCCCGAAGGTTGGCCTTGTAGTGGCTCACATCTTTCTCCTGGTGCTTTTGAGTGATAACTCTAATTTGAATCAACGCTCAAAGAAAGCGGGATGTTCCGAGACGACAGTCGCGGTGAGGGCCGGCAGGTGAAAACGGATTAGCGTCATCTCGTGCGTTACAAAGCAGGGCTGGAGACACGTGGTCGCATCCTCGAGGCAACCAGGTCCCTCATCGCCAAACAGGGCCTGGAGGGCACGACGATCAAAGCCATTTGCGACGAGGCCGGTGTGCTGCCCGGCTCGTTCTACAACCTGTTCGACTCGAAGGAGCAGGCCGTCCTCACCGTGGTGAGGGAAGCGATCGAGGCCATCGACCCCGATCCGGCACACAAGGGCAGAGACACCCTCGACGACCTGGTGACCGCATACATCCGATTCTTGGTCGAGCAGCCTGAGTTGGCCCGGGTGTACATCAGAATTGGCGTGTACGGCGCAGGCTCCAACCCAGACCTCACCGGTCGCATGATCCGACACCATCAGATGCGGGTAGCCCGATTCGCGGAGGCGCTCCTTCGTGAGCATCCCCACCTGGGCCGGGAGATGGCGATGCGAAGCGCCGAGAACCTGGTGGTGGCCCTCAACGGCATCGCCCTGCACCGAGTCATAGACCCCGAATTCGACGTCTCCTGGCATGCCCGGGCGATGTTGCGCGACGTCACCGCGGTTTCCTGACTTCGCCGGACCACCTATAGGCTCACCCGAATGGAATTCGCGGTTCAGACACGCGGCCCCTGGCGTTTGGTTCTCGACTCAGCCCGTTGGGCCGAGGATCGCGGTCTTGCCGCCTTCGCCCTCCCCGACCACTACCTGGCCCGCGGTGACGCAACCTCCGAGCCGGCGTTCGACCATCTCGTCCATCTTGCCGCTCTTGCCCGTGAGACATCGAAGATCGAGCTCGTCTCCTTGCTGTCCCCCGTCACGTTTCGACACCCAGCCGTGCACTACAAGATGGGCGTCACCCTCGACGAGGTCTCTGATGGGAGGTTCACGCTCGGAATCGGCACAGGATGGCTGGAGGAGGAGTTCGAGCTCTTCGGGCTCCCATACCCTGACCAGACGACCCGATTCGATCTGTTGGAAGAGGCGTTGGGATACCTTTTTGCTGCGCTCGAGCCGGAGAGCGCCGGGTTCGAGGGGCCCAACTATCGGCTGCGCGAGTTCGACCCTCACCCACATCCCACAAACCTCAGGCTCCTCGTCGGCGGTGGCGGAAAGCGCAGGACCCCAGTGCTGGCCGGGAGATACGCCAACGAATACAACATCTATGCCTGCCCGCCCGACGAGTACACGAGCCGAAAGAACCTCGCGGGACAAACGGCATCGGAATCCGGCCGCGACCCCGAAGCGATCCTCTACTCATGTGCGTGCCCGGTCGTGGCCGCCAAGGGAGAAGCCGACTATCGACGGATCCTGGAGCGATTGGCGGAACAAACCCACTCGACTCCAGCCCGCATCGAAGAGGCCTACACGAAACGCTTCTACCCTCATGGCTCTGGCTCTCGTGCTGCCGAGATGGCAGCCGCCTTGGCCGAGGCGGGCTGCCAGCGTCTCTACGCCCAGATGTTCCTCGGCGACCCGACTGACTTCGAGTTGATACTCGAGGCGATCGAGGGCTGATGCCTACCGCGACCGTGATCGGGACCGGGCTGATCGGTGCGTCGATGGGCCTCGCCCTCAGGGAGCAGGGTTGGACCGTGGTGGGCTGGGATCCTTCCACAGAGGCGCTGGAGAGTGCATTTCTGCGAGGAGCCATCGATGTCAGGGCCGAGAATCCAGAAAGTGCCTGGTCCGAGACTGATTTGGTAGTCCTCGCCGGACCGCTGGGCGCCAACCTCGAAACGTTGGCCACCATGAGCACCAATGCGCTCGTCACCGACGTCACCAGTGTCAAACAGCCCCTCGTGGCCGTATCCCCAGCCTCCCTGCGATTCGTCGGGGGGCACCCCATGGCGGGCCGCGAGCATGCAGGGCCGGCCGCCGCATCGGCCAGTCTGTTCCGCGGCGCACCGTGGGTGGTTTGTGATGACGGCGCAGAGGAAGCCGATGTCGATCAGGTAGTCCAGATCCTGAAGACGATCGGAGCCAACCCTGTGGTCATGTCGGCTGTCGATCACGATCGAATCGTGGCCTCGATCTCACATCTCCCCCTCCTCCTCGCTGTGGCGTTGGTCAACGGCATCGCCGATGATCCCCAGACGGCCGAGCTGGTCTCGGGGAGCTTCCGGGACCTCACCAGGGTGGCTTCGTCGGAGTCCTCCTGGTGGCCAGACGTGCTGGCTGCAAATGCGAAACCGGTCTCGGCAGCCCTGGACTCGCTCATGCAATACCTAGATCACCTCCGCACAGTCGTCACGAGCAACGAGCTCGGCGGCCTCCGACACGAGCTGGTGCGCGCTCGTGATCACAGGGCCCACATGGCGCCACCGCTGCAACTGGTCCGGGTCCTCCTCCAGGACAAGCCCGGGGAGATAGCGGCCGTGGGACATGCGCTGGAGACCAGCCACGTCGACGTTCGCGACCTACAGCTGCGACATGCAGTCCATGGCGGGGGTGGTGTCCTCACGCTCTCGGTCCGACCAGGCGAGACCGAAACCCTGAAGAGCGCTCTCCTCGACGAGGGCTTCGAGTTGGAGCCAGACGACCAGTGATGTGTCCATGATCGTTGAACGCGGCCAACGCTCGTGGTGGCAGTACTAGGGAGCCAGATCCTCCAGGTATCGACTGGCGACACTCAGATCTCTCCTGAGTGTGCGGAGCATTTCCATGGCCGCATTATCGGATCGATTCAGGACCGAGCAGGATATGACCGACTTTCAGAGGCGCCGACACCGAAATGAGAATGCGACGGGCCGTTGGTTAGCCTGCCGATCGGAGGAAGTGAAGCCTTGAAGTACTCATTGATGACCGAGCCCCAACTCGGTGGGACCTACAGCCAGATCTTGGCCGCAGCCAGGCTGGCCGAACGGGAGAGCCTCGTCTCGTTTGCCCGCTCCGACCATCTGGCCTGGTCCGGACAACCGTCACCCGATGCCACCGACGCCTTCGCCACCTTGGCCGGGCTGGCCCGTGACACCAAAGATGTCCGCTTGTGTGTCCTGGTCACACCAGTGACCTTTCGCCATCCAGCGATCATCGCCAAAAACGCGGCAACCATCGACCAGATGTCAGCGGGGCGCCTCGATCTCGGCGTGGGCACCGGTTGGAACCAGTTCGAACACGATGCCCTGGGATTGCACTTTCCCCCTTCCTCCGAACGCTGGGAGCGGTTCGTCGACGCTTTGGATTATCTGGAAGCCGCTTTCGCCGGGGGTCACCGGACCCACGATGGCCCGTTCTACCGCCTCGATCTCGACGTTTCGCCCAAACCGACCGGGCTGAGATTGATCATCGGTGGCGACGGCGCCAAGCGAACCCCAACATTGGCCGGGTCACGCGCCGACGAATACAACATGTTCCTTTGCACGCCGGACGAGGCGACACCGAAGATCGCGGTCATGAGGGAAGCGGCCGGATCACGACACGTCGAAGTCACAGCGATGGGGTCCGTGACCATCGGCCGGACCGATGAGGAACTCGACGAGATGGTCGGCCGGGCGGCATCGAAGCGCAATGTCGGCAAAGAGGAGCTCTTGTCGAGATGGGATGAAGCCGGCGTGCTCTACGGGACAGTCCCCGAAGTCCAGGACAAGGTCGCCGCGCTCGAGGCTGCCGGCCTCGAGCGCATCTACCTCCAGTGGCTCGACCTCGCCGATTACGACGGTATGGCGCGGATGGTGGAGTTGATTCGACAGTGACATCCCTCCCCGACGCATGTGAGCGCCTGGCCGCCTCGGTCCCCGACTTTCGGTTTGAGATCGACTTCTTCCCGGAGGGGACAAAGACCGCCCTGGAGGCGGCCAAGGCCATTGGATGCCCGGTGTCCGCCATCGTCAAGTCTCTCGTCTTCGTCCTCATCCACACCGATCGCGAAGAGCCCGTGGTCGCTCTCGTGCCCGGAGATCTCCGTCTCAACCCCAAGGCACTGGCCGTCGCGGCCGGGGCGGGCGACGCCCGCCGGGCCACACTCGACGAAGTCCGATCGGCAACCGGCTATGCCGCCGGAGGGACTCCGCCCTTCGGCCACGCCACCTCGATGCGGATCTTCGCCGACACCGCCCTGCGCCGAAACGATCCCGTCTGGGCGGCCGCCGGGACACCGACAACGGTCTTTCCCATCTCGATCGAGGAGCTCGAACGGCACGCCCATCCAATCTGGGGCCCCATCACCGACGCGGCGTGATCGGCGGCATCCGACTGTGGCTATTTCCCCTATCCGAGTAGTGCAAATACCATTGTCCGCGTGAGCGACAACATCCCCCTCCTCCAGATCGAGAATCTCCATGCGTCGGCAGGTGACATTCCCATCCTCAAAGGTGTGGACCTGGTGGTCGACCGGGGTGAGATTCACGCCCTGATGGGCCCGAATGGATCGGGCAAGTCGACACTCGCCTCGGTCCTGCTCGGGCATCCCGGCTATCGGGTCACCAAGGGAAGGATCCTCTACAAGGGTGAGGACATCACCGCCGCCCCGCCCAGCGATCGCGGTGCGGCCGGGATGTTTCTCGCCTTCCAACACCCCGAGGCCATCCCCGGCGTGTCGGTCATCCAATTCCTGCGTCAGGCGCTCTCAAACCGAACCGGAGAGGACCTCACCGTCCTGGAGCTGCGCTTGAAGGTGATGGAGGTGATGAAGGAGCTCGAGATGGAGTCCTCATTCGCGGACAGGTACCTGAACGAGGGTTTCTCAGGTGGGGAACGGAAGCGAAACGAGGTACTTCAGATGGCGGTGCTAGAGCCCGAGCTCGCCATCATGGACGAGACAGACTCCGGGCTCGACATCGACGCACTCCACACTGTGGCCGACGGCGTGAACCGTCTGACCAACCCCGAGCGCGGCTTTCTGATCATCACCCATTACCAGAGGCTGCTCGACTACATAACCCCGCAACGGGTCCACATCTTCATGGACGGCCGCGTCCTCCAGAGCGGCGGGCCCGAGCTCGCCAACCGACTCGAGGAAGAGGGATACGATTCCTTCCGAACGGTGTTGACCCAGTAGTGATCGATCTCTCACATGTGAAGGCGGACTTCCCGATCCTGTCCAACGGGACGCACTTCCTCGACTCCAGCGCCTCTTCTCAGAAGCCGGCACCGGTTTTGGACGCGATGGATCGGTTCGCCCGGACCTCATATGCCAACGTCCACCGCGGCGCATATCGGCTCTCGGTGGCCGCCACGGAAGCATATGAAGCCGCCCGATCGGCGGTGGCGGACTTCATAGGCGCCGACGACTCACGCGAGGTGATATTCACGCGGGGCGCCACGACCTCGCTGAACATGGTGGCGTTTGGCTGGGGTGGCGAGCACCTGACGACAGGTGATCGGATCATCTCGACCGAGATGGAGCACCACGCCAATCTCGTCCCTTGGCAGATGGTCGCCAAGCGAACCGGGGCCAAACTCGATCACATCCCGATCACCGACGACTACCGCCTCGACATTGGCGCCTTCGAGGAAATAATGGGCCCGGACGTGCGCATCGTCACCCTCACCGGAATGTCCAATGTCCTGGGAACGATGCCGCCCGTCCGCCAGATCGCGAACATCGCCCACGAGTATGGGGCCATCGTGGTTGTCGATGCCGCCCAATTGATCGCGCACTCCCCCGTCGACGTTGCACGACTCGGAGCGGATTTCCTGGCTTTCTCCTCGCACAAGATGCTCGGCCCCACCGGTATCGGGGTCCTGTGGGGGCGAATGGGCGCATTGGAGCAAATGGAGCCCTTCGAGGGTGGCGGCGAGATGATCTCCGACGTCACTCTGCATGAGGCAACGTGGGCGGACATCCCCCATCGCTTCGAAGCCGGCACTCCCCCGATCATCGAGGCGGTCGGGCTGCACGCCGCCATCGACTATCTCGAGGCCATCGGCATGGATCTGATCCTCGAGCACGACCGCGAGCTGACCGCCATTGCCCTGGGGCGACTTGGCGATGTCCCCGGCCTGACCATCCAAGGACCGGACGACCTCGAAGACCGTGGCGGGGTGGTCTCGATGGTCATGGAGGGGGTTCATGCCCACGATCTGGCGACCATCCTCGACGAGCACGACGTGGCGGTACGCGCCGGTCATCATTGTGCAAAGCCGTTGATGCGACGAATGGGGGTCACAGCGACCGCAAGAGCCAGCTTCTATCTATACAACGACGAGCGGGATGTCGATGCGCTCGTCGGTGGGTTACGCAAAGCAGGCGAATTGTTCGGGGTGGGTGCATGAGCCTGGAGGATCTCTACCGCGAGGTCATCCTCGACCACTACCGCAATCCGCGTAACCGCGGCCATCTGGACAGTCCCAATGCCAAGGCCCACGGGGTCAATCCATTGTGCGGCGACGAGGTGGCCATCGAGCTGGCGTTCGACGGCGACCGGGTAACCGGGGTGGCGGTGGAGGGCCAGGGATGTTCGATCAGCCAGTCATCGGTGTCGATGATGAGCGATGCCATCAAAGGCAAGACCCGGGCGGAGATCGAAGAGCTCACTCAGACATTCCGCGACATGATGACTCTCGACGGGGACAACGACCCTGGCCTCGACCCCGAGAAGCCCGGGTCGGTGCTCGGCGACCTCGAAGCCCTGCAGGGTGTCCGCAAATACCCGGTGCGGATCAAGTGTGCCAGCCTCGGCTGGAATGTCCTGATGGAAGCCCTTCAGGACGTGAGTTAGAAGTCCTCCAACACCTGCTCCAACCGCTCGCCGACGGAGTCGAGACGCTCACGACAGAAGGCGAGCAGGTCCGAGGCCCGTTTGACGTCATCGAGAAGACGGTCGATGTCGACCTCCTCGTCCCGGAGGCGCGCATGGATCTGACGAAGCTCTTCGAGAGCTTCCCGGTAGGTTTGCTGATCTTCGCTCACTCTGTCCCCTCGACCACCACGGAGATCGCACCTCTGGCCAGTCTCATGTGAAGACGATCGCCACGACTGACCTGCCCGACCTCGCGAACCACCCTTCCATCGGCCCTGGTCACCAAGGCGAAGCCCCGTCTCAGGGTGGCGTCGATCCCGATGGCGGACAACACCTCGGTCATCCGTGCCAATTCCTCCTGATCACGCCGGACCACGTCACGAGCCGAACCGGCCACTTCGGATCTCAAACGGCCGAGCAGATCTCGTTCTCGGGAGAGGACGAGACGACTGGCCGCGACCTGGGACCCGACCAACTCGAGACGTCCCGCCGCGCCCTTCAACGCGGTATTCGCCTGGGTCCGGATGGCCTCCCGCGCCGTGTCGATGCGACGGGCGAAATCGGATACCTGCGCCACCACCCACTCTGCCGCAGCGGTCGGTGTCTTCAGGCCAATGGCTGCCGCATCCTCGGCGATGGTCCGGTCGGTCTCGTGTCCGATGCCGGTGACGACGGGAACCGGGAGTGCCGCTATCGCTCTTGCGACGACCTCGGTGTCGAAAGGTGCGAGATCCAGCTTGGACCCTCCTCCGCGAACGATGGCTACCACATCGAGCTCCTCCCGGCCGAGACGACCAAGGCCACGCGCCACCTGCTCGGCGGATCCCTCGCCTTGCATGGCCGCCTGAACCGTCAACACCGAGAATCGGTAGCCCGGGCGGCGAAGATGGTCGAGGAAGTCGGCGTGGGCCGCAGAGCCCCTGCTCGTCACCAGGCCGATCCGAAGCGGCACCATCGGGATTGGTAGCCGGCCGTTGGCATCGAGGGTGCCGTCGGCGCGGAGACGGCGAGCTATCTCTTCACGATCAATCGCCAATCTTCCAACCGTGAACGACGGGTCAACCTCGAGCAAGGAGATCTGCACCATCGAGCGCCCGGGACGAAGACCGACCGTGCCTCGGAGTCGGACCTGGATGCCACTGCGAAGACTGCCCACTCCCGCCATGTCGAGACTCCTGTCGACATCCATCATCAGCCGGCCACGAGCGGACACCTCGATCGATCGATCGGAAGTCTCGGCGTCGACGATCCGAAAAAAGGCGGCACCTCGATTGGTACGCCGAAATTCGGCGACTTCACCGGCCACCCACACCGGTGTCGGCAGGGCGGCGCTTATGGCCGACTCGAGCTCGGCCAGCAATCCGGCCACGGTGAACGTTCGTGAAATCAGACGATGCCGCCTTCGGTCATCTTCTTGACGTCGAGGGCCTTGTCCAGCTCTTCACCGCTCATCAGCCCGGCCTCCAGGACGAGTTCACGGACCGAGCGGCCGCTGGCAACGGCCTCCTTGGCAATCTTTGCGCCGTTGTCGTAGCCGATGTGGGGGTTGAGCGCGGTCACGATGATGGCGTTCCTCCCGACGAGATCGGCGGGTCTCGTCCCATTGACCAAGATCCCGTCCACACACTTCTCGGCGAAGTTCGTACATGCCTTGGCTAGGAGACCGATGGACTGGAGCAGGTTGTGTGCCATCACCGGCATCATCACATTGAGCTCGAAGTTCCCATTGGCCCCGCTCCAAGCGATGGTGGTGTCGCTCCCCATGACCTGGGCCGACACCTGCATCACCATCTCGGCCATCACCGGGTTCACCTTTCCTGGCATGATCGAAGAGCCGGGCTGTAGAGAGGGAAGCTTGATCTCGGCGATGCCCGAAGACGGGCCCGATGAGAGAAAGCGCATGTCGTTTGCCATCTTGAACAACGATGTGGCGATGGTCTTCAGCACCCCCGACGCCATCACCACAGCGTCCTTCGAGCTCTGGGCCTCGAAATGGTTGTCGGCTTCGCGGAATGGGTATCCAGTCCGATCCGCCATCAGGCCGATCACCGCCTCGGCGAACCCGGCTGGGGCATTGATCCCGGTTCCGACCGCGGTGCCGCCGAGGGGAAGCTCTTCCAACTCGGGCAACACCTTCTCCAACCGGTCCACACCCTTACGGACTTGCGTCGCCCATCCACCGAACTCCTGGCCAAGGGTGACCGGGGTCGCGTCCATGAGGTGGGTTCTCCCCGACTTGACCACGTCTGCGAATTCGGCGGACTTGGACTCGAGCGACCCGGCCAGGCCATCCAAAGCCGGCAGGAGACTCTCCCGGATGGCCACCACAGCGGAGACGTGAATTGCGGTTGGGATGACATCATTGGATGACTGACCGAAATTCACGTGGTCGTTGGGGTGTATCAGTCGCGAGCCCGGCTCACCGCCCAGCAACTCCGTGGCGCGCGCTGCTATCACCTCATTGGCGTTGGTGTTGGTCGACGTCCCGGAACCGGTCTGGAATATGTCCAGGACGAACTGGTCGTCGAGCACCCCGCTCATGACCTCATCGGCGGCCTTCCGGACGGCCTCGGCCTTGTCGGGCTCCACAAACCCGTCGTGGCCGGCGACTGTGGCCGCCGAGCCTTTGATAAGCCCGAGCGCCGAGATGAACCCACGTCCGAAACGGATGCCAGATATGGGGAAATTGTCGACCGCCCGTTGTGTCGAGGCGCCGTAGAGGGCATCGGCGGGGACCCGAACCTCTCCCATCGAGTCCTTTTCAACTCTGTAGTCCATGTCGCTCCTTGACTCGAAAAGACACTCCGGACGGTAGCCAGATCGCATCGGGTTGGATCTAGCCGCAGCGCCCTCTCAGTCGAGCAGGTGACGGCCCTCGTCGTATAGCGAATCAAGGCGCCGGGTGAAATCGTCCTTGCCGTCGACAGCGTCTACGGCCAAGAGGATCAGACGCACCAAGCCGTGAAAGTCATCGAGTGAGATCTCCTCCCGAAGGGCTATCGCGGCGCCCCTCGCTCGCTCGACTCGATCCAAGTTGCCCATGTTGTGGTAGTTGCCGAGCGGAAGGCACAACCCCGCTGTTCGATAGCCGTAGCCGCCAAAGGCGGTCGCCTCACAGGAGCCGCCCGACATCAAACGCCGTTGATGGGGTATTCCGTCCCGGGCGGCGGCCCGGCTGATCGCGTTGGTCAACTCACTATCGAATACCGATGACGCATCACCAACTCTGATGACGGGACCGCCCCCCATGGGGGTCTCGGCCGACGCCCGCGACGCTTCGACGGAGATGACCCGGGCGTTGTCCGAGAGTGTCCCGTTCTTGGCCGCATGAATAGCCCCAACGAAACCCATCTCCTCGGCCCTGGTGAGGAGGACCGCCAAGTGGCGACGGTTGGATTCGCCTCTCGCCTCATCGAGCGCCACCAACGCGGCGGCGCAGCCCGCAAGGTCGTCCATGGCGGGAGCAAGCATCCTGCCCGGCTCGGGCCTCCGGCCGGCAAACCTCCACCGCCCGATGTCCCCGACGTGTGGCAGCGCCCCTCTGGCCTGGATCCTCCCGGTGCGCGCGGTCGGGTCGTAGTCCGAAACGTGAGCCCAGCCACCAGGCCCGGTGATGAACTCGATCCGGGCATGCTCGAAATACGGAGACTTGACCCCGCCTCGGAACTCGAACGAAATCACACCATCCTCGACGGCCGTCACCACGAAGGCCGGGTGATCCATGTGCGCCACCGCCACGACCGGAGGGCGTCGCTTGCGCCCCTTCTGGGTCAGGAGGAGATTCCCACCACTGTCGGTATGCAGTGACAGGTCGGACCTCCGAGCCACCCATTTCGTCACCCACTCGACAACGGCGTCCTCGAGGCCGGAGGCGGTGGGCAAGGAAGTGATCTCGCCGAGCCATTTCTCTGCAGTGGCTCGGCTCGGCATCAGATCACACTCACTTCTCTCAAACGTCGAACGGGGTGTCGGTGAAGAAATCGGCGGGCTTCATCGTTGGTGCGCTGGCAACCTTCTCCAAGCCGAGCCGAGAGCGAACGGCCTCATAGCCACCACTTTCGAGCTCCTCGGCCAATTCGGCTCCACCCGATTCCACGATCCTCCCGTCGATCATGACATGGATTCGATTGGTGTCGAGGTACTTCAGAATGCGGTTGTAGTGGGTGATGAGGACAACGCCCAGCTCCGGCGACCTCATCTCCTCGACCGCCTCGGCGACTTGTCGGACGGCGTCGATGTCCAGACCCGAGTCGATCTCGTCCAGCAGGGCCACCTTTGGCCTGAGAACCACCATCTGGAAGATCTCGGACCGTTTCTTCTCTCCGCCAGAGAGATCGTCGTTGAGAGAGCGATCGAGAAATCTCGTCATATCGAACCGTTCGGCCTCGGTATCGATGCGAGCCTCGGCTTCGGCGCGGTCCATGCCGCGCTCGTCGACGGCTTCGAGCAGGAACTCTCTGAGATGGACGCCGGGAACCTCTGTCGGGTATTGGAAACTCTGGAGCAAACCGAGCCGGGCGCGCTCGTCGACATCGAGCGAGAGAAGATCGTGGCCCTCCAGGGAGGCCGTCCCGGAAACGGTGTAGTCATCGCGCCCGGTCAGGACATGGCACAGGGTCGACTTGCCGGACCCGTTGGGACCCATGATGGCGTGGACCTCTCCGAAAGGGACCTCCAGGTCCACACCCTCCAGGATTTGCTTGCCATCGACGGAAGCCTCGAGGCCCGATACCGACAAAGCGATGCTCATGAGGCCTCCACGTACAGGAAGACAGTGCCATCTTCGATCGTGACCGGATAGGTCGGGACCGGCCTGGTCGCCGGCAACGACATCGGCTCTCCGGTGGTGAGGTCGAACTCCGAGCCGTGCCGAGGGCACTCGACATCGGTCCCAAAGACGTCGCCCTCCGCAAGCGAAGCCTCGGCATGCGAGCAGCGATCGCCAATGGCATACACATCGTCACCAATGCGAAAGAGAGCGATCGTCTCGTCACCCACCGTGACTCGCACACCCTTGTCTCTCGGCAGTGACGTCAAGGCTCCAACCTCCACCTTCATGCCACTCGCCCGGTCGTCTGAGCGCTCACGAACCGCCGGAACACCTCTTCGGAAACCGGCCCTTCGAGCCCTTCGATCGGGAGCCGATCGATGACTTCTTGGAAGAACCCTCTGATCAAGAGTCTCTCGGCCCGGATCCTGCTCAGGCCGCGGCTCTGCATGTAGTAGAGAGGCTCTTGCTCGAGTGGGCCCACCGAGGACGCGTGCCCGCATATCACGTCGTTGCAGAGGATTTCGAGATTGGGCACCGAATGAGCCTTGGCGTTCTCGGATAGGACGAGATTGCGGTTGGTCTCGAATGTGGAGGTACGGACCGCCTCCTTCTCGATTCGAAGCAGACCGGTGAAGACACTCTGGGCATCGTCCTCCACCGCCCCCTTGAGAAATACGTTCGAGGTGGTGCTCTTCCCGACATGGTCGATCAGCATCCGGTAGTCCAGGGTTTGTGACCCCTCACCGAAATAGAGGCCCACCACGTCGCTCGACCCACCGTCACCGACGAGGGTCACACCGAGATCGAGACGCCCGATGCCGGCGCCGAGACCCACCTCACCGATTCGGGATGTGGCGTCCCGGCCCAGACGGGCCCTTTGGTGCACCACGGCGGTGGCGGCATGATCCAGGCTTTGCACGGTGAGGAAACGGAGATTCCCCCCATCCGCCACATCCAAGTCGACTCGGGGGACCGTCAACAACCGGACATCCGGGGCAGATCGATGGATTACAACCACCCTTGCCTCGGCATTCTCACCCACCCTCACCGCGATCTGAGGGAAGCTGGCTGTCATCTCATTGACGCTTTGCACCTCGATGACGATGGGCTTCTCCATCACCTGACCGGCCGGTACCTCGATGAGGACGCCATCGGTGGCAAACGCGTAATGGGCGGCAGCCAGCTTGTTGTGATCCACGGCGAGAAGGGAGGGCAGGGACGGGTCCGAGTCGAGCTCGGCAAACGTCCGGATGAAGCCTGTCGACGAGTCATGGCCCATCACGAGCCCGTCCACGATCAGGGCGTGACCACCCCGCTCGGAGAGCGAGTCGGCGAATGGCCCGGAGTCGAGCGAGCTTCCTGGCGACTCGACCGGTTCGAGGTCGGAAAAGGCCAGGTCGAAGTCGACGTAACGCCAATCCTCCTCGGCCCCGGTTGGCTCGTTGAGCCCGGTGAAGACCTGATACGAGGCCTCCATGGCGTCGCGTCGCCACATCGGTGCTCGATCGATGCTCCGGGTAAGGGTTTTTTGGTCGAACGCGGTCAAAGAGCTCTCCAAAAGGGTCACTTCCGATGGTATTTCACCTATGTGGATAGTGCGAATTACTCGAGAATCGAAAGGGCGTCGGTCGTTACGACCGACTTCGCGTTCCACAACATCCACCCCAGGCCGAAATTCTCCGCCGAGTCGATTTGAGCACGCACCTGGTCGGCGGTGTATCCGAAATCTTGAAGCCACGGACGAACCACGACATTCCTGGGAAGGCGGTCCAGACCGTCCTCCAATGCGTTGGTCACCATGGGGCCTGGGTGATCGTTCGGAATGTCGAATCCATACCACTGCGGCCCGTAATGGGAGGGATACACCATCGGCGAGGCCACATCGACGATCTCGGTGACATCCTCCCACCTCTGACCGATGCCTCCGTCGTCCGTCCCCGGCGCGGTCGTGAAACCAAAGACGTCGGCTGCCACAGCACAGCCCATCGGATGGAGAAGATCCACAGCGTCCTGGAGGAAGGCGGCGACAGTGGATGTTCTCACGTCGACGGTGACACCTTCATCGAAGATGGCCGCCTCCGTTCGCACATCGGGGAACCTCACGTAGTCGAATTGGACCTCGTCCACACCCATACGGCATACCTCCTCGGCCAGCGACAGACCGTATGCGCGCGCGTCAGGATCGGTGGGGTCGAGGAAGTATTGCCCGCCTGCGCTGTAGGGGGAGTCGGTGCTCGAGTCCCAAACCGCCATCGACGGCTTTTTGATTGCGGCAGTTGGGTCATTGAACACGACGAGCCGACCGATCAGATAGAGCCCGGCCTCATCTGCCTTTCGCGCCACTTCGCTGAGGTCGTACAGACCACGGGTGGCCCCAACCTCGGCCGCCGTCGGATCCTGGCTGTTGTACCAGACCAGCCCGGTTTCGTCCTTGAGGTCGACCATCAGTGCGTTCAGCTCGGTCTCCTTGGCCATCTCGATGTAGTAGTCGAGATTGTCGGCCACGGCCTCTCCTGAGATATGAACTGCCATTGCCACGATCGGCGACATCTCGACGACCGCCTCTCCCACACCGCCGTCCCATTGGAAACTGCTGTCCATCCAGGCCGGGCGGGAGACTTGCACCTCTCCGGGCTCGGCGCCGCGCAGGCTGAACCGGCCCTCCGCGTCCGTGACGCCGCTGGCCGGGCCCGCCACGACGGTGGCAGACTCCACAGGATCACCGGCGGTGTCAACGGCCAGGCCCCTCAATATCCGTGCCTTGAGCACGACATCGACGGTCCCTTCCGGTTTCTCGGTGATCGAGACTGTCATCGGGACATGACCTGGGGCACTCACCTCGAGGACCGTTGAAGACCGGTTCCACTCCATCTCGATCGTGCCATCCTCGCCCGAAGTGCCGGCCTGCCGATTCTTCACGTCGACCGACGCAGCAGCAATTGGTGTCCCGACATCGTCGATGACACGCAACGTGTAAGGGTTCGCACGCCCGAGCAGAGACCAACCGGCCCACAAAGCCCAAACGATGGTGAGCGCCACCAGCAAGCGGAACTGGCTCCTGCGCACCACTGGACTGCTGAGCATACCGAGACGCCCTGCCAACGCGGATAAATCTGTTTGCCAGATTCATCCAACAGGGTTAGGTTTTCCACAGGGGGGGAGGTCGTTAGGAGGCGGAAATTGGGGAAGGCCATCAGGGCCAGTGATGCGAGACCTGAACGTGGATCCAGCCCTGCCGATACCATCGGCCTCTACCTCGATGAGGTATCTGCCCACCTTCTGCTGACCGCCGAAGACGAAGTTCACCTCTCGCGAGCCATGGAATTGGGCAAAAAGGCAAAAGCCACACTGGATTCCGGCAACTTCGAACAGAGCGAGCGCGCCCAGCTGATGCGCCTGATCTCCGACGGCGACGAGGCCAAGATGGCGTTCATCCGGTCCAATCTCCGGCTGGTGATCTCGATCGCGAAGCGTTACACCGGTCGTGGCCTCGATCTCCTCGACTTGATACAGGAGGGAAACCTCGGGCTGATCCGGGCTGTGGAAAAGTTCGACTGGCGCAAGGGCTTCAAGTTCTCCACATACGCCACCTGGTGGATCAGACAGGCAATCACGCGCGGGCTGGGGAACAATGGGAAGACCATCCGGCTGCCGGTTCACATGGTCGACGTGGTCCGCACCGTCCAGGACACACGCCAAAGTCTCCACGACAGGTTCCATCGGGCTCCGACTCTCGAAGAAATATCGGAGGCTTCCGGTCTCGACACCGAACGGGTCCTCGCAGCACTCGAGGCCCCCGCCGAAACCGTGTCCCTAGACCGCCCGGTGGGAGAGGATGGGGACGCCTCACTCCAGGACTTCGTGGAAGACACCGGAGCCGCCGATCCAGAGGCCCGCGCCGCCGCCTCCTGGCGTCGTGACCGGCTGATCAAGGCATTGGAGATACTCGATCAGGAGGAACGACAGGTCCTTTGGCTCCGTTTCGGCCTCGATGGCGACGAGCCGTGGACCCTTTCCGACGTCGGCAAGGTGATCAACTCGACCCGTGAGCGCGTCAGGCAGATCGAGGCGCGGGGACTGGCCAAGCTGCGACACCCGAGCTGCGACATCGACCTGCAGAGTTTGTTGTAGCCGGCGCACGGTCCAGGGGAATTGGCCGCAGCACTAGACGCTCCGAATGGCTCGCTCGAGACGGGCGAAGCCCTCGTCGGCCTCCTCCTCGGTGATCGACAGGGCCGGGGCCAGACGCAGAGCGTTGCCGTAAAGCCCCCCTTTGCCAATGAGCAGACCCTCGCGTTTGGCAGCCTCCAGGACGGCCGCCGCCTTCTCGGGGGCGGGAGCACCGTCGGCCCGGACCAGCTCGACACCGATCATGAGGCCCTTGCCGCGGACCTCGCCAATGACGTCCAGCTCCTCCCCCAGAGGCACCAGGCTCTGCATCAACCGGTTGCCTACCTTGAGCGAATTGGTCTGCAGATCGTTGTCCAACAGATATCCCAAGTTGGCCAGGGCTCCGGCAGTCGCCAGCGGGTTGCCCCCGAACGTCGAGATCCCCAACGCCGGATAGGAATCCATGATCGACGCCGGCGCCACGACACCGCCGATGCTCAGCCCGTTGCCGATCCCTTTGGCGAAGGTGAGCATGTCGGGAGTGATCCCATGAGCCTGATAACCCCAAAAGTGCTCTCCGGTCCTGCCCCAGCCGGTCTGGACTTCATCCGAGATGAAGAGGATCCCATGCCGATCCAGGACCTCTTTGATCGCTCCGAAGAATCCGTCGGGCGGGGTGACGAACCCACCCACTCCCTGGATGGGCTCGGCGATCATCGCCGCCACATCGCCGGCGGTGGCGACATTCAGCAGATCCTCGAGATCGGCCACGCAAGCCGCGATGAACTCCTCATCCGGAAGGTGCCCAAAAGGGCTCCGAAGCTTGTAGCCGCCGTGAACGTACGTCACCTGGAACGGTGAGAGGCTCGTCCCGGACCACGATTTCTGGCCGGTTATGGCCACGGTTGAATGTGACTTCCCGTGATAGCTGCCCCGCACGGCAAGCACCTGGTTTGACTTGCGCAACGTGGTGGCCAGCATCAAAGCCGTATCATTTGCCTCGCTCCCCGAGTTGGTGAAGAAGACCTTCGCATCGGGGATCCCGGACAACTCGGCGATCCGTTCCGCCAGCTCGATCTGGGGCTCGATGAGATACAGAGTCGAGGTATGCAGCATCCGATCGGCCTGGGCCTTGATCGCTTCCACGATCTCGGGCACTCGATAACCGGACATGGTGACGAGGATCCCGCCGAAAAAGTCGAGATACCGGTTGCCTTCCGCGTCAGTCACCCATCGCCCGTCACCATCGACGAGTGAGATGGGCTCCTCGTAATAGACGGGCGCCCAATTGGGCAGGACAGCCCGATGACGTGCGTAGAGCTCTGCGTGCTTGCCCATGAGGATCCTTTGGGGACGGCTACGCCCGCAAATATCGCAGAAAAAGCGATCGCTCGCCCATCAGGAGGCGATCGAGGGTCATGTCGGATGGTGGATCGGCCGCCAGGCCATGAGCGAGACGGGGGGCATCGCCTCCCACCAATTTGGGCGAAATGGTGAGATTCATCTCGTCCACCAGCCCACGCCCGACGAATTGCCCGGCCAATTGTGGCCCCCCCTCACACAAGATGACCGCGGCTGCCCCAAGTCGCTCCAGAATTGCGGGTGCGGTTATCTCCTCGAGGAAGACGACGTCTGCAGAGTCCCCGATCATGGCCAGTTTCGCCGGGTTGGCATTAGGCCCGCTGATGATCATGGGGCGATAGTCCGGGTCGGAGAACACCCTCGCCTCCGGGTCGACACTCAACCCACCGGACACAATCGCCAGGATTGGGGAGGGTGTCTTCCCCGCTGCAATTCGCCTCGCTCTTCGCTCCTCATCGAGACGCACCGGTCCGTAGTCCTCGGCGGACACCGTGGCGGCACCCACCAGAATCACGTCTGGCACGGCCCTGAGCGCCGCAAAGAGCGCCTTGTCGTCCGCATCGTTGAGTGGGGTCGATTTCCCGGCAACACGGGTGGCCCCGTCGATTGAGGTGACGAAGTTGAGCATCACCCAAGGCCGATCGCCATGACCTCGATCATCTTCCATGACCGTCCCCACCAGGTCGTTGACGGGCTCACCGATCGGATCGATCCTGTGCAACATTCAGGGGAAGGTAGTGGCTACTCCTCCACAATCCACGCCGTCACCATCCCGAACATTCCGTTGTCACTCTCGACGTGGTTGAGGATGTGGCAGTGCCAGACCCAGACGCCAGGGTCGGTGAGGTGAAATAGCACTGAGTAGCGCTCACCGGGGGCGACGTTGATGGTGTCCGCCCAGTAGGGGTTGTCCAGTGGGATGCCGTCCTTGGCAAACACCAATTGGGGGAACTGATGCAGATGCATCGGGTGGGCCTGCAAGCCTTCGTTGTAGTAATGGACCACGACCCAATCCCCCACCTTGGCCGTATGCGGCTCGGTGGCCGGGAACGACTTGCCATTGAGAGTCAACCCGATGACTCCGGCGTCGTTAAGGACCATCGGGAATTCCTGAGCCACCTCTAGATCGGACGGGATCTCGACACCGGAGATGGTCTGCCCATATGGGATCGGTGTGTCTCCAATGATGAAGATTCCAAACAGCCCGTTGGGAATCTGCATCTGACCGTGATGATGAGCGTGATACATGCCGATCGCCGCCTTCTCGGCCACGAACTCATAGACGAAGGTTTCTCCGGACTTGATCAGGTCCTGGGTGTATGGGGCGACACCGTCCATGTTGTTCGGGGTGCGCATCCCATGCCAGTGGACGTCCGTCCCCATGGGGAGCTGGTTGTCGACCACGATCCGAACCTTGTCGCCGACGTCGACACGGATCATCGGCCCGGGGACCATTCCGTTGTATGTCCAAGCATCTACCACCTTGCCCGGAGAGACCTCCCAGGGGGTGATGGCTGTTGTGAGGTGGAATTCCTTGGTCCCATCGGTCTGGATTACCGGCTCCAACGGCTGGTTGCCGACTCCCTCCGTTTCCGCGGGAAAGGCCAACATCGACTCGGTCATCACCCGGTCCAGCGCCGCCCAATCGGGGGTGTCATTCGAGGACGTGGGACCCTCGCCGCCGGAGGGAGCCGTGCCGGACACGACCAGGGTCGCCTCCATGCCTGCCTCCCTGTGCCCGGGGATGGAGCAGAAGATCACATAACTGCCCTCGGCAAGGGTGCCCACGTCCAGGGTGGCGGATTCGCCCACGACCAGATCGGGTGTGTTGGGGCCGCCGTCCAGGACGAGGTTGTGCATCACCGACCCGTCGTTGGTGACCTCGAACACGGTTGGGGCGGAGCCGACCTCGAGGTTGCCGTCGATCTTGAACTCGCTCAGCGACACCTCGACTGTTTGAGTTTGCGACCCGGTGCCGGCCGCTGACGCGTTGGCGGAGACTCCCTCGGCCTTTATGGCCACCACTGCGGCGAGGACGGCCAGGGCGGCGCCCATGATGGCAACCACGATGAGGAACCTGTCGAAGGCGCCGGCCGGTGAGAGGTCGCGCATGTCTTCGTGTCTGGGTGTCATGGTCGGCAAGTTACGAACCGTTTTGGCCGCTCAATAGGGACCAAAGCCCCTAATCAGCTTTCCGAAGCGGGCGCAAGTATCGACACAACCGACCAGAGAGGTAGTCATGGAAGTTCGAGAACTGGTCTCCGGAGAGGTGATCTGGATCGAGCCGAAAGCCAAGATGCGCGAGGCGGCCGAGTTGATGGTTGCGACCGGCGTCGGCTCCCTCGCGGTCGAGATCGACGGCGCGCTCGAAGGGATCCTCACAGAGAAGGACATACTGATGGCCGTCGCCGGCGACGCCGACTTCGACCAGGACACGGTCAGCAAGTGGATGACCGGGTACCCCGACGCCTTTCAACCCGAAATGGATGTGGTCGACGCCGCAGACTGGATGCTGGCGGCGGGATATCGACATCTCCCGGTCGTCGACGGTGACGACGTGTTGGGTGTGATCTCCATAAAGGACGTGCTTTGGGGGATCACCGAAGGGACCAAGGTGTGAGTCATGGAGCCGATCACACCTGCTGAGGCGCGTCAGTTCCTCGAAGAGGCAAAAGTCGCCCACATCGGTGTTGTTTTCGACAACGGGCCTTATGTGACCCCGATGTCTTTCGTGGTCAATGGAAACCGCATTCTCTTCCGCACCAAGCCGGGTCGGCGTTACGAGGCTATGCGCGCCAACCCGAAGGTCTCCATCGAGGTCTCTCGCTTTGACGACGAGAGCGGGGATTGGACAAGTGTGATCGTCGAGGGCACCGCTCGTGAATGCCCCGAAGGCGACTGCCAGGAGACGGTGGCAATGCTCATGAAGAAGTACGAGTCGGTGTTGGGGTCGCCTTTGGGTCACGGCGGAGGGCTACAGCCGATGTCGAGCTTTCCCCATGTCGTCGAGGTCGAGATCGAGGAGATCAGTGGAATGACCTCCGGTCGTGGATTCACCGTGCCCACGCGTCCGGGTCGTCTTTGAATGTTTGTTCACTACCACACCGAGGTATCGATCCCGATGGCCATGGTCGAACGTGGGCTCGACAACCTTCGTGGCGACCTCGAGTCCTGGGCAGATGTCGCCTACCGCAGTGGTGAAGAGCTGAGAGCCCGTGTCGGCCCCGGTGAGGATGGGTTCGCCAAAGAGGTCCGACTCGATCTGGGAATGGCCGAGATCCATCGATCGGGCCTCATCTACCCCGTGAAGTGGTCCGCCACCGGGGCCCAAGGCTTGTTTCCCAAAATGGACGCCGATCTGATCCTCTCACACGCCGGCTCGCAAAAGACCAAGATCAGCTTCGAGGGGACCTATGAGCCGCCGTGGGGCCCGGTCGGCCAGGTGGTCGATCGCATCCTGTTGCGACGGGTTGCCGACTCCACGGTGAAGACCTGGGTCGATGCATTGGCTCACGCGCTGGTCGACGGCAAGCCGATCAGCTCAGCGGAAGCTTGACCTCGATCCTCGTGCCCGACTCGGGTGTGCTGTCGATGTCGAATGTTCCGCGAAGCGACCGGGAGCGCAGCTCGATATTGGCCAGCCCCATGCCCCTGGAGACCGGGTTTCGAACGAAGCCGACCCCGTCGTCCGTCACTGTGATAACACAGAAACCGTCAGCCACATCGACCGAGACTTCCGCCCTGTTTCCCTCGGAGTGACGTAGCGCGTTGCTCAGCGCCTCGCTCACGATCTTGATGACCTCATCTTCCAGTCTCTCGTCACCCAGGGTGTCGACTCCGATGTCGAGGGTGACTGCGGTGGGATATGCAGAGCCCATTCGGGACACGATCTCCTGGAGACGATCATCCAACTGTCTGGAGGCGGTGTCTGAACGCAATTGGAATATGTAGCTGCGGAGCGCTTCCACCGCTTGATCAAGACGGTCCACTGACTGCTCCAGCGTTTCCGCCGCGCCGGTGTCGCTCACTCTCTCGGAGATGCCCTGGAGCCCCAAACCGACCGCGAAGAGGTCCTGGATCACCGAGTCGTGCAGATCGCGTGCGATTCTCGCCCGATCTTCGAGGACCGCCACAGACTGGAGCCGCTCATGCAGCCGAGCGGTATTGACCGCAGCGCCGGCAATTCGGCTCAAAGCTTCGACCACAGTCACATCGCTGTCGGTGAACCCTCCTTCCTTCTCGGAGAGATAGAGATTGCCAAAAGTCATCCCACCCACTGAAACCGGCACACCGAGAAACGCTGTCATCACAGGGTGATGCTCGGGGAAGCCGTAGGAGTCCGGGTGATCGGCGATGTTGTCCAGACGCAGGGTTTCGTTGCGCTTCACCACGGTACCCAGCACGCCTCGGCCAAGCGGGAGGTGGCCGATCCGGCTCACCTCTTCGTTACTCATGCCCTCATGGAGGAACTCGGACAGGACCCCGTGGGCGCCGATCACACCCAGTGCCGCGTACTTGGCACCGGTCGCGCTCCGCGCCTCGGCGACCAGACGGCGCAGCACCCGTTCGAGATCGACCTCCTCGACAACGGCTGCCGCCGCCTCGATCAGCGACGGCAGCCTGTCGAGGTGATAGTCAATGGACATGGGAGCCGGACGATAACCGGCTACCGTCCCCGGAAATGCCCGAGCTCAAAGTGCTACTGGTCGACGACCATGAGGTCGTACGCGCTGGAATCAGAGCCCTCCTCGACTCCCAGGACGACATGGTGGTCGTAGGCGAGGCCGGAACGGCCGAGGAGGGGATCCGGCGGGTCGGATACGACGAACCGGACGTGGTCGTCCTCGACGTGCGTCTGCCCGACCGCAGCGGTGTCGAGGCCTGCCGCGACATCAGAGAGAGGTTCCCCGACGTGAAGGTCCTGATGCTCACTTCCTTCGCCGACGAGGAAGCCCTGATGTCGGCCATTCTGGCCGGCGCTTCCGGATACGTCCTGAAGAGGGTAAAGAGCACCGATTTGGTCGGCGACATTCGCAGGGTGGGCTCGGGAGAGTCTTTGCTCGACTCGGATATGACCGAGAAGCTCTTCGATCGCCTGCGTCAAGGATCGAAGGAAGACCCGCTGCTCGGCCGTCTGAGCAAGCAGGAGCGCACCATCGTCGGTCACATCGCCAATGGCCTGACCAACAAGCAGATCGCCGAAGAGATGTTCCTGGCCGAGAAGACCGTGAAGAACTACGTCTCAAACCTGCTCACCAAGATGGGGATGAGTAGACGCAGCGAGGCCGCCGCCTATGTGGCCCGACTCGAGGCGGAGCACGAGAGCGCCGACGCCCCCCAGGGGTGGGGCGAGGACTAGCCGCTAGACCGAGAGCTGCTCACGAAGCGTTGCCAGGTCGCCCTGCCAAAGCCTGGTGGTCAAGATCGGTCGGAAACCCATCTCGATGTTGATGTTCAACATGGGCTCGTTGGACCCCGCGTTGTGGGTGTCAATGCGTTGGATATCGGCGTACTGGGAGCGGAGGTGCAACGCCATCGCCGCCTTGAGCCAACGGCCAATCCCGCGGTTGCGATGGGCGGGGTCGACACCCGTGTCGCCCTGCCAGGCCTGATCGGGCTGAAGCGTCTGATAGGTGACGATGGTGACCCCGGCGAACACGCCGGTGGGCCTGTGAATGGCGAAATAGCTGAGGGACTCTTGACCCCGCGCCTTTTCCTTGGCCTCGTAATCACGGATCACGTCGGGTGTCCAGATCTCGTCGTCCTCCTCGAACTTCTCTCTGGGTGCGGTGTTCATCACTGCCATGACATCGCAGACAGCTTGCAGATGCTCCTCGGGAACCGGGCTGGGGAGGAAGATCAACTCGTAATCTGAAGCTCGCTCGCGGGAACGGGCAACCCATGATTCCATGAGATCCCAGTCGAGCTCATGGAATGCCAAACGACTTCTCTTCTCCCGAAGCGCCGGCTTGAGCCCGCCGCGTCGGGCAATGGCTTCTTCCGCCCGACCCTCGGTGATGTCGCAAGCAAACCGAGCCCTGTTGTCGGCGTCAACGGTGTCGAACATCGGGTGAGCGATCTGACGAGAAAGACCTCTGCCTCGACGATCGGGAGCCACATAGACCCAGCCAAAGCCGTTGTCGAGATTCTGCTCCACGTCCATGTGGGCGCCCGAGGTGGCGACGATGGAGTCCCCTTCCCACATCACCCAACGCGGAATGGCATCGGTCTCCATGATGTGCCGCCAGTTCGCCAGTCGCTGCTCTTCGGGCATCGGAGGATCACCGGGAAGGTCTTCGCGATCTCTCACCAGGTAGAGCTGATGAAGCGCCCGAAGTGTGCTCTCCGGAGCGTGTCGGGTGTCGATCTGCTCGATGCGTGGAGTCATGACGGAACGACCGTAGAACCCGGCACACGGGGGATGTCAGCGAATTAGGAGACACCCATCGGATCGAGGAACCGGTGTCTCTTGCTCGAAACGGAAATTGAGGACGTTTGCGTCAAGGGCCTGGAAAGACCTGCTGTCGGGCTTCTCGGCAGGTTGAGCCGCGTGATCTCCCGGCACTATCTGCCCGTTGTGAGGACTTTGGTCTCTATTCCTACCAGGGGAACTGCCGTAGCGTCTTTGGCGAGTCATCCCAACCAAGGAGCCCAATGACGCCTTATCACTTCAGCCTCACGATCAATGACACCTTCGAGGCGGCGGTTTCGAGAACCCGAGAGGCTCTCGCCGAACACGGATTCGGGATCGTCAGCGAGATCGACCTGGCCGCCACCCTCCATGAGAAGCTAGGCATCGACCAAGCCCCCTATCTGATCCTCGGGGCATGCAACCCCGGATTCGCCCACCAAGCCTTGACCCACGAGCCGTCGATCGGTGTCCTGCTCCCCTGCAATGTGGTCGTTCGCCAGCCGGCGCCCGGTCGCATCGTCATCGACTTCATGGATCCGTCGGTCATGCTCGAGCTGGTCGGCGAAGAGGGCGTCCACAACGTGGCCGAAGAGGTGCGCACCCGTCTGGAAATGACACGGGATGCCATAGCGGCGGCTTCCCCGAACGCTCGACAAGTCGAACCCGCCATTTGAATCTGAAATCAGTGACCTAGCGACGCCTCGACGCTCAACCGAAGAGCCCCGCCATCCCACCGGTGGACCCCCAAAAGGCCACGAGGACGATGAAGACTATTACGAGCCCGCGCATGACGGGGCGCGGCTCGCGCTCTGAATTGAACTCCGAGTTCAGGGGGCCCTCCTTGGTCGTGGCAAAAGGCTAAGCAGGGTGATTCGATCAACCGTGGTTTTCCGTCGCCTCCTGCTTTCGGGTCACGGACCAAACCCGGCGCCGTCGCAAATGGCTAGCCCACAGAAGCCGACGGAATGGTGCAATTCTTCCACCACCTATAGGCCGTAACCCTGCTTCTCGAATTGGTCCTCGATCCGGGCAGCGAGAAGGTCGGGTCTCTCCCGAGTGGGAACACCGAGCGAGTGTGAACACCGAGAGAGTGCTCATCATCTCGAGATCGGAATTGAGCGCGGCAAAAGGGCTCCAGATCTTCTTTTCACGATCGTCTCAGAATGTGACGTTCGGTTTCCATCGTCGGGCTGAATGCCGTGTGGTCAGAGTGTGTGACCGGGGCAGGGAGGAATCGGGTCAGGGTGGGTCGGTGCCCGGTCGAATGAAGCGAAGCCGACCAGGCCCGAGTCTCGAATCGATCCGGAACCCCCATCCGTGGATCACCACGTGATGATGAAACCAACAAAGGGTGACCAGATTGTCGGCATCGGTGCGACCACCCTCCGACCATGGGACCTTGTGATGGACCTGCAAGCGGTAGCGACTGTTGCAGCCGTCTGCAGTGCATCCACCGTCACGATGAAGCACAAACCTCCGAAGCTTGTTGGGTATGACACGGCTCCGACGGCCCACTCCCAGGGGCCGACCGTCCCTGGTCTCGATGACCTCGAGACTTCCGGCACAAGCGACCTTGTCCAGGATCTCAGGGCCGACTCTGGGCCCTCCGGCCACCTCGACACCGTGGCCATCGACGAAGACGGTCACGATTGGGGTGGAGTCGGTGGCCGGTCGGGAGCTTTCGCACATTTCTGTGAGTGCAACTGCGCGCCGGTACCCGATCCCGGTCCTCGTCCCGTCGGGTAGGACGGGAAGCTGATCTGCAGCCTCGCTGAGGACCTTGTCCACGACCGAGCCGGAATAGCCATCGAGCCGACCCCAGATCGACCAACTCGACTCGTCGAGAGCTGGCTGGAGGGCGAGGTGCTGGCTCTGATGGGCTTCATGATCGGAGGACCTGCTCAAACGTCTGTGACTTGCCGCGATTCGGCGAAGACCCGCTATGTCATGATGTCGGAGATACTCGTCCTGGGCCTCAACCGGTATGCGTGCAGTGGCCACTGCTCGATCAAAGGTGATCTCACCATCGGTGAGCAGCCGAGCCAACTCCGGCGCCTCCACCAAACGCTTGGCCGTGGAGGCGAGAAGGCTTGCGGTCTCGGTCGAGACATCCAATCGACCGGCAACCCACTCACGAAGACTCCGACAGCCGTCTGCCGTGTGCATCTGAGCCCGATCGGCAAGCACGAGTAGTGCCAACTGACGAGCTCGAGTCCGGGCGATGATCTTCTCCTCCTCGAGAAGTGCCTGCTCGATCTGATCAGGTGTGAATCCCCTCATACCCCAAAATGTACGGGCGGGGTGTGACAAGAAAGCCCGGATTCACACCACTTCAGTCAGATTCTTCTGATGCTTTCTCGATCTTCTTGGCAGCACCTTTGGCCGCATGCTCAATCTTGTCGGCAGCGTCCGATGCAGCGCTTTCGACACGGTCGGCGGCATCGGTGGCGGCGTGCTTGGCCTCATACATCGCCTGCTCCACAGGGTTGTCGGCCTTGATCAGGCCCCGCTCCTTCAGTTTCGGGATCACCTGATCGGCGATCTCGGACGCCCGGTCAGGGCCAAGGCGCGATGCCAACTTGGGCTCGAACTTGGCGCGGGCCTCCGACTCGGTCAATCCCATGTATGCCTTCTTCTTCGCCCGAACTGTCGCTCCGACCGCGGCCACCAAGCCCGCGAGCAAGAGAAACTTGAAGAGGCCACGAAAGAAGTGTCGCTCTGATTTCTCGGTCATCTATACCTCCAGGGTCTGAGGATACCGATCGGCCAGAGATCAGTTTTCGCGGTGTCGGTCACCACCCTTCACCGGTGGGGTGATATGGCGTAGGTTGGCCAACACAGTGATTCGACGGCTGATCGCCGGTCTGATCGTGGTGGGTCTGGCATTCGGCATCTGGGTCCTCTGGCCACGCCACGACTCAGACCCGCTGCCTACCACCCTTCCTCAGGCTGCCGTGACCTCGACGACGTCGACGAGCTCGACCGCCACAACCGCAGAAGCGCCCACGACAACGTCCACAACCTTGCCCGAGTCGCATGTCGTCGAGACGGTCGACGAGGCGGAGGCGATCCTCCGTGACCTCTGGTTCGGCTGGTTCGAGGGGATCTACAACCAGGACGAGGACCGAATCAAAGAGGTGGTGGGGACGCAGGCTTTGCTCGATGCGGCACGGGATGCAATTCGGTGTGATGGCGTTCGACCAACCCACCCGAGCGTTCGGACGATATCGATCGAAGAATCCGAGATTCTGCGAACGGACGACGAATGCCTGGTGCTTTGCGAATCGAATCTCGGCTTTCAGTGCCTTTGACGGACCTCGGCGGCGTTGAGCGTTGTTCCGCATGCGGATCAATGGATGCGCTGGCTTTTGTTCAGCTCTGGGCACTGAGCGAAACGACTTGTGGGAAGCGGACTGCGAAGCGCAATTGGAATCGTTGCACTAGTTTTGGTCGTCTGCTGTCTGCCGCCCCGGCATCGGCCGAGTCCTTTGCCTCTTGTTGGGTCGCCACTGACTCGTAAGCCCGATCAGCCGGCGTCGAGCGCACCGTCACCCGCTGCCGCATTGCTGGTGGGGATGTCGTCGACTACGCGTCTGACAATTCGGTGCCCTCGCGGCTCTACCCGAATGCTGGGACCGACCTCAACGGTGATTGCTGGTACCTCACTTCGGCCGTGACCAATTGGGTGTACCTGTCCCTCTTCGTCAATGGCGACGCTGTGCTCGGGTATGACCCGGACCCGGCCACACCGGGAGGCATTGCACTGGCCACTGGTCGAATCCGACGATGTACAACGGAGCCAAACCCGGTGACCGATCCCTTCGCCGAGGTTTGGGAGTACGTAACGTCGTACATCCATCCCCCGCCCAGACCGGAATTGAGCCCAACGACAGGGGATGGCGTCACCGGTTTGCCCACGTATGTCGGGGTACCGGTCCCCGGTCCTCACGATGCCCAACTGACGAGCGTCAGCGGAAGCACCCTCGACATTCACATCGAGGTAGACGGCGTGGTGGTCGATTGGGGGGATCAATGGGTCGACAGCTTCCCGGCCGACCAGGCCGCCCTGGCCGGATATCCCGACGGAGCGGCGCAACACGTCTACGAGATCAAGGACGAGGCCGGGTATTCGCTGACGGTGTCATACGACTGGACGGCGCGCTGGCGAGCCGATGGCGGTGCGTGGACCGCTCTGGACGTGCCCAACACGCAGACAACTCTGACATATCCCGTCTCGGAAATCGTCTCGGTCATAACCGACTAAACGCGAATGAGGGGTCGCCGGTGGCGACCCCTCATTCTGGAGGAGGAAGAAAGCCCTTAGCTTTCACTAGTGACTTACCCCTATATCTTCGGCGTTCAAACACCAAAACTGAAGGGTCGCCAGACTCATTCTGACCGGGTCGCTGTCACCGACCACATCACTGGCAACAACTCGGGACTGGAGGGCAGACGCCACAGCCCATCCTCCTCGAGAACCATCTGCTCGAGACCTTGCCATTCACACTCCTGGTGCTCTTCGACACGGTCGATGCGCAGCCCCGCCTGGATGAGAGCATTGATCGTCTCGCCGATCCCATGGTTCCACCCGTAGTTGAGGGGACTGGTCACCACGCCGACGCCGGCGTAGGTCTCGGGCTCCTCCTCGGGCCACGGCTCGACAGTCTCGAAGTACGGGTATTTCACGGCAATCAGGTCGGTTCGGTCGTAGTCCATCGACCACATCATCGGATGACCCTCCCGCATGTAGAGAACACCCCCCGGGCGGAGCAGCTCGGCCACCACGCTCGCCCAGCCCCGGATGTCCGGAAGCCAGCAGAGGGCGCCGACACCCGTGTAGACCATGTCGAAGGTCTCACCGATCACCGACGGCGTGTCGTACAACTCGGAGACGACGAATCGGACCGATGTTCCCGAGTCTGCGCTCAGCCTCCTGGCGGCCTCGATCGACTTGGGTGACAGGTCGATCCCCGTCACCTCTGCTCCCAGGCGTGCCAAAGAGATGGTGTCGGTCCCGATATGACATTGCAGGTGGATGACCTTCTTGCCGACGATGGGGGGCATCTTGTCCCGGTCGTACGTGACGACGCTGCTGAGATGACCGGGATCGTCGATGTAGCGAGAGATCCCGTACTCCTCGGAGCCGAAGTGAAGCGGGACCCGAGCGTCCCAATTGTCCCGGTTCGCCCGGCGATACTGGTCGAGTGGCATGGCCGGGAGTATTGCCGGTCGAAGATCGAGCGCGGGAGGAAATATGGCGAGAGTGACGGGTATAGGCGGTGTCTTCTTCAAGGCCGGTGATCCCAGAGCCCTCCAGGATTGGTACGTGGAGCACCTGGGGATGGAGCCTGACCAGGACGGGTACATGGTGATCTGGTGGGGCGGCGACGAGAAGGGATCGACGGTGTGGGCGCCTTTCAAGAACGACACCGACTACATGGGCCCGGACCAGAACCGCTGGATGATCAACTACCGTGTGGACGATCTCGATGGCCTGCTCGACCGGCTCAGGTCGAATGGGATCCGGGTCGAGGACGAGACAATGGAAGACGAGAACGGCAGGTTCGGCTGGTGCTGGGATCCCGAGGGCAACAAGGTCGAGCTCTGGCAACCGAATCCGGGAATGTGAGGCGGAGCCGACGGGTGAGGCACATCGGCTCCGCCTTTGAGGTCAGGAAAGGAAGTCCCAGGCGCCCGAGTCGGTTTCGTCGCCCCAGGACACCGGCATGGTGACCACGTCGGTGGGGGCTCCATCCTTTGCCGAGTTCCAGAACAACCTGATCGAGACCGGTGTCGAGGCGAAGTCGAAGTCGATATTGAAGCTGAAATCGCCCCAGCACCCCGTCCCGCAGGTGGCGGTGGTGAAGTCCTGATAGACCACCTGGCCGTCGACGTCGACCAACTCCAGGCTCACGGTCGCTTCGAACACATTGGCCTTTCCGGTGAGGAACAGGGGTTCGCTTCCGGTCCCGGCCGCCGATGAGGTCGGGATCACCGAGTTGAGCTGATCGAGGAAGGCGTCTTGCCCCAGCGGCTCGCTTATGTCCAACCCATCGGTCCCGAATTGGGTCACCGGCTCGCCCCCGATGGTGAATTGGACCTTGGTGGTTCCCTCGGCATCCAAACCCGCCGTATAGATCAGCTGGTTCAGCATCGTGAAGTCACCGAGGAGACCGGAGCCGGATCCCATGGCGAACTCGGGGCTCATGTCCACCACCCTGATCCCATTGCCGGGGTCGTTGACGCTGAGCACCCGGACGTTCGACGGCACATAGCTCTCGAACCCGGGTGGGAGGCTCAGGTTGGGCTGGGTGAGCAGGTTCAAGGCGTTGCCGTCGGAGGAGTCGAAGACCGAATCGGCCATGGCGAAGAACGGCACGAGTGCCGGGTTCCCGGTGTTCGAGTTCTCCGGGGTCTGTGCAAGGAACACATAGACACCCTCACGGTTGACCACCGGGGCGGTCGTGCTGGTCGTGGGTTGGCTCGTGGTCGTGTCCGGCGCGCTGGTCACCGTGCTGCCGACCGTCGAGGTCGTGGTGTCGGCGATTCCCCCGCCGTTTCGACCGCCAAATATCAGGAATGGAATGGCGGCAACCACCAGTACCACTGCGGCGGCGCCGGCGAACATGAGAATCGGGTTGGTTCGAGATGTGTTGCGTTGGGTCACGGGGACCTCCTCGGGAAAGGGAGGTGGCTCCGGCGACATTGCCACCAACCGGTCGATGAGCTCTTTCATCTTCCGCTCGTCGTGTTCGCTCATGACAGCCACTCCTGGAGATGTTTCCGGGCCCGGGCCAGATGACGCTTGACCGCCCCGGTTGATATGCCCATTTGCTCTGCGACTGCGTCGACCGGGAGATCAGCCCAGTAAGTGAGGAGAACTGCTGCCCTCTGCTGCATGGACAGACGCTCCACTGCGGTCAGGACGTCGACGTCGACCTCCTGGGCCGGTGACGACTCCGGCACCGCCGTCTTCAACTCGCGAACCCGCCGTGAGAGGGTGCTTCGGTGGTGATCTGTGGCCACGCTGAGCACGGCTCGGTAGAGATAGGCCCGACGATTGATGACATCGGGCCAGCTCCTCGAGGCGAAGGCCTTCAAGCAGGCATCGGTCACCACGTCGGCAGCGTCAAAGGGCCCAACCAGACCAGTCGCGTATCTGGTGAGCTCCCCGGCGTATGACCGATATGCCTGCTCGTCGTCCATCACACCAATCGTGGTGATCATGCACTTGAGACGGAGCAGAGCGAGGTATTGGGTGACACCCGACCGGAAATCAGGCCGCGCGCTCCCGCACCACCTCTCCGATGTCGATGCGACGGACCGTGCGCAAGGCCGGGATCAGCGAGAGCCCGGCCACCACCAATAGGGCTACCGCAGTCCCGGCGATGGAGAGCGGCGACATGTAGAAGTCGAGGATGAAGACGTCGTTGGAGAAGGCACCGAGGAAATAGGCCCCGGACCAATACCCGATGAGCAGTCCGGGGATGAGCCCCAGAACGGTGAGAAGGACATTCTCGGTGGCGACGAGACGTGCGATCTCACCATGGGACAGGCCATTTGCCCGCATGGTGGCGAACTCGCCGGAGCGCTCCGCCACATTCACCGAGATCGTGTTGAACATCAGTGCGAAGGCCAGGGCGCCACCGAGCACAAGCATCACGCCGACAAAGGCATAGAAGAAGCCGAGATACTGCTGAATCAGGTCGTAGAGCGTGCGGGCGTCGACCGCTGCGGCCACCGTATCCAAGTCACCGATGGCGCCGATAACCGTGTTCCGATCGACGCCGCCGTCGAACAGCGCTTTGAGCACGGTGACACCGGGGGCGCCCAGCGCCGAGCTGTCCGGCGCCTGATCGGTCAGGATCGACTGGTCGACATAGAGATAGGTGCCGATAGGCTCGTCCAAGAAGCCCTCGATCTTGGATGTGAATTCCGCACCCAGCGTGGGAAGGCCGATTGTTACCTCATCCCCCACGTCGACACCGAGCTCATCCTTCAGCCCTTTTCCGGCGAGGATCCCCGATGGAGGTAGCCCGTCCGGAAAGCCGTGCATCTCCGTGTCGGGCCGATAACCCTCGATGGTCGTGGAGTAACTTCGCCCATCGCTGCCCACCGTTGCCTGAAGGGCGATCACGGGCTCCACTTGGGCGACACCATCGACGGATGCGACCGACGCGATCGACTGATCGCTGACGGGGGTGGCGAGGATGATGTCGGCGTCCTCCACGGAGACGGCGTTGAACTGCCGGTCGATGATCTCGGCAATGGTGTCGATCATGCCCCAGGACACCATGATGAGGGTGGCGGCCAAGACCACCCCGAGGGCGGTGGAGAGACTCCTCCGCTTGTTCCGGCCTATTCCCCTCAGGACCATCAGCCACCGAACGGGGAGCGAGCGAAGCGCCGGGAGGATCCGCTCCAGCAGGCTCCGCCCTCCGCCACCGGTTGGAACATCCCCCCGCATTGCCTCGGCGGGACTCACGCGAAAAGCGGTGCGGGCCGGGGCGTACGCTCCTATCGCTCCGGCGGCGAGACCAAAGAAGATTCCGATCAAGGGTGTGAGCGGATGAAAGCCGCGCACGGTGTCGGGTATGCCGAGACCGCTGGTGTAGAGGCCGGTTATCACGTAGGCAAGGCCCATCCCGATGAGGACGCCGACCGATCCTGAGACGAGACCGAGCCGCACGCCATAGGAGAGATAGTGACGAAGAACCGTCCGCTTACCCATGCCACTGGCCCGGAGCGTCCCGATCTGCGCCTTCTGCGAGTAGACGATCCGGGTGAGGAGGATGAAGGCCGCCATGGCGGCCGCAGTCATGAACAAGGCCGGGAACATGACCGCCAGCTCCTGGAAGCCTGAAACATCGAGCTGGAGCGTCTCGTTGGAGGGATGCTTGGCCTGGGTTATGACATCGCCGGCGCCGGCGCCATCGGCGGCCTCACGCACGGCCGCATCAGTCGCCTCCACATCGGCTCCGGCGTCGTAGACGATCAAATTCTGAGAGACAGTGACCGCGGGCGGGATCGACTCGAAGAGGCCCTCGTCGCCGAAGACGACGCCGAAGGTCCCGGGCGTCGGGAAGATCTCCTGGCGGCTCTTGGCGGGCCAGATGTACTCGGCGGAGATTGCGATGCCGGAGATTTCGGCCTTGGCCCACTCGTCGCCGATACGCATTTCGACCTGATCACCGACCCCGAGGTCGAAGTCTTTGGCCATGTGATCCTCGATGACGACCTGATTCCCTGGATCACCCTGGAAGTAGGCGCCCTGTCGGACGTCGATCTTGTTCACCTCCGGCTGGCCTGAGGACGGGTACCCGACGAGCCGGCCGACGAAGACCTCGCCATCGACACGCATTGGTATGTCGGCCTGGCGACGTGTCTGCACGGCGGCCACATTCGGGATCTCACGTGCTTGACCGGCGAACTCCGACCCGGCCCCAACCACGGTGATGTCTGCGAAAGCAAGCCGGTCATATGTGTACTTGTAGGAACTGTTCAGGTTCTGATAGGCGTCGTAGGTGCTGGCGAAGAGCATCACGCCGAGGCCGATGGTGATCGCCACCGCGAGGAATTGGGCCCGCTGTCGGCGAATATCTCGCTTTCGCTTGAGGTCGAGCAGGCTCACCAGTCGAGGTCGCCCGGCCCGGCCGGGCTCGGGTTGGTGTCGACGCCGATCACCTCACCGTCGCGCAATTCGATCACCCGATGGGCAATGCGGGCGATCTCCCTGTTGTGGGTAACGACGAGCACCGACCGATTTCCACCTTCGACGACACCGCGCAAGAGGCCGAGCACCTGTGAGCCCGTGTCCACGTCGAGGGATCCGGTCGGCTCGTCAGCAAGTATCAGCGGCGGGTCCTTGACCAACCCGCGAGCGATCGACACCCTCTGTTGCTGACCGCCGGAGAGCTCACCGGGAAAGTGGTCCATGCGATCCTCGAGGTCTACCTCCTCGAGGGCGCGAATACTTCGCTCATGGGGTTGGTCGCCGGTCAACTCAGCGATCAACTCCACGTTCTCGAGGGCGGTCAGGGTGGGGATCAGGTTGAAGAATTGGAAGATGAACCCAACCGACGAGAGGCGATATGCAGTGCGGGACTCGTCGTCGAGGTTTGCCAGATCCCGGCCATCTGCCTCGATTCGGCCGGAGGTCGGTCGCTCCAAAGCTCCAACCTGGTTGAGGAACGTGGTCTTGCCCGAGCCGGACTGGCCGAGCAAGACGACGAATTCACCCCTCGGGATCTCGATATCGACCCCCTTTAGAGCATCGACGGCGGTGCCCCCCTCCCCATAGGTCTTGGAGAGTTTCTCCGTCTTGATCGCCGCAGTCACGACACCTCCTTCACCCCGAGGCTAACCCTCGCACCGGCCGCCTCGAGTCAATCCCAGTTGGCAGATCGACGAGAGATGTTTAGGTTCGTCCATTCGCTGGTATCAGGGGCCGACGGGGCCAAAATGCAGACTGCTCATCTTTACGCGCTGGTGACTATTTCCATCCTCGTGATGGCGTTGACCGCGGTTGCGGTCGACCATCCGCCCGCGCCCGACATGGTGTCTGTCGAGGCCATCCGGTTGGAAGCGACTACCACCACTACCGGGTCCGCCAGCACCACGACATCTGCAGCGCCTGCCGACAGAGAGCCTGACACCGACACCCTGGGCAATCCCGTTGGGGACCTGCACCCGACAACCACCACCACCGAACCAGACGCAAAGCAAGACACGCCCACAGAAACGCCGAAGGCCGCCTCACCGCCAACCACACAGCCGGTAACGGTCACCACCCAGGCACCACCTGCCAAAGCATCGCCCAGCCCAAAGGCCGAGTCACAGTTCGTCTCCAAAATCAACAGCTTTCGATCCAGCAAGGGGCTGACTCCCCTGAAGAGGGACGGCTCCCTCGATGCCAGCGCGCGGGCCTGGGCGGAGAAGCTGGCGTCGAACGGAAAGCTGTCCCACTCCGATCTAGGGCGTCTGCTGCCGCCGTGGTCGGCAGCAGGCGAGAACGTCGGCACCGGAGGTTCGGTTGGGTCGATCTTCGATGCCCTCGTCGCATCGAGCGGGCACCGTGAGAACATGCTCGGCGACTACACCCACATCGGCGTGGGAGTTTTCGTCGATGGTGCCGGACGACTCTGGACCGCGCACCTTTTCACCCGCTGATATCCCGGCCGTTCAGCGGCAACCGTCTTGATCCCTTCTTGACAGTGCCCTGAAGCACCCATGACCCTCCATCACAGAGACTGGCCTCTGAATGACCAACAGGAGGTCCATTGATGCTCAGAAAACTGTTCGCCTTGCTAACCGCGGTCACCGCAGCCTTGCTCCTGGTGGGGACGGCGTGGGCCGTGGGTGACAAATCCGGTGACACGTCCACCACGACGACGATCGAAGAGGAGTCGACTGTCTCGCAGCCCTCTTTGTCTATACCGGACGACAACTCGACATCCACCGAGGTCACCACTGCCGGGATGGAGGCCAACGAGCCAACCACCAGCACCACGTTCGACGACGTCGGCCAGATGAGCGGCCGCGCAGTCGATGACGAGCAATCCGACCAAGTCGATGAAGATGAGCACACGACCACCACCGTGGATGACGACCAGGTCTCTGCCGATCTGGACATCCCGGCGGCCGACTATCCGGTGGATGGCGCCGGGGCCGTCCGGTTAGAGGTCAAGGCCGGAATCGTGACCCTGGTCGGTGTCAATGCAAATGACGGCTGGACCTTCCAGCTCAAGGACGCCAGCGACCACGAGTTGAAGATCAGATTCACCGATGGCTCGACAGAGGTCGAGTTCGAAGCCGAGGTCGAGCACTCGAAGATCGACGTGAGCATCAGCTCCGAGACCGACGACTAAACCGTCTTCCCAAACCACACACGAACGACCGCCCCCTCGCCTCCGGGGCGGTCGTTCAATTCCATTCGACCGCCGGTCGCCTCGGCCGTTCGTCGCGCGATGTCCAAGCCAAGGCCCGTGGAGCCTCCCCCGCTGGCACCCCGGGCCGTTGGATCGTCGTGCTGGAATCCCGGCCCGCGGTCCCCAACCTCGACGAATGCCTCACCATCCCGCATCCCGGCGCGCACTGCGAAAGGGGTGCCCGGCGAGGTGTGGGCAAACACGTTGCCGATCAGGACGTCGAGAACCGCCTCCACGGCCTCGGCGGACAAACGCACAGCTATCGGGCTGTCGCCCAGCTCGACTGCGCAATATCTGCCCTGCTCCTCCGCCAACACGTTCCAAAAGGCAAATCGGTCGTGGACGACGGACCTCAACTCACACTTACGCTCCCCTCTCACCGTCTCTTGTCTCGTCTCGACGATGAGACGATCAATGGCCTGCTCGAGACGATCGACCTGGTTCAAGAGAGCGAGACGCTCCTCCTCGTCTCTGACCTTCTCCGCTTGAAGCCGCAACGACGTGAGCGGGGTGCGGAGCCGGTGCGACAGGTCGGCCGCGGCCTCACGCTCCTCGGCTATCAGCTCGCCCAGCCTGCCGGCGAGCCAATTGAAGGATTCGCCTACCTCCCGGATCTCCTCTGGATCGCCGACCGGGACTCTCGCAGTCAGGTCTCCTTCGCCCAGACGTCTGGCTCCATCAGCCAGGGCCGTGATCGGAGCAACCAGTCGTTGACCCATTCTGTCGGCCACGAAGACGGCGACACCGACCAACACGACGCCGAGCAGGGCGAGGAGTGCCCACGCCTCGCCAACCCCCTGGCCGAGCACATCGTTCGGAACGAATATGTCCACCACGGCGGCACCATCCCTCCCAACCACAGGAAGAGCGAACTCCCAGCCTCCGGGCACCAGATCGGACAGTGCAGCCTGTTCGGTCATAGATGACTGAACCAAGGACCCTTGACCTTGCACCGCCGTCCCGAACATGGTGCCGTTCGACACAACCACGATGGTCCCCGTGTCAAGTGGCCCGAGAGCCTCTTCGATGGCTCCGGGATCCGAGTCCAGGGTCACCGTCAGCGCAATCAGGTTGGCCGTCGACTGCGCCGACCGCTCGGCGGCGAGGCGGGCACGGTCCGCCGCCTGACGGCGAACGAGCAGCCCGAGAGGGATCAGGAAAGAGATGACCACAAGACCGGTTGTGGCCAGGCTGAGTAACGCCAGCCTCCGTCTCACTTGTCGGGATCGACCAGCTTCACGCCAACACCGTGGACGGTGCGGATGAAGCGCGGCTGCTGGGCGGTCTCCCCCAGCTTGCTGCGCAGCCATGAGAGGTGGACGTCGACGGTCCTCTCGGCGCCCCCATATGGCTCTCTCCACACCTCGGCCAGGAGCTCTCGCTTGCTCACAACCGAGCCTGACCGCTCGGCGAGCACACGGAGAAGGTCGAACTCCTTGGGGCTCAGCCCGATTGCCACGTCATCAAGCGTGGCTTCCCGTGAATCCGGGTCGATGACGAGGCCACCGACCCGAATGGTCTGGTCGGCGCTGCCGGAGCCGACTCTCCTCAGAATGGCCCGAACCCTGGCCTCGAGCTGGGAGACCGAGAAGGGTTTCACCAGGTAATCGTCAGCCCCCGAGTCCAAGGTCGACACCATCACCTCGTCAGCCCCCCGTGCGGTGATCACGATCACCGGCACCTGGCTCACCGCCCTGATCATCCGCAACAGCTCCGTCCCATCGAGATCGGGCAGACCTAGATCCATTATCACGAGGTCGGGCTTGCCCTTAACGGCCAGCTCGAGGCCTTCGAGCGCCCGATCCGCACTAGCCACGCCGTGGCCTTGGTGAGACAGGGCATCGGCGACTAGACGGCGAATGTCGACGTCATCTTCGATTAGGACGATGTCAGCCATCGGGCAAGGTTACGAGTCCCATGGGAATGAGTCGCCGACCTTTAGGAAAGCTTGAAACTTCCTTGATCGAATAGGACCTGGCCATCTGAGACAATGTTGGGGTGAACAAATGGAGTTTGCTGGGAGCATGGGCCTTGGCTGCCGTCCTGGCCACATTGCTCGCCTGGCAGATCGTCGCAGAGGCCGACTCCAGGGTCAGCGACCGCCCGATTGCGCCATTGCGGGTGAGCGCGCCAGTGGTTGCCGCCGCCGACACCACCACCACACAGCCTTCCACGACCTCGAGCAGCACCCCGACCAGCACCACAATCGACCCGACCTCGTCGACCACAGCATCCAGTACCACCACACAGCCTTCCACGACCTCGAGCAGTACGCCGACTACCACCGCGGGTGCGGCCTGGAAGACGAAGACGATTCACAGCGAGGGTGGAGTGGTGTCCGTCAGCTATCGGCCGCAGGAAGTCAGCCTCATCTCGGCCGTGCCGGCTCCCGGATTTGCCGCCGTCATCACGAAGAAGGGCCCACCCAGTGTCGAAGTGAAGTTCTCCAGCAATGAGGAGGACTACGACGTCAAGGCCGAGTGGTCAGATGGTCAGTTGAAGATCGAAGCGGGCGGCTCGGAGGGCGAGCACGACTAGCTAAGAGAGAACGGCGTCGCTCGCCTTCTGTTCCTCACGCACCCTGCCGGTCAGATAGACGATCAGCTTCCAGGCCATGTCGGGGCTTGCCTTCACCAAAGGCCTGAACTCCCACTGGGAGAGAACTGCTGTAGTGAGGTCTGTCTCCGCAAAAACCGTGGCAGAGCGCGGAGCACCATCGATCAAGGTCATCTCTCCGAAGAAATCGCCGGGGCCGAGATTGGCCACGGTGCGGCCGCCACGGACCACCTTGGCCTCGCCAGAGAGGATGAGGTGGAATCCCACGCCGCCCCTGCCCTCGGTCACCACCGACTGGCCGGCCCGATGAACGGTTTCCTTGCTCATATCGCACAGACGACCGAGATCCTTCTGGCTCAGCTCGCTGAAAAGGGGCACCGAGCTCAGCTTCTCGACTTTTTCCTTCTTGGTGGCCAACAGCTCCTCCGACTTCGTCAACGGTGTGGCCCGATCTTATTCGATACGCATCATCGCGCGCCCGGACTCACCGGTAGCCTGACGCCGTGATTTGCGTGGCGTATCAAACGGAGAACCCTGCAGCAACCCGGTTCTGCGCCAATTGTGACAACCCGCTGGCTCTCGACCGCCCCAACTGTGCAAGAGATTATCGCTCACTGGGATCAGCTTGGTTTGGAGCCAGAGGCAGCGGTCCACCTCCTCGCTGCGGCCGAGCTCCAACCACACGGCCACGATCGGACGAGCTGGCCACAAGAGTGAGTTCGATAGCAACGCGGATTCGGGTCGAACGGGATCCTCGATCACATCGAACGTCAAGCGGGACCATGACGTGTCCGAACTGCGGGCGTGAGAACCCAACGGGCGCTCAATTCTGCTCGAATTGTGGCCAGGAGCTGGGAGCCTCCTGCGAGAACTGCGGTGCCGGCCTCCCGGAAGGCGCCAAATTCTGCCCTTCCTGTGGGAAGGCGGTCGAAGGGACCGTGGAAGCGGGCAAAGAGCGAAAGCTGGTCACTGTCCTGTTCGCCGATGTCACCGGGTCAACGGGTCTGGGTGAGAGGTTCGACCCAGAGGACCTCGGTCGATTGATGTCCTCGTATTTCGAGGCGATGCGTGCCGAGATCGAAGGCGAGGGCGGGACGGTCGAGAAGTTCATCGGTGACGCGGTAATGGCGGTGTTCGGCGTGCCCAACGCACATGAGGACGACCCAGCCCGCGCCCTCCACGCCTCCCTGCGGATGATGGATCGGCTGATCGACCTCAACAAGGAGCTTGCCGAGAGCCATCAGGTGAGCCTGGAGATACGGGTGGGAATCAACACGGGAGAGGTCCTGGCGTATGTCGACCCGGGCCCAGGCCGTCCCCTGGTCGCAGGTGACACCGTCAATGCCGCTGCCCGCTTGCAATCGGCCGCCAAGCCCGGCCAGATATTGGTGGCCGAGAGGACGGCGCGGGCAGTGCGCCGATTCACCTTCAACGAAGTTGGAGACCTGCAGCTTCGGGGCAAGGCAATACCGGTCAATGCGTTCGAGCTGGTCGGTCGGGAGGAGGGTGCCTCCGAGCGCGGCGTGCCCGACCTCCAGGCGCCAATGTTGGGGCGAGATTCCGAGCTCGACGTTCTGACCACGATCTACCAGCGGACACGGTCGGAGAGTCGGCCCAATCTGGTGACCCTGTTCGGAGATGCAGGAGTGGGGAAGAGCCGCCTGACCAGGGAGTTCCTCGACCACCTCCGTGCACAGAAGGAGACGCCGATAGTCCTGCGAGGTCGTTGCCTTCCCTACGGAGAGGGAATCGCCTATTGGCCCCTCGCCGAGATCCTCAAGGAAGTGGCCGGCATACGTGATAGTGACCTGTCTTCGGAGGCTCTGAAGAGGATTGGCGCATTGGGAAAAGAGCTCCTCTCTGAGGAACTGACTGCCGACGCCGCCATGACCGTTGCAGCCCTGGCCCACACGATGGGTCTCACCGACCCGAATCACTCCTTCATCGACCTCGACCCTCGTGAGGTCAAGGCCCGGACCATCGGCGCATGGCGCTCCCTGCTCACCTCACTGGGCCAGCGGAGCCCCGTGGTCATGATCGTCGAGGACATCCACTGGGCCGATACCGCCCTGCTCGACATCCTCGAAGAGCTCAACGAGCGATTGCGGAGCGCGGTCATGATCCTCTGCCCGGCCCGGCCCGAATTGACCGACCACCGGCCTGGTTGGGGAGGGGGTAGAGGCAATCACACTTCGATCTTCCTCGACCCGCTCACTCCTAGGGAGGTCGACACTCTCGTCAACGCCCTGCTCGCCATCGCCGAGCTACCGGCGCCGGTGCGACAGACGATGATGGACAAGGCGGAGGGCAATCCGTTCTTTCTCGAGGAAATCATCCGTCATCTGATCGATCAAGGGCTCATCGTCCGGGATGACGATCGATGGGTCGCCACCCCAAATCTGGTCGAGGTGGAAGTACCCGACACTGTCCAGGGGGTGCTTGCCGCCAGGATCGACCTGCTCGAAGCCGCCGAGAAGCGCGTATTGCAACGCGCCGCCGTCGTGGGGCGGGTGTTCTGGCCCAGCCCCATCATCCACCTACTCGGGGGCAACCAAAAGGAGGTTGAGCCACTGCTCGACCATCTGGAGGAGAGAGGGTTGATCCAGTCCCGACTTGGCTCATCCATGGTCGGCGAGCCCGAGTACATCTTCAAGCACATCCTGACCCGCGAGGTCGCCTACGAGAGTCTCCCCAGACGCGAGCGCGGCCAGGCACATGCCGCCGTCGCGACGTGGATCGAGTTGGCCAAACGCGAAGGCGGATCCGAGTTGGTCGAGTTGATCTCGCATCATTGGGCCGAGGCGTACCGAATCAGCTGCGAAGACCCAACCGCCGACGGCAAGAGCATCGAATCGTTGAGGGAAAGAGCTTTCGAGGCGACCTTGCTCGCCTCCGAGGCGTCTCGAGGAAGAGCTGCGATCAAACGCGCCTCGAGGATGGCCAGAGAGGCGCTCGCTCTCGCCAAGGAGCCCCTGGAACGGGCCCGGGCGTTGGGCGCAAAAGGTCTGGCCGCATTGTCCGAGTATGCCGGTGATGTTGCTTGGGCGTCCCTGAGCGAATCGGCTGACCTGTTCATCGAGCACGCTTCGGACGATCACAGGCTGATAGCGCGGACAACCGCCAGAGCGGTAGAGACCCCGACGAGGTGGCCCGGCTCCATGACCGAGCTCATTCCGGCCGAGCGTATCGACTCCTACGTCGAGGCTGGAATGGCGCATCTCGACGAAGATGACCTGAGCGAGGAGATGGTTCGACTGCTCCTGGCCCGATCGATGCGCACGTTCCCACGTGCTGGAGCCGACTTCCTGAGCGAGGCGCTGGCTGCCGCTGCAAGGGCGGATGCCAACCGAGCACTGAAGATCGCCGAGGCAATCGGTCGGGTCGACCTCGTTTCTGCGAGCCTGGACGCACTCGGATCGGTAGACCAGACACAGGGCAACTACCGGACTAACGCATCGGTGATCCAACGTCGTCTGGATCTTGTGCCGTCGATGGGCAATCCCTGGGAGATCGGCGACGCCTACGCCATGGCGTCATGGAACCTGGGCTACTCGGGTGACTTTCGTCGAGCCGTCGAAGTCGCCGAAAGGGGTTTCGCGCACGTCGACGAGGAGACGGTGGGCATCGCAGTCCACAACACATCGTGGTGCAGCTATGCGGAGTTCTGGCTCGGCAATTGGGATCGGGTCGTGGGTGAGCTGGCGGTCAGCGTGCGGAGGTTGATGAGTGATCGGGCCGGCCATCCCCCGTATTTCTCGGGTCATCAGTTCGGAGCGGAGGCCTTCATTCACGCGGCTCGGCACGACGGAGACATGAGAGACTTGCGCAGCCTGCTTTCCGAGGTCTCTGATCGGGCCGAGGCGACAGGGGACGCCAGCGTTGGCCACATGTTCCGAGCTTGGGACGCCTGGGTCGACGCTCGGGAGGGGGATCCCGACCAAGCCTCGGCACGTCTGGAAAGCATGAGCCGCCTCCAACTGCCGAGACCATTCCTCGATGCGATCAGGGCCAACATCAGGCTGGATGCTGAGCAGTTCGACGACGTCGAAGAGTTCATCAACGAATCCCTCGCCTATGCCGAATGGTCCGGAGTCAGTGCCCTACCGCCACATCTGAAGCGCCTGAGGGCAGCGGCCGCGCTTCGGATGGGCGATCCCATTAGTGCCCTGACCAGATTTGCCGGCGCGCGCGAAGACTTTGCCCGACTTGGCATGAGTTGGGAGACGGCGCGCACCGACCTCTGGATGGCTGAGGCCCTCATCGCGATGGGTAATGGCATCGAGGCTCGCTCGGCGCTGGACAATGCGCTGCCCACTCTCGAGAGCCTGGGATCGCTCATCGAGATCGACCGTGCCAGGGCCCTTCTCGATCGTTCCTGATCCCTCAGACCTGAGCTCTGCGGGCAAGGCCGACGATCCATTCCGCCAGCTGATCAGAATCGGTGCCCAGGTCCAAGGAAGCAAGGCCTTTGTCAACCACTTCGTTCGGGATCAACCGCCCTCGACGGGCGAGCATCAGTGCCCGTGAGTATTCCTTGTCGAATTCCGGGTGCCCCTGGATTCCGATCAGCTTGTCGCCGACGGCGAACATCGAGATCGGGCAATCGTCCGCCCATCCGAGGATCTCGGCGCCATCGGGAAGAGAGGCCACTTGATCTTGATGGCTGTAGAGCAGATTGACCGACTCACCGAGCCCCAACGCAACATCGACCTCGGATGACTTGAGACCGACTCCCCACCCTTGCCCGGCCTTGACCACCGAGCCGCCCAGCGCCTTGGCCAGCAACTGGTGACCGAAGCACACCCCGACAAACGGAACCCCACTCGCCGCTATCTGCCTGACGAATGCTTCCAATTCGCGAATCCACTGGAATTCGTCATTGACCGAGTGACGAGAGCCAGTGGTCAGCCATAGATCGCATTCGTGCGGGTCGTCGGGAAACACGCCACCGATGGCGTCATAAGTGATCACCTCGACGTCCGGATAGCCGGCGAACAGCCGCAGGAACATGTCGTCGTAATCGCCCGAGATCTCCCGAAACTCGGCGCGCACGTGATCGCATATGAGGAGACCAAGCTTCATAAGACCTGATTCTCCCACGAACTCGCCTCCGAAGAGCTCGTTCAGGGAAGCTCTGGATGCATTGATCGCCCTCTTGGTGAGACTCATCACGACCGGGTCGACCACTGCCAGTTTCATGGCCAGATCCATCGTCTCACTCGCCAGCGCCGACGCAGGCACCACGCGATTGATCAGACCAAGATCCCGGGCCGGTGCCGATATCCGATCATCACCGGTCAGGAGATACTCCTTTGCCCGACGAGCCCCGATCAGCCACGGCATCAGGTTCCCGGAACGACCTTTCCTCTGAAACCACACGACAACAACTGACGAATGGTCTGGTCATCCACGAAGCCGGGCCGCTCGCTGGCGGCGACCACGGCCACCGAGCCAGCCCTGAGCATCCGGTCCAGCGATGAGAATGAAGCCAGATTCTGAATGGCCGTTCAGCCAACCGATTCACGGGACCGATAGGCAACGTCTCGAGCTGCTGTGCCAGTATTGACCCGGTGAGCCCCCGACCAAGCCTTACCGAGAGCCGCCGAAACGAGATCCTCGCCGCTACCAGCGCGACCATTGCAGAACGGGGGCTTTGTGAGACCCGAATCGCCGACATCGCCGATCACATCGGTGCCAGCCCCGCACTGATCCTCTATTACTTCCCCTCTAAGGCCGCCCTTGTTACAGAAGCTCTGATCTACCAGGATCGAGTCTTCCACGAGAATGTGCGGCTGGCCTTGGATGAAGCAGGATCGGCGACCCAACGCCTCGAAGTGCTGATCGAAGCAAGCTGCCCTCGCCCCTCACGGCCCAATGACGAGCCCGACGGGTGGGTGCTGTGGCCGGCAGCGTGGGAGATGTCGCGGCACGACCCTTCTCTGGCCGCTGCTCGAGCCAGGTTGGACGAGTCGTGGCGGGCCCAGATAGCGGGCGTCATCGAAGAGGGAATCGCCGCCGGCGAGTTCCGCGAAGTCGATACTTCCGATGTGGCCATTCAGCTGGCCGCACTGTTGGACGGTCTCGCCATCGAAGTGATGTTGGGCGACCCGACCGTGGACGCCGAGAGGATGAGCCAACTCGCCCTTGACTTCGCCCGCCAGGTCTTGTCACTCGGAGTTTGACCGACCCGATCCTGAACGACTGTTCAATGTTGAAGGCCAGCTAGGCGATAAGAAGCAGCAATGGCCCACCCAGCGTGAGAATTGAAACCCGGCGGCGCGCCTTGCTACCGCTGTTGACCCCGGCCCTGATCGCCTCCTTAGCGATCGTGTTCGCCCTTTCCATCGATGATTTCGTCATCAGCCAGTTCTTGGTAGGTGGCGCCGACTCGATCACCATCCCGGTTCGGCTCTACTCAGGCGCGAGATTGGCGCCACCCCCATCACTGAACGCCCTGGCAACCGTCCTGATGGTGATCACCATCGGCGTCGTGGCCCTTGGAGGGCTGGCTGTCAAGTTCCTGGACGGCAGACTCGGCACGGGCGCCGACTCGGCTCTGGAAATTGTCGGACGCTTCGAGATCTAGTGGTTTGTCGACCACGACTGATGGACGCCACCAGCCATTTCCGGTTGCGAGCACCTAAACCGTCAGCCTGACGATCGGTCTGCTGTCATTGCGACGAATCAGCTCGGTGAACCCGTGCCGGCTGAACATTCCGAGAGTGCCGGTGAAGTAGTCGACCGTCGACGAGCGCTCTCCGTCGACCGGATACGCCTCGATCACTGTCGCTCCCTCACTCTTGGCAAACTCGATGGCGGCGGCCAACAGACCGGCGCCGATACCGGACCGACGACGGCCCACCCTGACCACGAAACAGTTGATCGACCAGGTGTCGACGTCATCCACGGGTTTGAGCAAGCGCGACCGCATGAGAGTCGGGAACTCTCCCCTCGGACCGACTTGGACCCAGCCGACCGGTTCGTCCACGATGTACCCGACCAGCCCTGGCGGACGACCCCGGGCTGCCCTGTCGGCAAACCGAGAGCGGTTGTCGCTCTGGTCGCCAAAGCCTCCGTCGGGTCGCCGCCAGTGCATGCAGTAGCAGCTCCTCGCCACACCACGTTCACCCATGACCAGGTCCAGATCGCCGAGCCGATCGGACGTCAGAGGGTGCGAGACCATCTGGCCTGACTCTGTCTCGCTTTGATGCGACCAGTTCACATCATGCCCCCACACTCTGGGCCGGGTCGCATCCAGGCCCGAACAACACCTCGACCACGTCGGCCACCCTGTCCGGCGTCTTTGCTGGCATCGACTCGTCGGCGCCGTCGTGCAGTAGTCGGTGAGCGCGGAGTGATCGCTCGACACGCTGATCATGCAGCGCCCGCAACATCTCGTAGGTGACAATCGGCAACATCTCTGTCCTTCCTCGATGGCCAAACCGGACGCTACGCTGTGTAGCGGACAGAACTTGTCCGCATATTTTGGAATAGTGTGCATCGGATGGACAAAGCGGAGCGCCTACTGAGGCTTCTCGGTCTGCTCGAAGGCCGGATCGACTGGACCGCCGAGGAGCTGGGCAACCGCCTCGGGGTCACCACGCGGACCATCCGTCGGGACATAGGCCGGTTACGGGAACTTGGCTATCCGGTCGAGGCCCTTGCCGGGCCGGGCGGTGGCTATCGACTCGGCGCCGGCGCCAAGCTGCCACCACTCCTCCTCGACGACGAAGAGGCTCTGGTGGTCGCGTTGGGGCTCCGGCTGGCGACCAGTGCGGCGGTCGATGGCCTAGAGGACGCCTCCCTCTCGGCACTGGCCAAGCTGGAGAACGTCCTGCCTCCAAAGCTGCGGTCGCGTTTGTCCGACATATCGTCCGCCACTGTCTCGTCACCCGGTCGACCGGGTGACGCGGTCGGTCACGAGGAGCTGGCCGTCACCGCGGCCGCGGCGAGCAGCGGTCAAAGGATCAGGTTCTCCTATACCGACGCGGAGGGCCGCAATAGCGCACGCCACGTGGAGCCCCTCCATCTGGTGCACACGGGACGTCGTTGGTATCTGGTTGCCTTTGATCTAGATCGCGATGACTGGAGGACATTTCGCCTCGACCGGGTCGACAAACCTAAGACGACGGGGTTCAGATCGGCCAAACGGCCGTCTCCCGATCCAGTGGAGATGGTACGACGTGGCATCACGATCGAAGCCTGGGACTTCCGGGCCGAAGTGCACCTTGCGGTGTCGGCCGATCACGCCCGTCGTGTCATCCCGGACAACGTGGGGACGCTCGAGGAAATCGACGAAGACAACTCGACTCTCCTCATCGGGGCCGACGAGCCAACGTGGTTGGCCCGATATCTTGTCGGGCTCCCTTTCGACTTCAGGCTCGAAGGGTCACCAGAGCTGGCCAGAGAACTGGCCGCCATCGGCCGGCAACTGGTGAGCCGTTACGGCTAGGCCTGATCGGGGGCCAGAACTCTCAGCGCCTCGGAGGGTTCAACTCGTCGAGAATCGACAGCTGATCCGTCGCGGGGGGCATGAGCCACCCTCCTTTCGGGTATCCTGACTCGCCGTTCAGGATACACTGAGCAGCCGGCGCCGGCAGGAGAGATCAATGATGAGACCCGCACCACTGGACCCGTCCCAAATTCGGCGCTCCATCGACCCTTTTGGGACCAGCCAGACGCTCCCCTCCGAGGCCTACCTCTCCTCTGAGGTCCTGGACTGGGAGATGGGGAACCTCTGGCGAGACAACTGGGTGTGTGTCGGGCGGTTGGACGAGCTCGTCTCCCCGGGCCAGTTGCGAGCCATTGACGTGGCCGGTGAAGGCGCCCTGATCAGCGTCGAGAGCGACGGAACGGTTCGTGCCTTCTCCAATGTTTGCCGGCATCGCGGTCATGAGCTGGCACCGATCGGAGATGCCTTCGACGCGCGTCAGATCCGGTGTCCCTATCACAGCTGGGCCTACCGGATAGACGGGACACTTCGGAACGCCCCCAAGTTCACCCAGACCGTCGATTTCGACACTGATGAGTACCCGTTGATGCAACTAGGTGTGGCTGTGCAGGGGGGATGGCTCTGGATCGACATGTCGTCGACGGCCACGACGATCGAGGAGCATTTCGGCAACCTGGCATCGATCACGCAACCCTACGAGACCGACCGGTTGCGCACTGCTACAACGCACTCCTACGTGGTCGAAGCCAACTGGAAGATCATCGTGGAGAACTACAACGAGTGTTACCACTGCTCGACGATCCACCCGGAGCTATGCGAGGTAACGCCCCCGGAGAGCGGCTACGACCACCAGCCGACCGGTATGTGGTGTGGCGGGACCATGGATCTCAAAGAGCACGCCGTCACGATGTCTCTGGACGGGTCTTCACGAGGCGCCAACTTCCGAGGGGTGGATGAGCGTCTTGCCCGCCAGGTCTGGTATCTCACCGTCATGCCCAATCTGCTGCTGTCGCTTCATCCCGACTATGTGATGACTCATCGACTCACACCACTGGGTGTCGATCGGACACAAATCGAGTGCTCATGGCTCTTCCCGCCGGAAGCATTCGAACTGGACGGATTCGACCCCGCCTATGCAGTCGACTTCTGGGACATCACAAATCGGGAGGACTGGTCTGCGTGTGAGTCAGTAATGCGGGGGGTGAAGAACAGCGGGTACCGCCCTGGTCCCCTCAGCAATTGGGAGGGCACCGTCTATCAGTTCATCGGGATCATGGCCCACGCATACCTGGGCGACGGTCTGGTGGTCCCAGCGGTCCCGGTGGCGGAGCTCAAGTAGCGGAGAGTGACAACCGACGGCCACGCTCGGCAGTGATCCCTCTCGCCCCATTCATGGTGTGCCTGACCCGTTCACGTGCTCACCCGCCTGATCAAGGCTCGGAAGGGCTTCGACACAGCCCTCAGTCGTCTCCGCAGGCCGGTCCAACTGCCGAATCGCAGCCTCCGGTGAACTCCTTGCGACTCCAGTCCATCACTATGGGCAGGCCATCGAACGCCACCGGCCAGCCCGGCACCAACAACAACGACGTCGCTGGGGTTCGACATCATCGGTGCACGGTAGACGGGCCATTGGCCGCCCCACCGGTGTCGGGTGCCCGTCCTTGGCTAAATTCGCGACGTGGCCCAGGCCGATCCCGTATATCCAGTCCGTATCGACCGTCGGATATTCGTTTCGATGCAGGATGGTACGCGGCTCGGATTGACCCTCTATCTCCCTGATGCCCAGGGAGATGGCCCGTTTCCGACAGTGGTCGAGTCCGTCCCCTATCGCAAGGACGATGCCTTTCACTCCACCGATTGGCGCACATATGCCTATCTCGCTCAGGAGGGGTTCGCCGGGGTTCGCATCGACATCCGCGGCACCGGTGCCTCTCAGGGAGTCATAACCGACGAATACGCGATGCAGGAGCAACTGGACACCCTCGAGGTCTTTCGCTGGGTGGAGTCTCAACCTTGGTCCACCGGGAAGATCGGGATGTGGGGAGTGTCGTGGGGTGGTTTCAGCGCCCTGCAGACCGCAATGCTGCAACCACCTCAACTGAAAGCGATCGCGCCTGTACATGCCACCCATGACCGATACGCCTGTGACGTCCACTACACCGGGGGCTCGCTCCACGCGCAGGAGCAGGTGGACTGGCCTCCGTCGATGGTGGTGTGCAATGCGCTGCCGCCGGATCCGGAGATCTTTGGCGAAGGCTGGTTCGAGGAGTGGATGAGACGACTCGAAGACACGCCCCAATGGCCTGCCACGTGGCTTCGCCATCAGGTCCGGGATGCCTACTGGCTCCACGGGTCACCGTGTGCGGACTATGGGGCCATCGAGTGCCCCACGCTCCTCATCGGCGGATGGTTGGATGGCTATGTGGACGGCATGCTCGCCCTCGCCGAGCACCTCGACTGTGAGAGACGGGTGGTCATAGGCCCATGGGGCCACTATCGACCCGCCACCGGGGTGCCCGCCCCAACGCTGGACCACTTCCGACTCCTCAGCCGGTGGTTCGGCCATCACCTTCGCGGTGACGACAACGGGGTCATGGACATGCCGCTCGCCTCGATCTTCGTCCGGGAACAACCCCCGTACGACGGCGACCGCGTCGTGGGACATTGGAGGGGAGAGGCCTCCTGGCCACCGGCCGACGCTGGGACCTTGGCCCTGGGCCTGGAACATCTCGGCCACGACAGCCTCACGTGGTCAGGGCCGCAGTGGGTGGGCCGGCACGCACCTGCTTGGGACCTGGCAGGCATCGGAAGCTCGAGCTCGGACGCCGACGATGCCGTCTCGATGATCTTCGAATCACCGCCACTGGGCAGTGCGGCGGAGATCCTCGGCACCCCGATCCTCGAGGTCAGCGTGACCTCGAATCAGCGGGTGGGTCTGATAGCGGCTCGCCTTCTGGCAGTCGATCCAACCGGCGATGCTCACCTGATCAGCCGCGGAAGCCACAACCTCGCGGTGACCGACGATCTTTCCGGTGCACGCAGCATCGAGGCGGGCCAGCCTTCCGATCTGACCTTCCCGCTCATGGCCACTTCGGCCGTGATCCCCAAGGGGTGGTCCATCCGACTGGCCATCTCGGGAGCCGATTTTCCCGTGGTGTGGCCCCCCGGGGAAGCATTCACCCTATCCGTTGACCCCACCCGATCCACGTTGACCTTGCCAACGGTGCCGACGCGTCTTCCCTCGACGATCCTCTCGCTGCGGGAGGCACCGGCTCCTCCAACCCCACCCGCCACGACGATCCGCGGCGAGCGCCACAGCGAATTGACCCACCAACGTGGGGTGACCACCTACACGAGGTCCGTTGTCGATACCGAGCATCTCCCGGAACGTGCCGACCTGACACTTGACTCCTCACAGACTTGGTCGATATCGGTAGGCGACACCGACCCGGCGTCCACGAGAGCGTGGTCGGAGGCCACGACCAGCCTGAGCCGCCCGGGTTGGATGGCCGCCGCCGTTGGGCGTTTCGAACTGACCGCCGACGCTCACGATCTGTACCTTTCGATCGACCTGACAGCCACCCTCAATGGGGTGGAGGTCTTCGAAAATCACTGGGACGCCCAGATAGGCCGCGAGCTGGCCTGATTCGGTATCGCTAATCTTCACCGGTGGAATCGACGCTCCATCGCGACACATACGTCGACCCGGCATGGTTCGCTCGCGAGGTTGACGGGATCTTCAATCGGCAGTGGTTCTGCGTGGGGAGGAATGAAGAAGTCCCGGAGCCAGGCGATCACCTCGTTTGCGACGTGGTTGGAGAGTCGATCATCGTCACCCGCAACCGGGACGGGTCTCTCGCCGCCTATTTCAATCTCTGTCGGCATCGAGGGTCACGGCTGACCCGGGCAACCGGCAAGCCGTCACAAACAGACATTGGGCCAAGTGGCCGATTCGTTGGCTCCATCCAATGCCCCTATCACGCCTGGACCTACTCATTCGACGGACGCCTCCGCGTCGCACCTTTTCTCGACGAAGGCGACGGGCTCCTCAAAGAAGAACTGCCGCTGCACCCGGTCGGTGTGGAGACCTGGGGCGGGTTTATCTGGATACACCTGGAACCGGACAATGCCTCTCCCCTGGCCGGCCAATTTCAAGAGACCAAGAGCTACCTGGCCAACTACCCGCTCGACGACCTGCGAACCGCTCGACGCATCGTGTACCCGGTCGCCGCCAATTGGAAGTCGATCGTGGAGAACTACAACGAGTGTTACCACTGCGGGCCGGTACACCCCGAGTTGGTGGAGCTGGTCCCGGCCTTCAGGTTGGGTGGTGGCGCCAACCTGGACTGGGAGGATGGGATCCCCCACCGAGCGGGAGCTTGGACGTTCACGGCCTCGGGCACCAGCGACCGCGAGCCCTTTCCGGGTCTTTCCGACGAGGAGAAGCAGCGGCACAAGGGACAGCTGATCTACCCGAATCTGATGTTGAGCCTGTCCGCCGACCACGTTGCCGCCTTCACGTTGTGGCCAGACGGCCCGGATACGACCACAGTGGTCTGTGACTTCCTGTTTCACGTCGATGAGATAGCCAAAGCCGGATTCGACTCGAGTGACGCCGTCGACTTTTGGGACATGGTCAACAAACAGGACTGGGTGGTGTGCGAGGGCGTCCAGAAGGGCATGCATTCCCGACGATTCACCACCGGTTTCTACGCCCCGATGGAGGACTACTCCATGGACATCCGGCGCTATCTCGACGATTTGCTGTGAGAGATCACGAGATCGGGGTCCTGGGCCTGGGCGGGATCGGGAGTGCGGCAACGTTTTGGGCGTCGCGAAGACTCGGTGCCTCGGTGCTGGGCATCGAGCAGTTCGCCGTCGGGCATGCTCGGGGAGGGTCGGAAGACCACAGCCGGATCATCCGCCTGTCGTATCACACCCCGGCCTACGTCGAACTGGCCAAGGCCGCCTACGCCGCATGGGAGCAGGTCGAAGTCGATTGGGGTGAGCCACTGATCCTTCGAACAGGTGGCCTCGACCTCGCCCCGCCCGACGCAGCCATCGGGCTCGACGCATATCGCAGCTCCATGACCGCGACCGGGGTCCCCTTCGAGGAGCTGGAGGCGAGTGAGGTGATGAGGCGCTGGCCACAGTGGCGCCTCGATGACGACGTCAGCGCACTCTTCCAGGAACAGTCGGGGCTAGTCATGGCCTCGAGGGCGAACAAGACCCACCGACGTCTGGCCCGCGAGCACGGTGCGACAATCTTGGAAGATGCCGGTGTGAGCTCGATCCGCGAGACCGACGGCGAAGTCGAGGTCGTCGCCGGTGGCCGGGCCTATCGGCTCGGCTCGCTGGTGATAGCGGCGGGCGCCTGGACCAATTCGATGTTGGCCAACTTCGGGCTTCACCTGCCGCTGGAAGTCACTCTCGAGCAGGTGGTCTATCTCAATGCCATCGATCCTCTAGCCTTCCACCCTGCCCGATTCCCCATCTGGATCTGGATGGACGTGCCGTCGTTCTACGGGTTTCCCATATTCGGCGAGCCGGCAGTCAAGGTGGCGTGGGATCGATGCCGGGTCGTCACCGACCCGGAGACAAGGGCGATGGAGCCCAGAGACGACGTCACCGAGGCGGTTCTCGAGTTCGGCGCAACACATCTCCCCTCGGCCGTCGGCGGCGTCTACCTGGCAAAGACATGCCTCTACACCCTGGCCCCGGACCGAGATTTCATTCTCGGTCGCGTCCCGGGCACCGAACATGTCTATATGGCCGTGGGATCGGGTCATGCATTCAAGTTCGCTTCGGTGTTGGGCAAGACGCTCGCCGATCTGGCGATCGACGGGGCTACGGCCGTCGACATCTCCCCATTCGACCCGATGCGACCGATTCTGGAGGAGAGCGACCCAACACGGAGCTACATGGTCTGATCGACCGCCCAGCAGGCCGCGGCGCGGTCGGCACCGGCCAGGACCGGGCCGGGATCGTCGTTAGCGCATCGGGCGGCGACCTCCGCGGAGAGCGTCCCGGACTGAAGCAGTGGACACCGGGGGTGAAACCGACAACCGCTGGGGATGCGTCTCGAATCGGGGATCTCGCCGATGAGGATTTGTTGTTCCATTCGCCGAGTCTCCGGAACCACCGACAACAAGGCCCGGGTATATGGGTGTCTGGGGCTCTCCAGGATGTCCTCGGTGGTGCCGGTCTCGACGATCCGGCCCAGATACATCACCGCCACCCGGTCGGCGATGTTCCACGCCAATCCCAAATCGTGGGTGACCACAAGGATGGCAAGACCCGCTTCGACTACCAGCTTGCGCATCAGGGCCAAGATCTCACCCCTGATCGAGGCATCCAGGGATGCAACCGGCTCGTCGGCGAGGAGCAGCCTGGGTTGCAACACCATGGCACCGGCGATCACCACCCGCTGGCGCTGCCCACCCGAGATCTCATGGGGATACATCGAGAGAAACCGCTCAGGGGGCCGGAGACCGGCTCTCGACAGTGCGTCGAGCACATGTTGGTTTTCATCCACCGACTTTCGATGGATTCTCAGACCTTCGGCCACGATCTCATAGATGGTCTGCCTGGGGTTGAGAGCACCGGTTGGGTCCTGGAACACCATCTGAACCGCAGGGTCCTGAAAGATGGTCTGGACCGGGCGGTTGTCCTTGACACCGAGTGGGCGCCCCTCAACGGTGATGGTGCCGGAAGTAGGCCGCTGAAGACCCTGGATGGCACGGATCAATGTTGTCTTTCCGGAGCCCGACTCGCCTACGAGAGCCAGTACCTCCCCTGGAGCCACTTGAAGCGAGGCCCCATCCACCGCGCGCGAGTCGCCGAAGTAGACACAGAGGTCCCGAACTTCGACCAAAGGGGTCACACCATTATGCATGCGGCCCTCCGGTCGGCTCCGGCCGACCTCAGCTCGGGCTCAGCGTCCCGACAGGCATCGACGGCAAGTGGGCATCGCGGGTGAAATGGGCATCCTTGGGGCAGTGCGTCGGGCGTCGGCGGGTCACCACCCAGGCCGGACGGCGCCATTCGAGAGGAGGCATCTCCAATGGTGGGGAAAGCCGCGGCCAAGGCCCGTGTGTAGGGATGGGACGCATTGGCGAAAACATCCCGACTGGGGCCTTCTTCCACGATCCGCCCGGCATACATCACTGCCAGCCTGCGGCAGGCGTAGGTGAGGACGGAGAGGTCGTGGGTTATGAAGAGCAAGGTCAGATCCCGCTCGGTCTTCAGATCGTCCAGAAGTGAAAGCACTTGCGCCTGGACCATGAGGTCTAGCGCCGTCGTCGGCTCATCGGCGATGAGCAGAAGCGGGTCACATGCGAGTGCCATCGCTATGAGCACCCGTTGGCGCTGCCCACCGGACAACTGGTGCGGATACGATTCGCCGGCCGATGCCGGGAGCCCTACGCGTTCCAGGAGGGAGCCTGCATTTTCACCTGCCTGGGCTCTGCCATCGGCTGTCTGGTGGATGAGCATCGGCTCGGCGATCTGGTCGCCCACGGTCTGCACCGGGTTGAGAGCATGAAGAGCACCCTGGAAGATGATGGCGCCCTTGGTCCATCGCACGGCTCGCAGGCCACCAGGCGATAGCGTCAGCACATCTTCACCGTCGATTGTGATGTGGCCATTGACTTCGGTGCCATCTGGAAGCAGCCGAAGGAGCGAGTTGGCGATGGTGGACTTGCCGCAACCCGACTCGCCCGCCAGACCCAAGGACCCACCCTTCTCGATGTCAAAGCTGACGCCTCTGACCGCGGGTATCGGCCCTCCGTGTGTCTGGTAGGTGATGCTCAGGTCGCGAACGGAAAGCAGTGGATCGGTCACTTGACCCCGCTGAGCCTGGGATTCGCGATCTCCTCGAGGGTCCTCCCGATGAGTGTGAATGCCAGCACCACGGCCAGGATCCCGATACCCGCCGGCAGGAAGTACCACCACGCGTTTCGAATGATCGCGCCGTTCACGAATGCTTCTTCGAGTGTCTTACCCCATGAGGCAGAGGATGGGTCGCCCAATCCGAGGAAAGAAAGCGTGGTCTCGGTGAGTATGGAGATGGGGACGGCCAACGTGGCGTTGGCCACGATGAGACCAGTCACATTGGGAAGGATGTGATGTCCCACGATGTGTGGCCCGCTTGCCCCCAAGGAACGCGCCCTATCCACGAAGAGACGTTGCTTCACGGTGAGAACCTGGGAGCGAATCAGCCTCGCCGTCCACGGCCAGGAAGTGATCCCGATGACGAAGATGATGTTCCACACCGATCTCCCCAGTACCGAGGCGAGAACGATCGCCAGCGGCAGGAAGGGGATCACCAGGAACCACTCGGTGATCCTCATCATGAAGGCGTCGAGCCGACCCCCCACAAAGCCGGAGATGATGCCGACAATCGAGCCGATCAGCACCGTGAGCACCGAGGCGGCAAGGCCGACGAAGAGGCTTACCCGCGAACCCCAGACGAACTGAGCCCAGACCGATCGACGAATGTGATCGGTTCCCAAAGGCGGAAACATCGCCGGTGTGCCCCACTGCGGGTTTCCATTCGCCCGTGCGAAAACCGGGTTGAGCTCCCGGACATCGGCCAGCAATGGGGCGGCAATCGCCACGACGATGAAGATGCCCAGGACGATCAGGCCAATCATTCCCTGTTTCGAGTGTCGAAACTGACTCCACACCCGACCGGCCGTCGCACGGCGTCTCTGCATTGCGAGACTTGTCATAGGTCCTCCACCCTGGGATCGAGCCAGACATAGGCCAGGTCGGCCAACAGGTTGAAGAAGATCACGGCGGCGCTGAACAACAGAAAGAGACCCTGGAGCACGGGAAGGTCGGGACCACGAATGGCGTCGGCCGTGGCTTTCCCGAGACCGGGCCAGGAGAACACGGCCTCGACGGCAATTGCCCCCGACAGGACGAAACCGAAGTTGATCGCAGTGAGCGTCACTACGGGGAGCAGGGCATTTGGCACAGCGTGACGATTGCGAACCAGGGCATCGCGAAGACCTTTGGCCCGAGCCACCGTCAGGTAGTCCTCTCCCATCACATCGAGCAACGAGCTTCTCGTCACCAGCACGTACTCGCCCAGATATGCCAGCGTCAGTGTGAGAGCAGGCAGGAACATATGGTGAGCCTGGTCGAGCAAGAGGGCGAGCCCGGTCTGGTTGGAGCCTGCATCAGTGATCCCGCCGACCGGGAACCAGGGCAGAACGACTGCGAACAAGAGGAGCAGGATCATCCCCAGCCAGAAGTCGGGCATGGAGTAGAAGACCATCGTCCCGGCCGTGATGGTCTGGTCCTTCCACGTGTTGCGACGCCAGGCGGCCACGATGCCGCCGATAGTCCCAATGACGGCCGACAAGACCGCCGAGGCACCAACCAACGCAACCGTTGCCGGTATGTGCGAGAGGATCTCCTGCCAAACCGGTTGTCTGCTCTGATAGGAGATCCCGAAGTTGAGCTGAGCCGTTTCCCGCAAGTAGTAGAGAAACTGGGTGCCGATCGGCTTGTCGAGACCGAATGAGGCCCGCAAGGCATCAAGGGTGCTCTGTGGCACATTCCGACCGCGAAATAGCGAGCCAATCGGGTCCTTCTGCACGACGCGAAACAAAAAGAAGTTGAAGATCAGGACGAAGACGAGAGTCAGGAGAGACCCGAGAACCTTTCGGCCTACGAGCCTCCCCCGACCCTTGTTGGGTTTCTTTCGAGCGGCCAGGAGCGCCTACTCCCGTTGGTCGGCGGTAGTCCTTCGACGCATGACCAAGACAACACCGGCGGCGATGAGCACCACTGCCACGATCCCCACGATGAGCAACACGTTGCTCGAGCCGCTGTCACTGGCACCACCGATGGGTGTCAGCAGCACATAGCTCGGCGACGAGTTGGAGAACATGACCGGGCCGATGTCCTTCGGCTGACGCACCCACCCCTCGAAGGTGTCGGTGCGGTATGCCTGCATGTCGGGCGCAACGTACAACGGGAAGTAGACGGCAGCATCGTGGAAGTAGGTGAGCATCTGATGAACGATGTCCAACCTCTTGCCCGCGTCCAGCTCCTGGTTCTGCTCGACGTACATTTCGTCGTAGATCGGGTCGGCCCAGTTGGCATCATTCCAATCCCCGACCTGGTCGCTGGTGAAATAGGACAGCATCGGGTCGGGATCGACAAAGGGGACCCAACCCCAGAAGAAGGTGTCGTAGGTCCCGTCGGCGATCACGCCATATAGGGCATCCTGGTCGTACGACTCGAGCTCCACCCCGATGCCGATCGCCTCCATCCACCCCTTGAACAGATCTCCTATCTGGGGAGCCAGGTCGCCGTCGGTGTTCACCGCGTGACGGAGGATTATCGGGTTGGTGCCATCGGGCATCTCCCTGATCCCATCGCCATCGGTGTCCAAATAGCCTGCATCGTCCAGGATCTTCTTGGCCCGTTCCGGGTCGTAGGTGTAGCGGTCGGCCTCAGGCAGATCGGGGAGCCATTTCGGGTCGGCCGAAGCGCTGACCACCTCGAGCGGTGATGCCAGGTTGAACCACAGGTCCTCCAAGACGGCATCCCTGTCGATGGCATAACCGATGGCTTTGCGCACGTTCAGGTCCAGTAGCGCTGGATGTGGTTGCCCTTCGGCGGCTCCACCGTTGATCGCGATCTCATCGAAGCCCCCCTGCTCACCGGCCACTACCTCGATGTCGGGCTCCGACTCGAGCGAAGCCACCGAGCCGTTCGGGATACCGTGTGCAGCGTCGAGTTGACCCTGCTTCAACGCGGCCACCATGGCGTCGGGGTTTTCGAAGAGCTGGAAGACGATCTTGTCGATCGGTGGTTTGTTGCCGTCCCAACCCCAGTAGCTCGGATTGGCAACCAGTGTCACCGACTGGCCTTTGGTGAAGTCGCTCACGACAAAGGGGCCGCTGCCCACATTGTCACTGGCGTCATATTGGGTGGCAGCGTCGTAGTCGGTTGCTATCGGCTCCCAGATGTGCTTGGGAAGGATATAGACGTCCATGATCGGAAGCTTGGGGTCCGGAACGGATGAGGTGATCCGGACGGTGCGGTCGTCGACCGCCGTGGCGTCGAGATTGGCGACCGTTGCGATCATGTCGTCCCACTCTTGGTCCCGCGATGTATTGATGGTCCAGGCGACGTCCTCAGCGGTTAGAGGCACGCCGTCCGACCACTCGAGCCCCTCCCGCAACGTGTAGGTATAGGTGAGGCCGTCATCCGATGGCTCCCAGGACGCGGCCAAGCCGGGCTCGATGGCGAAGTCGTCTGCGGCCTTGTCGGTCAGCGTGGCGTAGTGAAGGTTCCAGATCTCATAGCTGGGGACCGAGAACCCGACCGTCGCGTTGAGGGTGTCCCAGTCCTGGGTGAGGCCGATCCTGAGCACCACCTGATCGGTGCTCTCTTGAGCCAACGCGGCCGGCGCAAACACTGCGACGAGCATGGCAACGACGAGAAAAGACATGAGACGTCGCATAACTGACTCTCCATTCAAATTTGAGTCTTGAGGTGTGGGGGGAATGTATCGGGTCATCGCCGCCTCTGGGCGGAATCGCAGGGTTTTTCTCCGACCCCATCTCGAGCGGCGGGGGCACCGCTATACCGTATCCGGTAAGCTGAACCGTCGTTCAGCAAACCGACACCCTCCGGCTGAGGCGACCTGGTCGCACCCGGTACAGTGACCGGCGATAGCTCGAGGTGGCCAAATGATCCGAGAAACTCCCTTTCATCCACGAACCAGCCAGGCCAACACCACCGGGTTGTGGAGCCATTGGGCCGGCTATCTCGCCGCCGACCGTTACCAGATGGCGGACAAGTTCGAGTACTTCGCCATACGCAACTCGGCGGGGATCATCGATACCTCACCCCTATACAAGTATCGGATCGGCGGGTCTGACGCCGAGTTGTTCCTGTCCGGCGTCCTGGCCCGCGATATTCGCAAATGCCGCCCGGGCCAAGCCCACTACACCGTCTGGTGCGACGACCAAGGTCATGTCATGGAGGACGGGGTGATCCTCCGTCTGTCGAATGACGAGTTCATGCTCACGGCAGCTGAGCCCAACCAGGCCTATCTCGATGACCTTGTCGGCACTCTTTCAGTAGAGATCGAGGACGTTTCCGATCGATATGGTGCCCTGGCGATCCAGGGACCGTATTCCCGCGCCATCCTCGAGCAACTGGCACCAGAGATAGAGGGGATCGGGTATTTCCACCTGACGCCGGCCAAGATCGGCAATGCCGCCGTCACGATCTCGAGGACCGGGTACACAGGCGACCTCGGCTACGAGATCTGGGTCGAGCGTGACGAGGCGGTCGGGGTTTGGGATGCCCTCTTCGAACTTGCAGCCCCCTACGGGGCGGTGCCGGCCGGCCAGACCGCGCTGCTCATCGCCCGGATCGAGGCAGGATTGGTGCTGATCGACGTCGATTTCCACTCGGCCCGCTATGCCTGGAATGACGATCAGCGGACCACCCCGCACGAATTGGGAATGGGATGGATGTTCGGGGACCTCGAAAAGGACGATAGGGCATTCATCGGGAGGGCGGCCATCGAGCGGGAATTGCGGGATAAGTCCTCCAGGTGGCGCACCACCGGCATCATGGTGGATTGGCAGGATTGGAACCGGGCCTACAACGAGCGCAGCCTGATCCCTCCAAAAGACCACTCACCCGAGCACGGCGGGATGATGATCTACGATGACGACCTTCAACGCATCGGGTACACGCCCAGTTTCGTCTACTCGCCGATCCTGCAACGGCACATAGGGATCGGCCGAGTCATTCCGCAGCACAGCGCGGCCGGCTCCGAGGTCCGGCTGGAAGTCACCATCGACCATCGTTACGACACAGTGAGAGCGGTCACCACCAGACTGCCCTTTTTCAACCCGCCGAGAAAGACAGCCTGAGGTATAGATGCCAGAAAAGAAGAAGTTCGACGCCATCGTCATAGGCGGCGGCCACAACGGGCTGGTCAATGGCGCCTATCTGGCCAAGGCTGGGCTCAAAACGTTGATCCTGGAACGACGCCATCTGGTCGGTGGCGCCGCCATCACGGAGGAGTTGCATCCGGGTTTCAGTTTCACGACGTTCTCCTATGCGCTGAGCCTCCTGCGTCCTGAGATCATCCACGAGCTCGAGTTGACCAAGCACGGGTTCATGCCCCTTCTGATGCCGTCCACCTTCGCACCGATGGAGAATGGCGACTACCTGCTCCTGGGCCAGGACAAGTCGGAGAATCATCACGAGATCTCCCGACACTCCGCCCATGACGCCGACGCCTATGACGCCTATGGCCACATGATGGAGCAGGTGGTGCATGCCATCCGACCCCTGATGGACTCCATCCCACCTGACATCACATCCAAGGACCCCGAGGAACGCGCCCGGATGGCAGCAATCGGCGCCTATCTCGCGGATCTACCCCCCAATGTCCTCCACGACCTGGTTCGTCTGATGACCGGAAGCGCCGCCGACATCCTCGAGGACTACTTCGAGTCCGACATCATGCAAGGGCTGCTGGCATCGTCGGGGATCATTGGCACCAAGGTCGGGCCCCGCTCCCAAGGCTCGGGTTTGGTCCTGCTCTACCACTCCTTCGGTGAGCACGATGGGGCCTACGGCGCCTGGGCTTTTCACAAGGGAGGCAATGGCGGTTTCACCCAGGTTCTCGCCCGGGCCGCAGAGTCGTTCGGGGCCGAGATCCGCCTCGAGTCCCCAGTGGATCATGTGTTGACCAAGAACGGCAAGGCTACAGGTGTGGTGCTGGTTGACGGAACCGAGCTCACGGCCAGGACGGTCGTCAGCGCGGTGGATCCCCGCCGTACCTTCATGGAGCTGGTCGACCCGCGAGAGCTGCCCACCGACCTGGTCGACAACATCCGCAAGTTCCGCTTCCAGGGAACCTCGGCGAAAGTCAACTTCGCTCTCGATTCCAACCCGACATACCCGGGGTTGGAGGGGCGATCGGATCACTACCGCGGTTTCATCAACATGGGCCCATCCCTCGACTACCTAGAACGGGCCTACGACGACGCCAAATACGGGGCATACTCGAAGAGGCCATACATCGACGGATGCATCCAGTCGAACGTCGACCCGGACATGGCTCCACCGGGGAAAGCGGTCATGTCCTGCTTCATCCAGTATGCGCCCTATCACCTCAAGGAAAGCGACTGGGACACAGAGCGTGACCGGTTCGGCGACGTGGTGCAGGGTACGTTGGAAAGCTTCTTCCCCGGGTTTGGAGACCTGGTTCTCCATCGAGAGGTGGTCACCCCGCTCGACATCGAGCGTACGGTCGGGCTGACCGAGGGCAACATATTCGCCGGCGAGTTCCTCGCTCCGCAGATGTTCTTCTTCAGACCGGCCCCGGGCTGGAACCAATACCGGACCCCTATCGAGGGCTACTACCAATGCGGGTCGGGCACCCACCCGGGCGGCTGCGTCATGGGCGCCCCCGGCCGATTTGCCTCACAACAGATCTTGGGGGATCTTCAGAAAAGAAGGTGACCTCTTGAACCTTTGTTCGTCGAAGGCGCACAAGGGGCCTCGAGAATGGCCTGAGGCGATCAGTCCGGAGTCGAGCTCGGCTCCAAAAGGTCGGGAGCGGAGAGGTCGACCCAAAGTGGGAGCTCGACCACGAAGGTAGTGACGTTGTCTCGTCTCTGATAGCTCAAGTCGCCACCCATGCGTCTGGACAGGAGCTGGGCGATGGACAGACCGAGCCCGACACTCCCCGTGACCAGCCCCTCGCGTCCCTGGTGGATGAACCTCTCGAAAAGGCGGGCCTCCAGATCAGAGGGGACACCAGGCCCGTTGTCGGCCACGGTCAAGATGTAGCGAAGCCCACTAGCCCGCCCAACGACCACGATCGGCGGTGCACCATGCTTGTGCGCATTGGAGACAAGGTTTCTCACGACCTGGCGGAGACGAAGCCGATCAGCCTTGACCGGAACCGCGGCCACGTTCGACATCACGTCGATGCCGACCGCCCTCATCGGCGCGAGGACGGCCTCGACCTCGCTACGGGGGTCGACCTCCTCCCGTCGGAACCCCAATGCGTCGTCGTCGGCTCGGGCGGCGGTCAGCAGGTCATCGACCATGCGGCTCAACTCGTCTGCCTCCATCGCAATGAGAGTTGCGAACTCGCTGGTCAGCGCCGGGTCGGAGGCGACACTCTCGTCGAGAAGCGTCGACGCAAAGCCGTAGATGCTCGTCAAGGGTGTTCGTAACTCATGGGACACGTCGGCAATGAAGTCGTCCTTGTGCGCCGCGATCTCGGTTTGCCGGGCAAGTTGGTTTTCGAGCTCTGTCTGACGCTGGCGTCTTCGCACGCTACGGCGGAATGCTATGACCAGGCCTAATGGGATAGAGAATGCGACCAGGAACCTGGCTGCATCGGCGATTCTCCCGGCGTCGTCCTGAGCGAGGCTCAGCTGATGCACCACAACGTCTCGATCCGAGGCGAGCAACTCGGCCAGCCCTCGATAGCCGGCATCGATCTCGTCCAGATCCGACGCATCGACCGCTTCGCCACCGTCGAGTCGGATGACGAGGTCGTCGACGCCCGACACGAACTGATTGGTGGCGTCCGATATCGCGGCATTCTGCCCTGGCCGGGTCAACTCAGACTGCAAGCGAGTGACTCTGGTCTGCAACTCGTCTATGCCAGCGGTGACCGCATCGAGAGCGGAGGTCAACTCGGAGGCTTCGGCCGCGCCGATGTCCTCTGCCGAATGAACGAGAAACGCTTGGACTGCCCGGTTGCGGGTGGTGGCAGCAGCACTCAAGGCAGCCTCGTCATAGATGCCCCTCGTGCCCTGCCCGGCGACCTCCACGGAGCTGCGTGCCGATGAGAAGACTGCCGCCATCGCGATGACCGCGGTTACCAGTGCGACAACGGCGACAGAGCCAAGCAGGGTGCGACGATCGCCAAGGACCTGCCGGACGATGCCGCCCTTCTTGGCCTTCGACGATATACCTCGACCCTCAGCCTTCTCGGTTCTCAGCCGAATCATCGGGTCTGCTCCCGGCGGGGCCGGCGCTTCTTCCACACAAGCGCGGCAAACCCCCGGCTCTCGAGCAACACCCACAGCATGCCGGCCAACAACAGCCCAAGCGGCAACAGGATCGCCCGTCCGCTATCGGTCATCGCCTCGAAGACGAACCCGATCACCATCAAGGGCGACACCACCATTCCCGCGGCCCACGGTGGCATCACCAACTCGAGGCCATCGAGGGCCGAGCCCGCCCACGACGTCTCTTCGGTCATCATGCTCGCCTGCGCCTCCCGTGTGCCGATGGCTGCCACGGCCGGGTCTTCGTTGACCACGACGCCGCCCCCTTGGCTCGGTTGGGTGCCTTGAGTGCCGGATGCGCCGGGGCCTCCTCCATCGTCATCGCCCCCGGATCCACCGACGACAGCGAGGGTGGCATTCGGGCTGGATGGCCGGGTCGACGCGGTCGTTGCCGGCACCGTCGTGGTGGTGGACGACTTCGCCACAATGGTTGTCGTCACAGCCGATGTGCTCGTGGTCGTGACAGGGACGCTGGTTGTGGACCCGGGAGGGATGATGGTTGAGGGGACCGGCAACGATGTGGTGGTGGGCGGGAGACTGGTCGAAGTCGTGACCGTGGGTCTCCCGGTCATCGAGAGACCCGAGTCGAAGATGACGGTGTCATAGGCAAATACCATGTCGTCGGTGGCGCTTTCCCCGACGACGATCTTGAGCACCAGGGCTCGGTTCGATGCGACCGTGTGAACGACGGTGCCGAAATCGATCGTCTTTCCCACCCACTCCGGCGTTTGTGCCCAGGGCTGGGACTCGACAACACCTTGATCGATAATCGTGCAGTTGCCCCCGCCGGGCGTGCAATCGAGGAGATAGGCCTCCACACGGCCCTTCCCGTTGTTGGCGTGTCCCCTCATGGCACTCCAGAAGGCAAGGGTGACGTCTCCATCGATGTCCATCCCACCGGTCGGCCCTACCCACATCTGGTACTTCTTCTGATTGTTCTCGGGCCAGCCCTTGTTCGATCGCTGCAGGGCCAGACCGGGCTCGTCGCTCCGGGACGGGTCGTAGTTGGGAAGGATGACAGTCAGCGGGACCGCAGAAGACAGACTGGCCTTGGGCACTCCGTCGCCTTTCAGGAACAGCAAGTTGGTTGCAGCCTCCGCCCGCTGTTCGGGCCAGACCACGCCCAGCAGTGACGCGACAAGGACGGCGACCAGCACGGCCGGAAGAAACCCTCTGCTCTCCCGACCGCACTTGAACGCAAGCGCAGACCCGGCCACCCGGAATTATCGGCATCGCGACCGTTTCCCTGTAACTAATTGGGGAATCCAGGAATGACGTGCGAAACGTGAGACAGTTTCCCCGGCCACGGCTGTACCGTGGCGATGGAAGGACAGGTGTCGAGAATCAAGCTCAGCTGCCTCCTGTCCATGACCATCATGGTCGTGGCCTGCACCCAAACCGGCACGGTGACCCGGGACCCGACCGGGACCACTGACCTCTTCGCCCCGACACCGACCATCGGAGCTTCGACCACGACCGAGGCTCCGCAAAGTCTGGAAAAGGCCCTCCTGCTCAAAGTGGATCCGCTGCTCAACCCCGATCCGGCTCGCGAGGGGATCCCTATGGGGGACTGGTGGTACGGGCATGCCTCACCGACCAACCGGTGGCTACTGGCCCAGGTGGGCTACGAGGAGGGCTCCGCGGAGACCAGGTTGGTCGATTTGGTGAACTGGGAGATTTCGGGCAAATGGCATCTCGACTGGACCCAGGGCCAGGCCGTGACAGACGACGGCATCGGTTATGTGATCGAGGGTGTCGCCTATGTGCCGGGTGGCACCACAGCATCACCGAGAATGGTTCGGGTCCGGCCAGGAGGCGAAGATCCCGAGGGTGTAGCCGAACTGCCACAGGGATTCAATACCTGGGATCAGATGCACATCGACAACCAGGGGCGGGTGCTGGCAATGGGATACACCCTTCTCGACCCGGAACTCGGAGCTGGCCCGGCCGACCTGCTCGTAGTAGAGCCGGCGATTGGAGACGTCAGAGACATCCCGCTTCCCGGCGTGCGAATGGGGACGGTCGATGAGGTGGATATCGGTCAGGATTGGCTTGGCTATGTGAACGTCATCCCCACGGTCGTCTGGGACGGTGAGCGATCGCGGGCGCTCGTCGTCAACGGGGACCGACTCGTCGTCACTGAAGTGGACCTGAAGACCGGTCAGGTCCTGGATCACCCCTACTCGGCCCACGGATGGAGCGCCGAGCCGCCCTCGGGTGGTGCCACGGCTTCCGCAGTCCTCAGCCCCGACGGAGCGAGGCTCTATGTCGCCCGGAGCGAGAGCTGGTATCAGACCGGAGAAGACACGTGGACCAGGACGACGACATCCAAGGGGATAGTGGTGATCGACACCTCGAGTTGGGAGGTGATCCACCAACTCGAGGAGCCGATGGCGACAGTGGCTCTCTCACCTGGTGGACAACACCTGCTCGCATGGGGCTTCCAGCAGATCGAAGGCAACGAAGGGTCCAGCATGCAATCGGAGCCGACATTGCTCATCGATCCCATGACGCTCGATGTACGGTTCCGCCTCGGGCCGCCCAATGAAGGGTCGTTCTCGAGCTTCGGTTCCTTCGACGCGGCCTCGCAGCTGGCATATGTGACCTGGTGGGACAACATCTCCCATCTGGAGATCGTGGACCTGGAGACGGGCGCGGTCCTGGGCACCCGTGAGGGCGACCAGTTTCAGGTCCTGAGCGAGAGCGGGTTGATGGGGGTCTACCCATGATCACCTCGAACAGACTTCGATTAGCGTCCCGGGATGCTCACATCCAGACCCGGACTGATCGACAAACTCGGCGACGAGCTCATCGGATGGCTGACCACCGTCTCCCCAGATGGCCAACCACAGAGCTCGCCTGTTTGGTTCCTCGTCGACGGCGAGGATTTGCTCGTCTATAGCCAGCCCGAGACCGGCAAGCTGCGAAACATCGGATCAAACCCGAAGGTGGCCTTCAATCTTCGCAGTGACCCAAAAGGTGCCGACGTGGTGACGATGGAAGGCCTGGCCACCATCGAGCCGAACGCCCCCATGGCGCATGAGATTCCCGAGTACGTCGGCAAGTACTCGGACCTGATCTCGAGCTATGGATGGACACCCGAGAGTTTCGCCACGAGCTATTCGGTCCGCATCCGCATCGAGCTGACCCGGGTGCGGAGCTGAAGGCCGAGCCGGTCAGGACGCATTCCAGCCGAACCGTGGCGGCTCCCTGCCCGTCACACCAGGGTCGGTGATGAAGACGGCACCGGCCTCTGGCTCAGACGAGGGATCGTCGAGATCCTGCGTAGCGGTGGTGATGACCAGGCTCTCCAGCCCAGGCCCGACGAAGGCACAACTGCTCACATGGGTCGCAGGAAGCGTCAATTCCGCCAACAGGCGGCCGGTTGGGTGGTAACGGGCGACCGTCCCGGTGCCCCGAGCGCGCCACCCAGAGACAGCCTTCGGCATCGGCGGCCATGCCATCGGGAGATCCCCGCTCCACCCTCACAACACCCACCTGTTGGCCCAGCGGGCCTTCCGGGTCATATCGGAACCCGCGAATCTCCCGGGTGGGCGTGTCGATGTGCCAGAGAACGTCTTCGATCCAAGCCATGCCGTTGGAGATGGTGAGACCGGTCATCAGGGTGTCGACCGAGAGGTCCGGTCTCACTCGATAGAGGCCCGCCGTGGCCGTGTCCCCCTCCCAGGGCATGGTCCCGACCAGATAGTTGCCGAAAGGGTCGGTCTCCGAGTCGTTGCATCGATTTCCCTCGATGTCGGGCTCGATCTCCACCAGTCGACTCCAGCCCTCGTCTGTCAGGTGATAGACACCATCCACGAGTGATGCGATCAATCCTCCTGAGACGTCCAGCGCAACCGCTCCGACGGCCGAAGGGGTCTCTATGGACTCCGTCCACCCGCTGCTCAGGTCTGTTCGATGGATCTTCTGGCCGAGGATGTCGACCCAGAGGAGATCCTCCCGGGTCGCATCCCAAATCGGGCCCTCCCCGAGAACCGCGCCAGGCTCGGTGAGACGCTCGACGTTCACACTTCCATTCTGCCTCCGACACGCCCCAACCGGCCCACCGTTCAGACTTGAGCCTTCTGACGAGCGCGGTGTGCTGCAACCGCTTCCCTCGTGGTGCAGGTATCCGAGCAGTTCAGACGAGAGCGATTACGGGAAGCATCGACGTAAACGTCTTCGCAGGTGGCCGAATGACATATGCCGAATCGATCGAAGCCGCCCTCGATCAGAGCGACGCTCAACCCCATGGCGGTGATGGCACCGAGATATCGAGATGGGCTGCCCCCTTGAGACTCGAAGTGGAGATGGGGGCCCGGGCCGTGAACGCTCACCCGAGGAACGGCATTCACGTCGGCAAGGATCTCATTCAGCAATGTGGCGGCTTTGGCGTCGTCTGACGCCTCGAAGACCTCGCGAAGGCGGGAGCGAAGTGCCCGCACCTCGTGGAGATCGCGCTCGCCTGGTTGCCAGCCTGGTTTGCACCACTCATCGTCGTGATCCCGGATAAAGGCAGCCACGTCGCCCGGAGTTGCCAATCCTTCCTCAGATGTGAAGACGTTGAGTGAATTGACGAGATCGACAGCCATTCGCACCGGATGATCACTGTAATGTGAGAAATCCACTTGATCCCTTACCGTTGCTGACAGGATGTTGTAAGGAGCAAACTCATTATAGCCAACTACGCATTCCCACAATCACCCAAGGCAACGATAACCCGCGCCCAAGGGCGAATCTTTCGGCCGCACCACCCTCTCCACCTGTGAGGATTCCGGCGACGGCAGCTGAGGCCATCTATCCCCGGGTGCCTGGTTCAATCACGAACAAAGAGGCTTCGCTGCGGCGCCCGACTTCATTGGACGCAGAACCAATTGCCCTCAGGGTCGAACATCTCGATCCAGTATTCCCCGGCCATGCCAGTGGCTTCGCGCTTGTAAGTGGCGCCGAGACCTTCGAGGTGCTGGCGTTGTCGGGCGAGGAGCTCTTTTCGCTCGTCGGGGCCGGTGCCGGGTGGGACCACGTTTACGTCGATGTGCACCCGTTGATTGGGAGTGCCACCGTCGTATCGCTCGAAGAGGATGCGGGGCCCGACGCCGTCCGGGTCGACACAGGCGCCTAGATCCTTCCGCTTCTCCGCCGGGATGCCCACCGCGTCGGCGAAGTCGTCCCAGGTCTCGAATCCCTCCGGCGGTGGCTGCAAGATGTATCCGAGTGCGCCTGCCCAGAAGCGAGATAGGCGATCAGGGTCGTCGCAAGCGATGACTATCTGGATCCTGTGGGGCACAGCTCAAACCTAACCCTTCAACCCTGCCCCGTGATCACGGCACCCATTGTTCCTCGAGGTCAGTGATCTCCCCCTTGACGAGGGAAAGCCAGACTCCGAGTTGAAACCCGGTCTCGGCTCTGGCGGCCACCCACTCTCCGAAATCACAGCAGCTGATGGAATTGGGATCCCCGGTCAGATACCACGATGCGTTGGCTGTCGGTGAGACGGCAACCTCTCGGGTGAGAGGGTTCTCGTTTCGAACGTAATAATCGTTTGGCGGCGGCGACTCCTGGCCATCCTCGGCCGATGCTGTGACGGCCGCCTCCCCCTCGAACCAGCATGCGAGGTCGAAGGTGATCGACGAGGCACTTGCCTCGGTGACGAAGCCAAACCAGAAGCCATCGGGAAGTGGGCCCGGGCCGGGAGCGCATCCCGAACCGCTGGCACCGTCGGTGGTCTGCTGAGCGGTCGTGGTAGTTGCAGCCGTGGTGGAAGTCGTCGTGGCCTGCATGGTCGTGGTGGTCGGCATGGTCGTGGTGGTGGTGCTGGTCACCGGGACTGCGGTCGTAGTCGTGGCGGGCTCGGTATTGGTGGATGGGACGTCGCCGGCGCCGCCAGTGGCACATGCCGTCACCCCCAGTGTCAAAGCAAGTGCCGCCACCGTGGAAAGAGAAACTCGGCTCAAAACAACCTCTCTGTTCAAGCCGCTACGACCACTCGACGCCACCGTTGGGCCCTGATCGAATGGTATTGAGTAGCGTCACTCCGTGGACCCGGGCAATCATATCTGCCAACTCAGCAAGGAAAGCGAGCTTCGGCTGTTCGACCGGGACAGCGGTTCCCTGCTCCTCGTGCTCGGCCTCGATTAGATCTCGGCGGCGATCGGCTCCCTGTCCCGGTTGGCCTCATCGACCTCCGGCTCCACAAAGAGCGGCAGAGCGAGTTCGAAGACACTCCACCCGCCATCACGAAAGTAGTGCAGGTCTCCCCCCATTCGGGTGGCAAGTCCCCGAGCCACGGGCAGCCCGAGACCGACTGATCCAGGGCGCCCGGCCTGACCATGGAGCGTCACATACGGATCGAAGACCTTGAGTTGGTCCCCGGCCGGGATCCCTTGGCCGTCATCACCCACTCGAACCACACCCATCGACCCGGCCGACCCCACTTCGACCCTCACCCGATCACCACCGTATCGCTGGGCGTTCGTCAGGAGGTTTCGCATGATCTGCCTGACTCTGAGCGGATCGCCCTCGACCACGGCCTGGTCGCCGTCGATCACCTCGATCCCCGTCTTGCTGCCGAGCAATCCTTCAACAGCCTGGGCAACCTGAGCGTGTAGGTTGACTCGAACCCGCGCCACCGAAAGACTGCCCGTGTCGGTTCGGGCGGCCACGAGGAGATCTTCGAGGAGCGCCACGAGATCCGATCCTTGTCGGGCCATCATTTCTAGGATGTCGTGCTTCTCCTCCTCGGGGAGATCTGCACCCATCTCGGTGAGTAGCTCGGCGAATCCAACCACCGCAGCCACAGGTGTCCGCAATTCGTGACCGACCGAGGCCATGAACCGGTCTTTGTCCTGCATTGCCTGCTCGGATACCGCCCTCCGCTGCTGATCGCCGCGATGGAGCGCTCCGGCCTGATACCACACCAATGAGAGCAGAGCCATTGTCCCCACCAGGTTCTGGAGAAGCACTATCTCCGACGGGATGACGCCGCCACGCCTGTTGGTGAGCCACCCGATGATCACGCTGACGACGGCGAACAGAAAGGCGGCCAGCGGTACCAGGGCCCTCGCCATGGAACCGCCCGGGTCCGCCCAGGTGAGTCGCACCATCGGGTCCCGGTCGGGTCTGGCCGCAAGAATCGACAGCGACAAGACCACAAGCATCACAGCCGAATGGACTGCCATGCCTGTGAAATTCCCCACTCCGTACAAACCCTCCACCCCCAGGGCGTAGCCCGAGGCCGCCACGAAGCCGAGCAGCATGCCGAGAATCGTCAGCGTGACGTGTATCCAACGTGGTCGACTGTCGATGAGGAGCAGGCCAAGCCCGATCAAGAAGAATGCAACCGCCGAGTTCGGAGCCATATGTGCCGGAGCGACCCCGGCCCGGTTGCTGAGCAGGTTCTCGAGTCTCAGGTCGCCGTTCGTGGACAAGTACCCGTAGAAGGCATTGAAGGAAACGACCATGGCCAGCGCAGCCAACGACCCTCCGATCAACCGTCGGGCCTTTCCGGACCCGGGGCTCACAAGGAGCAGCAGCGAGAACCCACTGAGCACGAAACACAATGCGGCCGTCGGTTGCATCGAGTCGCCGACCGGGAAAGGGTGGAGCAGCAGTTGCAGGCCCAGGCCCCAACCACCGAACATGACAACTGAGCCGACCACTGCCGACAGGCCCGCGCCTAAAGCGGCGTTCCTGCGGAATCTCGATTGGCGTGCGCTGCCCGGGGTCGGCATTCGACCTGAATTCTCTGGAGACATGTTCGAGGGAGAAAATCGGCGTGTGGCGGCCACACTTGAGCCGGCCATCGTTGAGAATCGATCAATCTCCGCTCGGGTTTTCACGTCCGATGCAACAATCTGGTCGTGATCCACGACGAGAACCCATTCGTCGACGAGCCGACGGAGCGTGATCCGGCGCGTCGGTTTCGCGGTCGACTCACTTCGCCGGTCACGATCGTCACCAGCGGATCGGGTCAGACGGTGACCGGTCTCACAGTCTCATCCCTGTTCGTCATCGAGGGCCTGCCTCCCCAGATCACACTCGTCGTCGGGCCAACCACTGATCTATGGGATGCGATTGCGGCAAACGGGGCCTTCGTCGTTCACATCGCCCGGGAGCGCCATCAGGGCTTGGCCGAGCGTTTCGCCGGAATGCGACCTTCGCCAGGAGGACTGCTCACCGATGTCGCCTGGCAGCCGTCCGACTGGGGGCCCGTGTTGGAGGATCTGCAAGATCGTGCCTACTCCACACTTGTCTCAATGAGCGAGACCGGCTGGGCGGGCCAGGTGACGGGCAACATCGATCGGGTCGAGCTGAGCGAGCTGAGTGATCCCCTGCTTCATTTCAGGGGCCGATACCAACGGCTCTCCTAGACCTGACCTGTTGTGGACCGCCACCAAGCAACGGTCTCTGCCACCGACTGAGCCAAGGGAGTGGCTTTCATTCCGAAGACCCGCGTGAACTTCGACCCATCGACCAGGAAGTCTTGCTCGAATTCGTAGGTCATCTCCAGGATCTCCCGCACGTTGCTGTCGAACAACCCCATCAGCCTGAGCACAAGTGTTGGCGCCACGGACACCTTGATCTCCTGGCCCAACTCTTCTCCGATCATCCCGACCAACTCCGTCGTGGTGACGGCCGGGGCGTTCGGCACGATGAAGACCTCGCCATCAGCATGATCGTCGGTGCCCAGGGTGGCGAGGACCCGTGCTGCGTCCCTCACGTAGGTATAGCTGTGTCGCTTCGACGGATCGCCGATCACCTGCGCCGACTTGCCCCTGAGAGCACGGCCTATGACTCGCTCTCCCATCGGTGATTGCCAGGTGGCGCGAGGCCCCAGGTAGTCCGATGAGCGAGCTGTGGCAACGACCAGGTCTCCCCGATTACTCAACCTGGCCAGATCCTCCGCCATTTGCGAGCGCACGTGCCCCTTTCTGGTGTCGGGTCTCAGGGGAAGCTCCTCGGTGATGAGCGCACCCCTCGTGTCGCCATACGCATAGAGGTTCTCGAAGGAGACGTACCTGGACTCGCTCGCCCGGGCAGCTGCCACGACGCCGGCCTGTAACGCGGGGAAGAGCTCGGGCCACTGGTCGTAAGGTGGGTTCATCACTTGATAGACCGCCGCCGCGCCCTCGGCCGCCCTGGTGGCGAAGGCCACGTCGCTTGCGTCCCCGGACATGGTTTCGACGCCATCGTGTTGGGGAAAGGTGCCCGAGCGACTGATCGCTCGGACCCGCAATCGTCGATCGTTCAGCTCTTCGACCAGCGCAGCGCCGACCGGGCCTGCCCCGAACACGACATGGAGATCGGGCTTCATCGTCATGCCGCTATCCGGGCACCTGATGGGCTCGTGCCATCATCGAGGGAGCCTTCGACCGAGACATTGGGGATCCACTCCAGCCATGATGGCAGATACCAATTCCATCGCCCGAGCAGTCTCATCGACGCCGGGACCAAGACCGTCCGCACGATCGTCGCATCGAGCAGAACCGCCACCGCCAGCCCGAACCCCATCTGTTGGAACGAGACCAAGCGGCCGGCGGCGAAACCAGTGAATACGGCAACCATGATCGCTGCTGCGCCGGTTATCAGGCCCCCCGTGCTCCTCAGCCCGTAGGCAACCGATTCGGTGTTGTCGGCGGTCTGGTCCCACCGCTCCTTGATCCTCGACAACAGAAAGACGTGATAGTCCATCGACAGCCCGAAGAGGACCGAGAAAAGGAACAGCGGGAGCCACGCTTCGATCGACTCGACCTGGCCGAAGCCAAGAAACAAAGCCACATCCTTGACCCAGGCCGGCCCAACACCCTGCTGGAAGAAGGCAACCACCAAGCCATACGAAGCGCCCACCGAGAGAAGATTCATGGCAATCGCCTTGCCCGGGATGACAACCGAGCGGAATGCAAGAAGGAGGAGCAGGAAGCTAAGGCCCAGCACCACAGCGAACACAATTGGTGTGTAGCGGGACGTCTGGTCGACAAAGTCGACATTGATGGCGGTCTCACCGCCAACGAGTGCCTCGACCTGGTCGGTTCCCTCGGTGGAGCCGGTTGCCAGGCTCGCCGGAACGAGATCGGCGCGGAGCTCACGGACCAGGCTCTTCGCCTCGTTCGAAGTGACGTCGGCCATCAACGAGACCGAGACAATGGCCAAGGTGTCGTCAGACGCAGCATCCAACTCCGACGGGCCAAAGCCGTCATTGGCCGCCAGCGCGTCCTGAAGCCCGGTGGCCGCGGCAATCGCGTTGTCACCGCGAAGAACGATCTCGACCGGCGAGGTGAGACCACCGCTGAACTCGCTTTGGAGAATCTCAAATGCCTGCTTCGAATCGATGTCGTCGGGAAGGGTGGAGACCCCGGCCAATCCGGTCTGCATGGAGAAGAAGCTCGAGGCAGCCACCAGCAGAATTCCGGCTGACAGGACGAGCGACACCACGGGCCTCCCCATCACCAGTCGCGTCACCCGGTCCCAGAGTCGACTCTTGGTATCCAACGAGGCGCGCCGCCTGACTCTGAGCCGGTAGATGCGATCACCCATCAAAGAGAGCACGGCAGGGAGGAGAGTCAAAGAAGCCGCAACCGCGACGATCACCACCAGGATGGCCCCGATGCCGAGGGCACGGAACAGCGTGTTCGGGAGGAGGAGCATGCCGACCAGCGCCAGCACCACCGTCATGCCGGAGAAGAACACTGCCCTGGTGGCGGTGGCGCCGGTGCGGGAAATGGCATCGATCTTGTCGAATCCGGCTGATCGCTCTTCTCGATAGCGCGAGACGATGAACAGGGAGTAGTCGATGCCCACGGCCAGACCGATCATCGTGATCATGTTGGTTATGAAGAAGCTGAGGTCGAAAGCCTGACCCACCAGCGCGGCAAGACCCATGGCGATTGCGATAGCAACCACGCCTAGGACGATTGGTATGACTCCGGACGCCACTGTCCCAAACACCAGCACCAACACGATCAGCGCTACCACCACCCCAATCATCTCGCCGGTCCGCAGGTCCTCTTCCGATATGGAATTGAAGTCGTTGCTGAGCGTCGCCGGCCCTGCGACATGGGCCGAGATGCCTTCAGGCGCCTCGATCGAGGCCACCGTGGACTTGACGGCCGCGGCGATGTCCCCTGCAGCGTCCCGATCCTCGTTCCCGATGGCCACCGGGAGCAAAACCGTCCGACCGGACTCCGACACCGGCCCATCAGACGTCAGATAGGAGCCGACCGATGTCACACCATCGACCACACTCACACTCGACTGGATCCCCTCTACGAACCCTGCAAATGCCGCATCCCCGACCGACGACGTTTCAGAAGTGACGAGGACGTACTCTGTGTCATCCCCTCCGCCCCGAGCATCGTCGATGAGTGTCTGCGCCTGAGCCGACTCGGGCTGATCGGTGAATTCGATGTTGGTGGTCAGGGCGCCACCCAGGAGTTGTGAAGACAACCAACCGGCAATGCCGAGCAGGACAACCCAGATCCCCACGGTCAGCCATGGTCTCTTGGCACTGCCGCGAGCCAACGATTCGATGCCAATTGCCATATTCAGCCTCTCCTTGAATACATACGCTGTATGCATACACTGTCAATATACGGAGTAAGCTAATACATACGCTGTAAGTATGTCAAGACCCTCCGATTGGAGCCACCTGTGACTTACGATTCGGTCATGACCACCACCGAGACCCGATCTCCCCTGACCCGGGAAAGAATCATCGATGCGGCCATCGAACTGGCCGACGAGAACGGTGTCGAGGTGCTGTCCATGCGCAAACTCGGAGCGGCCCTGGGAGTGGAGGCCATGTCGCTCTACAACCATGTGGAGAACAAGGACGACATCCTCGACGGGATGATCGACTTCGTCTTCAGCTCGATCGTCACACCTGACCCCTCGATCGAATGGCGACAATGGGTGCGTCGGACTGGTCGGGCTGCCATGGAGGCTTTCACCGCACACTCATGGGTGGTCAACTTGCTCATGCAGCGTGGCAACTTCGGCCCAGCGGCCCTCGAATTCATGGATCGCACGCTCGGAATGCTCCGTGGTGCCGGTTTCGACGACGAGTCGACCCACCATGCCTGGCAAATGCTGGCCAGCCACACGATGGGGTATGCGTTCCAACAGGCGTCGGGTGGCTATGAGCGAGGCGAGCAGAAGGATCTGGGAGCAAGGCTGATCGGCATCGGCGACCGCTTCCCCCATGTGGTCGCATTGGCTCCCTACCTATCCGAGTGTGCATTCGACGAGGAATTCGCCTTCGGGCTCGAGATCATCATCGATGGCCTCGACTCACGTCTGGGCGGGTCGACGGTCAGCTAAGAAGTCCGTTCCCCGGACAACACCCGCTTGAAGTCGAGATCGACACAAGCAACGCACGAAAAAACCCCGAGGGAGTGCTGACCGAAGTCTTCACCCTCTCGGGGTTTCCGACCCTGCTGACACTCCAACCCGAAGGCTGGTCTCTCACCAGGGTTCCGAAGTGGACTCTCGTCCCTTTCGAGCCCGATTCGGGGTTACCCCCGATCCGGTAAAGCCAACTTAAGCTCGAAGTGGTCCGCTATGCAAGCTGTGGGGCTGATTGAATTTCGCGAACTCCACATTTCTTTTCCACAGGTTCAATACCGACCTCAAATGCTGGGCCACGATGCTTCGGGAAGGGGTCGTCATCGAGCATTGACCAAGGGCTCGACCTTCGTGCCGAGCAGCTCGATCGAGCGGAGCACTTGCTCGTGAGGCATTGAGCCAACGCTGATGTGAAGCTCGAACCGCTGGATCCCGAGGACGTCCTTCATGCGGACGATCTTGGCTGCTACGTCGTCGGGGGAGCCCAGCACCAGAGAGCCGTTCGGGCCGCGCATCATCTCGAATTGCTGTCTGGTCATTGGGCCCCATCCCCGTTCACGCCCGATGCGGCTCATGGCGACCGCATAGGACGGATAGAACTCCTCGGCCGCCTGCTCGGCCGTGTCGGCGACGTAACCATGGGCATGAACCGCCAGCGGTACCTCGGCGGGATCGAAGCCCGATTCCTCCAATGTGCGACGGTGCAGATCCGCAAAGAAGGCGAAGCGATCGGGGTTGCCGCCGATGATGGCCAGGGCCACCGGTAGCCCCCGGCGACCGGCGCGAACGATGGACTCCGGTGTCCCACCGACGCCCACCCAGATCGGAAGGGGGTCCTGATGTGGGCGTGGGAAGATCGGTTGATCGGTCAGAGCCGGACGAAACTTGCCCGACCAGGTGACACTTTTCTCATCCCTGATCTGGAGCAGGAGATCCAGCTTCTCGCTGAATAACTCTTCATAGTCGGCGAGCGAGAACCCGAACAACGGGAATGACTCGATAAAGGATCCGCGACCAACGAGCAGCTCAGCCCGCCCCTGGGAGATCAGATCGAGGGTGGCGAAGTCTTGAAACGTGCGCACCGGGTCCGCCGAGCTGAGGATGATCACGGCGGAGCTGAGCCGGATCCGTTCGGTGCGAGCGGCGGCGGCCGCCAACACGATGGCCGGAGACGAGGCGGCGAAGTCGGCCCGGTGGTGCTCGCCGATCCCGTAAACCTCGAGGCCCACCTGCTCGGCCATGACCACCTCGTCGATGACCTGGAGCAGCCGTTCCCCCGACGTCGGGGCATTCCCGCTGCGCGGATCGGGGATTGTCTCGGCAAATGTGGTGATTCCCAGTTCCATGCTCACTCTCACGACTTATTTGAACCGTCAACTTATTTGAACCGTCAACTGTCTAGGAATCTTCCCAAGCTTGTGAGACTTCCAATCCGCGAGCACCGTTCATCCGATCGACGATGAACCGCGAATCCATGCCGTCGAGAGTATTTACTCCTCGGAGTCTTCGTCCTCGACTGGCGAGTCGGGGCGCTCGGCATCGGCCCATCGCTCCCTCGCCACCGCTACACCCTGATCGATCATCTCGGCCAGTTCGCCAACCGCCTTACGAGCGGATTCCAGAGCACTGACCCTGGTCTCCCTGGTCGCATCCCACGCCGTGCGAATTGCCTCGCTTGCCTTGTCCAACGCCGACTTGGTCTCCTCGGCCCAGTCGCGGCCCCTCTTTCCGGAGCCACCTGTATTCATATCCTGATCCGGCATATGTTCTCCTTTCTAGGCCAAAGCTAAATACCCGGCCCCGACATCCGCCAGGGTCTTTCTCCCTCACTTGACCCATGTCGTGGCTGTGGGACCTTCGCCTCTAGACCCTCGCACGCTCAACAAGAATCATCGACATAGTCGTCAAAGGAGTAGCGGTGACTCAGACAGTCACGCGTGGTGTGACAACCAGTCATGCAACGAGGAACTTCGGCTATTTGGTCGCCATAGCCGTGAACGTGACCATGCTCGTGGTGGTGAACAATCTCCTGGCTTGGGGTTGGCTCCCCTTCCTCACGACTGACTTCGCCGATGTCTTGTGGTTGATCGACATCTCATTGCTCGCAACCATCACCGTCAATCTCATCTACCTCTGGTTCGACCCCAGCTGGGTCAAGTCAATCGGACAAATGACAACTGGTGCAATCAGCATCGTGGTGCTGGCACGGATGCTCCAAGTGTTCCCGTTCGACTTCTCGGGCGCCACTTTCGACTGGTCGATGGTGACGCGGGTGGTGTTGGTCTTTGGACTGATAGGCACGGCGACTGGGATGTTGGTGGGGTTCTTAAGGCTCGTGGCGGGGCTGACATCGTCGCCACCAAGTCGAGGCTGATCTATCCGCCACGGTCCGAGAGGTAGTCCCGCAACTGCTCGAACTGGGCGGCAAAGGTCCTCCTCGCCATCAGGGGATAAACCCATCGAGCCAAGCCGGGCTTCTTCTTGAATCTGGCGCTCGTCTCCTGCGAGACCCTCGATCCGGATCCTTGGGGGGCAACCGAAAGAGCTATGTCCCGCTCCTGGAAACGGTCGGAGACTCTCCACTTGATCGAGTACTCGGTCAACGCCGTCACCTCGACATCGCCGTCGAACTCCAGGCGATTGCCGCCAGGCCTATCCAGGTGTTGATGGAATCGAAACCGGGCGCCCACCTCAACTCCATCACCCTCCACCATCTCCACCGACTCGACATTCGGGCACCACAAAGGGTCATTGCGGGTATCAGACACAAAGGGAAAGAGATCCTCTGGGGGCAACGGGACGAAGGCCGACACGCGAACCGGCCTCACTTTGAATTCCGCCATGTCAGAACGATACGGTTCGAGACCGGTTGGCGCTGGGTTGACCTATGACCGTGTTGGAGGGAGGGCCAGTCTCATCGCATCCGCTCCAGCAAACGGTCCGGGTCATAGATGGAGACAAGAGTCTGGAGAACGGCCCCTCGATCGTCTACCTGGCGAAACTTGACATGCATCCCCAATGCCGGCCCCGGAGCGGTCGGCTCGGGGTCGCGATGTAAGACGAGGAGTTGCGGCTCATCATCCGAGGCAACGTTCTCCCCGATCATCGCCAGCGCCCTGATGTCGGAGTTGCCCCGGGCCCATTCGTCGGCAGCCGTGATGAGACTGTGGCCCTCGGGGGACACAGTCATCAACAGCGCCAGGATCAGTTCATCTCGTGCCTCACGGACCGTTTCGGCGTCGAGGGAAGATCGCAGGAGGTCCTGGGCGCCGAAACCGCGGGCCAGTGCCCAATAGGCATGTGACCGAATCATCGAGGAGGGGTGATCCAGATGCTCGACTATCGATGGACGCGCCGCATCCTCGGCCGAGTTTCCGGCGGCCACCAGCAAGTTGCGTCTGAGGAACCGACCCTCTCTTCTCGGGACGAACCACCAACTGAAGCGATGTAACAGGTCTTCGTCGGACAGAGAGAGCAGATCGCCGAAGGGAAGATCCAAATTCGTACCTGGTGAACGCGTCATGGCCGGCTTCCCGGGCGGGCAGGCGGTCAGACAGTCGTCGCAGCCGTAGACCCGCCTCCCCAACTTTGGCCTGATCCATTGGGGAATCGAGCCCGGAGTCTGCAGCCAGGTGGAGAGGCAGCGGCGTGCGTCGAGGCCCCAGGTGCCCAGAGCTCCGGTCGGGCACGCCGGGATGCAGAGGTCACATGTGCCGCAATCGCGAATCATCGGTGCCGTCGTCTCCAGCGGCGCATCGGTGACGACCGACCCGAGCAACATCCAGGGCCCATGGCCGGGAGCGAGGACCATGGTGCTCTTTCCCAGCCAACCGACCCCGGCTCGTATCGCGGCGCCCCGATCGACCAGGCGGTTGTCATCGATCAAGGTCTCGGCTCTGAATCCAAGGTCAATGAGCTCCGCAGATATCAAATCGGTGACTTTTCTAACCATGTCATAGTGATCCTGGGTCGCGAACCGGCCGACCAGAGCCCCGGTTTTCGATGGGGCGCCTGCTGTATCGAGGTAGTCGCAGCCAATCACTACGACCCGACTGGCCCAGGGAAAGGACCTCTTGACATCCGTGGCGAGGCCAGGGTCGTCGTAGGTGAAGCCGAGTGGCCCGGCGCGGCCTTCCGAGAGAGCGGTTTCCATAGCCTTCAGCTCGGGCTCGAAACGGTCGGCCCCGGCCACTCCCATCGACGAAGCCCCTTGAGACATCGCCATCTCGCGCAATTGCGAGGTGAGCCCGATAACCATCGGAGAAGTCTGCCATCGAGCGGCGTCGATTTCTGTCCCGACCACGCTGTAACGTCACATCACACAGAAAGGAGCGCCGGTGGCCCCAACTCTCGACTTCATCGGGCTGGTCGTGAATGACATGTCTGCTTCACTTGGCTTCTATCGCCTCCTCGGGCTCGAGATCCCTGATTCGGCAGACGATCAGCCTCATGTCGAGGTGCCTATCTCTGATGGCATGAGGTTGGCCTGGGACACGGTCGAAGTGGTCAGGAGTTTCTCCGAGTGGGATGCACCATCAGGGAGCCACCGAATCGCACTTGCCTTCTCGTGCGACGAGCCGGCCGAGGTCGACCGCTATCACGACCTGCTGATCGAAGCAGGGCACCAAAGCCACACTCCACCATTCGACGCGGTCTGGCACCAGAGATACGCATCCGTGCTCGACCCGGACGGAAATGTGGTCGACTTGTACGCCCCACTCCCCTAACGGCCCTCTGCGGGTCAGGCACGCTCACGTGATGTCACGATCTCATCGCGCGTCATCGTCACCGTGCTGGCCGTGACATCACCCTGCTGGCTGATGAACTTGACCGGCATTCCAGGCCTACTGCGCGCAAACCAGAAGACGTCTCTATCCGGGCCGTCGGTGACCACATATCGCATACACTCCAACCGGCCGATAGGTGTCTCGATCGTCTCTTCCTCGATGGTCGTTCTATCGAGTGGAAAGGAGGCATGCCGTTGCAGATCCAGCCACGTGGAACGATGAGCCTGCGCTGCGCCAAGAGAGACACCGTCCATGGTCAGGTTCTCGCTTTCCTGTTCGGCTCCATCGAGGTCGACCACGACGAAACGGTTCACCCGCAGATAACTCGTCTCACCAGGCCTCTCCACCAAGAGCTGGACGGTCCGCCCCAAGGGACATCCATCCCGGATCTCGGACGATGTGAACGGCGTCGGAGCATGTGTCGGATCGAGGATGTGGGAGTCGATCTCGATCACGAGCCCTCGATCAACCTTCGCAGAGGTTCCTCGAAGCGGGCGATGTCCCCATAGGTCTCGATCGAGTCGGCCTCGTCCTGACTCATCGGCCCCACGGCGACCTTTGACATACGGAGGATCGTCTCATCATCGTCTTCTTCGAGCTCGTACTGGGTGTCGAGGATGGTTCCCGCCATGATCCGCCCACGGGTTGAGTAGCGATACGGGCGATCGAACACGGTGACATGACCATAGAGATGACCCATGCCGTCACCCCAGTCCTCATAGTGCGCGCCACCGACCCGCGGCTCCACCACGACCGAGCGAACACGATCCTCGCCATAGGTCATCGGAAACCACTCGAGGGTCTCTTCGGTCAGCGCCCTGAACACCCTCTCCGGGCTTGCATGGAAACGCAGTTCCGTCTCTATCCGCACGGTGCGGATCTCGTCAGCTTTGATTGCCATCGATGAGCCTCCTTGTGGCTGTTCAACTCGATCTCTCAGTGCCAGGACCTCGGCGGCAGCCCCGTCTGCCATAGGGATGACCCAGCGCTCGTACCAACTGCGCAGCGGGACGGGATTCAAATAGTTGAAGCGGTATCTGCCTCGGCGGCGCACCACGACCAAACCGGCATCGGTCAGCACACCGAGATGCTGCATGACCGCGAATCGGCTGAGCTCGGGTACGACGTCTGCCAATTCGCCGGTGGTCTTGGGGCCGTCTCTCAACTGATCGAGCAACAGACGCCGATTCGGGTTGGCCAGCGCCCTCCACACGTCCTGCTCCCCGATCTCGACTTCGGCTATCTCCTCTGTCACCACTGACATGTGATATTTATAGCACATGTCACCTTCGTGAGCCAGAAAGGGTGGAAAGAGGTTCACAGAAACGAATCGAGCCCTTCAGATGACGGGCTCGATTCTGAGTCGGATGTCGCCGGGTCTTCGCAGAAGTACGGCTCGCCTTCCGATGTAGAGGAGGACGATCCCAACGAAGATCAGCGCCAGTCCGACGCCATTGGTTCGACCCTGATTCTTGGGACAGCCGGAATCGGTTGGGACGGCCAAAAGTCCCGGGATCACCTGCGAAGTCCCCAACTTCCTTTCGTCGACATCGATAGGCGGCCAGACGACCTCACCACCGAGGCGCAACCACATGCTGAGCAAACCTGAGCCAGCATCGCTCAGATTCCGGAATAGGTGGGACCCCCTTGTCGTTGTTGAAGGTTCAGCGAGTCAGAGGAACCCATTCCAATGCCAGATACCGCCCAACTAACACTGCCGGTGCTCCCGCTGCACAACGGTGTCGTCTTTCCCCACATGGTGGTCACCGTCAAGATCGAGACCACCGAAGGCAAGGCTGCGTTGGCTGCCGCCGCCAAGAGCAACAACCGCCTGCTTCTGGTGCCCCGCCTCGAGGGCCGCTACGCCGCGGTCGGGACCATTGCCGAGATACAACAGGCAGACAACGACGGGAACGTCGTTGTTTCAGGAGTGGCCCGGGCGAGAGTCGGGTCCGGCTCGGTGGACGACAGCGGCGCCTTGTGGGTCGAGGCCGAGTCGTACCCCGAGGTGGACATCGTCGACGACGAGCTCGAAGAGTTGGTCGCCGAGTACCACGCGGTCGTGAGCGCCGTACTCGAAAACCGGGGAATGGCGGGCGTGGCCGAGCGTCTCCTCACTATGGACAACCCCTCTCGCCTGGCCGATCTCGCCGTGTACTCGCCTGATCTCAGCCTCGAGCAGAAGGTCGAACTACTGGAGGCGCTCGACATAAGGCGCCGTCTCGGCATGCTCTTGGTCTGGATGAGAGAGGTGCTGGCCGATCTCGAGCTTCGCCGCAAGGTCCGTGACGATGCGGCCGAGCGGATTGAGAAGAGCCAGAAGGACTACATCCTCCGTCAGCAGCTCGAAGCCATCAAGAAGGAGCTTGGAGAAGAGGGCGACGTCACCTCCGAGTATCGGGCCAAGCTCGCCGAGCGGGAATTGCCCGAGAAGGTCAAGGAGTCGGTCGTCCGCGAGATCGATCGGCTCGAGCGCATGAGTGAGCAGTCGCCGGAGCATTCCTGGGTGCGCACCTGGCTCGACACCATGTTCGAGCTGCCGTGGGACACCCGCTCCGAGGACCGACTCGATCTCAACGAGGCGTGGACCGTGCTCGACGCCGATCACACCGGTCTCGAGGACGTCAAGGAACGAATTGTCGAGCATCTGGCGGTGAGGAAGTTGCGGGCCGAGCGTGGGCTGACCGAGGACGGTGAGAGAAACGCCGGCGCCATATTGCTGCTGGTCGGACCACCTGGCGTGGGCAAGACATCCCTCGGCGAATCCGTCGCAAGAGCCCTAGGCAGGAAATTCGTCCGAGTCGCCCTCGGTGGCCTGCGAGACGAAGCCGAGATCCGTGGCCATCGGCGTACCTATGTCGGAGCACGACCCGGGCGCATCGCCCGAGCACTAACCGAAGCCGGGACGATGAACCCGGTGTTCCTGCTCGACGAGATGGACAAGGTCGGCAACGACTGGCGTGGAGACCCCTCGTCCGCCCTGCTGGAGGTGCTCGACCCCGCTCAGAACCACACCTTCCGCGACAACTACCTCGAAGTCGACCTCGATCTCTCCGATGTCCTCTTCGTCGCCACCGCCAACGTCGTGGAGACGATCCCCGGACCACTACTCGACCGGACCGAGATGATCAGGATCGACGGTTACACCGACGCCGAGAAGGTCGAGATCGCCCGGGATCATCTCCTGCCCCGGCAACTCCGTGGTGCCGGTCTCGAGCCAGAGGAGCTCGAGGTGACAGAGAGTGCCCTGGCAGCGGTGGTGGATCGCTACACCCGAGAGGCGGGAGTGAGGAACCTCGAGCGCGAGTTGGGCAAGCTCGCCCGCAAGGTCGCCACCGAGGTCGCCCGGCGCGGTAGCGCCGACGCAGAGACGGTCGTCGTCGACGAGCCCGAGGTGAAGGATTACCTGGGCAAGCCCAAGGTGTGGAAGGACGAGGCATCGGACCGCACCGACGTCCCGGGCGTGGCCACCGGGCTGGCCGTCACCGGGGCCGGTGGCGACGTCCTCTTCATCGAGGCGACTGCCATGGACGGTGAGCCGGGGCTCACGCTCACCGGACAGTTGGGTGACGTCATGAAGGAGTCGGCACGCATCGCCCTCTCCTACGTAGAGGCCCACGCCGGCGACCTCGACATCGACCCGGACACCCTCAAGCGAAGGTTCCATGTGCACGTCCCGGCCGGGGCAATCCCGAAGGACGGTCCCTCTGCGGGAGTGACGATGTTCACCGCCCTGGTGTCACTGCTCACCGGGAGGAAGGTGAAGGACACCGTGGGGATGACTGGGGAGATCACCTTGCAGGGCAAGGTCCTGCCGATCGGTGGCGTCAAGCAGAAAATACTGGCCGCTCACAGGGCCGGGCTCAAGGAAGTGATCGTTCCGAGGCGAAATGAGATCGATCTGGACGACGTGCCAGAGAAGGTGAGGGAAGAGATGACCTTCCACATCGCCGACAATGTTTCCGATGTCCTGGCCGCAGCCCTCGGTGATCGCTGAGACATCTCACATTCGAAAACACGAGCCGAGTGGCGACCGTCACCCGGCTTGTGCAATTCTTCACCCCTAATCCATAGGCAACTGGAGACAGAGTTGGAGTTCAGGGACGATTCGGAGAACCACCAGTATCTCGCCGAACAGGACGGTGAGATCGCGGGTCTCGCCGTCTACCACATTCGAGGTGACCGCTATCTCTTCGTTCACACCGAGGTGAAAGAGGAGTTCGAGGGCCGCGGCATCGGAACCGAGCTGGCTCGTCACGCCCTCGACGATGTCAGATCAAAAGGAAAGTTGATCGTTCCCGTGTGCCCGTTCATCGCTGCCTGGCTGAAGAGACATCCCGATTACCAGGACATGGTCGACCAGGACCTGTTCGATCGGATCAACATGGCCAGGGACAGCGACAAGAGCTGAGGAATTGCCGGGTAGGTTCTGAATCTCCCCGTAACCATTCTTCCCACAAATCCGTCTTCCTCCACAGATGCCCCCCGACACTCGAGGAGGACAGGAGCGATGTGGACCAAAGAGCGACGATCGATGGCTTCTATCGGGAGCACGCGAAGGCCGTCTATGCCTTCTGTGTCTCACTGTGTCGCGATCGTCTCTGGGCCGAGGATCTGATGCAAGACACCTTCGCCCGAGCCACCAGGGCCCTTGGCGGGTACAGGGGCGGCGACCCGAAGTCATGGCTCTTCGCCATCGCTCGAAGCGTCTTCATCGACGACGTTCGGAAACGCCGACCCGTGCCCGCACCAGGTCGGGACGACCTCCAGACGATGGACCCTGATGTGGCCGAGGTCGACGCGATCGAACGAGCCCTCTCCGCCCTGCCTGAGCGACAAAGAATTGCCCTCTTGCTCGCCGACCAAGCCGGTCTCCCCTACTCGGAGATCGCTGCCGTGCTCGGAGCAACCCCGGCAGCGGTGAAGGTACTGATCCATCGCGCCAGGCTCGGCTTCCGCCATTCGTACCAGGGGGACAGCGCGTGAGCCACGAAGAGATCCAAGACCTCCTGGAAGCCTACGTCGACGACAAACTCGATCGGTCAACGCGACGAGTGGTCGATCAGCATCTCGCCGGTTGTGCGGAGTGTCGCTCCATTCTCGATGAAGTGGCGCCAGTTGACATTGGGGCGCTGGGCCCCATGCGATCTGACCAGCGCATGATCCGACGCACGATCCGGAGATCACTTCTCAGGACCGCGGTCAATACGGTCTTCTTGATGCTGGCCGCGTTGATCGTCACATGGTTCTTCTCGGCGCTCGTCTTCCAGCCATGGGTGATCAACCGTGGCGGCCGAGCCGCCGATGCGGTGCAAGCTGAAATCGACCTCACCACCATGTCCAACCCTGGTGCGGTTGTCACCCAAGGGCAGATCCAGTCGGGATTCTTCGACAGAGTCATCGAGCTCGACGTCGTGATGTTGGTTGGAGCAACTGAGAGGTCCCTGGGCTCGATCGTCCGCCACCTCGGCGCGCTGAGCTTGAGCGGCACCGTGGATCAGATGTCCCATCCTGACGAACTCACGACGATGGAGGGAGATGCCTTGGATCGGCTAGGTCAACTCGGGAGCGGCACCGTGGCGACCGTGGCCATCACGCTCGACCACCCGATCTCGATTCAGGCGGCACAGTCAATCGCCGACTCGACCGATCATGACATTCGCGTGACCTGGGCCGGATTTGAGGCAAAAGGAGCGGATGACCTGCCTCCTTCGTGGACTGCTCTCGGAACAGTGGGTTATGCGACGTGCCTGGGGCCTGATGGATTCGACGAACAGACCTTGGGTGCCAGCTCGGCCGGGTTCGGACGGTCGGTCGGGTCGAGTGAGGCCTCGATACAGGCCGCACTCGACTCCGTGCGATCGGCATTGGCGAATCTCGTCAGGCGGCCACAGCTCATCCGGGACATCGCCGGAGGCTCTCCCGACCCGATCGAAATGAGCCTCGTGGCCGAGAACCTGGCCAATAGCCCCATGGTGGGTGCCCTGGTGATCACCGGTCCATCAGACGAGATCGCCGAATACCTCTCGGACAACAGGGCCCAGGTCCCCTCATCGAAGGTCCTGGCCGTGGACTTCTACAACTGGTCGACGTCGGTTTGCGGGAGATAGAGATGAGCACTTACAGACAGGTTCGAGCAAGTCGGGGGGTGATCTGGGCGGGGGTGGCCCTCGGGTACCTGATTGCCCTGGCGGTCGCCATCATCAACCTGAGAAATGAGCATGGCACGCTCCTCATCGCCCTTGCATTTCTCGCCTTTCTGGGCATCCCCTCGACACTTGCACTCTGGTCCCTGGACCGCCGGCCGTCGCTGTTGCCGGCGGCAGCCATGGGTGCCCTCATCCAGGGATTTCTCCTCCTTTTCTCAATTGGCCTGCTCGAGGTGGTGGTGGCGATTCTGTGGTTCATCGCGATTCGGCAGCGACCACGACCGGCGCTCACTCCGGGTTGGGCGGTTTGGGCACGACCATTGATCGCGGCCACCGTCGTGATCCCCCTCCTGGTGATGTATCTCCATCTCGATCCGCGGTGCACCGTCACGGACGCCGACGGCAATGTCATCAGCACAACGGTCAACGAGAATTCCCCGTCCGGATTTGGCCTCCAGCTGGGGGGCTGGAGCCAAGAGAGCAACTCCTCGGCCGGCGAGACGACCACGTGCTCCAGTGACATCGTTCAACCCTGGGAGGCCGCGGGCTCGCTCACCGCGTCCGCAATGATCTTGGGGCTGGCGAGACGATGGCCGGACACGGTGAGGCTAGAGCACGAACGCAATCGAAGCTGAGCCTTGCGCTATCCGGTGTGACGTCCACCGCCACTCACGATGCGTCTCACCAAATCCAGGGGAAGCTCGTGAGCAACCCTTCCCCGAAATCCTCTCATCGTCTCGGCGGAGCAGAGCGCGTTGATGATCGACTCTTCCACCACGTCAGCTGCCGCCCGAAAGAGCGGGGTCATCAACTCGTGGTCGACCGTCTTGATGGTGTGAAGCTGCTTCCTCGCCGGCATGTGATTGCCGGTGGCGAAGGCGATGAAGATGTCCCCGCTGCCGTCGTGACCATTGCCCCCGGCACGCGCCAGCCCGATAGTGGCTCGTCGCGCCAGCCGCCTGCATTGGTCGGCGAGAAGAGGAGCGTCTGTGGCCAGCACTACGATGATCGACCCAGAGCCCACGCTCTTCTCGTCGCCCTCCCAGGCCGATGGCACCACGTCGAGCCCGATCGCACGACCAACCGGGAGCCCATCGATTCTGAGATCCTCCCGGCGTCCGTAATTGGCCTGCACCATGGCCCCGACCGTGACCTCGAGCGGGCCAACCTGCACCACTCGGGACGAGGTGCCGATTCCACCCTTGAACTCGTGGCAGATCATCCCGGTCCCGCCTCCCACGTTGCCCTCGGCAACCGGCCCCGATGACGCAGCTTCCAGGGCGGCGATTGCATCAGCCTCGACAAGCGGGAATGAATCGGCATCATTGAGATGGCCATCATCGGTCTCGGCGGCGACAGGAAGGAAGAAACTCCGCTCCAGGTCATTGGTCACGATGTGCCGGGCCATCGCATCGCGGACCATCCCGACTTGGTGAGTGTTGGTCAGGGCAATCGGAGTGCCCAACAAACCTGACTCGTCTACCCAGGGAACACCCGTCATCTCGCCATTTCCGTTGAGGATCGCCACGCCGCAATAGACGAAGTCCGACCAAACCTCGCCTTCCCGCGGCACCACCATCGTCACTCCACTCCGGACCACGGTGGGGGTGTCACGGGTCACGGTCTGATGACCCACCCACACTCCCGGGACGTCGGTGATGGCATTGAATGGCCCAGGTGAGAGGTCCCCGATGTGGACACCAAGGTCGCGAAGACGCTGGGGTGGGTTGCTCACATCAGATACCAGTCCAGGAACCGCTCGAGCCGACGGTAGAAGTGAATTTGCGGTCCTGATCTAAGCAAGCCGTGGCCCTCGGTCGGATATGTAACGTACTCAAAGGTCTTTCCTTGTCGGCGCAGCTCGTCTGCCAGCTGTCGTGACTGATCGGGAGGGACCCTGGCGTCCTGCTCTCCGTGAGCGATCAGTAGGGGCTTGTCGATATTCGAGACTTGCCACAGTGGCGATGCGTCTCGGTAGGCCTGCCTCGAGTCGGCTGGCCGCCCCATCATCCGCTCCAAATCCTCACGGCCTCCCCTGTCTCCCTGCGCCCAGGACGTGGCGATATCCGAGTCGCCGTATTTAGCGACTCCACAGGCGAACCGGTGACGCGGGTCGCGGGCCAACGACGCCAGCGCCATGTACGAACCGTAGCTGGCGCCGAATATCCCGATCCTCGCCCCATCGACCCAGTCCAATCCTGCCAAGAAGTCCGCGGCGGCAAGGCAATCCTCCGTGTCCGGCACACCCCAAACCCCGTGGTTGGCCCTCTCGTAGTCGAGTCCGTAGCCGGTGCTACCCCGAAAGTTGATCGCCAGCCACGCATACCCCTTGTCGACGAAGTACTGGGCGTAGCCGTCCCACGCGTCGGTGTAGGCAGAGGTCGGGCCGCCGTGGGCATAGACCACCGCCGGCGCCCCGTCAGCATTCTCGGGCCTGAAGAGAAAGCCATGAATCTCGAGACCGTCGAATGACCGGTAGCGGATCTCCTCGAAATGACGGTGCGGTGCGGCCGAGACCGACGCCGGTGGTGGCCCAGTCAGGGCAATCACCTCGCCAGTAGGGTCGATTCGCACCACTCGGGGCGGGATGTCATGCGCCTCATGCACCGCCACGATGGAGTCCCCGGCCCAGCTGAGACTCGACCAGTCGCCAGCTGTTGCCACCACCTCTTCGGCGCCGCTGACGACGTCGACTGTCACGAGGTCGCCCCGACCGGCCCGTATACGCGCTGCTGCCAGCTTGGCCCCGTCCTGACGCCAGCAGAGCCACCGGAAATCCGACTCCGACTTGGTGAGCTGACGCATCTCTGTGCCGTCCGAGCTCATCACATGGATCTCGTTCCAGCCGCTTCGCTCCGAGACGAAGGCGACGTGGGAGCCGTTTGGCGAAGGAGAGGGAGCCCGATCCCTCATACTCTCCACTCCACTGAGCCTCCTTGCGTCGAGGCTCGCCAGGTCGACTACCCAGATGTCACTGCGGTTCCGATCCTCCCGCGGGTGAACGACATAGAAGACCTTCGACCCGTCACCCGTGACGGCCGGGGACGAGACGTTCTGTCCCTTCGGAGTGATGGCTGCCGGCCAAGGGTCCTCGACGGTGGCCCGGGCGAGACGACTCTCACCGCCCCTGTCGACGATCACGACCAATGAATCGTTATCGACCCAACGCGGTGTTGACCCTTCACACAGCTTCACGGAAATCCCACCAACCGTCGACACCAGCCAAATCCAGCCTCCGGCGGTGAAGGCGAGGCGTGTGCGATCGGGTGACCATGCGGGCCGGTCATCCTCCCAATAGGCCACCGGCTCTCGAATCGTGGTCGCTCGAATTGGAAGGCCCCCGGCAACGGGCGTCATCCAGACATCGGAGCCTTCGCGGTCCAGGATGTAGGCAACTGTCGTCCCGTCAGGAGAAACCGACAGGTCATGAGGTCGCTCCATGACGGCTATGGCCTCCAGGCCCCAGTGCAATGCCTTGGGTGCATCGGGCCTTTCGAGACTCGGTATGCCGTTGTGCTCCTCGCGGCCCACCCACAAGTCAGGATTCATCGACACGCCCTCGATCTCCCATTTCCGAATCAAAGCCTCCCAATGTGGCCGCCACCAACTCGCCGATCGTCTTCAGGTCGTAGCCGCCTTCCTGGATGAAGACGGTCGGAAGCCCCAAAGAAGCTATCCGCTCCCCCGCCGCACGGAAACCGGATTCTGTTATGCGGAGCGGGCTTTCGGGATCGGACACGCCGGCATCCACTCCGAGCGAGACCACCAAAGCCCCGACCCGGTGCCGTTGGGCGAGCTCCACCAACTCGCCCACCGCCTCCACCCAAATCGGGTCTTCGGACCCCGGCGCCAAGGGCAGGTTGTGGTTGGCCATCTCGCCGTCTCCGGCGCCGGTCTCGTCGGCGTGACCCACGAAATGGGGAAACCAACCGTGAGCGGGGTCGACATGGACCGACCCATACACCACGTCCGATCGCTCATAGAAGATCTCCTGTGTCCCGTTTCCATGGTGGGCATCGAGATCGACCACCATGACCGCGGCGAATCCGGAACGGCGCAATGTCTGCGCGGCCACAGCTGCGTTGTTCAGATAGCAGGAGCCGCCAAAGAAGCCCGGGCCGGCATGGTGACCGGGGGGACGACACGCCGCATAAGCCGAGGGTGCTCCGGACGAAACCATCTCGGCTGCCGTCTGGGCCATGTCCACAGCGGCCCGGGCACCGCGGTAAGTGCCAGGGCCGATGCAGGTCATCGTGTCCATCGCATAGACCCCGGCCAGGGCCCCCGGTGACAAGGGCATTCTCATGGGCCTGCCACCCAGGAACCTCTCCGTGGGAAAGGCATAGGCGGTGACGATCGGCTGACCCGGGTCTTCGCCATAGCCCCAATCCGCCCATCGCTCATGAGCACTCCTCATGTACTCCAACATGTCGGGGTCGTGGACCGACCCGAGGATCTGCTCGTCGTGCTGCTGCGATGCCACGACCTCATGACCGATCGCTCCCAAAGTGTCGACGATGATCTCTGCTCGTGCCGGCACTTCCTCGGAAGGGATGCTGACGCCGACCCACACACCGGTGTCGGTGTCGTGGTATCGATGATCGGGTGAGTAGACGACCGGTGTCCTCACCGTGCAACCGCTTCGATGGCCGCCGTCAGCCGATCCACGACCATCGTCATCTCCTCATCGGTGATGATGAATGGGGGGCCGATCAGGATCAAATCGCCCTCTGAACCGTCGGCGCAGCCAGTGGACGGGTAAACCAGCAGGCCACGACGTCGCGCTTCGGCGGCGAGGCTCTCGGCCATCTTTCGCTCGCGGGGAAAGGGTGCCTTCGTCACCAAGTCAGCCACCAGCTCCACCGCGATGAGAAGGCCGAGACCCCGCACATCCCCCACCATCGGCATCCCCGACAGTGACACCTGCAGGGAGCCGAGCAACCTGGTCCCCAGCGCGGCCGATCGCTCCACCAACTGACCGGTCTCGAGCCTGTCGAGAACCGCCTCGGCGACTGCCGCCCCGACCGGGGAATGCGAGAAGGTGAAGCCGTGCACGAACCCACCACTCGACATGACTGTGTCGTGCACATCACCGGACGCAACGCACAGGCCGAGGGGCCAATAACCTCCGGCCGCACCTTTTCCCGACACCATGACGTCTGGTTGCGCATCGAAGTGCTCGATTCCGAACCATCGCCCTGTCCGACCGAAGCCGGACATGACCTCGTCGACTATGAGGAGGGCCCCGTGGCGCCGGCAGACCTCCGATATCGCCTCCCAATACCCATGTGGTGGTTTGGCCGCCCCCAAAACCGCCCCTCCCACCGCCTCTCCGATGAAAGCTGCGACGCGATCGGTGCCGATCATCGTCATGCACCGGTCCAAGGCATCCGCATGCCATTGGGCGCACCCATCAGGGTGGGACGGATTGGGACACCGGTATTCGGTGACCGGCGGGACGTGAACGGCGCGCCCGAGCCATGGCTGATAGGGCGAGGACAGCCAGGGCCTGTCCGATACGCCCAGTGCACCGAGGGTGTTCCCGTGATAGGACTGGTGACGGGAGATGATGACGTCCCGCCCGCTCTCGCCACGGGCGAGGTGATAGGCGCGCGCGAGCTTCAGAGCCGTCTCCACCGACTCCGCTCCCCCACTCGTCGGGTACACGCGCGGTTCCACAACCGGAAGATGCGGAGCCAACCTCGACGCATACCTCTCGAGTGCCGTGGAAGTGAAGGTGGAGGCGTGGACATAATCGAGGCCCCTGGCCGTCTCCAGGGCGGTGACGACATTGGAGTCACCATGGCCCACGTTGACCACGATGGCCCCACCGGCAGCATCCAGGTAGTCCCGGCCCTCGTCGTCGTAGACCCAACAGCCCTGCGCCCTGACCGCGGTCAGGGGAGCTGCGGCCCGGTGAAACACGTGGCTCATCGCACGAAACCCACAGTCGTCATTTTGGGCAGCCACACAATGGGACCTCCCACCTCACCCTTGGCGTCAGCACGGTAATACCCGGGGGCCGGTCCGTCTCACCCTTGAGAAGGCGAGCTCCCTCGCTCCCACCAATTGAGCACTCGCAAGGCCCGCAGCGTGTTCCAGCGGCTCGGGGACCGCCCATCTTCCAGCCGAAAGAAGACTCTGTTTGGGTGACGCGGACCGACCGGCCACATCCCGTTTCTCGCGCGGCCCCGCACGATGTCGATCGCCTCAGTTGCTCGGGCGTCCGGCGCGATGCCGGCGTCTCGCATCTCGTCGAGGCCTCTCAGGATGTCGTAGTGCCAACGCGGGGGGAAGGAGAATTTGGTCCAGGCATCCGAGATGACCTCACCCGTGGTATGCGACCGGAACATGCGATGTTCAAGCAGAAATTCGTTTCCTGACGCGATCGCCTCACCGGCCACGCCGGTACCCCTCAGGCGCCGCCATTCCAGCAACCCCTCCAATACCGAGATCGTGGTGTTCATCGACGAGTGGGTGGCACCCTGATGGTCGCGGCAATTCCATCCACCATCGGGAAGACGGGCTCGCATCATGAGCTCGGCGATGTCGTCGATTCGAGCGTCATCGATGTCGAACCAGGAGGCGATGGATAGAACCATGCCGTTGATGCATCGCTCGGCGATGCCGCTCGGTGAATAGCACACTCCCCCTTCCACCCATTTGGCTCGGTCCAGGAGGATCCTCGCTCCCTTGCGGGCAGATGAGCTCTCCTGATCGAGACCGAATCTCCGCAGGAGGAGGAGGGTGTAGGTTGTCGAGATCCACTTCGGGTTGTACAGACCGCCGCCCCACGTGCCGGTCTCGTCTTGTTCGGTGAGTAGCCGGCTCCCCCATCCCTCCGACCCGATAAGGGATTGGGTCCTCTCCCATTGGGCTCGAGAAGCCCCGATCAAATCACGCTCCACCTGCCAACGAACGGCCGGATCCCCGTTGAGGAGCCAAATCATCGTGCCGTCATCCATTCTGGAAACCTAACCCCCGACGACGGCTCGGCCACAAGGAGATGAGACTGCTAACCCAGGACGATCCAGACCGCCAGACCGAATATCAAGAGATTCCCTCCCACTATGGCCACCGTCTCGGCACGTGGTGAGAGCCGATGACCGGCCAGCCCTCCCAATGCCGCCAGGGCGGTTTGCCATGACAATGAGGCCAGGAAAGCTCCGATGGCGAACAATGCACCGGAGAGTGGTGTGAGATCGCGAGCAACCCCGACGCCGACGATGACGGCCGCGAAATAGATCACGGTGGTGGGATTGATCAGGGTGAGGCCGAGAAATCGCGCATAGACCGACAGCCTCGATGAGAGAGTGGGCCGAACCGAGCCAGTCCGCTCAACGGGTGATCGGACCCGCCACAGGCCGAAGATTGCAAGCCCCACCAAGACCAGTGCACTCAAGACTCGAAACGGGCGACCAATCTCTTGAATCGACTCGGCCAGGGCGGCGCCCCCGATCACTGCCACCGTGGCATAGATCAGGTCGGCGGTGGCAGCCCCGGCTCCGGCGCAGAAAGCAATGGCGAATCCGGAGCGAAGGCCCATCTGGATGACCAGCACGGCGATGGCCCCAACCGGGATCGCTATCCCGTAACCTGCTACTACACCTGTCCAGAAGGCACCCATGCCAGGACCATATTGTTGGTGGGCGACGGCTCATCGCGAATATCGCTCGAGGTCATCCGCCCGGTCCGTGGCTACGAATATCTGACTATGACACTCACAAAATCAAATCGACCGAAAGACCGACTGCGTCTTTACAACAGCGTGATGGGTGTCCTGCATGCGTCGCAGGGTGTCGTCGTGCTGCTCCTGGCCACCGGCTTCACACTTCCCGTCATAGCTACGTACATGACGGGGCCTCCGGGAGCCACCGCACCCGAAGTGGAGCCGTTGTTCGATGTCAGCATCGCCTGGGGCGTGGCCATCTTCCTCTTCATGTCTGCGCTGGCCCACTTCCTGATCGCAATGCCCGGGATCTATCAGTGGTATCGACGCAATCTGGATCGACAGCGGAACTACGCCAGATGGATCGAGTACTCCCTCTCCTCGTCGGTGATGGTGGTGCTGATCGCGATGCTGGTCGGAATCTCCGACATCGCCGCTCTTGTCGCCTTGGCGGGTGTCAATGCCTCGATGATCCTCTTCGGGCTGCTGCAGGAGAAATACGAGACGCCGGGCCAGTCTGTAAGTTGGCTCCCCTTCTGGTTCGGTGTCCTTGCTGGGGCAATCCCCTGGATCGCCATCGGCATCTATCTGTTCACCCCGGGTTTCGAGGCCAGCCCACCCGGATTCGTCTATGGAATCTTCTTCTCGCTGTTCGCCTTCTTCAATGTCTTCGCGATCGTCATGGTCCTCCAGTATCGAAAAGTCGGGAGATGGGCGAACTACACGCGAGGCGAATACACCTACGTGCTGTTGAGCCTGATTGCCAAGTCGGCCCTGGCCTGGCAGGTCTTCGGAGGCACCCTGGCCGGCTAGGTGACGACGCCCTCGCCTCCTTGAGCCACCCTCCCGTTCGAGGAAGGGTGGAGGCTGAGGACCCGATGGCCCAACCTGGAAGCCGAACCTCGCTGAGGCAAGACAAAGGGGCCGGTTTCCTGGCCGGCCCCTTTGTCGCCAACATGGGAGGAGAAACTCAACGGATTCATCTCATGACGTCTGCTCCTTGGGGCATCTCACTCCATGATGGGCCCACCGGCTGTGAGAGCCCTGAGATAGGTGGTCAGATTGGCTGAGAGCTGGGGTCCGCCACCTTTGGCAGCTCGATGGTGATCTTGCTGCCCAACTGTTCGACACTCGATGCCGAGGCGTGACCACCGTGTGCCTCGATGATGGCCTGGACTATGGCGAGACCGAGTCCCGTTCCGCCCGACGATCGGGAGCGAGATGGGTCTGCCCGATAGAACCGATCGAACACGTGCTCGAGAGCCTCGTGGGGGATGCCGGGCCCATTGTCAGCCACAACCAACATCACCAATTCACCCTCATCGAACAGATCCATGGTCACCGAAGTCCCCGGCGGGGTATGGACCCTGACATTGGAGAGGAGACTGGTGATCACCTGGGTCAGCCGCTCCTGGTCTCCCTTGATCATCAGCTGCTCGGGCGCCGAAACCTGGATGGGGCGCTCGGGATCGATGACGGTGTGGTCCGCGGCGGCGTCACGGAGCACTCGTGACAGATCGACGTCCCCTATGTGAAGAGGTTGGCTCTGTCCCAAGCGAGCAAGGGTGAGAAGATCCCCGACCAGTGACCCCATCCTCCTGGCTTCGCTCTCGATTCGCTCCCATGCCCTGTCCTCCGCCTCTCTGGCTGCCAGGCCCCCGCGCCGATGCAACTCGGCATAGCCGGCGATCGCGGTCAAGGGCGTCCTCAACTCATGAGACGCATCGGCCGCAAATTGCCTGAGGCGATCTCTTCCCTCCCGCTCGGTCTCCAGGGCATGCTCGAGATTGCCCAGCATCTCGTTCAAAGAGACACCGAGACGCCCCAACTCGGTGTCGGGATTCACGTCACCGATGCGACGCGTCATGTCTCCGGCGGCTATCGCCTCGGCGGCGTCGACCATTTCGTCCACCGGCTCCATCGCATTGCGTACCGTCCACCAAGTGGCGGCCGCACCCAGGAGGAGAACACCCGAGCCCGCCAGCAGAAGAGTGCGGATCAGAGCCTCGGTGGCCGTCTTGACGTCACTCAGCGGAGCTGCGCGGATCAGGGTGACCCCATCCTGGAGGTGCTGAACGTAGGCCCGATATTCGAGAGTGTCATCGACACTGTCCATATAGACGAGACCCGACGCCTCGGGGAGTCGCTCGACGGTGGGCAGAGGATCGGGGTCGTCGACGAAGCCAGAGGCCTCGGCAAAGACCACCGAGCCGTCATTAGCCACGAGAACCTCGGCAAATGGTCGAAGCAGGGTGCTTCCGTTCCCGGCCGCCTGTTGCTCATCATCGAATGGCGGTTCCCCGTCCCCGGATCGGCCGCGTTCCACGAAGCCGGTGAGCGTGCCGTCGATTTGCCCAACGAGTATGTCGCTGATCGAACGGGAGGCGACCAACCCTACGGCACCGATGACGATCAACAAGAGGACTGTGAAGGAGATGACCAGCCTTGTCCTGAGGCTCATCGCTCAGTCTTGTGGCCGACGAATCACGTACCCGACCCCGCGGACCGTCTGAATCAGAGAGCCATTGGGGTCTTCGAGTTTCTTGCGGAGATAGGAGATGTACGTCTCGACGATCCCGTAATTGCCGTCGAAGTCGTATTCCCAGACATGCTCGACGATCTGGCCTTTCGACATGACCCGGCCCAGGTTGAGTACCAGGAACCGCAGCAGTCGAAACTCTGTCGGCGAGAGTTGGACTTCGTCGTTGCCACGCCAGACCTGATGAGCATCCTCGTCGATCACCAAGTCGCCCACCGTCGTTCTCGCCAGGTCGGCAGTTCCTCCCGCCCTGCGGAGCAGGGCCTCGATGCGGAGGCCCAACTCCTCGAGACTGAATGGCTTGGTCAGGTAATCGTCACCACCCTGTCGGAAGCCCGTTCGAAGATCATCGATGTCATCTCGAGCGGTGAGAAAAATCACCGGGGTCTGGATCCCGTCTCGCCGGAGACGTCGGCACACCTCGAATCCGTCCAACTCGGGCATGTTCACGTCGAGCACGATCAGGTCGGGAAGTTCCGCCTTGACACTCCTGAGTGCGCCAAATCCGTTCGTCTCGGTTCGCACGCTGTAGCCGGCGAAGCGAAGGGCGCTGGACACCAATTCGGAGAGGCTCTCTTCGTCATCCACGACCAGGATGTTGGCGTTGTGGTCGACAGAAGTGGGGGTCATGGTCAGTTCAAGGTACCTCCTTCGCCTGGGAATTCCCTGAGAGGATCCTGTGAGCAGCCGATGACGCCGGCGTTCGGTCAACCAGCCATCGCTGTGATCGCCTGGGTGATGGTTTCCACCGGGATGGCAAACCCGATCCCCTCTATGCCCACGCTGCTGACCCCCACGGCCGTGGTGATTCCGATCAATCGGCCATTGGCATCGAGTAGGGCGCCACCCGACGAGCCCTGCGTCATCGCGGCGTCGGTTTGGATGATCCCACTCAAAGTGATGCCCGAGTCCTGCAGGGTCCGGTTCAACGCCGAGATGATTCCGGTCGAAACGGACGGTCCACCTTCCAGCCCAAGCGGGTTGCCGACTGCGATGACTGGATCCCCCACTTGCAGGCTCGCTGTCTCACCGAGGGTGATCGGGGTCAATCCGGCCATGTCGATGTGGAGCAGGGCGAGATCGTCTGCGGTATCCAAACCAAGTACCGCGGCCTCGAGCACGTCGCCATTGGTGAGCACCACTTCGAAGCTGGACCCAGCTTCGACAACATGGGCGTTGGTCACGATGGTCCCGCCGCTGTCCACGATGACACCCGAGCCTGACCCAACAATCTCAGATTGGCCACGGATCGGAGCCTGGATCTCGACCCTGACGACGCCGTTCACCACATCGGAGGCAATCGCTGAGACATCTACCACGCTGATTGCGGATCCGGTAGCCGGCGAAACAGCCGCCAGCGGACCAGAACCGTCGGCATTGACGGACCCCGATCCAGTCGCCGCTGCGCCGCTATCACGAATAGAACGGGCACCCAGTCCAGCGAGAGCCATCAGGATCAACAGGGAGCCGGTGATGACGATTGCCGCCAGCAGGGCGATCGTCGTCAGAGAGCCGTGATGGAGGCGATGCCTCGGGCTTCTGACAGGCGATGTGGGTGTTGGAGGTTGGAGGACGCTCATTTCGGTTCTCAATGTCGAGTCTTGGACGTCCAACTGAGAGCGAGCACCGACATCTCTGGGAATGCCCTGTGAGCCCGAACGATGCCGACCCCGAAGAGCTCTCCCGACACCGATCTACCTTGAAAAGGACGACTGGTTCCCTGAGACGGCCAGTGGTCGCCGCAGCCGCCCTACCCTGGGATTTCGTACACCAGGAGCGACAAGATGGCCGATGAGTTCTTTGTAGATGTGACTGATCGCATCCCGTTCGAAGGTCCCGGCACAGACAACGATCTGAGCTTCAAGGTCTATGAGCCGGACCGGATGGTCCTGGGCAAGCGCATGGAGGACCAGATGCGAGTCGCCGTGTGTTTCTGGCATTCATTCAATTGGCCGGGCAGCGATGTGTTCGGAGAGGGCACGTTCGACCGCCCCTGGCTGGGGCAGCAGGCGGATCCCCTTGGCGCCGCCCACCAAAAGATGGACGCAGCCTTCGAATTCGTGTCGAAGCTCGGCGTGCCCTTCTTCTGCTTCCACGATGTCGACATCGCCCCGCAGGGCACGACATTTGCGGAATCGGCGAAGAATCTCGAGATCATGGTGAGCTATGCGGAACAGAAGATGACGGAGACCGGAGTGCGGCTGCTTTGGGGCACCGCCAACCTCTTCGGGCATCCCCGTTACGCCGCCGGGGCAGCCACGAACCCCGATCCGGATGTCTTCGCCTATGCCGCGGCGCAGGTGAAGCATGCGATCGAGTCCACCCACCGTCTCGGTGGCGCAAACTATGTCCTCTGGGGAGGTCGGGAGGGATACGAGACCCTCCTCAACACCAACCTGAGACAGGAAGCAGAGCAGTTGGCGAGGTTCCTACACCTGGTCGCCGACCACAAGCACAAGATTGGATTCGAGGGAACGTTGCTCATCGAGCCAAAGCCGGCCGAGCCCACCAAACACCAATACGACTATGACTCACAGTCCGTCCACGGCTTCCTGGAGCGGTACGACCTGGTCGACGAATACCGGGTCAACATCGAGGGAAACCATGCAACCCTTGCTGGTCACAGCTTCCATCACGAGGTGGCATACGCCGTCGCCAATGGGATATTCGGTTCTATCGACGCCAACAGGGGCGACTACCAAAACGGCTGGGACACGGACCAGTTCCCCAACTCGGTCGACGAGCTCTCATTGGTCCTCCACGAGATTCTCAAGGGAGGCGGCTTCACGACTGGTGGATTCAACTTCGACACCAAGCTTCGCAGGCAGTCGATCGATCGAACGGATCTGTTCCATGCACACATCGGGGGTATCGACACCCTGGCCCAGGCCCTACTCGTCGCTGCCGACATGATCGAAGCAGACACGTTGTCAGGTCCCCTAACCGAGCGATACCGGGGTTGGCAGCAATCCCTCGGGACACGGATTTCGAACGGCGACGAGACATTGGAAAGTCTCGAGACCCAAGTCATGTCTGGTGATATCGACCCAAAGCCCGTCTCGGGTCGACAGGAGTATCTGGAGAGTCGAGTCAACCGAGTCATCTGGTCGCGGGAGGGCTAGCGGCTGTGCCGGAACGGCAACTCGGCCCGTATCGTCTCGGATTCGCCTCGCACTTCGGGCCCAGATTGACCGGGCTTCGGCGCGACGAGGGGCCCGAGATCTTCGCGACCCTCCAGCCTCGAGTCGCCCTCGAAGGGCCTTTGGGCACGTATCACTTCCACGGCGGGCACCGTCTGTGGGCGGCTCCGGAGAAACCGGAGATCACCTATGCACCGGATGATGAGGAGTGTCAGGTCTCGGTTACCGAGAACAGTGTTTCAATCGTTGCGCCCCCCGATGGGGCGGGGCTGATCAAGGAAATGCGTGTCACCGTGGTCGATGAAATGCTCGCCATCGACCATGGTCTGAGTTGCTCGGGCTCAGGACCGATCGAAGTCAGCCCATGGGCCATCACTCAGTTCCCACTTGGGGGCACAGCAATCCTTCCGGTTCTGGGATCGGTGACGTCAAATGTCACACCCAATCGCGGACTGGTGGTCTGGCCGTACACGACCCTCGACGATCCTCGCCTGAGGTGGGGGCCTGATTGGGTGTCGATCCATGCCGACCCCGGGCCCACAGTGAAATTGGGATCCGGGCCCGAGCCCGGGTCCCTCGGCTATTTGAGAGATGGCCATCTCTTCATCAAGACCCTCCCGACTAGTGACGAGTTGGCATATCCCGACCGTGGCGCGGTGGGCCAGGTCTTCACCAACGAGGAGTTTTGCGAGCTCGAGAGCCTCGGCCCCCTCGTGTTCGTCGAGCCCGGATCACAAATCTGGCATCGGGAGACATGGGAAGTGGTGCCCTGCCCTGATCTGGCGACGGCGCTCGAATATGTGATGAGGAGACGAAGCACATGAGTTACGTACTCGGCATTGACGTCTCCACAACAGCCACCAAGGCACTGCTGATCGATGGCGCGGGCGCCGTGGTCGGCACCGCGTCGTCGACCTATGGCTACGAGACCCCGAGGCCCTTGTGGTCGGAGCAAGACCCGGAACTCTGGTGGACAGCAACCATCGATGCCGTGGTGCAGGTGCTCGACAGCACCGGGATCTCGGGGCGAGATGTGGAGTCGATCGGTCTGACCGGCCAGATGCACGGGTCGGTGCTTCTCGACGGTAAGGGTCAAGTGGTGAGGCCCGCCATCCTATGGAACGACCAGCGGACCGCGGCGGAGTGTGACGAGATTCGACGTGTGGTTGGTCGCGACCGTCTCATCCACATAACGGGCAACGACGCCCTCACCGGGTTCACTGCCCCCAAGCTGGCATGGGTGCAACGTCACGAGCCGGAGAATTGGGCCAAGGTGGCTCACATTCTTCTCCCCAAGGACTATGTCCGCTTCCGACTCACCGGCATCTACGCCGTCGATGTGGCAGGTGGCTCGGGGACCATCTTGTTCGAGCTGGCCAAGCGCACCTGGTCACCTGAAGTCCTCGAGCTTCTCGAGATCGACCCCCAACTCCTCCCGCCCACCTTCGAAGGGCCGGCAACGACCGGTACCGTCACTGCCGCCGCGGCCGAGGCGACAGGTCTCGCATCCGGGACCCCGGTGGTGGGAGGTGGCGGTGATCAATCGGCCAACGCCATCGGTGTCGGTGCAGTGAGAGCGGGCATCGTGGCCCTCAGCCTGGGCACGTCCGGCGTCGTGTTCGCAACCACCGATGGGCCCCAGGTCGAGCCCAATGGGCGTGTGCACTCCTTTTGCCACGCCGTGCCTGAGAGATGGCACATGATGGGTGTGATGCTGTCGGCCGCCGGCAGTCTGCGATGGTTGAGAGATTCGATTGCCCCAGATCGCTCTTTCGACGAGCTGGTAGACGGGGCGTCGCAGGTCCCTCCCGGTAGCGACGGTCTCCTATTCCTACCCTATCTAACCGGCGAGCGGACACCTCACCCCGACCCTGCGGCCCGCGGCGCCTTCATCGGGCTCACGGTCAGACATGACCTGAGGCACCTGACCCGGGCAGTGCTCGAAGGCGTCGCCTTCGGGCTCCGCGATGGCCTGGACCTGATGACCGAGACGGGAGTCCCCGCCCCCCGCCAGGTCAGAGCCTCGGGTGGGGGTACCCGAAGTGCCCTGTGGCGGCAGATATTGGCCGACGTCCTGGAGGCAGAGATCGCCATCGTGCCCACCGAAGAGGGAGCGGCCTTCGGTGCAGCTCTGTTGGCTGCGGTCGGCGTGGGTTGGTTCTCTACAGTCGAGGAGTCGTGCGACGGAGTGGTATCCGTCCGGCCCTCGGCCACCCCCGGGCCGGATGTGGAGATGTATCGGCAGGCGCACCAACTCTATGGGGCCCTCTACCCGGCCCTGGCGCCGACCTTCCACCTCATGGGGTGAGGGACGTCAACCCCAGGAAGGCTCGCTAACCGGTCTGAAGGCAACTTCGAGGATCCGCTGGTTGCGAGGACGGGTCAGCACGAACATCACGGTCTCGGCGACGTCCTCAGGGCTCATCATGCCGGCGAGCTGGGGCATGTCGGGTGTCCGGCCATGTCCCATTGCGAAATCGGTGGCCACTCCGCCCGGGGCGACGTTGCTGCAACGGACGCCCTTCTCGCGCAGCTCGTGATCGAGAGCCCGGGTGAGCCCGATCTGGGCGAATTTCGACGCGCAGTAGACCGCTTCGAGGGGAAGACCTCGCCGCCCCGCCTCGCTGGCAAGAGTGACCAAATCAGCCTGACCACTGGCAATTAGGTAGGGAAGGGCAGCACGAATTGCGTAGAGCGCACCCTTGAGGTTGACGTCGATCATCTCCTCGAGATCCTCCATGGGCAGATCGAGGAACGGGCCGTATGCGCCCACGCCGGCGTTGACCACGAGGATGTCCAGTTTCCCGAATCGCTCCATGACCTTCGCCACCAGGCTCTCGAGGGCCTCGGGATCGCGGACATCGGTGGGCGAGGCTACCGCACCCTCGATGCCCAGATCGTCCCCTGACCGGGAAGCAAGACCCAGTTTCACACCGGCGTCATCGAGGGCCCGGGCCACCGCGGCGCCGATGCCCCGGCTTGCTCCGGTCACGAGCGCGACTCTTCCTTCCAAAGTGCTCATCGATATCTCCAATCGAGTCGGGATCAGCCGTGCAGGTCTGCGAGCTCTGAGCTGCTGACCTCGCCCGGCAGTTTTCCGATGATGATCATGGCCAAGACCTCGTCCATGGTCACGTCCCCTCGTTGCACCGTCCCCACCAACTTGCCCTGGAGCATGACGCTGATGCGATCGGCCAGGTCGAAAACATCGTGGATGTCGTGGCTGATGAGGATGATGCCGATGCCCTCCTGCTTGAGCTGGCGCATGAGATGTCGAACCTGGTCGGTCTCTGCCGGGCCGAGTGCGGCGGTCGGCTCGTCCATGATCACGATCCGGGCGTTGAAGTGGACGGCACGAGCAATGGCCACAGATTGGCGTTGGCCACCCGACAGTGAGTTGACGGGCACCTTGAAGTTCTGGAAGTTTGGGTTGAGGCGACCCATCACCTTTCTCGCCGCATCCTCCATTGCCGAATCGTCGAGACTCCCCCACCGCGTGGTGAGCTCCCTGCCGAGGAACATGTTGGCAGGGGCGTCGATGTTCTCCGCCAGGGCCAACGTCTGATAGATGGTCTCGACACCCAGTGCCTTGGCGTCTCGGGGCGAATTGATGCTGACCGGCTTCCCCCCGATGCGGATCTGTCCGGAATCGGCTCTCTGTGCGCCGGATAGGGTCTTGATCAGCGTTGATTTACCGGCGCCATTTCCTCCGACCAGCCCGTGTATCTCACCCTCGTACAGGTCGAGGCTGACACCGTCGACGGCGTGAACACCACCGAAACTCACCCTAATGTCCTTCATTCCGACCAATGGAGTTCCATCACTCATCTCTCCGCCCTCCGTCTATAGAAGACATCCAACGCCACGGCCGTCACCAGGACCGTGCCGGTGACGATGTCCTGAAGAGGGGCATCCACGCCCATCAGGACCATTCCCGAGATGAGCGACTGCATGACCAGAGCACCCAGGACGGCGCCGGGGATCGTGCCGATCCCACCGGTGAGTGACGTGCCGCCAATCACGGCCGCGGCGATGACATATAGCTCGGATAGCGTCCCCAATCCGCTCGTCGCCGCGTTCAAGCGGGCGATCGACACCGCCGCAGAGACCGCCACCAGGATTCCCATCACCATGAAGGCGCGCACCACGGTCCAACGTGTGTTGATGCCGCCCAGCTCGGCAGCCTCCGGGTTGCCACCGATCGAATAGACATAGCGCCCAAAGCGGCGTCGGGTCGCGATGTAGTGCATGATCAGCCCGGCGCCAATCGCGATCAGCACCGGATTGGCGAGCCCCAGGGAGATGTTCAAGCCACCCTCGGGCCAGTCGAGTCCGTGGGCCTCGGCGTACTGCCGGGCGACGTTGATGGGCATGTAGTAGCGATTGATGAACCACACGGCAATGAGAACTATCCCTGAGCCCACGGCACCGAGAGCGATGTCCGCCCAGAGCGGTCTGAGGGCGAAACCGAATTTCCGACGTTGGCGTCTCCCGCTATAGAGAAGGAAGGCGATGCCTGCGCAGGCCACCGCGCCGATCAGCCAACTGATGGTGCTGCCCACAGCGCCACGAGCCCCCCCGCCTAGTAGTTGGAACGTGCTGTCCATGGGTGCGATCGTTCGGCCACTCGCCAGCAACCAAGCTGCTCCTCGCCACACGAGCAACCCACCAAGGGTCACGATGAAGGAGGGCACACCGACATAGGCGATGATCAACCCCTGAAAGGCTCCCAAGATTGCGCCAAGGGCGATCCCGATCAGGAGCACGATGATCCAGGTCAGTGGGTGATCGAAACCGAGATACTTGGGCAGGATCTCCGCCTGGATTAGCGCCATCGCCATCCCAATGAAGCCGAGCATGGAGCCAACCGAGAGATCGATGTTCCGGGTGACCATGACCAGCACCATGCCGGTGGCCATGATCCCCACCACCGACGTCTGCACTGTGAGATTCCACAGGTTCCGAGGGGTGAGAAAGGTGCCCCCGGAGAGCATGTTGAACGCCACCCAGATGACGAGCAGTGCAACCACCATCCCCAAGAGACGGGTGTCGAGCTCAAGTTTGCGGAACAACTCCTTGAGGTCATCCCACAGCCGAACCCAAAGGTTGACCGGTGGGCCGCCTACCGGAGAAGCCTCTCCTGTTGCGCTCCTTGGTTCCTCAGTTATTGCCATAGCTCACGACCGCTCTCAAAAGTACACGCCGTGCCCCGCTTTAGGCGGGAGCACGGCGTGTACACGGTCTGTGACGGTCCGAGTCGTATCGCTACTACTCGGGCCATTCAGTCGATTACGGGCAAACGGAGACGCTGCCGGCTGTGACGCCCTGGCAGACCTGATCGACCGTGATCCAACCTGCGTCAACCACCAGATTCAGATTGTCTTGGGTGATGGCGATCGGGGTGAGCAGGATCGAGGTCATCGAGTTGCCACCAGGCGAGTCGAACTGAACGACACCTGAGACATCGGCCATTGCGGTGCCCTGCGCGAGGGCCACGGCCGCCTCACCGGCTGCCGTTCCGAGCTCACGGGCATCCTTCCAAACGGAGACCGACTGCGTGCCCAAGGCCACCCGGTTGAGGGCGGCCAGATCGCCGTCCTGACCGGAGACCGGAACTTCGCCCGCTAGACCCTGAGTATCGAGTGCGGCGACCACGCCACTGGCCATGCCATCGTTCTCGGACAGGACGGCCTGGACATCGTTGTTGGCCTGGGTCAGGAACTGCTCCATCTCGGTCTGGGCACCGGCCGGATCCCAGTTGTCGGTGTAAGTCTCACCCACGATGTTGATGTCACCAGCTGCTACGGCATCGCCGATGACCTCTTCGTAACCGGCACGAAGGAAATCGGCATTGGCATCGGCTTGGTTGCCCTTGATGATGACGTAATTGCCGGCTGGGACCAGGTCAAAGATCACCTCGGCCTGGAGACGTCCCACTCCAACGTTGTCGAAGGTGATGTAGAGGGCTCCCGGATCCTCGATGAGCCGGTCATAAGCGATGACCGGGATTCCCTGATCGAGTGCGCTCTGGACGGCGGGAAGGATGGCGGTCCCATCCTGGGCCAGGATGATGAGGGCGTCCGCACCATCGGTGATCAGCTGCTCGACGTCGGCCAGCTGCTGCTCAGCCGAAGAGCCGGCATCGGTGCTGATGTAGGCGGCCCCAGCGGCATCGAGGGCTGCCTTTATGGCAGGCTCGTCCCATCGGGCCCAGCGCTCTTCGTTGTAGTTGTTCCACGAGACGCCAACAGTTATGTCGCCGCCGCTGGCGGCGGTGGTCGTCTCGCCACTGGCGGCCGTCGTGGTCGTGTCATTCGTGCCGCCGCCGCCACACGCTGCAAGCAGCAGGCCGATGACAGCAACGAACGCCCAAAGGCGTTTACTCATCTTTGATTCCTCCTCATAGGTACCCCTCTTTGGGGCCTTCGTGATCTCGATAAGGGTCTCGACTCGGTCGAGCCTTGGCGAGCTTATACTCATTTGTTTGAGCCCGCAACAAACCATGACGAGCCGCCACCCGCCACTCCATCACGCGAGGCGCGGCGGGCTAGGTCTCCGCACTCAGAGAGAGTTGCGACCCGAAAGGCACATCGCCATTTGAGCCCGACCCGGATCGCCAATCCCGATCGGAGACCCGGCCGCGGGGTCGCGGCCGAGGAGGTCCGCCGTCACAATCTGGCGACCGTTTTGGAGCGGCTCCATCTCTCCGGACCTCTGTCACGCTCGGATCTCACCAGTGCCACGGGACTGAATCGATCCACCATTGCAGACCTGGTGGGCGAGTTGTCAGACCTCGGCCTGGTGGAGGAGGGACCGGCGGCGACCACCTCGGGCCCGGGTCGGCCCTCCACCATCGTCAGCACCCGGCCTGACGGAGCCGTTGTGCTCGCCGTGGAGATCTCCGTCTACTCGATCGCCGTCGCTGCGGTTGGGTTGGGAGGCCACGTCTACAACAAGGTCTTGGTGTCGACTCCCCGGGGGGGTTTCTCCCCACGAGAGACCGTGGAGAGGGTTGCAACGTTGGCCACTTCGCTCCTCAACGCTCTACCCGATGAAGGAGCCCTGATCGGTGTCGGCGTGGCCTTCGTCGGGATCACAAGACGCGAGGATGGCTTCGTCCACCTCGCACCCAACTTGATATGGCGCAATGTCCCCCTGGCCTCGATGTTGCGCGCCGCACTCGATGTGCCGGTTCGGGTCGTCGTGGCCAACGACGCCGACCTCGGCGCTCTTTCCGAACAGAGACGTGGCGTCGGTGTCGGAATCAGGAACCTGATCTATGTGTCCGGTGAGGTCGGGATCGGCACCGGCGTGATCGTCAACGGGGAGCCTCTCCTCGGAGTGGCCGGCTATGCCGGCGAGGCCGGGCACATGATGATGAATCCCGGTGGCGAGACCTGTCGCTGCGGCGCAGCAGGCTGCTGGGAGACCGAAGCCGGTGAAGAAGCCCTGATCAATCGAGCCGGTTCCCTGGAGAACCTGAGCGGGCTGGCGGCACTCGACGCCATCGCCCGTCGAGCCCAGCACGGAGATCAGCAAACCTTGCAGGGCATCGCCGAAGTCGGATGGTGGTTGGGGCGCGGGATCGGGAATCTGATCAACATCTTCAATCCGGAGCTCGTGGTGCTCGGTGGGTTCTATCACCGCTTGTTCCCGTTCCTCGAGGAGTCGATGGTCGACGGCGCCAAGGAGAGGGCCCTCGATGCGCCGTGGGCCATGGTCGAGATCAGGGCCAGTGGCCTGGGTGCCGACTCGCTCCTGATCGGCGCCGCGGAGCTCGCCTTCATCGATCTCCTATCGGACCCCGCTCGATTCGCCGGCGCCAGCGTCGCCGACAAACAGGCATTGGCCGAGGGGCTCGGCACCAGCTCCTGACTCAGTCGCTGCCTCAGCCGGAGCCGGCGAAGACCCTCTCGATGACCTCGAGGTTGGCCACGGCATCCTCGGGCCCGGTTGGAACCTGAGTGTCGTCTCGAATGGCTTTCGAGAAGGCATCGGCCTGTACCGAGTACTGATCGGCTGCACCGACCTCGTGCGCAGTCACAGCCGGGTCGGTCGGCGGGTTGCCACCCGAGTACAGGAGGATCGTGGTGGGCCGATCAGGCGGGATATTGAAGGGGATCTCGACGTGGATGCGACCTTCTGTTCCCACCAGATGCACATACTGGTTGTCTTCGAGCTGGGTCGAAGCGGTGAATGTCGCCTGCCGTCCGTCGAAGTCGAGCACCGCGGAAGTGATCACATCGGTCCCGAGAGCCGGATCGCGATGGATCAGTCCTCTCACATGATTGGGTTCTGCGTCGAACATCATCCGCGCCATGTTCACCGGGTAGCAGCCGATGTCGTATAGGGCGCCGCCTCCGTACTCCGGGATATTTCGGATATTCTCCGGATCGACGTTGCGATACGAGAAGAAGGATTGAATCGCACCGAGCTCACCGATCGCACCCTGGCTCACCATTTCACGTACCCTGGCCCAGAGGGGATGGAGTCGATACATGAACGCCTCCATCAGCTTCACGCCCGCCTCCCCACACCCGGCGATCATCCGTCTCGCCTGGTCGCTGCTCAGTGCAAGCGGCTTCTCACACATCACGTGCTTCCCGGCGGACGCCGCGGCCAGCGTCCATTCCTCGTGGAGATGGTTGGGCAGGGGGATATAGATCGCCTCGACGTCCTCGTCGGCCAGCAGCTCTTCATAGGAGCCATATGCCCTGGCGATGCCGAGACGTGCCGCCGTCTCCCGCGCTCTCGTGGCCGAGCGCGACGCGATGGCCAAGACCTGACTCAACCCGGCGCTCTCCATAGCCGGGATGACCTTGCGCACCGCGATGTCGGCACACCCAAGGACTCCCCATCGAACCGGCTCCATGATTCATCCCTCTCTTTTCGACCTTGTGGAAGTGTGGCAACCTAGGCCGACGCGCAGCGATAGCGCCAGCCGTGCCACTAGCAGGAGGACGCTGTCTACCTTGTGGGCGTGAACGACGTCGCGAGGCCAGAACTCGGAGAGGTGGGCGAAGCGGGCAGAGAGAGCGCCTCTCGGATGGTCACACTGATGTCCGGGGCTCTTCTGGGAGCAGGGTTGACCCTCGGTCTGGTACTCGGCACGAATGCCATTCTCAACCCCGCCCCCCCTCCTGCCTTCGATCCTCCTCGGTTCGTCGAGGAAACGGGAACTTCGGGTCTGGACCACAGCTATGACGGAGACCTCACATACTTCGTCGGCGGTGGCGTCGCCGTGTTCGACTGCAACGGCGACATGAACCCGGATCTCTATCTGGCCGGTGGCGCCGGCCCGGCGGCTCTATACGCCAACAACAGCGAGATCGGCGGACCACTCGTGTTCAGCGAAGTCCCCGGTGCGGACCACGAATTGACCGGGGTGACCGGGGCCTATCCGATCGACATCGATTCCGACGGCCTGGTCGACCTGGCTGTCCTCCGCTTCGGGGAGAACGAGTTGTTGCGGGGCCTGGGTGATTGTCGTTTCGAAAATGCGAACCAATCCTGGGCGATAGATGGAGGCGACGAGCTGACCGCGGCGTTCAGCGCCGAATGGGAGGGCTCGAATGTCCTGCCAACCCTCGCTTTTGGGAACTATTACGACGTGTCTCCGAATGGGCGGCAAACGGGAGGATGCTCCGACAATTACTTGATCCGGCCCTCAGAGCCGAGTGCATTTGGACCGCCTCTGGCCCTGTCCCCCGGGTGGTGCACCCTCTCGATTCTCTTCAGCGATTGGTCCCGGTCCGGCGAGCGAGATCTGCGCATGACCAATGACCGGCATTACTACAGGGACGGCGAGGAACAGCTGTGGCAGGTGGAGCCAGGGTCGGAGCCGCGGCTCTACACGACCTCCGACGGTTGGCAGGATATGGAGATCTGGGGGATGGGCATAGCCAGCCAAGACCTCACCGGAGACGGTCGGCCCGAAGTGTTCCTGACCAGCCAGGGCGACAACAAGCTGCAGACCCTCAGCGACGGATCCGACGGGCCGGACTACGTCGACATCGCCTTGGAGAAGGGCGTCAACGTCCCCCGCCCGTTCCTCGGCAACACGGTTCTCCCGTCCACCGCATGGCATGCCGAGTTCGAAGACGTGAACAACGATGGCTATATGGACCTCTACGTGACCAAAGGCAACGTCGACGCCATGCCGGAATTCGCCGCCGAGGACCCGAACAATCTCCTCCTCGGCCAACCGGACGGGACCTTCGAGGAAAGCGCCGACACCGCCGGTGTCCTCGACGTGGGCCGGACGCGCGGCGCCGCCCTGGTGGATCTCAACCTCGATGGCTTGCTCGACCTCGTCGACGTGAACCGGCGTGAGAACGTGCGGATCTGGAGGAACGGATCTGCCGACCAAGACAGCTCTTCCCCGACCCCGGGAAACTGGCTGGCGATCGACCTGGTGCAGGATGGGCCCAACCGGGATGCAATCGGCTCCTGGGTCGAGGTGAAGACGGGCGATCGGACCACCGAACGTGAGATAACGATCGGTGGGGGCCACGCCGGCGGGCAAATTGGATGGATCCATTTCGGCTTGGGAGATGCCGACCGGGCCCAGGTCCGGGTGCAATGGCCGGACGGGGCGGTTGGGCCCTGGATGAAGGTCGATGCCGATCAGTTCCTGATCGTGGACAAGTCCGACCCTGACCCGACCCCGTGGTCTCCTCTGGCAGGCTGACCAGAGCATGAGGGGCAACGGCCGCACTCGCTTGGAGCAAATCGATCTCCCCGACTTTGGCGCGCCTTCCCGAATTCCCGAGATCCCACCCTCGCTCTACTCATCTCGGCTGGCGGAGTTGCGGGCGAGATCCGCCGATCGATACGACGTGATCGTCGTATATGCCGACCGCGAGCACAGCGCAAACCTCTCGTATCTAACCGGATTCGACCCGAGGTTCGAGGAGGCGATCCTCATCATCGAAAAGGACCTCGACCCGACCATCTTGACTGGCAACGAATGTGCCGGGATGGCACGGGCCGCCCCGTTGAAGATGAACGTGGAGATGTTCCAGGAATTGAGCCTGCCCTCCCAACCCCGCGATCGGTCGCTCCCGTTGCTCGACCTTTTGCTCGGCCACGGCATCAACAGCGGGACCAGAGTCGGGCTGGTTGGTTGGAAGACCTTCCGTGAGCCGGGCCAGACGGACGTCCCCACCTACATCGTCGACGCTCTCAGAACGCTGACCGGTGGACAGGACATGGTGGGCAACGCCACCGACCTCCTGATCGACCCTGCATTCGGGCTGCGCGTCATCAACGAGGTGGAGCAGCTGGCCTATTTCGAGTACGCGTCGTGTCACACCTCGACGGGGGTTCGCAACCTACTTTTCGGGTTGGAGCCGGGCATGACCGAGCAGCAGGCAGTGGCCCTGCTCGGCTGGAACGGCAGCCCGTTGTCATGTCATCTCATGCTGACCGCAGGCGAACGGGCGAGACTGGGATTGCTGAGCCCGTCGGCCAGGCCGATCGTCGAGGGAGACCCGCTCACCGTCGCCTATGGGATCTGGGGTGCGCTGAATTGTCGGGCGGGTTTCGTCACCGAAGACGAGTCCGGCTTGCCGGTTGAGATCGCCGACTACGTGGACCGGCTCGTAGCGCCCTACTTCGAGACGGTGGTCGAGTGGTACGAGGCAATTCACATAGGCCAGACAGGGGGAGCCCTCCAGAAAATCGTCGACCGGCGCCTCGGTCATCCCTTCTTTGGGATCTTCCTGAACCCGGGTCATCAGCTCCACCTGGACGAGTGGGTGAATTCACCAGTTTGGCCCGGATCCGAGGTAGAGCTCCGATCGGGCATGGCTCTCCAGGTGGACATCATCCCCGCAACGGGAACCCCCTACTTCACCACCAACATCGAAGACGGCATTGCGCTGGCAGACGACCACATGAGATCAGAGATCGCCGTCAGATATCCCGACGCCTGGGACAGAATCGGGCGTCGTCGCCAATTCATGGCCAAGTGCCTGGGCATAGACCTGGATGACGACGTCCTCCCGCTGTCGAACATCCCCGCCTATCTTCCACCCTTCCTCCTCCGGCCCGATCGCGTCATGACGATGGCATGAGGGAGGATCAGCCTCCCCCCTTCGGCACTGCCACGATCAACCACCGATCACCGCCGATCTGACGCATGACAAAGGTGGCGGAGAAGGTCGACTTGACCCGTCCGGTTTCATTTCCCAGCGGGTCGTAGACGATCGTCTCCAGGGTGCCGGAGCCGGTGAATTCGAGAGCTGCGCCGGTCTGGCCGGTCACAGACCCCGCCACCCCGAGGCGAAGGTCGTCGAAGTGGTATTTATCGACCGGACGCTCTCCTATGGCCACCGCGTCGTTGATCCTGCTCTGCATCTCAATCAGGCGATCGCCGCCATCGCCTGAAATCAGGAGATCTCCATTCGCCTGACGCATTGCCTCGCCCTCGATCACCAGGTCTTCGGCGAGCACCACCGCGAGATCTTGAGCCTTCACTGCATCGATGTCGGAATTGAGACCGGCCACGTCACGGTCAACGGTGACAACGGGGAGCGATTCCGGATCGACCTGGACGTCGACTCCTATCGAGTCTCCACTCGAGACCTGAGCGGGCTCCCTGGCCGGCGAGCCAGCAGCAACGATCAAGATGCTGATCAGGGTCAGGGATGCCCCTATGACTGCGCCCCGCCACATGACCGTCGATGCGGTGCCGGTAGTGAGTCGGGACTTCGTCTTGCCGACAAAGCCTCTGACTGAGACCAACGGCAGCCGGTCGTAAAGGCCTCGAATCGGGCTGAGGATCACCAACCCAGAGAGAAGTGCCACCTTGGCCCCGAACTCGACCGTTTGTGGTGCCATCAGCAGGGTACAGAGAAGGCCGAGGCTGACCGCGAAGGCGACACGGGCGGGTCGACCTGATGGGACGGTTTTGGGGTCGGTGATCATGAAGAAGAGGAAGATCAGGATCTCAGGAGAGGTCATCACGACCCACCAAAAACGGGCCCCGCAGACGGGAGTCAGGGACCATGCGGTGGTCATACAGTGACCGGAGGTCGAAAGGATCCCGAGCCCGATGGCGAGAGTGAGCCAGAACGCGCCGGCCAATGTCAGCAAGCCCAGCCGCCTGGTGATGAGAGTGCCACCCAGGATGATGACGGCGTAGGCGATCATCATCCATGCGTTCAGCGGGGACCACCAGAAGTCGAGCGGCTCGACGACGCTGCTTCCCAACAGCAAGAAGGCCGCCACCAGCCCGAGATTGGACGGATTGAACAAGTGGGTCCCCCGAAGCCTGACCACGTATTTGCTCAGCACCGAGACGCCGGCCACGACGGCAAACCAGTACCAGCCTCTCCAGCTCCAGAAGTTGGCTCTCTCCATGCCAACCAGACGCAAAATCAGGGCAACACCACTGCCGGTCAGCATCCCACTGGCGGGCCAGACCAGGGCACCCGTCCGTTTGAATGTGAGCGCCAGATCGATAAGGGCGCTAACCACGATCGCACTGAGAATCTGCGGAATCGAGACCCTGAAGCCGAGGGCAGTGACGCCGACGATGTGAACCGAGATGATTACCGCGGCCGTGTGGAGCCGGGGATCGCGCCGGTTGGGCAGGACGATCGGGTAGCGCTTGTCGCCGACACTCAGGGTAAGTGGGTTGGTGACCGTCATGATCGCCAGCCGGAGCCTAGGTGTCCTTCCCAGGGACGTTGCCCGTCCGTGTCTTTCCGCGTCGCGCCGCTCGACGAATCAATACTGTGCGCCGGTCGCCAGATTCTCCCCATTCGGAAAGAGGCAGGAAGTGAGTCCGACCAGGAAAAGCGTGCCCGGCAACGCGCTCGGCCCTGTGATTGCCGTGAGCGTCCCGGGATTCGACGATGAGTGATTTCATGTCACTTCGGGAGGCCGTGGCAGACCTCGTGCCCAACGGCTCACTGGTCGCACTCGAGGGCTTCACTCACCTGATCCCCTTTGCCGCCGGCCACGAGATCATCCGTCAGGGAAAGCGGGACCTGACCGTCGCCCGGATGACTCCGGACCTCATATACGACCAGTTGATCGGGGCCAGTTGCGTTTCGAAGATCGTGTTCTCATGGGGAGGGAACCCCGGCGTGGGATCACTACACCGGTTCCGCGATGCCGTCGAGCACGGCTTTCCACGCCACCTAGAGATCGAGGAGCACAGTCACGCCGGGATGGCAGCGCGATATGTCGCCGGTGCCTCGGGGCTCCCATTTGGGGTCCTCCGCGGCTATCTGGGCAACGATCTGGCCAAGCACAGCACCATGGAGCCCATCGTCTGCCCCTTCACCGGTGAGACCCTGGCCGCCCTGCCGGCACTAAATCCCGACGTGACGATCATCCACGCCCAGCAAGCAGACAGCTCGGGAAACATCGGGCTGTGGGGGATAACGGGAGTGCAAAAGGAAGCGGTCATGGCCGGGAGCCGAGTCATCGTCACCGTGGAGGAAATCGTCGACGACCTATCGCTACAGGGTCCCAACCCAATCGTCCTCCCATCGTGGACGGTGGACGCCGTCGTATGTGTGCCGAGGGGCTCCTATCCCTCCTACGCGATGGGATACACCCATCGGGACAACGGGTTCTATCGCACCTGGGACACCATCTCGAGGGACCGCGAGATGTTCGCACGATGGATCGATGTATTCGTCCGCGGGCAACGAGACCACCCCGGGCACCTAAAAGCCCTCGATGATCCGCATCTGTTGGAGGCCATAGTCAATGGGTGAAGTTCGACCCGACTACACCCAGGACGAGATGATGACCGTCACCGCGGCCCGTCAACTGGACGACGGCCAGATCTGCTTCGTCGGGATCGGGCTCCCCAGTGAGGCAGCGAACCTCGCCCGTCTCACCCACGCCCCGAACGTGGTCCTCATCTACGAATCGGGCACGATCGGAACAAGACCTGATGTCCTGCCCCTGTCCATCGGCGATGGCGAGCTCGCCGAGAGAGCCGACCTCGTGGTGGGCGTGCCCGAGATCTTCTCCTACTGGTTGCAGGCCGGACGAGTCGATGTCGGATTCCTATCTGCAGCACAAATCGATCGTCACGGAAACCTGAACAGCACCGCCATCGGACCCTATCAGCGGCCCGATGTGCGGTTGCCCGGCTCGGGCGGAGCACCGGAGATCGCCACCGGCGCCGGCAAGGTGGTCGTGATGCTCAGACAATCGACACGGTCATTTGTCCACCAGGTGGACTTCGTGACATCGCCCGGATTTGGCCCCTCCCGGGAAGATCGCAACCAGCATTGGGGGCAGGGACCAACCGTGGTCATCACCGACGTGGGGGTTTACGAGCCAGACATCGATCGCGGCGAATTGATGCTCGTCTCCACGCATCCCGGTGTCGACGCGGGGACAATCCGGACCCGAACCGGGTGGGATCTCGCCATCGCCTCAACAGTCGACACCACCATGCCCCCAGAACCCGAAGAGCTCGCGGTGCTGCGCGATCTCAAGCATCGCACCGACCTCGCGCACGACATGACGAGACAGCCCCGGGGCGATTGACTCGCCCCGGGGGCTCAGGATGCGACAACCGATCAGAACAGCAGTACGAACCCAATCACCACGGCGGCCAACCCGGCCATGGCGATCAACGACTCAGCTGTCACAATCCAGCGATTGGTGTCGCCATTCATCCCGCGTAAGGACTCGATTCCCATGGTGAGCGCGGCCATGAAGCCGCCACCCATCATCAGAAACGGCGCCCACATTTCAGACAGCTCACTCACGTTCCATGTCCAGGCGAACAGGGTGAGTGTGCCGATATCCGGCCCATAGGCCAGAAATGCTCCGATCCCAGCCGCCACGACACCGACAACGGCGCCAATGCCGCTAATCACATGCCATGTGCCCTCAGAGACACGGTGAGTGGTCTCCGGATGTGCCGTATAGCTCATCCGTACCTCCTTTCGCTCGGAGAATTACTGGATTCGAAGACAAGCGATAGAGGCTAATTGCCCGATGTCACGGGACACGCGACAAGGGGGGCGACGGGGACTCCTGCCGCCCCCCTTGGTGAGGCTCGCCGGGGTCAGCGGCGAGGGCTCGGGGGAGAAATGGTTGAGGACCTATTTGTTGTGGCCTGGCGCCGAGCCCGACTTGCCAGGGGAATCGGATCCGCCCTGATTCTTGCCATGGCCGACCGCGTTCTCGCCGCTCGCCTGTCCCCCGTGCTCGCATGCAGTCTGCGCGGAGGTGAACTCGACCTGACCGGCCTCACCGCCTACCACCGGAGCGAAGTCAGGGTCGACATCGGCCACTTTGATCATCTGATCGCCCTTCCCGAGATCGGATTGGGCCAACTGCCGGACGATACATCCGCGACCAGTTCCCTCGTACAGACTGTTGAACAGCTTCATGAACATGCCGTGATTGACCTGGCCCTGCGGTCCGGTCACATCACCACCCGAAACGCCGCATTGATCATCGGCGCCGTTGTACATGAATGGGTCGGAAGCTGGCTGTAGGTCCGTCGACACCTCATCCTCGGGCCGAGGCGGGAAGACGATCGTGCCGGAGTCGTCGGAGATGTCGTCGGCGGGAATCAGGCCCTGATCCGAAGGCGGGCCATACGTGATGGCGAGAGCACCTCCGGCAAGAGTGCAGTCGTATAGACCGTCCAACATCGAAATTCCCCAGAGCAAGACATGATTGATCGGGTCATATCCGAAATTCAGGAGCGTGTCGTCGGATCGATGAGAAGAGGCGTCTTCGCCGTCCGGCTGGGCCAGGGCAAGGCCACTGCTGGACAACAGCCCGACGAGAGCCAGCGCCACGATCGATATCCGTCTCATTCTTCCCATAGGTGCTTCTCCGTTCTTCTCCCGCCATGGAGCCGCAGACCCGGTGGCAACCGAGGCTTGCCATGGCACACTGCCCCTCTCTTCCCTGTTATCGCCTCGTCTCCCGATTTGGTTACGCCCAACGCCGAAGACTCGAACATGGACATCGATCAGACCCATCGATTTCCCGTGGGGGGCCGAGGCCACCTGGGCTGGTATGGATGCGACCGTCTCGCATGCCCTGAAGACGCTGAGGGCCACCCGGGTGGTGAGTCACATCGAGGGGCGCTCCTTGCGGGCCTCGCCACACTCGAGGGTCTCCTCGAGTCACCTCTGACGGATGGCTGTCGACAAACCGCCGGTCGGTTATCCACAACATTGGGCCTGTGGACCCATGGCGGATTGCCGCGGTTCTTGCCAATCATCCTGCTATGGCGGAGATTGCATTGGGAGGCATCCAAGTCACGGTCGGGCCACGACCTTCCGACAGAGATTGCCTTCATCCCACGACACTGACCACCACGACGGCCGGGCTGGAACGCATCGTCTGCGAGTCGTGTGGTCACCTGAGCGTCAGATACCTGAGAGGCCTGACCCATCCGGTCGACCGTCGGCAGTTTGCCAGGCCAGCCGATCGATTCCAGAGAGATCAGCCGACCGATCATGCTCGAGACATGGTGGTCGCCGACCTCACCTACTACGAGATCCCCGATCCGGTTGGCGAAGACGACAAGTTTGCAGCTGCGGTCTTCGCACTTCAGGAGCGCCTCCACATCCGGAGGCGCTACGAGGCCCACCCCCAGAATTCCATGGCAGTCGCCTGACAAGGCCTGCCCAAGTCTCCAGACGAGCCACATTTCCCCCTTTGGCAACGCTTTTGCCTGTTGTTTTGGATAGCCTTGAGGCATGCAACTCGACAAAGTGACGTGGAAAGGCCGCTTTGGCCCCTTTGATCTGACGGTAGGGCCGGCCACATTCCGTCCGTCGACGATCTCGATGCTGCTGGCTTCCGCGCTCGAGATCGAAGCGGACAGCGTGGTAGTCGACGTCGGGTGCGGCTCAGGGGTTCTCGCCATCGTCGCCGCCAAGCTCGGGGCACGAAAGGTATATGGGATTGATGCCGCCTCCGACACGATCGCGGTGGGGACGGCCAACGCAGTTGCGCAAGGCGTGAGTGAGGTCACCGAGTTCTACGAAGGTGACCTCTTCGACCCACTGCCCGATCATGTCCAAGCCGATGTGGTGATCGGCGACGTGTCCGGGATACCCGACGAGCTGGCCGAAGCGTCGGGCTGGTTTCCGTCCGGGTTAGCCGGTGGCGTCAGCGGCGCAGAGTTGCCGATGAGGATGCTGGAAGAGGCAAAACGTCTTCTCCGCCGTGGTGGCAAGCTGTTTCTGCCCACCGGCACTTTGCAGGACGAACAGTCGATCCTGGACAAGGCGAAGTCGATCTTTGGCTCGATCAAGCAACTTTCCGAGCGCCCGATACCCCTTCCATCGGCGCTCGGCGAGCATCCGGCGTTGCTCGATCTGATGCGGGCAAAGGTGGTCGACCTCACCGAGCGCGGAAGCCGTCTGCTTTGGACCGCCCGGATTTGGGAGGTCAGCGCCTGACGCAGCGGCGGGCGCCACGGGCCGGGATGTCGAGGTGATCATTGCCAAGACCCACGACGTCATCGTGCTCGGGGTTGGGGGCATGGGCAGCGCAACGGTGTTCCATCTCGCAAGCCGTGGCTTGAGGACCCTGGGTCTCGAGCAATACGACATTCCCAATGACCAGGGGTCGTCACACGGGGTCAATCGCGTCTTCCGTCTCGCCTACTACGAGGACCCGAGCTACGTACCTCTGATGATCCGAGCCCGTGAGCTGTGGCTCGAGTTGGAGCGCCACTCGACCTCCCAGTTGGTCCACGTCACCGGATCGGTGGATGCCGGGCCGCCCGACAGTGCGGTATTCGAGGGCTCAGTGGAATCCTGTCGGATCCACCAGCTCGAACATGACGTCCTCGACAGCGCGGCCCTGTCACGCAGGTTTCCCGGCTATAGGCTCCCGGCGGACATGATGGCCCTCTTTCAGCCTGACGGTGGCTTTCTGATGTCTGAGCAGTCCATCGTCGCCCATGTCAATGCCGCCATCGAAGCCGGTGCCGAGGTCAGGGGACGTGAATCGGCTGTCGAATGGGACATCGACGGCTCTGGCAGTGTCAGAGTGCGGACGGATCGCGGCACTTACCTGGCCGATCAGTTGGTCGTCACCGCCGGGGCGTGGGTCGGACGGATGGTCCCAGCCCTGCAAGAGCTGGCCATCCCGGAGCGGCAAGTGCTTGGCTGGTTTCAACCACTTCGCCCAGACTTGTTCACGGCTGAGAGGTTTCCTGTCTTCAACCTGGCCACCGACGAGGGTCGCTATTACGGGTTCCCGGTATTCGGGATCCCGGGGGTGAAGATCGGCCGCTACCACCATCGCGAGGAGGTGACATCGCCCGATGGGCTGGATCGGCGGGTCTCCACGGCCGATGAGGAGGTCCTCCGCGCAGCCGTCAGCCGCTACTTCCCCGATGCGAATGGCCCCGTGATGACTTTGAAGACCTGCATGTTCACCAACACCCCCGATGAGCATTTCATCATCGGCACCCTCCCGGGGATGCCCCAGGTCCATGTGGCGGCGGGGTTCTCCGGCCACGGCTTCAAGTTCTGCTCCGTGGTTGGCGAGATCCTCGCCGATCTCGTCCAGGACGGGACCACTCGGCACGACATCTCCAGATTTTCCCTCAGCCGATTCCATTGACGCGTCTTGACCGGTCTTTGGGGCCTTATTGGTGGTCTCTCACACCCTCGGTGAGGAAGGCCAGGATCCTCCCGGTTGGGTCTAGCCCTAGCTCGCCCACCGCGGGCTCGGCATGGTGCAATGCGGACAACCCGGCTGCGCCCGACGGCGTGGTGTCGAGCCCATGCGCCGATAGGAGCCCGACAGTTTCGTCACACTCACCGTCGCGGATGGTCACGAAGTAGTCGGCATTTTGCGCAAGCTCGCCCAAAGCGAGATGGGAGGGCACCTTGCAATCGAGTCTGCCCATGGTCGAGATCGGGCCTTGCGTCCGCACCGGGTCCCCCGCTCTGATGCTCTCCATGAGGGCGGGTGCGGCCGAAGGCTCGACGACGACAATGACCGGGAAGTCACCCCATGCGGCTCGGAACAACGCCGTCATCGCAGCGGCCATCCCTCCGACACCGGCCTGGAGGAACACGTGATTGGGCGGTGGTCCAATCGATCGGATGACCTCAGACCCCATGATCAGGTAGCCCTCCATGACACGAGTGGGCAGAACCAGCTGGCCCGGCCACGACGAGTCGGGAAGAAGGGTCCAACCATTCCGCTCGGCATCGACGGCAGCGGCGGCGCTGCTCTCTTCGTAGTCAGACCCGGCCCGCACGACTGTCGCCCCTGCGCCCCGCAGTCTGACTTCGAATGCGGAGGCAACGCTGTGACTGAGGTAGATGACGGCTTTCGCCCCGAAGATGCGGGCTCCAACGGCCACCGAAAGACCATGATTGCCGGCACTGGCACATGCCAGCACATGACCGGCGAGCGCCCCCCTCAACTTCTCAATCGGTGCCGGGTCACCCGGCCGGTCGACGCGACGTGCGGCCATGTCGGCGATCGCATGCACCGCGCCCAGCGCCTTGAAGCTGCCCATGCCCATGCGGTCACGCTCGTCCTTGAGCCAGACCTCGCCGACACCGAGGTGGCGGGCAATCGGGTCGGAGCTCACCAGTGGGGTCGCCTCGGCCACCGGACATCTGTCAAAGAGCACCTTCGCTCTGGTGGGGTCGGCCTCGACGACACCCGAGGCAAGGCCGGAACTGCGCCCAAGGCCCTTCCCCCGATATGGATTCGCCAGGATTTTCATCAATCGACCGCCGTTGTCGGAGATCCCAAATTATCAGTGCCGCGCGATCCGACGCACGGTGACCCGGCGAGAACGTGCGGTCCTGCGATGACTTTCGGCCCTACTACGTGCACCTCGAAACGGTCATCGTGGCCATATGGAGTTCCAAACCATCATCGAGCCGTTTCGGATCCACTCCGTTGAGGCAATAGCCCTACCCGATCGTGATCTGCGTGAGGAGGCGTTGCGGAGGGCTCACTACAACCTCTTCGGACTGCGCGCCGATGAGGTCACCATCGACCTCCTCACCGACTCGGGAACCGGAGCGATGTCTTCGAGACAATGGGCCGGGATGATGCTCGGCGACGAGTCCTACGCGGGGAGCCGTTCGTATTTCCGCTTTCAACGAGTCGTGGAGGAACTTACCGGCATGCCTCACGTGATCCCGACCCACCAGGGTCGGGCTGCGGAGCGGATCCTCTTCACCGAGGCTCTCGAACCCGGTGATGTGGTCCCGAACAACACGCACTTCGACACCACCAGGGCAAACGTCGAGTACCAGGGTGCGCAGGCTCTAGACCTAGTCATCCCCGAAGGGCTCGATCCCGCATCCACTCACCACTTCAAGGGCAACATGGACCTAACCCGCCTCGAGCACCTCCTATCGGAAGAAGGCTCCAAGGTGCCACTCGTGATGGTCACGGTGACCAATAACTCCGGAGGTGGCCAGCCGGTGTCCATGGCGAACCTTCGAGAAGTGAGCGAGATCTGTCGCTCGCGTGGAGTCCCATTCTTCCTGGACGCCTGTCGGTTCGCTGAAAATGCCTGGTTCATCAAGACGCGAGAGGAGGGCTACGCGATGGCCTCCCCGCAGGCGATAGCCCAGGAGATGTTCTCATTGGCCGATGGCTGCACGTTCTCGGCAAAAAAAGACGGGCTCGCCAATATTGGAGGGCTGCTCGCCATGAGGGATCCCGAACTTGCGGAGAGATGCCGGAATCTGCTGATTCTCACCGAAGGCTTCCCCACATACGGCGGGCTCGCCGGCTACGACCTGGAGGCAATAGCCCGGGGCCTGGAGGAAGTGGTGGATGAGAATTATCTCCGCTACAGGATCCGATCCACGGCATATCTGGCCGAGAAGGTCGCCAATGCGGGAGTACCAATCGTCCAACCTCCCGGGGGCCATGCCGTCTACATCGATGCCAAAGCGATGCTCCCTCACATCCCACAGACCCAATTCCCGGCACAGGCGCTGGCGATCGAGCTATATCGAGTGGGCGGCGTTCGCGGGGTCGAGATCGGATCGGTCATGTTCGGCAGTGCCGATCACGAGCAGACGGAGGACCGTGCCCCAATGGAACTGGTCCGGCTTGCCATCCCCCGGCGCACCTATACCCAAAGCCACATCGACTATGTCGCCGAGGTGGTGATCCAGACCTCCTCTCTCGCCAATCAGATCCCCGGCTATCGCATCACCAGCCAGCCCCGCTGGCTCCGCCACTTCACAGCACACTTCGAGCCCATCTGAGCCGCGCCTTCAACGCGGATGCCTGACCTCCTCGGCCAGGCCGAAGTCCTGTGCCGCGTGCTTGCCGTCGTTCTCGTAGGCACGAGCGAAGCTAGATCGGCTCGGCTGATCGACAGACCCGGACAGGGCCTCGAAACTTACGTTTCCACACGCTTCGCAAACCATCCGTTCCATGCCAGCGGTGCGAACCGTGATCGTGTCGGAGTGCTTACATCGTCGTCGACGCCACGCGCGAAGTCGTCCACGAATGACCAATTGGATACCTCCCATGATTTCCGCCCGGTCACAGACTGTCTGACCCAGCCACCTGGTCCATGGGCCAGTCGACCCAATGTGATGGTCGTTGCGGGCGGAGCCGCCTGCATGGCACGATCTCGGCCATGGAACCAAAGCGATGGTGGCTCGATGAGACGGCACATGCCGGTTCGGAGCATCTGGACCCGTCTTATGTGACCCTCTATGACGCCAAGGCACAGTTCGACCCGTTTGAAGATCTGGAGAAGCTGCGGGCGCTGGGATTGGGGAGAGACTCCGTTGTGATCGACATCGGCTCTGGCACCGGCACTTTTGCCGTGGCGGCATCCGACTATGCAAAGAGAGTGATCGCAGTTGACGTGTCCCCGGCCATGACCAGGGCCCTGCGAAGCCGAATCGAAGAAGATCGTTTGCCGAATATCGACGTCGTGGAGGCGGGTTTCCTCAGCTATCGGCACGACGGCCCGCCGGCCCACTTCGTATTCAGCCGGAATGCGCTCCACCAGCTCCCCGACTTCTGGAAGGTGTTATCCCTGACCCGCATCCATCAGCTCCTCGTGCCCGGCGGCGTGCTCCGTCTACGCGACATCGTGTACGACCTCGAGCCGACTCAGGTCGAAGAAGCCATCGATCGCTGGGTGGACGGTGGAGCAGATGACCCCACGGCAGGCTACACCGGGGCCGAGCTGGCAGAGCACGTGCGGACCGAGCACAGCACCTTCAGCTGGCTCTTCGAGCCGATGCTCGACATAACCGGATTCGAGATCCTCGATCGTCACTACCGGGCAGGCGTGTATGCGACCTACACCTGCCGATCCCTGTGATCACGGGCTCGGGGCAGCGTCTACGACGACAGCGGCATGGTCCGAGCCGCGGACCGGCTCCACCCAGGAGGAAAGACCGACCAGGCCCCGCCCCATGACGTGATCGACCCTCAGAAGCCGCGGCCATCCGGGTCGCCAGCCCCAGGTCCGTCGGGGCGGTCGGCCCGAAGCCAGACCAGCCTCATGGACGAGGTCTTTCCAACGCGAAGTGAGCTTTCTGTAGACAGGCCAAATGGGGCTGGCGTTCATGTCACCTGCCACGACACACACAGCCTCGCCAGCTTCCGAATCCCAGGAGACGAGAGCGTTCACCTGCATAGACCTCAGACGGGCAGAGACCCACCACGGGAAGTCAATCGGGTTGACCATGTGGACACCGGCGACCGACATCACGAAGCCCCCCAACTCCACCCTCGCCCACGATCCACCACGGCCCGGAAGCTCGAGACCGCCAAACCGGGAGGGAAGCCTCGTGGCTATCCCACGGCCCCTCTTGTCGAGCCCGGGCTCGAGACGGTGATGGGGAAAGCGCTCGGCGATCACAGAGGCAGCGGCCGGGCCGAGTTCCTGGGCGACAAGCACATCGGGCCGCACTCGATCGAGGATGTCAGCCAGTTGGCCGGCATCTGCGCGGTCATTGAGGAGATTGGCGGTCATGAGACGGATCGAAGACACAGAAAGGGCACGGTACCGGTAAATGCAGCGGGTGAATTCATGTGTTTCGCTACATCAGCCATGGGGTACCAAATGGTCTAAGCCATTGAAAGGAAGACTCAAATGTCACGCGGCGGAATCGGAGCCAGCTTGCTCCTCATCGCTCTCGGAGCGATTCTCACCTGGGCGGTGAGCGTTGATGCCGAGGGATTCAACCTCAACACGATCGGTCTGATCCTCCTCGTGGTCGGTGGCCTCGGCCTTCTGATCAGCCTCGTGGCGAATTTCACCGACCGGGCAAGCGATCGAGACGTCACCATCGTTGAACGCTAAAAAGCCCCAAACGCAAAAACTGGAGGTGACCTCACCCGTTGTCATGTGCGGTCAGACGACCTTGCCTTTGCGACTCGCCTCGTCCTTCTTCGACTTCTTGTCGAGACGTTTCTGCTTCAGATCTTTGGCAGCAACCTTCTTGGTGCTGCGGCCACCCTTGTCCTTACTCGCCATTGGGTCCTCCATCGGTACCGCCAAGTCGGCGGTCTCATCCTCATCGTCTCACTATTTGCGGCTCTAAGTGGACGTAAAGAGCCCCCGATAACGAGATCGGAGGCTCCTCTGGGTGGACCGAGCGTTGCGGCCCGGCCCGAGTGTTAGATGACTTGGTCAGCTCGAGCGGGGTTTGGCCATGTTGACCGTGACCTGACGTCCTCCGAGATCCCGACCATTCAGGGCCGAGATCGCCTGCTGCGCCTCGTCCATGGATGACATCTCCACGAATCCGAACCCTCGGGACCGGCCACTGTCGCGATCGGTTATGACCTGCGCCTTGGTGACCTGACCGTGCTGGGAGAACAGATTCTCCAGTTGGCTCGAATCGGTTTCGAACGCCAGATTCCCTACATATATGTTTGCGGACATTGCATGCTCCTTCCGAAGCTGAACCGTCGAAATGCTTACCCCCCGCATGACGCCAGTGGACGTCTCTCTTTTTGAGGGTGTCTCTGGCAGATGCCACACGGCGACTCCACCCGACGGAACGAAAGAAGCGAAGAAAGGCATAAACACGCTCGTTGGCGTGTCCTGTCCCGTTGATGATAGGCGATGTCGAGGATTAGCACGAAGCGCCGCCGCAACGCGTAGCATCGACGGATGGAGCGCGTGGCCCTCGGCCCGATGCAGAACCCGGTTCGAGGATTCCTTCACGGCGCGGCCGGTTTGGTGTCCGTTGGCGGGCTGTTCGCATTGCTCTCCAGGGCGAGTGGACGGCTGATGGTCTTTGCATGTGCGGTCTATGGGTTGACTCTGATCGGCATGTACCTGACCAGTGCCGCCTATCACTCCGTGCCCTGGCACCCGGTTTGGAAGTCAAGGCTCCAAAGGCTCGATCACACCATGATCTACGTACTGGTGGCAGGAACGGCGACGCCACTCATCGTGGCGGTGAGCTCGAATCTGTGGAGGGGGCTGGGCCTGGGAAGTATTTGGGCCCTGGTCATATGCGGCACTGCACGGGAGTTGTCCTCGCCGGGTAGAGAGCGCACCTGGCTGAGGCTCGAGTTCGTGGCCGGGGCGTTGGCCGTTGTGCCTTTCACGGTGGCCCTGACTCACATGGACTATCGGACAGCCCTCCTCATCGTCACCGGTGGCGTCATGTACCTCACCGGGGTGGCCCTGTTCGTCAATGACCGGCCCCGGCTGGTACCCAGGGTCTTCTCGCATCACGAGTTTTTCCACGTAGTGGTGATCATGGCCAGCGTTGCCCACTTCATGGCCGTGTGGCGGGTGGCCGGCTGACCCGACTTCACGTCGGGCTGGCGTCATCGGCGAGCAGATCGCGAAGCGCCCTCCTCATGGTCTTACCTGTGGTGGTCCGGGGCATCTCTTCTATGAAGTAGACCCGCTGGGGAACCTCGTGGGCCGCCAAGCGGGTCCTGACGTGACTCTGCAAGTCGGCGACAAGGGCTCTCCCTGCACTCTCCCCCTCTCTGAGCACCACGAAAGCAACGGGTACCTGACCCTTTATCTCATCTGGCACCCCCACCACTGCACAGGTCGCCACCGATGGATGGCCCATTAGCGATTCCTCGATCTCCCCTGGCCCTATCCGATAGCCCATCGAGTTGATCACATCGTCCTTTCGGGATACGAACCAGAGATATCCGTCCTCGTCCTGGTATCCCAGATCTCCGGTCAGGAGCCAGCCGTTGCGGTACTTCCTCGCGGTGGCGTCGGGCTGATTCCAATAGCGGATCATGAAGACAGGGTCGGGAGCATGAACCGCGATCTCCCCAGTCTCGCCGGTGACCGTCTGGCCGTCGTCGTCGACGACGGCAACGGTGTGTCCTGGAATGGCACGGCCCATCGACCCGGGCCGGATCGGCCATACGGATGCGCAATTCCCTACGGTCAGATTCGCCTCGGTCTGGCCATAGCCCTCATTGATGACCGTGCCCAGACCCTCCTGACCCCAGGTCAGCATCTCCTCGCCGAGTGCCTCTCCCCCGGTGAACACCGCCCGCAATGCCAGGTCCGGAGTAGCGATACCCGCAGACCGCATCATCTTCAGGGCGGTCGGTGGAAGGAATGTGCAAGTGATCCGCTCGGTGCGCATGAGGTCGATGGCCCACTCGGGATCGAAGTCATGGTCGGCCGTGACGACTGGCTGCCCGTGGTACCAAGAAGGGATCAGAGAGTCCATCAAACCTCCTATCCAGGCCCAGTCAGCAGGCGTCCAATGGACATCGGTCGGTTTCGGATAGAACTCGTAGAGGAGCTCGAAGGCGGGAAGATGCCCGATCAGGGACCGGTGGGCGTGAAGGGCCCCCTTCGGTAATCCCGTAGTGCCTGAGGTGTAGACGAGGAACGCCGGATGCTCCGAAGGCGTCTCGACCGGTTCCAAACGAGCGCTTCCCTGAGAAATGAGGTTCTCGAATCCGATGAGGCCGGGTGTCCCATGTCCCGTGACGACCACCGCGATCTCCAAGCCTCTCACGGCCTCCGCCACCTTGGGGAGATTTTCCGGCGTGGTGATCACGGCCCGCGCCCCGCTGTCGCCCAACCGATATGCAATCGCATCAGGGCCGAACAGCGAGGCCAGGGGAAGAGCGATCGCACCGATCTTGTACAGGGCGAGGTGCGAAAGACCGGTCTCGAGCGACTGCGGAACCACGATCCCAACTCGATCACCCAGCTGGATGCCAAGACTTCGCAGCCCGTTGGCGAGACGATTGGACTTCTCGGAGAGCTCACCGAAAGTGTGCACGAGCCTCTCCCCGTCTGAGGAGATCGAGATGAGACCAGGGAGACGCGCAGGGTGGGCATCACTGCAGGCCGTGCCGATGTTGAATCGCTCTGGTACACGCCAGTGGAAGGCTCGTCGCAACGACTCGTAGGTCGGGTGCGGGTCGGGGGCTATTGCTCGGGGATTGGCCATGGGCGCAAGCAGCCTCGAATCGCTTCGCTGCCACGAGGTTACATGGGCTCGATACCCGTGAGCCCACCATGGGAGGTTGGTGCCAAATGAGGAGGCAGCCCAACCCGTCGAAGCCGGGTCCCGTCTCGAGCAGGTACCTTTGTCCACCACTCGACATGACCGATGAACCCGACACCTATCCCGGAGCCCGTCCCGAGAGCGCCCGGGATTACGACCTGGCCTGGGTCGAAGCGCACATCACAGAAGAGCAGGAGACGATCTCTCTACTCGGTGAGATAAGGGAGATGGTCTTCGGGGCACAGGACGGCCTCGTGTCCACGCTGGCCGTGGTGGCAACGGTGGCCGGGGCCACGAATGAGCGCCTCAGTGTCCTGGTGGCCGGTCTCGCCGCGGCCCTGGCTGGGGTCTTCTCGATGGCCATTGGCGAGTACATGAGCTCCAAGAGCCAGGATGAGATATTTCAGTGGCAAATCGAGGATGAGCGGGAAGAGGTGCTGACCCGACCGGCAGAGGCCGAGGCGGAGGTCGCCTTCCTGTTCATGGAGGAAGGGATGACAGAGGACGACGCGTGGCAGGCGTCCTCATTGATCGCCAGGAATCCCGACTCCCTGCTGGCCACCATGGTCACCAGAGAACTGGGCATATTCGTCGACGACCCTTCAGGCTCTCCATTTCGCGGTGCCTTGTTCATGGGGGGCGCGTTCGCCCTCGGGTCCGCTTTCCCGATAGTGCCCTTCCTATTCCTTTCCGGCACTGCGGCCCTCATTCTTGCCATCGCAGCCACTGCTGTGGCCCTCTTTGCAGTCGGTGCGATAAAGAGCCGCTGGACACACCGATCCTGGGTGACCTCTGGGCTCGAAATTGTGCTTCTGGCAGCAGTGGCCGGGGGTGCGGGTTTCGCATTTGGAACCGTCCTTCCCGGCATACTGGGTTTCGCGGTCCCGCTCTGAATCTGGGACGGGCCCAAGTAGTTAGCTCCCGGCTGACCTGAGCTCCAGCCGGAAACGACTCAACCCGGAGTGATGCTGGTAGACGAGCCCCCCTCCCATGCGCTCTGCGAGTTGTCTCGAGATGGCAAGACCGATTCCGACCGAGCCGGGCTGGCCGGGGTTGTCGTGCACCCGATGGTACGGCTCGAAGATGCGCTCCCACTCTTCAGGCGGGACCCCTGGCCCGTCGTCCGAGACTTCGATCAATACCCGATCGGACTGGCTGGACACACCGATCGACACACTCTCCCCCCATAACGCTCGGCATTGGTGAGCAGGTTTCTCACGATCTGCCTGACCCGCGCCGGGTCACCAATGACTCTCATTGGAGCCTTCTCCGCCACGAACAAGACCTCGGTGGTGAACGACCCGCCTGCCTGCAGAGTTCGCCTGATCTGATCCACCACATCGAATGTGGACTCGGCCACTTCGATCTGGCCCATGTCGGAGCGTGCCGCCACCAGCAGGTCCTCGACCAGATCCGCCACCTCCTGGGAGTGCTGGACGATCGAAGAGACCATGAGTCGGCGATCGTCGGCGTCGAGCGTGTGGTCTTCGTCAAGCACACGGGCGAAACCGAGTATGGCTGTGAGAGGTGTGCGGATCTCGTGGCTGACCGATGCCAGAAATCGATTCTTGGCTCCCATGAGCTCCTGCATCCGTCGTTCTTCGTTTCGCTGATCCGTCACATCGATCACGGTGAACACCGCTCGTGAGAAGTCGGGCTCGCCGTCGATGAGTGGGGCGGAGAGGATCGACAGGGCGTCGTAGCCGGTTCCCGCCGCGGTGGCGGCGGTATACGCAGCATGCGCTTCCGGCTGGCGATTCCACACCGCTTCGAATTGGGCGAGCCATCCCGACTCGGATCCCTCGTTGACGATCTGAGGATCGATGGGGCCAATCAGCTCATCGAGTGGCACGCCGACCGCCGTCACGGCCGCCGGGTTGGCGGCCACGATCCTGACCATCGGCACTATCGCCCTGATGGCATCGATGTTGTCCCCGATGTGATCGCGAAGGCTGGCCACTCCCTGGGAGCGCAGCTCGTCCATCCACTGCTCGAGAAGGCTGTAGTCCTGCTCCATGATCGGTATCGGCGAGATCCGGAACAGGTTCTCGAAACTCGACCATCCCCGCATGCCGTCGACCAACTCACGGCTGATCTGTTCGGCGTTCTGATAGTGCTGGCTCACCGTGTCGAGGAATCGCTCCCAGGACTCTTGGTCCGGTATCCGGTCATCCGTGATCTGTAGGGAGTCCAATTCCGACCTGAGGCTGGGATGGACGATCGGAATCGGCAGTGTCGAGGTGGCAGCCGCTCGAAACGCGGTCGGCGGCGCGGTTGGCCCGTTCACTGAATCCGGCATCAGACGATTGTCGGCATTCAGGCCTGATTTGTTGAGTGGTCCAAAAGGGACCAATCCACCCACCGGAGCCCCAGTCCTGTGCTGAGTCACCAGCCGACACCCCCACGGCGGAGGGGTGTCGCAGGGATAGGGTCATATGGCCCTATCCCCTTCAGTCCACTGGACCTAATCCTCATGTGTTGGCTAAAGCGAAAGGACGTCCTTCATCATGAACAGGAGACTCGGGATCGCAGTTGGTGGGCTTTCGCTCTTCTTGGCTGCATGCTCCGGTGGGTCAGCCACTACGACAACCACTTCGGGGGCTGCGACAACTACGGCCGGCGAGGACATGAGCGGAGTGATCTCGGTCACCCTCGCCGATGTCGATGCAAACACGATGCTCCTGACGCCCTCACCCAGCACAGCGCCGGCGGGAGAGGTGACATTCGAAGTGACCAATAGCGGCACCCAGGAACACGAGTTCGTCGTCATCCAATCCGACCTTGCGCTCGAAGATCTCCCTTTTGATGACGCAGCAGACGAAGTAATCGAGGACGAATTGACGGTCGTAGACGAGATCGAAAGCCTCATGCCGGGCGAGACCAAGACCCTCACCGTGACACTCGTGGCGGGGAGCTACGCACTGATCTGCAATCTCGAAGGCCACTTCCGAATGGGCATGCGTTCGGCCTTCACGGTCGGATAGGCTCAGGCAGGGAACAGCCGGAGGTGTCTGCATCACTGAGCAAGCGCGCATGACTTGGTTCCAAGGAGCGGTCAGAGCCCTGGTCATCGTCGCCTACTTCGTCCTTTTCACGGTCTGGCTGCCTTCTTGGTTCCTCCACCTCTCGTTTGTTGCGGACGCCCCCTCACTGGTTCGCGACCTGAGCGCCACGGCGGTCTGGGCGCTGTTCTTGGTGGCGGCGATGTGGGCACTGCGACGGGCACAGCGAACAGGCCTCATTTGATGGAGACGCTGAGCTTCTATGACGAGAACATTCCCTGTTTGGCAGCCTGTCCGGTTCATACGAACGCTGGAATGTATGTGGCCGCTATCGCCGATGGTCTGGATGAGCTCGCCTACCTGACTGCCCGACTACCGAATCCGTTCGCTTCCGTATGCGGACGGGTCTGTGCGGCCCCTTGCGAGGACGCCTGCCGCCGAGGGGTGATAGACCGCCCCATCGCGATCCGCGCACTGAAGCGGTTCGTGACCGAGCAACACGGAGTGGAGGCTGGGCCCGGGTCGGAGTGGGACTACGGCGTTGGCACTCCTTCGCCGGAGCGAAGTGAGAGCATCGCCGTAGTGGGAGGAGGACCTGCCGGCCTTGCCGCAGCGCATGACCTGCGGAGGTTGGGCTATCGGGTCACCCTGTTCGAAGCCGCCGGTGTCCTTGGCGGGATGATGGTTTTGGGAATCCCCGAATACAGGCTGGATCGGAGACTCCTCAATGCCGAGATCGAGGCGATCGTGAACCTCGGAGTTCAGGTTCATCTCAATGCCCGGCTCGGACACGACGTCACACTCGACGACCTGCGGAGGGATTTCGACGGCGTGTTCCTGGCCATTGGGGCCACACAAGGACGAGATCTCGATATCGAGGGTCACCAGGCCGACGGGGTCCTGCGTGCATTGGAGTTTCTGATCAACATCAACCAAGGATTCCATGTAGACGTCGGTGAGCGCGTGGTGGTCATCGGAGGCGGCAACGTCGCGATGGATGCCGCCCGGACCGCACTGCGAGCGGACGCCTATCAGAGCATTCGTGAAGGCTCCGACCGAGACCAGGAGCGCGAAGAGAGAGAAGTCATCACCCAGGCCGTGGATGCCGCCAGAACCGCCGTCCGAGCCGGAGCCCATGAGGTGACAGTCGTCTCCCTCGAGTCGGAGCGTGAAATGCCCGCGGATCAATTCGAGGTGGAGGAGTCCAGGCTGGAAGGCATCGACTTTCTTCACAGAAGGGGACCATCACGGATTCTGACGGAAGGGAACGTCGTCGTCGGCGTCGAGACCATCGGCGTCACCTCGGTATTCGACGAAAACGGCCGATTTGCCCCACAGTTCGATCCCGAAGACCGAAGCGTCATCGAGTGCGACACGGTCATCCTTGCCATCGGCCAGTCGGTGGACATCGAAGCTCTCGGTGGCGAAGGCCCCGCCATCTCCCCCCGTCGCACCATCGAGACCAACGCTCAGCTGGAGACATCCCTGGCGAGGGTGTGGGCCGGTGGCGATGCTGCATCCGGCCCCAGGAACCTCATCGATGCCATCGCGGATGGGCGCAGGGTGGCAGCTGCGATTCATGAGGCAATCGCCCGAGTCGAACAGGAGGCCCGGCCTCCAGGGCAGATGGTCGTCCTCAACCAATTCCACCGCAGTGACGACACCTACGACCGACGAGATCGAGTTTCCGTTCGATCTCTGCCCACCGGGCGGAGGGTGGGGCTGCGCGAAGTGGAACTGGGCTTCAGCGAGTCCGAGGCACGTTGCGAGGCCTCCCGCTGTCTCCGATGCTTCGCCAACGTGTTGCTCGATGTCGATCTGTGTGTGCTCTGTGGGCTTTGCGTGGACGTTTGCCCTGTGGACGTCCTCTCCATAGTCCCCGTGGCCGAGGTGGCTCCCGAATTGGGCACCGGGACCGCACTACTTCTCGACGAGATGTCCTGCATCCGCTGCGCTCTCTGTCTCGACCGGTGCCCAACCGATGCCCTCTCGATGGGAATGTGGTCAGGAATTGGAGTGCCGGCATGAGTTGGGGCAAACGCGTCCGAGAAAGCACAATTGGGAGGTCGGTGATCCGCAACCCGAATCGGGTCACGACACGAGATCGGGCCGCAGGTCATTGGTCGAACTTCTTTCTCCACATCTATCCGGTGAAGATCCGGAAGAAGGAGTTGTACTTCCGCTACTCCTGGTATCTGGGGGTGATCTCCCTGACCCTCTTCGTCTCACTGGTCGTATCTGGCATATATCTGATGTTCGTCTATGTGCCCTCACCCACCTCGGCATACGGGGATATTCAGTATCTCCAAACCCAGGTTGCCTTCGGTCAGTACATCCGAAATGTCCATCGCTGGTCCGCCCACCTGATGGTCATCGCCGTCGCAGCGCACATGGCTCGTGTGTTCTACCGCGGGGCCTACAAGTCACCAAGAGAATTCAACTGGCTGATCGGGGTGGTCCTGCTCGTGCTGACCCTCCTCTTCTCCTTCACCGGCTATCTCCTCCCTTGGGACCAGCTGGCCTACTGGGCGGTCACTGTTGGGACCTCGATGGCGGCGTATGTGCCCCTTGTCGGGAAGTTCGTGTCTGACATGCTCCTGGGCGGATCGGCAGTTGGCTCGGCCACCTTGCTTCGGTTCTACGTCTTGCACGTTGCCTTGCTACCCAGCATCGTCGTCGTCCTGATCGCAGTGCATCTGTGGCGGTGGCGAAAAGATTCGATGCTCGATCTGGAGAAACAGGATGGTTCACCATGACCGATGAACAGCCGGTTGTCATAGGCGGCAAGAGGATCCTTGGAGTGGTTCCCGGGATACCGGCCGCAGGCGACAGGAAGGTCCCCGACGAACAAGACCCGGTCATGGTGTGGCCACATCTCCTGGTTCGCCATGCGGTGGTTGCCCTCGCGGTGTTGTTCCTGGTGCTTCTCCTGGCACTGGCCTTCGATGCGCCGTTGAGGTCCATCGCCGACCCAAACCTGACCCCCAATCCAGAGAAGGCTCCGTGGTACTTCGCTGCCCTCCAGGAGCTCCTCAGCCATTTCCATCCCATGGTTGCCGGGGTATTGGTGCCGGCCGGGATCGTGATAGGGGCCATGGCATTGCCATATCTGGATCGAAGCCCCGAGGTGAGACCCGCGATGAGAAAGGTGGCCGTCATGACGTTCACCTTCTTCCTCGTTGCCTGGGTGGTTCTCACGTTGATCGGCTTCGCCTTCAGAGGCCCGGACTGGAGCTGGGTCTGGCCCTGGCAGAACTGGTACGGAGAGCTATGAGCAACGGAGAGGAGGTCACTCGTAGAAAGTTCCTCTCACGACTCTGGAAAGGGGGAGCGTCGTTGATGGCCGTAGCCGGTGCCTGGACCACATGGGACATCCTTCGCCCGCCACTTTCGTCGACCGAGACCGGTCCGGTTCGCACCATCCCGGAGTCCGCCGTCCCGGAGACCGGCGTGGTCGAGATCAAAGCCGCGCGCGGCTATCTGACCCGCAAGGGCGACGAGGTCGTGGCGCTCTCATGGAAATGCCCTCATCTCGGCTGCCGGGTCGCTTGGTGCGACTCATCCAAGGAGTTCGAGTGCCCCTGCCATGGCTCGGTTTTCAATCGCCTCGGCGAGTACCGCGAAGGCCCGGCTCCGAGAGGAATGGCTCAATACGGGACAAGTGTCGTGGATGGAGTCCTTGTGGTAGATCCCGGAAGGGTGACCAATGGCCCGCCCCCAGGGCCTGAGACGATCGATGAGCCGCCGGCCGGACCACGGTGCGTCGGGGACAGCGCCTGATGCCTGAGCACGCCGATCCCGAGCTGGAGTCGTCGACGCGGCGTTGGATGAGCGCCGGTGTCGCCCTCATGTTCCTCTTCATCGTCGCTTTTCCCGTTTACCGGCTCTACGAGCCCGACGCTCGCTCCGCCGCCCGAGAACAGCAACTCTCCGATCTCAAGGACGAAGGCCAAAACGTCTTCCTGGACAACTGCTCATCCTGTCACGGACCCGAAGGGGAGGGGATCGATGCACCGGCGCTCAACTCGCGTCAATTCCTATTCAATGTGACACTCGATCAGATCGCTTCGATCGTCGGACATGGCATTCCCGGTTCCGAGATGGTGGCCTGGAGTGTGGACTACAACGGCCCTCTAACTTCTGAGCAGATCAACGCCGTCGCGACGTTCGTCGACTCCTGGAGATCTGGCGCCCCGGATCGGCCCGACTGGCGGACACCGGGCGCATAGCCACGGGCTGGCGGGTTCGGCACTGATCATCTCGGCTAGGTAACCTCAAGGGCCATGAGCTCACTATTGAGTTTCTTTGCAACGGCCGCCTCGTTGGGGGCCGCCGTGTGGATCGTCGGCGGTCTCGAATTCAATGGCAGGTGGTGGGAGTTTCTCATCGCAGCCGCCATCTTCGGGTTGGCCAATGCGATCGTGAAGCCAATAGTCAAGTTCTTCAGCCTCCCCCTTATCATTCTGACCATGGGGTTGTTCCTGCTGGTCGTGAACGCCCTTGTCTTCCAACTGGTCATCTGGCTGGCGGGACCGAGTGTCTGGGACCTTGGCCTCACGTCGACCGGTTTCTTCTGGGCCACGTTCTGGGGAGCGATCGTCATTTCGGTGGTCGGTTGGGTCATTGGGGCCCTCCTTCCCGACGCCGACTGAGGACCGGCTCGGTAGTTGGCGATCTGATCGCAGTCGACCTTCAAAGGTACCCTTGGCCCCAGTGTCTGAACACGACCCGAATGGCGCACAAGATCGAAGCGAGTACTGGGCCTCGATCCTCGGTGGCGAGGACAACGGGCTCAAGATGTTCCAGCGGCAACTGCGGAAGATCCCCTCGGCACCCCGTTGCAAGCTCTGCCAAGCGCCGTTTGCCGGCCCGGTCGCTCCGCTGCTCCGTCTCGCCGGGTTCAGGAGGTGGAGCCTCAACCAGCAAATCTGCCGATGGTGCATCAGGGATCTCGAGAAACACCATGGAGGCGCCGAGATCCCGGTCTCGGTTCTCTTCGTCGATGTCCGAGACTCGACCGCGATGGCGGAGACCATGTCGCCACTCGATTTCACCAACTCGCTGAACCACTTCTATTCGGTGTCCTCGAAGGCCGTCGACGTCGAGCTGGGCGTGATCGACCACATCGCAGGCGACGGGATGATGGCACTGTGGATCCCGGGTTTCGTGGGGAAGAGCCATCCCCGGCATGCGGTGGCGGCCGGCCGAAGGATCGCCGTGGGGCTGGCCCACCCGGACGGAGCCGAAGCGCCGATTCCGGCGGGAGTGGCGGTTCATACCGGAGTGGCGTACGTGGGCGTTGTGGGTGATCAGGGAGCACGAGATTTCACGGTGCTCGGGGACACCGCCAACACGGTGGCCCGCCTCAGCTCATCGGCCGATTCGGGACAGTTGGTGATCAGCGAGGCAATCGCCAGAGAGGCCGGAGTGGACACGACCGGCATGGAGCACCAACAGCTTCAGCTCAAGGGCAAGGCCGAGCCATTTCCTGCCTGGGTCTGGCGAGTCGATCATGGGCCGGCAGGGCCCAATGATCTCGTCTAGTACTGCGACCGCGTGTCGACCCGAAAGTCCCACTGGGGGTCACGTTCGGGGAGGTCGTCTTCTGGATCGGAATCCCGGGTTTCCGCCACATGTCGTCGCTCTCGATCGGCCTCCCGTGCAAACTGCGACCGATCGACGCTTCCCGACAGTGCGGAGAGGTAGCGCACCGTGACATGACCACAGCGCTCACATACGACGCGTTCCAGGCCCGACATGCGGACTGTCACCGTCACATCGTGTGAGCAGCGCTGACTCCTACGGTCTTCGGACGCCAATCCCTTCCCGCCCTATCTCTTCGGGTACCCGTTCCATTCCAGGCTCGGAAGATCGGGCGTGGATAACAAGACTCAATGTCAGAACGCTGGAGTGGACTAGTCCGCACCAATGATGGATTGTCCGACCTGTTTCTCAGTCGAAGGCGAGCAAGTCGAGCAACTGATCACCGTACGCGTCGAGTTTGGCGGGGCCTATCCCGGGAATTTGGAGAAGCCCGTCGACGGTGCCAGGGCGAACCGAAGCCAGCGACTCGAGGGTTCGGTCGTTGAAAACGACATATGCAGGGACACCCTGTTGTCTCGCCTGCTCGAGACGCCAGGCTCGGAGTCGCTCGATCGTCGCGGGACTGGCGTCGCCGACACCTGGTGTGAGACGTCCCGACGAACCCCCTTTGCCCACCTTCTCTCCCCAGGGCACCGCCATGGTCGCCGTATCCAATTTGACCAGGACTCCTGTGACCAAGATCTCGTCGACGGTCCCCGTATAACCCCCACCGACGGTGACCACGTCCCCAGGGGTTACGTGGATGGCGTCACGTGGAGGTAACGCCGCAGCTCGGTCGACGCGTGGTTCGGATCGGGTGGGCAACGGAGCCGAACCATCGATCTCGGTGAGAAATCGAGATGGTCGCTTCTCGTCAGCAAGGATGGTCACCGTCTTGCGACCCCGGGTAATCGCCACGTGAAAGACACGCCGCTCTTCTTCGACGTCATCTGAGAGCTCATGTGGCATAGCTCCCTGGTCCGCTCCGAATACGAGGACATGGTCCCATTCCAAACCCTTGACGCGGTGCACCGTGGACAGTGTCACCCCGGCCTCCTCTTCGGGGCGACGAAGGGAGGACCGCAGCCATGCCTCGAACCGATCGGGGCCGGGGCCAAAGGCCGAAGCTCGACGCAACGCGATCAAGTCGTCGCTTTGTGCCGCCCGATCGGCGTGGGCCCGGCCCGCGTCGAGAGCTGACGCCGCTCTGTCGAGGCCGACCTCATCGATGAGCAAATCGAGCAGGTGTGCGGTGGTGTCGGTGGCGGCAGAGACGGCCAGGATGTCATCGCAGAAACCGTTCCACCGTGACGAGCGCCTGCCATCGAGGCCAGTGCCCAACTCCACCAGGTCGTCGAGCGAGAAAGGCCCGGCCCTCCGTCCGATGAGCTCTGTGAACAACCTGGTGATGCCGCGGCCAGGCCTACGGATGACTTCGAAGAGATCGTTCCGGCTCATGGATTCGGGATCGACCGCGATCCGGATCCAGGCGAGCGCTGCCCTGAGCACCGTGCGATCGAGAAGGGATTCTGCCAGGGGCGTGCTGAACGGAACTCCAGCCTCGGTCAGCGAGAGCTGAACCGGCAGGAGACTCGAGTTGACACGCGCCAACACCGCTATCGAGGACGGGGGCCGGCCCCGTCTCATCAACACACCTATTTGTTCGGCGGCGGCAGAGGCAAGCGTGTCTCCCGAGTGTGTGACGACCACCAGCCCCTCGTCTCGGCTTGCCGCCCGGATTGTCTTGGTGACCCTCCTCAGGTTGTATCCGACCAGATTCGCGGCTGCCTCCACCACATCGGCCGGGCAGCGATAGTTGACTTCCAGTGCATGGGAGCCCGCACCCGGAAAGAGGTTCTCGTAATCGATCAGGAAGCCCGGGTCTGCCCCGGCGTAGCCGTAGATGACCTGGTCGTCATCGCCGACCCCGAATACGTTCAACCCGGGCGACGAAACGAGTCGAATCAACAACAGATATGCAGGCGTCAAATCCTGGAACTCGTCCACGAGAAGATGGCGACAACGGTCCTGCCAATAGGCCCGGAGGTCGGGAAAACGACAGAGGCCTTCGATGGCGCCGTAGATCTGTTCGGAGTGATCTGCCTCATCTCGACGCGCCAAGGCGTCCCGATAGCGTTGGAATGTCTCAGCAAATGCCGGGATGTCATCGCGTTCGGCCTCAACGCTATCCGGGTGCCGAAGGCCGATCCTCACTTCGTCCAGAGCCTCGAGATAGGGTCCGATCACGTCGGTGTTGGCGCGGGGGGGCGCTGGGGCGATCGGCTCGAGGAGACGCCTCTGTTCGTGTTCGCCTATCAACCTGAGGCTCGGTTTGGCCATCCGAAGGATCTCCCAACCCAGTGAGTGGATGGTCCGCACATCGAGCCTGACCGTTGGCGGAAGACGTGTGGCCATGTCCTCGGCCGCACGCCGGTTGTACGCCAAGGCAATCAGCAGCTCGGGCTCGACCAGCCGATCTTCGATCAGATGACGGATACGAGAGGTGAGGACCTTGGTCTTGCCCGACCCGGCGGGGGCCACCACTCGGGCCGGCCCCACCAAATGGCGCACTGCGTCGATTTGGTCCTCTGCGAGCCCTTCAATAGACCATCGTTTGGTGGGCACGGGAGTGGCTCGTCCGAGATCCACCGACTCGTGGTGGATGACGATGTCATCGATCGCCAGGGGTTGACGCGGCCCGCCATCGATCCAAACCGCTCTCCCCTCACCGTCGATCAGGTCGGCCGGCCCGGCCAAACGCAATCCAAGACGGCTCGAGGCCTTGCGCGCCCACCACCAGATTGGCTCCCCATCACGGGCATCGTAGGAGTTGTGCCACACCGACTTCATCAGCCGCTCTCGGAGGAAACTGAACGTTGCCCCGAGGTCGTAGGGGGGAAGGCTGGTGGTCTCACGTCGGGAGAATTCGTCTGGTTGAACCTCGAGCACGAAGGTGGTGGGAATCCGTTGGACGTATCGACGCTGCACCCGGTCGGTCATCTCCGACAAACGCTGATGGTCGGTCAACAACGTGTCGGAGATGATGATCGACTCGCGGTCCGCCCATGGAGCCGGAGGGGATGCCCCCGCGCTTACCACCACGGAGCGCCCGAGCTCGATGGGGCCGGGTACGGTCACGACCCGAGGTTAAGGGGTGCCTGTGACCAATGACAGGAGCCTTCCATCACCCTCTCATGAAGCTACGGACAGTGGCAACGGTGTCGGCATCCTTCGGGCTCTTGTCATCCCGGTACTGCTTCACCCGGGCAAATCGGAGAGCGACTCCACCTGGGTACCTGGTGCTTCGCTGCACACCATCGAAGGCGACCTCGTAGACGATCTCCGGCTTGAGGTACACAACGCGCCCTTGGCGGTGATCCTCGATCTCGAGGAATCGGTCGGTCTGCCACCGCAGCATCTCGTCGGTGAGGCCCTTGAAGGTCTTCCCCAACATCACCATCTGACCGTCCTCGCCCAACGCACCCAGATGCAGGTTCGAGAGCCAACCCTGTCGACGACCCGAGCCCCATTCCGCGGCCAGCACTACCAGGTCGAGGGTGTGGGTTGGCTTCACTTTCAGCCACCCGGCTCCCCGCCTGCCGGCCTGATAGGGCTGATTGGGGTCCTTGACCACCACTCCTTCGAAACCGTCGGCCACAGCTCGACTGAAGAACCGATCGGCCGTGACCGGATCGCTGGTGACGACTGATTCGACCAACGCCGGGGCCGGCCACCGAGATCTCAGCTTGTCACGGCGCTCCCAAAGGGGCAGGTCGATCAGGTCGGCACCATCGAGCTGGAGACAGTCGAAATAGAAGGCGGTGAGCCTCGGACGACGACCACGCTCGGCTCCGAAGCTGCTCATCGAGTCCTGGAACGGCCTTGGAGAGCCTCCCTGGTCGAGTAGCAGGGCCTCGCCGTCGAGGATGAACGACGTTGAGTCGAATGAGAGTGCGGCCTCGACCACCTCGGGGACGCGTTCGGTTATGTCGTTGAGGTTCCTGCTGAAAACGGATACAACCCGCCGCTCGCGATGCACCTGAACCCGGGCCCCATCCAACTTCCACTCCACGATGGCACTCCCCAGTGCCGCGACGGCCTCGCCTGCCGTGGCGGCGGTCTTGGCCAACATTGGTTGCACCGGGGTGAAGACGGAGAGCCGGGAGTGCACCAGGGACTCTGCACCCTCGACCAATGCTCTCGACGCCACGGACACGAGATCCCCTTCGAGCATGGCAGAGCGTCGGACGTCCTCGACGGAAACTTCGAGAGCCGCTGCCACTGCATCGGCCATTACGCCGTCCAGGGCGCCCTGTCTCAGGTTGCGCAAGATGAGACCACGGAGAAATAGTTGCTCGGCCTTTGTGGCACGCCCCAGCAGGCCTGCCAGCAGGGCTTCTTTGCGGCCCTTTGAACCATGACCGGAGGTTTGAGAGATCTCCTCGAGGATGGTGTCGACGTCGATGATCGTGAGGTCGGGTCTGGCGACGGCGGGTGGCCTTGCCGCGCCAACGGTTACGTGACCGATCCCCAACCTCTCCTGCCGAGGTCGCCCGCTCAGAAAGGAGACGGCGATTGGAGCCTCTTCAGGTGAAAGACGCCCCAGCAATTCGGCGAGATATTCCACCTTCGCCGATCGCGAGCGGGTCGAGGACACGGCGTCGGAAGTGGCGACGAGCTCCGCAAACTGCACGCACCGAGGTTATCCGCTCGCTGTTTCAGGATCTAAAGCGGTCGAAGGGCTCGAGCTCGATGCCGGCCTCTGCGAGCGCCTTGGACACCGCGGTGCCAGCATGCTCCAAATCGAGGGGATCCATGTCTGACCAGACATCCATCTCGAGGCGAGGCCCGATAGCTCGCATGGTCACTCCGTCCGGTGCGATCTCATCGAGCTCCTCCCAGGCGAGGGGCGTGGCGACGGGTGCACCGGGCCGAGGCCGCAGCGACCAAGGAGCCACTGCAGTCGATCGCGGGGTGTTTCTCATCCAGTCGACGAACACCCGGCCTTCTCTCTCCGACTTGCGAAAGGCGACGGTCATCACGTCAGGGTGGGTAGCTGCCGCCAACTCGGCAGTTCCGCGCACGGTGGCGGCCAGCCGATCGATGGTTATGCCCCGTTCGACCCTGGCGCGGAGGTGATAGCCCTTCGACCCCGAGGAGAGTGGCATCGTGGGAATTCCGAATCCCTCCAGCATCGCCCGCATGTGCTTTGCCGCCTCCCGGACGAGATCGATACGCCCCGATGGCGGGTCCAGATCCCAGACGACCCAGTCGGGATGAAACTCGTCGTCCGCCTTGACTGGCGGCACGTGAAAGGTGATCACACCGAGGTTGGCGAAGAATGCGATCGCCTCCTCGCTGTCGATCACCGGATAGACGGTGGTTCCACCCTCCTCCTTTGGAACCTCGTGCCGGGCGATCAGATCTGCGGGATAATGATCGGGCGCATTCTTCTGCATGAAGCCTTTGTCCCCGATACCTCTGGGATACCGCTCCACGGTGAGGGCCCGCCCAGACAGATAGGGCAACATCCTCCCCGCCACCCCTATGTAGTAGTCGACAACTTCGCCTTTGGTGATGGCGTCACCGGGGAAGACGACACGATCGGCGTTGGTCACATTCACCCGATCAGCCTATGGCAGAGACGCCCGGAAGCAGATGGGCGTTTCGCGTGTTGTGTGGGACGTGAGCGAAGAGACCCGACATCAAACAGAAATGCACCCGATAGAAAAGATGGCGAAAAACAATCCCACATCCTGGGGCCAGAGCCACATCGACCAGTATCTGGCGAGCGACGGCTCGGAAGTGGACTATGCCCTCGCCAACGACCTCATCCTTCTCTACACGACGGGACGAAAGAGCGGCGAGATCAGACGCGTCCCAATAGTCGCCTACCACGATGGAGATGATCTGATCGTCGTGGCATCGAAGGGTGGGGCACCCAACCACCCCGTTTGGTATCTGAACCTGGTAGCCGATCCCCACGTCTGGGTCAGGCAGAAGGCTGAGTTCTTCGAAGCCGAGGCCAGTGTCCTCGGGGGTCCGGAGCGAGCCAAGTTGTGGGAGAGGGTGACGTCCTGGGCGCCTTTCTTCCAGAAGTATCAGGACAACGTCTCGCGTCAGATCCCCTTGGTTCGGTTACACCCGGTCTGAACCTACTCAGCCTCGGGCTCTTCGGGGATGACGATCCAGAGGATGACATAGATCAGGGCTTGTGGGCCTGGGAGGACCAGTGACAAGATGAATAACAGTCGCATGGTGCCCCTGGACATCCCGAACCGGTCGGCCAGGCCCGCCGCCACACCGGCCACCATCCGCCCCTCTTTGGGTCGCACCAGACGCGGGGTCTGCTCGCTCGTCATGGCCTCAACCTACGCGTTGGGCCCGTTCGATCGGCAATGGGGATTCTGTCGGCCCTCCCCGGTACTGTCGGACATGAGCAGGAGGAATGGATGAGGATTCAATCCGGTCAACTGGTCGCCCTCGGATATGGGGCTTATGTGCGCTCCGATGACGTCATCGCGGTCGAGCCCATCAGCGAAGGGCGCGGCCCGGGAAAACGCACATTGGTGTGGGTGCGCGGGATGGCCGATCCGTTGGTCGCATCGCGCGCCGAGGGGTCGATCATCGACGATCTCGTCACACCAGCCGACGAGGCAGCCCGCATGAAGGCGCAGCGATCCGTGCTCCAGAGAATGAGTGGCGTGCTCGAAACGATCTCCCCCGGCATCAGGAGGCTCCTTGCCGAAGAATCCGGAAAGGACATCGACGAGTTGTCCGAGGAGGCAAAGAGAGTGCTCGGTTGAGGCTGGCCGTCAGACACCCGGTTTGAAGATCGTCACCGACGAAGGGGCCAGTCTGATCATCACCCGTCGGGCTGAATGCCAGCGTTCTCACAGGTGGATCACAGGGTCGACGCGGAGGCTGAAAGGATGCCCAGCGAGAGCCGACTGTGATCGCGAAGCCGGATCACATCCCGTACCGACCTTCAGCCTCCCCGACCCGCTCGAGGTTCGGGCGTCTTCTCGCCACAGCACGGCGGCTTGGACCGAGGAGCAGTGCCGGCCTGGTCAGGGCGACCATGATCGACCAGCTACGAACCACTCTGCAGCTTCCCTTCCTACACCTCTACCGCACGATCCGACCAAGACTCGATGCTGCCCGTGCGCGTGGTCGCATGAGACGACTGGCACGCCGGCCCCGACCAACAGCGACCCGAGCAGAAACGACTGGGGCGATTCGGACCTTGGGAAATGGAGTTGCCGGCCACATGGCGGCCCACGATTTCAGCTTGGGCGGCAGCCAAGATGCCTTTCTCAATCAGGTCAACGCACTAACCACGCTCAACGCCTTGGGGCTTTCGACTCCCAGAATCGTCGAGATCGACTACTCCACTCCTGCTTTGCTCGTGTCCTCCGTGAGAGGCACGCCTTTGAGCGAGTCTCCTGAGCTCTCAAACCGGAAAGTCATAGACCAGATCTGGTCCGACCTGAATGTGATCCATCGAGCTGGCCTGATACTGGGCGAAATCGACCCAGACATGATTGTCATCGCCGAAGACGGACGACCCTGGTGGGTCGACTTTTCTGGAGCCAGGGATTACTCGGGGCTGAGTTGGGACAGCCTCAGACTCCTGGCCGACGCCGACATCGAGTCCTTCAACGCGGTATTCCGCACCGAGTTCCCGACCTATCTCAGCATGCGACAAGCTCTCCGCACCAGGTCGGATCCGACCCTCTCGCATTGGTACTCACCCGCATATCTCGGCGCCGGGCTTCGAATCGGGCCTATCTGGAATCTGGGAGTCGGCTGGGGCCGCTGGGAGTACATCCTCCGAAGTGGTCTCCCCGACCCAAGCGGCAAACGAATTCTCGACATCGGCGCCAACAACGGTCACAACGCCCTCCAGATGCTGAGGGCCGGAGCGACCTCCGTGATCGGCATAGAACACGACCAGGGCCGCCTGGCTCAAGGTGAGTTTCTCAAAAGGGCCTTTGAATGGTCGGATGGCCAGATCTACGACTATTCCTGGGTTCAGGCAGACATGCGTGATCTCGCCTCGATGGGGTTGGGCACATTCGATATGGTCACCGCCCTGTGCGCTCTCTACTACCTGGATGAGTCGGGCATGGGCAGTCTCATCCAACAGATCAGCGACATCACGCCCATCTTGGTTTTGGAGTGCAACGAACAACGCGACATCGGCCGGCTCGACCCGGACACCTATCGCAGAGCGTCCCTCGGTTTCACGAGATCCATCATGGAAGTCAACGGGTTCCCCTATGTGGACACAGTGGCGCCCCCGGGCTATGACAGGCCATTGGTAATCGGCCACCGGAAGCCAGCTTCATAGCTACCTGTCCTCTCTTTGATTCGTCGCCGGTAGATTCCTGTTCACGGATGGATCATCGATGACCACAGTCAAGACCAAGTCGGCCGAGCTGGTGGCACTGAACGCCGACGTCGTGGGTTACAGCCGTCTCCTCGCAGACGACTCTGAGGCCACCACCGACACCATGGAGGAGTACCGGCACCTAGTCGAAAAGCGAGTGGCGGACAGCGGAGGGACACTGGTCAATTTCGTCGGTGACAACTTCATGGCCGTCTTTGACGATGCGCGGGACGCTCTACGCACGGCTATCACGATCACCACCGAAATCGAAGGGCGAAACGCCGAGATACCCCGGACGCGTCAAGTCTTCTTCCGGATGGGCATCGACGAGGGCGAGGTCGTCAGATCCGATGACCAATACTTCGGCGATGCCCTGAATGTCGCGGCCAGGATCCAAGCCATAGCCCGACCCGGAGGAATCAGCGTTTCCGGTCGGGTTTATCGGGCCTTGGATGAGCCTTCATTGAGATTCAAATCAATCGGGCGACGCGGTTTGAAGAACATCCCGGGTGAGGTAGAGGTATACGAGTTTGCCGACCTCCCGAGTGACGGGTCTCTGAGCAGCGGGCCAAAATTGTTATCACTGGAATCGCCCACGGTCGCCGTCCTGCCCATGCACAGCGAGAGCGTTGACGAAGCGGTCCAGGCGAATGCAGCCATGGTGCGCTCCGACCTGGTTCATCGGTTGTCCCAAGTTCCCCAACTCAGGGTGGTCGAAGCCAATGCCGAACCGGGCGGGCCTGGTATGGGTCGAAACGTCAGATATATGGTCGAATCGGGCATCCACCAGGTTGGGGACAGGCTGCGGATCTACGCAACTCTCTACGACGTGACCACCATGAACGTGGTGAAGTCTCACAAATGGACCACGCGAATCGAAGACCTCTTCGACCTGTCCGACCAGATCGCTGACGAAGTGGCGCGGTCAATCGAGGTCGAGCTCATCATCGGGGAACCGGCCGGCCTGTATGCCGATTTGGACGACCCAGAGGCCATCGAGAAGATCTACCTCGGTTGGTATCACCTCACGGCCGATACGCGCGAGGGTTGGGCCCGTGCGATGGAGCTGTTCGGTGACGTGGCCCGGAGCCATCCGGAACAACCCTACGGACACGTGCTTTCTGCTTTCGTCCATTGGATGGGCGCTGCCAACGGGTGGGTGTCGGATCGCGAGGCCACTCTTGCCAAAGCGATGGACCTGGCGCGGGTCGGGCTCGAGGTTGGCGATCCAACCGGCATGGCTCGGACGGTGGAGGGCGCGATCCTCCTGTCCGAGGGCCGGGGGCTCGAGGCCCTGGCAGCGGTCGAGAAGGCCGAGATCCTACGGCCAACCTGCGACATCACCTACGGGCTCGAGGGCAGTGTGCGACGCTACCTCGGTGAGTGGGAGAAAGCGGTTGACCTGGTCGACACGGCCATGCGTCTCACCGGAGTGAACAAACCCTGGTACCCGACGGTAAAGGCCTGCTCCCTGTTCATGGGCGGCAAAGTCGAACAGGCTTCATCGTTGGCCGAGATCGTCTTGGACTACCAGCCAAACAATTTGGAGGCGCTGCTGGTCCTTGCGGCCGCTCAACAAGAGTTGGGGCTCCATCGTCGGGCGACGGCAACCGCGGAGTTGGTGGGAAAACGCTTTCCCGCAGTCGACGTCGACGCATGGATCGACGCCAACCCATATCAGAACCCCGACATGGTGAAGCGGTGGAAAGAGGATCTGATAGCCGCTGGGGCCATCCGGCCCGCCTCGCCCTAAGGCAGCGCTCTTCCGGAAGAGCCCGTGCCGACACTGGCCCCTCCGTTGGTCACTTCGAACTCCCCGGCGTAGATGAATAGGTCGGTGCCCGCCTTGATGGCATCACCTCCGCTGTCGATCGTGTAGCTCCCACCGGCAATGGAGATGTATCCGAGGCCCGGATCGCCCATCCTGATCGCGCGCAACCCATCATCGGACGCCTTGATGCTCAGATCGGGCGCACCGAGAACCATGTAGTCGACAGCGGTCACTCCATCCGCCTGAGCTCTCACATCGATCTTCCCTTCGGTGATGGCAAGACCGGCGAGACTGAGGATTCCGTCGCCAGAGTTGGCTCGGATGGTCAGGCCACCGTCACCGACGATCTTCAAGTCCGTGACCGAAAAGAGGACGGCGTCACTCGAGCCACGACCAGAGGAGGGATACATTCCGTCGGCCAAGTGGTTCACAGAATTCGTCACCAAATCCACCACTACCTTTTCAGCACCCCTGACCGAGATCGCAGGGCCCAAGCGATTGGTGATGTCAACGCCGTCCAGCTGCATGGTCACCAGATCTGCCTCTCCTGCGTTTACGACCACCTCCCCGTCGGTGAGGGTGCCCGACAATCGATAGGTTCCCGCAGCGGTGATGGTGGCGACCGACCCAACCACATCCACCGATGGATCGGTCGAGCTGATGGAATCGTCGGACAAGGAAATCTCCGTCACCGATGTATCAGTGGCTGCGACGGCGGTGGCGGCCCCGGAAGTTGCAGCGCCCTCAACCAAGGCCAGAGGAAGCGAGTGGATACCGGAAACCGCTCCCTGACCGCAGGCGGTCAACAGGCCGAGGGCCAATAGCGCGGCGATCAAGTGCTTCGAATGTTTCATGGGGCTCCCTCCAAAGGAGATTCGTGACAGAAGACGCCGGAGATACCCCCTGGTCCGGAGCCAAAACTCATTGATGGCTACTGGGAACAATCTGAAAAGGGGACCGAGCACTCGCCGAGAGCGCTCGCCGATCGTCCGGTCTTCGCTTTGTGGTGACTGTGCCTCGTGCCCCCATAAGAGTGCCCTAAGACAACGTCAAAGCGCGGACAGGCCTCGCTGGAGAGACATCATCCTCTGGGCGTGATGGGCCCCCGCGCCGAATGGCGCGAGGGCCCCGGGCAACCCCCCGGTCGCTCAGATGGATATGCCCGGCAGCGACCGGAGGTAACGGTGTACAACTTCTGAATTCCCACCCCAAAGAAGTGCGTGACTTCTGGCAAGGTCCGGGCACAGGAGAGTCATGAAGAACGGGTATGCAAAAATCCCAGCGCCACAGTCGCTGGAGCACACCAAGTTCACCGAGCTCTACACGCGCTACGGGAAGCTGATCCAGGCCTATTGCGCCCGCCGGACGAGTCAATCACAAGTCGCAGATGCGGTCGCCGAGACGTTTCTCGTTGCATGGAGAAGGCTGGATCAGGTCCCCGACGGAGACGATGCACTTCCCTGGCTCTACGGGACGGCCTTCCGGGTGATCTGCCATCAATGGCGGAGCAAGACGAGGGCCCGGAAACTCGTTCAACGTCTTCTAGACGTCGACGTCATCGAGACCTGGACCACCGAAGGTGTCGTGTTACGCCACCAAGAACACGAGCTCGTGAGACTGGCCGCCTCTCGTCTCAAACAGATCGATCAAGAGGTGCTTCGACTCACGATCTGGGAGGAGCTTTCTCATGCCGATGTCGCCATTGCCCTTTCCATTGAGCCTGGCGCGGCAAAACAGCGGGCCTATCGCGCCCGGCAGAACCTCACGACCGAATACAACAAGCTGACACGAGAGCGCAGACCCCCGGCTGCTCAGAAAGGAGGTGTCTCATGAGCACTGAGGAGCAAGTGGTGGCTCTGTTCGCAGCAGCCAACCCGGTCCCGAGACTGGATCTATTGGATCCGGTCGAACCGCTCGACCTGAGGCACTTCGAAGTCACTCGAACGAGGAGTGCGGAAATGCAGACACGGGACAGGATCGATACGGATCAGGAGCCGGACCGACCGCGCAAAGGTCTCCTGATCGGAGTGTCGGCGGCGGCGGTGGTGCTGATCGGGGCGCTGGTGATCTTTCTCAATCAGGGTGAGGCACCAGTGGCGGACGACACACCGGTTGTGACGACGGCGCCCGAGAGTTTGTCGAATCCAGATGCTGTCGATGTGGCTACTGGGTTTGTCGGGGCCTATGCGGCTTCCGACATGGAGCTGGCGGCGAGCTATGTGGCACCCGGTAAGAAGCTCTCCATGCTGAACGTGGACGAGGCGGGAGCCGCATGGGCACGGGCGACCGGATTCCAGATGCTGCCCGGTCAATGCGAGGAAAAGAACACGACCACCGCCGGAGTGAGAGTGCTGTGCCCGTACGCGTACAACGCTCTCAGGTCGAACGAGATCGGAATGGGACCTTACGAAGGGAACTTCATCAATGTCACTGTGAAGGACGGAAAGGTCGCCGCTGCCTCGGAGAGCTTCGACACAAGCATCAACAACTTCTCGGCGGAGATGTGGGAGCCCTTCGCCGCGTGGATCGCAGCCACCTACCCCGAAGACGTGACAAGGATGTGGGAGGACTCATCTCAAGGCATGGAGATGCACACTCCCGCGGCCATCCAACTGTGGCAACAGCACACCAAAGAGTACGTGGACCGGGTCAACACACCACCGGTCGACGTGGGAACCGCATTCCTCGCGGCCTACGCAGCTGGAGACGAGGAACTGGGTGCCAGCTACGCGGCTCCCGGCACCGACCTGCCGTTCGGGACGCCCGAATGGACTCAGTGGGGCCAGGCAACCGGATTCAAAGTGCTGCCCGGCACCTGTGAGGAACCGACCAGCCCGGCAAAGGGAACACAGGTCCGATGCACCTACGAGTATCACGGGCTCCGTTCCGATGAGATCGGCCTGGGACCCTTTGGCGACAACTGGCTCGACCTCACCGTGGAGAATGGGGAGATCGTCGCCGCCACGGACCATTTCGAGGTCATCAGCAACCAGTTCTCGGCACAGATGTGGGAGCCATTCGCTGCCTGGGTTACGGAGGCCTACCCGGAGGATTCGGCCATCATGTACACGGACTCCAGACAGACCCAAGAGGTGGAGACGCCGGAAGCCGACCTGCTCTGGGAGCAGCACACCAAAGAGTACGCGCAAGTCGTCGGGGGTTAGAGCCCCCCTCAGCCGACAGCAAAGGACCGGGCACTCGAGTGTCCGGTCCTTTGCGTTGACAGAAAATGCCCTGCAAGAAGTGTTCGAGGCCCCCTACCGGGCTCGCCCCGTCGCCGGGCACTGATCAGATACCGGCTTGGGGCTATTTGCGTCGGCCATAGGCGCTGTGGCCGAGTGTGTCCATCAGCTCGTCGACCCGTTTCTGGATGATCTCCTCGAGTCGGTCCAACGGGACCTGAGTTCCGTCATCGAGTGTTATGAGCGTCTCGAGTTTCTCCCCGGTCGTCTCGGCCAGCTTCTCCCGAGCTTCCTTGGCCTTGCCGGTGGCAAAGAGAACCTTCTGCAGCCAACGGGCCTCAGTCTCGCAGTGCTTGTCGATCGTTCTCTGCAGGCGTTTTTCGTCCGTCAAGTCAGTCCTTTTGTGCGCGACGCGGTGGTCACACCCTAAACGGAAATGGGTCTGTTTCTCGATTCGAGAGCGACCCAACCAACCGGTTTGGCCTCTGAGATTGGGTCCGCCGCTGGCCCGTTCAGGCGGCCTGCCCCTCGCAGACGTACAGTTGACCCAATAGATTCTTAGGCCGGCCATGGAGAGGAGCCAGCGATGAGAGACCTGAGACCGGAGACATGGGCCCTGATCGCCGGGGCGGCCGTCATCGTGGTGATATTGCTCATCCGCGCTGCGGGTCGCCGGGGAAGACAGGATCAGGAGCAGGAGCAGAAGATCCGCCGCAACCAGACGACACGAGTGATCTTCGTTGTGCTGCTGCTCACCCTCATAGTGGGATTTGCCGTGGCCAACACTGGGAGCGTGACCATCGACTGGATATTCGCCACCACCTCTGCACCCATGGTGCTTGTCATCGTTCTCGCCGGAGTAGTTGGCTTCCTCCTGGGAGCATTGGTCGCCTACCGCAGCAAGGCCGACTGACAGAGGACCCTCGAAAAGAGTCAAACGCCCCATGAAGATGTTGCTTTTTGGTGCCGATAGCAATATGTGGGCACTGAAGGCGACCACGATCGCGTTACCTCGCTCGACCAATTCGCCTCGACCTATCTGAGAGCCCGGTGGTATCTCGGCCTGGGTCTGGTCGTATTGACCCTTGTCATATGGGCCGCCGATCTCGGCCACCCGTTCCTCTGGGTGGTTGCGCTAGCCGGCATCGTCATCATCGCCCACGCCTATGCGATGACGGTCTGGGACATCAACGACACCACATACGCGCTAGTCGTGGACGGCAGCGCAGTACATGGGGCGGTGCTGATCTTTGCCAGCGCCAACGGCGATCGGGCTGCGCCATTGCTCACAATTGTCGGATCGGTGGTGCTGATCGGCCTGTTTGCCTCGGGTTGGAGGCGAATCGCCCTCACGGCCTACTCCACGACCTTCGGTCTCGTGACCCTGACGGTGGTGGCCCACGGGGACTTGACTCTGGTCCTCATCGATCTGTTGAGCATGATCTTGGTAGAGGGAATCGTGCTCGGGATCATCGTCGCCGTCCGGTCCCGTCTGGATGAGATGGAGGTCATCAGGGCCGAGACCCTTGGAGTCGTGAGCCACGAGCTGCGCAACTTCCTGACCGGAGTCGTCGGCGTCACGGAATTGCTGCGAGATGACGCTGGTGGGCTCTCGTCAGTAGAGATCTCGGAGCTGCTGCAAATGGCCAATGAGCAGGCGACAGAGGCCGGGGAGGTCATTGAGGATCTCCTCGTCGCCAGTCGCGCGGAACGTGGGGTCCTCGACACCCTGCCCGAGCCAGTTGACCTCGGCCCCATCACCAAGACGATGATCCGCCGAGTTGCTGACCATGAGAAGGAGATCGAACTCCTCCCGCTCGACAGCCCGGTATGGGCGATGGTCGACCCTCTCCGGTATGGCCAGATCCTTCGCAACCTCCTCACCAATGCAGAGCGATACGGCGGCCCAATGGTCACAGTGTCGGTGGAGACTTTGGGCGACACGGTCTCGGTGGTGGTGGCAGACAATGGGACAGGAGTGCCCCCCGCTGATGCAGCCTTGATCTTCCAGCCCTACCACCGGGCCAGCGACCGAGCCCCTGCGCCCGGATCCACCGGTCTTGGCTTGTGGATTTCTCGCAGTCTCGCGCATCGGATGAGCGGGAGTCTCACCTACAGCCGTCACGACGGCCAGACTTTGTTCGAGCTTTTGATCCCGGCGGCCAGCGAGCCCATCTACCCCAATGGCGAGATGCTCGGCGAGCCCCGGGTCAGCATCTGAGCGCCTCGGGTTCGATCACAGCAAGATCTCGGATAGAACCCGATAAGCGGGTAGCGGGTCTTCACCGATCACCTGTATACCGACGTGGTCGGCTCCCGCGTCCAGATGGGCTCGAAGAGCCTGCGAAACGCTTTCAGGATCACCGTGCAACACGAGGGAGTCGACCAAACGGTCACTTCCACCGTCGCGGAGATCATCTTCGGACCATCCTTCACGTAGGAGGTTGTTCCGGTAATTGGCCAGACGCAGATATCGGCTAACCGTTGACCGCCCGGTCTGACGGGCTCTGTCCATCTCCGGATCAAGAACCACCTTGTGCTCTGGTGCCAGGACGGGCCCATCACCCAAGATGCCCCGAGCAAAGGAAGTGTGTCGGTGTGTCGTGAGATAGGGATGAGCACCGGCAGTCCTTTGGGCGGAAAGTGCCAGAGCCTTGGGGCCGAGGGCAGCCAGGATGATCTCTCCAGCCGGCACGTTGGCGCGGTCGAGCCGCCCGAGATAACGGTTCATCATCTCGAGCGGCTTCCGGTACTGGTCTGTCGACTCGCGATGTCCGATCCCGACGCCGAGGAGAAACCGTCCTGGATGCCTCCCGGCCAACCGGTGGTGGGATGCCGCCACGACCTCGGGATCTTCCCGCCACATGTTGACGATTCCCGTGGCGACGACCACTCGCTGTGTGGCGTCCAGAAGCTCACCTATCTGCCTCAGATTGCCCTCCGGCGAGCCGCCGACCCATATGGCCCCGTACCCGAGAGCCTCCAATTGCCTTGCCATGTCCGGTGTGATCTCCGACTTCCGGCGCCACACACCGAAACGCCCCAACTGCAAACCCACAATGACTCCTGGATCGACCAATGCCTTTCTAGCCCGCCTGCAACCGAGGTCCAAAGTCGATTCCGAACTTGTGAGTGAGTGCTCACTCAGTTAGTCTGGTCCTCGTGACCAGGAAATCGCGTCGGGCCGAGCCTCTCTCCCCCGAGGAACGCCGGAGGTCGATCATCAAGGCCGTCACACCACTACTCATCGAGCATGGGACATCGGTGACCACCAAGCAGATGGCCAAGGCGGCCGGTATCGCGGAGGGAACCATCTTTGGCGTCTTCACCGACAAGCGAGCTCTGATCTTCGAATCCGTCAAGTTCAGCATGGACCCGGAGCCGACACAGAGGGCTCTGGCCGAGATATACCCGGGCGCCCCGATTGAAGTGAAGATGGCAGAGGCGGCCAGGATCCTCACCGAGCGATACGACCGGGTGATCACCCTGGTCTCCATTCTTCGCACCCTTCCCCCACCCACCACGCACGACCACCGACCACCCGACTTTGTCGAGCAATCCAATGCCGCCATCAACGACTCTCTCACCAAGATGTTCGCCGCTCACGGGGACCGCCTTCGCATCGAGCCCGACAAAGCGGCTGCCGCATTCCGGAGCATGATCCTCTCCAGCCGTCACCCCGCACTCGCAGGCAAGGAGCGTCTCTCCGTCCCCGAGATGGTGGCGGTCCTCACCAATGGCATCCTCCTACCCGATCCGGTGATGGTCGCCTGATGTTGATTCGGATCCTCAGATCGCACCTTCGGCTCTACAAGAGGCCGATCTCGATCGTGGTGGGCCTCCAGCTCATAGCCACCATCGCCTCGCTCTATCTCCCCAGCCTCAACGCGGACATCATCGACAACGGTGTGGTCCTAGGCGACACCGCCTACATCACCAGGACGGGGGTCCTGATGCTGGCTGTGTCACTTCTTCAGGTGATCTGTTCGATCTCGGCGGTCTATTTCGCGGCCCGCACCGCAATGGGTTTCGGCCGCGACCTCCGCTCTTCCATCTTCAGAAGGGTTGGTGAGTTCTCCAGCCGCGAGATGGCGTATTTCGGCGCACCCTCACTCATCACCCGAAACACCAATGACGTCCAACAGATTCAAATGCTGGTGCTCATGAGCCTGACCATGATGGTGATGGCGCCGATCATGATGGTCGGTGGCATCATCATGGCCCTCCGGGAGGACGTGGGCCTCTCCTGGCTGGTAGTGGTGGCCGTGCCGATCCTGGCCGCGGCCGTCGCGTTCATCGTCTCTCACATGATCCCCGCCTACCGATTGATGCAGAAGCGGATCGACACCGTAAACCGAGTTCTTCGCGAGCAGGCCACCGGCATCCGCGTCCTGAGGGCATTTGTTCGGGAGAAGTTCGAGGCAGACCGTTTCTCCGTCGCCAACTCCGAGCTGACAGATGTGTCCCTCACAGTGGGTCGATGGATGGCGGCAATGTTCCCCATCGTGATGCTCGTGCTCAACGCATCGACTGTCGCCGTCCTCTGGTTCGGCGGCCATCGCATCGACATCGGAGCTATGGAGATCGGCTCGCTCACCGCATTTCTCGCCTATCTGATCCAGATTCTGATGTCGGTGATGATGGCGACCTTCATGCTCGTCATGATCCCCAGGGCCTCGGTGAGCGCCGACCGGATCGGGGAGGTCCTCGACACCGAGTCGACAGTCGTCCCACCGATCAACGGAGTGACCCGACTCGATGGCAGGGGCCGCCTCCACCTCGATGATGTCACTTTCAGTTATCCAGGCGCCAGCCATCCGGTATTGAGCAACATCACCTTCACCGCAAGCCCCGGCCAAACAACCGCCATCGTCGGATCCACCGGTGCGGGAAAGACCACCCTCTTGCATCTGATCCCCAGGCTGTTCGATGCCACCGGCGGCACCGTTTCTGTCGACGGTGTCGATGTCCGCGAGCTCGACCCCGACACCTTGTGGTCCAAGATCGGCCTGGTGCCACAGAGCCCCTACCTCTTCTCTGGAACGGTGGCCTCAAACCTCAGATACGGGAACCCCGATGCCACCGACGAGGACATGTGGGTCGCTCTGGATATCGCCCAAGCCAAAGACTTCGTCGAAGCAATGCCGGAGGGTCTCGAGGCGCCCATCTCCCAGGGCGGGACCAATGTGTCTGGCGGTCAACGCCAGCGTCTTGCCATTGCCAGAGCAGTGATCCGAAAACCCGAGCTGTATCTGTTCGATGATTCGTTCTCAGCGCTCGACCTGGCAACTGATGCCCGGCTGCGAAGGGCCTTGAAGCCGGTGACCCGCGACGCCACCGTGCTGATCGTCGCTCAGAGAGTCTCCACCATCTCCGACGCCGACCAGATCCTGGTGCTCGAGGACGGCGCCATCGTCGGGGTGGGCAAGCACGGTCAGCTGCTCGCCACCTGCCAAACGTACATAGAGATCGTGGAATCCCAGCTCAAGGCGGAAGTGGCCTCATGAGCGGGCGCACCATGAAGGCCACAGAGAGGATTCAGGGCCAGGGCGGCCCCGGCCGTGGAGGCCCATTCGGTGGCGGGATGATCGGCCAGAAGCCCCTCTCCTTCGCCGAGTCGGGCAAGCGCCTCATCCGTCTGCTGCGACCACAGCTGGCAAAGGTCATCGGGGTGCTAAGCGCTGCAGTCGTGAGTGTGGGTCTGGCGGCCGTCGGTCCCAAGGTCCTCGGAAAGGCAACAGACCTCATATTCGCCGGGGTCATCGGCAGCCGATTGCCGGCGGGGATGACCAAGCAACAAGCAATCGATGCCGCCCGAGCCGCCGGCCAGAATCAGATAGCCGACCTGCTCACCGGCGTCAACGTAGTCCCCGGCCACGGAATCGACTTCAGGGCGGTAGGGACGGTTCTCCTGATCGTGCTTGCCCTCTATGCCGGATCCGCGTTGATCGGCTTTCTCCAGGGCTACTTGCTCAACGATGTGGTGCAGCGGACCATCTACCGGCTACGCCAGGCCGTCGAGGACAAGTTGAACCGGCTGCCCCTCAGCTATTTCGACCGCCAGCCACGTGGCGAGCTGTTGAGCCGGGTCACCAATGACATCGACAACGTCTCGACCAGCCTGCAACAGACGATGAGCCAGCTTCTGACCTCACTTCTGACCATCGTCTTCGTGGTCGGGATGATGATCTACATCTCCCCCACATTGGCGCTGATCGCCCTGATCACGATCCCGGTGACCGTCGTCGTCGCCGGTCTGGTGATGAAGCGATCCCAAACTCAGTTCATCACCCAGTGGCGACGCACCGGCACTCTCAACTCTCAGATCGAGGAGGCGTTCACCGGCCACTCCCTGGTGAAGGTCTTCGGGCGCCAACGCGAAGTCCAAGAGTCGTTCGATGGCGAGAACGAGGAATTGTTCCAGGCCAGTTTCAAGGCACAATTCCTCTCCGGGTTGATCATGCCCATCATGATGTTCATTGGGAACCTGAATTACGTGATCATCGCGGTGATCGGCGGGTTGAGGGTTGCCAGCGGGACCATGAGTCTCGGTGATGTCCAGGCTTTCATTCAGTACTCCCGGCAGTTCACCCAGCCGGTGACTCAGGTTGCCTCGATGGTCAACCTTCTCCAGTCGGGCGTCGCGTCGGCCGAGCGTGTCTTCGAGCTCCTCGACGCCGACGAGGAGATCTCCGACGAACATCATGCTCGGGTTTCACGTGCTGCGCACGGGCAGGTCAATTTCGAGGACGTCTCGTTCAGCTACGAGGAGGACCGGCCCCTCATCGAGCACCTCTCTCTGACAGTGGAGCCGGGCCACACCATTGCCATCGTCGGCCCGACCGGTGCCGGCAAGACCACTTTGGTCAATCTGATCATGCGGTTCTACGAGTTGGATTCCGGTCGAATCACCCTGGACGGTGTCGACATCGCCCAGATGCAGAGGGCCGATTTGCGCTCCCAGATCGGGATGGTCCTCCAGGACCCATGGCTGTTCAAGGGGACGATCCGCGACAACATCGCCTACGGCCGACCGGATGCGTCGGAGGAGGAGATCCTGGAAGCGGCCACTGCCACCTTTGTCGATCGGTTCGTTCACAGCCTCCCTGATGGCTACGACACCGAGATCGACGACGAAGGCAGCAATGTCAGCGCCGGTGAGAAACAGCTGATCACCATCGCCCGCGCATTCCTGACCAACCCGGCCCTGCTCATTCTGGACGAGGCGACCAGTTCGGTGGACACCCGCACTGAGCTGCTGGTTCAACATGCAATGGCCGCTTTGAGAAGCGACCGCACCAGCTTCGTGATCGCCCATCGTCTCTCCACGATCCGAGATGCCGATCTCATCCTGGTGATGGAGGAAGGCCGGATCGTGGAAAGCGGGAACCATGAAGTGCTGATCGCCCGTGACGGGGCCTATGCCGCCCTCTACAACTCACAGTTCGCCGGCCCGGACGCGCCGGTTGACGGGCCTGGCGTTCCGAGCATCAGTCACACCTGAGGCGATCGGGCCGTTGGCCCGGCCGGCAAAGGCGTAGTGTGGGACTGCTTGGAACAAGGGATGAGTCATGAGACGTCATTTTTGGCTGTTGGCGATTGTGATCACTGCGTCGGTCCTTCCTTCATGTGGAGGTGGAGGAGACAAAGACGTCCTCGGTCTTGGAGACCGCGAACTCGACCGTTGCTCCCTTATCACCGCTTCCGAGGCCGAGCAGTGGATCGGTGGATCGGTCGCAGACCCGACGCCTATCGAGGGCTTCGACGGCAAACCCGACCCGGTCACATGTGAATACGGCAGCGGGGAGACGGGCACTAATGTCCTGATACAGGTCTATGACGGCGACATCTACTTCGCCGAGCCGGGCAGCGCCAGCCGCACCGGTGAGACCCTCGACGGTCTCGGTGAGGATGCCTTCATCGGCGACGGGAGTGTCAAGTTCCTCCAGAACCACTGGGCCGTCAGCGTTTCCTGGATCAGCGGAGGGGGAAGACAGCTACCGGATCAAGACCTGATCGACATGGCCAAGTTGATGTCATCGAGACTGCCCTGAGCGAAGTGACAGAGTCGGTTCCCCAATACGTTGCACCTCCAACGCTTCGCTAATATTCGGTGTTTGGCGAAAGACCGAATTGCAAATGGGAATCAACGAGGTCCTGAAGGCGCTGGCCGACCCGACCCGTCGGGAGATCCTGCGTCTTTTGAGACATAGAGACATGACCGCCGGTGAGCTGGCTGACCGGTTCGAACTGGCGAAGTCGACCATGTCCGGGCACTTCAACGTGCTCAAGCAAACCGGGCTGATCGTGTCGGAGCGGAGTAGAGCAAAGATCGTGTATTCGATCAACACGTCGGCATTCGACGACGCTGCCGCGGCAGTCATCTCATTTTTCGCCGACCATCGCAAGCAGAGAGAGGCTGCCGGCCCGGACCAGAGAGATGTGACGTGACCAAGCACAAGAGGGCCTGGGAGATCGCGCAGTTGGCAATCATCGCCGGGATGTTCATCCTGGCCGGCGTGCGGTGGGGATCTGTCCCCGACCAAATACCCGTCCACTGGAACGCGGCCGGAGAGGTCGACGGATACGGAGGCAAGTTCCTCGGACTGTTGCTGTTGCCTCTGATGACCGCCGCTCTCTATCCCCTGCTCAAGTACCTCCCCAGGATCGACCCCGCCAGCCGCAACTACGAGACTTTCGCGGGAACCTACCTCCTGGTCCGTGTCCTCCTGACCGTCTACCTGGCCTTCATCTACGTGATCCTGAACCTGGCCATCGGGCATGAGGAGACGTTCCCGGTCGGTGAACTGATCGTGGCTGCGGTCGGGGTCCTCTTCATCATCCTGGGGTCGGTAATGGGCAAGTTCAGACCCAATTGGTTCGCCGGAATCCGCACACCGTGGACGCTCACCAGTAAGAAGTCGTGGGTGCAGACCCACCGTCTTGGCGGGCGTGTGTTCATCGCCGCGGGGGTGGCCACGATGATCGGCGCCCTCATCGGTGGGGAGTGGGCGTTCTACGCCATGTTCATCGTCTTGATCCCGGGAATGATTTTCCTCTTCGTCTATTCCTATCGAGTGTGGCGGGACGATCCCGACAAGATCGCCGCCCAGGATGTCACCCCGTCCGGCGACTGACTCACAGGACGGCACTCGCCCACGGAGAGACCTGTAAGCCCGGTGGAGCGAGTGCACTATCGTGACCGGATTCCTGATCATTCAAGGCGGCCTACGGGCGTACGGTTCGATACGGTCGACAATGCTCCCCTGCCAACGTTCGAGTTCGATGAGTTGACAGGTCTCGGCTCTCTCCTCTCCCTGGCGGTCGAGCGTGTGACGCGGCCCATCGAGGGGATGCATCGCGCCATCGTCCGGAGGTCGCTGTCGTGGACCGGGTCGGCCGGGGCCCCGGCCCGCGAGGCCATCGACAGCGCGCTGGCCGGCAGCTACAAGGCGATCCGGGTCGCCGGCGGGGTCGTGGGAGGCTCCGTCCGACTTTGGGCGAGGTTGACCGCAGGCCCGGGCCGCCGAATCTCCCAGTCTCGAGGCGGCAGCCTCGCCCAGGCAGCGCTCAACGCCGCATGGGGTGACGAGTTGGAGAGGAGCGACAACGAGCTTCAAATCCAGATGGGCCTGCGCGACGATGAGGGCCGTCCGATTCATGTCTCATCCATTGATCTCGCCGCCAGGTTCCCTTCCGCTACTTCCCACGTCGTGGTGCTGGTCCACGGGCTGGGCCAAACCGAGCTTTGCTGGCAGGCAGCTCTGACTGACGGCCCTCGGGGTCTCTGGGACCGATTGTTCGAGCATGAGACCCTGACCCCGGTGATGATCCGATACAACACGGGAGCTCACATCTCCAAGAACGGCGCCGCCTTGGCGCGGCTGCTCGAGCAGATGTCCGAGCATTGGCCGATGCCCATCCACTCGATCAAGCTGGTAGGCAATTCGATGGGTGGGCTCTTGCTCAGGAGCGCCTGTCACCAGGGATCGGGGTTTGGGCACAGTTGGATCGAAAAGGTGGACCAGATGATCACATTGGGCTCACCTCATCTCGGTGCGCCGTTGGAGAAGGCGGTGGCCCTCGCTTCCATGGGTCTTCGGTTGACACCTGAGAGCCAGCCTCTGGCCGACCTGCTCGACTCTCGAAGCAGTGGTATCAAGGATCTTCGATTTGGTGCTCTGGTCGACGAGGATTGGATGGGCGCCGATTCCGCTCCGCTATCGCCCAACCCGACGACCGACGTGCCGTTGCTGAAGGGCGCAGAACATCATTTCGTTGCGGGCGTCGTCACTTCGAGTCCGACCCATCCGATCGGGATGCTGTTCGGTGACCTGATGGTCCGCACCGCAAGTGGCACGGGTCGAGGGAGAGGACGCCAGCTCACCGCGACGAGCGTCCAGGTCTTCGGTGGCCGACGACACCCCGACCTGATCCATGACACTGAGATCCTTGATCGGGTGATGGCCCTCATCGATCCTGTCTCGGGCTCTTCCTGCGGCGCGCCGGTGGCAAGCACGTCTTAACGACAAATCAACAGTGGGCGCCGCTCAGACCTCGACGATCAACTCGCGGTATTCAGCAGCCCGTTCATCTTGGAGTTGACGATTCCGCTCGCGACCGGGGAGAAAGAGGGCGAGTACTCCTGCCAAGAGCGCAAGACCGGAGATGATCACGAACATCTCGTTGTAGGCAGCTTGAGCGGTGGCCGCACCGGCGCCGTCCAGGCCTGAAGGGGATACGCCCTCCAGCCCGGTCGCCACGATCCCTGCCAGAACGGCCACACCGAACGAAGCGGCTACACGGACGTTGAGCTGTCGGACTGCGGTCGCCTGGGCAACGAACCGCTTGGGGAGAGAGTTGAGACCGGTGACCGAGTTGGGCATCATCGCCAGCCCGAAACCCAAACCCTGGGCGATCACCGCGATCTCGATGGTCAAAGTCGGTGAGTCGAGGGTCAAGTGACCGAGAATCCAGGCGGATACCCCTAGGAGCAACACACCAGTCACCACCGGTACTCGAGGGCCGATCCGATCGGTCAATCGACCGCCGAGCGGGAAGGTGATTGCGGCAGCGAGAGCCATCGGGACCAGCATGGTGCCGACACGGAATGCCGACATCCCCCTGACCGTCTCCAGCTGTAGCGGGAGAAACACCAGGATCCCGAATTGCACGACGACCGCCAACGCGATGACGCCCATCGTCAGGGTGAATATGGGCACGGAGAACATGGCGATGTCGATCGCCGGGTGATCGACTCTCCGCTCCCACCACACGAAAACCGCCAAGAGCACAGCCCCCGTGAAGATGAGAGTCACCGTCGTGGTGGAGCCCCAACCCCAGGCGTCGGCCTTGGCGAAGGTGAACAACCAAATGACCAGACCGGCGCTGACCACGGCAAGCCCGAATCCATCGAATCGGCGCCGCTCGGAGTAACCGGTATCCCGGAGGAGGCGGCTGGCGGCGATGATCCCGATCACACCGATAGGCACGTTTATCAGGAACAGCCAATGCCAGCTGACATTGGTCACCAGATAGCCACCGATCACCGGCCCGAAGGCGGGTCCGGCCATGGCAGCCACACCCCACACTCCGAGGGCGGTGCCGCGCCGGTCGGGTGGAAACAACTCGTAGATCATGGCCATCCCAACCGGCATGAGCGCTCCCCCACCCAGGCCCTGGACCACCCGAGCGCCCACCAGCGCCCCGAGGTTGGATGACAGTGCGGCGCCAAGCGAACCGACGACGAAAAAGCCGAGACTGACGATGAACAACCGCTTTCTCCCGAATCTGTCGGCCAACCAGCCGGTGGGTGGTTGAGCCAGCCCAACTGCGAGCAAATAGGCCGTCACCACCCATTCGATGCCTGACTGACGATCGAGCGCGACCCCTATCTGGGGCAGGGCCACGTTCACGATGGTTGTGTCGAGTATGACCATGAAAGTGCCGATCAATACCACGCCCATCGCGACCCAGGGATACCGATCGCCCGAGAAGAGACCGTCGTTGACTCCAGCTCGGCGGCCTACGGTTTGATCCTGACCGCTCATGCGGTTGCCTCCACCGTTGGCTCGCTCAGAGCCGACAGGTCTTCACCGAACCGAGCCAACAGGACCGAGAAACGACCCAGATCCTCGTCAGTCCAGGATTCGAGGGCCTCGCCCAGGATCTCGCGGTAGCTGGCCCGCAGGCTGGTGACCAGTGAACGGCCCGCGCCGGTGGGCGTGACCACCACGGCTCGGCCATCGACCGGATCCACGGTTCGCGCGCACAGTCCCCTCTCCTCCAGATGAGCGGCATGTCGCCCGGCCGTGGAACAGGCCACATCGAGCTGGGCGGCCAGGTCGGTTAGACGCATCGAACCGGCATCGACTATCCGGCTGAGGGCGACGGCTTCGACTCTTTCGACTTCCACGCCGGCGTGAGATGCGATCCGATCATGGGAGCGAGGCACCGAGCTGCGACGAACCACGTGGATCAAGGCCCGTTGCAGATCTTCGATCGATCTGACTCTGGTCGGGCTCACGTCTCAAACCCTGGTCGATTTGTTTGCATAATGCAAACAACTCCAGACATGAGGCGAACCACCTGACGGTGCTCGGTGCCAGTCCTGCCCGTCGGGGATCAAACCTCCGAATCGTCAGCCTGGTCCGGTGGTTTGATCACCGGTTGCATCTCAGTGGTGGTCGGGAACGACTGGTTCCAGCCCGACTCCTCCACCACCAGCCGAGTCAGGTCTTTCCAGGCCCCCGGTTGGGTGGGCGAATGCTCCCTGAGCAACTCCGGCACGAGTTTGGCCCAACCCAGTGCCCGCAGGGCGAAGATCATGATGGTCCCGGTCAGGGCCACGATGCCCACCGAGGCGAGCAGCACCACAGGCCTCGGTAAGTCGAGGGCGAAGAAGTCCCTGAGGAAGGGGCTGGCCATGGCAAGGACCAGAAGCCCTGCCATGGACGAGATCAAGACCTTCTTCCAAGGAACCAATGGCCGACTGACGATGCCGAGCGCAAAGAGACCGATTGCAGCCAGGATCAAGGTGGCGGTGGTCCGTGACTCGGGAATTGAGGATCCCTCCAAGTCGGCCAACCAATATCCGGCGAATGTGGCGATGGTGGCGACGAGGCCGGTCGGGATGGCAAACCGGAGGACCCGACTTACGAAGCCCGGTCGAGCCCGACGTCGTGAGGGAGCAAGGGCGAGAAAGAATGCCGGGATTCCCACAGTGAGACTGCCGACCAGTGTCAGGTGGCGGGCAAGAAACGGAAAGGGAAGAGTGGAGATGACGATGGCCAGTGACAGCCCAAAGGCGTAGACCGTGCTCGTGATGAAAAGGTTGGCCACCCTTTCGATGTTGGAGATGACCCGGCGTCCCTCGCCCACGATTCCCGGCAGTGATGAGAACCGACCGTCGATCAGAACCAGTTGTGCCACTGCCCGCGAAGCTGGTGCTCCCCCGCCGATTGCGATTCCGATGTCGGACTCCTTGAGAGCCAGCACATCATTGACCCCATCACCGGTCATGGCCACCACATGGCCCCTCGATTGGAGAGCATCGACCATGGCCTGCTTTTGTTGCGGGCTCACCCGACCAAAGACGGTCGCCGTCTCCATCAGTGTTGCCAGCTCCTCGGGGTCCTCGGGCAGGAGTCTTGCGTCCACCACCTGGTCGGCCCCGACCACACCAGCCGCTCTCGCCACAGCAGCCACTGTCTGTGGGTGGTCGCCGGAGATGACCTTCACATCGACACCCTGTTCGGCGAAATACTGGATGGTTTCACCCGCGTCGGATCGCACCTGGTCGGCCAACACGAGGATTGCTACCGACGCCAGATTGTGAGGCAACCGGCCTTCGAGCAGAGGAGCGGAGCCGCTGGCGACGAGTAGGACCCGGTTGCCATCGGACGTGGCGTCCTCGGCCACCTTCATCGCCCATTCGTCGCGCGGTGCAACCACATCGGGTGCACCGATGATCCACGTGCCATGCCCGGAAAATGTGAAACCGCTCCACTTCCTTGCGGCGGAAAAGGGGACCGAGGCCGTGACCCGCCATCCCGGGTCGTCTCGGAACGATGCCGCAATGGCTGCCAGGGTGGCGTTTGGGTGGGCCTCGGCGCCGGCGATGGCTGCCAGCGCGGGATTCGGATCTCGATCAGAGAGAAGGAGCACCTCCTCGACCGTCAAGTGTCCTTCGGTCAAGGTCCCCGTCTTGTCGAAACACACGGTGTCGACCCGAGCCAGGCCTTCTATGGCGGGCAGTTCCTGAACGAGGACGTTACGACGGCCGAGCCTTATCACACCAACTGCGAACGCCACAGAGGCGAGCAGGACCAAACCCTGGGGAACCATGGCCACACCGGCGGCCACGGCCCCGCCCAAGCCTTCGATGAACGTCCCGCCGCCGCGTGTTGCGCTCCACACCAACAGGACGCCCATCGGCACTACCGCCCAGCTCACGATGCCAAGAATCGAGTCGATCCCGTCGCGCAGCTCGGATCGAACCAGTGAGAACCGCTTGGCCGTTTGTGCCAGCCTGGCCGCATACGAGTCGGCTCCCACGTGAGTGGCGCGATATCGGCCGGAGCCGGCAGCCACGAAACTCCCGGAGAGACAGCGGTCATCGACCTTCTTCACCACCGGGTCTGACTCCCCGGTCAGGAGAGACTCGTCGATCTCCAACCCGTTCGAGCTGATCACGACCCCATCCACCGCCAGCTGATCACCGGACCGGAGAGCGATCAGGTCATCGATCACCACTCGGTCGACGGACACCTCGGACACGCGTCCCGACCTCACCACACTCACTCGGGGTGCGGCCAGCAGTTCGAGTCGATCCAGGGTGCGTTTGGCCCGAAGCTCCTGAATGATCCCGATCAGGGAGTTGGTGAGCAGAACGATCCCGAACAACGCATCTCTGGGCTCACGCAGGACGAGTAATACGACGATGAGCAGTGCACCGAGGAGAACGTTGAACCGTGTGACCACATTGGCGCGCACGATCTCGCCGGCAGTTCGGCTGGGTCGGTCCTGCACCTGATTGACCAGACCCGCCTCGATGCGCTGGCGCACCTCTCCCGGGGAAAGGCCCTCCTCGGGCGTGACCTGATCGAGATTCATCATCCCCGTCGAGCTTACGGCCCGTGGCCTGGCATCGGTATGTGTGCGCAGCAGAACCGGGTGGTCCTCGGAGTCCACCATGGCCAGTTTTGGGGCGCTGGGCTCAGTCGGGTTCCGGGATGCCCGCCCCCCAACGCCCTGACCGACCTATTACGCCTCACCACGGTGATGCTGCTTGCCACAACCGGCGGGCCGAAAGTGACCGGCATAGGTGCGAACGTCTATCACGTGCTCGGTTGGACCGGCCTCGCCTTGGCGGTCATCCTCCTGTTGCGGGTGCTCCTCGCCATTTTCCACATCGAGGCCGAGGCGAGGAATGCGGTAAAGGCTCTGGGCGGCTGAGGTCGACTTGACTCACCCGATGTTGGGCATCACCAGGTCGTGGATCAAATCGAGTTGCTTGGGGTCGTCGTGGGTCGGTCCCAGGACCATGTAGTCACAACCCGCCGACGCCAGGTCATTGATTCTCGCAATGATCTCATCCACCGATCCAAACAAGTAGCAAGTCTCCAGGTGCTCTGGCGATCGATGATCACCCATCGCTTGACGAAAGAAGCCGTGTTGTATCTCACGAGCTTTCTCGCCGTCGGAAGTGTCGACGATGTAGGTGAAGTTGGTATGGCCGAACCGAGGGGGCTCCTTGCCCAACTCGGCGCAACGCGCCTTGATCTTCTCCCAATCCTGTTTGACCCACTCCTGGGAGCCGGAGCAGCGTGAGATCCAGCCGTCGGCGTGGACGATCCGCTCCAGGACGGTGCTGGCGATCTTGGGGACGTCGTGATATTCGGGATCAGGGATCCGTGATCCGCCTGCGACCCACACTGGGGGCGGCTGGAGGGGTCGCGGCTCGAGACTGATGTCCGCGAAGTGATAGAACTCGCCGTCGAATGTGACGGTCTCTTCGGTGAAAAGCCGCCGAATCGCCGTCATCATCTCGTCGGTTCGCTTTCCACGTTCGGTGACCGAGGTGCCGGTGGCCTCGAATTCGGGCGGGTACCAGCCAGGACCGATCCCGAACTGGTAGCGGCCCCCGGTGAGATAGTCCATGGTGGCGATCTCTTTGGCCAGCACGAGCGGGTGCCGGAGCGGGAGCACCAGGATCCCGGTTCCAACCCAGACATCTGGCGCGACCGCTGCTGCCCATGTCGTCACGGTGAGCGGCTCCAGCCATGACATCCCGTAGAGACCGGGCGCATGGAGGAGATGATCGATGGTCCAAAGGTCGATCCCGTAGTCGTTCGCCTTCCGCGAGAAAGTGTCGACCCCTTGCCTGACCCTCTCGTAGTCGAGGTCGGGGTAGGTAAATGAGGGAATCCAGGCACCAACGCGCATGACCATCTCCTTTCTCGACCGAGAATAGGGCATGACAAAGCGGCGTCGGTCGAGCCCAGGACTCGAATGAGGGTGTCCGACAACTCCACGACGATTTCTCTGACCTATTGTCAGTCGGCTGTTCGAAGACGGGAAATGGGAATGATGGATTCGATAGGACGAGGCGACATCTCGTGAAGCCGCCGCCGCTCGAATACCACTCTCCCGCCACCATCGACGAAGCGCTCACCCTCCTGGACGAGCTGGACGGTTCGATCCCCCTCGCCGGCGGTCAGAGCCTGATACCTCTCCTCAACCTCCGCCTTGCCCATCCTGGTCATCTCGTCGACCTGGCCGGCATCGCTTCGCTGCGCCAAGTGACCACCGAGAACGGCCGCCTGGAGCTGGGGGCGATGACGACACATCGGGTCGTCGAGCGCACACTGGGGGCCCAACACCCCCTCCTGACCGCGGCAGCGTCCCATGTGGGATTCCCCGCCATCCGGGCCCGGGGCACGATCGGCGGAAGTCTGGCGCATGCCGACCCGGCTGGTGAGATCCCCCTCGTGACTCTGGTGTCGGATGCGGAGATCGGACTCCTCTCGACGACCGGAGAGCGAACGGTTGGTGCCTCCGGATTCTTTGTTGGCCCGTACACCACGGCGCGCTCGCGTGGTGAGTTGATCACGCGGATCGTCTTCCCGATTCCGCCATCGGCCTGGGGTTTTTCAGAGTTCGCCAGGAGAACCGGTGACTACGCCCTGGTAGCTTGTGCCGTCTCGCTGAAGATCAACGCTGAAGGCATCACCCATGCTGCGGTTGGCGTGGCCGGGGTGGCCGATCGCCCCATTCGCCTGCCTGCCGCCGAGTCGGCCCTGCTGGGGAGCCGACCAGATCCATCGACTATCGCAGGGGCCGCAGAGATCGCCGCCACCTCCGTCGAGCCTCTTGCCGACATCCACGGGTCCGGTGAGTATCGCCGACGTCTGGTGCGGACGCTGACGGCGAGGGCCCTCGAGCAGGCCTCCGGGAGGGCGGTGCATGTCTGAAGTCAACCTGACCGTGAATGGACAAGCCCATACCCGGAACGTGCCCGATCGGCTGTTGCTCTCCGACTTCTTGCGACATGAGCTGGGGCTCACCGGAACCCATGTCGGCTGCGAGCACGGCTACTGCGGGGCGTGCACGGTGGTGTTGGACGGCATGCCGGCCAGATCCTGTTTGGTCCTCGCCGTCCAGGCCTCCGGCTCGGTGATCGAGACGGTGGAGTCGTTGACCCCGAACGGGGCAGAATTGCATCCGATACAGGAAGCATTCTGGAACCACCACGGTCTTCAGTGCGGATTTTGCACACCGGGAATGCTGATGGCGGTCAAGTGCCTGCTCGAAGAGAATCCCCGCCCTGATGAGGCGACGATCCGTCACTATCTGGCCGGCAACATCTGTCGTTGCACAGGATACGTTCAGATCGTCGAAGCCGTCCAGGCGGCCGCCGCTGCCATGGAGGCTCGAGCATGACCAGCGAAGTCGCCAAGCCCCAGATGTTCGGCGCCCGGGTGCGGAGAGTGGAAGACCCCCGGTTTCTCACCGGTGCGGGCCGCTACGTGGCAGACCTGGAACGACGGGGATGTCTCCACGCCAAGTTCGTCCGCTCGCCCGAGGCCCATGCCCAGATTCTATCGGTGGATGTGACCGAGGCATTGTCGACGACCGGCATTTCCCATGTCTTCACGGGGTCGGATTGGGAAGGCATGGGCATCAGCTGTGTCTCCTCCTATCCGGGCTTTCGCCCCACCGTCATGCCCGCCCTCGCCTGGGACCGGGTGCGTCACGTCGGTGAGGCCGTGGCCATGGTGCTGGCAGATGACGAGTACCTGGCCGAGGACGGCGCCTCATTGGTGTGGGTCGAGTACGAGAGCCTGCCCACTGTCGTCGACCTGGAGACCGCACTCGAGCCGGAAAGCCCGGTGATCCACGAGGGCTGGGAGGACAATGGGTTCGTGGAGCGCCGCTTCACCTCAGAGGGGTTCGAGGATGCTTTCGAGTCCGCTCCGCATCGTGTCTCGGGAACCTGGGGAATGGCGCGCCACACCGCTGTCCCTCTGGAAACCCGAGCGGTTCTCGCCGAGTACGACCGGGGCCGGGACCAGTTGACCGTATGGACCTCGACTCAGATCCCGCACTTGATCAAGACCGGGCTGGCGCACGCGTTGGGGCGGGACGAGTCCGGTATCCGGGTGGTGGCTCCCGATGTCGGTGGCGGATTCGGGGGCAAGGCTCAGCTCTATCCCGAGGAAGTGGCCTGCGCCCGCGCCGCGATCGAGACAGGGAAGCCGGTGCGCTGGGTCGAGGATCGTCGCGAGCACTTTCTCTCAGCCCACCATGCCCGGGAGCATATCCACCATGCTGAGATGGCCTACGACGACGACGGTCGGGTCCTCGCATACCGGGTTCGGATCAAGGTGAGCATGGGCCCGTACTCGGTCTTCCCTTGGACTTCCACGATGGACACCGGGATGGCAATGGGCATCCTCCCCGGGCCATACCGAATCTCGCAGTATTCGGTTCACGGCACACCGGTGGCCACCAACAAGACGCCCTTCGGGGCATACCGCGGCGTGTCCCGCCCGATGGCATGCTTCACCACTGAGCGAATGCTCGACCAAGTGGCGAGGGAGCGAGGGCTCGATCCCGTCGAGCTGCGACGCCGGAACCTCCTCGGGCCCGGCGACTATCCCTGGAACTCGGTCAGCGGGCTGGTCTACGACTCCGGCACAGTGACCGAATGCATCGAGACCCTCCTCGAGATGGTCGACTACACGGCCCTCCGCCAGGACCAGGCCGAAGCCCGCGGCTCGCGGCGAGCTGGTGGGCGTCGGCGTAGTCCCTTTCATCGAGCAGACCGCACACACCACCCGAGAATTCGTGCAGCGCGGGGTGCCCATCATCTTTGGCTACGAAACCTCCAAGCTGCGTCTCTCCCCTGACGGCAGGCTCATCATCTCGTCTTCTATCCACAATCACGGGCAGGGGTTGGAGACCACCTTGGCGCAGATGGCGGCCGACCAGCTCGGGTTGGGTCTCGACTCGATCCGGGTGGAGTTCGGCGACACCGACCAGGTGCCCTACGGCTCGGGTACGTTCGCCAGCCGCTCTGCCGTGCTGGCGGGTGGGGCCGCTCGGATCGCCGCAGGGCGCCTCAAGGAGAAGCTGAGCCGAATCGCCGCCCACATGCTGGAGGCCGACCCCGACGACATCATCTTCGAGAACGGCCAGGTCGGCGTGGTGGGTGTTCCCGAGTCGGGGATGGCACTCTCGGAGCTGTGCCGTCTCGTATACCAGCGACCTGAGACGCTTCCCCCCGGTGAGGAGCCCTCACTGGAATCTGTCGCCACCTATGACGCCGATCCCGGCACCGGCACCTACACGAGTGCCGCCCACCTGGCGGTGGTCAAAGTCGACGAGGGGACCGGTCAGATCACCATCGAGGACTACGCCGTGGTGGAAGACTGCGGGCGGATGATCAACCCGATGGTGGTGGAAGGACAGATCTTTGGTGGGGTCGCCCAGGGCATTGGCGGTGCCCTGCTCGAAGAGCTCCAATACGACGCCGATGGCCGACTCCTCTCCACGACTTTCATGGACTACCTCCTGCCCAGCTTCGACGACATCCCGCGCATCAGGGTCCAACATCTCGAGAACCCCTCCCCTATCACGGTCGGGGGTGTGAAAGGGATGGGTGAGGGAGGTGCCATCGCACCCGGAGCCGTCCTCGCCGCGGCCCTCGAGGATGCCCTGTCACCTTTGGGCCCGGTGGTGATCGATCGTCTCCCCCTCACACCCGAGCGTGTGCTCTGCTGGATCGACGAGGCGAGGGGCGCAGTCAGTTGACCCGGCTCGCAGTTATCCAACTAGAGGCTCAGGACGGTGCTGGCCTGGGCCAATCGAAGGCCGCGGTCACCGATGCCGTGTTGCGGGCGGGGCAGGCCGATCTCTATCTGCTTCCCGAGATCTGGTCACCGGGATACTTCTCCTTTGCCAGCTACGCCGAGTCCGCCGATCACTTCGACGAGGTCGCGTCGTTCCTCTCCGGCTTGGCCCGGGAGCACAACGCCTACCTACATGGCGGGTCGATAGTCCAGCGCTCCGGAGACAAACTCCACAACACTTCCCTGCTGTTTTCCCCGGATGGCGATCTGGTCGCCTCTTACCGGAAGATCCACCTCTTCGGTTACGGCTCGCAAGAACAGCAAATTCTGACACCTGGTGATCAGGTCGTGGTGGCCGACACCGAGCTGGGACCGATCGGCATGGCCGTTTGCTACGACCTGCGCTTCCCCGAGCAGTTTCGGAAGATGACCGACATGGGTGCCCGACTCTTTCTCATCGCCTCGGCATGGCCCCACCCCCGGGTCGAAGCTTGGACCACATTGCTCAGGGCGAGGGCGATCGAAAGCCAGGCGTTCCTGGCCGCGGCCAACGGGGCGGCCGGTGCCGTTGGCGCCAGCCTGTGCGGACGCTCCGCCATCATCGACCCCTGGGGGGTGACCGTGGCTTCGGCGGGTGTCGATCAGGCCGAAGTGGTGGCCGACGTCGACCTGGACATGGTCGAGGCTGCCCGGGCCCGATTCCCCGAGCTGACCGACCGCAAGTTGCTATCGGACGAGCCCGGCGTCGTCATGCTGGCTCGGGACGGCGATCGGCCCCTCCGCTTCGAGATCCGCCGTGTGATCCTGGCCGGATACACCGCGAGGGATGAGGAGGCCGTGCGCGGCTATGTGGCCGGTCTCGAGAAGAAGGGCATCGCCCCCCCAACAGAAATCCCAACCTATTTCCACGTGGGTAGGGAACTGGTGACCACCGCAGATCAGATAGACGTGGCTGGGGAGCGGACGTGTGGCGAGGTTGAGTTCGTGCTGCTGATCGACGACGAGGGCCGCGTTTGGGTTACCGTCGGGTCCGATCACACCGATCGCGTGCTGGAGGAGGCCTCGATACCGCTGGCGAAGCAAGCCTGCCCCAAACCGATCTCGGAACGCGTCTGGCCATACTCGAACCTCCGTGACCACTGGGACCAGTTGGTGTTGCGCTCCTACACGCCGATCGGGGCAACAGAGCCCTATCAGGAAGCGGTTGCCGCCGTGTTGCGTCATCCCGACGACTTGCTCGAGCTGGTAGCGAGCCATCTCGGCGTCGATCTGGCCGGAACCGTCGTATTTGGCGGCTCGTTTGCCAGTCTGTCTGGGAGTTTCGAATATCGAGATGGATTCAGGGCCGAGCTCCACGACCCGGTTCGCGGAGACACATTGGTCAGCAGCTACACAGTCAACGATGTCCTCAAAGGAGGCTGAAATGGGAAAACCCGAACTGGAGTTCTTCGATCCGGATCTGATCCCTTGGGAGCCCGAGGCCGGGATCGACGGTCTCTACTCCAAGACCCTCGCCTCCGATCCGGAGACAGGCTCATACAGCCGGCTTCTGAAGTTCGAGCCCGGTTGTGACACCAGCAAGGGTGGAGTGCAGCGTCACCCCCATTGGGAGGAGATCTGGATCGTGGAGGGTGCCCTCCGTGACTTGACCCTCGATCAGATGTTCACGGCAGGGATGTATGCGTGCCGCCCCCCGGGCATGGCCCATGGTCCGTGGGTGGCCCCCGATGGGTGCATCACCTTCGAGGTTCGCAACTACGACAGGTGACCTTGGCGCCGACATCGGAGAGGCGAGTAGCTTCCGTTGATTACGTTTCAAGGGAGTATCCGTGATTTTCGACTATCTCAGTGAGCTGAATTGGCTGGCAGTGCTGGTGGCCGCCCTCGCCTATTTCGTCCTCGGAGCCATCTGGTACTCAAACCCGCTCTTTGGCAAGCAGTACCGCGCCGCCCTGGGTGTCACCGAACAAGGCACACCCGAGCCGATGATGTTCGTCGTCAACCTGGTCGGCTGGTTCGTGGCCGCAACTGTCCTGGGGTTGATCGCCAAAGCCATCGGCGTGTCGACCGTCATCGACGGGATCGTCCTCGGCCTCGTCGCGTGGGTCGGGTTCGTGGTTACAAATCGGGTCGTGGCCATCTACTACGAAGGATCGGGCTGGGCTTTGGCGCGTGTCAACGGGCCTTACAACCTTCTCGGTTACGTCGTAATGGGCGTGATCCTCGCCGTCTGGCAGTGAGACCGACCATCAGCCCCGGGCGCTGTCCACCCACTCGCCCTCCAATGGGAGCCCGGCGGCCTCCCAATCGGTGAGCCCGCCCGAATAGCGACGCACGTGCTTGTAGCCCGCATCGACCAGCGTGTGATAGAGGGCGACACTGGCATGGCAATCGTCGCTCGTGCAGTAGACAACGATCTGCTCATCGGGGTCGAGTGATCCCCCGATCGGCCGATGATGCTGGTGGTCGTCAGTATCCCCGGAAGACGATATCCTCTCCGGAGAAGCCAGGGACGTCTGGATCCAGGCGCACATGAGAAGGGGTGGGTCGTGCAGAGATTTCGATTCGTTGCGGCGTTGGCATTGTTGATCGCCGCCTGTGGGGGTACGACCGGAGGCGGGGACACCACGACCACAGCCGCCGCCGCGGAGACGACGACCACTGCCGCTGCGCCAGAGACAACCACAACCACCACGGCGGATGGCGGCTCACAGGTGGTGAACATCGGAGACATACCCCAAGAGTGCATCGACGCCTTCGGCGACTTCCTCCGCGAGATAGAGCCCCTGGTCGCCGACATCGATTGGGCCAATGCCACGGCCGCGGACCTGGAAGCCCTCGGCACCCAGCTGGAGCCGCTCTCGTCTTCATACGACGACTCGGTAGCCGGCACCAACTGCGACAACATCGAGCTCGACGCCACTGATGAGGAGAGCTTTCAGTACATGATCGATCTCGCCCGACGCGAGGCTCCCGGGACGGTCCCCTATCTCGAATGGATCAAGGACCTGGCCATCTCATCGTCACCGGGCACCGAAGCCAGTGGCGACTGCGAGACTGACATTGCGGCGCTGCAGGCGATCGTCGACGGCGGCGGCACGATGATGGACCTCCCGCTGAGCGACTTAGGCACTGTGAGCGGCCTGATCACCTCAATATCGACTAGTTGCAGCCCGGATCGCGCGGCGGAGGTCCTCAACCAGCCGGACGTTTCGGCGTTCATGAGCGGTGGCGGATAGGAAGCTCAAACCGCCTGGAGTCACTTCAACAGGCAACCCCGGCACGCACCCATTCCAGATCATGTATGTTGCCGTGAACTAGTGGGATGCAATCTGGGGTAGAGGGGCCGTCGGCCGACGCGTCGCAACACTCCGATCTGATTGGGAGGCATTTGATGAAGAACCGTTGGCGTTGGTCCTTGGGTGGCGCCGTTGGCTTGATGCTGGCGCTGGCCCTCTTCGTTCTGCCCGCAATGGGCGACGGCCCCATCACGTCGGAGATCGGCGTTCTCAGACTCCAGATGAACGGAGGCGGGGACAAGCTGATATTCGACCCTGCCGCCCCGGGTCCAAACCTCGTTCAGAGCCTCTCCGAGTCGAATTGCAAGCTTTCCAGCAGCGGAGCCTCCCTCGTCTCGATCGTCGGCAGCGGCGCCCAGGCCAACAAGAAGCCTTATGCGGGTCTCAAGGATCATCGGATCGGTGTCGGGCAAAACGGGGAAGGCAACGGCGAGCCGTGCGCCAGGATCAACAGGGACTTGGGTCAGAAACTCACCCTCAGCCTGACTGGTGACCTGGCCGGCCAGGCGATCGGCTACGCCGAGATCGACCTCGGCTTCAAGTTCAATGGCGATGCGATTCTCGAGATGCGAAGGGCCGGCGTCCTGATCGACACCGTCACGGTGCCGTGCAGCGGCATCTCCGATTGCGGGCCTGACTCCGGGGGCAGCGACAACGAGCGGGTCGTCCTGTGGGTCGCTCACGACCCGGGAACCGGATCCTTTCAGGCTTTCCACGTCAAAGGGACCTTCGACAGCATCGTGATCAGGCCCGGAACCGCCTCCTCGTCGGGTGTCGTCGCGCTCGAGGCCGGATTTGGTGGCTCCGATCCCGGACCCAAGGGTCTCGAGCTCGGCACCGTTGACAGCCTGTTCGTGATTGCCGACGTGTTCGACGGCGAGATCGACTGCACCGACACCGAGACTCTGACTGATGGGCCTGAAGCCACCTTCCAGATCACAAGGGGTTACGACCTCGATGGCGGATGCAAAGGCCCAGAAGACGGTTTGTTGTACAACTACGAGTCGGGGACCGATGGGAGTCGACTGTTCGTCAACTTTGCCACCGAGCCGGTGGCCGGCGACGCTGTCGCTCAGTTCCTCGAGGAGATCACATGGCGCTTCGCCGGGGCCCCGAATGTGCCCGGTGGAGCCTCCCAGCACCGGACATTGTCGTATGACGACGGGGCCGGGGAGCGGGTCATGCCCTGGTGTCTCAAGGACCCCAGAGATGACGGGGTGAATCTCCCCACTGGGTCCGTGGGCAGCCCGGTTGACACATCACAGATCCTGCCGGCCGGCCACACCTCGTGTTTGGTCGAGTCGAAAGAGCGAGTCACCGGTTTCACAGACGTGCTCAGCTACCCGCTGGGAACGTTCATCAAGACCGACATCGTCTACAACATCGGCGATGGGAAGCGGTACACATAAGGCTGGATTGCCCCGAGGTCTCTGAGGAGGCGTTCTGCCTCTTCGGAGACCTTGCCGTTCGCTTCGGCTTCGATGAGCATCAGCAGGGCCTCCTCATAGACCAGTCCCTGGCTGCGTGCACTGGTGAGGGCATGACCGGCTCGTTCGGCCGCCTCGATGTTTCGTCCTTGGGCGAGCTGTGCGGCGGATCGGACTCGCTCCAGTGGGACCTCATATAGAGCGGCGTCATCGCCCGAGAGCTGTTGGGCCAGGGTGATCACCTGATGGGCGGTGTCGGGATCGTTGTTCCTCACATGTGCCTCGGCGAGATGAACAGACGTGTCTACGGCGATGAATGACTGCCCTGCGGTGATCGCGTCGTCGACGATCCGGGTCAAGGTGGCGATGGCCTCGTCCAGGTCCCCTCGCTCCATCGCCAGTCGACCCAACTGAGCCTCGGCGAACAGGGCAAAGAGAACATCCTTCTGAGCCCTCAGAACGCGACGAGCCTCATTGAGAACCGTCTCGGCCTCCTCGAGTCGCCCACGACTGATGAGCACTTCGCCCAGGTTGGCGGCGGCGGCGCCCTCGGCATGCTGGTTGCCGCTCTTCCGGCTCACCTCCTGGGCCCGTGAATACATCGAGATGGCATAGTCCCAATTCCCATCGGCGTAAGCCTGGACACCGAGGTTGATTGCAATCAGGGAGATCCCGGATAGCTCACCGAGCTCCTCGAAGATCTCGAGCGCGAGAGGCTCATGGGTCGCCATGTCTCTCTGACCGAGCGTCTGATATGCCTCATCTATGTAGGTATAGGCCCGAGCGAGAGCCTCCCGCTCTCCGCTGGCGGCAGCCTCCTCGACCGCTACCAGCCCGACCTCCAAGGTCTGTCTCGGGCGGAAGAGGTCGGAGAGAATTCCGGCGCGTAATGCCCGAAGCCTGGCCCGGGCTTTGCTCGTTTCTGGATCTTCGTCGTTGGAGACGAGCTTGAGGCCGAGTGCTGTCTCCCGCAGGCCTTGCGAGTACTTTCCCAGCTTCTGATAGGACCTGGCGATCGACCGGCGAATTTCGGCGCAAGCAACTGCGTCGGTGGCGACCAGTCGACTTGCTTCCCGCAGCGCTGCGATTGCCTCACTGAATCGCCCCGCCTCGTAAAGCGCGGTTGCAAGCAGGCGTAGGGCGTCTGCTCGCTGTTCGGGCGTAACCCAGTCGAGACGCTTCGCGGCGGCTAGGGCCCGTTGATAGAACGCGGCCGCTTCGTGGTTTGCATAGATCTCTCTGGCTCGCTCCCCCGCCATCCGGGAGAATCGCCAAGTCCTCGACCATTTCTTGGCATGGAAGTAATGAAGGGACAACAACTCGGAGAACTCTTCGGGCCGGTCGTCACAATCGGCATAGATCGAGTCGCCGACGGCGGCGTGAAGTTGCTCACGAGTGCGGAATGGGAGACCGGCATAGGCGACGTCCCGGATGAGTGCATGGTTGTACTGGACCCAGCCGGCCCGATCGATCGTCAGGAAGTCCGAGAGTCTCCTCACTGCCCGAACCTGATTTTGATCGTCGCCATCGGCGTCGAGCACGGCGTGAGCGTGATCCAAGAGGAATCCGGTGCCCAGGACGGCGAGCCTCCGAAGGACATTGCGGTCCGAAGGCGGCAAGGTGTCGATGTGGGCGCCGATGAGCGCCTCGACCGACTGGGGGATCTCCTCGAGCGACCCTCCCCGGCGAATCGTCTCGAGCAGTTCGATCAAGAAGAGAGGGCGTCCGTTTGCCTGGCTCGCCAGCCGCTCGACCTGTTGGGGCGGCAAAGGCGAATCCTCGGTTGCGTGGTAGATCAACTCTCTGGCCTGATCGATCCCGAGTGGCTCCAGATCGATCCGGCCGACATCGGGTGAATCGGATGGGACGAATCCATCCTTTCCGGGTCGGCGTGTCAGGACGATCATCCATCGGCGTCTGGCTAATCCGACGACGAGGCCGGCGAGGAGCTCCCGGGACGGCTCGTCCATCCAATGGGTGTCCTCGATCACGAACACCGTCGGTTCGGTCACCGCCGCTTCGAGCAGCGCAGTGACCGCAGCGATGGTTCGAGCAGGCCGGAACTGATCCTCCAACTGCTTCACCTGATCGGACTCGCCGATCTCGAGACCGAGGGCCAGGCCGATCAACGCCAACCATGGGCTCACATGGGGCGCCTCGCGAGCCACCAGGTCGGCAAGGGCCTTCTCGGCGGCGCGTCCGGCGAGTTCGCCCAGCCCCAGGGCGCCACGGAGTAACTGACGAAACGGGAAGTACGGGGTGGCCGCCTGGTAGAGGCGACACTCGGCGGCGACGACATTCTCGATCGTGCCCTCGGCGAGAAGCTCCTCGAGGAGACGACTCTTGCCCATGCCCGCTTCAGCCCGCAACTCGATCATCTGCCCATGGCCCGATTTCGAGCTCGTCCAGGCGCTCGTCAGAGTCTGTAACTCGACATCTCGTCCGATGAGCGGCAAACCAGACCCGGTCGCGGCTCTGCTGCCCATGGGGTTCCCAACGGATACCGCTTCGACGGGGTGTTTCTTCCCCTTGACCATGAACGGCTCAAGCGGTCCGGTCTCGAAGGTGGTGCGGGAACCTTCCAGCACCTCGGGAGTGGCAAAGATCTCGCCGGCAGGAGCCCTCGCCATCAGCCGAGCGGCAAGATTCACCGTGTCACCCATGACCGTGTAGGTGCGTCGATAGGGAGTCCCGACGTCCCCGGAGAAGATCGATCCCCAAGTCACACCCATCGACACCGCTAGCTCGAGGTTCCTCGAAACCAGGTCACGAAGGGCGAGGAGCATTTGTTCTTCGTCGTGACCCGTGGTCGATGGGACGCCGGCCGTCAGGATCAGCTTTCCGCCGTCGCCGGCGATGTCGGTGGCCAGGAAGGTGACACCCCGAGGATCGACCGAGCTCTGGACCGCCCTGACCAGGCCGTCCAACCGGCGAGCTGCCTCATCGACGCCATTGTCTCGGATCAGGCTGTCGAAATCGTGATATTTGATGAACGCCACGGTGGCGGGGCGGTGCTCGGATTGGACCTGTCCGCTGATCAGCAGCTGGCACAGGCCGACAGGTACGAATCGATTCAGATCGGACGAGGATGATTCGCCCGCCTCGTAGTCGGAGCGGTCAGCTTCGGGAACGCCCCGGAGGAGGACTCCGGGACCAACCGCCCGACCCCGGTGGGCCTGTGGCAGCGAGGCGGCCGTGTCATTGCTGATGAGTATCTGACCGGCGTTGGCCGCCGCTTCCATGTCCACGGTGCGGGTCGCGGCAGGGCCGGCGACGATGAGCTCGCGGTGAGAGTCCCCAACCAGGAAGAAGTCGAAGGTCCCGCTGTGGACTCCCACCGACATTCGCAGGGTCACCTTCCCGGCGCTCGTGTAACAAACACCGACTTGCCCCAGGGTCTGTTGCATTGCAACTGAGGCAGCACAGGCGCGGACCTGATGACCTTGGCCGGTGAAGAGGAGAAGGAGGGCGTCGCCACCGAACTTGAGCAGGTTGGCCCCGTAGGCATATGCCGTGGGGAGGAGGGCTCCGAATGTGCTTCCAATCACCTCGGTCAGCTCTTCGGCCCCCACCTTGCCCTGGCCGGCGAGACGCTCTGACATCTTGGTGAATCCGGAGATGTCCACGAAGGCCATCGACCCCTCGATGGCCCGGTGCAATTGGCCTGGCGCGTCTTCGTCCCAATGCCGCACGAGACGAGGCAGATATGGCTGTGGCGATACGCTCACTCGATCGAGGTTAGAGGCCCTGCCGAGCCCAAACAGTCTCCACTCCTCGACCTCCCTGCCGACCGCCTATCGACCGGGAGGCGCCGTCCGCAGAGGGGGGAATCCTTGCTCGAGACCGGGGGCAGCCACCTCGTAGAGCTCGACCTCTTCTGGCAACCCGTGGAGGCTGTGCCGACCCAGGGATCGCAGGCTGACCCCGTCTGGGATCGAGTCGTCGATCTCATCCTTGACGATGGGTGACACCAGGATCTGGCCGCCATGCCCGGCTGATGAGATACGTGACGCGGTGTTCACCGCAAGACCGACATACCCGGTCTCGGTGCGGGCGGGCTTTCCCGAGTGCAACCCGATCCGCACTTTGACTCGGGCAGGCCACGATCGGCCGGCCATCTCCCGCTGGACGGCTATCGCCGTCTTCACCGATTCGATGGCGCCAGGAAAGACGGCGAAGAACTCATCGGCGCGGGCATCGACCTCGAACCCCCCGCGCTCCTCGACGGCCTGTCGGATCAGGTGGCGGACCGCATCGAGCATTGGGGGATAGTCGTCACCCAGTCGGCTGATGAGGGATGTGGATCCCTCGATGTCGGACATCAGGAATGTGACCTGACCCTTGGGCAGTCGAATCTTGGACTCGGCACGGGCATCTCGCATCTGAGAGGCGACAAACCCGACCGGCGCGATTCCATATTCGATGGCGACGGTCAGCACTTTTCGAAAGGCGCGCTCCCGGGCTTCGTCACTCTCGAACCTCACCTGGTTGAAGCGGGCAAGGGCGTTGCGGACGTGAGCCTCGTCATGGATGGGGAGACGTCTCTTTCCTTGTGAATCGACATAGGAGAACGCATTATCGGGAAGACTTGCCCGCTGTTGCGCATCGAGTTTTGCCATTGTCGAATCGTAGGGCGCCGACGTGGAGCGTCTGAGAAGACGATCGCCTGCAATCCGCGCTGGGGCGCCATGAGGGACGGGTCGAAGGCTATGTTCCCGACGTGTTCTACAACTGGCTTCGCTATGCGCACGTGGCCTCGGCGCTGGCGTTTGTGGCGATCCACGGGACGTCGATGGTGGTGCTCTACGTCGTCCGTGGGGAAACCGACCGCAAGCGGATCGAGGCCTTGATGGGCTTCTCGGCCAAGACCGTCGTCCCCATGTACATATCGCTACTGGCGATAGTGGGTACCGGCCTCTGGATGGGATTCGAGGTGACCGGATGGTTCAGCCGGGCCTTCTATTGGCTGGCGCTCGGCGTGTTGGCCCTGCTCATCACCCTGATGTGGTTCGTGGCTCGGCCGTTCGGTAAGAGACTGCTGGCCGCCTGTGAGATACGACCCTCGGGTGTTCCCCGTCGCTCCGATGAGGAGTTGCGACAGATCCTCCGCTCCCAACGAACGAATGTCATCACCGCGATCGGCACGATCGGGTTGGGGTTCATCCTCTACCTGATGCTTTTCAAGCCTTCCTTCTGATCGTCTCGATCGGCCGCAGCGGCTTGGTCGCCGGGCCGTGGACCACCTCGCCCAAGGGGTCGTAGATCGACCCATGGCAGGGGCATTGGAATTGTCTGTCACCTGGATTCCACGCCACCACGCATCCCAGATGGGTGCACTTCGCCGACATGAGATGAAGCAGGTTGTCCAGATCGACGTAAGCCGCCATGTGCTCCCCATCCCTCTCGATCACCCCACCCTCGCCGGGCTCGAGCTCCGACTCCAACTGACGAATCGTGCGGCAAAGCAGCAGGTCGCAACGAGCTCCCTTCAGGACGCCGCCGGGGACGGAGGTGCCAAACACCATCCGGGCCCGCGTCATCCCCTTGTTGCCCACCACGATGAGATCGGCTCCGACCTCCTGGGCGGTGCCAAGTATGAGCTCTACAGGGTTCCCAGAGAGGACCCATGACCGCGTCTCGACCCCATCGCCGAAAGCCTCGATGGTGTCGGTGACGATGAGGCCTCCGGTGATGGGATGACCAACGAAGACCAGGTCGACAGTGGCCCCCAGGGCCCGGGCCAGGGTGTATCCACGCTTGGCGGCACGGTCGGCGGTGGCAGAGCCGTCGCTGGCGATCAGAATGCGCCGATACTGCGATGGACGATCGGTCCTGGTGGCGACCATCAGAACATCGCATGGTGAGTGATATGCAATCTGCTGGGGCACCGACGACACGGCATCCCCGCCGCGCTCGAGGATCAGTAGGTCGGCGTCGGCATCAGCTGCCGAGCGTTTGAGCACCGCCACCGGGGACCCCGCTTCTTGCTCGCTGGTGACGCTCCCGCCAGCCACACCTGCTTCCTCGATCGTGGCCAGAGCCGCCATGAGAACGCCTTCGTCAGATCCGGCGTGAACCAATTCGATTTCGGATGGCACCGCCGATGCGATCATTGCCGCGACCTCGATGGTGGCGGGTGATGTCGTGGGGCTGACACCCACCACGATCCGTTTGCCCACTTGGCGGATCGGCTCGCTGTCCTCCTCATCACCACCACCCATCTCCGCCTCATCACGCACCACGACCTTGGCCACGAAGCCGATCTCCTTGTGAGTGCCGTCGCACAGGGGTTGGTTCTTCGAATGACCGCAACGGCACAGCGTGATCCGGTTGCGGGCTTCCAACGGAGCGCCGTCGGCACGCTCGATCGTCACCCGGCCTGTGACCCAGTAGGGACCGTCTTCAACCGGTGAGACCGCCTTGGGGTAGTTGGGCTCGAGTATTTCCCCGTTCAGCTCGAGGACCAGGGCACCCGATGGGCAGTGCTCGCACATATCGATGACGCGGCCCTTGACGGTGATGTCGTCTGTGTCGGGAAGCATCTGGTACCAATCGGTTACCTCGTTTTCGCAAAAGCGCGAGTGTTGGCAGATACTCCCGACCCGGTGGACCTTGAGCCCGCTTCCGTCGTACACCTTCTCCATCTCGACGAACGAGTCCGTGGAGGCGACTTCGCTGCCGACGAAGCCGACCTTGGCATGTGTCCCGTCACAGAACGGCTTGTGACCCGACTGCCCGCATCGACAGAGCCAGGTCGGAGTGTCGTGGGGAATCGGGTCCTCGGTGGCCCACGTCAGCGGCTCGCCCTGGTCAGACAGCACTTTCCGCTTGGGAGTGATCGACAGCTCGGCGTTGATCTGGTATGGGCCGTTCGGCGTGATCTTGATCTCGGGCTCGGTCGTTGTCTCTAGCTCCTCGAAGCGGGACCTTACCGCTCTTCCAGGTCGCCGCTCGAAGGGCCTATGAGCCGGTCTCGGCGACAAGCTGGGCATAGGTGCATTGCTCAGGGTCCTTGTCCTCGCGAAAGCCCTGGAAGGACGGAGCCCGGAGGCGGCCGGCATCGGTGAGCTGACGATGCTCGACCCTGGCCACCAGGGTTGGTGTCACCCAATGGGCGCTACGCAGCTCGGACCGCGGGCGAGTTTCGTCAGCTGAGAAATGGGGCTCTGTCCCCTCCAGCCCCCGGAGCCGGTCCAAGGCGTCGTTGAGAGACTGCTGGTCGAACCCGGTACCCACATTGCCGACCCAGCGAAGCCGGTCACCTTCGTAGACGGCCATTACCAGGGAGCCCAGCCCTCCCTTTCTTCGCCCCGCGCCTTCGGTCCATCCAACGACCACCACGTCGGCGTCGAAGGTGACCTTGACCTTGAGCCAGTCACGGGAGCGTGCTCCTGGCCGGTAGACCGACGCCATCCGCTTGGCCATGATCCCTTCCAGGCCTTGGACCTTTGCCGCCTCGAAGAGTGCGATTCCATCACGAATGGTCACCGGTGAGATCTGGACGTTCTCGGTGGGAACGATGGCCTCCGCCAGTGTCTTGCGACGCTCTTGCAAGGATCGCCGGGTCAGATCCTTGCCGTCTACATAGAGCAGGTCGAAGATCATGTATGCCACCGGTATCCGCGACACCATGTCCTCGATCTGCCGCGCGTCTCTGAGATGCATCCGTTGTTGGAGATGTTGAAATGAGGGAGCCCCTTCGGCAAAGGCCACGATCTCCCCGTCGAGGATCGCCTCCAAGGCAACAACCTGCTCGTGGAGCTTGTGCAATTCGGGATAGGCAACCGTGATGTCGTGGTCGTTGCGTGATATGAGCCGTGTCCCGTCGTTGCAGACGGCGAGGGCTCTGATCCCGTCCCACTTGGGCTCGAAACTCCACTCCGAGTTGTCAAAAGGCTCGCCGGCAAGTGTGGCCAGCATCGGATCGAGCGGCGGGCGATCTTCCGCGGGCGGCCGATCGTCCTCCGACAGGACGGCCAGCCATTGGTCCTTGCCGTCCTTGGGCCCCGTGTGGATCAGATGCCAGACCCCGGCGAGACGCTCCCCTTCGAGCCGGAAGGTGATGCGGTCTTTGTCGCGGCCGATCATCTCATATACGCCGTAGTCGAAGATCCTGACTTCTCCCCCGCCGTACTCACCAGCGGGGATGGTCCCCGAAAAGGTCGCATGCCTCATTGAGTGGTCTTCGACGTGGATGGCGAGATGACGCTCGCCTTTCTCGACGGGCAACCCTTTGGGCACGGCCCATGACACCAGGACCGGGCCGGCCTCGCTGATCATCTCCAGTCTGAAGTCGTGATGGAGACGGGTGGCGTAGTGCTGCTGGACCACGAAGTCCCGGCCGACTGGCGCAGTGAAGGGGTCGACGTCGGCGGAAAACTCAGGCGGGGAAACGGGTTGGTCGGGCGAGGGGCTCATGGCTCCCCGTGAAGCTATCGCGACTGGCGACTGATACAGGCCCTTCTGGGTGCCCTTGATGTGTTCACCTACCCACAGGAGTATCGTGTCCCGTTGGAATGGGAAGCAATTGAGCCAGGTAGACCCGACAAGTTTGCAGGGGACTTTCACCATTCTCTTCACCGATCTCGAGGGCTCTACCGACCTGAGGGTGAGGGTCGGTGACGCCACGGCCAACGAGATCATGCGCCTCCACGATGAGTTGGTCCTCTCCCGACTCGAGATTGCCGGTGCCGTGGACACCAAGTCCCTCGGTGACGGCTTCATGGCCGTTTTCGCTTCGGCGAATCAGGCGATCCAGGCCGCTGCCGCCATCCAGCACGCCATCGAGGAGCACAACGAGGCAAGCCCTGACAAGGTTCTGTCGGTGCGCATGGGTCTGAACAGTGGCGACGTGACCCAATCGGCCGGTGACGCTCACGGGACGGCCGTACATGCCGCATCCAGGATCGCCAACAAGGCTCAGGGCGGCCAGATCCTGGTCTCGCAGGTGGTCAACGACCTGGCCGGCACGCTCGGTGACATCAAGCTCGCCGATCGCGGGCTGTTCTGGCTGAAGGGCTTTCCGGAGAGATGGCGGCTCTATGAGGTGCTGTGGCGGAGCAAGGACGCCGCGAGTGGGCACACCACCAGGGAGACCAAGGCGGCATCGGCGGCAGCCTTCGATCTGGACTCACCACGTGCCACCGGGCCTGTCGTCGGCCGTGCCGCCGAATTGCAGGTCGTCGCCCAGCAGGTCGAGGCAACACCCTCGACCGGGCTCCGAGCCGTGATCCTCGAAGGTGAGGCGGGCATCGGGAAGACTCGGATGCTGGAGGCGGCCGCAGACATGGCGTCGAGCCTCGACAGTCCCTTTTGGGTTCTCGACGTAACGGCCGACGAAGAGCTGAGGGGCCCTTTCCTCCTCTTCCGGTCGATGCTGACCTCACCCCGGATGACGTCGATCGCCAAAGAGGCGATGGCACTGGAGCAACTCGACCGAGCACGAGAGGCGATCTCGGGGAGGAGCCCGAGGATGGAGGGTCTTTCGCCACAAGAACAGATGCTGAGAACCTTCGACGAGGTGGCGACCACGGTCCTGGCCCTCACCCGGGAGCGGCCACTCCTTCTGATGTTCGACGACCTGCAGTGGGCCGACGACGACAGCATCCAACTCATCCGTTACCTGGTGCGGACTGTGAGCGGGGCGCCCATCTTCTTGTTGATCAGCCTTCGCCCCTACTCCGACTCGGCCACGGGTGGAGCTTCGAAGCTGATTGCCGACCTCGACCGGATGCGGGTCACCCAGGTGCTCCGACTCCAGCGACTGAGCCGCCGCCAGACCGGGGAGCTGCTCGAGCACCTCCTCGGGGCACCGGTCGACGATTCAACCCTCGACAGTCTTCACGCCCGGTCCGAGGGTGTCCCCTTCTTCATCGAGGAACTGGCTAGGGCCTATCGGGAGGCCGAGGCCCTTCAACTCCTCGACGGCACGTGGACCATGACCAAGCTAAGTGGCCCCGCGGTGCCGTCATCGATCCAGTCCCTGGTCGAGCGCCGACTGGCCCAACTCACCGATGACTGTCGCGCACGGCTTTCAGACGCCGGCGTGTTGGGGAGGAGATTCCGGCTTTCGGAGCTCTCCGGAGTGTTGGCGAAGGTCGAAGGCGAACAGCCCCAGCCTGAATGGAAGCTGGGCGAGGCCCTGCAGAATGCCGTCGACCTGGGCCTCATCGCCGAAGAGCCCAGTGGCTCCGGATACGACTTCTCCTTCTCCCACGACCAGATCCGGGCATCACTACTCGGCTCGATCTCTCGTCAGCGGAAACGGGCGATACACGGTGCGATGGCCGAGATCATTGCCGCTGAGGGCAGCACTGGAAATCTCTCGATGCTGGTGTATCACGCTCTCCAGGCCGGAGATCAGGCTCTGGCGGTGGCAAGCTCGCTTCGGGCGGCCAAGGCGGCAATGGAGATGTCAGCGCCTGAGGAGGCCATCCGGCTGGTCGACTCCACTTTGCCGGTGGCGTCAGAGCCAAAGGATCGCATCGAGATGCTCCGCCTGAAGGACGATGCATTGGAGGTGCTCGAGCGGGGCCCGGAGCGCATGGCCAATCTGGCGGAGATGACTGCGTTGAGTGCAGCGGTCTCGTCACCTGCGATGGATGCAGAGGTGAAGCTGAGGCGTGCATCGGCGGCTCGGGCCAGTGATGACTGCGACCTGGCCGCCGAGCTGGCCAGCACGGTCAGACAGTCGGCGGAGGCGTCGGGTGACCGGGAGCTCGAGCTGGCCGCGTGTCTCGAATTGGGTCAGGCGATCACGAGGTGCCCGATCGGCGAGGGCTACTGGCCACTGGTCGAGATCGACCTCGAAGCCGCGGAAGAGGCCTACCGCTGCGCACTGGACGTCGCCCGCGACGTCGGGAATCGAGCACGCGAGGCGGACTCGCTTCGCGAGTTGGCGGTCATCGAGGCCGGCAGGGTCAAGAACATCGCGATGGGAATGGTTGCCCAGGGTCACTCCCGCATGGAAGTACTCCAGAACGGCCCTCCGCTCTTTGCAAACGCCAAGGAATTGGCCGAAGAGGCGTTCGGGATCTACGAATCGCTGGGAGACCGGCGCGGTTCGATGTCGGCTCTGATCTCCATGGCATATGCCCACATCACCGATCCCACCGCGAGAGGCATGGCCGGTCGGATCGAGCACATAAGGGCCCTCCATCACAGCAAGGCAGGCGAGGTAACCGAGAGCCAACAAGCAATCGACGACGCCAAGATGCTGTACAGCATCCACGTATATGCCAGGCTCAATATGCAGCCGGCTCTGGCATTGGATCGGGGACGTCAGGCATATGACGCGACGCGTGCCCTGGGAGACCGGTGGCTGGAGACTCTCGTCGCAGGCGGCATGGCGATGGCCCATCTGATGATCGGCGAGAAGGAGGAGGCGGGAGCGTGGCTCGACCGTGCATCCGCGGCCGCCATGTCGGTGGCCTCCACCTCGATGGCTCGCCGCCTCGAGATGTGGCGAGGCGCCCACGCCGCAGCCAGTGACGATATCGAGGCCATGGCCCGTCACTACCAGAGAGCCGCCGAATTGGCCGGGCAGAAGAGCCTGGGCTCATACTGTGAGGCCTGGGCCAACCTGGCCATCGAGTACGTCAGGATCGGGGCTCACAACCATGATCCGGAAATCCTCGGCAAAGCCCGCCAGGCTGCCGAGGAGACCCTGAGTACCGCACGTCGCATGAACGGCAAGCTCCCATGGGAGTCGCTGGCACATGCCGCCCTTGCCGTTGTCCTCCAAGAGGAGGGTGATGCTTCGTCGGCCACCGAGGAGGCGAGATTGGCGCTGGACATAGACGGCGAGACCCATCTACCCCAATACATACCCATCCTCTGGGCCGCCGCCAAGACGTTGGTGATCAACGACGAGCCGGAAGCGCCCAGTCTGAGCGCGGAGATCATCGGTGGCCTCTACTTCCTGGCCATGTCGATGGACGATCAGGAAATCAAGGCCAAATGGTTTGCCATGCCGATTCAACGAGAGGTGGCCGAGATCGTGGGCTTCGATCCAGCGCAATCCGTGGAGAGTCAAGAGGAGCCGAGCCAGCTGAGCGACGATGAACAGGGGCTGCTGCGAGACCTGGCTTCAGGGAAAGTGGGAGTCCGGTCGGGAAGCGCCCCGCCGGCCGGCTCAGACCAGGTGGCGGAGTTGCTCTCCAAACTGGGTGTCGACTCCGAATCCGAGGCCATCGAATACGCGATAAAGACGGGTGTCACATGGCGGTGAGGGTCGTCATCGACCGGCGCAGGTGCATCGGGGCGGGTTCTTGCGTCGTGCTGGCACCGACCGCATTCCAGTGGCGCAAGGGCGACTTGCTCAAGCCGGAGGTGTTGGATGCGACGACCGTGGACGAAGACACCCTGCGGGAGGTTGCGGCCGCTTGTCCCACTCAGGCAATAGTCATCGAGACGGTTGTCGAGGCCATGGAGGGCGTCGCCTCAGGGGTCTGAAGGTCGCAGCCGAGGTGACTCAGTCCCTCCGGCCAGTCTCGGCCCGAGCTAGATCCTCCCCATGATCCCCGCTCAGATCTGCCTGAAGGAACTCGGCGGTCTCCGGGATGGCGATGTGGAGCTCCGACTCGAGGTGGAGGCCGATGTCGAGTTGTCGCCCGGCCATGGCGAGTAGATGACCACCGACGAGCCGGTCCTGCGATATGAAGTGGAAATGGTATCCGGGGACGTTCACCGCCCTGGCATAAAGAGGCGCCCAAAAGCCGACCAGGGTTCCCTCGATGTCTTCGACCTCGAATTCGCTCTGATGGGCCGTTGCCTCGAGCAGGGTTTCACCGGGAGCGGCAGCGCAGGCGGCCCGCATCGAGAGTCGGTCGAAACGTCCATCGACCCGGACACCCGCGAAAAGGTTCTCCGAGGGTCTCTCCTCGTCCACCGTCTCGACGAGCTCACTCAGTGACGCCGAGTCCAGGCTCCGCTGTTTATCGGGGTGATACTGAGTGATGACGGCGAAGGGAACCCCGACGCTGTCATCGGGGTGGGTCACCGCTCCCGCTGCCGTGGCTCGGTAACACACGCCGTCGAGCATCACCAATTCCCCGTCGAGATCCTCGAATGTGCCAAGACCAAAGTCACCGTGACGTTTTAGATCACCGACCGTCACCGCGGCACGAAACACACCTTGGACCAACGCGTTAGACGTGGAAACCTGGAAGAGTGAATGCCGATCGAGGCCGAGTGCAGAGGACAGAGCCCGATCGACCAACTCCGACATCGACTCTCCGGTGTGGGCGCTCTCGCTCTGTAGCGCCGACCATGCGCTCTCCGAAACGTCGCAGATGAGCTGAGGTGCCACGTGGGGAGGGTACCTGGGGACGGGTTCGATCCGCCGCCGAAGGGCACTTAGGCTTGAGCATCGATGGGTCAGAGTCGAGAAGTGTCCTTCGAGATCGAGCGGATAGTGTTCTTCTCGGATGCCGTCTTCGCCATCGCCATCACTCTGATGGTGGTGGACCTACGCATCCCTGAGGACATCACAGAATCTGGCCTCAGTGATGCTCTGCGACAGTTGAGCCCTCATTACATCTCGTTCCTACTCAGCTTTCTGGTGATCGGGGTTTTCTGGGTTGCCCACCATCGGATGTTTCGATTCATTCGACGTTGGGACCAAGGTCTCCTCGCGATTAACCTCCTCTTGCTCCTCACAATCGCCTTCCTGCCATTTCCCACCTCGCTGATAGGCCGATTCAACGACACCAGACCGGCCACGATGGTCTACTCGACGACCGTCCTCTGCTGCGCCCTCGCCTCTACGGGACTCTGGTGGCATGCGTCTCACGGCCGGAGACTGGTCGATCGAGATCTAGATGCGGGCGAGATTCGATATTTCCAGTTCCGGGGGCTCTTGGTTGCGGTCATATTTGGCCTGGCAGTCGTGACCTCGCTCTTCTCGGCAACGGGGGCCCAAGTCGTCTGGTGGCTGGCATTCCCTGTCCATCTGGTCGTTACCCGCATGGTCAAACCTCGGCTCGTCAACGATCGGGCAACCATCGAGGCCGACGAGTCAAATGCCTCATAGGGGAACTGTTGGACGTGACCAAGCAACTGAAATGGCTGAATGTCGGTCTACGAGCCCTCTTGGAGTTGGGGATCGTCGCTGCACTGGGCTATTGGGGTTTCCACACCGGCGATTCAACCGCGATGCGGCTGCTGTTGGGGCTCGGGACGCCGTTGCTCGGCTTTGGCTTCTGGGGCCTCATCGACTTCAGAGGGGCCGGTCGCCTGGCGGAACCCGCCCGCCTGGTCCAGGAGCTGGGGATATCAGGGCTGGCGGCGGCGGCCTGGTATGCGTCGGGCCAACACCGTCTTGGGTGGGCGTTGGCCGCCATCTCGGCCACGTATCACATCCTGGTGTACGCGATTGGCGACAGGTTGCTGAAACAGCCCAGGTGACTGCGACTAGGTGCGGCCCGTCTCCCGTGCCAGCTTGACCGCCGAGGCCACTCCTTCTTTCCACGGCTCCCCATGACCGGGTAAGACCGTGTCGGCAGCGATGTCGTCGAGCTCGTCCAATGAGCTGAGAGCCTCGTCGGTGTTGGCATTCATGGCGGCAGGCATGATCTGCGGCCCCATATCACCCGTTAGAGGGTTCCAAGTGGACAGCACATCTCCAGCAAAGAGGACGCCCTTGTCTTCCAAAAGAAGTGCACAGCTGCCAGCGGTATGACCCGGCGCGTGGATGACCCGAGGACGACCAGGCAATTCCAGGGTCTCCCCATGTCCGAAGGTCGAGACCTCATGCACCGGGATCATTTTTGAAGCACCCCGTCTGCCGAGCGAAATCATCGTTTTGTACAACTGCAGCTTGAAAAGATATGCGCTCATAGCGCCGTCCGGTTTCGTCGCCTGGCCAGTCGTGACCGCCAATTCATCCGCCTCGTGAATCCAGACTTCGGTATTCGCGGAGCGAGCCTGCTCTGCAAATCCCGTGTGGTCGGCGTGGGCGTGGGTGAGGAGGACCGCATCGACGTCATCGAATCCCAGGTGGAGCTCGGAGAGGGCTCTGGTGAACGCCCCCCAGTCACGTGGGGTCCCGGCATCGATTACGACGACCTTGCCGGAGTCCTCTATCAAATAGAAATTGGTCACACCTCGTGTGACCCTGTGAATGCCTTGCTGTACTTCCATTTTCCTGTCCTTGGCTGCTAGATCCCGACCGGATCTCAGGATTATCTGTTTCAAGACCAGAATCGGTTTCTCTCCATCGACCCTAAGTCGGACCGCCCAAAACCCAAAAAGGTCCGCATCACGGGAGCGGACGCAAAGCGGGCCAACCCCTGGGACGATCAGGAGGCGCTGGATCCGGCCTGTTTCTCGTTTATTCTTCCCAAGGCCTTCGAGACAATTGGTGAGCAAAGTCTTGACGAACTGGCCAATGAAGAAGACCGCTCTGCTGACCGTGTTCCTGTTGGCCGGCTGCACCTCAGCTACGACCAGGAGTCCGGCCACAACGACAGCCCGGGCCCCATCCACGACCACAGCACCGACGAGTACGTCGAGCCCCACCTCATCGACGCAACCCGCCCCCGATCTGGGCAGCCTCCCTCTCTATTGGTTCGGCCCACTACCGGACATGCCCACAAATCACGGCTCCCTCGACTTCATGGACCTTTTTTCTTCCAACGTCGACTGGACGCAGACGGCCGGGCAACTCGACGTGTTCAAGCTCTACGGCGAATGGGTTGCCTACCACGCCGGCGACGACGAGCTTCGGGCCGCAGTCCAATGGATTCACGATCATGGCTTGGCCATCGCCGTGGAGGCGGGGCCGCTCGATCCGACCGCCGAATGTGGGGAAAGTGTGGAAGGCTTCGCCGGCACCGACGAGGGACGGCTCATAGCACGTCGAATTCTCGATGCCGGCGGACGAATCGATGTGATTGCACTGGACGAGCCTCACTATTTCGCATCCTTCTACGATGGTCCCAACGCTTGTCACTGGGATGCTGAGATGGTGGCCAGAGAGGTCGCCGGCTATATCGAGGTCATGAGAGGGTTCTTCCCCGGCATCGTCGTCGGCGACACCGAGCCACTCCCCACTCCGGTCACTGCCGAGGACTACGAGCGGTGGTTGATGACATTTCGCCGGGTGAGCGGTTATGACCTGGCATTTCTCCACCTCGACATCGACTGGTCCCGATCGACCGAGTGGCCGGACATGGCCCACCAGCTGGTCGACTTCGGGCGAGACTTCGGGGTTCCTGTCGGGGTTATCTTCAACGGGACCGAGGCAGATCCCACCGACGAGGTCTGGCTGTCGATCGCCGGGGAAAGAGTGAAGCGCTACCTGGAGAACCCGGGTGGCCCACCCGACCACGTGGTCTTCCAGTCGTGGAACGACCACCCCGACCATGTGCTCCCCGACACCGACCCAAACACCTTCACAGGGATGATCCACACCTATTTCACCGATCCCGAGAGTCTCGGCTTTACGAGCGAAGGGCCCAAAGCAAATCTCGCTTTTGGCAAGCAAGCGACGGCCTCCGACTGGACAAATGGATCTGAGCCCTTCCTCGCCTTCGATGGGGACAACGCCACCCTCTGGTCGGCCGGCGACTTCTCCCCACAATGGGTCCAAGTTGATTTAGGCGGCCCGTTCGACGTGACCGAGATCACATTGGTGACCTCGCAGTATCCGGCGGGTGAAACAACACACGTGATCGAGGGACGCGGGCCTGGAACCGACGGCGTATTTGTCCAACTGGGAATGCTGTCCGAAACGACAGCCGACGGCGACCATCTGACCTTTGGCACCGACCAGCCTTGGATCGGATTGGACACCATCAGAGTGACCACAGTGGAAAGCCCGTCGTGGGTTGCCTGGCGTGAGATTCAGGTGTTTGCCCGGTGAGGTTCGAGCCATGCGAGACCGAAGTCGGGGACCGGTTGATGAGCTCGTGGGCCCTACGCCGCTCTAGATGATCCGACCGGCGTGCTCCCGGAGTGGTTGGCCGGAGATGATCCGCTCCGGCCCGAGACGGCTCAGATCGATGCTGGGCTCGCGGCCGCAGATCAACTCGGCGAGGTGTCTCCCTACGGCATGACATTGTTGGAAGCCATGGCCGCTGAATCCGGTGGCCTGGTACAGCCCCTCGATGCCCGGCCACTCCCCGATGATGGCGTTGGCATCTAGACGATTTTGGGCGTAGAGACCGGGCCAAGACCGCACCACTTCGAGCCGGTCGAAGGCAGGGAGCACGGTGGCCAGCTCGGGCCAGATGACGTCGTAGAACTTCGATCTCGGGGCCGGGGTGAAATCGAATCCGATGGGGTCGTGGTCGGTCGACCAGGCGATGAGGAAGGTCCCGTCGTGCTCGGGGATGACATAGACACCCGAAGGCAGGAAGATGCTGGGGATCCCCTTGCTTCCCACTACCTCTCCGGCGACCACATAAACAGTGCGCATCACCGGCTCTACCGGAATGACAACGTCGGCCGTGGCCAGCAGATCAGTCGACCACGCACCCGCAGAAACCACCACCGCGTCAGCAGTGACGCTGGATCCATCCGCCATACGGACAGCCGCGATCCGATCACCGGACCTCTCGAGAGATTTCACCGTCCCCGTCATGGCATCCGCCCCGTTCGCCACCGATCGGCGTCGATATCCTTCGGCCACGGCTGTCGGATCCACCGATCCGTCTCGAGGGCCGAAGGTGCCCCCGATCAGAACGTCGGAGGCCAGGGCCGGGAACCTCGCCACGATGTCCTTCATGTCGAGCCACACCGAGTCGCAGCCAAGACGCTGCTGGGTGGCAAGCCCGGACAGGGCGGCGTGCTTGCCCGCCTCGTCCACCAGAAAGAGGTTGCCCTGTTGACGCATCTGCGGCTGTGGGTGGTATTCACCCACAGCCATCGTCTCGGCGAAGGTCTCGAGACATTCCATCGCATAGATGGAGATGGCGATGTTCTCCTCCAGGTTGAACTGAATTCGAACGTTGCCGTCGGAGAGCATCGTTGAGGAGTATCGGAGGCTCGGGTCCCTCTCGACCACGGTGACGTCGAGGTCAGGGTCGATCCGAAGCAAATGGAAGGCGGTCGACCAACCCGTCGCTGCGCCGCCGACGATGAGAATCCGGGTCACACCGACCTTGGCTGCTTCGGCAGGCACCCGCTCTCAGTCATGGAATTCGAAGAGCTCCACCGGGTTGCCCGAGGGGTCTTCGAGGATGATCTGGTCACCACCCACACCCTCGATGATCTCGCTGCGAAATCGGCATCCGGCGCGATGAAGGCGCTCCACTTCGGTTGTCAGGTCATCGACCTGGATGGAGATCCGGTTCCAGCCTCCGGATTCGGGTCTCGTCCCATCAGACATGACCTGACCCCCGCCACCTCGACCACTGGGCGCGCTCAGGAGAAGACGAAGGTCGCCCCGGTCGATGATGGCGAATGTCGGAGCGGGATGCATTACCTCGGTGAAGCCGAGTTGACTCACGTAGAAGGAAATGGCGGCCTGCACATCGTCCACTATGTAGCGAACATTCACCTTGCTCATTGAAGCTCCTTTGAGACATCGGGAACCGTAGCCCGACTACCTCGATCGAGAGCTGAGACATGAGGTACTTCATCTGGCAATAGATCGGATGTGTTGCCCGCCGTGGTGTCTCCCTCGTCAGGAGGCTCACTGTCTTCGAATCGCGCCTAGATAGATGTGAAAGTCATCGGACTCGGTGCCATCGAAAATGATCGGAAGGCGGCCGGCCGCCCACCACATCGCGGCATTGGCTCAACCGGATATCGTCAGACCTGTCCCCCAACGTCGTATCGGCCGTCCCGAGTGGCAAGTCAGGCTGAAGCCGGGACCGAGTGTGCAACGGCAGGTTCTGGGATCAGCTCGAGTAGTCCCGTGTTCAAACGGTAAAACTCCGAAGTCGCCATTTGCCCCCGGCCGTGCCTGTCGTTGATCTCCTTCAAGAGGCCTAGCCACCGGCCCAGCACCTCGGGCGGGGCCACGGACTCGGACATCATGTCTTCCCGTAGTGAAGCGATGCGGGCCTCGATGTTGCCCGGTGCGTCCGGCTTTGGCTCGACGAGCGCCTCGGTCACGACCGCGGCAACTGCGTGGATACGAGGCCGCGACGGATTGGGATGCCGTTTGGGTATGCCCAATTCCGCGGCGAACTGCGAGGAGTCGACGACGCTGAGGATGACCTCCTCATCCTCCACCTTGAGGTGGAAACCATCGGCTTCGGATGAGACTGCGACCTTGCTCAGCGGCCAGGTCCCCAGTTCTCGGTCGCCGGTGACGAGCGTCATCCGTTCGTCTGCGATATCTACAACGACACCCACCGGCAACCTGGATAGACCAGGCATCCTCAGTCTTCCATCGAAGGACGACATTTCCCCTCCAATCGGGCCGGCCCCATGCACGACCAACAACACCCACGTAATCGAAGGGCGAGTCGAAATGGATACGCGCCGCGGCGGGAAAGTCTCGACTAGCCCCTGTAGGGGAACAGGCCTGCGACGAGGATGACGATAAAGGTCAGTCCCGCGCTGACCAGGATCATCGATGTGATCGGGATGAAGACCCGAGAGTTGTCGTTTCCCGGTCCCACACGACCAAGCTAGGCCGAAGCCGCCGTAGGCTCAGACCCATGACGGCGACCATCAAGATCGGCACCTGCTCATGGACCGATCCCACCCTCACTGAGACCGACGCCTTCTATCCCCATACCAAAATGACCGCCGAGGAGCGTCTCGGCTTCTATGCCGAGCACTTTTCCATCGTCGAGGTCGACTCCACCTATTACGCCCCGCCCTCCGAGAAGGTCGCCGGGCTGTGGGTGGAGCGGACACCGCCGGATTTCACCTTCGACATAAAGGCTTTTCGTCTCCTCACCCAACATCCCACCCCGCCCAAATCGCTGTGGAAGGACTTCCGGGAGAAGCTGCCAGAAGACGTGGTGGACAAAAAGAACATGTACATGCGGGACCTCCCGAGGGACGTCCAGGCCGAGGCAGCCCAGGCTTTCCGCAACGCGCTGATGCCGTTGCACTCGGCCGGCAAGCTGGGTGTAGTGCTGTTCCAACTACCGCCCTATGTCTATCCAACCCGGGGCTCGTTCGGCTACCTGAAGTGGGTGGCCGACCAACTCGAGGACTTTCAACTCGCCGTCGAGTTCCGCAATGGCCGCTGGCTCGATGACGAGAACATGACTGACACCCTCGACTTCTTGGAGCGTCACTCCCTGGCCTATGTCTGTGTCGACGAGCCCCAGGGATTCAAGAGCTCGGTGCCACCGGTGGTGGCCGTGACGGCGCCGGTGGCCGAAGTCCGCTTTCACGGGCGCAATACCGAGAACTGGGAGAAGAGGGGAATTAGTTCCGCAGAGCGGTTCCGCTACGACTACCCCACCGACGAGTTGGAGGAGTGGATACCCCGGATCGAGGCCCTCGGCGAATCGGCCGACACCGTCCATGCCCTCATGAACAACTGTTACTCCGACTACGGCATCCGCTCAGCCCGCAGTCTCGGCGAACTGATGGATATCTTCTGACACGGCGCTCGAGACATGTGAGTAGCTTCGACCGATGGATAGCCGTGCCTCCAGAATCGGCGTCGCACTTCTCCTTCTCACCGCTTCGTGCACAGCGACCACCCCGTCTGATGTGGAGACAACCGTCTCCGCTGCCACGACGACCTCCTCGCCGACGACGACGTCCGGCCCCGTCGATCTTTCCGCTCGTCCTCTGATCTGGTTTCAGCCACTCCCCGAGAGGGCAGATCCCAGCTTGCCATTCGCCGACGGATCAGGGGACTTCTACGACCTCTTCCCTGCGGACTCGCCCTGGGAGACGGCCGCGGGCCGGACCCAGGTGTTCGGCATCTACAGCACATATGTCCGCCACTACGCCCGCGACGACCAGCTACGCGTCGTAATCGATGGTGTGAAGCGGCGTGGCATGGCCCTGGCGATGGAGGTGGGACCGCTGCCCGGACCGACGGATGGCACATGTGTAGGAGCCGAGAGCTACGGAGGACCGGACGAATTGGAGTTGGTTCGTCGCATCAAGAGCCTGGGTGGCACCGTCGATGTGATCGCCCTCGATGAGCCTTACGCCTTCGGCCATAAAGCGAACGGCCCCACGGACTGTCAGAGACCGGTCGACCAAGTGGCCAAAGAGGTCTTCGACTTCGTGACCATGGTTCGCCGGGAGATGCCCAACGTCATCGTCGGTGACATCGAGCCGATGTGGGCTCAGCCGGCGATCGGCGTCGACGACATGAGCTCGTGGTTCGACGCCTACCGCACCGCGTCGGGCGAGGACTTCGCTTTCATCCATATGGACGCCGAATGGGCCCGTCCCGACTGGCCCGAGGTCTTTCTCGCCGTCGAACAGGCGGCACGAGAGCGCGGGATCGCGGTCGGGGTCATCTACAACGGCGGTGAGGCCGATTCGGATGAGGCATGGACCACTTTGGCGGCCGAGCGGATGTTCACCTACGAACAACAGTGGGGAGGCCGGCCCGACCAGGTGGTCATCCAATCTTGGAACGACCACCCGCACCGTGTCCTTCCCGACGACGACCCTTCGACCCTCACCGGTCTCGTCAATCGCTATCTCGGTGCTCACACCTCGATCACACTCAGCAGTGCCACTTCGCCCTTGCCGGGCAAGATCTCGGTCGACGCAGCGGTGCAGGACGACGTCGGGTCGCCGGTTGTCTCCTTACCGCTGTCGATCCGGGCCACGCCGATCGAGGGGCAACCCACCGAGGTTTCCATCAGCGGCGAGGTCCCCGAGAACGCCAGCCAGGCTGTCGTCATATTCCGGGTCAACACCGAAGGCGCCGGACCCGGCAGTGCCGACATCCGAGTCTACGACGTCACCTATCGCGAGGAGGGCTCGGAGGAAAACAGGGTGGCCGACCCCCGATTCGACCTCGGAATGGATGCATGGGCTCCCTACGGCGATGGTTCCGGCACGTTTCAGCCCAGCGACCGGGGATCGGGGACCATGCTGCGGCTCACGGCATCAGAGGACCAGGGTCTATACGTGGATTCGACCTCGACCATAAGTGTCACACCCGGCACTGCCTTCGTCCTCTCCTCCACCGCGGCCATACCGAAAGAATTCTTTGGCTCGGCCTACGTGGCCATGGCGTTCCTCGACGGTGATGAGCTGAGTCGAGTGATATTGAAGTTGACACCACAACCGATCGCCCTTGGGGATGGGCTCACAGACGGAACTGGGCACCTGGTCGTCGACTCCGGCGATCTGGAGCCTGGGACCTATGAGCTGCGTATCTCCTACCCGGGTGACTTGGACCACTGGCCGTCCTACCTGGTGACTGAAGTCGAGGCGGGTTAGCGCCCTTGATGATGCCAATGGGACTCCCCGGGGCGGATAACACGGCCGGGTGTGTTCTAGATCGAGTGGTCGGATTGGGCCAGGGTGCGCTCGATACGCCTGTCGGGGATGAGCCAGATCAGCGCCACGAGCGCATAGATGCCTCCGGCGATGGCCTGATGCAGAAACGCGGCCGGGATGGCCACTGCGTACAGGACCGGGGAGATCTTTCCCTTCCAGTCGGCACCTACCGCACGTGCCAGTACGGAATCGGATCCCTCCAAGGCGATGATCCGGCCCTGGAGGATGTAATAGGCGATCGCTGCAAGGAGAAGCACCACGCCATAGGCGGCAGTCGGTGCGGGGGCGAAATGGTTCTCCCCCATCCACCCCGTCACGAACGGCACCAACGAGAGCCAGAACAGGAGATGAAGGTTGGCCCACAGAACAGCACCGTTGACCCGGTGCACCACGGCCAGCATGTGGTGATGGTTGTTCCAGTAAATGGCCAGGTAGACGAAGCTGAGGATGTAGCTGAGAAAGACCGGCCACAACTCTTTCAGCGATGACAGGTTCGCTCCCACCGGGGCACGGAGCTCCAAGACCATGATGGTGATGATGATGGCGAGCACGCCGTCGCTGAACGTCTCGAGTCGGTTCTTGTCCATGTCCAGAGCAGGGTATCCCCCGGGAGTGAGCACTTGCACCAGGAGCAAATCAGGCCGAATGGGAGGAATTGCTATCTGACAGGCTTCGGTAACCTGGCTGCGATGGAAGACAAGAAACGGAAGCTGACTGGCAGAAGGATCTGGCGGCTCGCACTCGCCGTCATCGGGGTCATCGCGGTGGTCCAGGAGCTTCAGAAGCCCTCGGATGAGAGGACATGGAACGGCAAGGTGGCCGACTTCGTGCCCTACGACTTCCGAATGCCGACAGTGGAGCGAGCACGCGACACCTACTGGAACCCAAATGGCCCCTTCCTCTCAGGGAAGGTCTTCGGTGTGGGATGGGCGCCGAACTTCGGAGTGCTGGCCAAATTCTTCGCCAAGTAGCCCGTAGGGCGTTTGACTTGGACTGAAACCACCTGACGTCGCAGAGACGTCGAAGTCTCATGAAGCGGATCGTGCCGGCCGACGCTCAGCCCGCGCCGATATCACTGAAACCCAGCATCGCTGCTGCCAGGAGCGCCAGCGTCCCGCCGAAAATGAACGGAGCAGACGGACCGAAGCCGTGCCAGCTGCCCAGGCCTTGCCAGAGGACGCCGGCGATGGCCGATGCGGGGAAGTCGAGGATGCCGAGGGTGGCGTTGTAGGTCCCATAGGCAGTTCCTCGGAGATGCGACGGCACGAGGTCAGCTACCAGAGCCTTGGCCGTTCCGTAGGCCAGGCCGTAATAGAGCCCGTACACGGCATAGAGCATCCAGATCTGCCAGGCGGTCTGAGCGAACCCGAAGCCAAAGTAGATGATGGCGTAGGCAACCCAGCCCCCGATGATGATCTTGCGTCGGCCGATCCGGTCCGACCAAGACCCGGCTGGGGTTGAAACCAACGCATAGATCAAGTTGAAGGTGGCCAGCATGGCCAGGACCCCCACGACACTCAGCCCCCGCTCCTGGGCGCGGAGCACCAGGAAGGCATCCGAGGAGTTGCCCAGGTCGAAGACGCCAACAATCACCAGGAAGACGATGAAAGGCCGGCCCAGGGGGCGAATGGCGAACCTAGGAGGCTCACCCACATCGCCGGTCCGTGGCACATCGCGGGCCATCCAAGCCAGAGCCACGACCGCCAGGATCGCCGGAGGGATGCTGACAAGGACGATGATCTGAAAGGTCCTCTTTCCCAGGTCGATCCCGTTGCCTTGCGCCATCCACACGATCCCCAGGGCAATCAGCAGACCGAGCATCGCTCCGGCGGTGTCGGCGGCCCGGTGGAAACCGAACGCCAAGCCCCGATTGGCCTCATCGATCGAGTCGGCGACCAGGGCGTCACGAGGTGCGGTGCGGACTCCCTTGCCGACCCGGTCGGCCCATCGTGCTCCGGCCACGGTGCCCCAGGATTGGGCGAAATAGAAGAAGGGCTTGCTGAGCGCCGAGAGGCCATAACCGAGGACCGCCAGCCATTTGCGGGAGCCGAGTCGATCGGACAGCCACCCCGAGAACACCTTGAGAATGCTGGCGACCGCTTCCGCTGTCCCTTCGATGACCCCGATGAGGGCGGTTCTGACACCCAAGACGTTGGACAGGAAAAGCGGAAGGATGTTGATCACCATCTCGCTCGAGATGTCCATCAGGAAGCTGGTCAGGCTGACGGCCCGGATGTTGCGGGGCAGCTGCCGGATACGAAGACGCGATTCCGGTTCGGCAGGTTGTGGTTGGGCGTTCGGATCCATCACTGGCTGATTCCTCGAGCGTCCCGGGTGGGCGGGTTGGCACAGATTGGCACTTGGCTACGAACTTCGCCTCATCGGTGCCAACTCATTCGTGGCTTTGCGTCCATCTCGAGCACGCCACGGCACAGCCCAACTTGGCCCGCTTCTATCCTGCCTGTCGTCGTTCGCCCGATTGACCCTCAGTGAGTGGGGCATTCACGTGCCCGAGGGAGAGCCTGGTGAATCGGCCGTGTACGGCGTGGCGGGCGCAGACCGAGTCAACTGCGTCCCGGGAAAATGGAGTCTCTCAGGCGTCGTCAGATTCGTCTGCGCAGAAAGACGGGGATGTGCTGGCCCTCGGTCCGGGCCTGATACACCGAATATCCTCCGTAAAGGCCCAGCATCGACTCCCAAGCTCCTTCGCAGTCGTCGCCGGCGAGTTCCACCGCGCGGTACTGCCTTACTCCCTCAGAGGTCTCCGACGAGCTCCCTGGTCCTTGGCTATGTGGCTGTCTGGCGATTCAACCGCGAGGGGTTCTGAGAGATTGCTCTCTGGGGCGAGGCTCCTGCCAGGCTCTTCCTACGAGGGAGGTTGGTGGAGACGTGCCTGCTCGGTGAGGAACCCGAGGACACGCTGGTAGAGGTCTTCGGCCTCGGCTGCACTGTTCTCGATACAGGTGACGCCCACGAAGCCGTGGGTGGGCATGGCGGACAGCATGTGGAACACGACACCCGTTAGTCGGGTCCGGTCGAAGTGAAAGCCATGAGCCGATGCCAGCCCGAGGAGGTCCTGGGGTCTGAAGACCCACAGACCTTCGATCTCGACGTGGTCGGAGGCCACATAGTGCTTCTCGACGCCGTCGGGAGCGACGAACACGGCCGCCTCCGCGTCATAACGCCCGTCGGTGAGGAATTGCAGTGTCAGGAACGGATGGGTCGTGCCTCCCTTACGCAGGTTGATCTCGATTGCATATTCATCCCACCTGCCGTCTTCTCTCCCCACTACGACGTAGTCGAGCGCAAAGCGGCCGATCACTCCTCTCCCGGCGAGCACCTCGCCCACCCGGGCGGCGCTCTCGGAGATTTGGAGGGCATAGGCGGGGTCGGCGGGGAAACGGGAGCCGAGGAAGACCTGGCCGCTGTCGCCTCCCAGGATCTGATCGTGGGTCGACAAGAGCTCCACGTCGCCGAGCGGAGTGATCCGCAACTGCACCGATGGGCTTCGCACCGACTCACCTGACACCATCGCCTCCACTACACCGCCTTCACGCTCCAGGTGCTCGAAATAGGTGTCGACGTCCCCGATGGCGACATCGATGGACAGGTGACTCAGCAAGCCCTCGACCGACTCGGGTGTTACCTCCTCGAGTACGCGCAGATCGATGGTGGCGTTACCGAACCCGGAGACCCCCTCGTTCAGCTTGACGATCACCCGCTCGATCTCAGCGTGCTCTCCTGCCAGGGCGACGATCGCCTTCGATACCTGTCCTCGACTGTGAATGCCTTCCATGCCGGGAGGATGCTGGATGCCGGCCTCGGCGAAGATTTGTCGCCCTGAGCTCTTCGTCCCGTAGGCCATGAGGGCCGGGTCCGCCCCATACATCGGGATTCCCAGGCGCATTGCGAGCTCTCGGAAATCCCAGGACGTCATGAAAGGGATCAGGTGAGCATGATCCGGGTCGGTGATGAGAGCGCGGATCTCCTCGATCAAGTGGGGTCGATCCAGCAGCTTGCGGGCAAGCGAGCGCCACCGGGCCTCCATCGGGGAGAGAAAGAACAGGCGCCGGCGGGCGTCAGACTGGTCAATGCCGGGAAGCAGACCCAGAAAGTAATCGACGATCTCGTCACTGATCCGTTGACCGGTCACGAAGACCATCCGGGCCCGAGGCTGGCGGAGCAGGAGCAACAGGAAGAGAAAGCGCTCCTCGTAGGCCTGCAGCTGGCTCGCAGTGAGCTGAAGGTCGAGGTCCACAGAAGGCACCACCACGATGGTCTGCTCGTCCGTGTTCAGATGGTCCAGCGACGACCACAGCGGCACCAGCTTGGCCTGCAGCTCATCGAAGGCCTTCTGATCCGAAGGGTCGATCTTCTCCCAGTCGATGCTTGTCATCTCCGTCGTCCCGACTGGGTCCCGTCCATGGCATCCGAATCTATCCCTTCCACCCCGTCGGTATTCGTTTGGTCCGATGAGGCGACAACCTCCGTTAGGGCGTCGGAGTGCCGATCTGCGATGAGCGCACTGGACGATCTGCGGAATAGAGGTTCGACCGAAGCGGTCGAACCGTGCCCGAGGGTTCTCGTAACGTATCGGTAACGGATTACTCGGAAGATGGGGACAATGATCGCTCTGATCTCGACCCGCCCGGACTCAATCACGTATGAGACGGGTACGAGGAACGCGTTGTCGAACCAGCAATGAGATTCCGGCCTGTCTTTGGAGTGGGGATTTCGGTGGCCATCCTGGCTGTTGCGGGCTTCTTGATCTTCGTCGGGTCGACGTCAACGGTGAGCACTCAGCCCATATCGTTGATCCCAAGCCTCTTGGGCGTCGCTGTGGGATTGTTCCTGTGCATCAAAGTGCCGGACAACAACATCGGCCTGGTGGTCCTGGTGGCGGATCTGAGTTTCTCGCTGCTTGGTACCCACACCCTGGTCCAAGACTGGGGAGTCGCAAACGGTCATCCATTGCTGGCCATGGCCGCGTCGACCAGTGGCGCAGTCGCCTTCGGTGGTGTGTTGATCACTCTTCTGGTCCTCCTGCCGATCTGGTTCCCTGACGGTGTCGCCATCAACGGGTGGTCGCGGTGGGTGGCCCGAATCGCCATGATCTTCATGTCCGCTGCTCTGTTCGGAGCGGTGTTCTCCGGTCGGGTGTGTGTGGTGTCGGCCGGCGAAGGCGACGACTGTGCACGGTATGTGACCAACCCGTGGGGTATCACAGGTTTCGACGGCTCCTTCTTCGAAGTGTTCTATATGGGCCTCTACCTTCTCGCCTTCCCCGCGATGATCGCGGTCGTAATGCGGTGGCGGCGTTCAAGTGGGGTTGTACGCGCCCAGCTGAAGTGGTTCAGCCTGGCCGCCGTCCTCTTCATCGTCGGTTTCCTCGTCACCGTCGCCAACGAGTCGTTCATCGACACCGACCTGGCCGCATGGGCGTCTGCATTGGCTCTCAGCGGAGTGTGGGTCTCGATTGGTGTCGCCGTGGCCAAGTATCGTCTCTATGACATCGAGAAGGTGATTTCCCGCGGTCTCGGCTACGCCCTGGTCGTCGGGGTGTTGGGTCTCGTCTACTCACTCGGTGCGATTTGGCTGCCCACTCGGCTGATCGGTCAACAGCATCCGATATTCGTGGCCGGATCGACTCTCGCCGTCGCAGCACTTTTCAACCCGGTTCGAAGTCGAATCCTCCGTTGGGCGGACCGTCGCTTCTACCGGTCTCGCTATGACGCCGAAGAAGTCGCGGCCGGGTTCTCCGACCTGCTCAGAGAAGAACTCGACCTGGACCGACTCCCCGAGAGCTTGAAGTCTGTCGCCGTCGGAACCATGCAACCTTCATCGGTCGGTGTCTGGGTCAGAGGCCAGTGACCACAAGGGTGGCGCGATAGCCGCCAACCTCGACCGGTTTCGACCTGCAGATCCCGTTGATCGTGGTGGCCGGGGAGCACGCTCGTCCTCGGGTTTCGGGCCAATATGGCCATTTCAAATGCGATGATTTCTGATCAACCTCGGCGAGCGCCCTCGGTTTGACAGTCTCCTGGTCCCGTCTGCACCACGGCTCCGGCTCCGGTTCCTCGATGACGAAGAGGGACGTGTCCACATGGCAAAAGGTTCCCGTAGGGGATGAGTCCCACCGGTTGGAGGCTCTTGTTCCATAACCACGTCGCTGCAAACTGGGTCAATCTCTGAGTCTCCGTCACGCTCTCGTAACGCTCCTGCGGCGATACTTCATAGTGAGGAAACCCAACGATCGTGAAAGCCGGATGACAAGGGCGGTGCAGTTGACCAGATGGGTAGCACTGGTGCTTGGCGCAGTGGTCACGATTTGGTTGAGCGTCGGGACGATCGTGGGCTCACCCGAACCGTTGGACGCGGTGGTGGCGCTGGCCATTCTGGCACCAGCCCTGGTTGTCCTTCTGCGGCGAGACTGGCATGTGGTGGGGTGGCTGCTTCTAGCCACGGCGGCGATCAGCGCTGCTCAGTTCGCCGAATCGCTGCCGTTGACTTCCGTGGAGTGGCAGGGGTGGATCTTCATGGTGCTCAATGTGGCATTCTGGGCAGTCATGGCCGTGTTGGTGGCTGTCTTCCCGGATGGTCTTCGTCGCCAACAGGGTGTCCCCCGGTTTGTGGATCGGGCGGTCGTGGTCATTGTCTCTCTGGCCACGGTCATGGCTGCGCTCACTCGAGAAGTCGAGGCGTCGGGATGGAATAGCCCGGCCGCTCCTACCCGCTTCGACAACCCTCTCGGGTTTGGCTGGTTGTCCGCCGATGCCTACGGACTGTTGCAGATCCTGGCACTTTTGGGACTCATCATCGCGACGTGCACCCTGGTGGCCAGGTCGCGCCGAGCAACCGGAGTTGTTCGCCAGCAGTATCTCTGGGTGCTGTTCCCCTTCGGTTATCTGATCGTGGCTGTACCGGTTGCAGTGATCATCTCTGACGTCCGCGGGCAAACGGGGGCAGAATGGTTCGGTGCGGTTTTGGGTTACATCGCGATACCGATCTGCTTCGGTGTTGCCATAACTCGTTACCGGCTCTATGACATCGGGAGGATCATCTCTCGGACCGTCACCTACACCTTCGTGGTCGCCGTGCTCGGTGCCATTTTCTTTGGGCTTGTCACTCTGGCGACGACACTGCTTCCGACACAGAACGCCCTCGCTGTCGCCGGGTCTACCCTCGCTGTCGCTGCTGCGTTCAATCCGCTCCGAATACGCATTCAGCACGCAGTGGACCGCCGGTTCAACCGATCGGCCTACGAAGCCGAGGTCATCTCCGAAGAGTTCACTTCGAAGCTCCACCAATCCCTCACCGTCGACCAGCTGACCCAGCTCTGGACCTCGACAATCATCGACTTCCTACAGCCAGAGACCTCAGCAGTTTGGCTCTCCACCAAACCCGCCGAAATCCACCGCCCGTAGCCGGCATTGTTTGCCGCCCCAGCCTCCGATACAGAATCGTTTGGCTCTCACGGCCTTCGATTGGGGTGGAACGGTCCAGGTCGGACTTGTGGAGCAGCCAGTCTGGTTGTTGGCTCCGAAGCTCCTCAATTAGCTTTGACGCATGACCCCCGAACACAATCTGGTGCTCACCGGGTTCATGGGCACCGGCAAGACAACCGTGGGTCTTCAACTTGCCCAGAAGCTGGGCATGGAATTCGTCGACACCGACCTCCTCATCGAGGAGCGACACGGGCCGATATCACAGATCTTCAAACAACAAGGCGAGGATGCATTTCGTGACATGGAGCGCAGTCTCGCCGCCGAGCTCGGGGGGCGACGGGGGCTCGTGATCGCAACCGGCGGTCGCATGTTGCTGGACCCGGCCAATTTCAAAGCTTTGATTCGGAACGGAAGGATCTTTTGCCTGGTGGCAACGCCTAACGAGATTCTGGACCGGGTCACCAACGATCCGGCCAGGAGGGACCGGCCGCTGCTGACGGTCGCGGATCCGCACCAACGGATCGTGGAGCTGCTGGCAGAACGCGAGCCCAACTACGCGCGTTTCCCACGGTTGACGACCGATTACAGGGATCCTGATGTCATCGCCGACGAAGTGGCAGATCTCTGGGTGGGCCGCGACTCCTACGACATCGCTCACCCCGATGGTGGCTACGAATTCATTGTGGGAGCGGGGATTCTCCCGTTTGTCCGCCAATTGACATCTGTCAGCGGACCGTTGGTTCTCGTCACCGACGATGTGGTAAACGAACTGTATGGGGCGAGTGTCGGCGAAGTCGACCTGACGGTTTCGCTTCCTCCTGAGAGGCAGAACAAGACGATCGACTCCGTTCATTTCGTCTACGACCGGCTTTTCGAGGCTGGCGTTGACAAGACGGCAACGATCGTCTCCCTTGGTACGAGCATCGTCGGCGACATTGGCGGATTCGCCGCGGCGACGTATCTCCGCGGGGTCGACCTGGTTCATTGTCCGACCAACCTGAGAGCGATGGTCGACACCAGCATCGGCGGCAAGGTCGGCTTGGACGTCCCTCAGGGTCGGAACCTGCTTGGACTGTACAAACAGCCCAAGGGGGTCGTTGCCGACGTCGCGACGCTACAGACACTCTCGAAACGCGATTTCTCGTCGGGGCTCGCCGAAGTGGTGAAACATGGCTTGGTGGCCGGCTCGTCGCTGCTGAGTCACATCGAGGAGACCGAATGGATGCATGGTGAGAGTCTGTTCCCTGGAATGCTTCGCAGCCTCCAGTCGCTCATCGCTCGAGCGATTCAGGTGAAGATCGCGATCGTGCAGGAAGATCCATTTGAGGAGACTGGTCGCAGGACGGTATTGAACCTCGGTCACACCTTCGGGTATGGCATCGAGCACGCCACGAACGGCGCCCTGAATCATGGGGAGGCGGTGGCGATCGGTCTGGTCGCAGCTGCGCGGTTGTCCGAGGTCAAGGGTTACGCCCAGCCGGGAATCAGCCAAAAGGTGAGGGCGATCGTCGAACACATCGGCCTGTCCCCCGCTCTTCCCGAAGCCATTACACCCGAGTCTGTGTTTGCGGGGATGCTCCACGACAAGAAACGACGACACACCCAACTCAGGTTCGTCCTTCTCAGAGATATCGGCGATCCGTTCGTCGCGGACGATGTCACGGAGTCCGAAGTCCTCGCAGTTCTCAGCGAGATGGTTACGTCATCTGCGAATGAGCCGACGGGATTCATCCCCGGCTGACCTTCAGGTTGGTGCTGGTGCGGTGGGACCACTCAGGTGCGTCGGGACGGCCCGTCCTATCCGAGCGTCACCATCCACACGACCCGCGTGGTGACCACTCCGTGATGTCGGCTCAATCGAGAAACGCCTAAACCGACGTCGAGGTCATGTCGGGCCGGTCCGATCGTCAACGTCGAGGTGTTGACCCCCGGGATGGCTTCGGATACTGCGCTGTTCTACGAGAAGGAGTCGGGGTACCAGTTCAGCGCCGGATTGGCAGATGAATTGTCGACAGCTGAGGGAACCTTCGAGGTCAGCTGCGTTGCCGAGTGACCGATGAGTGGTAATCAGCTGACTAAAGGCTATGGAAGATGGGGAGTGCATTTCACCATCGTGATCTGCCTCTTCCTATCAGCGGCTGCTTGTGGCGGCGACAGCAACGGCATGCTGCACCGGTCCAGTCGGCATTCGGGTCGCCATCAGCCGCTAATCCTCCCCAAGGGATTGCTCACCTAATGATTTGACATCAGCGATGATGTGGCGCCTTGCTGTCAGAGTTCGGTGTATTGGAACCCACCAAACGCCCGCAAAACGTCAAGTTGACGGTCGAGCAGATCGGTGGACCGGTACTGGGGGTCACCCGGGCGGGATGTTGTAGTTGCTGCTGAACAGGTTGTCCGGATCCCACTTCTTCTTGAGCCCGACGAGACGTTCGTAATTGGGCCCGTAGGCGGCTGGGATCCGATGACTCTCGTCGTCGGCGATCAGGTTGACGTAGACACCACCCGTGGCATGGGCAGCCATTGCCTCATGGAACTCAGAAGCCCATCCCAACACGGCCTCATCTTCGGTTGCATCCATCCATCCCGCCATGATGTGAAATCCGTATCTTGTGTCGCGACCCGCATACGGCGTCTCTGCCAAAGCCACGCGACTCACCGCGCCGCCCAACGGGTCGAAGTAGGCCGCGGTGAGCGCGCCGGCCATGAGCGGCACGAATTCGACCATCACATCAATGGCACCGTCGGACAGTCGGTCGAGGTCGTGAGCCTTGGATGTGTAACGCCGGCCTTTGGGCATGTTCGCGTCAAAGGCGGTTTGAGTGTCTACATACGCGCTCTGGCCGACGAAGTCGAGGATCGGATCACCCAACTTCCGGAGAGGCTGGACGAAGTCGGCCGCGTCGGGATCCTGGTGACAGAACACGAAGTCGATCACCGGCTGGCCGTGGGTCTGTTCGGGGAACAGCTCGATCGGAGGAACCCGAAAACAGAACGGATAGCACTGGAACTCCTCGGAGGCAGACGACATGAGCTCTCTGAAGAACCGCAGATGATCTCCGGCCCGATCGAACGGGTAGATGATCTGCCCTGAGAGCACTTGCGGCCCAACTTCGTGGAGACCGATCACCATTCTCGTGACCACCCCGAAGTTCCCTCCTCCACCCCGGATCGCCCAGAACAGGTCTTGGTTCTCCTCGGCGCTGGCCCGACGAACACGACCTTCGGCAGTCACGACCTCTGCCGACAACACGTTATCGAGAGTCAATCCATACCTCCTGGTCAGATAGCCCCCGCCGCCGCCCAAGGCAGCGCCGATCACCCCGACCGAAGAAACCGTCGGCAAGGGTGCCGCCAGCCCGTAGGCCTGGGTAACGGCGTCCATCTCGCCGCATGTCACGCCACCCTCGACGGTCACCGTCCGGGCTTCGGGATCCACCCGCACCGACTTCATCGGCGAGAGGTCGATCAGGAGCCCTCCGTCGGCCACGGTGTGGGCTGCGTAGGAGTGACCGCCTCCCTTGACCGAAAGACGAAGCCCCTGGTCCCGGGCGAAATCGACCGCGGCCCGTACGTCATCGTTGGTGAGACAGCGGACAATAAGGTCCGGGCGGCGATCGAACCGGGCGTTCCAAAGTGCTCGGGCATCATCGAAGTCGTCATCGCCCGGCTTCAACAGGTTGGCGTCGAATCGGGTAGCGGGTTGGGAAATGCTCATTGAAGTCTGCCTCCGGTTCAGGGTGTAGGTGAACTTACGTGCTCACACGTTGGCGACGCGGAGCCCTTCGACGCCGATGGAACAAGTCGTCTCTAAACGAGCTCTCAACAGTCCGGTCACGAGCCGTTTGGCAGAATCACCAATGGTGACAGATACCGAGAGCGCACAGATCCACGTTTTGGGCCCGATACAGGTGTCCGGCGGCGCCTCAGCCGGGCTTTCCCGGCCGGCCCACAAGCGGCTCCTCGCCATCCTCACTCTCGACGCCGGTCAACGTGTCAGCATCGACTTGCTCATCGATCGCTTCTGGCCGGACCGCCCTCCTGCCACGGCCAAGGCATCGATCCAGACCCACATGTCGGCGCTGAGAAGGGCGATCGGGAGTGAGATCATCGTCACGGAAGGTCACGGGTACCGTCTCGACATCGACGCCGCCCTCGTTGACGCGTCCCGGTTTCTCCAACTCGCTGGTGAAGTCAGAAGCTCCGTGAGTTCGAAGAGCTGGCCGGATGTCCTTCGAGCAGCCGACGAGGCTTTACGGCTGCGGAGAGGACGCCCTTACCCCGAGCTAGAGGACGATAACTTCGCCCGACCGACGATTGTGATGCTTGAAGAGACCTATCTGGAGTTGCTCGAGATGCGCTTCGAGGCGCTACTCGAATTGGATAGGGGCGCTGACGCTCTTCCGGAGCTCGAGAGCCTGACAGTCGAGCATCCCCTCCGGGAGCGACTCTGGGAGCATTTGATGACCGCTCGATATCGCCTCGGCAGGCACACCGAAGCTCTTTACGCATATCGTCAGATATCGGAGCAGTTGGCCGACATCGGGCTGCTGCCCGGCGAGCGCCTGCAGCGGCTCGAGGAGCGCGTGCTTCTCCACGACAACGCTCTCGCTAAGACCAGAAACAATCTCCCTGTCGAGTTGAGCAGCTTCGTAGGACGGGCGGTTGAAATTGACAACATTGGCCGGCTGCTGACCGAGCGACGTCTGGTGACCCTGACAGGTCCTGGCGGTTCAGGTAAGACCCGCATAGCCCTCCGTGTTGCCAGAGAAGCTCTCGGCGAATTTCCCGACGGAGTATGGATCGTGGAGCTAGCTCCCACACATGACGCCGGCATGGTCGCAACCGAGATAGCCGTGGCGATGGGTCTCCAGCCGGAGGGCACCGAAACTGTCGACGCAATAGTCGGGGCTATCGGAAGAGACAGAGCTCTCATCGTCCTCGACAACTGTGAGCACCTCCTGGAGGACATCGCCACGACGGCACAGCGGCTCCTAGAGGAGTGCTCTGAGATGAAGCTTGTTGCAACCAGCCGGGAACCGCTCCGCCTCCCCGGCGAGTCGATCTTCGAAATCCCGGGTATGGGATATCCCCTTGAAGCAGCAACAGATGCTCGGAGTGCCCTGGAGTTCGAGGCCGTGCAACTGTTCGTCCAGCGCGCCGGCACGGCCGATTCATTCTTTGTCGTCACCGACGCCAATCTCCCCGATGTGATCAGGATCTGCGAGCGGCTCGACGGGATGCCGCTCGCCATCGAATTGGCAGCGGCCCGCGTCCGCTCTCTTGCCGTCGGCATGATCGCCGATCGCCTCGATGATCAATTGGGACTTCTGACTCGCGGGGCATCGACTGCGCCGCTCCGCCAACGGACACTCCGGGGCACCATCGAATGGAGCTATCGCCTCCTCACACCCGACGAGCAGACGGTCCTCAACCGGCTCAGCGTGTTCCGGGCAGCATTCCATCTCGACACGGCGGAGCACGTGATCTCCGCACCCGACCTCCCTGGCCAGCAGATCACACCCATCATCTTGGACCTGGTGGACAAGTCGCTGGTGATCACCCACGAGACCAAGACCGAGATCAAATACCGGCTCCTCGAAACCGTGCGCCAATACGCCGCACACCAACTCGAGCAATCTGGTGAGAAGACCGCAATTGAAGAACGCCACCTGGGCTGGTATCTGGGCAGTCTGGTAGGTCTGTGGCATCGGGCTTTGGGAAGCGGCAGCGGCGGCCTGATCACAGAGCTCGCGGCCGAGAGCGGAAATCTTCAGGCGGCCTTGGAAGTGGCGACGAACCGACAGAACGATCCGGCTGTGATCACCCTGTCCCAGACTCTCGCCTGGCACTGGTTCTTCACCGGCCACCTGGGGATTACACGGACCTTGCTGGGATCCGCCCTCGAAATCGCCGACGATCGGGCTGACATTGCCCTGATGCGGGCACTCCTGGCTCGGTCGCTTGCATATTCGGAGGATGTCGAAGGATCGATTCTCGAAGCCGAGGCCGCTCATCGCCTGATCAACGACCTGGCCGCTCCACTCCTCAGGGCCTGGGTGCTGGCGTCGATCCAACTGGGTCTGTTCATGTCGACGACGGCCGACCCTGCCTCGATGCTCGACCTGGCAAAAGAGGCGGAGGAGCTCGCCGCGGGGGACGAGGGCGTCGACACCGAGATATGGGCGAGGCAACTGATGGCTGATGCCTTTTGCTGGAACGGTCGAACTCGGGAAGGACTCGCTCAACAGAAGCGGGCAATCGATCTGGCCGAAGGAACCGGCGATCCGTTGACGATCGACCGAACGTACGGTCACTCCATCTACAACTACATGCTGGACCCGGTGGCCCGTCGCACGGCTCCAATGCAGGCGGCCCGAAGATGGTTGTCCCTTGTGCAGCCGGGGCCCGACTTCATCATGTCGACGGCCTCAGATTGGCTTCCGTGGATCTACATGCAAGCGGGCGAATTCGACCACGCCGACGAAGCGGCCTCGTGGCTCGGCAACCGGTTCCTCGAGGGTTACAACCGAAGCATCTATCTCATGGTCACCTCGAGCCTGTCCTGGATGAGGGGGAACCTGAGAGAGGCGAGACGCATCATCGAGGAGTTGGCGACGAGCGGGGTGAACGAACGCTGGGCTCACGTCTATTACCCGCTGGCCGCAGACGTCTTCGCCGATCAGGGACGGCTCGAGGACGTCAGAGAAATCGCAGACCGATACCTGTCCGTCGAGGTCCACCCAACTGGAGAAGCGGCGAAACTCGGGGTGTTGAATCCTCTGGTGAGAGCCGAAGTCGATGCGGCAATAGAGAGCAATTCTGATGCGAACGCAACCAGGGCGAAACGGGCATTTGAGCGAATGCAGCGCATCCTCGAAGACACTCCGCCGAAGACCGAGTCTTGGACTTCGGTGATGACCCACGTCCAGAATCTCGCCTTCGCCGAGGCCGAGATGAGCCGGCTCACCGGATCGAGCCCCGAGTTGTGGGCAAAAGCGAAGGATGCGGCCGACTATGCCTATTACCGGATGTATGCCCGCTGGCGCCAGGCAGAAGCCCTACTGGGGACGCAGGACCGCGAGGCGGGAGAAGCGCTGCTGGAGGAGGTTGACGAGGAAGTAACTGCCATGGGAGCCCAATTGATGCGGACCAGGGTGAAGGGCACAGCCAGGAAGTTCCAAATTCTCAACCGCCACCCCAACTAGCAAAGTAGAACCTGTTGGAACCATTGGGTATGCCCTGGCCGTGGTTCCCGCATGTGCCCGGCCGCTCCTAATGGTACTGGCCGGCTGCCCGGCGATATAGATCCAAGAGGACGTGATCTGCTGCGTGGGCGATCTCGGCGTAGGGGGCCTGGCCGGCGGCGAGAACGACGGCATCGATCGGTGACGCCGACGTTGCGTAGGTGGCTTCCTTGGTCATGTCCGGGAACGTGCTGGATGGCGGATGGGAGCTCCTCTCGGGCGTGTCCATCAGTCGACTGGCTGAGGTGGTAGGACACGGAGACATTCAGATTTCAGGCGAGCAACCCGTGCGCCAGATCAACGGCGAAATCCTGACTGGCTCGGCTGGCGCTGACGACCCACCTGCAGGACACCGCCCACAATCCAAACCCAGAACTGGTCGCCTGCTACATGATCCAGGTGCGTGGTTAGAACGTCGCTGCCTCGAGACCCTGTCAGAGTTCGCCCTCCGCCGGACATAGCTGGGTGTCCCTCGCCGAGGAGACTGAATGCCGAGGCATCGCAATTTCCGTTCGAGTCAACACGAAGGCAGGTCGCCGAAAACAGCGACGTCGATCGACTGGCCGGTAGGTTGACGGACGCAGCGCGGGATGAGCCCGTAGGTTGGCTACCCCGGCGGGGACAAGCTGGTTTAGGTACGAGCGATGACGCAGCGCGGGTTACCTCCGAGGAGGTGATGTGGGCGGAGACTTGACGACCGGGGAGTCGACTGACGGGACAGATCGGTTCGAGGGCGCGGGTAGGCGAAGCGCCAAGCTCATCGCCGCGACCATGGTGATCTTGTTCTTGGGCGGCTTGATTCAGGTGCTCGTTCCAAGCGGGGACGCTTCCCTGCCGGACACCATCCCGGCGGTGCCCGAGGTTTCACCTGTGGTCTCCCTGGATGTGTTCGAGCCCTTCCGCGGTCGAATCGTCTACGTTGCCGATGGGAAGTTGAGAGCTGTGCATCCGACGGATTTGACCGGCGTCGTGACCCTCACCATCCCCGAGCCACAGGCCGATCCCAGCTGGAATTCGGCTGCGAGGCTCGCCGCCGTCGGCTGGTCCAACAACGGGTCGATCCTGGCATTGGACAATGAGTACACGAATGAGAGCTACCTGATGGACCTAACAGGAACCGTGACCCGAATCCCATGGGGTGGCGTCCGTGGCTACCAGTACGACTGTTGCTGGTTCGTCACCTCGAATTGGCTTTCCCCTGATGGCTCCCTGGCGGCGAAGGTCGGTCCGCGAGACGTGTCGATCCTCGATCTGAAACGCAATGTTGTTGTCTTCACGGCAGAACTCGACAGGTCTCAATTCCCCCTCGACGAAGACGTGGGTCTTTATAGCCCTGTGTGGTCGCCGGATGGATCCGAGATCGCCTTCATCGCCAACCACATCCACGGTGAGCGCCTGGAACCAACCATTCAGATGATGGACATCGAGAGTGGCGCCACAACAGAGCTGGCCGGCCCTGTCTTCGGCCATATCCGCCAGCTCAGCTGGTCGCCTGACGGTTCAACACTGCTGGCAGTGGCCGGCCCACGTTCGCTTCCCGTCCCGGCCGGGTTGGTCGGTCCGTTCGCAGACCCGATACCCACCAACCTCTATCTGATCGACCTCGGCGGGTCCGTGCCTCCTCGCTCGATCGCCACGGGGCATTTCGTGGCGGCTGCCTGGTCGCCGTCGGGAAGCCAGATCGCTGCCATCGACTATCCCTCCGCCCATCGATTGGTGCTGATGAATGCCGATGGAACCGAGGAGCAGATCATTGCCGACCTCCCATCGGGACGTGAAGGGCTCTTCACCGGCGTGATCTGGCAGCCAGAACCGATTCGCTTCGACTGAGCCACCCGAGCTCCTCGGGCACGGGGCCGAAAGGGAGAGTGAGCGCGATCGCGGAGAAGACCATCGCCCCGACGCCATGCATGAGTACCGGCCCGAGCGAGAATCCGGCAGGGCGGGAGGCAAGCAGGGCGACGAAGAGCAGGACTGCCGCCGCAAAAAGCGCGAATAGGTACCAGCCAGCATGGACCCGCCAGATCGCGAGACGCTTCAGCAATCTCCGGACGCCGTTCCCGCGGTCCTCATGCCAAGAGAGGATGAGCGCGGCCAACGTCGGACCGAATGCGCCGATGAGGCCGACGAAGGCCAGCGGTGGGACCTCATCGAGCCCTCCTTGCGCCCATCCCGCGTCGAGGAGAGAATCCTGTAGCTGGGAATGAGAAACGCCCAGGAGATGGCGTAAGTCAACCCGAAATATGTGGTCAGTTGATGTCGACGCCATCCCGTCTTGAGAGATCGCCTTTCTTGCAAGACAGGTGAGTCGGGCACTCTCACATCGATTCCTTCACCACCACGAGAGACATACCGGAGGCGGAAGGTCCGCTCACGGCTGTTCTGTCAGCCGATACAGGACGCCGGAGGCACCGGTTCTAGCGCTCACTTGCCCATTCGATTCCAGGGCAATTAGTGCTGCCTGAACCCGTGTCGGGCTCAAATGAGAGCCTCCTCCAAAGTTCAGCTGAAGCTGGTCGCGTATCGCAAACGCGTTCTGTTCGCCGTCCCGGGCGAGTGATTGGGCGATGGCCCTTTTCAACTCGTCGGCTTCGATGCGACCCAGGAACCTGACGGCGATTCGCCCCGCCACCGTCCCAAGCCCGAGAAGGATCCGCGGACCCACCAAGAGGAATACCAGGCTCATGGGGAGGTAGACCATCGACTCACCGAATGTGTCGATGGTCCAGGTGCCGATGTGTGTCTCCACCCCGGTGGCGTTGACGATGGGCTGGCCAATCCCCCCAAACATCAAGGCGATCAGGGTTACGACAAGGGAGAATCCGATCACGCCCAAGGGAAGGCTTGCCAGCACGTATGCCACTTCCCTCCACGTCTGCCGAGCCGTGACCAGTTGGCGCAGACGCTCCCAGAACACCCCATGAGATCGGATGCGACTTGTTGGTCTCCGTGGTAGGGGCGCCTGCAACATCGACCATGCAAGTTGTCTGTGCAGCCCGGCGAGCCCGCGGACGAAAAGCAGGGTGAGAACGAGGATCGGTATCCCGATCAGCGTCACCACCAGACCCAACCCGAGGGCCAGCCCGGTGACGACCACGACAAACCCGAATATGCCCAACGGGAGCCCGAGCAGCAGATAGCCAAGCGCTCCATACGTTCGCCGGTCCGCGTAGGCCGCGAGCAGCCACGTCACCGTGGTCCGCCTGATCGGCGGGTCTCGCGTTCGACCATGATCTCCTCGGGGCTCTTCACCACGAAGGCGAAAACTGCATGAGCCGCTATCAATATCCCCCAGCCAAAAAAGGGGAAGATGTACCAGGGATAGGTGGCTGCGCTCAGGGCCCAGATGATGATCAAGAACGCCTGTGTCGTCGCGAACACGGCGAAGTGAAGCCAGAACCACTGCCGACGGGCAATCCGGTTCGCCTCCCTCTCCCGCGCCGCCATCTCTCCGAACTCATCCATGTGTCTTTCCTTCCTCTAGTGACTCCTCGATCTCGGCATGAGCCAGTTCGAGGATGGATTCGATCTGTTGTTGCTGGTCCGAACCGGCGAGTCGACGCCGGAGCGGAGATGTCGAAGCGAATTCGTCGAGCAGTGAACCCACGGCCGTGCGACCGTCTGCCTTCTCGGCTTTGGCCGTGAGGGCGCTCCAGCGGTTCCCCCAGCTCGAAGCGCCCGCGGCTCTCCGGCCAGCCTCGGTCAGCTCGTAGACCCGCAATTCGTCCCGGTCCTCAAAGCGGAGATGGCCCGACTCGACCAGGGCCATCAGGGCCGGATAGATCGCACCGGGGCTCGCCTTCCAGCCGCCCTCGACGCGGGCCTCGAGCTCGCCCATGATGGCGTATCCGTGAGCCTCACCGATCCTGGCCAACACGACCAGGATCGCCTCTTTCAATTCACCTCGTCGGAACACCCTTGCCATAACGTAAGCTACGTTACGTCAAAACGTAACTTACGTCAAGACGCCGAGTGAGAGGGGGTCCATTGCTGCCCACGATGCCAGCCGCGTCAGGTGATTTGCCTTCTCGCCTTCTCATTTCTGTGAGCCCGCCGGAGTTGCCCGACGCCGTAGCTGAGGCATGTGGACGGCTGGGTTATCCTCCTTGAGGTGCAGGTGTTCCCCGAGTAGTGCGAGTGGGATGGTGACCTCCGGGTACCCGCATGCGCCAGGTGCTATCGGCGTTTCGAGAAGATCCGGAAGAAGACGCCCAGCGTCAGACCGAAAACTAGGTGGGCGCTCAGATCCCGCCGTAGGACGTCGGGGTCGTACTCGGTGATCGGCTTGTAGACGCCCAATCGGGGCAACACCATGTAGCTGGTTGCCCAGGCGACCACCCCTGTCCCCAGCCCGAGCAGCGGGTTTGCGGTGCCGAGAACGCTGACCGCGACACCATGGGCCTTTCCCCACCCGATCCCGGTGACCCAATGGACCGCGTTGTTGGTCGCCCGCGCCGACGCTTCAGGCAGGTCGATTCCGGCAAGCCCGGCAACGGCTTTGGCCGTCCGGGCAGGGGCGGGAGCGTCCTCGTAGCCTTCCAGACCCTTCGAGGTCTCCCAATCGATGAAGGGGTCCGAGCCGCCGCCACGCTTGAAACGGGCATACCAGAGCAGGTCCATGCCAAGGGTCCCCATGGCTCCGGCCACAGCTCCGACGATCACAGATCTAGACGCGGCCACACATCCACATTACGGCGAAGCCGGATTCGTGCGGGCCTTCAGCGCACCACCCGTGCGCCGAGGGTGGAGATCGCACGCATCACCTCTTCAGCCGCCCGGCTTGAGCCTGACCCACCTCTACCGCTTCGGAGACTTCGCGGCCGTCGAGGTGTGCACAGATCATGCCACTGGCGAAGCCATCTTCCCCGCCGACCCGGTCGTAGATCTCGAGGTCGGGACGAAACCGGGACTCATGGAAGACGCCGTCTGCATAGAGGATTGCTGCCCAGTCGTTGAAGCCGGCCGACTTCGCGTTTCGCAAGCTGGTGGCGACCATCTTCAGATTGGGAAACTGCTCGATGACGTCCTTGATCATCGTCTTGAACGCCGTGACTCCAACGCAAGCAGTCCAGAACATGGGCGTTCGGTCCCTGGTGGCCTTTGAACGTGGAGACGCCTGCCTCCCCCGCCCAGCATGCCCAGCGAGGTGCCGATGTTGTGCACACCGGGCTGTGACAATGCGGTCTCAAGCAGTCAACTTCGTTTCGGCAAGCTCATCAAGAAGCCCCGCAACGAGTGCCGCGCGGACGAACAACCCGTCGACGTCGAACCACTCCTCAGCGGTGTGAAAGCCGCCCCCGGGCGGCCCGAGGCCGTCGATAGTTGGCACTCCTGCACCTGATGTGAAGTTGCCGTCGGACGAACCACCGGCGGATCTCGCGCCCAGGGTGATCGAGACTTGTTCACCAAGTTGCTGGAGTGACCTGACAAAGTGACCGCTTTCATCGGAGGGGGCGAAGGCTGGTCTGTCCTCCAATAGTTCGAGACTTCCCAAAACGCCGTCGATTGGAACCGAACTCACCAGCTCTCGCAATGCATCGACCAGAGACTCGCCGACGGCATCGGTTGGGACGCGGGCGTCGACGACCATCGATGCGTCGGCCGGCACGATGTTTGGTCGGGTTCCCCCTGCGATCTGAGAGACCGTGACAGTGCCGTAGTCTCCGCCTCGTCCGAGGTCTTGCACGGCTAGAGCAAGGTGAGCGATACCTTCGATAGCATTCCGACCCGACTCGGGGTCGACTCCACTGTGGGCTGCACGACCGCGAGTGGAAATCCTGAATCTTCTGACCCCTGGTCTCCCTAACACGAGAGCACCATCTGGCTCCCCTGGCTCAAATATCAGGGCGACCTCGGCCTGAGATGCCGCCTCTCGTATCGCGTCGCGGCTGCGAACCGACCCTGATTCCTCGTCGCCGTTGATAAGAACCGTCAGATCGCACCCCGAGCCCCCCGATAGGGCCACCGCTGCAATCTGGACAACCAGTCCGGCCTTCATGTCGGCCGCCCCGGGCCCATACCCTCGACCTGCTTCGAGTCGGAAGGGCCGTTCAACAGCAGTTCCTTTTGGGAAGACCGTGTCGTAGTGCCCAATCAAGAGGACACGAGGGCCTGAACCGCCACGGCCTATCTGCACGGTTGGCGAGTCATTCGCATCCACAACGACCGAGCATTCGAGCTCCGACCATGCGTCGCGTAAACTGGCAACCCTCTGGTCCGCGCCGCGGAAGTCCCCCGGACCACTATCGATATCGACGAAGTGGGCCACCAACCGGACTGGTCACCGAGGGGCTGCTGATAGCCGCCCACGGACCCAACGGAGGCTATCGCCTGGCTCGACACCCCGGCGATATCAGCCTCCTCGATATCGTGGAAGCCGCCGAAGGGCCCGCCACGTTCGACCACTGCGTTCTACACGACGGTCCCTGTGACTGGAACGAGACCTGTCCCGTCCACGACACCTGGGCCCGCACCCAGAATGCACTCATCCAAGAGCTGGCGGCGACCTCACTTGCAGACATCACCGCCATCGACGCCCTCATCGAAAGTGGCTCATACCGGCCTGCAGCCCCTCCCCACTCCCAACACACGGATCGACACGGCAACCGAAACTAATCGTCCAGGTTGACGGGCAGCTGAAGACCGAGGCTTCCAAGACTGAGTCCGATCGGCTATCGATGTCGCCGTCCGGCTGAGAAGCGGCGAGCCTTCGGACCGAATTCGAAGTGATTCGAGGTCCGAAACCAGGGCCTAGTGGCCATCTAGGACAGCTCTGTTTCCAGATGTGCAGCGATCGCGAATATTTGCCACCGTCGCTTCTCCATTCGAGCTGACCGTCGAGGAGGAAGCAGACGTTCGCCGAGCCTGACCTGGGCCCCCGGAATCCAGTGCGAGCTGCTGCGATCGATCAACCGAAAGCGCCTGGTACATCAGCTCGGCACCATCGACATTGACACCAGCCTCCGTGTCGCCGGCATCGTCAAAACACTCCTGAGCTACTGATCCACGGTTGGAGGCAGATAGCGCCTATCAGTGACCTAGGTGCGGCTGAGCTCAGACTGGTGGTTCGTTGCTCGTGATCGCTTTCTCTATGTGTATACTATGCGCATGTCACGTGTCAACGTCTATCTGCCAGACGAACTCGCCGAGGAGGCCAAGGCGGCTGGCCTCAACATCTCGAGCCTCACACAGCAGGCGATTCGGTCATCCTTGGCAGCACAGAACCTCTCACGATGGCAAGAACGCGTTGCTGAACTCAGCTCTCCCGGCATCAGCCACGACAAGGTCCTCGAGGCGGTGAAATCGGCCAAGGACGAGCTCGAGGGTGGCTGACAAGCTCGTAGTCGACGCGTCAGCGATGGTCGACTACCTGGTCGCTTCTTCGCTGGGTCAGCTCGTCGCCACACGCCTCAGAGACAGCGAGGTCAACGTGCCGGCGCACTTTGACGCCGAAGTCCTGTCAGCGCTGGGTCGTCTGCAACGTGGTGGAGGACTCAGCGAACTCGAGGTGCAAGAACGAGTATCCCTCACTGCACAGGCACCGTTCCACCGCCACCTGCTCGCCCCGCTTCTCGAAGGCGCCTGGGCGCTACATCACAACGTCCGTCTCGTCGACGCCCTGTACATCGAGCTCGCCAATCAGCTCCACGCAACCATCATCACGACTGACTCCGGCCTGGCAGCCGCATCAGTCAACGCCGAACTCATCCAGTAGGCCCCGGACTAGGTCGGGTTGGACATGAAACGCCAATCCTTATCGGCGGTACCTGGTCGCTCGCACGCTTCATACAGAAGTATGTCAAACACAAGATCGGCTGCATTTGGGACTTCCCACCAACATGGATGCTCATGCGGCCTGACGGCCTCTCCGTCGTCTGCACCACCAGGTCGCAAGAGCCGTGTACACCACAGAGATGATGCCGATGGCGCCCGCGGCTCCTACCCCATGGTCATAGGTTCGCCAAATATTCACCGTTCCGTCAGGCTTCCTGCCGTGTTGGCCGTCACCAAACTCGATCGTTCCGCTCTCTGGGTCGACCCGATACACGCTGTCGTCGGGTCCTGCGTCTTCGAGAATTTCGACTCGATGCCAGTCCTCGCCATCGACCGTGACTAACAATGTTGGCCCTGACTGTATGTGGTGGAACCGCCGAGCGATCAGGCCGACAAGAAGTCCGATCGCAAGGAAGGCAAAGAGTTCGAGGAGAGTGATCCCAGCGTCAGAATCATTGTGGTCGGTCCACTCTGGCGACGCGGCTGGTACCACCGGTCGCAGTGCTGGGACAATGATGCGGAACCTGCCGCGGCGTTGACTGGTGTTTTCGTTCCAGTCTTGGTCCGTCTCGACTCGGCCCTTCTGACGTCTAACCGACGTGTACAGCCCCATTCAATCAGAGACTCGATGTAGGAGCTCGTTTACGGGGTCGATGACGGCGACCTGGTCGGCACCACCGATTGGACGTCGGTACCGCAGAGCGTTATCGCCGGTCGCACGACCGTCCACGACGACTCGGTACATCTCTAGGACCGCCTCGTCTCCCAGTAGCAGCACGTCGGTGCCGAAAGGATTTGCCGCCTGGATGTCACCCATTTCGTGGATGACCTTGTCGGCAAGGGACTTCTCCTTCTCGGCCGCGGCGAGTACGGCTGCGGGCCCCTCGGCCTGAGCTTCGTGTACGCCACCACGGCCTAGCCTGGCGTGCCTCTGGAGGGCCTCGGGAGGCAAGGCCAGGTCGGGAAGCAGCGGCACCTCTGCCTCGCCGATGTTCACAGCCTGTTGGACCTGCCCTGGCTTGAACTCCGGGGCGATGGCGCCGTGAGGGACCGCGACGTCGACGAACTGGCTCACCTTCTCCCGACCGTGACGTTCGGTCACGGTAACGTCGAGGCCGGTGCCGTGAGTGGACGGGCGCACGTTGACCCTCACTGGGGGTGCTGTGGGTTCGACAGTCTTGACGGACGCCTCCCAGTCGCCGATCCACTGGCTACGAAGCTCCTGGCGTGTGGGCTCGTACGTGACCTTCGGGGTCCCCTCCGGAAACAGGACCGGATCGGCGCTGACGTATTCGAACCGGATGGACACCTCGTAGTCCCATGAGGAGATCAGCGGGATGTTGCCTCGGCCGCGAGCCCTGAAGGTGTATGACATCGGAGGCGCGGTGATGAGGTCCGACGGGGGCGGCAGCTCGATGGTCGTCCCGACGTCGAGCAAAAGGTCGTCCTTGTCGAGGTCGACGAACGCATCCACGACCTTGGGCCAAGCCCTGACGACTGAGGCGATGGTATCGCCGCCGACCGGAATCTCCGCGATGATGTCCGCAACCTGGTTGTTGCGGCGGATGATCGTCCTCGCGGTTGTCACGCCATTTGTCGTTGTCATCGATGTCGTAGGCACGCAGGACGAGCCCGATACTGGTTGATTGGGAGCCACCTTCGAACAATGGCCCATCGGTGGGCAGCACGATCGCGATCTTCTCGTTCGCGGCGGCGGTATCGAGGGCGAATGTGTGAGGCTGATTGTCCACGATGACGATGCCGGTGAGGGCGAATGCGTCATAGGGGCTGTCGGACTCGCGGTCGTGGCAGATGACTTTGCCCGTCGTGACCTTCAGATGGATCGCCGTCATAACAGACACTCCTTCGGTGCTCGGCTTGGCAGACGGCAAAGCTGAGCTTGGCTACTTCGCGATGCCTATTACATCTTTTGTGTCTTCAACGTATCTCACTGGGCGGTCTGATTCGAGTGTGCCGAACGTCAGATTGGGTTCGGCGATGTGCCTGTAGCTGGAGTGGGAAGGTCTGTGTTCCCTGGGGATTGGGGGTTCCGAGGCGGCCGTGCGGACGAGGGTCAGACGCAAGATCGACGTGGACTTGGGGCCGACCTCCACTCCCGAAGCCGCCAACTGCTCTGGGCTCCGTCTATCCCGACTACGCCAAATTCTCGATGCGAGCGCGCAACTATTCTCTGGGCAAATTTCACTGATTGGAGACGTTGTGAGTGGAAAGCGATTCCTGACCCAGTTCAACGACTTCGATGAATCCTACGTATTCGCTTGGCTGACTGATCGAGCGTTCGAAAGTGATTGGTCGCGACCAAATGTGCCCCTGCTGGTATTCGCCGACTCATCGCTGCCCGGGACGAGTGTTATCCCTCACGGGGGACCAGTCGCAAGTGGGGTGCCGGTACAGCTCTTGTTCTGGGGGTCCTGGTGGACGACTCCGGAAGGCGGACAGCGGCTTTGGCTGATCGAGGACCGACTCAAGGCTGTGCTTGCGAGCAATTACTTCTCTGAGCTCGATCAATACGGCGTCTCGCCACCGCAATTCCGAGGGTCGCTGATCGTGAAGAAGCCGAGTCCGCCGACGAGCTTCCCGGATCTCAAAGCTGAGCACTCGCCTGGTGACATGATCGTCGACCTAATCGAAGACGACGTGATGCCGGACCCAGACGATGAGCAGATCGCGTATATCGTTCTGATGCCCAAAGGTTTCACGACCTCAGGGACGAACGGTGCTCATACACGAGACTACGACTACGAGTTTCCGTTTGACCGTGACTGGTTTTGGTGGGCGTGGGTTCGATACTTCGCTGATAACGAAGTCGACGACACGACGCGAACACTGACTCATGAACTGACGGAACTTCTGACCGACCCGAATTCGGGCGATGGATGGTTTGCTGATCCTGCCTCGGACGGAGAGATTGCAGGACCGCGGCGAATGTGGGTGGCACCTATCAAACAGCCTGGGTCAACGGTGCCAAGGTCTCGGCGTACTGGTCAAATCGTCACAGCGCCACAGTGATTCCAATCGATCGGGATTACCGTCCGCGAATCGTCGGGTCTGTCTCGTTGCCAGACGCGGCGGACGACACAAGGTGGCGAACGGACGCTTTCGGCCGGATCCAACTGACTCCGCCTTTTGCGGGATTGTTCCGGCATGCTGCTTCGAGGATCGCGACTACACGTGGGTCGTGAACGGACTCGATGAGACTGCCATTCTTCGCGTGGAAACGCACCGATACCGGCAGCCGATTGTGACCTGGACCATCCAGGGGCAGCCTGCCAAGGGCAACGGAAGCATTCCAGTAACTGTCGACACGGTTCGCTTCGACGGCCGCTCCCTTGTGAAGAGGCGGGCAAGCTTTCACGTCGACTTCGTCGAGTCAAAGGGAGTGCTCGAGGTCAAGACGAAAGGGGTGAACGCCAATTTTGACCTCAACGTGGCATGTAGCGTCCGAGATGGTTCGATCACCGGGAACGTGCGGACGGACGTGATCGCGACACCGAGCGCGGTCGTCGGCTTCGTGGGGTCCGAACTCGAGCTGGACCCCGCATACGTTCAGCAACGCGACGCCTGTCACAAGGCGGTTGTCGATCTTTTCGAAGACGTGGAGAAGAAGAAGAAGTTCCGAAGGCCGAAGCCTGGCGAAACGGTCGAACTTGATCCCGGAGTCCTGGCTTACGTTCCCGCGTGGGCAGCGTCGCGGAGTACGACCGAGCACGACAGGCGCTGCTCTTGGCGAAGATTGCAGTTGCGAAGCTTCCGCATGAATCAGCCATGGCATTCATCCGGTCGTTGGTCGAATCAGCGCCCGCACTCGCGGCAGTCCGAGAGCGTGTGCCAGCGATGCAGCGGAGGCCGACCCGAGATTCGAGCTTGTCAACCTGACCGGCATCTCCCAATCCATGACCTGCAGCTGCAGAGCCCCCTTCCTCCCCCGGGAGTCGTTTGTATCGACCTGACCGATCTCTACTATCACGCATCAGAGGAGCGGTGAGCGGGTCGACTCCTGCGAAGGGAATTGGCGTGGTTCTTGTCACACCCAGCCCATAGCCTC
>CAVSQY010000006.1:0-230587 GCA_963730285.1 uncultured Actinomycetes bacterium | reverse complement strand
ACGCGAGCTGGGTTCAGAACGTCGTGAGACAGTTCGGTCCCTATCCGCCGCAGGCGCAGGAAGTTTGAGAGGAGCTGCCCCTAGTACGAGAGGACCGGGGTGGACGTACCTCTGGTGTGCGAGTTGTACTGCCAAGTGCACGGCTCGTTGGCTATGTACGGACGGGATAAGCGCTGAAGGCATCTAAGTGCGAAGCCCACCTCGAGATGAGACTTCCCACCGGATTAACCGGGTAAGGCCCCTGGTAGATGACCAGGTTGATAGGCCGGACGTGTAAGCACAGCAATGTGTTCAGCGGACCGGTACTAATAGGCCGAGGGCTTGGAATGAATCCTCGATATTTGTGCTCGCTATGGAGTTCTCGCCTCCCGGGCTTGGCCCGGGAGATCGGAGTTCCGTTGGAGCTCCAGAGCCTTTGAGAACTGAAGATTTGTCCGGTGGCTACAGCGGCGGGGAACCACCCGTTCCCATTCCGAACACGGAAGTGAAACCTGTCAGCGCCGATGGTACTTGGGGGGCAACCCCCTGGGAGAGTAGGTCACCGCCGGGCATTTAACGTGAAAGGGCCGCCGACTACCGTTGGCGGCCCTTTCTTGATTGACCCCCTATCTCGATCGAAGGCCGATAACCGGTGAACAAACCTCCCAACAAACACCAGCCCAAGGGCAACACAGGCCGGAGCGGCCGTCACGACGGTCGGGACACCCGCATTCATTCGCAGCGTCAAACGGTTACCTCGGTCAGCTCGGGCCAGCTTCCCAAGTGGGTCCGGGACGAGATACAGCGATCGACCCCAAAGGACCGGCGAGACCCGGCCCTGAACCATCTGGCCAAGGCACTCAACCAGTTCGCCGACGAGCGATACGCCGCCGCCCTGCCCGAGCTACGCAAGGCCAAGACCTTGGCCCCGCGCTCGTCCACGGTGCGGGAGATGCTCGGTCTTTCCGCGTACTACACGGAGAACTGGGAGGAAGGCCTACGCGAGCTGCGCACTTTCCGACGTCTGACCGGGGACCTGATCCAGATGCCTGTCGAAATGGATTGTCTGCGGGCCTTGGGTCGCAAGGCGGATGTTCGAAAGACATGGGAGCGCCTACAAGCGCTGGACCCGACCGCCACCGTCTCCCACGAGGCACGGGTCGTCTACGCCTCGTTCCTCCTCGATGAGGGGAGCCCCCGGGAGGCCTGGAAGGTGATCAAGCCGGGCCGTCTCATCGCCTCGCCAACACCGGGGGAGCTGCGTCGATGGTTTGTCGCAGCCAGAGTCGCCCTTGCCGCCGGTGACAAGGAGGCAGCGCGAAAGCTGGTTGCGGCGCTCGACGAGCAAGACCCCGATTTCGAGGGTGTCGACGAGATCCGGGCAGCGCTCCTCTGAGACCATCGCAGATCCTGTCACACCCGCCTCGGATGATCGTGTGATCCGCACTTCCCACGAGTAACCCAAGGGGGGAGTGTCATGGATCTCAACCTGGTCGTTCTATGCGGTCGTCTGGCGACCGACGCCGAGCTGAGGGAGTTCGACTCCGGCATGCGACTGGCGCGTCTGCTGGTGACGGTGCGGAGTGAGACACCAAGGAAGAGAGTCGACGTCGTGCCGGTGACCCTATGGGATCCCGCTGAAGATCTCTGGTCCGACCCACCCACGAGAGGAAGACGCGTCTGGGTGTGTGGTGCGGTGCAGAGGAGATTTTGGGAATCGCCCGACGGTCGCCGGTCGCGGCTCGAGGTGGTAGCAGAGCAAGTCAATCTGAAGGACGTCGATGGCTTGGAGCCCGTGGTCGTAAATGCCGATGGCAATTGACGATTTCGAGGATTGACAACGGGGGTACAGTGAGCGGGTCCCCGCTCTCTCGCTCGCATTGGAGGTTGCTCGTGCCCTGGTATTGGACTGACGACATCGCCCGAGTTCTCATCGAGTCGGGTCGGATCAGCAACGAAGCTGCGAGCTCGATGCTGTCGGTCCCGACCGCGTTCCGACGCGAGGAGCCGAGCATCGAGTCGGCCACGCAGGGGCTCCTCGACGACGACGAGATCCCCTTAGCTGCCTGACCCTTGAGATGGCTGCTCGCACCACGATGGATCATCGCCCATTTGGTCGTCGTGATCGTGGCTGTGGTGTTTGTCAACCTGGGCTTCTGGCAGCTGAGACGCCTCGATGAGCGCCGGCTGGCCAATGCGGTGGGGGAGTCGCGCTTCGGGGCCGATCCCGTTCCCTTCGAAACGCTGATCGGAGCCGCGGGCACAGATCTCGACTCCCTCGAGTATCGCCGCGCCACGGCCACCGGGATCTTTCATTCCGAGGACGAGGTCCTGATCAGGAGCCAGGTCCATCTCGGAGTGGCAGGATTCGACGTGATCACCCCGTTGGTCGACCCGGACGGTCTTGCCATCCTGGTCAATCGCGGCTGGGTGCCGCTCGATTTTGATCGGGTGCCCGTCTCCGCAGCCCCCCCGCCGGCGGGAATGGTGACAGTCGAAGGCTGGATTCACCCCACTCAGCCAAGGCAAGCCCTCGGGCCAAAGGACCCGGCCGAGGGACGGCTGGTGGCCTTGAATCGGGTTGACGTCGATCGGATCGCCCAGCAGGTCCCGTATCAGCTGGCCCCGGTCTACATCGTCGAGATTGGCGTCGACGCCAATCAGATCCCGATCCCGGTCGACCTACCGATATTCGACGACGAGGGGCCCCATCTCGGATACGCCATACAATGGTTCAGCTTCACCCTCATAGGTCTGATCGGCTATGCCGCCCTGATCAGAAGGGCGGCCAAACGGTCAGGTTGAGAGGTCTTGAGCCAGGTCCGGGACCAGCTCGAATCGATCGTGACGACTCAACTGATGCGGATCGAATTTGATCTTGGCTGATCGGGTGCCCGCGCCGACGACCACCCAATCACAATCGAGAACCCGGGTATCCACCCAGATCGGCAGTGTCTCCGGCAACCCGAAGATGGTGACACCTCCGATCTCCATGTCGGTGAGTGATTTGGTCTGCTCGGCGTTGGCAAAACTCACCTTTCGCACACCGAGGCGGCGACGAACCACCCCATTGACATCGAGCCGGGTGGTGGCGAGCACCAGGCAGGCAGCGACCTCGCCCTCCGGCCGTCTGGATGCGACCACGATGGTGTTGGCCGATTGCCCAATCGGGACGCTATAGGCAGCGCAGAACTCGGCAGTGTCTGCCAGGTCCGGGTCGCACGGCATCTCCTCGAACGAGATGCCGAGACGGTCGAGATCTTTGACTACCGACGGGTCCGCGGGCATGAAGGCGGAGCGTAGGCGAAATTGACATGCGTCCGACCCATCTGGATGCCAGAGTCGTGGGATGCGCGACTATGAGATTCGCACCTACGGCGAAACCTGGGCCCCGTACTACGACGAGATCTTCGCCGACATCGATTCCGAGGTCGCGTTCCTGCGCCCACTTGCCGGCGATCCGCCACGAGCGCTCGAGTTGGCTGTCGGCTCGGGCCGCGTTGCCCTGCCGCTCAGCCGGGCGGGCGTGTCGGTGACCGGGATAGACATCAGCGACGACATGGTGGCCCTTCTCCGCGCAAAACCAGGTGGAGATGAGATCACGGTTCTAATGGGCGATTTCGCCGAAGTGGAAGTGGAGGAGGAGGAGACCTTCCCCCTCGTGTATCTGCCCTTCAACACGTTGTTCACACTGCCCGACCAGGCTCGCCAGATCGAATGCTTCATGAATGTGGCCGCTGCTCTCGAACCCGGCGGCCGCTTCGTGTTGGACGCTTTCGTACCCGACCTCTCTCGATTCGACCAGTATGGGACACGAATCGGTGTCTCCTCCATCTCGTCCAAGAGCGAACATGCCTTCGAAATGTCGATTCACGATTCCGTGGGACAGACTGTCGTCTCTCACCACATACGACGACTGGCCAATGGCAGCACCGTGGTCCTCCCGGTCAGAGTCCGCTATGCATGGCCCTCGGAGCTGGACCTGATGGGTCGTCTGGCTGGTTTCGATCTCGAGGAGCGCTGGGGCTGGTACGACCGTCGCAGATTCACCGAGAAGTCGGGCCAGCATGTCTCGGTGTACCGCAAGGCCAGCTGAGAGCTTCCTGAGATGAGCGCTCGACGCACTCCGGCGATCCTGCTCGCCTTCACCGCATTCGCGTTTTTGCTCTGGGGCCTGCTTCTGATCTGGTCACCGGGGGGCTCTCGCATCTTGGAATGGATCCAGACTGGCCTGGCAGCGTGTCTTTTGGTCTTCGCCATCAACTCGTTGCGCAAGGAAGACCCACAGCGGGCAACACTCATCCGCTGGCTTCTCACCGGATTCGCCGTGTTCGGTGCGATGGTGGTCATCGGCCTGACTGCGGACGAGACCTCGTCGAGAACCTGGGTGCGGCTCGGATGGGCTGCGCTGCTGGTTGGCACCGCTGCCTCCTTGATTGTCTGGTGGGCGGCGCCACGGGTGCGACGCCAATCGGTGATCGGCGGGGGAGTGGTGGCACTGATAATCATCAGTGCGGGTGTTGGGATCACGATCAACTGCGACCTCACCGTCCAACGCTCTTGGTGTGATCCGACATACGACCAGGAACAGGCCTTGGTCGAACAGGTCGTTGTGGACGGGACACTGCAGCGGGCGGGCAGGGCCGGTGGCAGCGCCGGTGCCGCCCTGCGCTCGTATCTGATCAACGGCTCGCAGATCGTCGACGTGACCAATCCACCTGGAGAGTTCGCCTATGAGGACCGGCCGATTCAGTCGACCGAGACACAGAGAGCCCGTTTCACCGCCCAGAGTGGTGGCTACTCACGCTGTGTGATTGACGTCAAACTCGACGAGATACCGACCGGAAACCTGGAAACAGTGATCGTGGGGTGTCGTTCAGGCTGACCGTGGGTCAGTGGCTGTGCTCGTGCTCCTGGTCATGGTCGTGCTCATGATCGTGATTCTCCTCCTGAGAGGCGACCTGAGCCCGCACATCGTCCATGTCGAGGTCCCTGACCTGTGAGATCAAGTCCTCCAGCATGTTCCCGGGAAGGGCCCCAGGCTGGGCATAGAGGACGATCTGGTCCCTGAACACCATCAGAGTGGGGATGGAACGGATTCCAAAGGCTTGGGCGAGCTCGGGTTGATCCTCGGTGTCGACCTTGGCAAATACGATGTCGTCGTACTTCTCGGACGCAGACTCGTAGGTCGGAGCGAACGATCGACATGGTCCACACCATGCTGCCCAGAAGTCGATGAGCACGGTCTCGTTGTCCTTGATCGCCTGATCGAATGTGTCTTTTGTCAGGGCCACTGTGGCCATGGCTGCGCCTTTCTGATGAATTCGGGTTCGCTGACGTCAACACTAGGTCAGGGGAGATTGTTCCCAAGGCAACCCGTGCGCCCATAATCCACGTGATCTCCACTAATTCTCTCGGTCTCTTAGGAGACGCCGTGAGAAATGAACTGAACGACCTGATCCGAGCAATCGTGGACACCCGATTCGCAGTCCAGAACGTGGCCAACACTGTGATCCAGGATCTGCGACAGGGGAACAGCACCACTTACCGCGGTCACGACTGGGACAGGTCGCATTACGAGGTCATGGAGATAGTGCATCTGGCAGTGGAGGCGGCGTTCAGCTACGCGAAATGGCTGCAGTTTCCCGAAGCAAAGTTCCGGCTGGATGAAGGACAGCAGCAATTGGCGGCAGTATTGGAGTCGTACGAAATCTTCTTCTCAGGCCCGCTGATAACGGGTCAAAATGCGGACGGTTCGCTTGACCACCCGGAGGCTATCCATAGCGTCGCTCCCGCCATTGTCAGACAAACGAAAGGAGCGATGATGAGCAAACACACCGTGGCGTCAGTGGCCGAGTGGCTGCAGGATCTGTCGGACCGTCTTGACGAGGCGATGGGCAATCTGAACGAACAGCTGGTAGGCCTCGAGCAGAGGATCGACCAGTTGGAGGATGGTCAGAAGGAGGATGGGAGGAAGGCGCGTAGCCGACACATGACTCCGGAGCAGCGGAAGGAAGTCGGGCGACGGTTGCAGCAGGCCAGAGCGGAGAAGCTCGGTCTGGACAGCATCGAGCAACTCCATGCCTTGAAGCTGAGACCAGGTCAGCAGCCCACCAAGGCGCAGATAACGAAGGTTAAGAAGGAACTCCCGGTCAAGAATTAGCTGCAGGCAGGCAAAGTAAGGGTCGGTGTCCTGGGTGTCGGCCCTTCTTGCTTGCTATAAGGAGTCTCAGTGATCGAGATCACAGCTCTGATCCTGATGTTTGCGCTGTTCTGCTTGTCTCTGGCGTTCCCTTTGGAACTCTTGAAGAAGCTATTCAAGAAGGACAAAGACACGCCATGGCGAGAGATATGGGTGGCTGGAGGCCTCTCCGTCGCCATCTGGGCGTTCTTCTGGGTCGTGTACTGCTGGTCGGAAATCTTCGGCGACGACTGGTGTAGCTGAATACGACTTCAACAACCGACTCTGTCGTTTGGCAGGAGCCTTTGTTCTTGCCTCTGGGGAAACCGAAGCTTCACCATCCCCGAGTTGCGGCTACTTGCCTCCCTTGCGGCGGTTGTGCTCCAGACACAACATCTGACAATTGTCGGGTTCTGTCTTTCCGCCTTCGTGCCATGGGGTGATGTGGTCCGCCTGAGCAGTGTCAGAAGCGAGAAGGACGCACGCAAGCACTCCGACTAGTGCGGCCACAATCCCAGATCGTCGCCGGCCAGCTGCGAAGAAGGACATCAGTACTCCTCTCGAAAGGACAGTCGGATAGAGAAATCGACGTCGTCGCTTGGTCCCCGGAGCGTGATGTCGAGCCCGGCGAGCCCCTCAGACATCTCCTTCTCAGCTGACCAATTCAATCCGCCCGACCCGGTCGCCACTGGTGCGTCGTCGTGGAAGATCCAACCGTCAGCTTTGGCCGCGGACACAGCATCGCTGGCAATCGCTTCCTGATTCCCCCGGATGGTGAACCGCGTCGTCACACTTGGCCTCACCGGTCCCCCTGTGAAGTCCTCGCCTTTCGGTATCTCCGTCTTCGAGACAACAACAAGTCCAGGATGCGAGTACTGAGCCATCGGGTCGTCGCGAAGCGCCGGCAGATAGATGGAGTCCGACGAGCAAGCGGATACGAGTAGAGCGCCCAGAATCATGACCAATATTGCCTGGCGCGTGACATGCACAGTACGCAGGGTACGCAGAAGGGAGGCGGATGGGAGAGGTGACAGCTCCACACATGGGTTAGCTGAATCTTTCGCGCTCTCCTGCACACGAAGTCAAGGCTAAGAACGCGTTTCCTAAGAGCTTAGTAAGGCAACACATCGCATCACGGTGTTGGCTGCTTTACAGAAAAGTGGGGAAAGAGATCCTTAGCGTCTACGTTCTGAATATGCAGTTGCATTTACTGCTTGCTACTTGGTTGTCTTTCTTCCTAAATTCCACCAGCCTCCATATATCCACACAAATAGAGCCCCATGATATTTAGGAACAAATAGACAGCGAGCATATATAGATGGCCATACACGAAGAGCTTGGGCGGCCAGTTGGTTACCCGAAGATGCACGACGACGCATTCGTGGGCCTGGCTGGCGACATTGTTCGGGAAGTGTCTGCCGAGACTGAGGCTTGTGAAGAAGCACTGCTAATCCATTTGCTCCTGGGCTTTGGAAATGCCATAGGTACAGATACGTACAAGATCGCCGGTGCTGTCAAGCAATACCCGCGTGACTACGGCGTGGTGGTGGGCGAGACCTCCTCGCGTAAAGGAACAGCTTCGTCTGAGGTTCGTCGAGTCTTGGCCCCGATCGATCCGGTGTGGGACAGAGAAAAATCTACCCGATTCGCTCAAAGTCGAAGTCGTCAACTTGACCGTCTCGAAGTACGACTGTCGACAAAGTGGAGATCCCGTCTGACCCATGCGTCTCGTACACATAAGTGGCCACAGTCTCGCTGATGACCTCGCCTTCGTTGAGCTGCAGTTCAGGCGAGATGACAGTCACAGCGGGTACGGATGCAACGACCACTATCGGCTGCACACGAATCACGACCGAGCCTCCCGGCGATTCTGCAGATTTCATGATCTCACACTGTAAACGCGCCTTCGCGTGGAGCGAAGCATGTGCCTTCGCGGCGGATGGTAGGTATTCGACTATGCGAGATGGGGTCTCGTGTAGTTCACGTCTGTGGAAAACTCATCAATACGGCCCTCAACCTTGCAGTGAGACTCGGTTTTGGCGCGCATTTGGTCAGACTTGACCACCACCAGAAATCTCAGTAGCAGCTATGGCAATTGACAACTGACTGAGAGAGTCGGGGGAGATTGTTCCCAAGTGAGAAAACCAAATCCCCGTGCGCCCATAATCCACGTTATGTCAAGTTGATGGGTGAACTGGCCATGGCAAAGCAAGTTGACGGTCACAAGGCAGACGGCAACGTCGACGTCGCCGGAGGCCCCAAAGCTCTCCAATTGCTCGACTGGATGTTGTCGAGCTCGGGTCACTCAAGCTCGGGGTCGATGCACGCACTCTTTGAGATGCCCCGATTGGGTGTGAAGACACGCGGTTCCGCCATGTACCCGCTCCCCTTCTCCCCTGTGGTCAAATAGGTCTCGATGGCATCGGCCACGGCCCTTGAAGCGACATCGCCGTATTCAGAGGTGGCAAAGAGGTCCGCCTCGGGTGGATGGGAGATGTAACCCAGCTCCACCAGCACGCTTACGGTGTCCGGGTTGCGAATCATCCCGTAGGCATCCGAGCCCCTGGTGCTGTGGACGATGAGCACACCGGCGTCGGGTGCGGCCACCCACTGAACATCGAACTGCTCCAGGGCGCCCTCGACGCTCTCCCAGAGCAACCCACCGAGCCGTTTCGAGGCGGCAGACCCGGTCTGGATGAAGACCTCGGTTCCCGGCGTCGGCGATGGGTCTGGCGTTGGGGCATTGTGATGGATCGAAACCAAGACATCAGCGTCCACCTGGTCCGCCAGCGCCGAACGCACTTCCAGAGTCGAGGCATAGTTGCCGGTGCGGGTGAGAATCGCCGCGATCCCCCGATCGGCCAACCTATCTTGCACTGCCCTCGCAACCGCCAGATTCAAGTCGCGCTCGGCAAGGCCATTGGCGCCGACTGCCCCTGTGTCAGTCTCTCCCCCATGACCCGGGTCGAGGACGACCTGCACATCACCGATCGGAGTCCCGGTCGAGACCGTCTTCTCCAAACCACACGGAGAGCGCACCAACAAACCTTGCGCCGTGTGGTCCAACACAGCCACGACGACACCGGTGGGAGTGACGATGGCGTCGGCAGAGAGGAGATCGAGGGTCGTGGTCGTGGTGTGGTCTTGCTGTGGCACGGTCGTGGGTCCGACGGTTGTCGAAGTCATGACCACCGAGGTCGTTGTCGCGTCCGACCGCACCTCGGGAGCACCCTCACCCGACTCGAGAGCTTCGAAACTGCAGGCACCGATAGTCAGGGCAACCAAGATCGCCAACATGGATCGCCGCATCCCGGTTGAGCATATGACGACGGGACACCCAATCGATAGCCAATGTCCACCGGTTACGCTTTGCGCATGTTCGGACCACTGAACGGTGTCAGAGTCGCATTGGTCTCATTTGCAGTGATTGCTGCGATAGCTGCGCTGATCGCCGGTTATCCGGCGGCCGCGGTTGTCCTGCTGGGTGGCGTGGTCATCCACGGTCTGGGCTGGCTCTTCTTGTACCGCCAGCACTTGCGCAACTAGAGCCCTCAGAGCCCCAACCCCTCCCCCACCGTCACCGCCAGCCTTCCTGCCTCGGCCGCCAACTCGTCGTGGCTCCCGTCTGGATCCGTCCCGACGTCGCCACACAGGTCAACATAGATCTTGAGCTTTGGCTCGGTCCCACTGGGCCGAACCAGGATCCTGCCGGGCGGGCCCAGGTCGAGCTCGACCAAATCCTGCTCCCCCAGCCAAAAAGGCCGCTCATCCCCGCCGACCCGGAAGTCAGTGACTCTCACCACTCTCATCCCATTGACCGTTGCCGGTGGTGACGAGGCCAGACGGGCGACCGCCTCGGCGAGCTCGCCCTTCCCCCTATCACCCGGGCGGTGGATCGAATGCTGGGCGCTCACCCACAGGCCGACCCTCGACCAAAGCTCGTGAAGGCGTCCTAGGACCCCACCCGGCTCGTCTTGGAGCTCGGCTGCCAAGTCGGCCATCACCAAGGCAGCCGAGATCCCGTCTTTGTCTCTCACGGTTCTCCCGATCGAATACCCCAGGGCCTCTTCATAACCGAACGCAAAACGCCCCACACCGCGGTCTTCGAGGGCTAAGGCGGCGTTTATGATCCACTTGAAACCGGTCAGGCTGACTTCGTGGTGGGCGCCGTACCCAATGGAGATCCGGGCAAGCATTGGGCTCGAGACGACGGAGTTGACCACGATCGGCGTCTCCTCGTGCGACCAGTACCGCAAGACGTAGTCCCCCAAGAGCACGCCGAGCTCGTTGCCACTCAGGAGGCGCCATCCGCTGATTGACGGGACTGCCACCGCAAGACGGTCGGCGTCGGGATCGTTGGCAAGCAGGAGCTCGGCTTCGCGTTCTTCAGCCAAAGCCAGCGCCAAATCCAGAGTCCCGGGCTCCTCGGGGTTTGGGAAGTCCACCGTGGGAAATGAACCATCAGGCTCTGATTGCTCTGGCACCGGGATGAGACCGGTGTGATGGGCGTATGCACACATCTGGTCGAGCACATGGCCACCCACCCCGTGGATCGGGGTGTAGACGATCCTGAGGTCTGAAGTCTGGGGGTTGGGCCGTTCCCGATCGACCTCGGCCCGATACCGTTCGAGTGTGTCGGCCTCGATGGGCTTCACCAGTTGGGATGAGCCCCCGAACACGCCCTCCACCCGCGGCACGCCGGCGGCTGTGCCCACACGATCGATGGCGGTTGCGATCGTGGTGTCTACCGGCGGGATGATCTGTGCTGCATTCGACCCATAGACCTTGTACCCGTTGTCGGCGCGGGGATTATGACTTGCGGTCACCACGATTGCGGCCGGAGAACCGAGGATCTTGGCGGCAAAGGCCACTAGCGGCGTCGGTATCACCTCAGGGAAGAAGGAGACCCGGATGCCGGCTGCGGCCAGGACACCGGCAGTGTCCTCGGCAAAGCGCCGGCTGTCAGGGCGGGCGTCGAAGCCAATCACCACCGGACCGGCGCCCTGGTCGGGAACTTCAGCTTCGAGATAGGCGACAATGCCCGCCGTGGCCCGTATCACCGTCGCGCGGTTCATCCGGGCCGGGCCGGGGCCCACCTCGCCGCGTAGACCAGCGGTTCCAAAGCCGAGCGGAGTGCTCATCGATTTGGCGAGCCCTTCGAGGTCGCCAGCGTCGACCTCGCGCTGGAGCTCTGCTCTGGTCACCGGATCCGGGTCACCGGCAATCCAGTCTCGGGCGGCTTGGATGAGGTCGGTCACGCAAAGGCGAGGCTAGGCATGTCAGAGGGAGCGTTGCTGCCAGCGCCAAGAGTCGGCACACATGTCGGCAAGATCACGTGCGGCCGACCATCCCAACTCTGCTTTTGCCTTCGAGACGTCGGCCCAGTTGGCGGCCACGTCGCCAGCCCGTCGTCCCACGATCTCATATGGAACAGGTCTGCCCGACTGATTCTCATACTCCCGAACGACATCGAGAACACTGTGCCCCCTTCCCGTCCCCAGGTTGTAGGTGAAGACGCCGGTTTCGTGGACATGACGCTCCAGTGCCCGCACGTGACCTTCCGCCACATCGACCACGTGCACGAAATCGCGTACACCCGTGCCGTCCGGCGTGTCGTAGTCGTCCCCAAAGATCTCAACCTTGTCCAACTCACCGGCGGCGACTTTGGCCACGTATGGCATCAGGTTGTTCGGGACGCCGGAAGGGTCTTCCCCGAGCAGCCCGCTGGGATGAGCCCCCACTGGGTTGAAGTAGCGGAGAAGAGCTATCGACCAATTCGGGTGAGCCACATGCACGTCACGGAGTACTTGCTCCATCATGATCTTGGTCCAGCCGTACGGATTGGTGGCGGTCCCGACCGGCATCGACTCCGTCAGGGGGAGCACATCCGGGTCGCCATAGACGGTGGCCGACGAGCTGAAGACGAACCGGTCGATTCCGGCGGCCGCCAGCCCCTCCAGCAAGGCGATCGTTCCCCCAACGTTGTTGTCGTAGTAGAGAGTTGGGTTCGCCACCGACTCCCCTACCGCTTTGAGTGCGGCGAAATGGATGCATGCATCGAAGCCGTCGGAGAGGACCTTGCCGATGGCATCAGCGTCCCGGACATCTGCCTCGACGAAAACCGGCCTCTTCCCCCCAATCTCCTCAATTCGGTCGATGACCGAGCGACGGGCGTTGGAGAGATTGTCGACGATGACTGCCTCGTGACCAGCCTCGATGAGGGCAACCACAGTGTGACTGCCGATGAAACCTGCCCCGCCGGTGACCAGAATTCTCATGAATGCGGAATGCTAGAGGCGCGCCGGGCTCATGCAGAGGGAAGGGATAGCACGAAGGACGACCAACGGTCCTGGTGCCGGTAGGTGAGATCACCATCCATGAGACGTGCCAACTGCCGTGCCACGCTCAGCCCGAGGCCGACCGACTTCGGGTGATGAGGCTGGCCACCCCGCTCGAAAGAGCGAAAGATGCGCTCCACCTCCGCGTCGGGGATGGCATCTCCGGCATCCTGGACTCTGATCTCGACGCGGTCTCCCACTTTGATCATGCTGATCTGATAGGGCGCCATCCCGTAGCGGAGAGCGTTGGAGACGAGGTTCCTCAGCACTTGTCGGGTCCGCCGGGGGTCGGCGAGGGCCATAGGGGAGGTCTCCACGACCTGGAGCTCGATCGGGGCATTCACCGCCTCCAGGACCCGCTCCACCTCTTTCGTGGCGTCGAATTCCTCCATCGATATCGACACCTGGCTCAGGTCGTTCCGATATGCGACCAGGAGATCTTCAATCAGCCAGGAAGCATCATCGGCCTGGCGGGCGATGACCTGAGCCATCTCCCGACGATCCTCATCGGTGAATGAGTCGTAGTTGTCGGCCAGCTCCCGCCCCAGGCCGAGCATCGCCGCCAGGGGGTTTCGCAACTCATGAGACACGGTTGCCACGAACTCGTCCTTGTCGCGTTGGGCCTGGAACTTGTCGGTCACATCGATCAGGCTGCCCTCGTAGTACTTGATCTCCCCGTCTTCCCCTCTGATGGCGCGAGCCGAGTCCCTCACCCAGATGGTGGACCCGTCGGGTCGGGTCAACTCCACGTCGAAATCGTGAACAACGCCCTGGGCAGCCATTCGCTCGAGCCATTGTCGCCGCAGGCCAGGATCCATGTAGACCGACTCGACGGAGCCGATGGTGTTGTTCAGCGACTCCACGGTGTCATAACCGAGGATCTCTGCCAGGGCCGGGTTCGACGCGATCAACGACCCATCCGGGTAGGTTCGGTAGAAGGCGACCGGCATGCGGTTGAAAAAGTCGCTCAAGTCATTCATTTCGGGCACATTCATTGTTTCATCGGCAATTTGGCAGAAAAACTGCAGACCCGGCCGAGAAAAGGCTCATCGGACCGTCACATCCCCGTTCTCCTCGATCTCGACCCACTCCCCTACGGGTTGCGGCCCGCAGAGCACTGGGAAACGGCGTCCGTATAGCAACGACGCCACGTATGCCCCGGTGACGAGGATGGAATCGACCTCTCCGAGGATCAGCCCTGCCGGGGCAGTCCCCAGCCGTATTGCCTCCGCCAGGACCGACGATGACGAGCTGGATCCGCGGCCGTGTGTCATGAAGAGAACCACTCCTGTGACCGTCTGCCCCGCCTCAGGATGGCTTTTGTCGATGATCCGACCGGTCTCGGGGTCGAGGCCGCCCCACAGCGAAAGAGGCCCGTTCAAGACCATGAGCCGGCCGTTCCCGGCGCCTTTGTGGAGCACCCGGTAGGTCGTGGCGCTCACCACGTCGATCCCACCACCTCGCCCGCCACGGCCGACCCGACACAATCGGCCAGATTCGCAAGCTGTACCTCCACTCCGAGATTACCGGGGGCGTAGAAGGCCCACTTCCCCGAATTCGTGAGGACGATCCCGTCCATTTCCCCCATGATTGGAGTGATGTAGGTGCATGTGTCGGTCACCAGTTGAGCACCGAACTCCTCTATCACCGCTTTGGCGTCCAAGGGAAGAGACTCGAGGACATACCGACCCGTGCTCACGTAGAAGGGGACGCGGCTCTCCAAGCCGTCGACCAGATTCGCCAACTCCAACAGCTCGGATCTCGAGAAGTGGGGCGTACCCACACTGACGGCTCCGAGGGTCTGGCCCGAACCTTGGGCGAGGGACTTGCGGGCCGCCGTCAACTGGTCCAATCCGACCTCGAGCCGCGGCACGTCTGAACGGCCGCCACACGCGATCTCCGCCGTGTCGGCTTCCGGCGTGATCCCTGCCACGTGGAACATCGCAACAGATCCGGAGGAAGCCGCTGCCGCACCCAGGGCCTTCAAACGATCTTCGGTCGCCCGATGATCCAGCCCCACGATGACCGCTACTTGATTGCCTGCTAGCTGGCCGAGCAGGTGCCCGAGGACCGGGTAGAGCAGCTCATCGGACAGCACGGCGTCTGGCACCGTGACCTCGAGGGCCATCGTGGCCCTTCGGCCTTCGTCGGTATGGAGGCCGAAATAGGGGGCGCGGCCCGTCAGGGCGCAGCTGATGTCGACGAAGTCCCCGTAGCGCCCGGTTCGCGCCCCCAGGACCGAGTTGGCGAAAACGATCGCATTCGACTCGCCCCAGGCGATCTGATCTCCGGTCTGGGGGCGCATGGCCAACTGATATGGCGCACATGTCCAGGTTGGCTCACATCCCATGGCCACATAGGTGTTCATGAGGTCACGGGCAAGCCCAGCGATCTCAGCCGGTCCCTTGTAGAGGGCGGGGTGCAGCAGGTCGAGCGATGATACGTTCAAGGTGGTTGGGACCTGGACGCGGCCACCGCCGTCGACCAGAGCCCTTGCGAAATCGAGCCCGGCTCGCCCGTGGTAGAGGCACGCGTCGACATGACCTCCCACGATGTCGACCAATTCCTCCGCCCCCTCCGCTTCGGCGACCGACAACAGGAGCTCCATGGCGATTCTCAGCGCGTCGCCGAAGTCACCACCCAGCATGGCCCGGTCGGTTTCGGAGAGCTGCATGGCCCCAAGGTATCGCACCATGAGGCGTTGCCTTCTCAGCCGGCTCTTGCGGTCGAGCTCAGTCTGTGAATGGCAGCGACATCTGCGACTCGGGCCTCTGGTATCTCGGGACCCCGTTCCACATCAAGTGGTCCATGAACACCCACGATCGACGGTGGATCGACGTCGGGCCCCAAGCCTGCAACGCTGCCTTGTGGATCGGACAGGGATAGCCCTTGTTCGCCTCGAAGTTGTAGCCAGGGTGATTCTCGGCGGCTTCGCGCATCAGTCGATCACGACTCACCTTGGCCAAGATCGAGGCCGATGCGATCGAGAGCGACTTTCGATCACCGCGAACGACCTTGGTGGCACCGCCCACGAAATCCCAGTTCCCGTCGACCAAAACATGGCCCGGTTGCACCCCCAAGCCATCCATCGCCCGCCTGGCTGCCAGCCTCTGAGCGTCGGACATCCCGAGACGGTCGCATTCCTCCGGGCTGGCATGCCCTACAGCCCAGGAAACACACCAGCCGGCGATCCTGTCGAAGAGGGCTTCTCTCTCCGGCTCAGTCAACATCTTCGAATCGCGAATCTTGTAGACCCTGCGGTCGAGAGGCACCACGGCGGCGCCAACGGTGAGCGGACCTGCCCACGAGCCCCGACCTACCTCGTCGATTCCGACGACGAAGTCGACACCCATCTCGTCGAGCCCCCGCTCGATGGATAGATCGGGTGACTTCCGTCTCAGGCTCGGCCTCAACTTTGGGGCTGTGGTGCTCGTGGAGATGTGGAGCTCAGTTCATCGCTACGTCGTCAGGGAATGTCGAGACCAAGGCGAGGTGCCCACGCTGACGCTTCAGGACCCGCGACCACTGGCCCTCTGGCCGATCAAATGGGTCATCTGGGGCCGCATAAACCACGTACCAGGAGCCCTCGGCGACCTCCGTCTCGAGTTGAGCGGAGCCCCAGCCGGCATATCCCGAATAGATGCGCACCGATCCCCCATCGCTCGACGGGGTGGCTTCGAGGTCGACCATGCTCACGCCTGGCAGACTTGTGGGCTCCCCAATCGTGCCGCTGCCGAGGCCGATCGCAACCTGAGGCTCCACCGGCCCTCCGAAATGAACCGTGCCCGGGTCGGTGGCCATTGCCCCCCATTCGGGGATATGCGTCGCAACGAGCTCAGTCGTCGGCCGATTCAAGACCAAGCCGATGGCACCACTCTCGTCGTGCTCCACTACGAGAATCACGGTTCGCCAGAAATTGGGATCGATGAGTAGTGGTGTCGCTACCAGAAGGCGGCCGGCCAGACTCTCACTCACCGTCTCATCGTGCCACAGAACCACAAGCTTCGCCGACATCATCCCAGAGGAGACCCGAAGAGATGATGACTAGCGTCACCATGATGTCGTTTCTCTCGGTGCTCCTTCACGATCATCTCGATGGAGGCCTCAGACCAGGGACGATCCTCGAGCTCGCCAACGATGTGGGATACGATCTGTTGCCGACCACCGACGAGTCTGGACTGGCTGCTTGGTTCGATCAGTCCGAATCCGGGTCATTGGAGCGGTATCTGCAATCGTTCGATCACACCATCGCAGTCATGCAGACGCGCATGGCATTGGAGAGAGTTGCCCGTGAAGCGGTGATCGACCTCTGGAACGATGGTGTCGTGTACGCGGAGGTCAGGTTCTCCCCGCCACGTCACACCGAGATGGGCCTGAGCGAAGCCGAAGTGATCGAAGCGGTGGCCTCGGGCATGAGACAAGGTGCAGTGCAAACCGGTCTGAAATGGGGGCTGATTATCGATGCTCTCCGCAATCGACATGACAGCTATTCCGTCGCGCGCCGCGCTTTGGCACATCGCAAGGACGGTGTGGTGGGGTTTGACATCGCTGGGCCCGAAGAGGGGTTTCCTCCGTCAGACCATGTCGCCGCGTTCAGGGCCGCTCGAGAAGGCGGTCTGCGTGTCACCATCCACGCCGGCGAAAGTGCCGGCCCTATGGGCGTGTCGTATGTGAAATCCGCCATCGACGCCTGCGGTGCTGAGCGCATCGGCCACGGCGTCCAGATCATCGAGGATTGCAGGGTGGACGGGAAAGAGATCGTGGCCATGGGACCGGTGGCCAAATCAGTACGCGATCGTCGGATCGCACTCGAGTTGTGCCCTGCGTCGAACATGGCCACCAGCGGTCTCGCCCCCGACGAACATCCGCTCGGTTTGCTTTATCGTGCCGGGTTCAACGTGACACTCAGCACCGACAACCGATTGATGAGCTCCACTTCGATGTCGGCCGAGCTCGACTTTGCCCAGAAGTATCACAATTTCGACACCGACGACATCGCCAACATCACCAGGCGGAGCCTCGAAGCCGCCTTCTGCGGCTGGGATGCCAAAGCAGAGCTCTGGGAGAGGGCCATCGCTCCGTCCTACCTCGCTGCGGGTGCCAACCTGGACCCACGATGGACATGATGAAGGCACTGGTCAAGCATCCCGACTCGACAGGTCTGCGGCTCGAAGAGGTGCCAATGCCCGAGCCCACCCCCGATGACATCCTGATCCGAGTCATCACAGCCGGCATATGCGGTACCGACCTGCACATCTACAACTGGGACGACTGGGCCCGGGCCACGGTTCCGGCGCCGATGGTGGTGGGACACGAATTCTCAGGCAAGATTGTCGCACTGGGATCCAATGTCTCCGGATTCGAGGTCGGGGAGTTGGTCGGGGCCGAGGGGCACGTCGTGTGCAATCGCTGCAGGAACTGTCTCGCCGGAAGACGCCACCTGTGTCACGACGCTCATGGAATCGGAGTCAACCTTCCAGGGGCGTTCGCCGATTACGTGCTCATCCCCAAGTCCAACGTCTGGAGACATCCCGACGATCTCGACCCCGACATCGCCGCCCTGTTCGACCCTTTTGGCAACGCGGTCCACACGGCTTTGGAGTTTCCGGTCCTGGGAGAGGACGTGCTGATAACCGGTGCGGGGCCTATAGGTCTGATGGCCGCCGAGGTTGTCCGTCATGCCGGAGCGCGCAATGTCGTCATCACGGACGTCAATCCCTTCCGTCTGGATCTCGCACGCAAGATGGGGGTCACACGTGCGGTGGATGTGCGGACCGAAGACCTCCATGACGTGCAAGACGAGCTGGGCATGAGCGAAGGCTTCGATGTCGCCCTGGAGATGTCGGGCAATCCAACCGCCATGGAGGACATCATTCAGAACACAATCCACGGCGCCAATGTCGCGATCCTCGGGATCCCCTCCGATCCATTCCCGATCGATTGGAGCGTGGTGATCTTCAACATGCTCAATCTGAAGGGGATCTATGGGAGGGAGATGTTCGAGACCTGGTACAAGATGAATGTCTTGATCAACTCGGGCGTCGACATCTCGCCGGTCATCACCCATCGATTCGCTGCCACTGAGTTCGAGGATGCCTTCGTGGCCGCCGCCTCGCACGATTCGGGCAAAGTGCTGATCAACTGGGCCGATCCTGACTGAGAAGAGGGAGGACTGCGAACCGCCCCACATCCAGGAGGTTGAGCATCAAACGCACCGGAGCCGGAAGCGTGGCACCAACATCGTCACCCTTGATGATGGGAGCACCGAACTGGACGTGACGGCCCCTGACCACCAGGGTCCCACAGCCTGAAGCCTCGAGATTCCGGAGCCAGTCGGTCTCTTCGCCATAGGTGAGGGCCACGATTGCCTCCGAGCCCTCGATCCAACAATTCACTGGTGTCCGATAGTCCCTGCCGGACTTCCGGCCTTTGTGCTCGATGACGGCGAATGAGGGGAGCCGGGAGGCGAGGGGTAGGGTGATCCGGTTGGTCACCCTCCTGTTGAAACGCGCCAGAGACGCCGGAAGTGGCACCCGGGATCAGACCCTTGCGTCGATCCAGGCGATCACCTCTCCGACGACCTCCGGCCCCTCCGGCTCGTTTAACACCTCGTGTCGCAGGTCCGGCAACAGCCTCCGCTCGACTCCGTCGATCTCCCCCAGAAGGGCAGTCGATTGCGGCGGGACGATGGTGTCGAGACCGCCATGCAACACGAGAGTCGGGATTGTCAGGCTCTTGGCCTTGTCGGTGACGTCGCCCATAGCTTGAAAAAGCAATGACCCGAGTCTCGGAGTCGACTTGGTGTACACCAAAGGGTCAGCAAAATATGCCTCGCCGACCGAAGGATCCCGCGACAGCTGATCACCCTTGAGCGAGTTCGGCACGGCAATGGTGGGCGCCACTTTCGCGATGATGGAGGACAGGGCTCTCTGCCAGCCCGCTCCCCCACCGAGTGCCGGCGCAGAGAGCACCAGCAGATCCGGAGCGGGTCGATGGTCGAGAACGTAGCCAAGTGCGAGGTTTCCACCCATGGAGTGGCCGAACAGGATGACCGGGGTGCCTTGCCCCCTGGCCCATTCGACATGACGCTGGATCTGGTCGTGATATCGCGCCCAATCGTCGATGTCACCCCTTCCACCACCACTGCCACCAAAGCCGATCAGGTCGAACCCACGAACGAAATAGCCCGCCTCGGAAAGTAGATTCCCTGTCCTCTCGTATCGGCCGGAATGCTCGGCGAGGCCATGCACCAGGACGACAACGGCCCTAGGCCTGCCTTCCGGGGCCCACTCGCGCACGAGCTCCACGCCGAAGTCATTCCTGGGCTCAGGACGGGAGACACTGGTCAAAATCGCTCCTTGCTCTCTCCTGGCTGAACCCTAGGTGCGGTTCCGGTCGAAGATGAAGCGCGTCACGTCGTCGGGAAAACGCGACCATGCCAGCACTCTGCGCGGATGGAGGATCCTCATGCCACCAGCGATCGAGTCGCTCCATGAATCAGGACCGGGCGCATAACCACTCTCGGAGTACTTGCGACCGATCTCGGCGGAGATGCGCTGTCCCAGCCCGCCTGTGATCGGATCGGATCGGATCGAGTCACCTTCGACGATGGTCGCGGCCATCCCGTCCTCGAGATGGAGAGCGCAGGAGTGGTTTCCCTCGACATTCCGGGCGTGGCGAGTGATTGGGGAACCGTCGTACCAGAACACCCCATCCAGCCAGGCTCCCCACCGAGGGACGACATGTGGCCGCCCATCGGGCCGGGTGCTGGCCAGCCAATACACGGTGGCCTCGAGCAATCTCGCCTCGACCTCGGCCCAAGTGAGAAAGGACTTGGCGGTCTCCACCCCATAGCCTTGGGGCATCTCGGGCCGATCGACACGTGGTGTGAGCTCTCCCATCATTGGCCCTTGTGAAACGGTGGCCGGGCCAGATGGCCCCTCAACCACTTCTGCCTTATCTCAACCTCGATCTCGCCGTCGTCGGCCGGCGGTGACAGGTAGGCCAGCCCAACACCACGATCGAGCATCGGGCTCAGGTTGCCCGACGTCACCTCACCCGTGAACGACGCCGCTCGAATGCGGTGCCCATGACGAGGTATCCCGCGTTGGTCGAGCACGAAGCCGGCCAGTCTGCGCTTCACTCCATCATCGAGTTGTCGCTGCAGGGCTTGATCACCAATGAACGAATGGGTCATGGACACCGTAAATCCGAGATCGGCCTCCAAGGGCGTCGTGGTCTCGTCGATGTCAGCTCCCCATAGGGCAAGCCCGGCTTCCAGCCTCAGAGTGTCACGCGCCGCCAGGCCACAAGCGGCCACCCCGAGATCGGACAACTCGGCGATCAGGGCCTCGCCGGTCGTGGGATCGGTACACACCTCTCCCCCACGCTCACCGGTGTAGCCGGTTCCGGCCATGGTCAGCGTGCTCCCACCCCATTCAACGTGGACGATACGATGACGGGTAGGCGCGACCCCGAGCACTTCGGTGAGAATCTGGGGAGCCTCCGGCCCTTGAACTGCGATCATCACGGTTTCCGGTCGGAGATCAGCGACCGCGCAGCCGCCCTGTGCGGCGAAACGCTCCATGACGCGGTGGTGGTTGGCAGCATTTGGGAGTACCCAGAATCGTTCCTCGTCCAGCCACCAGACGATGAGGTCGTCCACGATCCCGCCGTCATCGTTCAACAACATCGTGTACTGGGTGCGGCCGGGCACGATCAAGGAGACGTCGTTGCACAGGAGACCGCGCAGTGCGTCACTTGCGCCGTGACCGGTAAGTTCGAATCGCCCGAGATGGGAGACATCGAACCAGCCGGCGCCGCTTCGGACTGCCCGATGCTCGGCTAACACCGACTGATATTGAACCGGCATTTCCCAGCCGCCAAAGTCCACGAATCGCGCTCCCAGGCTCTCGTGGAGCGGGTGCATCGGCGATCGGGTCATCCGGTCAGACGCTCGCCCCGCTCTTCGAGACGCACGATGTCGGGACGGCCGGGGATCCTGGTCGGGGCAACCACGTCCTCGAGGCTCTCAGGCTCCTCGAGACCGTATTTGACGACCAGGTTCAGATAGTCCCTCTGGTAGAAGACCTTGCAATTGACGTCCGGATACAACTCCTTGAGACGTCGCACCTTTCGGTTCTTCTTGGTGACCAACTTTTGGCTCATCGTGGTGATCTCTATGTAGAGATCGTCTTCAGGCAGGTAGAAATCGGGTGTGAAGAGCTGTGAAGGGCTCCCGTCCTTGTCCCATGCGATCGGGAACGACCTGGGCTCGTAATCCCACGGCACACCGTAGAAGTCGAGGAGAAGCGCGAACTGCCGCTCACTGTTGTGGGCGAAATCAGTTTCTTGCGCTGAAAGATGCTCGGTGATCAGGTGGCTCCCGCCTCGACGACCCCGGCGTACTCCTCTGACGGGTAAAGATGATGGATCACCCCTTCGATCTCGTCCTGGACTGGTCCGATAGCGATCCCAAAGACACCCTGGCCCCTCCGGAAGACATCCACAACCTCTTGCTCGCTGTGGGCAGCGTAAATGGTCTGGCCATCGCTGAGCAGGGTGACGTCGGCGAGCGGACGGTCCGAGTTCATCTGTTCTTTGAGGATCTCAACCGCGGAGCGGATCTTCTTCAAGCTCATCCCGGCATCGAGCAGGCGTTTGATGACCTTGAGTTGAACCACGTCCGAGAAAGAATAGAGCCTTTGCGACCCTGAGCCGGTCGCCTGCTGAAGCGACGGCAGGATAAGGCTGGTCCGCGCCCAATAGTCCAACTGGCGGTAGGTGATTCCCACCACCTTGCACACCTGTGGGGCGCGATAGCCCAATTCGGGCATCTGGGTCATTCTGATCCTCCGGGTTACACGGGTGTAACTCCGCCGTTGTCAGCAAGCTACCCCTTTGTGGCCCTGGATGTCAACGTATTCCTGTGGATAACTCAACCCGTGGCAGTCAACAGGCGGGCCGCAGAGTCGACCTGGTCCTTCGTCCCCACCACCACCAGGCGATCGCCGGAGCGGAGGACTACGTCGGGGCCTGGGTTGACCCACATATTGACCCGTTTGTCTTCCACGGCCAGAACCAGCGCACCGGTGTCTTGTCTTATCCCGGAGTCGCGAATGGTCTTACCGTCGACGACACAGCCCGATTGGATGTCGAGCTCCTCGACATGAAACTCGATCGGGCGCCCGTTGAGGACGATGTCGAAAATTTGGGCCAGCTCGGCATGGACCGCCAGAGCGGCGAGCCGCTCTGCACCGACCGCCTGGGGAACGACGACTCCATCTGCACCTGCGAGCCGAAGCTTTCTCTCCGACTCGGGCTCCGTCGCCCGACACACGACCCTGATATCAGGTCGGATCGACTTGCTGGACAGGGCGATCACGAGGTTGTCCGAGTCGGTGTCGACACATGCGACCACGGCCACGGCGTGTTCGATGCCGGCCTGGACGAGTACCTCGTTGTGGGTGGCATCGCCCTCCACCACGAGAACGCCCATCTTCGTGGCTCGCTCCACACGATCCGGATTCCGATCGACGACAACCACCCGATCGCCGTGGGTGCTGAGGTTGGCCAGAGTCGCTCGGCCCACCCGGCCAAATCCGCAGAGGATTATGTGATCGCGGAGGTCATCGATTTGCTTCTGCATCCGCATCCCCCGTCGCACTTCGTTCAAGTCCACCAGGTACTCGATCCCGGCGCCGGCAGTGTAGAAAGTGACACCGAAGCCGAGAGCGATCAGAACCAAGGCCCAGACCCTGCCTCCATCGCTCAGGTGAAAGATCTCTCCGAAACCAACCGTGGTGATGGTGGTGACCACCATGTAGAAGGACTCGAACAACCCCGCATGCTCGATGACCACGAAGCCGGCCGTTCCGACCACAACGACTGCGGCCAAGACCAGCAGACCGAGTTGGACTCTGCGAAGGGCGGTCACTCATCCTCGCTGTCGCCGAGGAAGTCCTCGACTGTCGCTTCCTCCAGAAACTCCCTGAACCTGGCGATCGCAGCGTCCTCGTCGTCTTCCTCGTCCTCGAACAAGACTCCCGCCGCGTCCAGGACCACAGGAAAGGCGAACACCGGTGTCCCCGTCCGCACGGCCAGGGCTATGGCATCGGACGGGCGGGCAGAGACGTGGACCTCTCTGCCCGAGATGTCGAGCGAGAGATCCGCGTAGAAGACGGAATCGCGCATCTCTGTTATGACCACGCGCACGGCAAGCGCACCAACTGCGTCGATAACCGACCTCATCAAGTCGTGAGTGAGTGGTCTTGGCGGGGTAACCCCTTCCAGGGCAGTGGCGATGGCGGTGGCCTCAGAGCCACCGATCCAGATGGGAAGATATCGCGTTCCGTCGGACTCACGCAAGAGGACGATCGGCTGATTAGACGGAAGTTCCACCCGCACGCCGATCACGTCCATGGCGATCATCTGATTTCGGGAAGGTCTCTCCGCCATGCTCGGAGATTATCACCGGGCCCGATAATGGCCCCAGAAGTCAGCGGGACAGGCCGAGGCTCTTGGCAAGCACGTGCGGGTTGTCGACGAACGCCTCGAGGTCGAGAACGGCCCAGATCGACTTTAGATTTCGGTAAAGCCCCTGCCAGTCCATCCCATACCCCACCAGGAACTCGTCCTTTACCTCGAACCCCCGATACTCGATCGGCACCTCGGTCACTCTTCTCACTGTCTTGTCGATTAGAGCTGCGGTCGCCACACTCGCCGCCCCTCGATCCAGCATCATCCGACGGAGCACCGAGAGCGTGAGACCGGTGTCGATGATGTCCTCAACCAGGACCACATCGCGCTCGAAGACGGGGGTTGAAAGATCCATGGCTATGCCAATTCGCCCGCTCTCGCCAAATCGATTGAGACCCAAGAAGTCGATCTCGCATCGGAGATCGACATGGCGGATCAGATCGGCGGCAAATGGGACGGACCCGGTCATCACCACCACGAACAATGGGTTCCGATCGGTGAAGTCCTCCGTCACTGCTCTTCCCAACTCCGCAACTCGAGATTCGATCTCCTCCTCCGGGATCACCCGGACCGAATGCTCGAAGGACGTCATTCTGTCCCGAACACCTGATCCAACCAGTAGCCCATGGCCTCCAGGACGGTATGCGGAGCCGAATCGGCATCGCGACTCACCGCCGTGATCGCCGGAAGCTCGGGCTCCTCCGATTCGACCAGTGGCGTGGGCCGATCGAGCATGAGACCCTGCCCGGCCAGATGGAGGTATGTCTCCAGGTTGCTCATTGCCACCAGGGGGCTGGGATCCTTTCGCCCCATCTGTGCCAGATAGGGTTGCCCGCTCGCCGCATATCCGTAATAGGGCAAATCCTCGAACACATAGTCGAAGAGTTTGGTGACGTCGGCAAAGTGCCCTCTCACCCCTTCAGACCCGAGTACGACGGCGTAGACCTTGTGCCCATCCCGCTGGGCTGCGGCCACCATCGTCAGGAGAGCTTTGTTGGTGAACCCGGTCTTGACCCCGATCGTTCCCGGGTACCAGCTGAGGAGGAGATTGGTGGAGGTTCCCATTCGCGGACTCCCATCGGGGGCCGGAGGGAATACCAACTTCTTGGCCCGAACCACGTCGGCGAATTCTGGGTGGGACATCGCCTCGCGAGCAAGTGTCACCAGGTCGCGTGCGGTGGTGTAGTGACCCGGGGCATCGAGACCATGTGGGTTGGCGAAATGGGTGCGGGTCAAACCGAGCTCGAGCGCACGCCGGTTCATCAGATCCACGAAGGCGTCCACGGACCCCGAAACATGCTCTGCGATGGCTGTGGCCGCGTCATTGGCCGAATGGATCAGCAGAGCCTTGAAAAGCGCATCCATCGAGACCGTTTCGCCTGCCACCAAGTCGATCTCCTTTTCCCCCGTCGCAGCCGCCTTCTCCGACACAGTGACCATCTCGTCGGGATGTGAGTTCTCAAGGGCAAGCAGGCCAGTCATGATCTTCGTCACCGAAGCCATCGCACGCTCCTCGTCGGCGTTGTGCTCCGCCAACACGACCCCCGCGGTGTCGTCATAGAGGATCCAGGAAGCTGCCGAGATCTCGGGCGCATCAGGCGCCGGATACGCCTCGAGGAGTGGGGGCGGGTAGGTGAAAGGCGCCGCCATGGCCGGTTGTGCCAGCAGGGCCAGGCACACCACCAAAGGGGCCAACAAGAGTCGGAGTCGCTTCATTACTGGATTTGTTGGTTCAGCTCGTCCTCGAGCATTGCTCGGTGCATCGCTTGTATGGACCCACCGCTGAACTCGACCAGGTCCTTGGCCCGCGCCCGCGCCTCGGCGTTGGTTGCCCTCATCAGCGGAGCGCTCAACTGACGGATCAACTCCGCCTCGCGATCAACCGCCAGTCGCACCGTCCGGAGATGACGTGGCTCCAAGCCCTGGTCCATGAGGCGTTTGGCCTCGGTGGCGACGATACCGGTCTCGTGGGCGTAGACGTCGCTATCCCCCACCGTTCTCACGACGCTCATGTCCTCGAGAGCCTCCAACTCCGTCGGGCTGAGCCCGGAGCGCCGAAGGAGGTCGTCGCGGCTCAGTGGCTCACCCGAGGGCCCAGGCTGGCGGACCGGGCTCGTGGTCTTGGTCTCGAGGTCTTCGCCCCGTTCCCAAAGCGTGAGCTTGGACTTGATCACCTTGAGCGGCAGGAAGTGGTCGCGCTGCTGTTGAAGTATGAACCTCAGGCGGGCCAGGTCCGCCTCATTGAATTGCCGATAGCCGCTGTCCGACCTGCCCGGGTCGATCAGACCTTGAGACTCGAGGAAACGGATCTTCGAGACGGACACGTCAGGGAAGTCCTCCCGGAGGAGATTGATGACCTCGCCGATGCTGAACGTTTCGTTATCGCTCATCACCGTGAGCGATGACGAAATGGAAACGGCCCACCAGCACCTCGTCGCCGGCTCTCAACCCAGCCGCGTCGACCCGCGCATCGTTCACATAGGTGCCGTTGGTGGAACCGCTGTCCTCGACCCGTAGCTCCCCGTTGGCAATTACGAATCGACAGTGCTGTCTGGAGACGGTCACGTCATTGAGGAAGATGTCAGACTCGGGATGCCGTCCCACTGTGGTGTTCCCATCAGGGAGCACATAGGTCATGCCGGCTCGAGGGCCTTTTTCCACGACCAAGGCAAACCCATGCACACCCTCGACGTGAGCGGCCTCATCCCGGCTCATCGGGTGATCCGCTCGGTTGGCCATGGGCAGATAGACCACGGTCGGGTCGCCATCGACCTCCACCTCAGGTTCAGACTGGCCCTCGGCGCGCTCGTCTTTCTCGCTCATCACAACTGATGATAGGTAGCGAGCGCCGTCTGCGGCACCCTTCCTATTCGGTCAGGTCCCGGTACTCACTTGGGTCGAGCAAGCCTTCGGCGGGCATGTGTTCGTCGAGCTTGACCTCCACCAGCCAACCATCCCCATAGGGTTGTTGATTCACCAGCTCAGGTGAGCTCGCTGCCTGCTCGTTCACCGATGTGATTTCACCTGGAAAGGGCGCATACACCTCCCCCACCGACTTGGTGCTTTCCACCTCCACGAGGATGTCGTCTTTGGCGACCTTCGAGCCGACCTCGGGCAACTCGACGTACACGACATCGCCGAGCTGGTCTTGGGCGTAATCGGTGATGCCGATTCGGACCACGTCATCGCCCACTTTGCGAATCCACTCGTGCTCTTCGGTGTAGAGCAGATCCTCTGGTACCTGCATCAGACCTCCTGTGGGTCACTCGACTCTAATTGGGCGATCTTGGCACGGCTGTCACCTAGATAGAGAACGGCCACATACCAGTACAGGACCAGCCCGGCGATCCCGGTGACCCAGGCCAGGGGCCGCATCAGACCCTCGAGGACGCCGGCCTCCGCCAAATAGAAGGCCGGGATTGCACCATAGAGAAGGAACGTGGCGACTTTGCCCACGTACCTGACCTCGAGCGTCCCGGCCCCACGCAGCGCCAGGATCACGGCGAGAAGCCCAACCAAAACCTCACGTGCAATCGTCCCCCACCCAAACCAGGTCGGCAGAACACCGACGATGAGCCCGCCGATCAGGGCTGAGGCGATCATGAGCCGATCGGCGATCGGGTCGAGCGCCTTGCCGAGGTCGCTCACCTGATCGAGCCGTCGGGCCAGATAGCCGTCGATCCAATCCGTCCATCCGATGAAGAAGATCAGCCAGGCGGCAAGTGTGACGTTGTCATCCACGACAAGGGCCCACCAGAAGACCGGTATACCCAGAAGGCGAATGAACGAAACCAGATTTGGGATGGTGAGAATTCGGCTACTGGAATCTGAGTCGCTCACTGCGGGGGAGGCTACCGGTCGAGATCACTGCGCAGGCGACACGTCCTCGATGCCACCCAGTCTTGCCTGGAGCCCGCCCAATGAGCCGTGGATTCCAAACGCAACGCGGTCGTTTCGATATGCCTCGACGATCGACGGGTGATAGAGAACGAGATATGGGAGCGTCTCAGCGAGCCGTCGCTCCATCCCCCACAGCGCCGAAAGGGCGTCTTCGACAGTGACCGCCTGTTGATACTCCTTCAACACGGTCTCAAAAGCGTCATCCGAATATCCCGTCGAGTTCGCCGGCGCTTCTGTGGCAAAGAGCTGGCCATAGAAATCGGGCAAGGCCGGGTTGCCCAGAGTCCACCCGAGCAGATACATATCGAATTGGCGCCCACCGTCGTCTGAGTCGTTGAAAGCGAGATCCACCACCGTATCGAAGTCTGTTATCACCGAACGGACATCGAAGCCGAGACCCTCCAACGCAGCTTCGATGGCGGCGGCGTATTCGGGTCGGGCCGGATCGTATTCGTCACCGGAGGTGAGGATGGTGAGCGCCGCCGGCGGGATCCCTTTGATCAGCAGCCCGGTTCCCGGCACCACCTCTTCCCCTGCGACAGATGGAGGTGTTGCCCAGGAATAGCCCGCGTCACCCAGGAGTGAGAGTGCGCGGCTCATCCTCTCGGCCAGGCCCCCGGCTCCGTAGTCAGGTAGCTCACCGGCGTGGTCTTCGTCGTACCAGCGCCGATTGAAGGGTGAGAGCACACTCGACGCCGGTGTCGCATCAGGGACCAGCGACGCGGTGATCCCGGGTCGATCGAGTATCAGGGCGAGAGCCTGCCGGAACTCGAGAGACGCCATCGGCTCTCGCCTCAGGTTGAAGCCGAGGTATCTCACCGAGTTCGATGGGCTCGACTCCAATGTCACCGCCGGTATCTCTGAAAGCTGCTCCGCGCTTTGTCTCGACAATCCACCGGGGCTGAGGATGGTGTCGATCCGATCCGCGGTCAGGGCCTCGACGGCCGAAGTCTCGCTGTCGAACACCACGTAGGTCACTCGGGTGCCATCCTTTGTGACGGCACGCACCTCGGTTCTCGTCATCGACTCGATGGCTACCGGGCCACCGGAGAGGCCGGCCGAGCCGTCGAGCTGGTAGAGCTGGGTCGCCTCTTCGACGCCACCGGTGAGAGGCCCCCAGGCCTTGCTGGGCATGATCGGCCCGAGACCGACGCCGTAGGGCCACGTCGAGAGGCTTGGGCGCTGAGTGAACTCGATGCGCACCGCATTCCCGGGGCCCGCCCGCATCTCCGCCACGTCACTGGGGAAGGCATTGGCCCATCCACCTTCGAGTCCGAGACGGCGAACGATGTGGAAGGTGTATACGATATCAACGGCAGTTATCGGCGAGCCATCCGACCAATGGCGGTCCGTCCGCAGGGGGACCTCGATCCACCACCCGTCTTCGTCTGAGACGGGCTCCGCGGGGCCTGACGCCGCCAGATCCGGCGTGAGTGCTCCCGTAACCGGGTCGACCCCGAACAGGGCGGACTTGGTCAGGCCCAGCACATAGGTGTTCCACGCCGTTGGCTGGGAGCCAATGAATTCCCAGTAGTTATGTGCTGTGACAGCCGAGAGGAGGCCGACTCGATACTCAAAGCTCTCGGAGGTCGTCGTAGTCGCTCTCGAGCTGTCCACCGTTTGCTGGGAGGAGACCGACGAGTCCATGGGCGCTGCCAACTCGGGAGTACCCGGATCCTCGTTCCCGATCTGCGCCAACGCGGCAATGGCGATGCCGACCAACACCGCGGACGCACCGATAGTCCTCAGAGTTTTGTCCCTCAAGAAGCACCAACCTCCCACTCGAAAGATCGGCAGGTCTTGGGAGCCACTTGACGCCAATGGCATTCCGCGGATCCGCTTTTGGAGCCGGAAGGCCCGGCTACGATTCAGTCTCTCGGGCTGTGGCGCAGCTTGGTTAGCGCGCTTGACTGGGGGTCAAGAGGTCGGAGGTTCAAATCCTCTCAGCCCGACCACCACAAACCCTTGGTATCACCCGGGGTTTTCTTCTGTCTCAACCTTCCACGGAGGGATAGTCCACGACTTGCGGGGAGTAGTTCAGGGAGCATGTACGCGGTCGGCGAATGATGTAGGTCGAAGGGAGTAATTGCCCTTGGGGCTGCTCCTAACCCCCTCAGACGTGGCCGACACCTGTATAGGAGGTATCGACCATGTCGGAAAGTACCGAACGGTCGGTCTCAGTCTCACCACTCCATCTAATGAGGAGTCGATCGCGTCCACTGTCGACGAAGTTGCTATCAAGGCGATATCGCAGCTCGGGACTTCACATCTGATCACCGAACGGGAGGCCGTCCGCGGCCTCGAGGAGCTCGGCGCAGCGGTGGGCCAGCCGGGTCGGCTAACCGGGTTCGTCGAATCGAAGCTTCCGCTTTCCTGTCTTTCCAGTTCGTGCGCTTTCTAGTGCACGTTCGACAGAGGCAACTACCTCTGGGTTGCTGTAGTGGGCTGCTTCAGCCTCGGTCATAACTACGGCGGGTTGGATGCTTACGCCACCAGTTGGTAGTTCTTCAACTATCACGGACACATTCTTGACGCCGAACTTGGCGAGAGAAATGCGGCCCCGTTCGTCTACTTCGGCCACAAACCTGCGATGAACTCGAGTCATGATGACATCCTCCTACCGTCAGCTTAGATGACATCCCCCGAATTGGCAAGTGGGGCAATACCCCTTTGGGGCAATCAGGGAGCTACAATAGGAATTTCATGTACGCGTACGAGACAACGCCCGACTTCGAAGATGCCTATTTCAAGCTCGACGACGATCAAGCGGACCAGATTGACCAAAGGCTCAAGGAAATCCTTTCGGATCCAGGGTCAGTTCGGGGTCATTCGGGACGTCTCCGAGGCGACGGCAGTACGCCATTCGATCAAGCATGGATCTATCGGTGTTTTGTGTCAGGGGTCCCCTATCACATCTATTGGGACTTTCTTGACGAAAAGACCATCTACCTCCTGTGCCTCATCAGAGCCCCTTAGAGCTGCACAGGGAGCAGTTCAGGGAGCATCCTGGGTCCGCGAAGAAATCTTCCGGATACGTTGACACCGTTGTGCACCGTAAATCGTGTCGGTCGACCGCATAACCGCAGGTCACACCAACTTTTCTTGTGTCTCCGTGTACCCTTGTGAACCTGTGTGAATGGACCGTATCCTGACTGGGGGTCAAGAGGTCGGAGGTTCAAATCCTCTCAGCCCGACCAACACCGACTTTCGAAATCGTCGACCAATCGATAGCCCGTTCCGCGAGACTGGGCATATGGTTCGACCGTTGGGATTCAGCTATGAGACTCGCAAGAATGGGTCAGTGATCATTCGTCGCCAAGGCAAGAAGGTCGCGGTATTGAGGGGCTCTGCGGCCACCAGATTCACCGGCCGCGTCGGACAAGAGGATGAGCAGGAGTTGATGGCGCGATTCACCGGCAATTACAAGCGGGGAAACGAGCGGCGCCAGTGACCGGCGACGGAGGGTTCGTAGGACGGCTGTCCAGCCAAAGCTTGTACCAGGGGAAGGTGATCGAATTGTCGCTCGATCGTGTTCGGCTCCCCAACGGCAACGAGACCGACCTCGAGATGATCCGCCACCGCGGCGCCGCCGTGGCGCTGCCCTTGGTAGGAAGTGGCAATCAGGCCGAAGTCCTTCTGGTCCGTCAATATCGCTACGCAGCCGATGGGTGGCTTCTCGAAGTGCCCGGGGGAAAGCTCGACGGAGATGAGGCTCCGGAAGATTGCGCACGTCGAGAGCTGAGGGAGGAGATCGGCTACCAAGCCGGCCACCTCGAGCCCATGGGAAGCATTCTCACCACCCCTGGATTCACCGACGAACAGATCTGGCTCTTTCTCGCGACCGAACTCGCCGTAGTGGAAAGCGGGGCGGCCCTCGAAGACAACGAGGTGCTCGAGCTCCAGCGGATCCCGCTGGCAGACGCCATCTCGATGGCGGAGAGGGGTGAGATCATCGACTCCAAGACCGTGGTCTCCTTGCTCCGCGCCCGCTCCATCCTCATCATGGAGCCAACGACCTGACTTCCGACGATGCGGTCGATGCCGCTCTACGTGTCATCCCTGACGCAGGTACCTGAGAGAGTCAGGTCAGTTGGTGGACCACCCAGACGATCCCCTGGATCAGGCGCCATCCCAAATAGACCGCCGTCAGGACGATCATCAACTTGAAGCTGAAGGGCGCCTTCACATCCTCTTCGGGCTGAGGCCGATCGGGCTCGGTCATCTCCGCTCTCCCTTGCGGGAAACCAAGTGGATTGGGTTGCCAACGAAGTCCTCCTCGCCCCTGAGCTTGTTCTCCAGGAATCTGAGGTAGTCGTCGCCGAGATCACCTCCGGAAAGGAAGACGACAAACGTCGGCGGTGCTATCCCGGCCTGCACCACATAGTGGATCTTCGGTCGGCGCCCTTTCCTCACCGGTGGCGGATGCGCACCGGACCACTTCCGCACGAGGCGATTGAGATGCCCCGTTGGCAACCTCGTCGATCTGGCCTCAACGACCGCCTCGATCGCCGTGGGGAGCCTCTTGATCCTCGCGCCGGTGAGGGCTGCCATCCGGACGACGGGGGCCCACCCTACGAAACCAAAACGATCCGGCAGTGATCGCTCGGTCTGTTCCCTCTGCTCGTCATCGAGCAGGTCCCACTTGTTGAGGATTATCACCAGCCCTACCCCGGCGTCGACGACCTCCCGAGCGATGCGTTGATCCTGATGCGTCACACCCTCCGTGGCGTCGACCATCAGCAGGGCCACATCAGCAGAGGCAAGTGCTTCTCGTGCTCTGATCACCGCGTAGAAATCTGCGTCCTCCGTTATCTGGGGTTTTCGCCTTATCCCAGCCGTGTCGATGAGTCGGTAACGCTTGCCATCGAGCTCAACGTCCACGTCGATTGGGTCACGGGTCGTCCCGGGTGACGAGGACACGATGACACGCTCCTCACCCATGAGATGATTGAGCAGTGTGGATTTGCCCACGTTTGGCCTGCCCACGATGGCGATTCGGGGTGTCGGATCCTCTCTCGTCGTCACAGGGTCGTGCGGGAAATGCCCCGCCACCTCGTCAAGGAGATCGCCAACCCCTCGCCCGTGATAGGCGCTGACAGCATGAGGCTCGCCCAAGCCGAGACCCCAGAGCCGGTCGACATTGCCCTCCAAGCCCTCATTGTCCAGCTTGTTGGCCACCAGCAGCACGGGTACATCAGCGGAGCGCAGAATCGAAATCACGCCCGTGTCGTCGTCGGTCAGCTCAGTTGTGCCGTCGACAACGAAAAGGACGACATCAGCTCCCGACACAGCGGCCTCGGCCTGATCCCGAATCGAAGTGTTGATTTCACCCACCGGTTTCACCTCCCAGCCACCGGTGTCGACAAGGATGAAGTCGCGCCCGGCCCAGTCGGCCCGGAACTCCCGTCGATCGCGGGTCACACCAGGGAGCTCTTCTACGACTGCGGTGCGGGACCCGATGATTCGGTTGACCAGGGTGGACTTGCCGACATTCGGCCGACCCACCACCACGACCACGGGGATGGTGCTCACTGACTTTGACCAGGCCGAGGTCTCATGGTGTGCGCCTAGGCGCTTATCACGTCGAGTGCTTCGGCCGCGGTCCAATCCCGATCACGCTGCAGCCAACCATCCTGGGACGGTTGTCTCGCCGTCACTCCGGCTTCGATCATGGTCTGGAGTGTCGTCACGAACGATCGCAACTGCGGTGGGAGTGGGAAGTACTCCGCCTCCTCGATGGTCGACCACAACTCGAATCCGACGCTCGGATCGAGGTGATCGATCACGCTCTGAACCAGGTGATCAGGGGCAGAGGCCCCTGCTGTGAGACCCACGGTCGCCACCCCCTCCAACCAGGAATGCTCGATGTCGTGAGCGCTGTCAATTCGATGCGACGCCACTCCAGCCTCCCTGGCCACACGCACTAGCGCCTGGGTGTTCGACGAGTTGTGTGACCCGACCACCAGGATCAGGTCGCATTGGTTGGCCAATTGGCGAACCGCCTCCTGACGGTTGGTTGTTGCGTAACACAGGTCCGACTTGCGAGACATCTGAAGTGCTGGGAAGCGATCCTTGGCATCGTCCATGACCGCCATCCACTCGTGGACGCCGAGGGTGGTTTGGGCAAGAAGCGCCACCTTGGCGGGGTCCTCGGGCCGGTAGTCGCCCAACCCGGTCTCGGGCTCCACCAGCTCGATTGCATCCGGCGCCTCGGCCACTGTCCCAACCGCTTCGTCGTGTCCCTGGTGCCCGACGTAGATGATGTCAAAGCCCTCTCGCGCCATCCTCTTCACCTCGTGATGCACTTTGGTGACCAGGGGACAAACAGCATCGATGACCACGGCAGCCCTCTCCCCTGCCGCCTCGACGACCTCGGGTGACGAGCCATGAGCCGACAACATGATCGGAGCCCCTTCCGGAACCGCCGATATGTCATCCACAAAGACCACACCGACCCGCTCGAACGCCTTCACCACCCACTCGTTGTGGACGATTTCGTGATAGCAATAGACCGGCCCATCGAAGATGCGCGTCATCCAGGTGAGAGCTTTGATCGCCATCTCGACACCCGCGGAGAAGCCACGCGGCTCCGCCACCAGGACCCTCTCGACTGTCATGGGGTCATGGTAGGTGGAGGGTGGGCCAAGCCGACCTTGCGCACACTCCAGCCAGCGCTCCCCGACTCAGGCTCAGGTTCGTAGATGCTCGACGATGCCGATGACACGATCGACCACATCGCCGAGGCTCATATCCGATGTGTCGATCAGATGGGCGCCGTCGGGCACGATCAACGGAGAATTGGCGCGCGTCGAGTCCCTCGTGTCCCGCTCCAAGACTTGGGCAAGCACCTCGTCGTAGGGCTCGCCGCTCTCGCCCGCCCTGCGCTTGGCTCGAACCTCGGGAGTCGCGTCGAGATAGATCTTCACGGTCGCCTGGGGAAACACGACCGACCCGATATCTCGACCCTCTACCACGGCTCGACCCCCCCGGCTGCCCACCCATGCCCGTTGCATGGTCACAAGGATCGACCGAACCGATGGATGGGTCGATACAACCGACGAAGCCTCCGTAGCTTCCGGTGTTCGGATCTCCCGACTGACATCGACACCACCGAGCAACATGCGACCGTCGATCTGGTCCATTTCCACCTGGCCGAGGGCCGAGGACGTGGCTATCTCATCTGCGAGATCGAGCCCCGCGCGCAGGGCCACCAGACCGGCCGCGCGGTAGAACGCACCGGTGTCGAGATGTGGGAGACCCAGCCGGTTGGCCACTGAGCGACTCACCGTGCTTTTGCCGGTGCCCGCAGGGCCATCCATGGCTATGACCAATTCAGTCATGGAGACGTCTCGGACGAGATGCGGAGAGGGCTGCCGATCCCTGAGGGTGTCCTATGGGGGTATTCGGACAATGGGGGCTGTGGGACCGGACGCTCCTCTCCGCCAGATGGAACCTAGCGCGGACCGGCGTCACGGTGCCAAACCACTCAAGCCACGCCCTGGGCCAGGGCCTCGAGCATCTCCCAGTAGCCCGGCCACGTTTTGTCGACCACTCCGGGGTTCGACACCTCGACACCCGGCACCGCCAGGCCGGCCAGAGCAAGGGCCATGGCAATTCGATGATCGCCGTAGGTCTCCAGTCGCGCAGGTCGGAGCTCCCCGGGAGTGATGACCAGGTCATCCCCCTCGACTGCTGCAACAGCCCCAAGGCGTTCTATTTCCGTGGCGAGGGCCGCGAGCCGATCCGACTCTTTGAATCGCAATGACCCGAGGCCGCGCAAGCGACTCGTGCCACTGGCAAACAACGCCACGGCCGCTATCGCCAGGGCTCCGTCGGGCAGCGCCGAGAGATCGGCATCCACCCCGCGCAGCCGTCGATCCCTTGCGTCCACCGAGACGAGCTCTTGGGTGATGGCAATCGAGCATCCCATCTCTTCAAGGATGGCCACTGCCCCGAGATCGGGTTGAAGGCTCGACTTCCCCAAACCTTCGACTGTGACAATGCCACCGGTGATGGCCGCAGCCGCCAGCGGATAGACAGCTGCAGAGGCGTCTGGCTCTATTGAGACCGAGGCCGGCTCATAGCCAACGTTGGGAACGGTCCAGGATCCCTGTTGCTGCTCGGCATCGACGCCGAACGCGCCCATCAACCGCAGAGTCATTGCCAGATATCCCGAGGACCCGGCCAGGCCACTCGGCGCGATGGTCATCCTCTCCCTTGCAAAAGGAGCGACCACGAGCAGGGCGGTGGCAAACTGGCTCGATTGCGTCGAGTCCACCGCAACCCGACCGCCCGGCAGTGACCCCGTCCCGGTGACCACTACCGGGAGATGGCCGTCTTTCGATGTCACGGTCACCCCCAACTGCGCCAGTGCGTCCACCAACGGGCCCATCGGCCTCTCCGGCAGCCGGTCCCTCCCACTGATGGTGACGTCGCCGTCGACCAACGTTGACATCGCAATCGCGCATCGAGCGGTCAGCCCTGAGGCACCCGCGTCGAGTTGGGCCGAGCGAGACCCGAAATCTCCAGCGATACCTGAAACCGTCCAGAGCTCGTCGTGTTCCTCGATCTCGACACCCAAGGTCCCCAAGCATTCACGGGCAGATCTGGTGTCATCGGAGTCGAGTGGGCGCAGAATGGTCGAACGACCGCGCCCGAGACTCGCCATCATGAGAGCGCGAATCGTCTCCGATTTCGAGCCGGGCACCCGTAACCGCATCTCGATCGGTGCGGTGACCGGCCTGACCGGGCGGACTTCATTCATCGGGATCCACACCTGAGCCCAGCAGAGCCTGGATTTCCGCAGAACTCAGTCGCCGGGCCTCGCCTGCTTTGAGGCGGCGGTCGGTCACCGGCCCAATTGCCGTCCTGATCAAGCTGACGACCTCGATCCCCAACCGCTCGAACATCCGTCGAATCTCCCGGTTGCGCCCCTCACCCATGACCAACTCGACCAGCGCAGAGTCTTCCTGCCGATCAACGATTCGTGCGGAGACTGCTCGTGCGGGACCATCGTCGAGCTCGACGCCCTCCACCAGCTGTCTCATCTGATGGGCGCTGGGGACCGTGTCGACACGGGCCAGGTACCTCTTCGTAATCCCATAGCGGGGATGCGTCACGCGGTTTGCCAACTCGCCATCGTTGGTGACCAGGATCAACCCCTCGGAGTCCTGGTCCAGACGGCCCACCGGGTAGAGGCGCTTCTCGGTGGGGATCAGATCGACGACGGTCTGTCTACCTTGCGGATCGTCCGCGGTAGAGATGACTCCCACCGGTTTGTACAACAAGTAGGTCTCGAGTTGCGGATCGACGGGAATACGCACCCGGTCGAGTGTCACCGACTGGCACGAGACGTCGACCCGGTCACCCAGCACTGCAGTCTGGCCATCAATCTCCACACGGCCTGCCTTGATCGCCTCCTCGGCGGCGCGGCGTGACATCAATCCGGCGTTGGCCAGGGCCTTCTGTACCCGGATCCTCTCGGTCACGTTCTTCAGACCGCGCCGGGCCGAAGCGTCTCCTCGAGGGAATCGACTGCCTCCGCGGGGGGAATGTGCTCGGCAAGTGGTGGCAATTGGTCCAGGGTGTCCAGCCCCATCTTCTCCAGGAACACGTCCGAAGTCACATACACAGCGGGATTCCCCGGAATCGAGAGCCTCTCCTTCTCCTCCACCAACCCGAGACGCTCCAATGTCCTCACCGCCGAGTCTGAATCGACTCCCCTGATCTCCGAGATCTGGGCCCTGGAAACCGGTTGGCGATAAGCCACCACTGAAAGCGTTTCCAAAGCAGCCGGAGACATCCGGCGAGCGGTCGCCGACGCGGAGAACCTCTCGAGATACGGATAGGCGTCGGGGTGGGAGTAGAGCCTCCAGCCACCCGCAACCGATCGGAGGACCATGCCCGCATCCCGCTCGGCCATCTGATCACCCAACTCGTCCAACAGCTCTTCGACCCTCGCGGTGGACACTTCGAGGACCTCTGCCAGCTCGCCCAAAGGCACCGGGGCCTCGGTGACGAACAGCACCGCCTCCAGTGCGCCAATTTCGTTCATGATGCCCACTCAGACGTCAAATCGATGTCGCCTCTCCCGGAGTCCCTCACCCTGATCTCATCAAGCCAATCGGACTGTGTCACTTCGATCAAACCCCATCTGGCCAATTCGAGCAAGGCCAGGAAGTAGGCAGCCACCTCGACGCGACGCGAGCAATGCTCGGTCAGGTCCTCGAAGCTGGAGAGGGCGCTGGCGGACACGCGACTCCGTATCTCGGCGATGGCCGCCTCGACCGAAGGCAGATCGAGATCGAGGTGATCGAGGTCCGGCTCCGAGGTCGAGCGATTGAATACCTTCAGCGCGAGCTCGGCAAGGCCGGCGACCCCAATTGGCACTTCGACCGAAGCCAAGGATGGGGCGATCGGCTGGTCGATCCCGCTGACTCTCGAGACATAGCGGTTCGCTTCTTGGAACCTCCGCAAGAGCACCGCCGCCACGTCCTTGAAGGTCACGCACATGAGGAGTCGGGACAACAGCCGGTCTCGCTCCTCGATGAGGGCGAGCTCTTCGTCGAGATCCATCTCGCCGCGCATGGGAAGCAAGGATTGCGCCTTCATCTGAACCAGCGTGGCAGCGATCAACAGAAACTCCGACGTCACCTCCATGTCCAGGTCGCTCATGTCATCGAGAAATGACAGGTAGTCGCCTACGACCTTGGCGAGCCCAACCGCCGTCACCTCCACTTGATGCTTTGTGATCAACTGAAGCAGCAAGTCGAGTGGTCCTTCGAAAACTTTGGTCTTCACATGGAATGGCATGGACCGGGTCAGGATATGCCGTCCCGCCGCATGCTCCATGTCTTTGGCGGCTGATCCGCATCCTGGAGGAGATCCCACAACTCGGGAGAAATGGACTCGGGCCGCGATCCGTGATGATTCCGGGCAAAGTCGATCACCAAATCCTCGGCGCCCAATTCGGAAAGCTCCCGTGCGGCCATCTCACCGTGGTCCCGGTAGGCCCTCATGCGGGCAGTGATCGGCAGACCCAGTTTGATGAGAACCGTCGCCAGCGTCCTTCCTATGGCCCCGAGTCTCGCGTGCCGCTTCGCCAAGTCATGAAGCAGTCCGGCCCTCATGGCCGAGACCATCTCCGGATGGGCCTGCTCTACGACGCTCATGGCATGAAACCCGTGCCTCTGATCTGCTTTTCCCTGCTTGAAGAACAGGCCAGCCTCGGCGGCGCTGAGTCGAGCCCTCACCACGGCCTCCTCGTCGGGACCAAGTCGACGTGCAAAGAGGACGTCGAAGAATCGCCTCGACAGGTGGCTCAGAGAGCCCGGCAATCGTTATCCCGCAGACTTCGACTTGCAGTTGACGCAGAGGACCGACTCGGGCCGTGCCTGGAGGCGGTCCGGCGAGATCTGATTGCCACAGTTGTCACAGGTGCCGTACGTGCCGGACTCGATGTGACTCAAAGCGAGGTCCACATCGTCGAGTTGCGTCTTCAAAGACTCGACCAGGCCAAGCACCTCGGTCCGCTCCGCGGTCACCGAAGCAGCGTCTGCGAAACTCCCCCCGAAGTCGATATCGGCGCGCAAGTCACCCGTTTCAGCAGCACCCAACTCCTGGAGCTGATGCACGAGCTGCGCCCGCTCCTCACGGAGGGACTTCTCGGCGCTGTCGATGTCGAACGTCGTCATTTGCTCCTCGGGTGTGCCTGGACGTAGACCTCCACGAGATGAGTTGAACTAACCCTCGTGTAGATCTGGGTTGTGGAAATCGTAGCGTGCCCCAGGATTTCTTGTACGGTCCGAAGATCGGCACCAGCCTCCACCATGTGCGTGGCCGCAGAGTGTCGGAGCACGTGAGGCGACACTTTTTCTTCTGTGATACCAGCTCTTGTTGCCCCCGAGCGGACGACAGCGAACGCCCCTTGACGGGTCAATCGCCGACCACGAAGGTTCAGGAACACCGGGTCACCCCTTTCCTTGCGTTGAGCCAAGCGCATCCGATCCGGAAGCCACCGCCCGATCGCCGCCACGGCCTTCCCCCCCATGGGAACCAACCGCTGTCTCGACCCCTTCCCGGTGACAATGGCGACCCTGTCTTCGAGGTCGATCATCCCCAGATCGAGACCCACGGTCTCCGATACTCGAGCACCCGTCCCATAGAGGAATTCCAACAACGCCGAATCGCGGCGCCCCTTCACCGTCTCGAGGTCGGGGCTCTCCACCAAGCGGATGGCCTCATCCACGGTCAAGGCTTTTGGGAAGGGATCGGGTCGCCGCGGTGACTCCACCAAGACAGTGGGGTCCTCGCCCCGGAAACCTTCTGCCACCAGGAAACGGTGTAGACCCCTGATCGCCGCCTGTTTTCTGCTGACGGTCGAGGACGCGAGCTCCAGGGCCCTTAGGTGCTCGACGTATCCCTCGACGTCACTCTGCTCGGGCTCTCGCCCTTCGAGGAATCCGAGATACTGGTCCAGATCGCTCCGGTAGGCGGCGATCGTGTTCCCGGCCAAGCCCCTCTCCACATCCAGTGCCAGCAGGTACTCCTCGACACACTCGTCCAGGGGAATCAGCGAGGAGCTCAAGCCGAGCTGAGCGCCTCCATGGGCGGGACAAAGTCGACGCCCAGGCTGTCAGCCACTGCCGGATGGACCACTGACTTGCCAATCACATTCAGGCCTGCCACCAACTCGGGATGACGCATCGCTGCCTCCCGCACCCCGCGCTCGGCCAAACTAACCGCATATCTGAGGGTGGCGTTGGTCAGTGCGTAGGTCGAAGTGTGTGGCACCGCTCCCGGGATGTTGCCCACCGCATAGTGGAGTACGTCGTGCACGAGATAGACCGGGTTGGTGTGTGTCGTCTCCTTGGACGTCTCAAAGCAACCGCCCTGATCGATTGCCACGTCTACCAACACGGATCCTCGGCGCATGCCCCTCACCATGTCCCCCGTCACCAGGCGAGGCGCCGACGCGCCCGGGACCAGCACGGTCCCGATCACGAGGTCGGCGTCGAGGACGTGATCTTCCACCGTGAGCTTGTTGGAATGCAGGGTCCTGATTCCCCCGTGATAGAGCGAGTCCAACCACCTGAGCTTGTTGATGTCGGTGTCGAGAACAGTCACCTCGGCCTGCATGCCAATTGCGATGGCCGCTGCGTTGGCCCCGGCCATGCCACCTCCCAGGATCACCACCTTCCCGGGTTTGACGCCGGTGACACCACCCAGTAGCACGCCCCGTCCACCCTGCGCCTTCTCGAGAAAATAGGCGCCGACCTGGGTTGCCATACGACCGGCGATCTCCGACATCGGTGCGAGCAGCGGAAGTGACCGATCCGGCATCTGGACGGTCTCGTATGCAATAGCGACCATGTCTTTGCCGAGTAGTGCGGTGGCCAGCTCGGGATATGCCGCCAGGTGAAGATAGGTGAATAGGATCTGGCCGGGTCGAAACATGTCGATTTCCTGCTTCTGGGGCTCCTTCACCTTCAGGATCATCTCGGACTCCGCGAACACGTCCGCAGCCGATGGGACGATGCTTGCCCCCTGAGTCTCGTATTCGTCGTCGTGAATGGTCGAGCCTTCGCCGGCTCCCCGCTCGACGAGGACCGAATGGCCACGCTCCGTGAGCTCCCTGACACCGACGGGGGTGATCGCTACCCGGTGCTCCTCCGTCTTGACTTCCTTGGGCACACCGACGATCAAGTCCGTTCCTCCTCGTGAGAACCAATCAGGAGCAGGCTATCCAGAAGACGCCTGCTCTGCCTCAGTCAGCCGTCAAGTCGACGGTCTCGTGGATTTCGACCGCCTCGCTCAGGTTGGCAGCAGCGGCAATGAGACCCGAGAACAATGGGTGAGGGCGATCGGGTCGGGAGCGGAACTCCGGGTGGGCCTGAGTGGCCACGAAGAACGGATGGTCCACCAACTCGATGTATTCGACCAGATTGTCGTCAGGTGACAAGCCGGACAGACGCATCCCGGCCTTCTCCAGATCCTTGCGGTACCTGTTATTTACCTCCCATCGGTGCCGGTGACGCTCGTAAACCAGCTCCTGACCGTATAGGTCGCGAACCCGAGAGCCCTCGGCGAGCTTGGCTGCGTACAGCCCGAGTCGCATCGTCCCGCCCTTCTCCTCGACGTCCTCCTGGCTCGACATGAGGTCGATCACCGGGTGTGGGGTGACCGGATCGAACTCGGTGCTATTGGCATCGGCCATCCCGAGCACGTTTCGCGCGAACTCGATAACCGAGCACTGCAGACCGAGGCACAGCCCGAGAAGGGGCACCCGATTCTCGCGTGCGAACCGAACCGCCTGGATCTTCCCCTCCACTCCCCGATAGCCAAACCCTCCGGGTATCACGATGGCGTCGAGATCTTCGAGGTACGAGTCGGCCAACAGACCTGTGAGCTCGTCGCTGGGGACCCAGCTCACCTCCAGGCGGAGGCCCTGGTCGGCTGCTGCGTGACGCAGCGCCTCGGCCACGGAAAGGTAAGCATCCGGCAGGCCAACGTACTTGCCCACTATCCCGACCCGAATGGTTCGCGTGGCGGAAACAGCCTTGTCGACCATGGCCTTCCATGTGTCGAGATTGGGAGGGCCGGTCACCAGGCCCAGGCGATCGCAGATGACGGCGTCGAGTCCCCCTGCGTGCAGGACGAGGGGAACCTCATAGATGTCGCGGGCATCGGGGGCCGAGATGACCGCACGTTGCTCGACGTCGCAGAAGAGGCTGATCTTCTTCCGCACTGAGTCGTCGATCTCACGGTCCGACCGGACGATGATCACATCGGGGTGAATTCCCTTGGATCTGAGCTCTGCGACGGAATGCTGCGTCGGCTTGGTCTTCAACTCCTCCGAGGTGGCGATATAGGGCACCAGAGTCACGTGGACGAAGGCCACGTTCTCCCGGCCGACCTCATTCCCGAACTGCCTGATTGCCTCCAGGAATGGAAGACTCTCGATATCGCCCACGGTCCCGCCGACCTCGGTGATGACCACGTCGACATCCCGATCGGCCACTCTGCGTATCCGCTCCTTGATCTCGTTGGTGATGTGGGGGATCACCTGGACCGTGTCACCCAGATAGTCGCCTCTGCGCTCCTTTTGGATCACCGACAGATAGATGGACCCTGATGTCACATTGGAGGTGCGACGGAGATTTTCTCCCGTGAACCGCTCGTAATGGCCAAGGTCGAGATCCGTCTCTCCCCCGTCATCGGTGACGAACACCTCTCCGTGCTGGAAGGGGTTCATGGTCCCAGGATCCACATTGATGTACGGGTCCAGCTTCTGGTTCACCACATGCAAGCCGCGTGACTTGAGCAACCGCCCCAGCGACGAGGCCGCGATCCCCTTCCCGAGCGACGAGACGACGCCGCCGGTGACGAACACATATTTGGTGGGTGCCTCTTCCGAGGGTGGGTCACCGGTGCCTTGAGGCGAAGTTTCCGGAGTAAAAAGAGGCCCGTCCATGACGGAATGCCAATGTAGCACCATGCCGCTCGGAACCCGGCATCGTCATGCTCCCGCCCCGGCGAGCAGCTCGGCGGCGGCGTCACGGCCTGCTGTGCTCTCCGGGATTCCCGATAGCATCCGCGAAAGCTCGCTCACCCGATCGTCGCCCTCGACCCGCCGAACCGTGGCCACGGCACCGGAACGCTCGATGACAAAGTGTCGATCGGCCCGCGCTGCGACCTGAGGCAGATGGGTCACACACAGCACCTGAGTGGACCGCGACAGCTCCGCCATCTTCTCCCCCAGGGCGAGGGCGGTGGCGCCGCCGACACCGGCGTCCACCTCATCGAACACGAGCGTGTCGATGTCCCGGGATCGGGTGGCGAGCCGTAGGGCGAGCACGAGACGCGACAGCTCACCTCCCGAAGCTACATCGGCGATCGGCCCTGGCACCAGACCAGGGTCGGATGCAAAGAGGAAACTGGCCCGATCGAGGCCCGACGGCCCGGGCTCGACTTGCTCGAGCACGATGTCGACGATCGCCCGCTTGAGGCCAAGGGCGCCTAGATGCATGGTGACGCCCTCCTCGACCCGTTTCGCCGTTGCGGCCCGTGTCTCGCTCAACGATCGGCCCGTGCGGACCACGGCCTCTCGCCGTTTGTTGACGAGGTCGTCGATTTGCGCTGCACGCGCCAAGAGATCCTCGAGCACTTCGACCCTTTTGACCGCCTCGGCGCCGAACTCGAGCACCTCGTCGAGCGTCCTCCCGTACTTGCGCTTCAGCTCACCCAACATGTTCAGCCTTTTCTCGATCTCTTCGAGGCGATCCGGGCTGTCTTGTGAATTCTCGGCAACGTCACGGACCTCGCGAAGGATGTCGCTTGTCACATCTGAGGAGGTTTCAGCCATCCCAGTGGCGTCACCCAGCTCGGCGCCGGCCGAGCCGGCCCGACGGAGCGAGGCGACGACCTCACCCAGCGACTCTGACGCCGCCTCCAAGCCGGTGATCGCCTCGCTGAGGCTCTCGCGAATCAGTCCTGCATTCCTGAGCCTCGTCGCCAACTTCTCCATCTCGACATCGTCACCGGGGGAAAGGCCGGCCTCGGAGATCTCCCTGGCCTGATATCGGACCAGATCGAGCTCGCGTTCGAGGGCCATGAGGTCCCCACCGAGTCTCTTCTGATCGTCCAATGCCTCCCGATACGCGAGCCAGAGCCCGGAGTACTCGGCCCGGACGGCGGCCCCTCGCTCATCCTGCGCCGCGTCGATCAAACCGATGATCGCATGGGCCTTGCGGAGTTGCATGTGATCGTGTTGACCCACGATCTCCATGAGGCGGCCCAGCCGTTGGTCCAATGTCTCAGCCGACACAAGGGCACCGTCGAAATAGGCGCGGCTCCGCCCGTCCTGTGGAACGACCCTTGTCACACCCACCTCCACTCCTCGGTCGATGAACTGGCCCTCGGCTATGGACTCCTCGCCGCTCGGCCCAACCGCGGTCGATTTCACCTTTCCCCCGGCCAGGAGCCGCAAAGCCCCCAGCAGCAGTGTCTTCCCTGCACCGGTCTCTCCGGTTATCACCGTGAAACCGTCAGCCGGGGCAATCACAGCGTCCTCGAGTACTCCAAGGTTGACCGCGCGCAGATGTATCAGCATCAGGCCAACCCGAACTTTTGGCCGAGCAACTCCGAAAAGCGCCGACGGTCGAAGCTGACGAACTTGGCGGGTCGCTCACCGCGGGTGATGCCGACCGAGTCGCCTTCCCCCAGATGTCCCATGTCCTCCTTGTCAACCGTGACTTTCACGGGGCGATCACGACTGACCGTCACGTCTATCGCAGTCGTCGGAGGCAGGACCAACGTACGGTCGAAAAGGGAATGGGCAGCGACGGGTGTCAGCATCAGGGCTTCGAGGTCAGGAGAGACCAGAGGTCCTCCTGCTGAGAAGGTATAGGCGGTGGATCCCGTCGGAGTTGCGGCGATGAGACCATCGGCCCGGTAGGTGATGAAGGGAATCCCATCGATGGCAACCTCGAGGTGGATCAATCTCTGTGAGTCGACTTTCTCAACGATGACGTCGTTGACCCCGGTGGCGATTCGATCACCGATCGTTGCGGCGAGGGTCATCCTCTCCACCACGTCGTAGTCACCGGATATCAGTCGCCCAACCACGGGTTCCAACTCGTCGGGCTCGGCCTCGGCGAGAAACCCCAGGGTTCCCAGATTGAACCCCAGGATCGGCACGTCATGTCTCAGAGCCTGTTGCGTTGCCGCGAGCATGGTGCCATCACCCCCGACTGCGATCACAATCTCGGGCGTGGCCTCATCTCCGGTGACCACCGCGCCCCCGACGTCCTCGATTGCCGCGGTGAGGCGCCGGCCGAAATCCATCGCATCGACACTGCCCTGACGGACTTCGAGCGAGAACTTCATTGGGGAACCTCCAGCACGGCATCGGAGAGGCCGTGATGAAGCCAGAGTAGGTATTCGACGTTCCCGTCCCCGCCTTTGATCGGAGATCGGATGATGTCGATTGCGCCGAGCCCGGCATTGGCCAAGCATTCGATGACCTGGCCAACCGCGGCACTTCGCACGTGGGGATCTCTGATGACGCCTCCGCGTGGGACCTGTTCGCGTCCGGCTTCGAACTGGGGTTTGACCAACAGGATGAGATCCCCATCCCGTGCGCAGGCACCGGCCAGTTTGTCGGCCACGGCGCAGAGTGAGATGAACGACAGGTCGGCGACCACGATGTCATACGGGCCCCCTTCGGGCGGCGACTCGGTGAGCCGGAAGTTGGTTCTCTCCACCGATGTGACCCGCGGATCCGCTCGCAACGACTCGTGTAACTGCCCGCGACCGACGTCGAGGGCCAGAACCGTTCGGGCACCGGCGTCTAGCAACACCTCGGTGAAGCCACCTGTGGACGCCCCGACGTCGAGGGCCGACTTGCCACTCACTTGGATGGGAAAGGCCTCCAGTGCCGCGAGGAGCTTGAAGGCCCCGCGAGACACCCAACGTTTCTCATCGGTCAGCACGCGCACCGGGGTGTTGGCGTCCACCAGAGAGGCCGGCTTTGGAATCGTGAGCCCTTTGACCACCACTTTCTCTTCCTCGATCAGGCGTTGGGCTTCGACACGGCTCCGGGCGAGCTCGCGTCTCACCATCTCGGTGTCGAGCCGCCGTCTGGTCAGGACGACTCCGTCTCTTCGAGGATGATTGCGAGGAGATTCGCCAGCTCTGCCGCTGGTTCGGGGATTTGAGCCGGGTCAAGCTCCTCCAGCTTCTCCAGGGCCGCCTCGAGCCGGTCTATTTGATCCTGAGTGAGATTCATGAGGTGTGATTATCGCCTGGGGTCGTCGCCATCAGACCATGTCTCCGTCGAGGCCCCCGGCATCCGGGGGCACATCCACTGCATACTCGCTCAGGATCTCGAGGGGAACCCATTCGATCACCTGCTCGTGCGTCGAAGCGAGCACGACCGGAGCGGCCATGCCATCCAGGTGGGCCCTGAGCCAGTTTGCGGCCGTCACACACCAGCGATCGCCAGGAACCAGGCCGGGGAAACGGAACTCTGGCATCGGCTCGATGAGATCGTTCCCGATGTTCCGTTGGTGCTCGAGGAACTCGGCTGTCATGAATGCGCAGATGGTATGGCTGCCGATATCGGAGTCTCCGGTGTTGCAGCTCCCATCACGGAAGAACCCGGTCATGGGGTCGACCCCACAGGGCTCGAGCTCACCACCGAGAACATTTCGCATGGTCACCCTCTCAAGTATGGCCCGTAGACTCTCTCACCCGAGAATGAACTCGACCGCTTCTGCCAGGTCGCCCACGACGTGATCGGCGCCCGACCCCTCCCCACTCTCGGTGACACCGGTGAGGACGAGGATGGAAGACCAATCGGGCTCGGCATGGGCAAGTGCTATGTCGGTGTCGAGACGGTCCCCGATCACCCATGCACTCCCCGCGCCCTTCTCCCTGAGAAGCCCTCTAATGGCCGAGTGAGGCTTGCCTGCCACTTCAGGTGACACGCCGGTGGTTGCCTGCACGGCTGCCACTACGGCCCCGCCCCCGGGGAGCAGGCCCGCGGCGACCGGATACGTCGGATCGGTGTTGGTGGCAATGAACCGGGCCCCCGCCCTGACCGCGTCCGCTCCACGGGCGAGTCGCTCGTAATTGAGATCCCAGTCGAGGCCGACCAACAGCGCGGTCGCCTCGCCAGGCTCTTCAGTGACACCAATGCCCGCTTCCTTCAGAGCTGCATGGATGCCCTCGGATCCGAGGACCATCACCGGTCCCTTGTCCTCGCCCAACAGCCGGACGGCGGCCTGAGACGACGTGACAATTCGCTCCGGCGATATCTCAACGCCGGTGATCGTGACGATCTTGTGACTGATGGACGATGGAGATCGCGTGCTGTTGTTGGTGGCGAACAGCACGTTGACCCCTTCGTCGATCAGGCGACGCAGAGCAGAATCGGAGCCGTCGATCAGCTGGTCCCCCCGATAGAGGACCCCATCGATGTCGCAGATGACGTTCATGAGGTCTGGAGAAAGCGCTCCAGGATCTCGACGTAGAGGTCCGTGGTGCGACGGACAGATTCGACCGAGACCCGCTCGTCGTGCCCGTGGAAGAGGGACAGCATCTCGGCGAACGACATGCGGTCGTCGAACAGGCCCACGCCGTACGCCACGGTGCCCTTGGACCTCCAGAACCGCGCGTCGGTGGCCACGGTCATCAGTGTCGGAACCAGATTGCGATGACCTTCGAGGCGCTCGATCGAATCTCCGATCACCCTCCAGAGGAGACTGCCCACTTCGGACACGGTGGACTCGCCATCCATGACCGGTGTGATGTCAACCTGGTCGGATCCGCTCCCCATCGCCTTTCGCAGATGTGAGTCGACAAACTCCCGATCCATACCCGGGACGCCGCGAATGTCCAACTCCGCCCGGGCGCGGGCGGCTACCACATTCGTCTTCGTTCCCCCACTGAGCACATTGGTCGCGATCGTGAGGTGGGTGGCTGCATGGATGTATCGGGCGAGGGTGGGGTCGGTGGCTGCGAGTCGGTCTATGGCGGCGTCGAGTTGATCAATGTCGATGAGGTCCTTCTCGGTGTCCGAGTCGAGGTTCAAATTCCCCACAAAGGCAACCCAGTCCTCGGTTATCGCCGCCGGTGAGGGCGATTCGATGACACCTGCCAACGCAGCGATCAGTTTTTCCAGCGCATTGTCCGTGCCATAGGGAGCCGAACCATGTGAGGGCGAGCCCTGGGTCTCCAGGATCGACCAATACGCACCCTTCTCGCCCACCGAGACCGGAACGGCGCGCCCATCCCTGGCGTCAAAGGCCGGGTAGGCCACCTCGGTCAGCAGATAGTCCGAGCCAACCAGGTCCCATCTGTCCCTCACCAGGGGCATCGCCCCCAGTCTCCCGCCCGCTTCCTCGTCGGCCACCGCGCAAAACACCAAATCTCCTCGCGGAGCGAGGTCTCCTCTGATGTAGGGCGCCGCAGCGACCGTCATGGCCGCAGTCACATTGAGCATGTCGACTGCACCACGCCCATAGACCATCCCATCGACCTCCTCGGCCGAAAATGGATCTACCGACCAGCCGGCCGGGTCGACCGGAACCACATCCAAATGGGGTACCAGGGCCAGCGACGGCGCGCTCTGGTCGGTCCCCTCGACCCGATAGACCACGGACTGTCTGCCGGCAACAGGCTCGAAGATCTCCCCATCCACCCCCAGATACTCCCTGATCGTGGCCACCGACCGCGATTCCTGCCCACTCCCAGGTGTACCATCGTTGACGCACGCGTTACGTATGAGCGTCTGGAGGAGCTCCACCACTTCCTGACTCATTACGTTCACTCTACGGGGCGAATCCGTTCAGAAGCAGATCGACCAGTTCGTACATGGTCGACGTCAGCGGCCTCATCTTGGCCTCTTGAAGGGGCACCCATTCGGCCTCCATTGCGTCGTCGCCAGCAAGGAGAGTGCCACTCTGGACCGAGGCGGCGAAGTCGATGAGCACGATGTGGCCGTGCTCTGATATGTGCTGGCCAACCCAGATCACGTCTCCAATCGCCACCTGGAGACCGGTCTCCTCCATGACTTCGCGTTCTGCAGCAGCAACCAACGTCTCCCCGACCCGAACCTTGCCGCCCGGAACCGCCCAGAGCCCCTTGCCCGGCTCGTTCCGCCTGCGGACGAGGAGAAGACCGCCATCTTCCACGAGGACGGCACCGACACCAACCAGCATCGGAGCGTCAACGCTCATCGTCGTGAAACATGACTATCGAACGAGCAGAAAAGCCACCTGCCTCGAAGAAATTCTTGGCCAGCCGATGACCGGGGAGGACATGCGCGTCGAATTTCCGGATCCCCTTTTGTCGCAACCAATCCATCGCCAGGTCACGCATCGTCTCTCCGAGGGCGACCTCCCTCGCTTCCTTCTCCACGAACACGAGACGAATCGACCCCACCCTCTCACCGGCTGCCTGTGGAAGGATCCCTTCGATCACGGCCAATAGAAGCCCGAGCGGATAACCATCGATCTCGCCGATCACCAGGAGGGCGCTCGGGTTCTCCAAGATCGCCGTGAAGGAGGACACGACCGGCTCGGCGAGGCCGTCGGCCAACGGCCACATGGGATGGAGATCGGTCATCTCCAGCTCCAACAAGCGATACAACCTCACGAGCGAGTCGACATCGCCCGGCCCGGCCGGCCGAGCTGTCACCGTCATCGCTTCCAAAACATGACCGCCTGTCCCAGCCGTGTGAGCCCCCAGATGGTGACCAGCTTCATCGCTTCGAGCACGATTCCGGTCCCCATCTTGGAAGTCCCCCGCGTCCGATCGCGAAAGCTGATCGGCACCTCGACGACGTCGAGCCCCAGTTGATGGGCCCTCCACGCCATCTCGACCTGGAATGCATATCCGGACGCTTGTGCCTGGCCGTAGGGAAGGCGGCTCAGAGACTCGCTGCGAAACGCCCTGAATCCCGCCGTGGCGTCGTGGATCGGAATCCCCAACATCAGCCGGGCATAGAGGTTTCCGCCCCTGGAGATGAGACGCCTCGAGAGGGGCCAATCCGGTGTTTCGCCGCCAGGCACGTAGCGGGATCCAATGGCAAGGTCGGCTCCCGCTTCGACCGCGCGCACCAGCCTCGGAAGGTCTTTGGGATCGTGGGAGAAGTCTGCATCCATCTCCACTATCACGTCCCCGCCGTCGGCGAGGGCGCGGTCGAAGCCAGCCACATATGCCGGCCCGAGACCTTCCTTCTTTGGTCTCACCAGGACCGACACTCTTGGATCCGTGGCAGCCAACCTCGCAGCAAGCTCGCCCGTGCCGTCCGGCGACGAGTCATCTACGACAAGGAGGCGATATCCCTGATGAGTGACCGCGGCTGCCATGTGCGAGAGGTTCTCCCTCTCGTTGTAGGTGGGTACAACAACGATTACCCGATCAGTAGGCACAGTCTGCGCACAGCATCTTCTTGCGATTTGCCAACTGACTGGTCCGCTTGACCATGAAACATGATTGGCACACGAACTCGTCCGACCTCGGCAGTTGTGCTTCCACATTCATGGTGAGTTCCTCGCGGCGGATGGCGCGCAATTCCTCCACTTCGTCCACCAAGAGGGCATCGCTTGCTTCCTCGTCGAGGAGTTGGAGCTCTTCGGTCTCGAGCTCTTCCAGGGCTTCGGTCGTCTCCTCGTCCTGCTCCCCGTCGTCGTCGTCGTCCTCAAAACCCTCTTCGACGACGTCTTCCTCCTCATCGCCGCCCTCGTCATCGAAGTCCTCATCGATCAGAGCGGGGTCGTCGATTTCCTCTTCGATATCCATTTCTTCGAGGTTGACGTCGGCCTCGTCGTCATCTTCGACGACTTCGACATCCTTGTCCTCTATCAACTCTTCAGATTTTTGCTTTACCATTTTCCACTCGTTGTATGGCGCTGAGGGCGCGGGAGTATAAGTCCTATGCGCTCAGATCTTCAGCATGAGCGCGGCCGGCACAACCCGACCGCTCACTGACGTATTCCCTATCAGGTCCCCATCACACTCGACTGGCCACTCTGGCTCTGTGACGAGGTGAAACTCCGCAGCCACCAGGCGCCTCACCGAAGGATCGCGCAGATGCGTCCCTTTGATCACTTTGGGAACCAGGCCGGGCGCCTGGGACTTTCGGGCGTCGATGATCTGAATGTCCAACACGCCGTCCACCAACGTGGCCTTCGGTGCTACGTTCCAGCCACCGGCGAAGAATTGGGCGTTGGCCATTATCACCGCAAGCGCCTGCGACTCGACCACGCGCTTTTCGGTTGTGAGCCTGACATTTGCCCGAGGGAATCGCGGCAGTCTCACGCCGAATGCGATTGGATACCTGGCAGCACCGAGCCGACGCGACAGATGAGCAGCCGTCTCCGCGGCCGCTGCGCCGACGCCTGCCTGCGCCACGTTGACAAAGTACCGAAGACCCCAGGCTCCCTCCAGCGTGGCAACGTCAATGGTGTAGGTGTCTGAGCCTCCGAGGTGGCCCACCGCTCCCTCCAGATCCTGGGGCAGCCCAAAGGTCCGGAGCAGATCACACCCGGTCCCCACCGGGAGGACAGATACAACTGGCCTGAGACCCATCTTCAGCGGCATCAGGACATTGGCAAGGAGGTTCATGGTGCCATCTCCACCGGCCACGGCGAAGTGGGTGAAACCATCCTTCGCGGCTCGGATGAGAACCGACTTCATCTCCTCGATCGACGTCGGAACCTTCAACGATGCGTCGACCCCGCGGTCGCGCGAGTAGGGATGCCACCCTGGAGGGTTCCACCGATCGGGCTCCGGCCGCGCGGTTCACCGCCACCAACCACTTCGGCATCAGCCGACGCCCTGGGCGGCAACGACTCCGCGATCAACGGCCCGCAGTGCCGCGGAGGCGTCCGACCCGATACCCGGTGCGGCCTCACGCAGCTGCCGCAACAGGTCGACGAGTTGTCTCGACACTCGCACGAAATCACCTGGTGCCATGCCTCGTGTTGGCAGGTCGTCGAACTCCATCCCGGACGCCCATAGGTGCGCAAGCACAGCGAAGCCGGGATCGGGCCTTCGCGTCGGGCTCAGCCTGTGGGATCGCTCCCTACCGACCAGATCAACCCACAAAGCTTCGATATCGGACCATCGCTTCTCCAGCCTCGCCGTCGGCCATTCCGCGACAGATGACACGTCGCTCCTCGGCTCATATACGAATACCGAGGCCAAGGATGCGATCTCGGCTGGATCAAGCCCGTAGAAGCATCCCTGTTCGACGCTCTCGCAAACAAGCAAATCGGACTCGTTATAGATGGCCCGAAGCCTCTCGCCCCGCGGTGTGAGGTCCCATCCGTCCATATATTCGAGCTCTTGGAGTAATTCACCTATTGCTTCGAACTCCTCCACGAGTCCGTGCCCGGAGCTCCTCCTCGCCGAGCGGTGCTGCTCCAGCTTGCGTCTCAGTTTGATGGCATGCCGAAGGGCAGCCAGGTGCTGGGCGGCGTCCGGGCACTGTGCCACTGGGTGATCGATAACCGGGTGGGGCCTCTTCTCCTTCGACGAATCTCGTGGTGGCACTTTCCTTAGGGAACGGACGAGGTCCTGTATGTAGCGCCGATCACGAGAGCGCACCGGCATGGGCACATCGACCTCGCCGCCAATTGTCGATCCGGACACAACGTCGCGATGACCGATGGTCGAGACTCTTCCCGACGTTGCCAGAGCGAGATAGGCGGTTCCCGACGACTTTCGGGCGACCCGTTTCAAGATGAGGTATCGCCCGTCCTTGGCACCGCCCTTGATGTCCACGACCTGGCCGACCCCCAGGGTGGAGGCGATTCGATCGTCACGGCGGGAGGGATAGGACGACTCGATCAGGGCGAGATACTCCTCGACGCTGCCGTGCTCACACTTCGCCCTGGCCTCCTCTCTTTCCAGCGTCTGCTCGAGAGCTTCGATGGTCGACTCGGCGGCATGCCGATCTCCCTCCCGTTGGAAAGCGGCGAGAGAGGCCTCCAGCAGTGACTCCGCCTCGTCTCGCCGGTAGTTGGCCACGAGGTTGGCAGTCATGTTGTAGGTGGGCCTGAAGCTGGAGCGCAGGGGATGTGAGCCAACCGATGCAATCTCTGTCACGTTCTGGAACCGGACAAATGGCGAGTGGAGCACGACCCCATAGCCCTTCACATCGATCCCTCGGCGCCCCGCTCGCCCGGTCAGCTGCGTGTAGTCGCCGGGCCGCAGCAACTCATGAGTCTCGCCGTTGAACTTCGAGAGACTCTCGAGTACGACGGTGCGCGCCGGCATGTTGATGCCCAACGCAAGTGTCTCGGTGGCGAAGACGACCCTCAGCAGCCCCCTGGCGAACAGTTCCTCTACCGCCTCCTTGAAGGCCGGGACCATCCCGGCGTGGTGAGCGGCCACCCCAACTTCCAACCCGGCGATCCAGCGGTCGTATCCGAGAACCTCGAGATCGTCATCACCCAGGTGGTCGGTGCGACTCTCGGCGATTGCCCTTATCGAGGCTCGCTCGGGTGCACCGGTGAGACGAACACCCGCCTCCACTAGTCGATTGGCCGCCGCCTCGCATCCGGCCCGGCTGAAGATGAAGAAGATGGCGGGAAGCATCCCCTCCTCGCCCAACCTCTCCACCGTTTCGAGCCGGTTCGGGTTCTTGAACCTCCGTCGTCGGCCCCTCTCCAGTCCAAGCATGTGCTCGATCCTGGGATTGGGACGTCTTCGGCCCTCGCGCTCGACGAACGTCGGCAATAGGTGCAGGGTCTGCGCGCCCATGCGGTCGCGAATCATGTACATCGACTCGAGTGGGACAGGTCGGTGGTCGGTCGCTATCAATTGGGTCGACCCGCGTCGCTCGCGAACCCATGCGGCGAATTCCTCATTGTTGGACACCGTGGCCGACAGACAGACCAGCTGCACGCTCTGAGGGCAGTGGATTATCACTTCTTCCCACACGGCGCCCCTCGTCCGATCCTGGAGGTAGTGAACTTCGTCGAGGACAACAATGCCGACCTTGGCGAGGCGGCTGCTGTCGGCATAGATCATGTTGCGCAGTACCTCCGTGGTCATGACCACGATCTCGGCGTCTCCATTTATGACGTTGTCACCCGTGAGCAGCCCCACACGGCTCGCCCCATAGGCCTGAGCCAGATCCGAGTACTTCTGGTTGGACAGCGCCTTTATGGGGGCCGTGTAGAAGGCGCGCTCCCCACGAGTCAGGGCGAGGTGGATCGCCGCCTCGGCGATGAGAGTCTTGCCTGCGCCGGTCGGTGCGGTGACCACAACCGACTGACCGTCGTCGATGGCCTCCGACGCGTCGACCTGGAACTCGTCAGGCTTGAACGGAAGGTTTGACCAGAAGGCCTCCAGTGCCTCCCTCACTTTTTGAGAAGGAGACGCACCAGCCAATAGGTGGCCTCATACATCAGATAGAGGGGAATCGACAGAACCATGAGGGTGAATGCATCACCGGATGGGGTGATGATGGCCGCACCGGTGACGATGATCAGGACCGCCCATCGCCGCCCTCGCGCCAAGGCACCGGAAGAGATGAGACCGGCAGCAGCAGCGGCAAATAGGAACACCGGGAAAAGGAATGCGACACCGAAGGCCGCAAGGTACCTGAGGGCAAACGAGTAGTAGTCACCCAGACGAAGGTTGTTGTCGACGTCCTGGAAGACCCCAAAGAGAAAGGCCAGACCGCGAGGAAGGCTCCAATAGCCGAAGAAGACACCACCAACGAAGAGGACAACCAGCGATCCCACTATCGGAAACGCCCAATTCTTCTCCTTCGTTGTGAGGGCGGGATTGATGAACGCCCAAAGTTGATAGAGGATCACCGGGCTTGCCAACACGACGCCGCCGAACAATCCGATGCGCATCAGAACGCCCCACTTCTCGGTGGCGGCCAAGGTCTGAAGCTGCGCGTTGGGTGCGGCCTGGTGGAATGGGGTCTCCAGAAGACTGCGCAGCTGGTCCGAGAAGACGAAGGCGATGATGCCGCCGATCGCCACCGCGATCGCCATCTTCACCAGACGCCATCGGAGCTCCTCCAGATGCGACAGGATGGAGAGAGGCTTGTCCTCCTTCAACTGTCGCCTTCTTCTTCGGCCGACTGGGCCTCCTCCTCCATCTCGGCCATGACCTCTCCGGGATTGGGTCCCGATTGGGGCTTCATGCCGGCCGCAGTCTCGATCTCATCGAGGTCGGACATGGCATCCTCTGCCGTCGGGCCCTGAGCCGGACGCGGCCCCTCCCAATCAAGGCGACTGATACCGACACCCTCGATCTCACGTCGTAGCTCGTCTGAAGTCTTCTTCAACTCCCCCAAGGGCGACTTCAGCTCGTCGGCAACTTGTTTGAGGTCGGCCACCTCCGACTCGAGGCCCCGGCGGAGGTCCCTGGCGGCCGATCGCAACTCCGCTGTCCACTCACCGAGCTTCCTCGCCATCTCCGGCAACCTCGTTGGGCCAAACACAACCAGAGCCACCAGAAGAATGATGATGATCTCGCCGCCCTGCATCGCGAAGCGATGGTAAAGCCTTGGTGGTCAATACAGCGATAAAGGGTGGCGACCCCCAGGGGGTCGCCACCCTTCGTGTCTCGAGGAGCACCCTGCCCGTGATGCCCGTCGAAGCTGAGGAGAGAGTGTTCAGCCGGCCAGGAGGCGGAATGGATCCGATTCGGCCTCGAGGGCGGCCACGAACGCTTCGATCTCTCGCTCGGTGATGGGATCGGGGTTGATCACCTCGAAAGCCACACCTGTCGCCAGAAGGACGCTGACAACCCGAGAGTTGGCTGGTCGTCGCTGCTGTTCGGTGCATGTCGGGCACCGAAAGCGGTAGTCACCCTCCCGACCTCCGGGACGCAGTTCCAACGCAACGTCGTCCGGGGTGAGATGGATGTCACCACAGCGGGTGCATGTTGTCTTGATGGTCGTCATCCCTGTTCTCCGGTCTCCCATATCAAGAATGGTGATCGGCAGTTGGGACCCGATTCTGAAGTCCAAGTAGTAGGTCGAAGGCCCTATTGGTACTTTCGCAGAAGGTTGGCTCCCATCTCACGCAGGCGCCGTGCCACCGCCTCCCCGTCGAGCAGATTGGCAGACTCTCCAAGCCGCAGGAGCAGACGAGCCGGGATCTCTACGTCGGGCGATGAAAACAGGATCTCTGTGCCCTTCTTGCCCTGTTTGAGTATGTCGACAGGGTAGTAATCGAGCACCCAGCCGGCCGCGGGCTCGAGGTGGATCTTCGAAACCACGTCGTCATCCGATGGGGAGTAGGTGACGCCGGGCTCCGGCAGGCCCTGCGGCCTATCGAACTGGGTTTGGAGAACTTCGATGTCGCGGATCCGGTCGACCCTAAAGACCCGCTCGGCATCGACCAGGCGGCAGTGACCCTGGACATACCAGTTGCCCAGAGTGGCGAAGACTGCCCATGGCTCGACCTCCCGCGTCGTCTCGTTCTCTCTACTCAGGGAGCGATATGTGATCCGGATCACAGAATTGTGGGCGGCAGCCTGCTTCAGCAGCTGCAAAGTCTCGGACTCCCCGGAGACGTCGATGGATATGGAGCTCTCAGCCTCGGGAATGATCGCCCTCGTGAGCTTTTTCACCGCACTCTCCAACTCGGTCGATGCCTGACCGGATCCGACGATCGCCATTCCCGCCGCCAATAGACCCAAGGCCTCGGTGGAAGTCAGGCGGGGCGCCCTTGCGAAATAGTCGGCGGCATCGATGACGACCTCATCGCCATCGATGTAGGCCTCCATGAGGTCGCCCGGTCCATAGCCAGGGAGACCGCATACGAAAACGGTGTTCAGATCTTTGGTGAGCTGAGCCTCGTCATAGCCGAACCGGTCCAAGATCTCACCAACCTCGACTCCGTCCTTGGAGAGAACATAGGGAATCAAGGCGAGGATGCGAGCAAGCCGGGACACGGTGCGAGGGCTCGTCATCCGATGTTCTCCAACGCCGCCGCCACCCGATGTCGGATCTCCTCTCGCAACTCGGGCGGGCTCAACACCTCGGCCGACTCCCCAAAGCTGAGTATCCAACCGATGAAGGCGTCCCGATTGGCGACCGGGAGGCCGATCTCCAATGCCTTGCCTTTGGCGACTTTCGTTCCAAGCGTCCTTGCCGCCCACCACGAGACATCCGGGTCAAAGCGGACTGTTGCGTGAACCGTCTCGTCCAATCCGGCTTCCCACGGATGGGTGTTGACCACCTTCCGAATGTCGAATGACTTTGGTCTATCGAAGTCGCCCGGCTCCTCGCCCACTTCCAGTCGCGAGAGGCGATCGACTCGATAGAGCCTCTCACCTTGCTTCGTCGACCCAACCAGATACCAGTGCCCCCTGCGGTGGGCTATCCCGTAAGGATGAAGGGACCGAGGAGCATCGTTGTAGACGAAGCGAATGGACCGACGTTCGGTCACGGCACGGAACAGGTCACCCAGGACCGGCGCCTCGGCGCCAAGGTCGGCGCCGAGTGGCTCAATCCCCACTCCCCTCTCGACGCCGCCCAACTTCAGGAGACCTTCCAGGCCCGCGTTGCCCCCACCGAGTCGAACCATGCGAGCGGCCACCGACAACGCCACACGCTCTTCCTCGGTGAGTCCCGGGTCCGGGATGGCGTACTTCTCCGGATCCACGATGTATCCGAAGTCCACCTCCCAGGCATCGAGGGCCTTGAGCTCGAGGGGCACCCCGAGCCGGCGAAGGAGGTCCTTGTCCCGCTCGAACATCCGGTGGAAGGCCTCATCACTCTGATCGCCATATCCGAGGACGGTGCGCCTCACATCTTCGGCGGTGACCGGCACCGGCGACTCGAGGAGATATATGAGGAGATTGAGCACCCGCTCGATCACGGATTGCATCACAAACTCTCGATCAGTTTCTCCACCCGGTCGTCATGGGCCTTGAACGGGTCCTTGCACATGACCGTGCGCTGAGCTTGGTCGTTGAGCTTGAGATGAACCCAGTCGACGGTGAAGTCCCTCTTGCGTGCCTTGGCTGCCTTGATGAATGCCCCTCTCAAGCGCGCCCTCGTCGTTTGTGGAGGCTGGCGGACCGCCAGAGCGACCTTTTCGTCGGTCACTACCCGGTCGACCATGTCCTTGGCCTCGAGCAGGTAATAGAGGCCCCGCTTGCGATCAACGTCGTGATAGCTGAGATCCATCATCGACATCCGGGGATCGGACATTGGGAGGTTCCGTCTCTCTGCGTACCTTTCGAGGAGGCGATACTTGATCACCCAATCGACCTCCCGATCGAGGGTCATGGGGTCTTTCTCCAAACCAGTCAGCAAGTGCTCCCAACGATCGATGGCGGTCTGAACCTCGGCCGGGAAGCCAGGGCTGCGGGCAAATCGCATCGCTCGGTCCAGGTATTCCCACTGGATATCCAGTGCCGACAGTTCGCGTCCGTTGGCCAGCTTTATCTTCCGACGACAGGTCTCGTCGTGTGACACCTCTCTGATCGCCCGGATCGGATTCTCAAGTGATAGATCACGAAACACCACATCCCGTTCGATCATCTGAAGCAGCGCGACCATGGTTCCCACCTTCACGAAGGTGGCGTACTCGGACATGTTCGAATCGCCGGCGATGACATGCAGCCGCCGATATCTCTCGGCATCGGCGTGAGGCTCGTCCCGGGTGTTGATGATCGGTCGCGACCGCGTGGTGGCCGATGACACGCCCTCCCAGATGTGATCGGCTCGCTGGGAGATCGAAAAGGCTGTGCCCCGCGGCGTCTGGGTGAGCTTGCCGGCGCCGAGGAATATCTGTCGGGTGACCAAAAATGGTATGAGAACATCGACCGTTCGATGGAAGTCTTTGTGACGGCTGACCAGATAGTTCTCGTGACACCCATAGGAGTTGCCGGCCGAGTCGGTGTTGTTCTTGAAAACGTAGATCTCGCCTCTGATTCCCTCTTCCTCGAGACGCTCCTCGGCACCACGGACGAGGCCCTCCAGGATCCGCTCGCCCGCTTTGTCGTGGGCAACCACATCCTCGAGGTTGTCGCACTCAGGAGTGGCGAACTCCGGATGAGACCCCACATCGAGATAGAGGCGCGCACCGTTCTCCAAGAAGACGTTGGATGATCGGCCCCAAGAGACGACCCTACGAAACAGGTATCTGGCGACCTCGTCGGGGCTGAGACGACGCTGGCCGCGCAAGGTGCAGGTGACCCCGTATTCGTTCTCGAGCCCGAAGATGCGTCGATCCACAACGGCAGGCTAAACGCCCTGGGGGCTTGCGGGCAGTGCTATCTCAGATGGGCGGCAACTCGTCGGGACCGAGCCTTCGGAATGCCCGCCGGCCGTTGCCTGATTCCAAGACGCCCGCCTCCCATCCTTCGATATCGCGACCCTCCGCTCGGCGGAACGCCTCAGGCCCGATCTCGAGGGCTCGTTCCAGAGACATCGACTCCTCCCAAAGCTCTTCGAGGGCCTCAGTCAGCTGCTCGGCCTTGCCCCCAATGGCTACGAATTTCCTCTCGTCGTAGAGAGTCCCGTCGTAGGTCACCCGAAACAATCGATGCTCGGCACCGTCCTCACTGATTTCGGCGATGAGCACCTCCACCTCGAAGGGCTTTGGATCTCGCGTGAATATCACACCCAAGGTCTGGGCAAAGGCGGTGGCCAGTCCCATCGCGGTGACGTCGTCACGTGAGTAGAGGTATCCCATCAGATCGGCCTGGCGGATCCCAGCCTTTCGGAGGGTCTCGAATTCGTTGTATTTGCCCACACCTGCGAAGGCAATCCTGTCGTAGACCTCACCGATCTTGTGGAGGGCGGTGGAAGGATTTTCCGCCAAGAGGAGGAGGCCCTTCGCATAATCCACTGCGATGATCGACCGCCCACGGGCTATCCCTTTGCGGGCGAAGTCGGCCTTGTCCCGAACCAGCTGCTCGGGAGCGACATAGAACGGGATACTCATAGAATCGACTCGACCGCGGCTTCGGCCAGCGGCCCAACCACGTCGTCATCCAACTCGACCAGACCGCCGGCGTTGATGCGGATCACGTTGGGGTATATGCCTCGCTTGAGATCCGGGCCCCCGGTCGCTGTGTCCTCCTGCGAAGCGGCAACCAAAGCACGAACCGCTATGTCAGCAGCCTGGTCCCCATCGAGATCGTCTTTGTAGACGGTTCTCAGATACGACTTGGCGAGCCGAGAGCCCGACCCGGTGCTGCCGAAGTCCGTCTCCTCATAGCGCCCCCCGACCACATCGAAGCTGTAGACGCGCCCGGTGGACTCTCGCTCGTCATATCCGGCGAACAGTGGCACGACGACCAAACCCTGGAACACCATCGGTAGCTGACCTCGGACCAATCGAGCCAGGAAGGCTGCCTGCCCATCGAGTGAGAGCCTCACCCCTTCGATCTTTTCGTAGTGCTCCAACTCGACCTGAAAGAGCCGGACCATCTCGATTGCCAGCCCGGCGGTCCCGGCCACTGAGACCGCCGAGAGGCGATCGGCCGGAAACACCTTTTTGATGCGCCGGTGAGCAACGAGATTGCCCTCGGTGGCGCGGCGGTCGCCGGCCATGACCACGCCGTCCTGATAGCGAAGTGCAAGGACCGTCGTCCCTTCCGGGGTAACCGGCGCCTTCTCCCCTGCAGGCACCGACCACCGTGGCATGGCTCCCATTGAATCGAGAAGACCGGTGAAGCTCGACCCGGGTGCGGGCGCGCTCAGCGGGAGTGGTCCCTGGCTCTCCCTCACTCGCCGCCCTTCTGGACGTAGTTCTTCACGAATTCCTCCGCGTTCTCCTCGAGAACGTCGTCGATCTCGTCGAGAAGATCGTCGAGAGCCTCGAGGTCGGCTTCGGATTCGGTCTTTGCAGCGCCCTCGGTGTCGGCCTGCTCGTTCTCATGTCCCTTGGAACGGGACCGTTCTCGATCGGACATCGCTGGTCATCCTCCTAGACGGTTCAATAAGTCGGCCGCGTCTTCAGCCTCATCGATGATGGAGCCCACCAGATCGGCTCCGCCCCGCAGCGGTTCCATCATAGGAACACGTTTGAGATGCGATTCACCCGTGTCGAAGACGAGTGAGTCCCAGTTGGCCGCAACCAAGGAATCTGAGAATCTCGACACGCATCGACCGCGAAAGAAGGCGCGGGTGCGCGCCGGAGGTTCGAATGCCGCAGTCTGAATCTCACCGTCGGTGAACAACCTTCGAAAGGCGCCACGATCGGTGAGGCGATTGAACAAACCCTTGTCCGGGTCGACGTCGTGATATTGCAGATCCAGTGCGCGTAGCTTGGGGCTGTCCCAATCAAGGCCGTCACGAGCGACATAGCCTTCGAAGAGTCGCCTCTTGGCTACCCAATCGAGAGTGTCGGCAAGACCCATAGGATCGGTCTCCAGCAGACTCAGAGTCCGCTCCCACTCGTCGAGCAAACGGCCCCAGACTGGATCGTCCAACTCCTTCTCCACATATTTGGCCAACCATTCGAGGTACCTGCCCTGAAGCTCGAGGGCGGTGGCAGTGCCACCGCCGTCAATGTCGAGTGGCTTACCGAGCCCGATGTCATGACTGACTTTCCAACAGGATTCGACCGGGTCGAACAAATCGAGAGGGTCGGGAAGCGCCCCGTCCTCGAGCGCGGCCAGCATCAAGGCAGTTGTCCCTACCTTGAGAAAATTCTGATATTCGGAGAGGTTGGCGTCGCCGATGATCACGTGGAGCCGCCGGTACTTGGACGGGTCACCGTGGGGCTCGTCACGCGTGTTGATGATGGGCCGCTTCAGTGTTGTCTCCAGCCCGACTTCCTCCTCGAAGAAATCGGCACGCTGGGTGATCTGGAAGTCGACTTCAGGTCGGTCGTTCTCTGATCCGACCTTGCCTGCTCCGGTGAAGATCTGGCGGGTGACCAGGAAGGTGGTGGCAAACCGGATGACATCTCCAAACGGAGTTTCCCGAGAGAGGAGATAGTTCTCGTGAGCACCGTAGGAGTTCCCTTTACCGTCGGAGTTGTTCTTGTAGAGAGACAGGCGCTTACCGGACGCCTCGCTCGCCGCCTTGGCTGCCGACCGCATGACGACCTCCCCGACTTTGTCGTAGAGAGCCGCCTCGAGTGGGTCATAGGACTCCGGAGCCGAATATTCGGGATGAGCATGATCCACGTAGAGACGGGCGCCGTTGGCAAGAACGGAATTTACGACCGCCCCCTCCGGATCCACTACCCCGAAGGTGTCGTGGCCGAACCCCCTGGCATCCCGCCCCGGGGACTCCTCCTCGTATGACCATTGAACCTTGACCCTGGCCCCCGGGTAGCTGTTGACGACCAACGAGGAGGCAACCGCAGGGTTGAAACCCGTTTCCCCCCGGACCAGGATTCCGTACTCGGTTTCGGTGCCGAGCACCTTATGGATAGCCATCAGAGGTATTGACCCGCTGAGACCTTCTCGATCAGCCGACTTTCGTCATCTCCATCGACCAGCGTGCGAACATAGACGATGCGCTCACCCTTCTTGCCGGATACGCGCGCCCAATCGTCAGGGTTGGTGGTATTGGGCAGGTCTTCCTGCTCCCGGAACTCCTGTTTGATCGCGTCGATCAGATCTGTCTTCTTCACACCTGTATCGCCGCCGGCAATCTGACGTTTGATTGCATCCTTCTTCGCCCTTCTGACGATGTTCTCGATCATGGCGCCGGAGGCAAAGTCCTTGAAATAAAGGACCTCTCGGTCGCCGGAGGCATAGGTGACTTCGAGAAAGCGGTTCTCGTCGGCCTCGGAGTACATGGCATCGACCGTTGCTTCGATGTACGAGTCGATCACACGACCCTTGTCCCCATCTTCGGCGTCGAGGGCGGCCTGGTCGATCGGAGTCGCATCGCTCAGATAGATCTTGAAGATCTCCCGTGCGGCGACCGGGTCGGGGCGATTGATCTTTATCTTCACGTCGAGGCGCCCCGGCCGGAGAATGGCGGGATCGATCAGGTCCTCGCGGTTCGACGCACCGATCACGATGACATTCTTGAGCGCCTCGACACCGTCGAGCTCGGACAGGAGCTGTGGGACGATCGTCGACTCGACATCGGAGCTGATCCCCGTGCCTCTGGTGCGGAACAGAGAGTCCATCTCGTCGAAGAAGACGATCACGGGCACTCCCTCGTCTGACTTCTCTTTCGCCCGTTGGAAGATGAGGCGTATCTGACGCTCGGTCTCGCCCACCCACTTGTTCAGCAGCTCTGGCCCCTTGATGTTGAGGAAATAGGAGCGGACATCGGGGCTTCCGGTTTGCTCTGACACTTTCTTGGCCAGGCTGTTGGCCACCGCCTTGGCTATGAGTGTCTTGCCACAACCCGGCGGGCCGTAGAGAAGGATCCCCTTGGGCGGCTCCAACTCGTACTCTCGGAAGAGATCCTTGTGGAGGTATGGCAATTCGACCGTATCGCGGATCTGCTCGATTTGCTCCGCCAGCCCTCCCACGTCGACATAGGTGATGTCGGGAACCTCCTCGAGCACCAGCTCCTCGACTTCGGGGCGCTCCATCTTCTCCAGGATCAAGCCGGTCTTGCTGTCCACCCGGACGAAGTCACCAGCACGCAGCTTGACGTCAGCCATGGCCTCGGAGCGTTGTAGGACCCGCTCCTCATCGGCGTGCGCCAGGACAACGACGCGACCATCGCTGAGCAGTTCACGAACCCTGAGGACTTCTCCGGCCGGCTCGAAGTGCCGCACGTCTATGACGTTGAAGGCCTCGTTGAGGAGCACTTCCTGACCGATCTTGAGCTTCTTGACTTCGACATTCGGCTGGGCCGAGACCCTGAGCTTGCGGTTCCCGGTCATGATGTCGAGGGTGCCGTCGTCGTTCAGCTGCAGCACCGTCCCGAAGTTGTTGGGGGGAGCGGTCAGCTTGTCGACTTCCTCTCGCAGAACACCGAGTTGCTCTCGGGCCTCTTCGAGGACGGCGGAGAGCTTGTCGTTTTGTGACATAGCTCGATCAAGCCGGTCACGCATACGGGTCAACTCGCCTTCCAACTCGTCGACTCTGCTCGGCGCCTCGCGAACACGACGGCGCAGGACGGCGATCTCCTCTTCCAGTGCGGAGATCACTCCACGCAACTGGGCGGCGTCGTCGCTCCTACGTCCTTCGTCCACGGGCTTCCTCCTGGCCTGGTCGCCTCTAGATCAGTATACGAATAGGGCTATCTAGTTCTCCGGGTTCTGTTTCCCGGTCAGTCTTCGATGATGCCATGCCCCGGGCACAAAAGAAGGGTCGGTTGTCCGACCCATGTTCTTGAGTGGAGACCACTCGGCTCACGGCTCGATGAAGATGCACTCCCCCGGGCACTCCTCGGCAGCCTCGACCGCTATTTCCTCCTGGCCGACAGGCACCACTGCCGTGCCACCGGACCCCTCTGTATTTCCCTCGGAGGTTGCGTAGATCTTGGGCCCCTCACGCACGTAGGCAAGCCCATCGTCGAGTAGCACGAAAACGTCAGGGGCTATTTCTTCGCACAGCCCATCGCCGGTGCATAGGTCCTGATCGATCCAAACCTTCACGCACATCTCCTGAGTGTGGGATCTCGGGATAGATGGTAGTTCGGCCCCGTTCTAGCTCACTCACGACGACCGGTCTTGCGCATGAAGACGAGAAACCCGGTGTGGCCGATCATGTTGTGCTCGGGGCGAACCGACCGGCCGGAGATGTTCCAATCCCTGACCAGGAACTCTTTGACCTCGATCTCCGCGAATACACCCGTTTCACGGGCCTGCTCCACCATTGTCTGAACCTGCGGGACCGTGGGGAGATAGGCACAGAGCACGCCGCCTGTGGGTTGGTGCGCCACCAGTGCATCGAGAAGGCCCCATGGCTCAGGCAGATCGAGGACGACGCGCTCCGGCGCTCGCCCGGCGATTTCGTCGGCCACATCCCCAACTACGAGCTCCAGATTGGCCGGTACCTCTCCGAACCATCTCGCGATCGCTTTTCGGGCATGGGCCGCATGGTCGTCCCTGACCTCGACGCTCACGACACGGCCCTCGGGACCGACCGCCCTGGTCAGGGCGATGCAGAGGGCCCCGGAGCCGGTACCGGCCTCGAGCACTGTCATCCCCGGTGCGATATCGGCATACACCAGGATCGGGCCGACATCTTTGGGGTAGACGATCTGTGCGCTTCGTTTCATCTTGAGGACGAAGTCAGCCAAGCGAGGGCTCAGTGCCAAGAGCTGACCTCCGCTAGAGGCCTCGACCCAGGATCCGTTCTCAAGCCCGATCAATTCAGAGTGGGCAACGGTGCCTTGGTGATATTGGAACGTGCGTCCATTCTCGAGCTTGAGTAGGAAGTGCCGGCCCTTTGAGTCGATCAGAATCGCCGGCTCCCCCTCCCGGAATTTCACGTAAGGAGTGCTATTGCCGAGATGACCAATGCGATGACCATGGATAGGACAACGAACCACACGATGATCTGCACGAGTTTCTTGTTCTGCATGATGGTTGAATGAGGGCTGAGGACTCGACGACACGGTACATGTTATGACTCGACTGTTACGACTGCTCGGATGGGGAGACATACGCGCCCAGGGTGTGGGGCGCACGCTCCGCGGTGTCCGCACAGGTGATCAGCGTGAGCTCTATCTCGGCCTGGGTTTGCTCGCCATGGCCTACCTAAGCCGCACGACACCAAAAAGGAAGCTGATATACCGCAAGAGGCTTCCCGAAGGCTCGGCGCTGGTGATACACCACAAGATGGTCGGAGATCCCAAGATCGAGGTGATCCGGCCTTAGCGGATAGGACCACAGAGGAACCGGCAGCACATTTGATTCGTCTCAACACAGTGAGAAGGACCTTCTGGATCGCGGCCGTCTGTCTCCTCGTCACCTCATGTGGCCGGTCCATCGGATCGCCTGGCACCACCGAAGTCCCGGGTCCGCTGCTGATCGTCTACCAAGAGCAGAGGTCGTGCTGCTACACGGAGGGACAGGTCTCGTTTCTCTCGATCAATGGTCTCGAGTACGAGTTTCGGCCCGATCGAACCGGTCTGGTCCCTTTGATCGAGGTTCCCTTCGCGGCGGGAGAGATTCAGGTCAAGAGTTGGCAGCGGCCCTGCGATGGGAACTGTGACCTGCTCGATGCACCGACAAACCAATGCGAGATGTCAATCGACAAGCCGCGGGAAGCGGGACCGGTTCGGCTTCTCGTGTCATTCGATCCGGGGCCGAACCCATGTGAAATCGCAATCCTCGACGTCGATCCGGCGACGACCGCTCCATGACGGATCCCGACCGCGGCAACCCCCACCTGCAACATGATGTCACCTGGTGAGGCACCATTTTTGGGGAGATCAACCTCGAGTCCTCGGTGACGCCGACACCTCGAGCAGACAACCTCGCCATCTCGTGCCCCGAGATGCTCCCTCAGACCCGGTAGACCTCGACCATCGCCTTGGTTCGCGAGCCCCGGCGCCGCCCGATGATGAAGGCGGCAAGCACCACACAGGCCACCACGACACCGGCCAGAACCGCCGTGTCCTTGGCCGACTCCTTGGTCTGATTGACCGCGGCAACTATCTCGTTTGCCTTCGCCTCGATGTCTTCTCTACTGATTGTCACTCTGCATCCTCCATGCCACGAGTCCGGCACCCAGCGCTGCACCCACTGCAGCGAGGAACCGCGCCAGCACTACCCACCAGTCCCCGTCTGGGAGCCAAATCTTCAGACCGTTGTAGAGAGCCAGGACCAGGAAGAACGCGCCGAGGGCAATGATGCTGGCACCGCCGATGCCGAAACCGGCCTTCTTGCCCAATTGCTTGGCCGGTTCAAGGGTTTCTTGCTTCAGATACTCCTTCGACATCTCGACGAGCTCGGATGTCAGCTGGGGTATTTCTCTTGGTTCAGCCATTGACCAGCAGGCTAACAACCCCTGGACACACCGACACCAGCGGTTATGGTGCGGTCCAGTGAGCGTCGTGCGTTCCCTGACCTCTCTCGGACCCAGATATCTCGCCTTGTGGGTCGGTCAAACCGTCAGCCAGTTCGGTACATATGTCGCCTTCCTGACTCTTCCGTTCCTGGTCAGGGACATCACAAACGCCACCGCTGAGAGCTTCAAGACACTCGAATTCTCTCTTACCTACGCGCTCGAGACGGCTCCGGCTCTCCTCGCCGGCCTGCTGGTCGGCGTCCTTCTCGATCGCTGGCACCTTCGGCCGATCATGATCACGACCGATCTGCTCAGAGCGTCCGCCTTCTTCTTCCTGACGGCCACGTATGGCAATTATGGGATCGGGACTGTGTTTGTCATCGCTTTCGTGGTCGGCTCGATGACGACGTTGTTCGACGGTGCCCTCTACACCATGATCCCTTCGCTGGTTCCCAATCGCCGACTGGCCGATGCCAACAGCTTCGTCAGTGCGAGCCAACAGGCCAACTATGCGATCGGGACCATGGCCGCCGGTCTGATTGCACTGGCGACGGGTGGCCCCAAACTGGGCCTCTTCATCAACGGAGCCACCTTTATCGTCTCCGCAGTCTGTCTGATCTGGGTGGGCCGGGTCGATGTCCATCGTGATCAGAGCGAACGGGGCCGCTTCCTCACCGAGGCGGCCGATGGCATCCGATACCTCTGGTCGGAGCCGCAACTCAGGATCACCACCATCTCAGCCGCAATCCCCAACTTCGTGTTGGGGCTGGTCGAGGCGACAATCGTGATCTTGTTCCCGGTGGTCCTGGGCACCGCAAATGAGGCCGAAATCGGCGTCGTTGTCGCCGCGATGGGTGTCGGGGGCATTATTGGCGCCGTGGCTGCACCCAGGGTCATCACCGTGCTTGGGCTGGGCCGGACCATGACCGTCGGCATGACCGTGGCCGGATGTCTCCTCTTCGCTGTGTTTTTCACCACCTATGGCGTCCTGACGCTCCTCTTGAGCGCCGGTTGGATGATCGGCATATCCTTGATCAACGTCCCCCTGACGACCATCAGACAGCACTACGCGGCCCCTGCCATGCTGGGGAGAGTCATCACCGCCAGTCGTGCCATCGGATGGGCCACCCTCCCGGTGGGAGCCCTGATCGGAGGATGGCTGGGTGACTCGAGCGAATCACTTCCCACCGTGGCCAGGGTGTTCTCGTTGCTATTGGTGGTGACGGCCGCTTGGCTGTTCACCACGGTCATATGGTCGGACACATTTGGCCCACATTTCGAAGGCCGTCACACTCGCAATCGCCAAAGACCGGCGGAGACCACCCAATGACCACTCCGCCGCACCTCAACCTGGACCTCCTCAACGCGAGGATCGATGAGGCGTTAGGGGCCCCGAGCGACAACGGGATCATCGAGTTGATCGTGGTCCGACCCGAGCACGACGCGAGGCTCACTCCGCAGACCGTGCGCATCCGCCCCGAATTCGGCCTCGACGGTGATCATTGGTCGAAGGGCGAGTATCGCCACCAGCCCGACATGCAGATCGCGTTGATCGGCTCCCGGGTGCTGAGTCTCGTGGCCGGGTCCCGGGAGCGTTGGGCCCTTGCGGGTGACAACCTGGTGGTCGACATGGATTTGAGCCCGGACAACCTGCCACCAGGGCAGCATGTCCAGGTCGGGTCCGCCATCCTCGAGATCACCGATACACCCCACCGAGGGTGCGCCAAGTTTGCCTCACGGTTCGGAGCCGATGCACTGCGATTCGTCAATCTCGGTCGTGGCTCCGATCTCAGATTTCGCGGGATCTACGCCCGTGTCGCCGAACCCGGCGTGATCTCGATCGAAGACCGCATCCGCAAGCTCTGAGTCAGGGGGCGCTGGGAGCAGAAACCGTAGTGCCAGGCCCATCGGCCAGGTCATACGACACGCTCTGCCAGTTCTCATCGGAGGTTCGAACCGACAGCACCTTGACCTGGACAGTCAACACACCCTCGCTCTTCTTGTTCTTGATGTCGAGTTCGTTGTCCCAAACGTCCAGTGACGAGGTTCCGCCAGCCGCCACGTAGAAGTCCTTGACCACACTTGTCGTGGTCTTTCCCTGGTTGTCTGTCTTGGTCACTTCGATTGTCAGGTACTGATGACGGATCCAGTCGTTCTGGTAGGTGAACGAAGCCTTCCACGCGCCGTTGCCGCCCTGCTTATCCGCGTTCCACCAATAGAACGATGAATCTGTTGACGCCAATTGCGTGACCGAGCCGGGCTGACTCGACAGAGTCGTGGTGGTGGTTGCCGGGACGGTTGTAGTGGTCGTTGGGGCGACCGTCGTGGTGGTCGTGGCCGGGACCGTGGTGGTGGTGGTGGGCGGCACGGTTGTGGTCGTGGTTGGATTTCCGCTCCCTGATCCACCAGATCCACTTCCGCTCTGTTCCCCACCTGCCGATTCGCCGGAGAGCCCCACGCTTGGGTGGCTCAGGCCCTGGGCGACGACGTCGAACTTGTCGCTGGTCTTATTGCCGACGGAGACCAATGAGGCCAGGCCGACGATTGCGATCAGGGCGACCAAGAGGCCGTACTCGACCATAGATGCCCCCCGATCCGTCGAGCGATTCATTTGAAGTTGAACTCTCATGAACAAAACATCGGCGCTTGCAGGGAAAACTGTGTGAGTCCGCAGGCCCGATTCTTCATCAGCCCTCACGACCCGGCCGAGGTCTCGATCTCCGGCGATAGGCGTCCCCTAAGGGCCCCGAGGGGCCAGGACTCTGATCGTCTCGACGTTGTTATCGATGGCTAGTTGCCATTCGTTCCCGTCAAAGCTCCATTCTGAGGTTTGCTCGACATCGGCCATGTCCCCGAGGTCCTCGCCAAACAAGCCGCTCTCCTCGATGAAGGTGTCAAAGCAATCCTGAGTGCCTGGATAGAGCAGATAGCAAAGGTGCGTGTACATGTTCGATACCGAGGGATGACCCAAGTTGGCCCGCACCATCAGGGCGTAGACATATCCGTCGTCGGGGTCGTATGCACCAGCCACCAATGCGTTGTTGTCGAACCGGTGGATGAAACTGTCGAAGGGCCCTGACTCGGGTGTGATCGAAATCCCCTTCAATATCAGAGGTGGGGCGTCCATCGCGTTCCACCTCTCAGTCAGGTCCTCGAAACGAACACCAAGCGAGTCGGCAGGTGGCTCTTCAATGGCGCCCTGGTTCTGCGTGACAGAGAGATTCGTTGTATCGACGGGAGCGGGCCTTCCGATATTGAAGAGACCGACTATCCCGAACCCAAGACCGAGCGCTAGGGCGCTCCATGCCATCCATCTGGCACGCGGTGTCCTGGTCGTGGCGAGCGCCAAACCCCCCAGAAATGCCGCCAGCCAACCAAGCGGGTCGACCGCCCCACCTATGAGGAATGTGAGTGCGGCGGCTCCCCCGGCTATCCGATAGAGCCGAGGCGCCGAAACGATCTCATTGACCCAATCCGGCAGGTCAGTCGTCGTCTCGCTTCCCTCGGAGTTCTCTTCTGGTAGCTCGTCAGATGCTTCGGCGTCGATCGATGCATGGCCATTGAGACTCAGTCCGTTGACCCCGGCATCCGCCTCTGACCAATCATCGGACGAGGCGGCGAGAAGCTCGGCCTTCACGGTCTCATATTCGCCTTGAGAGACTTTTCCCTCGTCCAGCATCTGGGCGAGGTCCTTCAAGTCCTGGAATCGCGTGCTCACGATCACCCTCGCATCGCCGACACGGGCCGTCGTCAACCAGACGGCCCCCTTCTGTCATCGGCACCAACTCCCCGAATCAATAGGCCAAAACCAAGCGCGTCAATCGAACACCGTCGCCACTCCAGATCGGAGTGGCCCAGAAGACAAAAGACCCCAGGCGTCTGACCTGGGGTTTGTGGTGTCGGAGAAGTGTCCCGCCTGCGGACTACACGAACGTCGGCGTTGGTGACAGCGTTCGCGGTGAGGTGACTTCCGAGCGAGTCACAGGTCGAACAAGTATCGCAGCACCCGAGCGATGTCGAAGAGAGACTCGGGTCTGACGACTCCGAGCCGATCGATGAGCCTTCGTTCCGAGATCGACTTCACATCTTCGCACTTGGCGTAGCTCGGATGATCAAGACCGGACTCCCCCGGCTCGACCTCGATGTGCGAGGGCAGGTCACGTCGAGCCGAGGTGACCGGAACAACGAGGACGACGCCGGCCGGCCCCTCGTTGAGAGCATCGGTCGACACGACTACGGCGGGACGAATTCCTGCTTGTTCCCGACCAACCGGCTCGCCGAAGTCGACCAGCCAAACCTCCCCTCGGCGAGGCGTCACTCGGAGATGTCTCCCAGCGCGCCTTCTTCAACTCGCCGCTCCTCTTCGATCGCGGACCAAGTAGCGGGGTCGTCGCGGAGTTCTTGGTAGCGGCGGTTGAACTGGTCGAAGAACACCCTCCGCTCCAAGGCTTCGACCGCGTCGTCGAGAACTCTCGTCATCGGCCGCCCAGTGCTGGTCGCCAGCGATGCGAGCCGGTCCCGAGTCGCCTCACTCACCCGTATCGTCGTGCTCATGGCTAGCAGTCTACTAGAGCGTATACACTTCTGTCTACACTCCGACCGTCGCCCGCCTGCCCAACGCATCACGTTCGGACGCGTGTAGTCAGTGTTGTGTCGGTGTCGGAGAAGCGTTCCGAGCTTCGACTACACGGAAGCCGGCGCTGGAGACTTCCTTCTCGGTGAGTGGAGGCCGTCTACAGCTCAAGCAGGTATGGCGGCACCCGCCCAGTGTCGAAGAGAGGGTCAGGCTCAACGACTCCGAGCCGATCGATGAGCCTTCGCTCTGAGACAGACTTCACATCCTCACATTTGGCGTAGCTCGAATATCGAGGCATGACTCCCTGGGATCTACCTCGATGTCAGACGGAAGGTGCATCTGGTGGGCGTGATCGGTACGACAAGTACCACCCCCGCCGGTCCCTCGTTGAGAGCGTCAGTCCACACGACCAAAGCAGGGCGGAATCCCCCTGTCACCGACCAAACTGGTTCGCCGAAGTCGACCAGCCATACCTCGCCACGATGAGGGTCACTCGGAGCGGTCCCCCAGCACGCCCTCTTCTGCCCCCCGCTCCTGCTTGATCTCTGACCATACATCGGTGACGCCCGGTAGAAGGATGGATGTTTCGAGAACGCTGCAGCGATCTGAGTTTGGAGAGTGTTCAGTCGAGGCCGCACTCGGTGTAGACCCTGTTGAGTTCCTCTGGTCCGACGACACCGGGGACAGCGTCGAATGGGTACCATTGCTCGGTGCCTTCGACGAATGCTTCCTCCGACGGAGCATCGGGAACGTCGTACCCAAGCCCTCTGATGCAGTCGGCAGCCTCCAGGAACTGTTGGTAGAGATTGCGCCGGTACTCCGGCCCGTACAGCTCCTCCTCCGTCAGAAGCACACCGGCGTCTCTCAGCTCCTCGATACACTCATCGTTGGCCGCGAAAACGGTCTCTGATGAGACAATGTTCTCGTCCCATCCGATGCTCGGCTGGCCGGTGCTGGTATCCATCTCCACTGCCAGGCCCTTCTCATTCCGTAGGCAGTCGAAGATCGCTCGCGTCCCGTCGAGCGAACCTGGGGCCACCCCTCGAACCGGAGTTGTGGTCGTCGTTGCCTCGTTGGTGGACCCACAAGCGCCTACCACCATCAACACCAAGAGACCCAGGGCTCGCAACCTAACGCTCATCACTCTTGCTGCGGTTGATTCTCCAACCCTCTACTCCGCTGCCCTTTGGTCGTGCCCGGTCTAGGTCACGAAGTCGGATCGGGCTTAAGGATTCCAGTAACACCATCCTCCGGACGCGGCGGCGTCGTAGTAACCGGGGGGGACATGGCCGCCTTTTGTCGTCCAGAATTCTTCCCGAACGCTTGAGTACCAGTAGGTGTAATGCGTATAGCCCACATCCCCATACATGTGGTCGCTGCTGGCAATCTTGTGGTAGTGGGGGCCGTCGGCGTGAACGATGGTGCGCACGCTGTACGGATAGCCGCAGTCCAGGTAACTGCTCTCAGTTTGCAGGTAGGCGGCCAAGGCCACACCGGAAACTATCAGCAGGGCGAGGACGGCAGCCACGACCACAGCCAACCGGAGTCGAATCCTCATCTTCTTCTCCCTCGTGTTGGGCCTCCCACACGGCCCGAAACCCCTCGTACTTTTTCGAACGTACCGCTATCTAGGCGTTGCGTCAAGACCGGCTCCAACTGTCTATTGCTCCTGCCTTCCCAACCAGAACAAAGGTGTCCAGAAAGGGGTGGGCTTCCAATCAAGCGGACCGAGGTCCTCGGAGAGTGCGGGCACATTGTTGCCGCCCACCGGTGAGGAATAGACGAGACGGCAGCGTGGAGCCGGTATCAACATCAGGGAACACGTAGGACACGGACAGGGTCGCGGCCGGCGGCGATGAGGGCTGGGGGGAGCGAGGCGACCAGCGTGGTCAGGAGGGTCAGCATGGCAACGGCTGTGGTAAATCGCCAGGCCGGTAGGCCCCCCGTGGCGCGGGCGACGACGGCAATGCCGAGGAAGGCGCCGATGGTGGTGCCGACAGTCGCGACCATGAGGTTGGTCGAGGTCACCAGGGCGACGACGGTATAGACGCGTGGCGCCGAGCGCACGGCGTCGGCCGAAGTCTTGGCGGCGGAGAGTAACAGTGCTGTAGACCACGATGGCGACGAGGACGAGACCAACCGCCAGGGCGGCGACAACGAGGCGTCTCGAGTAGCGGCCGAGCTCGCCGGCGACTGCGGCGCGCAGCTCGGCGAGTGTTTCGGAGGTTTCGTAGCGAACAGCTGCCGGCTGTTTGGCCCCGAGTAGGGCGGCTACGGCGCCGGTCAATGTTGCGACGTCCGCGGGGTTATCAGCCAGCACGTAGAGCGCGCGCAACGTTTTTTCGTTGTTGGCGTTGGGTGCAGCCAGCATGGTGTGGTTCAGGTCTCCGAGGGGGTCGTCGGCGTGGAAGCCGCCGACGATGGAAGCTTCGGTGGCATCGATGTCGACCCCACCGACGGGGAGGATGAGGCCCAAAGTGGCAGCGGCCTGATCGCCGACGATGACCTCGCCGGGTCGAGGCTGACGTCCGTCGAGGTGGACGATGTCCGGCAGCTCGCCGTAGTAGGTCCGAATCGGGACCGGAGTGGCGGCTGGACCGATGTTGGCGTTACGTCCGTCGTGGGCGAAACCCACACCCATGACCCAGTCGACCGTAGAGAGGGAGCCGATACGCTCGACCGAGGCCGGGTCTATGGCGGCCGTGCCTTGGTCGTCGAAGGCGGCGACGACACGGGTGCCGAGCTGGTCGATGCGAGACAGGACATCGGATTCGGCCCGGACCGTCTGTCCGGTAGTGGCGATAGCTGTAGCGCACACCGCGGCGACAATTAGACCGATCAACGCCGACCCAACCGGTGTGGCGACCGCCACCCGGCCTGCCTCGCCGACCAGACCTCCGAGAGTGATGTGGCGTTCAGAGCGAGAAAACATCGTCAGCCCGGGCGGCTATGACAGGGTCGTGGGAGGCGACCACCACCGTGGCTCCGCCGGACGCCGCTTCGGCGAGGGCGTCGATGACTACGGCGGCCGAGGCGGAGTCGAGGTTGCCGGTCGGTTCGTCAGCGAGGATAACCGCCGGATCTTTGACCAGTGCCCGGCACAGCCCCACCCGCTGCGCCTGACCGCCGGAGACCTCACCTGGACGGTTATCCTGTCGCAGCTCAACACCGAACTGGTCCAGCAGCTGTCGTGCTCGAGTCTCGGCAGCGCGTCTTGGCATCCCTGCATACAGGCCACCTTCGACCACGTTGTCGAGCACCGACCGGGTGGCGTCCAGCGCTGCATCCTGGAACACGAAACCAATCAGCCCGGCCCGCAATCGCGAGCGGGCGCCATCCGACAGACCACCGGCGTCCACGCTGCCCACGGTGACACGACCCTGTCGCGGGGTCAACAACAACCCTGCCAGATACAACAGGGTCGACTTGCCGCATCCCGACCGACCGGTCACCACCGACATCACTCCCGAACCGAACACGTGGTCCAGGCCGTCGAACACCAATTCGTCCCGCCCATACCCGAATCGCAGAGATGACAGCGAGATCACCCTCCGCCTCCTCCGGCATCCTCCTGGTTGGTTGCAGGCAAGATGATCACATCACCGCGCTCAATACCATCGACGATTGCCATCCCGTCGGACTGAGACACGATCGTGACCGGCACCTCCGTACCATCGTCGGCTTGGATCGAGGTCGTCCCGTCGGGAGCTGTCTGGATGGCAGCCATGGGAACCAGCGGACCCTCCGTCTCGGGGACAACCACGACCTCGGCAGGAAAGTCGGACAGGCCCATCAGCGGTATCTCGGCCGCGCAGTCCTTTCCGCAGAGAGCCCCACCGGCTCTCCCTTGCAAGATCAACAACAGCTGACCTTGGGAGCGGTCCTCGCGCGCTTCGGCCACGACGCCATCCCACGTCGCGGCACCGTGGGAAACTCGCACCTCGGTCTGCAAGGGAACCAGACTGCGTTGCTCTGGTGCCAGCGGGATCCGAAACGTCGGGTCACCGGTCACCTGACGCATCGTCACTGTTCCTGACGTCAATGGCGCACCAACCGTCATCTCTTCAGTGAGGACCACCCGGGTCGGCAGATCGGCAACGAATACGACATCGCCGCGACGCACCACACCGTCCGCAACCACCCCCAAACGCTTCTGCCACTCCCGGACCGCTTCGCGGGTCGCAGCTCCGAACGTGTCGTCCGCCTCACCGTCGTAGATCCCCAACGAGCCCAGCAGACGTTGAAGCTGAGCCACGTCGCGGCCTTCGGTTCGTAGCGAAAGCTCACGGAACATGGGCACAGCGCCTTCGGCGATGATCACGGGACGCAGATCCACCGAATACACCACGTCACCGACATCGACCATGGCTCCAGACACGATGTCCACCGATGTCACCGTTCCGTCGGCGCCGCTACGGCCAAGATCCGCTAAGGGCCACTCCGCCACGGCAGCGAGTTGCAGCGACCGGCCCACCGTTCCCTCTTTCACCGTATAGAACACCGGAGAAGTCTCAGGGAGCGGACTCGACGGCGGCTCCAACGCTGTCCGACTCGCCCACCAACCGACCGCCACCAACAGGGCTGCTACCACCGCAACACCCAGCATTCGCATCAAGCGTCGCATCGCCGACGAGACTAACGAACGTTGACCTCCCTCATGAACATGTCTCGCCGCCCTGGTCAGGGCCCCCAGCAGCCTCGTGCCCACACACCCATGCGCTACCAGCCTGCACCTCAGGCGAGTCCGTGGCAGTGCTTGTGCTTCAACCCTGAACCGCAGAGACATCGCTCATTGCGACCGATCTTCGAGCTCGTCACTCGAGACCGCGTGGCGAGCTTCGCGAAGAGCTCACCCGACTGTTCTCGTCTCCGCAGCTCATCGTCCCAGAGGCGAAGCCGCTCCCCCCACTCGCGGAGTTGTTTCTCCTCCGTGCGAAGACGACGCTCTTGGTCGGCGTTCGCGGTCTCCCGCCTGGCGAGTTGCTGTTCAGCGTCGGCAGCGAACACCGGGGCCTCCTGATCGGACTCGCCGAACACCGCGACCAATTCTCGATCGATGAGGGCAGCGGTTGCACGGCCCATCGAGACACCGGCGGCGTCGCAGTAGCGCTTCCATGTTGCCCACTTCGAGGCCGTTCCCGGCACTCTCACCATGTGGAAGGTGATGTCTTGCCCAAGACGTGCAAGGAGCTTGCGGTCGATCCTGGCAAGCACGCCGCGGTCGAGATCCATCACTGCCTCCTCACGTGTCTACATGTAGACATGGGCAACTGTGTTGCAGGTGCGTGTGTAGTTGGAGGGGGTTGAGCGCGATTCGCGTCTTGTGGGCGCAGCGAGTGCTCCGATGCGCACTCAGTCCTGTTGCTTTCGGCAATGGGTTCTCCGCTCCTGTTCGCTCGAGAGCGCTTTCTGGGTTGAGCCTCTGTCTTCCGACGGCCACGAGGGTCAGCTCTCCGGACTTTGTCGCCCCAACCACCGATTGAGAGCCACTGTGCGACCCAGGGGACGCTGGCTGGTGTCTCATGGGCCCCAGGCGTCGTATGACCGCTTAGCGCCGTCCTCGGTGCTAAGCGGGCGTCACTGCGGAAAGCAACCGCCGTGACTGGAGCGATGCGCCCGTCGAAGACGTCGACGCGCACTTGGGACCGACAGCTCATCGCCCTGAAGTGTGGGCGGGGACCCTGTCATTTCAATGCCAACCCTGTCAGCCGAGTGTCAGTAGCCCTCTCAGCAACCCTCCAACTGGGTTCAGCTCCACCGAATCAGCCGCGGACGACAGATCCCGGTGGCCGCCAATTACGGGCGGGCCTCGCCGACGGGCCCGGGCTCGAGTGGCATCGCAACGACACTCTCTCGACAGGGTGCCACCTCACACTCTTGAGGTGGACCGGGTAGACCCCAACGCCGGTGATCGGAAGAGGCTGGAGCGCGACATTGTCGTCGAAGCCGCCCAGCCGCCCGACCTGACCCGAACGGCTGCGGCTGCTCTCCTCCGGGTCGTCTTGGAGGCGGCGGATCGCGCCAGAGTGGTCCGGGAAGGAGACGACCGATCAGTACAGTCGTGAACGAGATGCGTTTCGCCTTCTACGGTCGGGTGAGTACCGAGGACCACCAGGATCCGAAGGCGTCGCGCAATTGGCAGATCACACGGGCGCGACAACTCATCGAGCCCGCCGGCGGTGAGATCGTCGCTGAGTTCTTCGATGTCGGACAGTCACGGTCTCTCCCCTGGTCACGCCGACCTGAGGCGGCACACCTCCTCGAGGCCCTCGGCAACCCGAGCCGTGACTTCGACGCCGTTGTCATCGGCGAGCCGCAGCGGGCGTTCTACGGCAACCAGTTCGGTCTCACGTCCCCCGTGTTCGTCCACTACTCGGTCGAGCTGTGGGTACCCGAGGTGGGAGGCGCCATCGATCCAGGCTCGGATGCGCACGAGATCGTGATGAGCCTCTACGGAGGCATGAGCAAAGGTGAGCGCAACCGGATCAAGACCCGAGTCCGCTCTGCCATGGCCGCCCAGGCGGCGATGGAAGGCCGGTTCCTCGGTGGCCGGCCACCGTACGGCTACCAGCTCGCCGATACCGGCCCGCATCCCAATCCCGCCAAGGCCGCGGCCGGGCAGCGCGCCAAGCAGCTCGAACCCAACCCGGCCACGGCTCCGGTAGTCCGCCGCATCTTCCGTGAGTTCCTCGGTGGCCGCGGACTACGAGCCATCGCCAATGGCCTCACCGCCGACGGGATCCTCTCCCCCTCCGCCTCCGACCCCGGTCGTAATCGGCACCGACTCGCCAACGGACCCGATTGGAGGTTCACCGCGGTGCGTTCGATCCTGGAGAATCCTCGATACACCGGCTACCAGGTATGGAACAGACAGCGCCGCGACGAGGTCCTCATCGACATCCACGATGTCGGTCTCGGCCATCAGACCCGGATGCGATGGAACGACCCCTCCGATTGGGTCTGGTCCGAGGAACCCAGCCACGAGGCTCTGGTCACTCGGGAGGACTGGGAGGCCGTCCAGGCCCGGTTCCGGAGCAACAAGCGGCGCTACACCCGCACCCCCAAGACAGGACGCCGGTACCTGCTGGCCGGCCGACTCTCATGCGGCCAGTGCGGTCGCCGCATGGAAGGCACCTGGAACCACGACCGGCCCTTATTACCGCTGCCAGATCCCGCGCGACGACCCGTCCAACAACCGTGACCACCCGGCGACCGTCTACGTCCGGGAGGACAGCATCGTGCCTCACCTCGACTCTTGGGTCGGCGAGTTGTTCACCGACGAGCACCTCGACGACACCTGCGCCAAGCTCGCCGCTGCCGCCCAACCCGACACCGACCAAGAAGCACAGGAGCGCCAGATTCGGGACCGGATCCGCAAGCTCACCCACGAGCTCGACAGCTACCGCGCCATCGTCCGCAGCGAACCCGAGGCCGCTTCGACCGTCGGCAGGTGGATCGCAGAGACCAACCAGGAGCGACGACGGCTCGAAGCCCTCCTCGGCCGAACCCCCACCACCAGACTCACGAGCGAAGACGTCAAGGCCGTCGTTGCCAGCCTGCAGGACATCACCGCAACGCTTGCCGCAGCCGACCCTGCCGACAAGGCCAAGGTCTACGCCGAGATGGGGATCGACATCACCTACCACCAAGACGGCCGGGTCGTCGTCGAATCCCGGCCGCGTGTAGTTGAGTCGAGTGTCGGAGAGAGGACTCGAACCTCCACGGGGAGTAATACCCCACTAGGCCCTCAACCTAGCGCGTCTACCAATTCCGCCACTCCGACGAGAAGCTGGGCGAGTCTACGTCTTCAGCTGTTCAAGAGAAACGTCAGCACAAAGGTGCTGATGGCGAACAGCACGCCGACGAGGACCGTGAGCCGATCGAGGTTGCGTTCGACAACGGTGCTCCCCCCGAGGTTCGATGTCGACATTCCTCCTCCGAAAACGTCGGAGAGGCCTCCACCCTTACCCGAGTGGAGCAGAACGAGTGCGATCACCGCCAAAGAAAGGACGATGTGCACGACTATTGCGATTGCCTGGGCGACAGCCATTGATCTACCTGATGGTTTGGATCCCCGCACCACGAGATGCCGGGCGGTGCAATTGTACCAGTTGAACGCTGGTTGGCCTATCCGGCCTGACGGGCAACGGCTTCGGCCGCCGCCTTCGCCGCCGCCTCGTCACCCAAATACCGGCTGCTGAGAGGTTTCAACTCGTCGTCCAACTCATAAACCAGCGGCACGCCTGTCGGGATATTGAGGTCGATGATCTCTTCATCACTGATCTGATCTAGATGCTTGACGAGGGCGCGTAACGAGTTGCCGTGCGCCACAACCAACGGGAGGGCCCCCTGTCGCAGGTCGGGGACGATGGCATCGTGCCAATAGGGGAGCATGCGGACAACCACATCCTCGAGGCATTCGGTGGCCGGGACAACGTCAGGCGCCAGCTGCCAATACCGGGGGTCGTGGCTCGGGTGCCGGTCGTCTTCGCGAGTGAGGGCGGGCGGTCTCACGTCGTAACTCCTCCGCCACATCAGCACCTGCTCGGCTCCGTGTTCGTCTGCGGTTTCCTTCTTGTTGAGACCCTGGAGGGCCCCGTAGTGGCGCTCATTGAGGCGCCACGATCGCTTGACCGGGAGGTACTCCAAACCCATCTCCTCGAGTGCGAGCTCGGCGGTCTTTATGGCGCGAACCAGGACGGAGGTGTGCAGGACATCCGGGACCAGGCCCTCCTGGTCCATCAACCGTCCCGCATCTCGGCCCTCCTCCTCACCCCGCTCGGTGAGCCCCACATCGGTCCATCCGGTGAACAGGTTCTCCAGATTCCACGTCGACTCGCCATGACGGAGAAGGATCAGGGTGTAGGTCACATCCAATACCTGACGATGGCGGCAAAGCCGTCGGGGTCGAGGGAGGCTCCGCCGACCAAGGCGCCATCGACTTCCGACTTGGCCATGAATCCCTTGATGTTCCCGGCGTTGACCGAGCCCCCATAGAGGATCCGGACCCCGGCTGCTGCCTCGGGTGACAGCTTGTCAGCGATCGTCTCGCGGATGATCCCCGTCATCAATCCCGCATCGTCGGGAAGGGCGTTTCGCCCGGTCCCTATGGCCCAGATCGGCTCATATGCAACCGATGACTGTGCCACTTCCTCGGGCGTCAGGCCGGCGAGAGAGGCGAGTAGCTGCTCGGTCACCACCGACTCGGCCACACCTGACTCGCGTTCTTCTTCTGTCTCGCCGACGCACACGATCGGCGCCATCTCCGCCGAGATCACGGCTCGAGCCTTCTTGCTGACGGCTTCGTTGGTCTCACCGAACAACCGACGACGCTCGGAGTGGCCAACAATCACATGGCCCACCGAAAGCTTGGCCAGCATCGGAGCGGATATCTCACCCGTGTAGGCCCCCGATGGCTCCCAATAGACGTCCTGTGCGGCTATCCCCAAGCGCAGACGATCGGACTCGATCACCGTTTGGACCGATCTCAGTGAAGTGTAAGGGGGACCGACCACGACCTCGACGCGATCGAGGTCAGAGCTCTCCAGGCGATAGGAGAGCTTCTGCACCATCTGAATCGCCTCCAGATGGTTGGCATTCATCTTCCAATTCCCAACCATCAAGTCTTTGCGCTCGGTCATGACAGCCTCATACCCACCTTTCCAACACCGCCACTCCCGGCAAAGCCTTGCCCTCGAGAAATTCAAGTCCCGCTCCCCCACCGGTCGACAGGTGCGAGACGGCATCGTCGAGCCCCATTTGCCGTAGGGCAGCAGCCGAGTCGCCGCCCCCAACGGCGGTGTAAGCGCTCGTGTCGACCACGGCACGGGCTATGGCCTCCGTGCCGGCCCTGAATGCCGGCCACTCGAACACCCCCATCGGGCCGTTCCAGAAGACCGTCTCGGCCGTCCGAACGACCGATTCGAAGAGCATGATCGTCTCCTTGCCGATATCGAGGCCGAGCCAACCGGGTGGGATCTCCTTGACATAGACGGTTCGGTGTTCGGCGTCCTCGGCGAATCGATCGGCAGCCACCACATCCGAGGGGAGGATGATCTTGCGCCCTTCGGGCCCATCCAAGACGGCCGCCACAGACTCCAGCATGCCCTCCTCGACCAGGGAGGCCCCGACGTCGATCCCTTTGGCCTTCAGCAATGTGAAGCACATGCCACCGGCGATGAGCATTGCGTCGACACGGGGCAGGAGATTCTCGATCACCCCGAGCTTGTCGGATACCTTGGCCCCACCAAGGACCACCACATAGGGTCGCTCCGGATCGGCCAGGAACCTGCCGAGAGCGGCCAACTCTGTGTCGAGCAACGGTCCCGCCACCGACTTGATCAGCTCGGCGACACCGACGGTCGAGGCATGAGCGCGATGGACAGACCCGAACGCGTCCTGGACGAAGAGATCGAACCCATCTGCAAGCTCGGATGCATATTGCGTGCCGTTCTTGACCTCACCATCGTTGAACCGGGTGTTCTCCATCACGGTGATCTGACCACCACTCAGAAAATCGACCTCATACTTGGATAGCTCGGCCATCCTGGCGGCGACCGGTCGAAGAGAGAGATGCGCTTCAGGCCCGTTGGGTCGCCCTAGATGCGAGCACACGGATACCTGCGCGCCCATTTCCACCAGCCTCTCCAATGTGGGCAATGCGGCCTGGATCCTGAAGTCGTCACCCACTTCGCCGTCATCAAGGGGCACGTTCAGATCGGAACGCACCAGGACGTCGAGCCCATCGACATCGACATCGTCGAGTGTCAGGTATCGGGGCATTGTCATCAATCCTCAGTAGTCGTCAGGTTCTCCAACACCCGCCCCAATTTGAGCGGGTCGTGATTGGGCCAGTCTGCCTTGTCGTCACCGACATCTGCAAAGACGACCCGCCATCCGAGCTCGGCCGCAGCCGCTGGATCGATGCTTACCCGCTCGTGGCCAGGCGGAATCGTCAGCGAGCCCTCATGGGCTATGACCACCCCCGGGCCGAGCACACCGACATGCTCGGCGAGCGCGGATAGATGGGCACCACCATCCATCCCCAGGGTCTCCCCATCCTGGGTCACGAGGTTCATGACAAAGACCCTCTGTGCTCGAGCTGCCATGACTGCATCCGAGAGCATGTTCACCTTGAGAGCCGAGATGAGCGACGTGTAGAGACTCCCCGGGCCGATGACGATCTGATCTGCTTCGGCGACCGCGGTCAAGGCACTATGGCTTGCCAGCGCATCGCTCGGTTCGATGGTGAGATCCTCGATATCGCCATTCGCTTCGCTGATAGACCGCTGTCCAAACACCTCCGTCCCGTTGATCACCGCCCGGAGGGTGATCGGGTGATCGGCGACCGGAATGACCGAGCCGACCGTTCCCAATAGTCGCTCAGCAGTGGACACCGCTGACTCGAAATCGCCGAACAAGTCTGCCAGCCCGGCCAAGATCAGATTCCCAAGAGAGTGCTCGGCAACATCACCGCCCGAGAAGCGGTGGGCAAAAAGCTCGGACCAGATCGAGGGCTCCGGGGTGAGTGCCAGAAGACACCGTCTCACGTCCCCGGGTGGGGGAAGGCCGAGGTCGCTGAGACGACCAGACGAGCCGCCGTCGTCGCCGACCGCCACCAGAGCCGTGATTCTCCCCGCATAACACTGGATCGCTTCCAACGCGGCCGCCTGGCCATGTCCCCCGCCGACGGCGACCACGGTTGGGCCTTCGGGGTCGAGTAGCAGGGGGGCGAGGGCGGTTTCGGGTTGTTGGCTCACCGTTCGATGTCGCGATGGGAGACCACCGCCCGGACGCCGTGCTGGGCCAAACGTCTCCCCAGCTCCTCGGCGATTGCCACTGATCGGTGATGACCCCCCGTGCACCCGATGGCCACCGACAGGTACGATTTGCCTTCGGCCTCGAATCTCGGGATGAGAAACTCGAGGAGATCGTCCACTCGATCCACGAACTCCCTGGCGGCGTCCTCACCCATCACATATTCGGCAACTCTGTCGTCGGTGCCTCGCAGGTGGCGCAATTCGGGGACCCAGTGGGGATTTGGAAGGAAGCGTACGTCGAACATGAGATCGGCATCGCGTGGTGTCCCATGCTTGAAGCCGAAAGAGCGGAGCGACACCTTCATCGGCCTGGTCATGTCCTCGTCGCTGAACTGTGTGGTGAGCCGATCCCGCAACTCGTGAACGTTTAGTGATGAGGTGTCGATGATGACATCGGCCTCCTCCCTCAAATCCGCCAACAGCTCGCGTTCGGCGCTGATCGACTCCGAGATAGTCGACCGACCGAGCGGATGCGGACGCTTGTTCTCCTCGTAGCGCGAGACGATGACGTCGTCGTCGGCGTCGAGAAACACCACGCGCGTTAGGACCCCTTCGCGACCGAGCTCTTCGACCGCGCTCCTGAGCTCCTGAATCGACAACCCGCCCCGAGAGTCGATCACCACTGCCAAATGTTTGTGGCGCTCGGGGATGTCGTGCGACTGGGCAGCAGGAGCGAGCAAGCGCGGCGGCAGGTTGTCGATCACCGTGTAGCCCAGGTCTTCTAAGACCTTGGCCGAGGATGATCGGCCGGCACCGGACATTCCGGTGACGACAAGGACATGTGGATGGTCGGTTGCCGGTATGTCCATCGCCACTCTCGGTCAGCTGTGCAGCGCAGAGTACAGATCGGTAGCCACCTTGTTTGGCACCACTTCGGCCAGAGTTTCGTGCCCGGCCTCCCTGATCTTCTTCAAGGACCCAAATCGACGAATCAGGTCCTTCTTGCGCTTGGGGCCGATTCCCGGGATTTCGTCGAGTATCGAATCGACCATGGATTTCGACCGCAACTGACGGTGATAGGTGATGGCGAACCGGTGAGCCTCATCCCGCACCTGCTGTAGGAGGTAGAGGGCCTCGGCATCGCGGGGAATTCTGATGGGATCGGGTTTGCCGGGCAAATAGACCTCCTCCATCCGTTTGGCGAGGCCGATGGCGGGGATGTCCAGGCCCAGCTCGTCGAGAACCTTGACCGCCCGGCCCAGTTGTCCGGGGCCACCGTCGATGAGGACCAATGAGGGCGGATAGGAGAACTTGCCCTGCTCGGCCACCGACCTTCTCTGCTCGGCCAGGTAGGCCCTGAAACGGCGTCGCACCGTCTCTTCCATCGACGCGAAGTCGTCCTGGCCTTGGATGGTCTTCATCTTGAATCGCCGATATTCCGACCTCTTCGGCATCCCATCCTCGAGCACCACCATCGACGCAACGGTGTTCGTCCCTTGAAGTGTGGAGATGTCGTACGCCTCGATCCGCAGGGGCGGCTCCGAGAGCCCGAGCGCTTCCTGAAGTGAGCGCAGAGCCTTTGCCCTTGCGTTGTGGTCTTGAGAGCGCTTCAGACGATGGCGGGCAAACGCTTCGGCGGCGTTGGTGGCCGTCGTTTCCATGAGGCTCCGCTTCGATCCACGTTTGGGCACGCGGAGGCTCACCTGGGTGCCACGTCTCTCTTCCAGCCAATCATTGAGCAACTCGTGCTCCTCGGGCTCGATCGAGACCAGGACCTGCTTGGGCGGAAGCTCATCGCCATAGAGCTGCCTGATCACCCGGCTCATCAGCTCCGCGTCGGTGAGCTCCTCGACCCGGTCGACGACCGTTCCCATACGGCCGACAACCCGTCCCCGCCTCACGTGGAGGATCTGGAAGGCCGACTCCAAGTCGTCACCGTGAAATGCGATCAGATCGAAATCCTCGGGGCGCTCGGTAACGACCTCCTGACGGAGCATCGCTCTTCGGACGTCCTCCATCCGGTCGCGATGGCGGGCGGCCAGCTCGAACTCCTGACGCTCCGACGCCGCCCACATCCGCTCTTTGAGGTCCTTCATGGCCCCGTCGGTATCCCCCCTCAGGAACGACGCCAAGCCTTCGACCATTTCCGCATAGTCCTCGGAGCTCACAGCCCTGATGCACGGCCCGGCGCACTTCTCGATGTGATAGAGCAGGCATGGCCTCCCCTGAGCCTCCTGACGGCGAAACAGGGAGTCGGAACAGGTCCGGACCGGAAAGGTCCGCAACAACTGGTCCAGGGTCTTCCTGATCGCATAGGTGTGCGCATACGGACCGAAGTACTCGTTTCCCTTCCGCTTGGCCCCGCGCATAACCCGCGCCCTCGGCCACTCGTCCTTGCGGGTGATGGCAAGATACGGGTACGACTTGTCATCGGTGAGCTTGACGTTGAATCGGGGCCTGTGACGCTTGATCAGCGAGTACTCCAACATGAGGGCAGCCACTTCGGACTCGGTGATGATCCACTCCACCGACCGGGCTGCATCGACCATCGCCTCGGTTCGCGGGTGCAGACCCGTCCCGAAGTAGGAGGTCACCCGGCTACGCAAGCTCTTGGCCTTGCCTACGTAGATCACCCTTCCGTCCTTGTCACGGAAGAGGTAGGCCCCCGGCTGGTCGGGGATCTCGGAAGTCTTGGGACGCTCGTACACCGACGCTCAGGGTATTAGCCACCACCGACAAGCCAGGAGGCGCGGGATGCCGGATTGATTATCTGAATCGTGATGAGGAAGCTCGATCATCTCCTCGAGAGCCCAGCCGGCAGAGGCGGCTGAATTCATCAACTCGAAGAGAGGGCGGTGGTGGAACACGACCTTGCCTTCGCCGGCAGGCTCGATGACCTCGCCTTCGCCGAAGTAATTGCCCGAACGCCACAAGACTTCGCCATCACCGTCGGTGATTGGAGTGGCCCGGGGTGCCGTCCAGATTGGGTGATTCATCACCAGCGCTAGCACTCCTCCGACCCTGACGACCCTGGCGGCCTCGGCGAACATCGTTCGATGATCAGCGATGTGCTCCAACACCAACACCAAATAGGCTCCGGCATACGAGTCGCTCGCAAGGAACGAAAGGTCAGGGAGCCGTGCCACGACGGTTGGCTGTGAAAGGGCCGCCAGCCCTGCCAACGTTGAGTTCTGCTCGACGCCGTGTGCGTTGGCCCCGGCGGCAACCACCGAACGCATCACCCTTCCCTCGCCACATCCAAGATCGAGGTAGGTCCTCCCCGGCTCGGGTCGAAGCAGCGAGAGCAAGACAGGGGTGACCATGGACTCGTAAGCGGGATCTTCCCGAACCTCACGCAGCCACCACTGATCGAGGTCCGACCAAGACATGTGGTCCATTCTGGCGTTGTTCAGAAGCCGAGGACTTCCTTGAACCACGGAAGGGTCTTCTCCAGGCCTTGGCGAAGCGAGATTTGGGCCTTCCATCCCAGTATTTGCTGAGCCTTGTTTGTGTCGGGTCGGCGCACCATCGGATCGTCGGTGGGTCTGGGGTGGAACTCGACACCAGGATGATTGCCGACTACGTCTTGGACTGACTCCGCCAGCTCCAACATGGTGACTTCCTCGGGGTTGCCGATGTTGACTGGCTCCACTTCGTCGGAGAGCAGCAGTCTGAGGATCCCTTCAACCTCATCATCGACGTAACACAGAGACCTCGTTTGGGATCCGTCGCCGAACACGGGGAGCGGTCGATCCTCGAGAGCGGCCTTGAAGAAGGCCGGGACGGCCCGTCCGTCGTTCGGACGCATCCGAGGCCCATATGTGTTGAAGATCCGGACGATTCTCGTTTCGACGCCGTGCTCACGGTTGTAGGCGAGGGTGAGAGCCTCGGCGAAGCGCTTCGCCTCGTCATAGACCCCTCTGGGCCCGATCGGATTCACGTTTCCCCAGTAGGTCTCAGGCTGGGGGTTGACCAAGGGATCGCCATATACCTCCGACGTGGACGCGAGAAAGAACGTTGCTCCCTTGTCCAAGGCAAGTCCCAAGCCCTTGTGAGTGCCGAACGCGCCGACCTTGAGCGTGTGAATCGGCCATTTCAAGTAATCCACCGGTGAGGCCGGCGAGGCGAAGTTGAGGACATAGTGGACCTCGCCGGGCACGTGCAGATAGTCGGTCACGTCGTAGTCGTGTAGCCGGAATCTCTTGTCGCCCAGCAAATGGGAGACGTTTGCCGCATTGCCGGTGATCAGGTTGTCGATGCAGGTGACCTTGGCGCCCGAGTACACCAACCAGGTGCATACGTGAGACCCGAGGAACCCGGCGCCTCCGAGAACCACGGCATGCTTGCCGTCTAGCTCATGGAATCCGCCGAAGGCAGACCGGCGCATGTCTAACACTGTTGAATCCTCCAACATCGTGTCAGGCTACATCGGCAGTCTGGGACGAGCCATTGAGCGCGTCGCTAGCCTGCCTTCAGGTGTCCCACCATCCCAGCCAGGCGCTGGGTGAATGCTGCAGTCCCAAGTCTGTTGAAGTGTGCCTTATCGGCAAACATCGAGTCCGGCCACTCCATGTGGTAGGTATCCCAGATCGGCACTCCCCACTCCGAGGCGTGTGTTTGCACGGACGCTATGTACCCGTCTTCATCGACCTCCGAGCTCGACCCCGGATAGTGCCCCGGCTCGATCATCACGGCACTGGCGATCCCGAGGCCGCTCAAACGGGTGATCATTCGGCCGATCGCGTCTGCCTCCTGGTCGGACATCTCCGTGTTGGCGGTCGGAAGCTCCAGCGGCGTGGAATCACCCAGGTGGCGATCGAAATATCCCGTCTGTTGGCCGAGGTCGGTCAAGGACCCCGAATCTGCAAGGGTTTCCCGGGCACGGCGTTGATCCCATTCGGATGCCACCCCCGAATTGCGGAACAACGCGAACCTATCGGTCCATTGATGGCCCTGCTGATAGTCCAGTGCGGCCTGAATGCCTGCCAACAACGGGTCCGAATCAGGTGTGGCGGCTGATTCCCATGCCGGCAGGCCGATGACCACCAGCGAGGGATCGAACCGCCGGAGGATCACATCATCGAGCCAGAGCTCATTCGAGAATGGGGTGGAGAAAGGTAGGGCAGCGTTGTATACGAGGCCCGTGCCGGCTGTTTCCCTGAGAGCAGCTGGGTCGACAGCGGCCTCTGTGATGCTGGAGCCGAGGAAGACGACGTCGATGGACTCGATGTGCGACATCTGGCCCTGTTTGATCTGGGTCTCCGGAGTGGGCCAGATCGACGCCGGCGGAAGCTCAGGCTCGAATAGGCCAACTGCTGTCTCGCCAAAGCGCGACCATCACCAAGGCCCCGAGCGCAATCGTCCATATTCGTCGGGCGGAAAGTCTCATCAGAACTGGAAGTAGATGAAGGGAACAGCCGATGTGGGGATGATGAGGACCGCAAGCACCAGTGCCGCCCCATAGGCCAGGCCCTTTTGGAATGAGCGAAGGTTCGCAACCGGGTTGACGACTCCGACCAGGACTGCCCGATCGATCCAGATCGTCGCCAAGGCAGCGAAGGCCACCACCACGATGGCACCGGGCAATTGCTCACCTCCGACCGAACCAAACAGGCCGCCCAAGACCCCGAGTGCACTCCCAAAGCTCGTGGCGCGGAACGGGATCCATGTGATTGTCACGATCAGGAAGACAGTCCAGGCTGGGATTCGAATTGTGGCGTTCTCCCCCCCATGACGGTCCATCCACAGACGCTCGACGGCCAGGTAGAGGCCATGCAAACCTCCCCAGAGGACAAAGCCCCAACCGGCACCATGCCAGAGGCCACCAAGCAACATCGTGATCGTGAGATTGCGATAGGTCCGGAAACGCCCATTGCGACTGCCCCCGAGGGGGATGTACAGATAGTCCCGGAGCCAAGTCGACAGGGAGATGTGCCAGCGTCGCCAGAAGTCACTGAAACTCCTCGATCCATACGGAGCGCGGAAGTTCTCCATGAGATCGACGCCAAAGAGCCGAGCCGTGCCGCGGGCAATGTCGGTGTACCCGGCAAAATCCCCATAGATCTGCAATGAGAAGGCGATCACGCCGATCCAGACTGTGAGGCTGCCGAAACGTCCCGGCGTGCCAAAGACCTGATTCACGATCGGCGCCACTCCATCGGCGATGACGGCCTTACGGAACAGACCGCGGGCGATCAGGGCCAATCCCCCTGACCAATCGACCTGGGCCCTAGAGGACGGCAACTCCCGCAGCTGGGGCAGCAAGTGCTTGGCGCGCTCTATCGGTCCGGCCACCAATTGAGGGAAGAACGCCACGAATAGCGCAAAACGCGCGATGTTCTGCTCCGGATCGAGACGCTTTCGATAGACATCGATGGTGTAGGACAGCGTCTGAAATGTGTAAAAGGAGACTCCCACCGGCAAGACCACCCTGATCAGCGGCAGGTCCGGTTGGAGCCCGGCCGACGACAGTAGATCGGAAGCGCTTCCCACGAAGAAATCCCAATACTTGAAGAAACCGAGGATCCCCAAATTGACCACGAGGCTGAGAGCGAGCCATCGCTTTCGCGACCTTCCATCATCCGTGGCGGCAATTCGAGCACTGGCCACGTAGTCCACCAACGTCGAGACCACGATCAGGCTGAGAAAGCGCACGTCCCACCATGAGTAAAAGAGGTAGGAAGCGGCTAGCAAGAGGTAGGTTCGGTACCCGGCCGGAATCACCCAATACGCCGCCACGGTGGCGATGAGGAAGATTGCGAAAACCAGCGAATTGAAGGACACGTCGTCCTTATCTTCGGCTGCTGAGCCCTAGCTCCCCACCATTTCTCTGAGGAACTTGCCCGTGTAGCTCTCGGGAACGCCTGCAACTTCTTCCGGAGTGCCCAGGGCCACGACGCGCCCGCCACCGTCACCACCTTCGGGACCGAGATCGATGATGTGGTCAACCGACTTGACCACATCCAGGTTGTGCTCGATGACCACAACTGTGTTTCCGGCGTCGACCAGCCGCTGGAGCACCTGGAGGAGTTTGCGGATGTCCTCGAAATGAAGACCGGTCGTGGGCTCGTCGAGAATGTAGAAGGTCCGGCCGGTCGAGCGCTTGCCCAGCTCGGAGGCGAGCTTGATCCGTTGCGCCTCACCGCCGGACAGGGTGGTGGCCGGCTGGCCGAGACGCACGTATCCCAACCCCACGTCGTAGAGGGTCTGCAGGATCCGGACGATTTTGGGCTGATTCTCGAAGAAGCCAAGCGCCTCCTCCACTGACATCTCCAACACGTCGGCGATGTTGTGGCCCTTCCAGAGGATCTCCAATGTCTCGCGGTTGTAGCGGCGACCTCCGCACACCTCACACGGCACATACACGTCGGGGAGGAAGTGCATCTCGATCTTGATCGTCCCGTCGCCGGAGCACGCCTCACATCGACCACCTTTGACGTTGAACGAGAACCGACCTGGCTTATAGCCGCGGGCACGTGCTTCAGGTGTCTGGGAAAAGAGAGATCTGATCTGGTCGAACAGCTTCGTGTAGGTGGCAGGGTTGGAGCGTGGGGTTCGCCCTATGGGTGACTGGTCGATATCGATCACCTTGTCGATGTTTTCGATACCCTCGACCTTCTTGTGCCGCCCGGGCACCACTCGAGCCCGATTGACCTTGCTCGCCAGAGTCTTCCACAGGATCTCTTCGATGAGCGTCGACTTGCCCGAGCCGGACACGCCGGTGACCGCGGTGAACACGCCAAGTGGGAACTCGACGTCTATCCCCTGAAGATTGTTCTCACTGGCCCCCAGGACTCGGATGACCTCACCGTTCCCCTGGCGACGGAGCAGTGGCACCTCGATCTGGCGTCGTCCTGCCAGATAGTCACCCGTGAGTGAGTTCGATGCCTCGATGATCGTCTCGAGATCACCCTCCGCCACGATGTGGCCACCGTGCTCACCGGCGCCGGGACCGATGTCGAGAATGTGATCGGCCACACGGATGGTGTCCTCATCATGCTCGACGACGATGAGGGTGTTTCCCAAGTCCCGAAGTCGCAAGAGTGTTTCGATGAGTCTCTTGTTGTCACGTTGGTGGAGGCCGATGGACGGCTCATCGAGGATATAGAGCACTCCGACCAGCCCAGAGCCGATTTGAGTGGCAAGGCGAATTCGCTGAGCCTCTCCCCCTGCCAGCGTCGCCGCCGACCGGCTCAACGTCAGATAGTCGAGACCGACATCGAGGAGGAACCGGACCCTGGCACGCACTTCCTTCAGGACGCGTTCGGCGATGTGGGACTCACGCTCGTCCAATTCCAGGCCCTCGAAGAATTCCTTGGTATCGCCGAGACTGAGATCCGACACTTCGGCAATATTTCGGCCGTTGATCGTCACTGCCAACGAGATCGGGTTGAGTCGGCCCCCACCGCAGGCCTCACACGGAACGGTGGCCATGTACTCCTGGTAGTACTCCCGGGCAGAGTCAGACTCGGCCGACTCGTGGCGACGATTGAGGAACGGGATCGCACCCTCGAAAGTCGCCTGCCATTGCCGTTTGCGCCCGAAGCGGTTGGTGTACTTGATGGTGATCTTCTCGTCACCGGTGCCGTAGAGGATCTTCTCCCTGACGTCGTCGGGCAGGTCCCTCCATGGGGTATCCATCGAATAGCCGAGGACATCCCCCAGACCGGTTAGTAGCCGGTGGTAATAGCGCATCCGATTCGAAGACCACATCGGGATAGCGCCCTCACCCAGAGAGAGCTCGGGATCGGCGATCACCAACTCGGAGTCGACTTGGTACTTCGTGCCGATTCCCGAACATTCGGGGCAGGCGCCGTAGGGGGAATTGAACGAGAAGTTTCTCGGCTGAAGATCCTCGAAGGAGAGGCCGCAGACCGAGCAGGCGAGATGCTGGGAGAAAGTGAGGGTGGCCCCGTCGACGATCTCAATGTCTGCGGTGCCTTCGGTCAGCGTCAGCGCCGTCTCCAGCGATTGGGTGAGCCTTTGCTCCATCCCCTCCTTGCGGACCAAACGATCGACAACAACCTCAATGGTGTGCTGGTAGTAGCGATCGAGCTTGATCTCCTCGGTAAGCTCATATACCTCGCCGTCGACGCGGACCCTTGCGAAACCCTCCTTGGCGAGATCGGAGAGAAGTCCTTCGAATTCGCCCTTCCGCCCTCGAACCACAGGAGCCAGAACCTGGAACCGTGTGCCTTCTTCCAACTCGAGGATTCGATCCACTATCTGCTGTGGCGTTTGCCGCTCGACCGGTGTGCCGTCATTCGGGCAATGGGCCACGCCGATACGGGCGTATAGGAGTCTGAGATAGTCGTGCACCTCCGTGACCGTGCCCACTGTCGAACGGGGGTTCCGCGATGCGGTCTTCTGGTCTATTGAGATGGCGGGCGACAGACCCTCGATGAAGTCGACATCGGGCTTGTCCATCTGTCCCAGAAACTGGCGGGCATACGCCGACAGGGACTCCACATAGCGGCGCTGGCCCTCCGCATAGATGGTGTCGAACGCAAGAGATGACTTTCCTGATCCGGAGAGACCAGTGAAAACGATGAGCTTTTCTCGGGGCAGTTCGACCGTGAGATTCTTCAGATTGTGCTCACGGGCGCCCCTGATGAGTATCGAGTCGGTAGACAAAGACTCCGCCTGGTCGCCTGAGTTACGACAGTGTAATCCAAATCAGAGGCGAACACCTGTTCGCTTTGACTCCTTGCTCGGTGCGAACAAGAGCAGGACGAACGCGGTGATGACGGGAGCTATCGCTCGAGAGATGTCGAAATAGCTTGCCCAGACCTGCTCGGTGAACACCACTCCGAGGGCAACGAAACCGATAAAGGCCCAGCCAACCAGGTGCCCGAACACAAATGTTCTCTTGGCGAAAAGGATGAAGAGGATCGCGATTGCGAGGCCTGCCGCCAGGTCTAGCGATGGCTCTGAAAGCCAGCCCTGAAACGCATGCCAGAAACCAAGAAGCGGTACGCCTAACTCCTGAATCTGCGAGACGCCCGGATCCCAGCCGATCCTCAGGCGGAGATACACAGCCCAGAGGCCCACGGCCGCGATCGGGACTGCGATGACCAAAGCGGCTTTCCGCTTCTCATGGCGGTATGTCACCAGCCAAAAGGCCGTACCCGCGGCCGCAATCAGCATCGCCTCCCTGGAGAGGGCAGATAGGACCAGGAGGAGAATCCCCCATCGCCATCGGTCCCTGAGAAACAGTGCGACCGCGCCAAAGGCGGCCGCGGCGGCAACGATCCCGGCTCCGTCAATGTTCATCTCACTGATGAAGCCGATATTCAGCGCAAAGGCGAGACCCCACCACGTGGACATCCCGATTGCTTCGGCCACCCAAGCCGTGGCGGCCGATCCGACGCCCAGGGCCAGGATGTTCACGACAATGAGACTCCAGACGATTCCCTGAGGCCCCAATAGACCCCCCAAACCGGCCAACACCGGGTAGAACATTCGTTGACTTCGGTATAGGGGCCGATCCATGACCATGGCGTTCCTCGACGGGTTGAGAACCCATGGATCGTTCGCTTGCACGAAGAAGAATTTTCCATCGTGCCCTTGAGCATTGCGGAGATAAACATCACCCAACAGATCCTGGGCATACTGCCTCGTTGACATTGCCTCTTCGCCAAACGCCGTATAGAGCGTCGGGTCCCAGTCGACTTGCGACAGATTGCGAACCACCAACGAAGTTGCGAAGAGCATGCCCAGGCCCGCGATCATCAGCATCCTGGCCCAGTGGCTATTGACCGAAGGGCCGGCCTCTGCTGATCTGAGGGCCCTGCTCAAGGAACTCTGGCTACCGCCAGCCAACTGAGGCCCCTGCCGCCGCCGAACGCCTCCACGATCCTGGCCACGGGAACCAGAAAATCGAAGCCGCGCGCTTCGGCCGACGAGATCCGACCTGCACCAAGGGCGTGGTGGATTCGCCAACCCAGCACGCCAAAGCGATTGAAAGGCTCGAGCATGGTCAATTCGAGTCCGGCGGCACGCACGATTTCCTCTATGTCACCACGGTCAAACCGACGCAAATGCCCGGCGGCTCGATCCGTGGGGCCAAAAAGCTTCTTGTCGGCCGGGACTTGTATCAGGATCTTCCCGCCGGATTCGATGTTTTGGGCGACGTTCGCCAACAACGTCTTCGGCTCGGCTGCCCGCTGTAAGCCGTCAAAGAGGATTGCGGTGTCGAATTCACCCTGCTCCAAGGGCGTCCTTTCGAAATCAGCCAGCACGACCTGGACATTCTCCATGTGACCGAACCGGCGCTTCAGGGACTCCACGTGAACCGGATCGCTGTCGGTGACCAGAAGCTTTCTGCTATTCAAGAGTTGGGAGGTTGAGTGCCCAGGTCCGGCGTTGATCTCCAGAAGGCTTTGGCCCAGATTGTTGCCGAATTTCTCCAGTGACCATGCCCGAAATTTGGGAGCCTTCCCCAATGACTGTCGGGTTACGACAGCGTCTTCATCGGTGGCTCGGGTATCGAGAAATCTGAACTTGAATATCAGCCAGAGGGCCTCGACGCCGTCCTTCCAACCGATGTTCTTCCCCTCGGCATAGGTGCGGCCGTGATAGCTGATCGGCACTTCGTATATTCGAGCGCCCCACTGTGCGAGGCGAGCCGTCATCTCAGGTTCGAGCCCGAATCGATCTGATGTGAGTCGGAGCCGTTTCAGGATGTCCCCGCGGACTGCCTTGTAGCAGGTCTCCATGTCGGTCAGATTCAGGTCGTTGGCCATGTTGGAGAAGGCAGTCAATATTCGGTTGCCGAGGGCGTGCCAATAGAACAGAACCCGGCGAACCTCGCTCGAAGCAAAGCGAGATCCGAAGACGGCATCGGCTTTGCCCTCGACGATTGGAGCGATGACTTTTGAGTAGTCCTCTGGGTCATACTCGAGATCGGCATCCTGGATGATCCCGATTTCGCCGGTCATCTGATCGATGGCAGTTCGGATCGCCTTGCCCTTGCCCATGTTGATCGGTTGGGCGATGACCTTGATACGTTCGTCCGATCGCGCCAACTCTTCGAGGATCTCCAGCGAGTCGTCGGTCGAGCAATCGTCGACACACACGAGCTCGATGTCACAATCGACGGAAGAATCCAGCACTCGACCAACGATGGTCCGCAAAGTGCGTGACTCGTTGAAAACAGGCATCAAGACGGACAGAGTGGTCATATGCGCATTCCGATCGAAGAGGTTATCGGCATGAGACCTCGGAGCTTCACCTTCCCGTGAGTCTTCATCCGCTCGGCGCGGTCATCTCGCGGACGACGTTGCGCTTGTCCGTCTTGTCGACGTCGAAGATCTGGGTTGCTAGGTCGGGCACTTCATCGCCGCTCAGACAGCCGACCAATCTCCGTCCAACGTTCACCAGGCTTCCGAGGTCAGTCATGTCACAGCCGTCGTAGCGCGCCACGAAGAAGGCTCCAAACCGCTCGCGTATCTGCGACTCGGTCCACGCGGGGCTCACGTAGGAGAGCTGCGCCTGACTATCCGGTCCGTGATCACCCATGATGAGCGCCACGTTGCCAGTCTTTGCCACTTCGTGGGCGAGGTCGAGAATCACACGATTGACGCACTGGACCTGATCTATATATGCGGTCTTGGATCTCGCTTGCCTCTCGGCCGTGAACCATGGATACACCACTGCGAAGCCGCCCAAACCGTCCCTCCAGTGTGGAACGCATTCCTCGTCGACGAATAGAGGGGGGTGTGGCAGGAGTAGGTGAACGAAGATGTAATCCGGCCTGTCGTCTTCCAAGTATTGGTCGATGTCGCTTGAAAGCCAGCTGCTCACATGGAGCGCCCCTTCCGTGAAGGGTCTCGCCTCCTCGAAACCCGGTACTCCGCGCAGCACGGTCCGGTCGGCCACGTCGAAGAAAGACTCGTCCGGCCATCGACTGGGTACACAGACATCGATGGTGGCCCCACACTCCGAGCCCAGCCACCCCGACTCGACATACACCGTTCGGTAACCATTGACAGAGAAGAGGTCCGAGAGGCGATTGTCGCCGCTGACGATATCGTTGAGCTGTGAGAGGTTTTCCTTGGAGAGGTCGCCGGTGGCCAGGTAGCCCATACTGAGAACAGACGGCACTGACAGACTGGTTCGAGGATAGTTGGATCGGATGGAGCCGGGCGCCTCAAAACCGAGTGTTCTCAACTGTCGCAAGATCTCGCTGTTGTCGTAGCCGTAGAACTCGTCGAGAACCTCCAAAGCCCCGTATCCGTCGACTATCAGCAGGACCACATCAGGTTTCTCTTCAAACTGGGAGACATTGACGCCCGGCGTGCCCAACGGGCTCGGCCGGGAGGAGCCGACGAGGTGACTGACCCCCGTCAGAAGCGGATACAAGATCAGGAACATTGGTAACCACACCATCGCCACTTGAAAGAGCTTCATTCGTCGCAGCCAAAAGGCGATTGCTCCCACGACGGCGGCCGCACCGATGAAGGCGACGCGCCCCACGGCGGGATATCCCCCAACGAGGGCACCCGTGTTCGTGATCAGATATAGAGAGAAGACGACTGCGTAGGCCGAGCCCACCGAGTCCAGTTTGAAGATAATGAGAATGCGCCAGGTCAGAAGCCCGAAGGCGGCCAGCATCAGGAAGGTGAAGAACAGTGTGTCCAGATTGGGGGGATCGCCTGCGTTGGCCCATACCGTGAGCGGGCTATAGGCAGCCGTCGCGAGTATCAGGAACGTCTGCCAGCCAGTGCCCTGGGTGCCGGTGCCATCGGCTCCCTCACCTTGTGGCACTAGTGCGCCGCCAACCGGTACAGACATCTGGTTGGGAGCGGCTCACCGATCTGCTCGACCCGGAAATAGTCCCCGAACTCTCGTTCGAACGTGGCCCGGTCATAGGCGTGATGTACACCTGACTTACTGGCAACCAGAAGCTGAGCCATCGGATCGTCGAGGTCCACGAACTCGACGAGATGATTAGGGGAAAGCTGTCGAGCAAGTTCGGCCAGGAAACCAATTGGTATTGATCGCCCTAAGACCAGATGGTGTATCACAGCCATCCAAATCGAGAGTTTGAGACCTCGAAGGCGCTCCAGGAGCGACGACCTTTCCATGTTCATGAAACCCGCCCCTGGCGTCGGGGCGGCGATGTCGCACACAATCGCAGAGACCCGGTCGGTCAACCCAGCATCCTCGAACCGACCGCGAGCTACCTCGATCGCCGACTCATCCGAATCCATGGCAACCACTCTTGAGAACGTGTCAGCCAAGATCGAGGCGTGCCTGCCGTTGTTGGTTCCGATGTCCAGCGCAAGTGTCGGCTCATCTATATCTTTGGCCACGGTCGAGACCGCATGGTCTCGCATGTCATGACCATGTCTGTCGTAGGAGTTGCTCGTCCCATACTCGGACCAGTTCGTAGGGACGCTCCCAGATGAGAGCTTCGATACCAGCCGCTCCATTCCTTGCATGATGTGGTCGACACGTGCCGCGGGGAGGCCGATGTCGGATCGCGCCGAGTCGCGAACCTCTCGGTCGGCATCCGCCAGCCCTGATTCGAGTCGAGCCCGCAAGACAACATTTCTCAACGTCCCGGAGCCGATCGAATCCCATCCCCGGAGAACCCTCCTGGCTTGGTGCACCCCGATTCCCTCGACGGTCCAGAGATCACGAAAGGGGACGCCCGTCTTTGCCTGCACGAGTAGCGGATTCAGGAAATGATCACAGAATTGCCCGTAACCGTTCCAAAGTGGCGTCACACCCTGTCCAAATGATCCGAGATCTACAAACGTCGGCGTTTGGCCGTTGAAGACGACGTTGTAGGCCGACGCGTCTCGCAAATGAAACCCCGCCGACCAAACGCGCCTTCCAACCCGAAGCGTCAATAACGCGGCCGTCTTGAGCATCTCGAATGTCCACTCGTTCGGATAGGAGACAAACGGGATGATTGGACTAGCAACTCGAAGCGGGGCCCGGCCTTCGATCTCGTACTTGATCAGGAGACCGTCGTCTATCAATCCCTGAAGGACACCCGAATCGTGGACAGCCAAGAAGGCCCGCGCCCCATCTTCATCGAAGCTGCGAACGAGGCGTCCTTCGCTGATCGAAACTCGACTGGTCGGGTCCCGAAACGAAGACAGCTCGGCGTCAGTACTCAATGCCTAGGGCTGGGACTTCTCTTCCTTGCGGAACCAGCCTCGAACCGTCCGCCAGCGGAACTTCACGAACGCTGCAACCCCCGCAAGGCCCCCTGCCAAGAGCTGGAGCAACAGGGTTCCCGTGCCAGCATCCAGATATGCAAAGGTGAATCTCATGTGCTCTCTTCCGAAGTTAGCCGGTGACCCCTCAATCGAACGGTACCTCTGCTTATCGGTCGTGCTGCGTCGACCCTAAAGCAGTGCACGGCACTCAATCCCCCGGAGTCACCGGCAGCTCCAGCACGCTGTCGTCAGGGAAGTTTTCGCTGACCGGAACAAGAAACCGCCGGTATGGAATTGGCTGATATTCGGTTCCCAAGACGCAGCTCGCTGCGAATCGCAACGCATTCACGGTATGAGTCGGAATATCCGGCCCGCATCCCCTAATTGCAAGAATGGTATCGAGGCGCTCGTCGACCATCTCGGTACTCCAATCCTCGACTGGGGTGACAAGTTGACCTTGAGAGTCCGTGCCGTGATCCCCCATGAGGACTACGACTGCATCACTCGCTTGCAGATTCGACACAATTTCTAAGAACCGAGTGTTGGCGCACTCCAGCTGGCCTATATACGAAGCTTTGCGTCTAACAGCCAGACTTGGTCGATCGTGTGGGTTGCCTCCGATCATGTCGCGCAGATCGAGGTCCAAGCTGAATTCACACGCCTCATTGAGGACGAAGGGAGGATGAGGCAGCAGGACGTGCCCTATTACCAGCCGAGGGCCTGTACCGGTCTGAGTGAGTGCATCCAGGTGATCCAGGCTCGACAGGGCGTCGACGGCAAACACATGCCCGATCTCTATGGTCAGGAATGGACCCGCCACGGTCCTTTGCAGGAAGTTCCAAGTTGTCTCGTCCAAAAGGGGTGCCCTGACACACGTATCGACCTCTTTCCCACATCTGGTGCCTGACCAACCGCTCTCTACCTGGACGAAGTGGTATCCCTCCCCCTTCAAACTGCCTACAAACTGGTTGGCACCCTGCGTAACTCGAGACAGCGCGGGTCTGACTTCGTCGGCGAGCAACGACCCTCCCTCTAGGAGGTATCTCATGTCGAGTGCACTGGCCAGAGATGCGAATGTCATGGTGTAGCTGGCGGTCGTGTCTTCCTGAACTGCGAATCCTGCCGCTCGGAGCTCCATCAAGAACGGCCCATTGTCATAGTCGAAATATGTGTGTAGCGCTCTGGTGCCTGCATAACCGTCCAGGATTACAACGATCACATCTCGACCGGGGATGTCGTCGGCCAAGGCTTTCGGCACGGAGCCGAGCATCCCCACAACTCCGCCAATCACCATTGCCACCAGACCCCAGAGGATTACGCCTTGCCCGGATCTACTTGATCGCAATACCAGGTAAGTCGCGATGGAACAGCCAACCGTGAGGAGGATTCCGAGCACACCGAGCCTCGTCGGAGTCCACTGCCGTAGGGGTTCTTGGAGCAGACCGAAATAGGTGAACACGACTATTCCGATCGAAATGCTGGGTCCGACGTCGGCACGGCGACTGGCCGATCTGCCAATGAACCAGGTGGTCAAAACACCGAGGACGAAGAGTGACATCGTGATAAGCGCGAGCCGCCACACCGATGGCGACTGAAACTGGTTCGCAGCCAGAAACCCGATCGGAGATGCGAGAGACGCGAGGGCGATTGGCCGCCATGTCATCTCAACCGGCCGCCGCGATGGCCGAGTCCGGCAAGCGTTGCCGTAGGGCACGCGACTGTCTGCTGACCAACAAGAGTGCGCCACTGATCAGCACAAGGCGTCCGATCAAAGCAACCGACCCCGAGATGCTGAACTCTGGTGTCGAAACCACCAACCCCAATGGAATAGAGAGGACTTGCAGACCGGACCAAATAGCCAAGGACCAGAAAACAGGATCCCCCGTTGCCGGATTCCTCAACGACCCGAAGAGAACCGCAACCGCGATCAGAGCCACGAGGTCGTAGTGCTCCCAAGACAACGGAGACAATGCAAGGGCCGTCAATAGAACGGCAGCAATCACGGCATCAAAGCCTGCAACCGATCGAGACAGCTTTATTGCCACGGCGATCGCAGAGAGCACGAGGACCCATCCGATGAAGTCGACAGAGACACCGGCCACGCGAAGGGCATGGCCAAGGAGCCGTTTCCGCTGAATGACATCCAGGTTTGGGAAGCACTGTGGAGGGCGCGCAGAGCGTCAGCGATACTCAGCCTGAAGAGAGCTAGACCTGCAAGGTGAAGCGACGAGGACGCAAGCAATGCTGCCGCAGCAGCCTTCCTGCGACCCCTCATCCAGAGCGGAAACAGAAGCAACAATGGGAAGACCTTCAGAGTCGCCGCGATTCCCAGCGCGAGACCCCCGACGATGTCGTCCTTCTGTCGAGTCCTCACGGCCGTGATCGCCAGACACACCATCAGCACGGAAGATTGGGTGCCGAATTCCATGCTCGATATGTAGGCGGCCGACCCAATCCCGAGGATCGCCCCAAGCATGACCCTGCGTCGATCGAGTCGACTGAGAAATGGAATGATCCAGAAGAAGGTGACCAGGTATGCAACTCCGCCGACCAACAGAAAGACAGGATAGACAGCGCTGGAAGACAGGCTTCCGAGAGGGTCCAACAGAACCAGCGCGCCTGGTGTCCTGGGGTGAGTCCTCGGCCCGTACCCGAGCTCGGCGCCACCGATGTGCGCGTAGGGCACGTGATACGTGGTCGCCAGAACCTTGAGGTCCTGCCATGGATCGGCACCGTCCGAAGCCGCCTTTGCCACGAGCCAGTCCGCTGTGGAATCGGTCAGGGCCGGGTCGACGCGACTCTGCATCACCAAGCCGGCGCAACCCAAAACGATGATCAGGGCGAAGACCGCCAGATAAGCGAAGGAGCGTCCACCGATGCCTCCTCGCGCCCCGTCCTGGGCATCGACCGCGTCCTCGGTTATCCGGCCATCAGCCTGCCTCGGCGACCTCGCGTAACTCGCGTTTGAGCTCGTTGACTTCGTCGCGAAGCCGCGCCGCATATTCAAATCGGAGCTCCCTGGCCGCCTCATGCATTTCTTCTTCAAGACTCAGTATCAGGCGCGTCAGGTCATCGCCCTCTAGGTCGATCGGCCTTCTTTGACCGACGTCTCTCCTCCTTCTATCGCCTGTGGGGCGTTCCGTCTGAACCAGTTCGAGGATGTCCGACACCCGCTTTCGGACCGTTTGCGGGTCGATTCCATGCTCTTCGTTCCAGGTGGTCTGGGCGCGGCGGCGTCGGTTGGTCTCATTGATCGCCCGTTGCATCGAGTCCGTCACGTTGTCGGCATACATCACCACCTGGCCATCGACGTTGCGGGCGGCCCGGCCGATGATCTGGATGAGCGATGTCTCGGAGCGCAGGAATCCTTCTTTGTCGGCGTCGAGGATGGCCACCAGGGAGACCTCCGGTAGGTCGAGACCTTCACGGAGCAGATTGATCCCCACCAGCACGTCGAATTCGCCGAGCCGAAGCTCCCGCATGATCTGGACTCTCTCCAACGTGTCGATCTCGGAATGCATGTACCGGGCCCTAACCCCCATCTCGAGCAGATAGTCAGTCAGGTCCTCCGCCATCTTCTTGGTCAAGGTTGTAACCAGCACCCTCTGTTCGCGTGCCGCCCGCTTGCGGATCTCCTCAAGGAGGTCGTCGATCTGGCCCTTGGTCGGTCGGACCATCACTTCGGGGTCGACGAGGCCGGTCGGGCGGATTATCTGCTCGACCACCTGAGTCGAGTGTGAGATTTCGAAGTTGCTTGGGGTGGCCGACAGGAACACGATTTGATTGGCCTTCTCGAGCCACTCGTCGAATCGAAGCGGTCGGTTGTCTTTGGCGGAAGGCAGACGGAACCCATGCTCCACCAGGACCTCCTTGCGGGACCTGTCACCCTCGAATTGCCCTCCGATCTGAGGGACGGTCACATGGGACTCGTCGATGATCGTCAGGTAATCCTTGGGGAAGTAGTCGAGCAAGGTGTACGGGGCCTCTCCCGCTTCGCGCCCATCCAGGTGACGGGAGTAGTTCTCGATCCCTGAGCAGAAGCCGACCTCGCGCATCATCTCCAGGTCGTAGTTGGTCCGCATGCGCAACCGCTGCGCCTCGAGCATCTTTCCCTTGCCCTCGAGTTCCGAAAGGCGATCATCGAGCTCCTGCTCGATGTTGGTGATCGCCTTGAGCATGCGCTCCCGCTCGGTGACATAGTGAGTGGCTGGAAAAACGAAAAGCTCGGGCAGCTCGTCCACAACTTCGCCGGTCACCGGATTGAGCCGGAGCATCTTCTCGACTTCGTCGCCCCAGAATTGAACCCTGACGATGGTTTCCTCATAGGACGGGAAGACCTCGAGTGTGTCACCTCTGACCCGGAACTTCCCGCGTATCAGGTTGACCTCGTTCCGCTCATACTGGATGTCGACTAGACGCTTGATGGCCTCTTTCATCGGATACTCGACACCACGCACCAGCCGCAGCAACTGACCCTGGTATTGCTCGGGTGAGCCGAGACCGTATATGGCGGAGACCGATGCCACGATGATCACATCGTCCCTGACCAGTAGGCCGGCCGTGGCGGCGTGACGCAGGCGATCGATCTCGTCGTTGACCGTTGCGTCCTTTTCGATGTATGTGTCGGTTTGAGGCATGTATGCCTCGGGCTGGTAGTAGTCGTAATACGAGACGAAGTACTCCACCCGGTTGTGTGGGAAGAACTGACGGAACTCATTGGCGAGTTGGGCGGCGAGGGCCTTGTTGGGAGCGAGCACCAGGGTGGGCTTCTGCACCTTTTCGATGGTCCAAGCCATCGTGGCTGACTTGCCGGAGCCGGTTATGCCCAGAAGTGTCTGAAACGGATCACCACGATTGATCCCCTCGGCAAGCTGTCGTATCGCCTCTGGTTGGTCACCGGCGGGGGCGAAATCGGAGACGATCTTGAATTCGGGCACGCTGCGAAGGGTACTGGCGGCGCCTGACAAGAAAGTGGGTCCGGGGGCGTTGGTTCTGGTGTCAATTGTCTGTCAAAAAATCGACCAAACGGGACACGGTGGCCTCCAGATCATCTAGGGAGCCGTGATTGGGGATCACGACATCGGCCGATTCAAGCCACTCAGCACGAGTGGGCTGAGCTCGCATTCGTCGATCGACATCGTCCCGGCTCATCCCACGGGCGATCGCCCGCCCGACCCGCACCTCGTCGCGGGCATCCACAACGAGCCGCGACCAACCGGTGCTCAGCTCGATCAGCGGCATCTCCACAACGGTGACACCGTCGAATTCCTCCACTTGGGCCTCTATCCGGTCGAAAATCAGAGGATGGGTGATCTCTTCGAGCTGGGCGAGCTGCGTCGGGTCGGCAAACACAATCGATGCAAGGGCAGGTCGGTCGATCTTGCCAGACGACCCAACGACGTCGGGCCAGAGCCGGGCGACTTCCCCCTTCGCCTCATCACGGAGCACCTCATGTCCGATGGCATCGGCGTCAATCGTTCTGATTCCCGCCTTACCCAGCAGAGAACGCACCAGGCTCTTACCCGAACCGATTCCACCGATCAACAGCCAATGGCGATTCCAGGACGTCATCATGGGCGACGGTAGCCTCGGAACATGACTGCCCCGGTCCCCGCCCCGTGGGAGATCCGCGTACACCGCAGCGTCACCATTGGTCAATTCGTGGCTCTGGTAGTGGCTGTGGTGGTCGACTTCGCCGCCAACGGGTCCAACGCCCCATCTCTGGTCGCCATGGTCGTGGCCTCCAGCTACACCCTGGGCTCCGCCGCCGTGCCCGAGAGCTGGTACCGAATCAGATTTGGGGCAGAGTCGATAACACTGATCGGGGCTTTCCTGACCATCACCGCGATAACTCTGACCGGGGGAACCGCAAGCCCATATTTGTTGTTGTCCATGGGCCCGCCCATCTTCGCCACCATCTATGGCGGCCTCAGGACCGGTCTCACCACGGGGCTGCTTTCGGCAGGTCTTCTGGTCTTGGTGACGCTGTCCCGCGATCTGCCATTACTCGAGTCGCTCCCGGGAATGGCGTTGTACCTCGTGTTCGTCCTGCTTGTCGCCGTCATCCGCAAATTGCTCGAAGACATTCACCAGCAGGCCTCGGAGTTGGCCGTGGAAAAGGAGTCAGCGACTCAAAAGCTGGAGCACCTCGAGGAAATCCACAGTGTCCTCATGCGTCTCTCCGAGGACATCTCGTCCGGTCGTCTCAACGCGGTCGAGGTTGCTGCTGAGACACTGGAGACGATTCTTGCCCGCATCCCCGGGTCATCGGGGCGATTGGAGATCGAAGACGAGGATGGGCCTGTCATCCTTGCCTCCCGCGGTGTCCCTCCAGACGACCCCGTCGATTATCGAATCCCCTTGCACACGGCCGACAATATGGTCGGCGCACTCCTCTTGCTCTCCCCCGACCCTCTCTCGCGAGCGGACCTCACCGACATCGAAGCCTTCGTCCAGCCGGTCAGCATCGCGTTCGCCAATCTCCAGCTGCTCCAGGACATCGTTGGCTCGGCCGTCTCCGAGGAGCGGATCAGACTTGCCCGTGAGATGCACGATGAGATCGGCCCCGCCCTCGCCTCATTGGGTCTTGCCCTCGACATGGCAGCCATGCAACAGGCCCATCACCCAGAGCTCTCCTCGGACCTCAAGGTCTTGCGCTCCAACGTCACCAAGCTGGTCGAGGACGTGCGCGCCTCGGTCGCCGACCTGCGCACCGCACCTGGTCCCACACTGACAGCCAGACTCCTCCAATCAACCGGCCAACTCGAAGAAGGGCCTCTGGTGATAGTCGACCTGGACGAGCGGCGCCCCCCCCGACCAGCGGTTATCAGCGAGTTGACCGCCATCATCACCGAAGCCACACGGAACGCCCACAACCATTCGGGTGGCTCACGAATCGTGGTCTCGGGCCGCATCGACCGGGCCAATGGGAGGTGTGCGGTCACGGACGATGGCATCGGCTTCGATCCAACACACGAGCCCGACGGCCATTTCGGGCTTATAGGCATGCGCGAACGTGCCGAAAAGATAGGTGCCAGAATCAATTTCGAGTCGAAACAAGGGGCGGGCACCACCGTCACTGTCGAATGGGGAAACAGATGATCCGTGTCATGATCGCCGACGACCATCAGCTCTTCGCCGAAGGCCTGAGTCAGGCACTCGACATCCTCCCCGACGCTCGGGTCGTCGGTGTTGTGGACTCGGGGCCGGCACTCGATGAGGCTTTGACCACTCAACCCGCCGAAGTGTCCATCGTGGACATCGAGATGCCTGGTGGGGATGGAATCGACACCATCGCCAAGCTCGGGGCACGCACCAGGGCCATCGTGGTGAGCATGTATGCCTCCGACGATCAAAAGGCGAGAGCGGTCGACGCAGGGGCGAAAGGCTTCTTCTCCAAGGGTGTGCCCTTGATGACCCTGGCGGCGGCAGTGCGGGCCGTGGCCGACGGCAAAGACCTGATCGGGCTCAACGACACGGAGAGGGACGAGCTGCTCGAGGACTACGGAGAAGCAAAGCTCGATCCGGGAGCGGCGTCTTTGACTGAGCGTGAGAAGGAGATCCTGCAGCTTCTGGCAGTGGGGGTATCGGCCACCGATGAGTTGGCCGACCGTCTCTACATCTCACAGAAGACAGTCAAGAATCATCTGGCATCGATCTTCCAAAAGTTGGCTGTCAGTGACCGCACCCAGGCAGCCATCGAAGCGATCCGACTGGGAATCGCCCGCCCCAGCTGAAGCTTTGGGCTGATTTCTTTTGGGTCGTTAGGCCCATGAGTGAATCTCGGACCCCAACCTACGCTTATCGAGGTGAGCAAGGGAGAACAGATGTACGCCAGACTCATGAGGTTCTACCTCAGCGAGAGAGGTGCCTCGATGGTCGAGTACGGCCTCCTCGTGCTGTTGATAGCAATTGTCGCTCTTGTCGCGGTCACCTTCGCCGGTTCGCAGCTCTCTTCGACCTATTCGGAGATCAGCTCGAATCTGGTCGAAGTTGGCTCGTGACAGATGGTTCCCGAGACCCATTGTCGAAGGAGCCGTGCGGGCTAACTTGCCCGCTTGCAAGCCAATGACCACCGACCAAGGAGGGGTTCCTATGCTTGCTTTGTGGACCAAGATGACCAGTTGGGTACACGAGGACAAAGGTGCCTCGATGGTTGAGTACGCCCTGCTTGTTGTCCTGATCGCCATCGTCGCTCTCGTCGCCGTGCAACTCGCCGGCACCCAGGTCTCCACGACCTTCAGCGAGATCGGCTCTGGCCTCAGCTAAGACCGAAACACTCAATCGATTGAGAAGGGCTCCTCCGGGAGCCCTTTTCTACGTCAACACTGATAGGTCCACAGCACCATTGCGCGGATCGCCGAAGTCCGTAGCTTTTGAGGTTGCAAGTCCATGACACCGATCAAGGAGGGGTTTGATGCTTGCTTTTTGGACCAAGATGACCAGTTGGGTACACGAGGACAAAGGTGCCTCGATGGTTGAGTACGCCCTGCTCGTTGTCCTGATCGCCATCGTCGCTCTCGTCGCCGTGCAACTCGCCGGCACCCAGGTCTCCACGACCTTCAGCGAGATCGGCTCTGGCCTCAGCTAAGACCGAAACACTCAATCGATTGAGAAGGGCTCCTCCGGGAGCCCTTCTCTACATGGATCGTCGATGAGCCCGTCGCATCATTGCAGCCGACGGACAGTCGCTTAGCTTGAGGTTCCGCAAGTCCATGACACCGAAAAAGGAGGGGTCCTTATGCTTGCTTTTTGGACCAAGGTGACCAGTTGGGTCAATGAGGACAAGGGTGCCTCGATGGTTGAGTACGCCCTGCTCGTTGTCCTGATCGCCATCGTCGCTCTCGTCGCCGTGCAACTCGCCGGCACCCAGGTCTCAACGACCTTCAGCGACATCGGCTCAGCCCTCACCTGATCGACAACCAAATCATTGAGAGAGGGCCCTTTGAGGCCCTCTCTTCTTGTTTGGCACTCAGGTCTTCGCCTCCAAGGGCCGATAGATGATAAAGCGCTATTGCGCAGGCAAGACATGTTGGCTGACGAAGGAGAGGTTGAATGCTTGCTTTTTGGACCAAGGTGACCAGTTGGGTCAATGAGGACAAGGGTGCCTCGATGGTTGAGTACGCCCTGCTCGTTGTCCTGATCGCCATCGTCGCTCTCGTCGCCGTGCAACTCGCCGGCACCCAGGTCTCAACGACCTTCAGCGACATCGGCTCCGCCCTCACCTGATCGACAACCAAATCAACTGACAGGAGCTCCCGGAGCGACCCGGGGGCTCCCGTCGCGCTCACAGCCGGGTCCAGGCGCTCTTCGGCGGGCAGCCGCTTCACCCGCTCCGATAGGGCTGCGGTCTCAATGGGTGAACGCATCGGTCTTCGGGCGCTGTGTTCTGCTCACTCGCTTTTGAGTCGGGAGACCTGTCATGCGAGCTGGCCTACGACGTGAGAAACATCACCGATCGACCCTCACGCCTGCCCGGGTTTGAGTACAACGAAATATTCGTCCTGATACACCGGCTTCCAACCGGATGACTCGAGATCGGTCACCAGGTCTTCCGCAACCGGCAGCAACACCTGGCCAATTCCGTCCCTCTCAAAGATGGGTCTCCAATCGATGGTGCCGTCGCGCACGTCGACGAACTCTCTCAGTCGATCTCCATACAACTCAGCGCGATCGTCGATATAGACAAGTCGGTCCGGGCCGTCGCGCCAGATCAAGTACCCGCCGGTACGGTCGTCGTGAAACACCCTGGTGTCATCGAGGGCTCCAGAGGCGGCAATCGGGAAGCGCTCCTCGTCGAGAGACGGTGCGGACACCAGGAGAAACGGCGTCACCAACACCACAATCCCGAATATGACCACCGAGGGCAGAGAGAACCTCCGTGCCTCGCCAAAGCGAAGGCCAGTCAGTGACAACGCGACCAGGGGCACAAGGGCTATCCAGGCAGGGGGAACCGCTCTGGTGGCCGTCAGGGACAGGGCGAAGAACGGCACAATGAGCCAAAGGTGACGCGGCTCGATCAGTCGTCGCGCCGACCCAATCACAATCAGGCCGATCCCGACCACAAAGGGTAGAAATACCGGCGAGAAGAGCTCCGGGCGCCGCCACTCGGTGAGTAGTGGAAGCGAATCCCCCGCCGCGGAGAAATCGAGGAGAAATCGGATCACACCAAGGCCGTGAGCGGTGAGCAGGGTGGCGAGAGCGGAGACGAATGCGGTTGTCAGCCCCTTCCAATCACGTTCAGCCAGGATCTTCAGCCCGACATAGGCGAGGCCGATGGCAAAGCTCCCGTGCATCGAGGCCCATATCCAGAAGAGAAAGGGAAGTGTCCAACGTGTCGTTGGCCGGTCCCACGCCAACACGACCAGGGTGAACAGGGCAAAGGAGAAGATGACCGGGCGAGGCACCAGGAAACTGATGAATAGGAAGGTGCTGAGGAACAGGACGACGGCAGTGGCGCCGAGTGAACGGCTTTTGCGATAGGCGATCAAGCCCAGGCCCAGGAAGGTGAGACTGGACAGGGTGAGCATCATTGGCGGGACGAAACCGAGGCCCCAACGTCCCTCGCCCCATGAGTACAGCAACTCCGCCAACCAGCTCTGCGTGAGCCACGGCTGGCCCAACATGGTGAAGGAGAACGGATCAGCGGTCAGAACCTGAGCCGCCGTGGCCTGAAGCTCTCCTGCTCTGATGTGCCAGAGAAACGAGTTGTCCCGAATCGGTGACCACGCATCGATGACAAGCGCAACCCAGGGAAGCGTGAGCAGCAAATGACTCAGGGAGAGACGTTGTCGGGACGGCCGCACCGCCGCCATGGACATCAGGTCTTGGCGAATGCGTCGCCGATTTGAATCGCCGCCGGCCCCAGCAAGACGACGAACAGCGACGGGAAGATGCAAAAGACGAGGGGGAAGACCAACTTCACCGGTGCAGCGAAAGCCTTCTCCTGAGCTCGTTGGCGTCGCTTCACTCTCATCTCATCGGCCTGGACCCGCAGCACCCGTGCGATGGTCACACCAAACGCCTCCGCCTGGATCATCGCCAGCAAGAAAGAGCGGAGCTCGTCGAGATCGGTCCGATCCATCAGATGGCGCATCGCATCGCGCCGGCTCACGCCGACGCGTGTCTCCTGGAGCATTCTGAAGAACTCCTCAGACAGCGGACCGGGCACCGTGGCAACCACCCGTGACAGAGCCGAGTCGAAACCGAGACCTGCCTCCACTGAGATCACCAAAAGGTCGAGCATGTCCGGCAGCGCCCGCAACATCGTCTGACTCCGCTCATCGATCTTGCGGTTCAGCCAGGCATCCGGGCCGAAGAAGCCAAGGACGATGGGGAGGATGAAGAGGACGACCCTCTGCAGATTGTCGCTCCCGTAGTCCTGGAGGAAGAAGGCTGCGAACAATCCTCCCAGCGTCGTGAGCAACTTGACCACGATGAATGAGGGGGCATCGAGGTTCCCCGGGCTGCCACCAAGCACCAACTGATGCTGCTTCTTCTCCAGATAGCCAACCGGCGTGAACCTCCGCAGGAATCCCGACACCTTGAGCACAACCGGGCCAATGGTCCGTTGCGCCAGAGGCTTAGCCAGCTCTTCATCACGAATGCTGACTGAACCTCCGCCGCCTTGCCGGCCATAGACGGCCAATCGGTTGTTCATGTCCTCCCGAGCACGGGTCACGCCAAGGCCGACCCACACGATCACGAAGAAGACCAACGCCGAAACGGCGACCACTGCCAGCATCTGACCGTCTATTGCACCAATGCTCATACTTCGATGTTCACAATCTTGTTCAGCCAGAAGATTCCGGCGCCCATGAGTAACACTCCGCCCACGATCGCGATCCGCCCAAGGGTGACGTCCAGCAGCGGCTGGAGATATTCACGATTGGTGAACCAGAGGAATGCTCCCATGATGAACGGCAGCGATCCCAGGACGATTGCAGAGATCCTTCCCTCAGCCGTCAGGGCCTTGATCTCACCCTTGAGACGGTTCCTGGCCATCATGGTCTCTGCGACCGTCTGCAACACCTCGGCCAGGTTTCCACCCACCTCACGCTGGATCTCGATGGCCATTGTCGCCCATTCGAAGTCCTTGGATTGTGTCCGTTGCACGATGCCCTCGAGAGCCTGTGGCACCGATCGGCCGAGACGTGCCTCGGCAACGGCCCGGCTGAACTCCCGGGCTGTCGGGTCGGGTGCTTCCTGGGCTACGGCCTCGATCGCTTGCAGTAGGGAGTAGCCGGCTCGGAGTGAGGTCGAGAGAAGGGTCAGCGTGTCAGGGAGCTGCTTTTCGAACCTTTTGCGCTCCCGGCCCCCGGCGTACCGGATCAGCATCACGAAGAAGATCAGGAGGACCCCAAAGGTGATCAAGCCGGACAAAGGGCTGTTGAAGATGGCGATGAACACGCCACCCACCGCGGAGAGCCCGAACATCGCCAGAATTGCCTCTCCGGGTGTCATCGGGATGTTTGCCTGCTCGAGAGCGGCGTTGACGCCCGAGTTCAACCCCCGGCGACGCACCTCCTCCTCGGCCGCCTGGCTGAACCTGTTAAGCAGTGGGATCCGCTGCAGGAATGGCGTCCTCTCCTCCGCTTGGGGCTTGCCACGGCGCCCGTAGGCTTGAAGACGCTTGGCGAACCTTCCCCCGCCTTCTTCATCATCACGCCCGAACAGGATCACGATGAACAGGAAGGCGGTGATGCCGACTCCGGCTGCCCCGATCAGAGAGAGGCTCCCCAAACCCAGAGGGGTGTCACTCACGACGAGCGATGTGGACGGAGGTGGGGCGGTCGTCGTCGTCGTGGCGATGGTGGTCGTGGTGGTGGCAAAGCCAGACACAGCGAACTCGACGTTCGATGACAACCCGCCGGGGTAGGTCACTGCGAAGGTTGCTGCTCCCGGAGCTGAGATCGGGGAGACGAACCGTGCCACGAGTGTGTTGTTGATCTCACGCCCGATCTGCCCGTACAACGAAGAGAGTTGCTGTGGGTCGGGTGTGGAGAGGAACAAGCCGTTGCCGGCCCCGGCGACAGCCGAGACGGCGTCGGGGTTGAAGTCCGGTGATTCCAACGCGACGCCGAAGACGCGAGCGTCACTGTTCTGCACTGCCGCGAGCGCGTCTTGGGCTGTGGCCGTCGAGACTGTGTCCTCACCGTCTGTGAGCACGATCATGTTCGGCAACAGATTCGATGACGAAGCACTGTCGAATAGCGAAAGGCCGAGGATGACCCCGTCGTTGAATGCGGTCTCGCCTTCGGCTTGGATCGCGTCGATTCGTGCGTTCAAATCGTTGGCGTTGGTGGTGAATCCGGTTTGAACAACTGCCGTGTCGGCAAACGTCACGAGAGCAATCGAGTCTTCGGGGCGCTTCTGGGCGACAAAATCCTTGGCTGCGGCCTTGGCAGAATCGATGGGTGAACCCCTCATCGACCCGGAGGTGTCGATGACCAGGACCACTCCCACGGGCACTGTCGACTCACCCAGGGTTGCCACCTCGAGGTCCGAGACTCCCAGACCGTTTATCGTGATATCGAGTTGGGTCGGGTCCGGTGCCTCGGGTAGGTTGCGGAACTCGACCACCATCAGCGTTTGGCCGCCCTCCGCATAGCGAGAGGCGTTGATGTCCACGATTTCGATTTCCGGATTGGAGCTCTGCGCAAGGGCAACAGTGCTCAGCCCCAATACCAGGGCCGCGACAATGGCAAACAGACGTTTCAAGTCATCGACCCCTGGCGAAGGGCTCTGGATCGAAGAGGTCTGCTGGGAGGCGAATACCTTGGTTCTCCAGATCCTCGGAGAACGTGGGACGGATCCCGGTGGCCTTGAGACGACCCTTGTAGATCCCGTCCTCATCGACACCCATGCCGTAGTCGAATAGGAACAGGTCCTGGAGCGTGATGATGTCTCCCTCCATGCCTTCGATCTCGGTCACATGGGTGACGCGCCGGGTTCCATCCTTGAGACGTGACACATGCACGATCAGGTCGACAGCAGCTGCGACCTGCTCGCGGATGGCCCGAACCGGGAGGTCGAACCCGGCCATGAGCACCATGGTCTCGATACGTGACAGCGTGTCTCTCGGGCTGTTGGAGTGAATCGTCGTGAGGGATCCATCATGACCGGTGTTCATCGCCTGGAGCATGTCCAGGGCCTCGGCGCCACGAACCTCACCAACAACGATGCGGTCAGGGCGCATACGCAAGGTATTCCTCACCAGGTCGCGGATGCCAATGGCGCCCTTGCCCTCGATGTTGGAGGGTCGAGACTCGAGCGTGAGCACGTGCTCCTGGTGAAGCTGCAGCTCTGCTGCGTCCTCAACGGTCACGATCCGCTCGTCACCGGGGATGTAGGAAGACATGACGTTGAGTGTCGTGGTCTTTCCCGAACCGGTACCACCCGAGATCAAGATGTTGAGACGGCCGCGAACGCAGGCTCTGAGAAAGTCAGCGACCCGCTGGGTCAGCGTCCCGAAGTTGATCAGGTCGGCCTCCTGGTAGGGGTCGACCGAGAACTTACGAATCGTCAGGAAGGGGCCGCCGATGGCCAGTGGATGGATGACTGCATTGACACGAGAACCGTCTGGTAGCCGGGCATCCACCATCGGTGTCGCCTCATCGACGCGACGGCCGATCTGGCCCACGATCTTGTCAATGATCCGGCGGAGATGGACTTCGTCCACGAACTTGATGTCCGACAGGACGATCTTGCCTCGTTTCTCGAAGTAGACGTCGTAGGGGCCGTTGGCCATGACCTCGGTGATGTCCGGGTCATTCAGGAGCGGGTCGATGGGCCCGTATCCGAGAACATCCGAGGCGATCTCATTGAGCAGGGCGCGGCGATCGGCCGACGTGAGAGGGAGCCCCTGCTCCTGATCGACGGCCCACTCCAGCATCTCGAGGACACGAAGGCGTAGCTCCGCATCAGACATCTGGCGGTCGTACAGCGTGGGGCCGAGTTCCTCCACCACCTTGAAGTGGAGGCGCCCTCTCAGCTCGCCCAGGGCATCCGAGCGGTTGGAACTGATATCTGCCGTCTCGGTCTGCCTTGCGGCCGCAACTCTTTCAGATAGCGATGGCACGAATGTCTACCTTCCCTTTACTTCCTACCGAAGAGGCCACTCTTGGAGGTGGCCTCCGGGATCTTCCCGGCGATCAACTCTGCGACCCCTTCGAAACCCTTGGCGACCTTGCCCTTGGGATCGGTCTCCACGATGGGCCTCCCCTCGTTCACCGAGTTGGGCACCGCCGCATCAGAAGGAACGGCAGCCGAGATCTCCATCTTGAGGGCTCCTTCGATTTCTTTGTTGTCGAGACGCGCCCTGGAGTTGCTTCGGTTCATGACGAGCTTGACGTTCGCGGTGGAGAACTTCAGGAGCCTGAGGGTCTCCAGCGCAAGCTTGGCGTTCTTCACGGATGGAAGATCCATGTCGACGACCATGAGCACCTGATCGGCCTTCTCGATCAACGAGAGGATCAACTCGTCCAGCATGGACGCGGTGTCGACGACTACGTAGTCGTATGTCTCCTGGAGGATGTCGAGCATCTGCATCAACCCGGCGGTGGTGATGTCGTCGGCAAACGCCGGCTCCAAAGGAGCCGCCAAGACCTTGAGGCCGCTTGGATGCTCGGTCAGCAACGAGTCCAACATCTCGGCATCGAGCTGGTGCAGCTCATGGGCCGCATTGACCATGGTGAACCGCGGCTCCAGTTGGAGGAGCAGGCAGACGTCGCCGAACTGCAGGTCGGCGTCGACCAGGACGACCTTCTTGTCAGGTATGCGATTGAGAAGGAGCGCCACATTGGTGGCGACGACGGTCTTGCCGCTGCCACCTTTGGCCGATGTCACGGTGATGATCCGCCCTCGCTCCGACTTGACCGGCTCTGCAGGACGGGCACTACTCCGACGCTTGAGGACGTCGTGACCGAACTGCTCGATCGCAGCCTCGATCTTTGGCTCGTCCAGCGGGCTCTCGATGACGTCGGAGACACCAACTCGCATCGCACCCCGCAGCACGTCCGCAGTGACCGTCTCGGCCACAAGCATCAGCACGACTGCGGGATCCTGGTTGTGCAGGCTCCTGACCTGCTCCATCGACTCGTCGTTGGAGAACGACGGTCCGAGAAGCAGCATCCGGAGGTCCCCGGCTTCGATCACCTGGCTCGCCTCCTCCACGGAGCGAACCACCGGCAACCGGCCCTCGAAGAGCTCTTTGGCCGCTGAGACAAACTCGTCGTCTTTGTCTACGACCAGCAGGTTGTGCTCAGCCATTGACATGGTCGAACCTCAATCAGTTGCCGAATATATCGTTGACGAGATCGCCACCGAAAAGGTTGTCGATGATGACGCCGGAGGTCTCGACTTCGACGAAGTCCTGTGGGACCAGTGTGAGCCACATCGAGCCATTTTCGAACGCATAAGCGATCCGTTCTGCTTGCTCGGGGGTTACCTCGAGCGTGAACACCGTGGCGTTGCCCGTGTCCTCGGTGACAGTCCCGTCCCCGGTGGTGTCGGTGGTCGTCTGATCCACCGTCACGGTGTCGGGAGCATCCTCGGCGGGTCGGATGTCCCGACCAGTCGCGAGGACCGGAATGCCCTGGAGGACGAACCTCGACAAGGTCACCGTCGTCGCCTGGGTGTCCTGTCCGGTGGTCCCGGTGTCGGTCGGTGTTGCGCCCTCGTCCACCGTGATCCCGGAGAAGTCGGCCGGCAGCAGGTCGAAGCTGATGTCGAGTGTCACGATCAAGTTGATCCGGTCACCCGGCTCGACGAAGCCGTTGACACCGCGAACGTTGTCTACCGAGATGGTCATGGCCTGCTTGCCCGATGGTATCTCCTCGGCCAGCGGTGTGATGTCGATGCTGTTCGAAGTCCACATGGACTCGGTCAGGATCGATCCCATGGCGATCGGGCCGGCCGCCACCTTGTCCGACAGCACCTGATTGAGCTGCTCGGCAGTGGTGATGGCACCGACAGGGATATCCTCGGCCTGATCATGGTCCAGGACGATGAGATCGCCGCCGCTGTTGAAGTCGGACAGCAGGATGGAGCCATCCGCGCCCTCATCGATCGCTTGGCCAGCGATATAGACCTCGACGATCTCCTGGCCCGCGGTCACTTCACTCTCGACGTTCTGGAGATAGTTCCAAACCGCCCATGCGGCGAGCCCGGCCAATATCAAGGCCACTAGCAATACGATGGCTCTCCTACCCATTGAGTCCCCTTCGTTTGTCCCCTCGGTCAGACGCTGACACCATGTCAGGCCATGCCGAAGAGCATGCTACTGACGGAACCGCGTCTGCCCAGTGTTTCAAATACAATTCCACGAGGAATGATTCGGACCGTCGGAACCCAGTCTTGAGGGTTTCCCCACTCTTTCCATAGTTCGGTGGGATCATTCCCTTTTGGGATCTCGAGTCCAACCGTGCCCATCAACATGACGGAGGACGGTCAGCGACGGCCTATTCCCCGCTCCTTCAGCTCCTGAAGGATTGCCTCTAGTGATGCATCGACGGGCATCGGCGGGCGCTCCTCCTCGGCAGGTCCGAACTCTCGTTCGAACTCCTTCGGGGGACGCCGACGACCCTTCTTCTGCTCCTCCATCTGAGCCTCGCGCTCCTGCCAATCGGGCGACGCCTGCTTGATGGAGAGCGAAATCCTTCTCCGATCATCATCCTTCTCGGTGATCTTCACTCTCACCGGCTGGCCTATCGACAGCTCGAGTTCAGGAGACTCAACACGATGGATGGCGATCTCGCTGACGTGGACGAGGCCCTCGACACCATCGGAGACCGAGACGAAGGCGCCAAACGGGACAGTCTTGGTCACGACTCCATCGACGACATCACCCACCTCGTTGGCCCCGGCGAACACATCCCAGGGGTCATCACTGGTCTGACGGATGGAGAGTGAGATTCTCTCCCGCTCCCGATCGACCTCCAGCACTTTGACCGTGACCTTGTCGCCAACTTTCACCAGCTCACCCGGATGGTTGACGTGCTGCCACGACAGCTCCGAGACGTGGACCAATCCGTCCATGCCCCCGAGATCGACGAAGGCGCCGAAGTTGACCACCGAGGAGACGATGCCCTCTCGGACCTCACCCTCTTCGAGGCCGTCGAGGAAGGCATTCCGCTCTTCCGCCTGAGCCTCCTCGAGATAAGCCCGGCGGGAGAGCACCACGTTGTTGCGGGCCCGATCGAGCTCGATGACTTTTGCGGTGATGGCCTCCCCGATGAACGGGTCCAGGTCGCGCACCCGTCGCAGATCGACCAATGAGGCTGGAAGGAAGCCCCGAAGTCCGATATCGACTATCAGGCCACCCTTGACCACTTCGATAACGGTTCCCTCGACGGTCCCGCCCTCATTGGCGACTTCCTGTATCCGTCCCCAGGCGCGCTCATACATCGCTCGCTTCTTGGAGAGGATGAGACGACCTTCGTCGTCTTCCTTGTTGAGGACCACTGCCTCAACCCGATCGCCGACGGCCACCGCGTCTTTGGGGTCGACGTTGTTGCGAATCGAAAGCTCGCGGGTCGGTATCAGCCCCTCGGACTTGTAGCCGATGTCCACCATGGCGCCGTCGGCGTCCACACTGACCACCGACCCCTCCACGATGTCTCCCTCTTTGAACTCGAGGACCGTGGCTTCGATGGCGCGCTCGAAATCGTCGCCGATGTCATCGGGAAGGTCGCTCAAGTCGGGAGCAACCAGGGCCTCCCGACCTGGAGGTGTGTCCGGGCGACGGGTCACTTCGTCTGACTGCGACTCGTCGGAGTCAGACTCAGCGGTGATCGCCTCGGTGGGCGGCGGAGTGGTTTCTTCTGCTGTTGTTGGAGCCTCGGGGGGCTCGGTCACCTCGTCGGCGGCGGCAGTCGCCTCCTCCGGGGTCTCGGGCGCCGGGTCACTCCCGTTCTCGGGAGCGCTCACGGGCGCGTTTTCTAGCTCGTTGGGCATGTGTGGGTGGTTACCTCCAAAGGGAGCTCTGCCGACTCGGGTCCAGCAGGCTCTCGTGAGTGTACGCGTATGTAGGGAAATCCGCCAACAGCATTACGACGTATCGTATCTGACCTCGGGCCACCGAGCCCAGGTCAAACCTTGACACTCGCGAGATCGGGCCCCGTGGCCACGTCGACACGAAGGGGCACGTCCAAGGCCACCACTCCTTCCATCGTCTCGACGACCAGTTTCTCCGCCATTTCCAGTTCTTCGTCAGGGCACTCCAAGATCAGCTCGTCATGGATTTGGAGTAGTAGGCCAGACACGAGCCCCTCGGACCGCAGTGAAGAGTCGAGGTCGATCATCGCCTTCTTGATGATGTCGGCAGCAGTGCCTTGGACTGGCGCATTCAGCGCCATTCGCTCGCCCATCTGCCTGATGCGGTAGTTATCCGACTTCAACTCGGGAAGATAACGGCGCCTTCCGAAAAGCGTGGTGGTGTAACCCTGATTCCGCGCTTCGGACACCATGGACTGCATGAATTCCTTGACCTGAACGAACTGTGCGAAATACGCATCCATTTGCTCCTGTGCCTCGGAGCGGCTGATGTCCAGCCGATCCGCCAGTCCGAAAGCCTCCATTCCATAGAGCAGGCCGAAGTTGATCATCTTGGCGGTCCGTCTCTGTTCGGTGGTCACCTCCGACTCCGCCAATCCCCACACCCGAGCGGCAGTCGCGGTGTGGACGTCGGACCCACTCCGAAAGGCATCGAGAAGGAACGGGTCCTGACTCATGTGGGCCAGGACCCTCAACTCGATCTGTGAATAGTCGGCCACCAGGAATCGGCTGCCCTCGCCGGCCACGAAGGCCCGCCGGATGGTGCGCCCCGACTCGGATCTGATCGGGATGTTCTGGAGGTTGGGCCGATCTGAGGAAAGTCGACCGGTGGTTGCGGCCATCTGATTGAAGCGGGTGTGTATGCGCCCGTCCGGCTCGATCAGTGGCAGATATCCATCGACATAGGTGCTCCTCAATTTCTCGTATTCCCGATACTCGAGCAGAGCTTCGACCAATGGGTGGTCGAGCTTCTTGAGAACGGAAGCGTCGGTCGAGGGCTTACCCGTCGATGTCTTCTTGATGACCGGGAGCCCGAGCTTCTCGAACAGGATGTACCTGAGCTGATCGGTGGAGTTCACGTTGAAAGGCTCCCCTGCCAACTCCTGCACCTGGGAGTCCAACGATTCGAGCCGCTCTCGCAGATCCCTTCCCATCTCCTCCAAATAGGTGCGATCGACACCGATCCCGGCATGTTCCATCCGGGCGAGAACAGCGACCAGCGGCAGCTCGAACTCGTCGAACAACGTCAACTCTTCGCGCTGCGTCAGCTCGTCTTTCATCACCGTCACCAGGCGAGCCACGGCTTCGATGCGGCGCCCTTCAGCCTCCAGGTCCGGGCCCGTGGCAAAAGGCAGGGTCCCTGCTTCGCCCTCATCCGAGTCGGGCGAGGTCAATTCCAAACCGAGCAGCCTGTCGGCCAGCTCATCCAGCTGATAGGAGCGCTGGGACGGGTTGATGATGTAAGCGGCGAGAGCGGTGTCCATCGCCAGGCGCTCGACATCTCCGCCCAGGTCGAGGATCGCCCTGACCAGCTCCTTCACGTCGTGGCCTGCCAGAGCCAACTCGCCCGTCTCCAGTCGGGACAGGATCTCCCCTGCCACGTCGAAGGGGATCACCACCGCGGTTCCTGGGCCGGTCGAGACCGACATCCCGAAGGGATCACCCGAATCCATCACGAGACCGGCAACCATGACATCGCCAGTGGCGATGTCATGGACCTGAGACCTCCCAGTCGCTAGGGACGCCTCAACCGACACGACCTCGGTGGCATTGGGAGCCGAGGGGAGGGCCTGCTGCAGGTCATCCCACATCGAGTGGAACTCGAGACTCGAGAACAACTCCTTGACCCGGGACCGGTCCCACTCTTGGACGCGGAAGGCCTCGATCGGGACACCCACATCCAGGTGATCGACCAGCTTCATCAGCTGGCGGTTGAGAAATACCTGCTCGCGATGTGTGGCCAGGTTCTCCCGAAGCTTCGGGGTTTGATCGGCGATGGCCAGATAGAGGTTGTCCAGGTCGCCGTACTCAGAGATGAGCCGCGCCGCCGTCTTCTCCCCCACACCGGGAACTCCGGGAAGATTGTCGGAGGTGTCCCCACGCAGCGCTGCGTAATCCACATACTGATCCGGGCGGATGCCATAGCGACCTTCCACATACTCGGCGTCGGCCAGCACGGTGTCGCTGATTCCGCGCCGGGTGTACACCACTCGTGTCGGTCCGCCGATCAGTTGAAATGCGTCACGGTCCCCGGTGACGATGAGGACCTCCCAGCCGCCCTCCACTGCAACCCGGGTCAGCGAGGCTATGAGGTCGTCGGCCTCGAAGCCCTCCTCGCGAAATTGGTTGATCTCCAAGGACCGAAGCACTTCGTCGATCAAGGGCAGCTGGGTTCGGAAGTGATCCGGAGCTCTCTCACGTTGCGCCTTGTACTCGGGGAAGGAGTCGGTGCGGAAGGTGTGACGGGACACGTCCCAGGCCACGGCGATTCCATCAGGGTGAAAGTCCTTCAGGAGTCGAATCAACATTCGCGTGAAGCCGAACACGGAATTGGTGACCTGCCCGCTCTTGGTGGCGAGGTCGTCGGGAAGAGCGTAAAAAGCCCGGTATGCGATTGAGTTTCCGTCGATCAGCGCGAGTGTCGGCACATGCCCGACGCTAGCGGTCCCTCGTTCGATTGGGCGACGGCCACTGGGCCGAATTCGGGGTCAGTCCGGCAGGCGAGCGATGAGAAGATCACGTTTTCTCGCCAATTTGTCTCGCTGATCGAGAAGCTGACCCAGGGTGCGCTCAAAGCGGCGAACGTCAGCCGATGTCAGCCCGGCTTCCTCACGGTCGATGTGGTTGCCGATCACAGCATCTCGTTGAGCGTCATCGTCGATCGAACGGTGATAGCCGAGCTCCTCGCGGACCAGTGTCATTTCCGAGTCCAACGACTCGATCCTGTCGTTGAGCCGGAAGATGCGTCGATGCAGTCGCTTCAATCCAGGCTCAGCGTATCCCCACGGGTCGCCAATGCCCTTCACGTCTCATACACTCCCACACCCGGGCCGGAGTGGCGGAATTGGCAGACGCGCAGCACTCAAAATGCTGTGTCCTCAGTGGCGTGTGGGTTCGAGTCCCACCTCCGGCACCGTCACCCTCAGACAACGGTGCCCTCATCGTCCTCCAACGATGCGAGCCGGATGGTGATCGTGGTCCCCCGACCCGGCTCCGACTCCGCGTCGACGGTGCCTCCGAGTCGCTCGGCGAGGCCTTTCACGATCGACAATCCGAGCCCGCTCCCCTCGTTCCGAATACGCCGCTGACGACCCATGTAATGCCGATCGAACACAAATGGCAGGTCGTCGGGATCGATGCCGGTGCCGGTGTCGCGAACACGGAGGACCAAGCCATCGCCTTCTGAACGAACGGTCACGGTCACTGTTCCTGCCTCAGGAGTGAACCTCAACGCATTCTCCACGAGGTTCTGTGCGATCTGGCCCAAGCGGTCAGGATCGGTTCGAATTTTCGGGGCGTCAACGGCATCCATCTCCAACCTGACCCCTATCTCGCCCGCACGACGTTGAAAGGCGTCGACGATCTCGCTGACATGGGCACCAGCGTCGACCTCTTCGACCCTGAGCCCAAACTCGGGTTGCTCCAGCCGCGCCAATAGGCTCAAGTCCTCGATCAAGCGACCCAGCTGACGACTCTGTGTCCCAAGGACGGAGCCGATCTTGGTCATTTCATCTCGATCGACGGCCCCGCTCTCCAACGCCTCGGCGTAGCCACCGATCGTCGTCAGCGGGGTCCGAAGATCGTGGCCGACTCCGAGCAGGAAGTCGCGCTCACGTTGCCTGGTCGCCTCCAGCTCACCGGCCATGTCGTTGAATGCCTCGGCCACTTCGTCGAGATCGGGATCGTCGAGATCGGGGACCCTCGTGGTGAGGTCACCCGACGCCAGCTGCAATGCCGCGTCGGAGAAGGGCCGGAGCCGCCTCGTCAGCTGGGTCGAGAGGATCCTGGCCAGGATTGCTGAGATGGCGGCCATCCCGATGGCGACCAGGAGAAGCTCGCGGAACATGTCACGAGACCGAACCACCGGAGCTTCCCGCGCCACGGCTACGAGCACGGTGGCGTCACCGCCCACAAATGTCAGGACCGTCGGAGCCACCACCACCAGCTCGTTTGTGGATGATCTGACGAATTGCTTGTCGCCGGCAGTGACGGCTGATTGATCGATGTCGAATCTGCTGAACAATGGGTCGTTGCTTCTGATCACACCATCAGCCCCGACTGCACCGAACGCCAGATCGGAGCTCCCTGCCGTGCGTCTGATCCTGCTCAAGAGGGAGCCAACCTGGTCAGCCTCGAGCCCCCTGATCAATTCCACCAGCGCTCCGGGTCTCTGACTGGCGGCGGTGTCCTGGAGAATGGAGACGACTTCGTCGGCAGATCGTGAGAGCTCACGCTGCGTGGCCTCCACGGCCGCACGCTGTGATGCGACGATGACACCTCCCAGCACCATTACCCCGGTCACGAACGCCACACCAGCAATGGCCCAGAACAGCCGTCTTCGCACTACGAACCGAGCCTGTAGCCGACACCCCAAACCGTCTCGATCGGGATTCCCTCGATCTTCTTGCGCAGCTGCCTTATGTGCACGTCGACGGTGCGCGTCTCATCGAAATACTCGTATCCCCACACCCCTTCGAGGATCTGACCGCGGGACATGGCCAGCCCCGAGTTCTCGGCGAGGAACCACAACAGGTCGAACTCCTTTGCCGTCGGCTCCACGATCCCGCCTGTGGGCGTGACCACCGCCCGCTTGCCGCCATCGATCTGGAAACCCGAGATCTCGATGATGCGAGGCTTGGCCGGAGGCTCCTCCGAGCGCCGCAGCACGGCCTTCACCCTTGCCATGAGCTCGCGAGGCGAGAAGGGCTTGGTCACGTAGTCGTCCGCCCCCATCTCCAACCCGAGCACCTTGTCGATCTCGCTGTCCCGAGCGGTGAGCATTATCACCGGGATCTTGGCGAACTCCCTGATGCGCCGACAGGTCTCTATGCCGTCTATCCCCGCCAGATTGATATCGAGAAGCACGGCTGAGACGGGTCTGATGCGCAATCGCTCTACGGCTTCCTCGCCGGTCAAGGCGTGGAGGAAGCGATAGCCGTCGCGCTCGAAGAAACCGCGCAGCATGTCTGCGATTGCCTCATCGTCCTCCACCAGGAGGACCGAGCGGGTTGGTCCGGGCACCCGCTTAGTTTGGCCTCACACCTGTAAAGAAGTGGTGAACTACGTCTCAGGATTCGCGGGGAGGCCCCTGACCGTGGCCTGCAGGCCCCCGGCCTCGACCGTGGCACCCGGGGCCACGTCGCGGTGAAGCCGTGCCATGCCGAGGCCCTTCGCCACTGACGTCAGGACACCCACGGCACCGCCGTCTTCGAGCACTTCCGCGCCTCGAGGCGGCGTCCCGCCTTCGAACTCGAGGATGCGAAGGACCCGGTTGACCCGACCCCCGCGACTGTCGAGTCGGGCCACCAGTTCCTGGCCCAGGAAACACCCTTTGGTGAAGGAGACAGTGGAGGGCACCACCCCCGTCTCTTGAGGAATGGTGGTCTCATCCACATCAACACCGATTTCTGGCTCACCTGCACGAATTCGCAAAGCCGTATAGGAATCCTCATCCAGCACGGGAAGGCTCGGCTCCTCCCCCACCACCAGAGCCCGCCTCAGGTTGACCCAGGAGACGTCGGCAACAAGTCCTTCGTCGTTTTCGGACCATCGGCCGGGAGACGGTCCGTCCATGCCGACGACGACTCTCATCGGGCTCTCCACCCGGTCTATCTCGACCTTCACCCTGATCAGGAACCGACGCAATGTCTCGACCAATTCTTCTCCGAGCCCATCATCTACCGCCAACCCGACTCGATCCTCGTCACGGAGAAGCCACATCATGAAATGGAGCTTTCCCTGGGGAGTCAGCAGAAGCGACCTCCTCACCGCTCCTGGAGGAGCCTCACCAATTTCTTGGCTGACGAGGTCGTTGAGAAAGCGGATGGCATCGGGGCCGTGAAACCAGAACAGGTCGGGCTGCACCGGGGCCAGGGCGGGCTGAGAGCCACTGTCGGTCATACCGAGGCGAGGTCTCTGAGGAACGGCACCGACAGAAACAGATTGGAGAACCAGGCCGAGATCGTCCCCATGTTGCCCGTGACCATGATCACGCCGAATGCCGTCAGAAGGGCACCGGAAGCGATGTTGATCGCCCGAAGGTAAGGCTTGAGACGCCCGAAAACCTTGAAGAGGCCGAGCCCTGCGAGCAGGAACGGGACACCCAGGCCCAGCGAATACACCACCAACAGGAGTACCCCCCGGCCAAGGGACTCCTGGGTGGCCGCCGTGGCAAGGATGACAGTTAGCACCGGACCGATGCACGGAGTCCATCCAAACCCGAATGCCGCCCCCATGACTGGTGGTGCCCACCGCCCCAGACGGGAAGGTCTCACATCGACGCGGCGCTCCCGATTGAAGGTGGCCAGCAACCCCCGATTCGAAACCGCCATGGCCACCATCAACACACCGAAGGCGATGATCACAAACCCGGCAATGGCGGTGAAAGTGTTGAGGTTCTGCGCCAGATACCGTCCCAGCCCCGTGGCCGCAGCTCCGAGCAGGGCGAAGACCACTGTGAATCCGGCAATGAACTGGAGAATCACCGCGGTCATACGGCGCCACGAAACATCGCCAGATTCGAGTTGAGCGGCTGAATACCCAGACATCATCGAGAGATACCCGGGTAGCAGCGGTAGCACGCACGGGGAAACGAACGAGATCACTCCTGCTCCAAAGGCAATCATGATCTGGGCGATGTAGGCGGCTGAGTCGACGTTCTCGAACACTCTGGGAACCACGCAACGGTTGACCGGTGCCTGATCTTCCCATGTCGCCGGTCCTACCCTCGGATTGTGGCTTCATGGATCCGCCGAGTGGTCGACCCTCTGCTACCGGTGGATCGGTTCTCCCAAGCCGACCGAAAATTGGTCCTGATCATCTGGTCGGCCGGGGTCGTGCAAGGATTCGCCCAGGCTCAAGCGTCGGCAAGCCTGCCCTACACGCGGGCTGGACTAGGTCTCAGCAGTGGCCAGATGAGTCTCTTGCTCGGTGTGGCCCGGCTCGCCGCGTTTGCTGCCCTCCCACTGGGATGGCTCGCCGACCGCCGTGGGCGCCGGAAGTCCTTTCTCTGGGCATTGACGCTCGTGGTCTTGGGGGGCACAGTGGCGGGGCTGGCCATGGAGTCCTGGCAGTTCGGCGCCGCCCAGGCGATCCTGCGAACCGGTACGGCCGCGATGTCCGGACTGGCGGTGGTTCTGCTGGCCGAGCAGGTCTCCCCGACGATCCGCGCTTACGCCATTTCGTTTTACGGGGCGGCGGTTTCGTTTGGCGGAGGGTTGGCGCTGATGACCCTTCCCCTGGCGGATGGTGGGGGTGACAGCTGGCGGATACCCCACCTCCTGATAGGTTTGGGCTTTCTGGTCTTGCCGTTCCTGATAAAGAACGTTCCCGAGAGTGAGCTCTTCCTCGAGCACGAGACCGGCTCGGAGCATTGGCGGGATCTCACCCTCGGGCTCTGGGCCCGCCGATTCTGGATCGTGGCGGCCATCGGTTTTCTGGCGTCGGCGTTCTCCGCGGTGGCGCTCGCCTTCTCCACCACGAGGATGATCGAGGACATTGGGCTCACCGCGGGCTCAACGGTCCTAGTAGGACTGCTCGGCGGCACAATGGGCGGGCTGGGTTTCTTCGTCGGCGGGCACCTCGCCGACGCCTGGGGACGCAGGATGACCACCGTGATCGCACTGCTCATGGCGCTGGCCGGAGGTCTTGTGATCTATTGGTCCGAGTCGGTGGCGATGATCGTCGCGGCTGTTGTTGTCTCCTCTTTCGGGACATTTGCCTTTGTCCCCGCCGGTGGATCCCATCGCGCCGAGTTGTTTCCCACCGGTCTCAGGGGGAGCGCCAACACTGCAGCCACCAACTTTGCCCTGGCCGGCTCGGCCGCCGGCCTGATCGCTGGTGTGTTCACCATCGACCGGTTCGGGCTCTCGACGACCGTGTCCATACTCGGTGTGGGCATGGCGGCGGCGGCACTGCTGACACTGCTTCTGCCCGAGACGCGAGGTCAGGATCTCGCGTCGACTCGAGCCGACCTGGGATAGCCGACCAGGAAGACCAGCCCTCTGCTCACGAGCATGGCTCCGATCGCCCACCAGATCCCGTCGAGTGACGCACCAAGGGGGGTGGCCGCCACCATGACCACCAGGGTGACGGCCCCAAACGCGGTGGAGGAGAGCACAGTCCCAAAGGCGAGCAGGCCGAAAAAGATCCCGTCGGCGACAAATACCAGTGTGGCTACCGGCATCATCCACCCCGCCACGCGGATCGCAGAAAGTGCGAGGCTCGAGGTGGCCTGATCTTCAACCAGAAAGTCGATGGCCGGCGCACCCACGATGAAGGTCGCCAACAACAACCCGCCCGTGACGAATCCGAAGAGTAGGAGCCTCCTATTCAAAGAATTCAAGTGCGAGATAGACCCACTCCCCGCCACCTCGCCAACCATTGCCTGAGCGGCGATGGCAAAGGAATCGGAGATCATTGCCGCCAGGAGCCACACCTGCATCACCACCTGGTGAGCGGCGATATCGGATGGCCCTAGCCGGGTCGCAGTCGCCGCGGCGTAGGTGAGGCCCAGGAGCAGAGCCCCGGTGCGGAGCGAGACGAGTGCCCCGTTCCTGGCCAGGGCGAGGATGGTCGGAAGAGCCTGGCGAAGGCCGGCCGGACGCTTGGCCATGGCCCGCGCCCTGATAAGCCTCAAGAACCAAAACGCCCCTAGCACCTGCGCTACGACGGTGGCGATGGCCGCCCCCTCGATCCCGAGACCGAGCCCGAAGATGAGGAGCGGGTCCAGGACCAGATTGATCCCATTCACGCCCATGGCCACCCTCAACGGAGTGGTCGTGTCCTGATGCCCCCGAAACGCACCGTGACCTGCCGTCACCAGCAGCACAGCCGGAGTCGCGATCACCCGAAGGCGCAGATATGAGACGGCGAGTTGGGCCACGGCACCAGAAGCTCCCATCAAGCCGATGAGCCGGGGAGCCAGGATCTCGACCAGGACCGTTGCAACCACGCCGAGGCCCACTGCTAGGGCCAACGCATCGGATACCCACTGTCGCGCCTGGTCCTGGTCGCCCTTGCCCAACGCCTGAGCCACCAATGGCGTCGTGGCGTAGGCGAGGAAATTGAATCCGAAGAAAGCAAACCCGAGAAGGGCGGTGTCCACGCCCAGGGCGGCCAATTCGCCTACTCCGAGACGGGCCACGAATGCCGTGTCCGCCAGTGTGAGAAGTGGATCGACGGCCAACGTTCCCAAGGCAGGGATGGCCAGCCGCAAGATTGCCCGATTGGCGACCACGGGTCCGGTCAATTTCGCCTCGCCCGGCCGGCCGCCTCATACCGACCGGGCCACTCACAGAGGCCGAACATCTCGCACCCCCCACACCGGGGCCGCTGCGCATCGCAGGTGTCACGGCCGAACTGGATGAAGCGCATCGAGAGCCCCGACCACGTGTTCTTGGGGTAAAGCGCCTTGAGATCCTGCTCGATCTTGCCCGGGTCAGAACTGTTGGTGAGCCCGAGACGACGGCTGACCCGTCGCACATGGGTGTCGACGGCGATCGCCGGCATGTTCCACACTTCCGCCAGGACGACACTTGCCGTCTTGCGGCCCACTCCGGGGAGTTGGACCAGCGAGTCGAGGTCGCGGGGGACCTCCCCTTCGAACATCTCCTCGATGCCCTGGGCCAGCTTGATGATCGACTTCGTCTTCTGACGGTAGAAACCCGTGGAGTAGATGATCTTCTCGACATCCTCGGGGTTGGCCTCAGCAAGATCGACACTCGTCGGATATGCCTCGAAGAGGAGAGGGGCGACCCTGTTCACGTTCTCGTCAGTGGTCTGCGCGGAAAGGACCGTGACGACCAGCAAATGCCAAGCCGATTCGTACTCGAGAGCAGTCGCTATCACTGGATATCTCTTGAGGAGGCGATTGAGGACGGCCCTTGCCTTCCCCTTGTCCGCGCGGGTCGGCATGGACCCGTCTGCTCTCACTGTGGGCATCGGCTCGATCGTATGCCGGTCCTACACGGTCACGTGACGATGAGCCCTGGCGGTCCGCTTCACCGGCCCTAGGCTCCGGCCACCAATGTCGGGCTCCAACCGCCGTCGCGCCGTCTTCGCCCTGCTCGTGGCGTCATTCGTGTTCGGGTCCACTTTCGTCGTGGTCAAATCTGCGGTGGAGAGCTTTCCGCCAGTGGCCTTCGTCGCCTGGCGGTTTCTACTGGGCGCCCTGGTGCTTTCGGTACTGGCGATACCCCGCGGGAAGGGCATCTGGGCCCACGGCGCGCTCGCTGGAGTGTTCCTCTGCTCGGGCTACGTGTTCCAGACGATTGGCCTCACGGAGGCGACTGCGAGCAACTCGGCCCTTATCACCGGGCTCTATGTGGTCATGACGCCCTTCGTGGCCGCAGCCTTCTCGAGGGGGGTGCCCAGCTGGTGGAGCGTGTCGGCGGCCGCAATTTCGTTTGGCGGCCTCATCCTGCTCACCGGGGCCAAAAGCCTCGATCTCGGGGCGGGCGACCTCTTCACCCTCGCCTGTGCTCTTTCATTCGCCCTTCATATCGCCACTCTGGCTCGTCTCGCTCACAAACACCCGGTCGTCCCTTTCACCACGGTTCAGCTGGGGGTGACAGCGGTGCTCGCCTTCATGGCATCCGCTGTGATCGAGACGCCGCCACTCCCCCCCAGCTCGGTTTGGGGCGCGCTGCTGATCACGGGGCTGGGTGCCAGCGCGGGTTGCTTCGTTCTCCAGGTGTGGGCGCAAACCATCATGGGACCATCAACAACCGCTGTCGTTTTGGCCGCCGAGCCTGCATTTGCGGTCGCCACCGCATGGGCCGTCCTTGGAGAGCGACTGACGTCAGCGGGTTGGGTGGGAGCGTCCCTGATCCTGTTCGCAATCTTCATCGTCCTGTCGAAACAGCGGGATCACACGTCAGTGGAGGCAGAGGCGGTTTCCCCGGCTCATTGAGTCACCTGGTAGTCGTCGGACTGGACTCGCCGAGCAAGGCGGACCAACAGGCGAATCCCCATGACTGCGATGAAGAGCCCGAGCGTCAACAGCAACAGGAACTCGGCACCGGTCGTGTAGGGGTTCTCGCAAGCCTCGATTCCGGCCGGGCAAAGACCCCATCCCGTTCCCCCATCGAGCAGGTCGATCAAAACCAGTATCGGGATGACGGCAATCCCGATGGCGGTGGCCGACAGCAGGAAAACGGCGACTCTTATCAAGATCAAGGACACTTCGACAAAACGGTAACCGGGTCGCCCCGCGTTCCCGGCATACAATCGCCGACCTGTGCATCAGTACCACCCCGAAGAGCTCACCGACGACGAGCGCTCGGTCCTCGGCCGGTTCTTCACCAACCTCGACGGCCCGGTGTTTGCTCTCGTCAACTTGCCCGAAGTGGTGAAGGGCGCTCTCATGGCCCGCTATTCGCGCTCGGCAAAGTCGCTTCGCCGCCTGTTCCTCGACGAGTTCGTCGCCGACCCGGATTCTGGAATCGAGGCCATCGCCGCAAACACCGAAGATGACCCCCTGGTCGCCACCCGGAAGGCCGAGCAGTTGTACAAGCGCATCTTCTTCGATTACGGAGATGACTCGGTGGCCCAACTCGGAGGGGCCCACCTCGCTTGCGAACAGGCGTCGAATCTGCTGACGAAGGCACTGGAATGGGGCCGTCTTGCCGCCTACCTGGAGCAGTCCACTCGATACATAAGATATGACACACGGCTGGGTGGGCGCCACCGTTACTACGTCCCATACGAGATCTCGACCTCGTCGCTCGGCGAGCGCTATGTCCTCCACATGGATCGCCTATTCGACACTTACTCGGACATGGTGTCGAAGATGACCGAGCGATTCGAGGCCATCTACCCTCGCCATGAGTCGGATCCCAAGGGCGTGTGGAATGCAACCATCAGGGCCAAGGCCTGTGACACCGTCCGAGGCATGCTCCCGGTCTCCACACTCTCCAACGTGGGGATCTACGCCACCGGCCAAGCGTACGAAATGGCACTGGTCCGTATGCACGCCAGCCCGATCCACGAGGTGCGCGCCTACGCATCGATGATGCTCGCGGAGTTGCGCAAGGTGATTCCGTCGTTTCTCACCCGGGTGGATCTCGAGGAACGGGGCGTCCGCTGGTCCACATACCTCGAAGAGACGAGACACGCACTCGAGCAAAGGGCCACGGTCCTCGGGGCCCCAGCGGACAGTGGGCCTTCGGTCACTCTGACCGACTGGGATCGTGAAGCGGAGGTGAAGATCGCAGCGGCTGCCCTCTACTCGGTGTCAGAGCTCCCGGACGCCGACCTCCTCGAGAGGGTGAGAGCCATGTCCACCGAAGAACGGGCCGACCTCATCTCTGCGATGGTCGGAGATCGCGCCAATCGGCGTCACAAACCGGGGCGGGCCATGGAGCGCACCACCTATCGATTCGACGTCAAATGCGACATCGGCGCATTCCGGGACTTGCAACGTCACCGTCTGATGACACTGGAGTGGCAGAGGTTCGGCACCCGTCTCGGCTACGACATCCCCGCTGCACTGGCCGACGAGGGCCTCGAGCAACCCTGGGCTCGAATCATGGACGAGTCGGGCTCTCTTTACGAAGATGTCCGATCAGAGCTGGGTATGGACGTCGCCCAATATGTCGTGCCTTTCGCCTACAACGTCAGGTTCATCATGGACCTGAACCCACGCGAGGCGTTTCATCTCATCGAGCTTCGCAGTCAGGCGGCCGGTCATCCCTCGTATCGAGCGGTCGCCCACGAGATGCATCGAGCGATACGAGAGGTGGCAGGTCACGAGCTGATCGCCAGAGCCATGAACTTCGTGGACTACAGCGACGTGGATCTCGAGCGTCTGGAAAGCGAGAGAAGGGCCGACCTGCGGAAACACAAGGCGGCCGGAGGCCGACCCGCGACGCATTAGCGTTGGGCCCATGGCTCAATTCGATGTCGACGCAATGCTCACCCGTTACAAGGAACGCGCCGCTGCGGTGAAGGATCGGCCACTGCCGCCCGTGGCGGGAGAAGAGAGACGCAAGTTCGTAGAGCAGGCGGAGACCGATTACACCGACTACGCGCTGATCGGCACGGCGGCGTGGAGTGTTGAGGATGACAAGCTCGTGCTGCGTATCCCACTCGGCGGCTCCGGTTAGCACCGACATGCTCGAGCATCGCCTCCTTCTCGTCTCGGGCAAGGGAGGTGTCGGGAAGTCAGCGGTAGCCGCTGGCCTGTCTCTCCTCGCGCAGAGGAGGGGGTTGAGGGTCCTGGCCATGGAAATGGGATCAGCCGGCGGCCTTTCGGCGCATTTTGGCACCGGCCCGCTCGAGTTCGAGCCGCGCGAAGTCCGGCCCGGGCTCCACGCGATGAGGATGGTGAGGTCGGAGGCGCTGCTCGAGTATCTGGCTCTCCAGCTCAACATACGGGGCATCACGCGGTTCGGCCCGCTGGCCCGGGCGTTCGACGCGCTGGCAACAACCGCTCCAGGGATTCGGGAGATCATCACGATAGGAAAGGCGATCTGGGAGGTCAGGGAAGACAAATGGGATGTCGTCATCGCCGATGCACCGCCCACCGGTCAGATCGGCTCATACCTCCGCGGCCCACAAACGATCGCCGAGTTGGTCCCATCCGGTCGGGTCCGCTCACAGGCCGACCGGATGCGGGAGATCCTCCAGGACCCTGCACAAACGGCGCTGATCCTGGTGAGCATCCCCGAGGAGCTGCCGACGACAGAGACACGGGAGACGATCGACTGGATCGGGGAGCGTGAGCTCTGTGGGCCGCCGACCCTCATCGCCAACAGGGTGCTCGATCGGCTCGAGGATGAGACCACTCCCCCGGGCCCAGTCGGGGAGGCCGCCCAACTCCATCGATCTCTCTGGGCCGAACAGCAGCGATGGGTGCCTGAATTGCCTTATGACCACCAGCTTCCCTACCTGTATGGATTGTTCACGCTTGGGGAGGTAGCGGCCCGCATGGCCGATGAATTCGAGACGATGACATGACCCGAACCCTTCTGATCACCGGCGCCGGGGGCGTGGGGAAGACAACGCTTGCTGCGGCACTCGGGGTGAAGGCGGCGAAGAGCGGGCTGCGGACGCTTGTGGTGACCGTAGACCCGGCCCGCCGTCTTGCCTCGGCGCTGGGCGTGGAGCAACTCGGCAACGAGCCACAGCCACATGAAGACGAGCCCAACCTATGGGCGGCCATGCTCGACTCCAGCGCATCGTGGCGAGCCGTCGCAGTCCGTCATGCCGACCCGGAGGTGGCCGCCCGCCTCGCCGACAACGAGTTCTTCAAGGCTGCCTCGGAGCATTTCCCGGCCTCCCAATCCTATGCTGCCGCCGATCAGGCGGCGACCTTCGTCCAGGCCCGCGTTTGGGACTTGGTCGTGGTGGACACGCCTCCAGCTGGTGGCGGGATCGACTTCTTCACGGCGCCGGCCCAGATGTCCGACCTTGTGGGAGGACGACTACTCCGTTGGATCACGGGCGGGCCGCTCCCGGGTAGACGGCTCTTCTTCAACCGGGCCGCCCGCCCGGTTCTACGGATGGCCGGCTCGATCCTCGGATCAGACTTGCTCGAGCGCGTGGCCGAGTTCCTCCTCGACCTGAGGACCACCTACGACGGCGTGTCGCGGCGGGGACGGGAGATCGAAGCCGTTCTGAAATCCGCCGCCATCTTCGTCGTCACAACCTCCGATCCGGCTCCGGTGCGAGAGGCGGTCAAGTTCTATCGGGATCTACCTTCGATTGCCTCTGTCCCATCGGCCGTGATCTTCAACCGGGTGCTTCCCGACACATGGGCCGACGCTGTCGCACCCGGGGGCACCTCACCGGCGTTGGAGCAGAACCTGATGCGTTGGAGTGCCGAGACCCTGCGCCAGCGGGACACTCGATTCGAGTTCTCCACCCGATACGGCGCACATGTCGCCACCGTGCCGTGGTCCCCGGCCCCGCCTACTGATCTCGTAGGCCTCGCCGCCCTGAGTGAATCGATCGATGCGTTGCCTTGGGACGAAGTGGGCATATCCTGACGGCATGGCAAATTCAGCAGCATTCTTTGACCTCGATCGCACGCTGATAGCCGGCGCTTCCGCTTTTCCCCTCGGTGTCGAAGCCTGGCGTCAGGGTCTGGCCTCGAATTCGGACATCACCGGTTGGGCGGCGGCGGCTGTCACGTTTCTCCTCTTCGGAGACAAGGGTGATGCCTCCGACAACGTCCGAAGTGACTTCCTGACCAACATTTCGGGCGCTTCGGTCCAAGCACTCGAGCAGGTCGGCACAGCCGTCCTGCCCAAACTGGTTTCCAGGGTTCGCCCCGAGTCGCGCAAGCTGGTCAAGATGCACCACGAAGCGGGCCGTGACACCTGGATCGTCTCCGCTTCACCACACGAGATCGTCGAGCCGCTAGCCCGTTCGTTGGGAATGACCGGTGCCATCGGGACCAAGGGAAAGGTCGTCGCCGGCCACTACACAGGGGATCTGGACGGGCCTTTCGTCTATGGGGCCGGAAAGGTCGAGGCAATGGAGAAGCTTGCCGCAGACCGGGGTTACGACCTGGAGCTGAGCTACGCGTACTCGGATTCCATCTCAGATCTGCCGATGATGGAGTCCGTTGGCCACCCCGTTGCCGTCAACCCCGACTCCGAGCTCGACGCCGTGTCTCACGAACGGGGTTGGCCTGTGGTCATCTTCGCTCGGAAGACCAAGAGGGCCATTGCGGTCAGCGCCCTGAGCAGCACCGCCGCCGCCGCCGTCGCCGGGGCCTACGTCATCGGCAGGAAGCACGGGCGCTCCAGTGCACTCGCCCAGATTGCCAAGCGCCAGCTCTGGCCAAGAAGAGGCTGATCGGGTCTCGTCTACAAGATCGCGTTGGGGCCGAGCAGCTCTTTCAACTCGGCAAACAGAGCCGTCCTCGGTTCGACCCGATGATCGTCGCTCAACTTGAGGACCTTCACACCCTGGTCGCTGGTCATGTTCAGAAGGACCTGAGACGACCCGGGGTGGTTGGACAGGATCTTCTTCAATCGTGACACCAGCTCCGGAGTCAGCGTCGTCGCGGGCGTCCTGAGACGCACGATCGAGTTGTCACGAACGTCCAATTCCTTGATCTCGCGAGCCATGACCTTGACTTCGTCCCCGCGGTGGTCGAGATAGCCACTCACCACGAGCACGGCATCTTCAACGATCAGGTGCCCATAGTCGTGAACCGTGCGGGGGAAGGCGACGACCTCGACAGATCCCTCCAGATCCTCGAGCTGACAAAAGATCATGGGATCACCATTTCGTGTCCATCTCCTCGTGATCGACGCCGCAAGCCCACCTACGGTGACATTGGCACGGTCGGTCAGCTCTTCGAGCTGGCTGATCGCAACCGACGTCGCCAAGGCCAGCGATGGGCCTATCGAGAGCAGAGGATGATCGGACACGTAGAGGCCGAGCATCTCCTTCTCGAACGCCAATCGGATCTTCTGGGGCCAGATGAGCTGTGGGACATCGACACGGCTCTCCGATACCGCCTCCGCATCACCCGCGAACAGGCTGAACTGACCCATGTCCTCATTTCGCCTCCGTTCGAGGGTGGCATCCAGGATCTGTTCGAACACCAGCGTCAAGCCCTTTCGGGGCTCACCGGTGCCGTCGAAGGCGCCCGCCTTGATCAGCGATTCCATGGTCCTCTTGTTGAGCGCCGAGGCGTCGACCCGATCCACGAAGTCCTGGAATGACGAGAAAGGCTCCTCGCTGCGCGCTTCCACGATCTTCTCGACCACGCTTTCTCCGACGTTGCGGACCGCGGAGAGGCCGAAGCGAATCCTGCCCTCCCTTACCGTGAAGTCCGAGTCGGACTCATTTACATCCGGAACCAGGACCTTTAAGCCCATCTGACGGCATTCGTTGAGGTAGACGGCTGTCCTGTCTTTGTCCTTCTTGGTCGCAGTGAGCAGAGCAGCCAGGTACTCGGCAGGGTGATGGGCCTTGAGATACGCGGTCTGATAGGCAACCAGGCCATACCCGGCTGAGTGGGACTTGTTGAAGCCATATCCCGCAAAATGCTCGATGAGACCGAAGATCTCACGCCCTACTTCCTCTGTGTAGCCCTGGGCCAGGCAACCGGCGACGAATTTCTCCTCCTCGGCAAGCATCACCGACTTGATCTTCTTGCCCATCGCCCGTCGCAAATGGTCTGCATCGGCCATCGAATAGCCTGCGATCTCCTGGGCCACCTGCATGACCTGCTCCTGATACACCATGATCTGATAGGTGTCGGCCAGTTTCTCGGTAACCGCGGGGTGAAGCTCCTCGACCGGTGCTCTGCCGTTCTTGCGATCGGCGTAGAGCGTGTGCATGTTGGCCCCCATCGGGCCTGGCCGATAGAGGGCGACCAGGGCCACGACGTCGTTGAACGAGTCAGGTCGAAGCGAGCGGATCAGGGACCGCATCGCATTCCCCTCCAACTGGAACACACCAATGGTGTTCCCCGATTGGAGCAGCTCGAAGGTCTGCTGGTCGTCGAGAGGCACCGAGTCGATGTCGAGGCGTGTCCCGGTCGTCTCCTCCACCAGTTCGAGACACCGCTCGATGATGGAGAGGTTGCGCAGCCCGAGGAAGTCCATCTTTAACAACCCCAGCGACTCGACTCCGTACATCTCGTACTGAGTCACCACCTCTGCACCCTCACCCTTCTGTTGGATCGGCACGATGTTGATCAGGGGCTCGGGAGCGATCACGACGGCCGCGGCATGAATCGAGTCCTGACGGCGAAGACCCTCGAGCCCCTTCGCCGCGTCAACCGTCTCCCGCACGGCAGGGTCTGCCTCGTACATGTCTCTCAAGCCTTGGGCGTTGGCATACCAGTCCTTGATGGTCGAGTCGGCGTCGTGGGACGGCGGGGTCATCACCTGTTCGAGAGTGGCCTCACGCCCCAGGATCGGCGGCGGCATGGCCTTGGCCACCCTGTCACCGACGCCGTAGGGATGGCCGAGGACCCTCGCAGCATCTCGAATCGCCTGTTTGCCCTTGATCGTGGAGAAAGTGACGATCTGGGCGACCCGATCCGCACCGTACTTGGTGGCCGCGTACTGGATCATCTCGGCGCGATGACGCTCGTCGAAGTCCATGTCGATGTCGGGCATCTGACGGCGGCTCGGGTTGAGAAAGCGCTCGAAGATGAGTCCGTACTGGAGGGGGTCGATGTCGGTGATGCGAAGGCAGTAGGAGACGATGGAGCCTGCCGCAGATCCCCGACCTGGGCCAACTCGGATACCGTTCTCTCTTGCGTGTCGAATCAAGTCCCAGACGATGAGGAAGTAAGCAGGAAACCCCATCTCCTCGATGATCTTGAGCTCGTGTTCTACCCGATCAGTCACCACCTCCGAAGGGCTGGGGCCGTAGCGCTCCCTCGCCCCGTGATCTACCAGACTGCGCAAGTAGCTGACCTCGGTCTCTCCCTGAGGAACCGGGAAGCTCGGGAGCAGGATCCTTCCAAACTCCAATTCGACCTCTGCCCGCTCGGCCACCCAGAGGGTGTTGTCACACGCCCCGGGGAAGGTGTCTTCAGGGAACAGGTGACGCATCTCGTCGGCTGTTTTGAGATAGTGCTCAGTCCCTTCGAATCTGAGGCGACCCGGGTCGTCTCTCCGTGACCCGGTCTGGATGCAAAGAAGCACGTCATGGCTGTCGTGCTCGGACCTGCGGGTGTAGTGCGCGTCGTTGGTGGCCAGGAGCGGGGCCCCGAGCTTATTCGAGATATCGAGTAGATCGCCCATGATCGCCTTCTGCGCCTGGAGGCCGTGGTCCTGCAACTCGATGAAGAAGTTGTCTCTGCCAAAGATGTCCTGGAACTTTCCCGCCGCCTTGAGCGCGGCATCGAAGTCCCTCATCTGCCCTTTGTTGCCTTCCTCGCTCACAGAGTCCGGAGCGAGGAGCTGAGGTACCAGGCCGCCGAGGCAGCCGGTGGTCGCGATGATGCCCTCGGAGTGCTCCGCTAGCAGCTCGAAGTCCATCCTCGGCTTGTAGTAGTAGCCCTCCAGGAATGCGCGCGATGACAGCTGCAGGAGGTTCTTGTACCCGATCTGGCTCTGAGCGAGCAGATTCATGTGATATCGCTTGTTGGCCGCCCCCAGGGGACGATCGAAACGCGAGCCGTCGGTGTAGTAGGCCTCGATGCCGATGATCGGCTTGATCCCGGCAGCCTTCGCCGCCTTGACGAAGTCGACCACGCCGTAGAGGACACCGTGATCGGTGATGGCGATCGCCGGTTGCCCATCCGCGGCGGCAGCCGCCACGACATCCCTGATTCGTGCCGCTCCGTCGAGCATCGAGTATTCGGTGTGGAGATGAAGGTGGGCGAAGGACACTTTTTCGGCTTCTCGACGACTTACACGACTGTAGTTCGCCACCTTAGACCTCGAACATCGAACCGTCACTCCCGACGGACATGTCGATACTCATGTGACCGAAAGCCGACGCCGGGCCCGCTGCATCGCGGGGGTCAGATCGAGACGGCTATCACAGCAAGGACGGCGAAGGCCACACCCACCAGAGTCCTGAGACGCTCGGCATTCTGCCCGCGGATCCGACTCCAGATCTCACCAACGACCAGACCGGTCAGAAGGCCACCGAGGTGCGCTTGCCAGGAGATGTTCCTGAAAAGGAAGGGTATGGCGGCATTGATCAACAACAGGAACATGAGCTGCCCGAGAATGGCCCGTCCCTGCATGGTCCCGCGACGATGCATGGCCCAGCTCAGCCAGATCCCGAAAAGGCCGAAGATGGCTCCGGACGCGCCCACTCCGACATCTCCCAGCTCGCCGAGGTAGTACGCAAACGCACCACCGACACCTGCGGCCGCAACAAAGAGGCTGACGAATGGCCACCTCCCCACTCCTCGCTCGATCTGGGGCCCGAGGACCCACAACGCCCACATGTTGAACAGGATGTGTGTGAAGGAGCCGTGTAGCAGCACGACAGTGAAGATCCGCCACCATTCCCCCGCAGCAACGGCGAGGTTGATCTGGGCAAACCTCCTCACCAGCTCTTGATTGAGCCCGAGAAGCCCGAGCACGTAGAAGAGGACGGCTATGCCGATGAAGGCCACGGTGGCAGGGGCACCGCTCGACGCCATTGAGGCGACGGTCGAGCGCCGTCTCGGACCGGTTGGTATGACCTTCTGGACCCCCTCTTCCTTCAGGCACTCGGGGCACCTCTGTCCCACCGCGGCATCGGTCGAGCAGTCCGCGCAGATCGGCCTGCCGCACCTGCTGCAGCTGAGAAGCGTGTGTCTGTCCGGATGGCGGTAACAGACGGAAGCAGCAGTCGTCGGGTCCTGAGTCAATGTGATCGAAACGGTAGAGCCATCGGTCGATTATCGGGGAACCGGGCCCTCGAGCCGTTCCAGGAAGGCGGCGAGGTCGGGAGGGAGGGGCGACTCATATCGCACCAAATGGCCACTGGCAGGATGGACCAGCTCGAGACTGGACGCATGGAGAAAGGTCCGCGGTGATCCAAGTCTTGAGCCTGGCTTGCCATAGACAGGATCACCCACGACCGGATGATCGATGGCCGCCAAGTGGACGCGGATCTGATGGGTTCGCCCGGTCTCCAGAGTCACCTCGATCAATGAGACGCCATCTTCGGCGTAGTTGCGAGTGAGCCGGTAGTGGGTGATTGCCGGCTTGCCCCCCGGAATCACGGCTCGACGAGTTGGGTGGCTGGGATCACGCCCTATGGGCGCATCAATGGTGCCGGTTTCGATCTCGAGGGCGCCGTGGATGACAGCGAGATAGGTGCGGGCGATGTCCCTGCGGGCCAATGCTGCGGTGAGAGTCTCGAAAGATGCCTGCGTTCGCCCGACGAGGAGAAGGCCGGAGGTGTCCCGATCGAGACGGTGGATCAGTCCCGATCGGCCGGCCGATCCGATGCCTTTCAGCTCCGGGTAGCGGTGGATGAGGCCCGCGGCCAGTGTCCCCGTGGCATGGCCCGCACCGGGGTGCACCACCAACCCTGATGGCTTGTCGACCACGATGAGAGTCTCGTCCTCGTGCACGACGTCAAAGTCGACCGGCTCGGGCTCCAGCCCACCGGCCGACAGCGGCTCAGGAGTGTCGATGGTTGATCCAGCCTTGACCCGGTCGGAGGCCGTGGCAGGAATATCGTCGAGCGTCACCCCACGGTCGACCAGGGCCCGCGCCTCTGCCCGGGATACACCCAGCATCACCGAAAGGACCTTGTCCACGCGATGCCCTTCGAGTTGTTCAGGGACCTGCAGTATCACGAGTGATCCATGCATAGATGATCAACACGGCCACCGCGAAGGTAACTGACATGTCCGCCATGTTGAACGTCGGGATCCACCACAGATCGATCCAGTCGATCACCCTCCCGTCGAGCAGACCGGGGCCTCGGAACAGGCGGTCGGCGAGGTTCCCAACGGCCCCGCCGATGATCATCCCGAATGCAACCTGCTCAGGCCGTGGATGTTCATTGCGAAGAGCCCAGAGCACCGCAACCGTGACCGCGATCACGATCAGGCCGATGACACTCCCGCCCTCCTGGAAGAAAGAGAAGGCCGAGCCCGGGTTCTCGGTATAGGTGAAAGTCAGGAGCCCGGGGATGACCTCCACCGGGTGACCGACGAAATGGACAGCTGCATATCGCTTGGTCAGGAGGTCGAGGGCAACGATTGCCGTGGCAAGACCCAAAGCGAGCAGATAGCGGCGTATCAAGCGTTTCTGGCGTCATCGACGCAGAAGCTCGTGTACGGAAGAACATCCAAGCGCGCCATTGGGATTGGCTTGCCGCAGACCTCACAGGTCCCATAGGTCCCGTCGTCGACTCTCTCCAAGGCGCGCTCCACCTTGCCCAGCAGGTCGAGGGTGTTCTGCTCGATACTCAGCTCTTTGGCATACTCGAGCTTGGCGGAGCTCGCCTCCGCATTGCCGGGGTCCGGGCTGCGATCGGAAGAGCTTTCGGAGAGCCTCGCCTCCTCCAACTCCTGTTCGTACTCGTCGATCAACGTCTGGAGACGGTCACGCTCTTCCTCCAGCCTCTTGCGGAACCTCTCGACGGTGGACTTTGCGATTTTCCTGGCCACGTCTTCACCTCGTAAAGGGCGGGACCCTACCAATGCTCGACAACTAATTGTCGAGTTTCCACGGGGATCTCGCGTCGTCATCGAAGGAACACCTGACACGCCCTACCATTCCCGATCTCGATGACGCCGAATAGCCAGCAAAATCAACATAAAAGGGCCAAGACATTCGTCAGGGCCCTCCCCTCGGTGCATATCCCCACGATGGAGGCCGAGATCCTCGAGCTATGGCGCAGGATCGATGCATTCGGCGAATCCGTCCGTCGACGCCCCGCCGACAACGAGTACGTCTTCTACGACGGCCCCCCGTTTCCCACGGGAAGCCCGCACTATGGAAATCTCCTGGCCGGGGTGATCAAAGACATGGTCCCCCGCTATTGGACCATGCGCGGCTATCGGGTTGAGAGACGCTTCGGCTGGGACACCCACGGCCTACCCATCGAGATGGAGGTCGAGAAGAGGTTGGGTATCTCCGGGCCCAAGCAGATCGCCGAATACGGTGTCGACCGTTTCAATGAAGTGGCCAGATCGGTAGTCCAGGCAAATACGGAGAATTGGGAGGTCCTCACCGAGCGTATCGGGCGCTGGGTCGACTTTGAGAACGATTACAAGACCATGGACCCCGAATTCATGGAGTCGGTCTGGTGGGTTTTCAAGCAGCTCTGGGACAAGGGCCTGGTCTACAGGGACTTCAAAGTCCTCCCCTACTCATGGGGTGCATCGACACCACTCTCCAACTTCGAAGCCAACAAGGACTATCGCGACGTCGAAGACCCCTCGATCACCGTGAAACTCGAGGTGCTTGGGGGCACCGGACCCGTCGAGGCCGGTGACTTCCTGCTCATCTGGACAACAACCCCGTGGACCCTGCCCGCGAACCTGGCGGTTGCGATCGGGGCCGGCAACGAATATGTCAGGGTCGACGACGACGGCTATCACTACTGGATCGCACGAGAGCGGGCAGCCGATGTGTTCGGTGAGAACCACGTGGCAACAGCGGCGATCCGCGGGGCAGAGATGCTCGGTGTCACCTACCGGCCACCCTTCGACTACTTCGAAGAACAGCGGGAACAAGGTGCTTTCGTCGTCATCGAGTCTGACGATGTCTCCGTCGACGAGGGGACCGGCCTGGTGCATATGGCCCCTGCATACGGTGAGGCCGACTTCTATGCCGTGAAGAACGCCGGGATCGAGGCACTGGTCGACCCGGTCGACGCCGAGGGGGACTTCACCGAGGAGGTGCCCGAGGTCGCCGGCCAGAACGTGAAGGAGGCGGACACCTCCCTGATCCGGCTTTTGAAGGAGTCCGGCAAACTGGTCCACTCGACCCGTATCACCCACTCCTACCCGTTCTGCGAGCGGACCGGGACTCCCCTGATCTACAAGGCAATCCCGACCTGGTTCGTCGCCGTTGAGACCTTCCGAGATCGGATGGCCGAGATCAACGAGACCATCCACTGGGTTCCCGACTATGTCGGCTCGAGGCGTTTCGGGAATTGGCTGGAGAACGCCCGGGACTGGGCCATCAGTCGGAATCGATATTGGGGTTCGTGTATCCCCGTCTGGGAGTGTGTTTCGTGCGGGGAAACCGTGGCCGTTGGTTCCCTGGACGAGCTTGAAAAACTCTCAGGGCAGCGACCCGATGACCTCCACAAGCACATCGTCGACGAGATCGGCTGGCCGTGCGGCTCCTGCGGCGGATCGATGGTCCGGGTTCCCGAGGTGCTCGACGGATGGTTCGAATCCGGCTCGATGCCCTACGGGATGCTCCACTACCCGTTCGAGAACACCGAACGGTTCGAGGCGGCATTTCCGGCCAAGTTCATCGCCGAGGGGCTGGACCAGACCCGGGGATGGTTTTACACCCTGATCGTTCTCTCCACCGCCCTCTTCGACAAGCCTGCTTTTGAGAATTGTGTCGTCAACGGGCTGATCCTCGCCGACGACGGCCGGAAGATGTCGAAGAGCCTGAAGAACTATCCCGATCCCAACGAGATATTCGACGTGATGGGAGCCGATGCCCTCCGGGCTTTCCTGATCAACTCGCCGGTGCTCCGCGCCGAGCCATTGCGGTTCAGCAAGGACGGCGTGGCCGAGGTGGTCCGCACCGTTCTGCTCCCCATGTGGAACACGTACTCGTTCTTCACCACCTACGCCGAGGCCGACGGTGTCACCATCACTGATCTCTTGGCGGCACCTCCACCCGATCAGCGCTCGGAGATGGACCAGTGGATCCTATCGGTGCTGCAGAGCCTGATAGCCGAGGTCAACGAGCAGATGCAGGGCTACTACCTCTACAACGTGGTGCCTCCCACACTCGGGTTCATCGACCACCTGACAAATTGGTACGTGCGTCGGTCCAGGCGGCGGTTTTGGAGGGCGCGCGGCGAGTCGGGCGAGGGTGACGCCGACAAGCTGGCCGCATTCGCAACTCTCTATGAGGTGCTGACGACGTTCGTCGAGGTGCTCGCACCCGTCCTGCCGTTCCTCACCGAGCACATCTATCAGGGCCTCGTGGTCGAACATGATCCCGATGCGGTGGCCAGCGTCCATCATCGTGATTTCCCCGTGGCCAACCAGGCCATCATCGATCCGGCGCTGGAAGAGTCGATGGCGATAGTCCGCGAGGTGGTGCGGCTCGGCCGCAACCTGCGAAAGAAGGAAGGTCATCGGGTGCGCCAGCCGCTTCCCCGGATAACGGTCCTGACACGTGACCAAACCGTGGCCGCCGCCGTGGCCACCCACATGGACGTCATCGCCGACGAGCTGAACGTGAAATCCGTCGAGACCTCGGGCGACGAGGAGTCGCTGGTGGTTCTCTCCGCCAAGGCCAACTTCCGCAAGCTGGGGCCTGTCCTCGGCGACCGCATGCGTGAGGTTGCGGCGGCCATCGGCGAGTTGGGAGCGGATGCCATACACCAGGTCATGTCGGGCGGGACGATCGAGGTCGCAGGGCTCGAACTGGGACAGGACGACCTGATCGTCGATCGCACCGCCCGGCCCGAGACCCTGGTCGAGACCAGTGACGACCTAGCCGTCGCCCTCGACACCCACATCAGCCCCGGGCTCCTGGGAGAGGGTATGGCGAGGGAACTGATAAGTCGGATCCAAAGGCTGCGTCGCGAGGCGAATCTCGACGTCACCGACCGGATCGACCTCTATTGGCGAAGCTCCGATGAGCTGGTACGCGAGGCCATGAGAACGCACGGCGATGAGATCGCGGGAGAGGTGCTGGCGGTAACGGTTCAGGAGACCGAGGTCGACTCGATCGAGTCGACAGAAGTGGGTGGGAGATCGGTGGGTCTGGCCATCGAGCGCCGCTGACTCACGCCGGTGTGGTCGCCTCGTCTTCAGACGTCCCGAGCTCATCTTCCTCGTCATCCAATGAAGCCACGACCTCGGCCGACTCGTCCAAATTCTCGTCGCCGCCTTGCGAGATGTCCTCGTCCATAGCGAGATCGAGCTCCGACGACTCGAGGTCGGGCTCGTCGTCACTTTCGCCCACATCCTCAGAAGCCGTCGACTCATCGGCGGCCGTGTTGCCGGCAATGACGGAATCCATCTCGTCGAGCCGGTCGGCAACCGCCGTGGCCAGCGAAGCGAGCTGTGTGCGCACGCCGGCCACCTGCGAAGACATCTCGGCCATCTCGGCCTCGATCTCTGTCTTCTTGGCGTCGCGCTCCATGGTGAAGTTGTCAGCCTCCGACCGGGCAGCGGACACGATTTCGCCGGCCTGCACTTTCGCATCCTCCACGATTCGATCAGCTGTCTCCTGTGCCGCCACCAACGCCCTCCCTACCGCAGACTCGTCGGGCGCAACTATTGGAGCCGCATGGCCGCCCACAGTCGCCCCGGTCCGCTCCAGCTCCGCCACACGGGCCTTGGCCTGGGAGGCCTCTTCTTGCGCGTCCCTCAGAGACCCAACCATCTCGTCGAGGAAGTCATCGACCTCGTCGAGGTCGTAACCGCGCAGAGCGGTCGAGAAGGTCTTCTTCTCTATGTCTGATGGTGTCAGTGCCATTGGTTCACTTTCCCTTCCCAGCGGAGATTAAGGAGCTTATGCGCCCGGTCCAAGCATCAGCCGATCCTTCGTAAGAGACCGGTTAAGAGGTTCAGCCCAATCAGGAGCACGATCGGGGAGAGATCGAGCATCCCGCCACCCAGCCGCAGTGGTGGGATGATACGCCGTAGCGGAAGGATAACCGGGTACACGATCCGGTCCAGGAACACATTGAGCCTTCCCAACGGGTGACCGGACGAGGTGGGGATCCAGGAGAGGATCACCCACACGATGACGGCGTAGAAGTAGATCCTCAGAAGAAGGACAAGCAGTCCTATGACATCCACGTGTCAGTCGTCGACGTCGTCGAGCTCGTAAGCGCCGAGTGTGGAGAGCCGGCGCTTCTCGTCGCGGCTCAAGGTCACTCGGGGTGGCAGGACCAGCACGAGGCCGTCGCCAACCTTTCGCATGGAGCCGTCCAGGGCGTAGATGAGCCCCGAGGAGAAGTCGACCACTCTCCGGACCAGCTCCGGCGCGGCGCGACGCATGTCGAGTACTACCGGGACCTTGTCTCTCACCCGATCTGCCAGGATCCGGGCGTCGCCGAACTCTTCGACCAAGATGATGTCTGATTGCACCTCGACCGGTCTCACCAGCTCTACCGCTCCGACCGGTTCGACCCTCGTCTGCGGCCGGTTGGCCGCTCGGGCGGTCGGGGGCGGCTCAACCCTACGGCTTTGCGGCAGAGGCTCGACGCGACGCAGGTACTCCTCTTGCTGAGGGGGCTGCTGTCGCTCGGGTGCGTCGCCATCCATCTGGTCCTCATCAACCAGTCCCAGGTACACCAGGGCTTTCGAAAAAAGTGACGACATCAGCGGTCTCCGGTCAAGTTCGCTCGCCAAAGATAGCCCGTCCCACGCGAATCATGGAGGCGCCTTCCTCGATGGCGACCTCGAAGTCGTCGCTCATGCCCATCGAGAGCTCCCGCACCGAAGGCTCGAGCTCGGCAAGATCGTCTCTCACCTGTTTCAAGATGCGGAACTGACCCCTTTGCTCTTCCGGATCATCCACCGGCGGCGGAATGGCCATCACCCCGCGAATCCGATGACCCTGCCCGAGCAGCAATTCGAGCAGCTCTGTGGCATCCTCGGGCAGAACACCCGACTTCTGAGGTTCCCTGCCGGTATTTACCTGAATCAGCACCGGTGGCGGCAACCCAGGGCCCTTCATCCACGCCGCTCCAAGAGAGGCCCGATCCATGGAGTGGAGCAGGTGGGTGATCGGTCGCACGAGACGGGCCTTGTTTGACTGCAACGTGCCGATGAAGTGCCATCTGATGTCCTCAGGAAGCTGCTCGGCCTTTTCCGTCATCTCCTGTGCGCGATTCTCACCGAAGTCACGGTGACCCATCTCGTAGAGCCTCATGATGTCCGGGACGAGCTTGGTCTTGGAAACGCCGACCACGGTGACATCGGAAGGCTCACGGCCGGCACGTAAACATGCCTGCCCGACTCGACCCAGCACTTCTTCGTACCTCATTCCAGCCAGCTCAAGGTCGCCATCCGGGCCGGTGACCGGTCCCGCCTGTGACTGAGGTAGCGATCCTCATGCATGGTGCAAGCGTCGGTCGACCACACCTTCAATCCCTCGAGCTGGCCCCGTGCCACGCCGCGGAGATCCACCGAGGTGGTGCCCCAACTGGTGGAGCCCAGGTGGTCGGGGAACAATTCGGCTACGTCGCGACCGACCTCGAAACAACACTTCCCGATGGCCGGGCCGATCCACGCCTTTCGGGGGACATGACCTGCAGCCACCATTGCCTCTCTCAGCCTGGGGAGGACGCCTGCGTCTGCGCCCCTCCATCCGGCGTGGGCAACTCCCACGGCATCATCAGATCTCAAGACCACCCCAAGGCAGTCGGCGGTGAAAACTGCGAGTGGCAGTCCCGACCGCATGGTCCACATCCCGTCAGCCGGACCCTGTTCTCCGGGCTCATCGACTTCGATCACATCGGCGCCGTGACTTTGAGAGACGGTGGCCCAGTCGGGCTGGACGCCTAGGCGATTGGCGATGCGTCCCCTGGCCGCGAGGTCACCCCGCATGTCGCCGTCCTCGGTGTCGGTGAACGCCACGCCGATCGTGCCCGAGGGCACGATCATCCCTGCACGAAATTGGGGATATCGAGAGTGTCATCCCCCTCGTCATGCTGCACGTAGGACGAGACGTGCCGGGTCTGGCTCGAAGGCTTGTTGGCCCGCCTCTGATCGAAGCCGGCAGCGATGACGGTCACCTTCATCTCCTCGCCCAAATCGTCGTCGACGATGGCCCCAAAGATGATGTCCGCCTCCTCGTCGGCGTGATCTGACACAACTCTCGCCGCCTCGGTCGCCTCGTGGAGGGTCATCGACGAAGGCCCCGCGACCGAGAGCAACACCCCCTTCGCCCCCTCCATCGAAGTCTCGAGCATCGGGCTCGAGATTGCACGCTCGGCAGCCTGTCGCGCCCGGTTCTCACCGGTGGCGCGCCCGATGCCCATGACCGAGGAGCCCGCGTCCGACATGATCGTCCTCACATCGGCGAAGTCGACGTTGATGAGGCCGGGGGTGGTGATCAGGTCGGTGATGCCGGCGACACCGCTCATGAGGACGTCGTCTGCCAGACGGAAGGTCTCACCGATCGGTGCAGCCGGGTCCCCAACATCGAGGAGACGGTCGTTCGGGATGACGATCAATGTGTCCACGGCGTCCTTGAGCGCGTCGATTCCTTGCTCGGCATAGACGGCGCGCCGTCTGCCTTCAAAACCAAACGGCCGGGTAACGACGCCGACGGTGAGCGCGCCGACCGATCTGGCCACCTCCGCCACTATTGGCGCCCCACCGGTCCCGGTTCCACCGCCTTCGCCTGCGGTGATGAAGACCATGTCCGAGCCCTTGAGAGCATCCTCCAGCTCCGCGCGATGCTCCTCGGCCGCGGCCCGACCGATTTCGGGATTCGCCCCTGCTCCCAGACCCCGGGTCACCTCTCGTCCGATGTCGAGCTTGACGTCGGCATCGCTCATCAACAGAGCCTGGGCGTCCGTGTTCAGGGCGATGAACTCGACCCCGCGTATCCCGGCATCGACCATTCGATTGACGGCGTTGACACCGCCCCCGCCGATTCCAACCACTTTGATCACGGCCAGATAGCCACCACTCGACGCACTGCTCACAACGAAGTCCTCCAGAGATATCCAAAGCTGAAGTAGAGGTTTACAGTGCGCCGCCAGCTAAGTAAAGACATACAATCTAACCCTCTAGTAAAGATTCAGGGTTACCCATTGCCCTCTCCCGAGCCATCCGTGGCGCCGCTTGCCGTGTCTGCCGAGCCCGCGGATTGTGAGTCGATCGACGTGTTCTGCCCGGTCTCATCGGAGGTGGCGGCCGCCGGAAGTGTGATCGCGGGGTGGGCCGGTGCGATCAGGGTCAGCACAGAGCCCGATGGGATGTCCTCCTTGAGCAAAGCCGTGAGACTCAAGGCCTTCGCCTCCATGTCGGTCTCCCGGCCCAATCGGACGTCAAAGCCCTCTACGTTCGCCCACAGCTCTCCATCAGCTGCCCGATCGATTGTCGCGCCTGACCTCAGCTCCGGTGGTAGGGCTTGAACGAAATCGAGGGATCCCAAGACGAGTTTGGCGATGTCCGAGTTGGCTTCCGCGGTGCCACCCACCTGGATTCGGGGGTAATGCTCGTCCGGTGCATCGGCCGAGCCCAGGGGCACCCCATCGACCGCTGTCCTCTCCCAGCTATCACTCGCCTCGACCCACGCCAGGGGTACCCGCTCCTCGATCTTGACCACCACGCGGTCCGGCCAATGCAGTTCGACCGTGGCGTCGCGAATCCACGGATCAGACTCGAGTGCCGCTTCGACCGTCGATGGCCTCAGAAAGACCATCGGGGTCCCGGGGAGGAGCCCTTGCTCGACCAAGGTCTGATTCGCCATGCTCGACACGATGCCGGCGGTCCTGACCTCGGCCACGCTGAGCATCGGCGAGAGAAACACCCAGGCGATCGCCCCCAAGACCGCCACCAGGATCATGGATTTGATCAAACGGCTCAATGTGCGACGAGCGCGGTCCTCCGCAACCTCGCGTCTTCGCTCCATCAATCTCGGATCGATCGTCACTCGTCGAACCCCACAAACTGGATCTCCGGCTCCAGCATGGTTCCGCTCTCCGCAAAGACGCGGTCTTTTACCTCTTCGACCAGGAGCCTGACGTCACGAGAGGTAGCGCCGGGACCAGCCACGATGAAGTTCGCATGCTTGGAGGACACGGCGACGTCCCCCACCGAGAGGCCCTTGAGACCAAGAGAATCGATGAGCTCACCGGCGCTGATGTGGTCGGGGTTCTTGAACACACTGCCCGCGTTGAGCGTGCCCCCCGGCTGATGATCGCGCCTCCATCGGGTGATCTCCCGGAGCATGGCCTTGCCCTTGTCGGCATCACCCCCGGTTCCCACGAATCGCGCCTCCAACACCACCTGATCCGGGCCGATGTTGGAGTGCCGATAGCTCATCTCGAGCCGATCGGCGGTGAATGACCCCACGGTGCCGGTTGATAGGTCGAGAACGGTGGCCTTCTCGAGAACGTCCCGGGTCTCGAAACCGAAGCATCCCGCGTTCTGCCTGACTGCACCGCCGACCGACCCGGGAATGCCCACAAAGAACTCCAACCCGACCAGTGCCGCCTCGACCGCCGAGCGGGCGACCAGGGAAAGGGGCGCCGAACCGCCCGCCTCGACGCTGGTGCCGTCCACTTCGACCTTCGAGAATCTCGCGCCAAGCCGCACCACAACGCCGTCAAAACCCTGATCTGCTACCACCAGGTTGGAGCCCCGCCCGACCATGAGGAATGGCAGGGCGAGCTCCTCCCTGAGTGCGATCAAATCCGACAGGTCTTCCTTGCTCTCGACCACCACCATGTACCGAGCGGGCCCCCCCGATTTGTAGGTGGTGTATGGCCCGAGGGCCACGTTCTCGGTCAGCGCTCCCCTGGCCAACATCGACTCGAGGGCCATGGTCACCTGGCCGCCAGACGCATCGCCAGCTCCGTCGGGATCACAGTGATGTCACCAGCGCCCATGGTCAGCACCAGATCGCCCGGGCGGACCCGATCCGCGAGATACTCTGCGAGATCGGCCATGTGTGGGACGTAATGAGAGCTTGCGCCGTGACGCTTGGCCGCCTCGGCCACCAACTCACCGGTCACTCCGGGCAACGGCGACTCTCGCGATGGATAGACATCGGTCACCACGACCTCGTCAGCACGGCTGAGGGCGACGCCGAACTCTTCTTGGAACCTCAGGGTCCGGCTGTATAGATGGGGCTGGAACACTGCCCAAACGCGGCCCGTTGCGGCTTCCCGGGCCGCCGCCAGGGTCGCCCTCACCTCGGTGGGATGATGCGCATAGTCGTCGATCATGGAGACGCCACCCACCGTGCCTCGAAGCTCCCATCTTCTCCCCACTCCTCGAAATGACGACATTCCGGCGGCGCAGGCCTCCAGGTCGTATCCGAGCAGTGCCAGGAGGGCAAGCGCCCCCGCTGCATTTGCCGCGACATGGGCGCCCGGGCGCGTCAACCGAACGTCGGTCCTGGTGGCACCACCGACAAGAGTGAACGAGCTCCCGCCGAAGTGAGTTGTCAGGTCCTCGACGCGCCAGTCGGCTCCGGGGCTCAACCCGTAGGTGGCGCCGCCCGTCTCTCCGCGACGCGCAACGAGCCGGCGTCGTCGTGACATGCCACCACGGGGCCGTCAACGCGAGAAGCCACCGCCACGAAGCTGCCATGCAGATCGTCCTCGTCACCAAAGTGCTCCAAATGCTCGATCTCGACGTTGGTGATGACGAGACCACTCAGGTGAAGTCGCTCGAAAGTCCGGAAGGCCTCGTCCGCCTCGATCACCAACAATGGTGACTGGCCGAAATGACCATTGGTGTTCAGATCGGCGAGTTCGCCGCCAACGATGAAGCTCGGGTCCTCCCCTGCGGACCGCAATCCCGCGATCAACAAGGCGGTGGTAGTCGTCTTCCCATGAGTGCCGGTGGCCCCGATTGTCGTCACGTCGGCGGACAGGGCATCGAGCAGGTCGGGGCGCCGCCACACCTCCACGCCCGATTCCATCGCCGCACGCAGCTCGGCATCGCTCTCGGGCACCGCCGATGATGCCACCACCAGTTCGGCGGCTGAAGCCACCTCAGGATGATGTCCCGTGTAGGTCTGGACGCCGAAATCCACCAAACGCTCCAGGGTGGATCCACCACGCAAGTCGGAGCCTGACACCTCGTGGCCCATCCCGGAGAGAACCTTGGCGATGGCACTCATACCGGCGCCACCTGCGCCGATCAGATGTATCCGTTGCTGTGAGATGCTCATACGCCGGCCCCGATCATGGCCCCGGCTATGGCCGATGCGGCACCGGGCTTCGCAACAGATCGCGCTGCCTCACTCATAGCCGACAGGCGGCCACTGTCGAATAGCGTCGCCTCCACCAGCTCACCGAGCCCGTCGACATCGGCTTCGCTCAAGACGAGGCTCGCCCCGCGCCGCCCCAGGAACATCGCGTTCTCGTGTTGGTGCCCGGACGAGCCGAACTCACCCGGGATGAGGATCGCCGGCGTCGCCGTGGCAGTGATCTCCGCCACGCCTCCGCCGGACCGAGCCACCACGAGATCAGATGCCGCAAAGAAAAGACTCATCCGATCCTCGAACTCGACCTGTTTCCATGCTCGCACCTTCGCCGAAGTGGGAGCCTCGATCAGCCTTCCCCGTCCCGTGAGGTGGACGATCTGAAGATCCGGCCCGGCCCAGGTGGCAACCAGGCGCGTGATCGCCCCGTTGATCAGTCCTGCGCCGAGTGAGCCCCCAAACGCGCCAAGCGTGGGCACATTCGGATCCAGGCCGTATCTCGACATGGCCGATGGACGCAGCGTGGCGCGATCGAATCCGGCTATCTCTTCGCGTATCGGGTTGCCCACCCATTCGCCGCGATCCATGCCACGGGTGTTCGGAAAGGAGACGAATGTGTGGACGGCCCATCTCCGAGCGATGCGATTGGCGAGCCCTGCATGTTTGTTCTGCTCCGCCAACATCAGGCTGATACCGGCAGATCGCGCTGCCAAGGCGACGGGAATCGTCACATAGCCCCCCATCCCCAGGGCAACTCTCGTGCCCCTCTCCGTCATCGTCTGAATCAGCTTCCGCCTGGCTCGCCAGACGATGGCGGGAATCCCGAGATTCTGCGGGGACAACGACCGCCGCAATCCCCTCAACTCGAGGGGTAGGAAAGGGAATCCGGCCTTCGGATAGACACCGGCTTCGAGCCGGTCACCACCCACGAACAACACCTCGTCGCGCGGTATCCCGCGCCTCACCAAGGCCTCGCCGACCGCCAGACCCGGATAGACGTGACCCCCGGTACCGGCGGCGGCGATCATGAACGTCATGTCGGGCTGCGGGTTCCCGCCTGTGCGATGTTGACCAACACGCCAAGAGCCGCCATCGACACGATCAGCGCTGTGCTCCCGAAGGACACGAAGGGGAGCGCGATGCCGGTGATCGGCATGACACCAAGCACCCCACCAATGTTGACCAAAGCCTGGAACGAGAGCCAAGTGGTGATACCTGCCGCCACCATCCGGCCAAAGCGATCGGGAGCCCGGGCGGCCACGACCCAGCCAACCACGGCAAGAGCCAAGAAGAGACCGATCACCGTCAGAGCGCCGATGAGCCCCGTCTCCTCGCCGATGATGGCGAAGATGAAGTCCGTGTGGGCATTGGGGAGATAGAACCATCGTGCGCGGCTCGCACCGAGCCCAACACCGAAGATGCCGCCGTTGGAGAGGGCGTAATACCCCTGGATCAGCTGGTAGCCCTTTCCACTGGCGTTCCCCCACGGGTCGAGAAACCCGACGATGCGATCCACCCGATACTGGTCCCCGAAAGCGAGCACTGCGGCCCCGGATATGGCCATCAGGCCAAGAGCCATGACATATCGGAACGGCGTGTCGCTGGCAAGGATCACTGCAAGTGCGGCAGCGCCTATCACGATCGTGGTGCCGAGGTCCGGCTGTTTCAGGACCAGGAGGCCTACCACGCCCACGGTGGCGGCGACGGGGACCAGGAAGTGCCCGAACCGGTTGAGCAGCTTGTGTTTGCGCTCAAGTAGATAGGCGAGAGAGAAGATCACCGAGATCTTTGCGAGCTCCGATGGTTGGAAGCTGAAATCGCCGATCGGCAGCCACCTCTGTGCGCCGCCGATGACCGGGCCGACGACGAGCACCGCGATGAGCAAGGCCATCGTGACGAGGAGAGAGGGGAAGGCGACCTTTCGGTAGAAGCGATAAGGGATGCGGCTGGTCGCAAGCAGAGCGATTGTCCCGATCCCAACACCTACGAGCTGACGCTTGAAGTAGTAGAAGCGGTCATGAGCCTGATCAATGGCCACCGCCGAGGACGCCGATTGTGTCGCACCCAGGCCTATCACAACGAGCACGACCACCAGCACCAGCAGGATGGTCGCGGTTCGGTTGTTCACCTTCAACAGCTCCGCCCGGTCGCGCGCTGCGGCCCGCACCCCGGCTATGGAGGTCACATTTGTCGCCGTCATCACACACTTCCCTCCGACTTAGCCCGAACCAACTCGATGAACCTCTCGCCCCGCTCCTCGTAGGAGGCGAATTGGTCGAAGCTGGCGCAGCCGGGCGCCAACAGCACTGTGTCCCCCACTTCGGCCAGATCTGAGGCCATGTCGACCGCCTTCTCCAAGGTGACGGCCAGATGCCCTCGCGAACCGGCCGCGTCGACCAGTGCCTGGCCCTCCGTGCCAATCCCGATCAAGTGACGGACATTGGGCTCGATGGCGATCGGAGCCACGTCGAGACCCTTGGCCAACCCGCCGGCGATCAGTACTACCGACCGGTGAGCCCTGATCGATGAGACAGCGGCATGAGGGTTCGTCGCCTTGGAGTCGTCGACCCAGGTGACGCCATCACGACGGAGAACGACAAATCGCCGGTGGGGCCCGGGCCTGAACTCCCTGGCGGCGGAGGCAACGCCATCGACGGTAGCTCCGAGACGGAGAGCCAGGGCCGACGAGGCGGCCAGATTGACCAGATGGGTCGGGTCCTGCGACGGAAGGGCCGACAGGGGCAGCGATAGCTCGCCTACCACGAGACAATCAGCGTCCACCCCACCGCCACCCTGGGGTAGATGCACCCCGGAGACAGGAAACAGCTGGCTCCTTGCATCGACCACGAGACCCGCGGCTCCAGGGTCGTCGATGTCGTAGACGAGTAGGTCGTCTTCACCCTGGTTCATGAAGATCCTGGCCTTGGCACTGCGATATGACGCCTCAGAGCCATGCCAATCCAGATGGTCCACGGCCACGTTGGTCACGGCGGCAGCGACTGGATGGAATGTCTCACAGAACCGCAACTGAAACGATGAGACCTCGACCACGAGGGCATCATGTTCGAGATCCACCTGAGCCGAGAGTGGCGAGCCGATGTTCCCGGTGGCCGGGGCATCGATCCCTGAGGCCTCGAGCATGGCCGAGGTCGCCTCGGTCACCGTGGTCTTCCCGTTGGTCCCGGTGATGGCGGCCACCGTGGTATCCAGATTCGCCCAGGCGAACTCGATCTCGCTCCACACCGGAATCCCCCACTCCTGAGCTTCCACGATGGGTAGCGAGCGCTCGGAGAAGCCTGGGCTTACGACCACCAAGTCGATCCCGGTGAGAAGCACCGGGTCCCAGCCCCCGCTTGCGACCGAGAATCCGGCCGCCATCGCGCGAGCGGAGCCATCGTCGGTGTAGATGGTGACAGCCATGTTGCGTCTTCGGGCGAGCTCGGCCGCAGCCAGGCCCGAGATGCCTGCCCCGAGGATCAGGACTCTGCTCAAAGGAGACCCTCCAAGCGCAGGAAGTCGCCGTAGAAGAAGCCCAGCCCGAGGGCGACCCCTATACCGGTGAGGATCCAGAACCTGATCACGACGGTCGTCTCCGGCCAGCCGCCCAAGTCGAAGTGGAAGTGGAGGGGCGCCATCCTGAATATGCGTTTGCCGGTCAGCTTGAAGCTGGCCACCTGGAGGATCACCGACACCGTCTCGGCCACGAAGATCCCGCCCAGGACTACGAGAAGGAGATGCGTGTTGGTCAAGAGCGCCAGTGCGGCGAGAAGGCCCCCAATTGCCTGAGAGCCCACATCTCCCATGATGATCTTGGCCGGCGGTGCGTTCCACCAAAGAAAGCCGAGGATGGCGCCGAACATGGCCGCCGAGACGATGGCGAGCTCCAGGGGGTCGACCGCCTGGTACACCGGGTCAGGGCGAAACCCGGGGCCGTTGCGGAATTGCCAAAAGGCGATGACGGTGTACGAGGCAACCACCAGCGCAGAGGCCCCCCCGGCGAGACCGTCCATGCCATCGGCCAGGTTCACCCCGTTGGCGGTCCCGGTCAGGATGATCAAGACCCAGATCACGAAGAACACGCCGAGGTCGATGCCGAGCGGGCGCACGAAGGAGATTTCAGTGACCACACCCGCCATGGATGCCCCCCAGGCGAACAACGCCGAGATGGCGAGCTGGCCGCCGAATTTGGCCGACTTGGAGAGACCGAGGCTTCGCTTGTTCGAGTACTTGATCCAGTCGTCGAGGAACCCGACCACGGCCATCCCGGCCAATGCAAATATTGCGAGGAGGCCGCCTGAGCTGAACGGCTGAAACTCGATGGCGAACCCCCCGTTAGGCCCCAGAATCCGGACGTGCGCCAGCACATAACCCACGATCGCCCCGGTCACGAAGACGACTCCACCCATTGTCGGAGTCCCCTGTTTGTGGCCATGCATCCCGGCGATTTCCTCCTGAATGAACTGGCCGATCTCGCGTCTCCTAAAGAAGCGAATGGCGTAGGGGGTGCCGAATATCGAGAAGAGGAGCCCGACGGCAGCCGCGATCAATAGAGAGATCACCTGGACATGCTCCCTGAAACGTTGCCCCGATCGGTGGAATCACCTGAGCCGGCCAGAATCGAGGCGGCAACCTCGCGGTCGTCAAATGGGATCACCTGGCCCCCGATCTCCTGTCCGGTCTCGTGCCCTTTGCCCAGGATGAGCACCACGTCATCGCGCCCGGCCATGCCAATCGCCGCGGTGATCGCGGCCCGTCGATCGACCTCGAGGACCACCTTCGCCTCGCCGGCGCCGGCGGCGACCTGAGCCAGGATCTCCCCCGGCTCTTCGGAGCGCGGGTTGTCAGAGGTCAGGACCGCCATATCGGCCTCGGCCGCGGCCGCACCCATCATGGGCCTCTTTTGACGGTCCCGGTCGCCACCAGCTCCCACGACCACGATCACCCGACCGCCCGTCAGCTGTCTACCAACCGAGATGGCCTCGTGGATGCCACCGGGTGTGTGGGCGTAGTCGACGATGACCTTGGGCCCCTCGTTGCCGGGGATCTGTTCGAATCGCCCCGGCACAGGTGCAAGTCCAGCCAGTCCATCGACCACGACGGAGAGGTCGAGACCCAGTGCGAGACAACACCCTGTCGCTGTGAGACAGTTGTCAACGTTGAACGATCCGACCAACGCTGCCTCCACCTCTGCCGACCCGGCCGGTGTCACCAATACGAATCGAGTGCCGGTGAAAGAGGTCTCGACCCTCTCTGCCCGAATGTCGCCGCCATCCCCGGTACGTATCAGCGGCATCGAGACGGTGCGAGCGATATCGCGACCCACCGCATCTTCGACATTTATAACTGCGGTGCCCACTTCGTACTCGTGAAAGAGACGCTCCTTTGCCCGCCGATACGAGGCCAAGTCGTGGTGGAAGTCGAGGTGATCCTGTGAGAGGTTGGTGAAGGCGGCGACGCCAAATCTGGTCGCGGCCACGCGGCTCATCTCCAGAGCGTGCGACGAGATCTCGGCTGCCACGACCTCGGCGCCGAGATCGCGCATGCGGGCCAGAAGCCGCTGGAAGTCCGGCGCCTCGGGAGTAGTCCTTGCGGACGGCAGGTGAGTCGAACCGACCCTCGTCTCGATCGTCCCGATGAGGCCGGTCACCTTCCCCCCGGCTGTCATCAAGGATTCGACGTAATGGGTGACCGTGGTCTTGCCATTGGTGCCGGTGACACCGACCACCGCAACCTGCGACGAAGGGTCGCCGTGGACCGCGGCCGCCAGGGGGCCCATGGCTGCCCTCGTGTCCCCTACGACGATCTGATCGATTGCCACCTCGCTACGCGACTCCACCGCCGCGGCCCGACCCCCCGTCGCCGCGACCTCGGGTAGATAGTCATGACCATCGTGTCTTGCCCCTCGAACTGCCACGAACAGGGTTCCTGGGCCTACCTGGCGGGAGTCGTGTGTCACATCGTCGACACGAGTCAGAGGGTCGCCAAACAGATGCCCATCGACGCGGACGGTCAACTCCCCCAAGCTCTTACCCCCCGGCGCCATCTGGTGTCACTCCCAATCGATGCAGCGCCTGTTCCATCACCTGTGCGAAGACCGGTGCGGCAGCGAGACCACCGGTGCGGTACTCGTAGGCGGGCTCGTCGATCAACACAGCCACCACCACCTTGGGGTCGCTCATGGGTGCCATGCCCACGAAAGATGCCCTGGTGGCGTCGGTGTATCGACCGTCCTCGCCTAGCTTGTTGGCGGTCCCAGTCTTGCCCCCGACCCGATATCCCTCCACGCTCGCGGCCTGGCCTGTGCCCTCGTCCACGACGCTGGACAACAACTCGCGCATCAGGGCGGCGGTCGGCTCAGAGACCACCCGGCGCGTGTGAATACCGGTGACGTCGACATTGCCGTCGAGGTCGGTTGTGGAGGCCACGATATGAGGTGACGTCCATATGCCGTCATTCCCTATGGCCGCATATGCGGCGGCCATCTGAATTGGGGTGGCGGCAACCGAGTAGCCGATGGCGGCCGAGGCCCAGCATGTCTCACAGCCGGCGGCGAAATTGAGGAGACCCGGGGCTTCGGCCGAATAGTCGATTCCGGTGGTGGATCCCAAGCCAAACTTCTTGATGTAGGAGACCAGGCGGTCTTGGCCCAGCTTGTCGGCGATCAGAATGGTCCCGACGTTGGAAGATCGAGTGAAGATGTCGGCCACAGTCATGTCCGAGGTCTCATGTTCTTTGAAGTCGCGATAACAGCCATACAGGTCGTCGTCCGCGGAACGACATGCGTTGTCTCGCAGTTCCAAGACGTCTCCCACATCGGGAATCACGGTGGTCGCGTCGACCTCCCCCTCCTCCACTGCCGCCGACACGGTTATCAACTTCTCTGTTGAACCTGGCTCGTAGACACCACGCACCGCGAAGTTCGAGAATGTGGTGCAACTCGGATTCTGGGCCACGTCGCAATTGGGATCGACGGTTTGGCGCTTCTGCGGGTCGAAGACCGGCGCACCGGCCATCGCCAGGACGCCACCCGTCTCGACGTCGAGAACCACTACCCAACAAGACTTGGCCTGCGTGCGATCGACGGCGGAGAGACAAGCCTGCTGGGCCTGATATTGGAGGGGCAGGTCGATGGTGGTGTTGAGGTCCTCCCCAGGAATGGCAGGGACGATGTCGCTGATTCCTTGCGGGATAGGTCGGCCCTCGAGATCACGCTCGAAGACTGCCTTGCCTGGCACTCCCCTCAGTTGGTCGTCATAGACGAGCTCTAGACCCTCCTGCCCATTGCCGTCGATGTCTACGAAACCGGTGACATGAGACGCGACCTGGCCCGCCGGGTATATCCGACTCGCCTCGGGATGGGCGTAGACACCACGAATCCCAAGACCCAGAATCTGCTCGGCGACGCCCGGTTCGACCTGTCTCTTCAGATACACGAAGTCCTTGTCGGAGGTGAGACGCTCGTAGAGGACATCGGAATCGACATCCAGGGCACCGCCAATCTGCTGGGCGACCCAGAGAGGCTCATCGACCTGGTTCGGGTTTGCCCAGAGACTCTGGGCCTCGACCGTCATGGCCAACAACTCGCCGTTGCGGTCGAAGATCTTGCCCCGTTGTGGCGCCAGATCTCTCGTCACCAGACGCTGGCTGAGACCCTGATCCTTCAGATCGGCTGCCTGCACCACTTGCACCTGAACCAGCCGATATGCCATGCCCAACCACGCGGCGACGAGAAAGAGGCCAACGACCGCCACTCGGAGCGTGGCCGGGTTCAGCTTCCGGGTGGTGGCCTTCCTCGCGGCCACCCTTCAGAGCTCCTGCCAGGACTCCGGTGGTTCGAGGCGATCTGCCCCGTCCGTGAGCCCGGCTCCAGCGCGCCGTCGGGTCATCATTGCGTTGCCCCTGGGTCCTCGACCGAAGCCACGGCCGGGTTCCCGGGTAGATCGACCAGCAACTGACGGGTGTCCTTGGGCAACACGAGCCCCAACTCCTCGGCGAGCGGGGCGATGCGCGCCGGGTTCTCCAATCGGGCGATCTCGAGCTTGAGCTGTTGATTGATCGCGTCCTGCTCGGTTATGGCTCGATCCAAGCTGTCGAGCTCGAAAGCCGATCGATCGAGCGACGTCCTGGCGAAGCCGAGACCGAGAAAGGCCATGACGGCGATGAGGGCGACGATCATCCAGGGGGCCAGGGTCGGGCGCCGCAGCTTCCTCCCGGGCAGGACACGGAGGCCATCCTCCTGGGAGCGACGTCGGAGTGGGCGCGCAGCAGTCATGCCGCGACCTTCTCCGCCGCCCTCAACGAGGCCGACCGGGAGCGATTGTTGGAGGCGATCTCGGAGGGGCCCGGCCGGATCGCCCTTCTCGTCAATAGCCTGAGCTCGGCCGTGTTCCCGCACCCGCACACCGGCATCTCCGGAGGGCAAGTGCAGCCGGTGGCGCCACGTGCGAATCGCTGCTTCACCAGGCGATCTTCAAGCGAGTGATACGAAATCGCCACGACACGCCCACCTGCTCGCACGATGTTGATCGCCTGGTCCAAACCGCTCTCTACGGCGCTCAGCTCGTCATTGACGGCGATGCGGATCGCTTGAAAGGTGCGTCGGGCGGGATGACCCGCCCGACGACGGGCCGCGGGGAGTGCCCCGGCGATGACGGTGGACAGCTGAACAGTGGATTCGAGGGGTCGCGCCAAGACGATGGCGTGGGCGATTCTCTGCGCCATCTTCTCCTCGCCGAATCGGCGGATGGCATTGGCCAGGTCAGGTTCCGACCATGTGTTGACGACGTCGGCGGCAGTCAACGCTGCGTCAGGGCCCATACGCATGTCGAGGGGCCCTTCCGCTCGATAGGAGAAGCCACGTCCGGCCTCATCCAGCTGATGCGACGAGACTCCGAAGTCGAAGAGCACACCAGACACGGGTGCATCGGTGACACTCGAGACGAGGTTCTCGAGGTCGGCGAAGTTGCCCTGCACGGTCGTGATCCCGAGATCCCGGGCGTGGGCCAGCGCCTGGGGGTCGCGGTCTATGCCAATGATGCTCACGTCTTCTCCAAACTCATCCAGTAGGCGGCGACTGTGCCCGGCGCCACCCAAAGTCGCGTCCACCACGACTCCGGGCATGATGGGTGCCAGAAGCTCAGCCACCTCATGGGCCAGGACCGGCCGGTGGTAATCCCGGTCCTCGTCTCTCCGGTCCTGGCTCATTGCCAGCCCCCCGGGCGCTGGTACCAATGAGAAGCGGGCGGAGTCAGGGGCCTTCCATTGGTTCCGGGGGGCTGGCGATGGGCCAGACGCCTGTCGCTGCCTCTATTCGTCGTCCTCCAGGTAGCTCTCGTCTCCTGCGGCGCGATCGGTCAGGTGGAGGTCCTTGTTCCACAGCTCGACGTGATCGAACACCCCCAACACTGCGATCTCGGAGGAAGGCTCGAGACCGGCGAAATCCCTCAGGTCGGGCTTTACCAACACCCGCCCGGACTTGTCCAATGTCTGACTGTCGGCCCCGCTGAAAACCGTCCGCGAGAAGCGGCGACCCGACCGGTTCTGCGGTTTCTCGGTCACTTCTGAGGCTCTCTCCTTGAACTCAGCGGTCGGGAAGATCGCCAGCTGCCGATCCTGGCCTTTGGTGACCACGCAACCGTCTTCGAGTAGACGTCGGAAACTGGAGGGCATGACCACTCGGCCCTTCTCGTCCAGGCTGTGGAAGTACTCACCGAGGAACACTTCAGTTCTTCTCCGTCCGTCCGCATCGCTGACCCCTTCTCTTGGGTCGGTCTCGCCACTATGACCCACTTCCACCCACTTGTCAACCTTTTGCCCCACCTTTCTCCCTCCGGGTCCCCCCTCGACCCAAGTACGGACGTCAGGTCATGAGGAGGGAGTGTCTCGATCCGGGGTGAATCTGGTGGGTGCTAGCGCGAGCGATCGGGTGGCCCGGGAGTGGCCACCCGTGGAGTGGGATCATCTGAGAGCCCGATGTGCCACCACGCGACGTCGTGCCACCGGCCCAACTTGTACCCCACCCGGGGAAACACACCGATCAGCGTGAATCCGGCGGCCGCGTGCAGGCGCTCAGATGCAGGGTTGGGAAGCGCGATCCCGGCGTAGGCCGACATATATCCCCATTCTCGACAGGTTCGCAACAGACTCTCATAGAGCTTGCTTCCGACGCCTCGGTTCCTCCACTCCGGGTGCACGTACACCGAGGTCTCAACCGCCCACCGGTAGCCCGATCTGGCTCGGTGGGCCGCGGCGTGGGCATACCCGATCAATTGGCGCCCCTCCACCATGACGATCCACGGATGTGTCGTCGCTCCCCCGGCGAGCCTTCGAGCTATTTCGATCGAGCCGGGCGGCTCGGTTTCAAAGGAGATGTGGGTGTCGCGGACCAGCGGGTCGTAGATCGAAGCCAAAGCGTCGGCGTCGGCCAGGACGGCCGGTCGGATCAGACGCCCTGTCACCGGGCCTTAGGCAACCTCTAGATAGGGATGCCAGGCCGGATCAACCTCGTACCCGGTCGATGCATAGATCCAGGCATAGCGTCGCGGTGGCCCCGGCTTGGCCGCAAGCCTGAGACCGGCCTCTGATGGTGAACGGTCGCCTTTTGTGATGTTGCACGGCCGACAGCAGGCCACCACGTTCTCCCAGGTGTGGTTTCCCCCTTTGGAGCGTGGCAAGACATGGTCGATCGACTCGGCCGGGGCGCCACAATATTGGCACCTGTGACCATCGCGCCCGAAAACCGCCCGACGAGTGACCGGGGCCGCCCGTCGGTAAGGCACTTTCACGAATCGATGGAGCCGAACCACCGAAGGAACTTCGACCTCGGCGCTCTCCGAGCTCCAGGTCTCGTCCCTACCGACAACGATCGTCGCCTTGCTGTTGAGCACGAGGATCACGGCACGGCGCGTTGTCACCACCGACAGGGGCTCGTAACTGGCATTCAGGACTAGGACTCTGGCCATGGGTTGGACTCGCTCTGGGCGACGTTACCAACCAGCGTGCGCCAGATCTGCGTCATTGGGCTCGAGATTCAACCCGACCACGCCGATCGCTTTTCCCACGGCTAGGCCGAGAGCCATCTCCCACCCCTCGGCGGTGTCGGCCCGCCCGACACGCTCGAAGTCGCCATCGACGGCCGCCACCTCGACGACGCCTTCGTCGTTGAGGGTGGCTCGGGTGATCTCGAAGGGCGGCTTTCCAATGACCTGGCACCACGCATCTGCCAGACCCTGAGCCACCGACATCGGGTCAGGCATCACCACCCGGAACGACCTGATCGCCCTACCGATGACTTCGACGCGGGCCCCTCCCCTGATCGGCGTTATCCGTATCTCGACGCCGAGGGGCCCCGATGGCTTCAGGCGATTGCCGCTGACACGAAGATCGGGCTCATCGTGCGATCTCACCCCGTAAGCGACCAGAAGGGCCTTGACCCTCTCCAGGACCTCCGACTCGTCGGCCTCAGGCTCCAATCTCACGTTGATGCCGGACTCGACGTCATCGAGGTCGAAGGAAACCGAAGCCACGCCTGGGATGTCCTGAAGACGCTCGAGCAGCTTGCCGCTCACGACAACCCCCTCATCCGACGGCGCCAACGCAGAAATTCCAACATGTCATCTTGTCGGATAGCCGACATGCCATCGCCGTAAGCGGTATGAACCCTCCAGTCGACATATAGAGAGGAAGGGAACAATCCCTTATGAGAGCGCATGGCGAAGAAGGCCCTCACGGCCTCCCAGAACAGGATCGGCCGACGTATCAAAGCCAGCAGGGTGCCTCCCATCCCCAACCCATCTCCCATGAATCGCTTGCCATTCCCCCCACGCACTCTAGCTCCCACAACGGGGGACGGCCGGTAGAGTTTCGCCCAGATCAGACGACGCGGGAGTTGCACTTGTCCGAGGTATCGCCAAAGCAGATCGAGATCTTCTCAGAACGATTCAATCGGATCGCCACGAACGTCGAGAAGGTGATACAGGGAAAGCGCGATGTCGTCGAGCTCCTGGTTCTGGCCCTGGTGGCCGAAGGTCACGTCCTGGTCGAGGATGTGCCCGGCGTCGGCAAGACACAGCTGGCCAAATCGATAGCTCGCTCGATCGATGGCCAATTCCAACGAATCCAGTTCACCCCTGATCTCCTCCCGTCCGACGTGACTGGAGTCTCGGTATGGGACCGCAACCGCAACGAGTTCGAGTTCAAACCAGGGCCGATTTTCGCAAACATCGTTGTAGGCGATGAGATCAACCGCGCCAGCCCCAAGACGCAGTCGGCGCTCCTCGAGGCCATGGAGGAGAGACAGGTCACATCCGACGGCGTCACCCGGCCGCTCCCGCTCCCCTTCATGGTGGTGGCGACACAGAACCCCTTGGAGCACGAGGGCACCTACCCGCTTCCCGAGGCCCAATTGGACCGCTTCATGATGCGGGTGGTCATCGGCTACCCGAGCCGACAGAAAGAGCTCGAGATACTCGACACCCACGGGGTCCGCTCCACATTCTTCGACTTGAAGGCGGTGCTGTCGGTGGCCGAGGTCGATGAGATGGTCGCCATCGCCCAGAGTGTGGTGGTCTCCCAGTCGGTGAAGACATACATCGTCGATCTGGTCGAGGGCACCAGGACTCACGCCGACGTGCTCTTGGGCGCCTCGCCACGCGCTGCACTCTTCCTGCAGCGCCTCTCACGGGCCCGGGCGGCCTCTCAGGGCCGCGAGTACGTCACCCCCGACGACGTCAAGGCTCTCGCTCACCCCGTCCTCGAGCATCGCATGGGTCTTCGCCCCGAGGCCCAGATGAGGGGAGAGTCGCTGCCGGAGGCCATAGACGAGATCATGACCCGGCTCCGTGTCCCCGGCACCACGAGCCGGATCGCCACCTGATGCCAACCCTTCGGGGCTGGGCCCTCTCCGGCGCCGGGCTCGCCCTGCTGTTCCTCTGGTATGCCCTGGGCGAGGCGGAGTTACTCCTCACCGCCCTGTTCCTGTTGATCTCCCAGGTGATCGCCATCGTCTACGTTCGATCGCGAAGGCCGGTGTTGGAGGTGAACCGCCGTATCGGCTCCTCGACCGTCCACGACGGGGATACGACCAGTGTGACCCTCCTGGTCGACAACCCGGGCAGGCGTTCGGTGGGGTATCTCACCATCGAAGACGACGTCAACCAGCTCGGAGTGGCCACATTCGAGGTGGCGAGGCTGAAGAAGGGAGGGTCGACGACCGCCACCTATCGGGTTACGTGTCGCCCCCGTGGGGTCTATCGAGTGGGCCCGACGACTGTCAGGGCGACGGACCCGTTGGGATTCGCCGAAACCAACGTGGGAACAGGTCCAGTCGACCGGATCGTCGTGTACCCCGCAGTCGAGGATCTCAACGGGTTTCCCATCGTCCGCGGCCAGGACCCCGCGATGCAGGCCTCCCGACCGGAGCACAGCCGACGAGGTGGAGAAGATTTCTACACGTTGCGCGAGTATCAGCGAGGCGACGACTTGAGGAGGGTGCACTGGCCCTCGTCGGCAAAAACCGACGAGCTCATGATCCGCCAACTGGAGACCCCTTGGCAGTCCCGTGCTCTCGTCCTGCTCGATGTCCGAAGCCACAGCTATGAGAGGCCCGCCGCATTCGAAAAGGCGGTGTCGGGGGCTGCGACGATCGTCACTCACTTGATCCGATCCGGATTCGATGCCGACCTGTGGGCCGGTGACGCCGAGCCGATCGACGCGTCGAGATATGCGTCCGCCATGGAGCGGCTCGCCCTCGTCCAACCCGATCCGCTGATCGACATCGAAGCCGTGGCCACCAGAATTCGCCAGAAGGGCGGAGGAGGCGCTCTGGTCATCGTCACCGGCGTTGCCGACCGAGCACTGCTGACCGTTCAGCGGCTGCTCGCTCGGGACTACCCGACCACAGTGTTGATGACGGCTTCGAGCGCGACCTCCCAAACTCTGGTGGGCTTCCACCGAATGGGTGTGACGACGGTTTCGATCGGCCCGGACGACCCTTGGGCGCCTGCCTGGCTCGCTTCGTTGAGGTCCACGTGGACAACCGCCTCGGCCGTCTAGCCGGCCTCGCGGCCTTCGTGCTCATGCTGCTCCGCCTGGGGCGGCTCCTCGACAGCGGAGTGGAGGCGCCGGCCTGGCAGCTGATCATGATCGCTTCCGCCTTCCTCGGCGGCGTCATCTGGTGGCTCCTGACCCAAACCATCAGCAACAGCAGAATCGCTCTTGCCGTCTTCGCCATCGCCGGCCTCGCACTGTTCCTGAGGATCTCTGTCGCCCACACCCTCATCGGCGGGTTCATTCCCAGCACGGAGACACCGGGCGCGTTGGGACGGGAGCTCTCACAGACACTCGACCTCGTTCGCTATGGCGTGGCCCCGGTGTTCCCCACCTCAGGGGTGGTCTCCATGCTCTCTGTCCTGATGTGGGTCACGGGAGCTCTCTTTGCCTGGGGGGCAACCGGAGGCCCCACCTTGGCGATGATCCTGCCCTCAGTGGGCCTCTATCTCCAGTTCGCCGTGATGGACAGGGTCCCGGCCGGGCGGGGGTGGATGGCTGCGGCGGCCCTGATCATCGCTCTGGGGGTCACCTCACTCGCCATCGAAAGGCGAACCGAGGCGGGGAGAGTTCGGGATCACGAGGGGCGGCCACTGGCGCGCAGGGCCGGAAGCACGGCGTTCCTGCTGACGATCTTCGTGGCTGTCGGCTCGGTCGTCGCCGCATCGAGTTCGGCATCACTGGTCCCATCAAACGGAAATGTGAATTGGCGTCTCGGTGGCGGATATGGCCCTGGAGGCGGAGGTGGTTCCTTCGATCGACTCGCCGACCTCCAGCAGGACATCATCCGTCGAAGCAATCTCGTCATGTTTAGGGCCACCCTCGACCCGAATGCCCCGCCGGCCAACCGAATCTATTGGCGAATGGAGAGCCTCGATGTATTCGACGGGACCGCATGGCGACCCTCGTCGGAGCCAACCGTCTTCTATGAGCCCGGTAACGGTGGCGGTGACCCCGCCTACCGCTATCAGGGCACAACCCAAGAGGTCACCCAGCGAGTCAAAATCGACCAGCTCAAGTCCCAGGTAGTGCCCACCGCCGGGATCGCCCAATATTTTCGCTCGGATTCGGTCAATGTGAACGGGCTCCAAATCACGTCGGCGGGCTCTGCCATCTATCAGGCCGAGATGGACGAGGGCGACGAATACGAGGTTCAGTCGGTGCTGACACTCGACGAGAGCGATCTCGACTCATTGGCAACCCTCCCCGACGGGAAATTGAGCCCGCTCTTCGCCAACGCTGTCGCCGCAGGTGCCATGGACCTCCAGCCGGGAACTCCCCCCGAGGCGACCGATGAACCGAGTGGCATCGAAAGATATCTCGACTTGCCCGAGGATCTTCCCAGCGGGATCGTCGCCATCGCCCGAGAAAGGACTGCCGGCGCCTCAACGGTGTTCGAGGAAGCCTGGCTGCTCCAAAGCTGGTTCCGTGACAGCGGCGACTTCGAGTACACGACAGACGTCAGCACCGGTCACGGCAGCCTCGATCTCGAGAACTGGCTGAACGACAGCACCAGCCTGAACTACCGCAAGGGCTACTGCGAGCAGTTCGCCGCCGCCATGGGGGTGCTGGGCCGCGCCCTCGGGATCCCGACCCGTGTGGTCTGGGGATTCACGCCGGGGATCGTCGAGACACAATCAGACGGCTCCGAGGTGGTGGTCGTTCGCGACAACAACGCACATGCATGGGTGGAGATGTGGATCGACGGGTTCGGGTGGGTGCACTTCGATCCCACTCCTCGCGGCGACGGCACCCAGCCCGAGAGCATCACCACGGGATTCGATCCCACCCAGTTTCTCCCTCCGCCCGATGAGACCTCACCGCTACTGATCGGTCGCCCCGGGAATTTCGGCGAAAACCTCGACGACCCCCGAAACGCGATCGACCTCACCGACAACCCGGTTGGCGGGTCTACCTCCGGCTTCGATTTGGGCCAATGGTGGGTGCTGGCCCTGGCCGTCCTCATCGTGCTGGCCGTCGCGTCGATCCCGACGACCAAGGCGATCAGGCGGCGGCGGCGGCTGCGTCGGCTGAGGGAGGGCGACATCACTGCGGCATGGGACGAGATCGTTGACCGCCTCACGGACCTCGGTGAGCCGGTCGCCGATCACCAAACACCGCTCGAGTTCGCCAGGTCCCGGGATCGCTCGCTGGTACCCCTGGCCACCACCTACGCGGCAGCGATCTACGGAGATCGAAACGGGTACGGCACCGAGGCCGACATGGAGAGTGTCGAGAGTTGGCTCAAGCTGCGATTCGAGGGGGGAAAGAGGGCTCGGGCCTCCTTCAATCCCAGGTCGTTGATGGGTCGACGCCCGACGTCACGAACCTGAGGCTTGCTCCTCGCTGATGTCGTCTTCGACTCGACGGAGCATGTCGAGGAATCGGTTCCTGTCCAGCTCGAACTTGCTCACATCTTCTTCGACCTCTCGGGCGATCTCGTCGATCGCAACGAAGAAAGCGAGCTGACCCTGCCTCAGGGCATCCATCAGCTCGCCCTCGTCGGAGCCAACATGAAAGATTGAGTGCCCATCCGTCACCAGCTTGACATCGGCCAGATGGTCTTCCATCTCGCCCTCCCGACGCAGGTAGTCCCAGGCGCGACGGACACGCTGAAGTGACATGCCGTTGTCGAGCAGGCTCCGCACCACACGCAGAGCCACCAGGTCGCGAAAACTGTAGAGACGTCTTACGCCGGGTCGACCCCCAGTGGTTTGAATCGACGGTTTGACGAGACCCACCCGGTCCCAATAACGGAGTTGATGATGTGTGCAATTGGTCAGCCGACAGGCCTGCTCGGCGGTAAATGACTGGTCCACTCGTCCCTTCCTACAACCGTTGAACCGACCCGAGTCGTGGGCCGCTCCTTCCCCCTCAAGCGGCGGAACCTCCCGCGAAAGCTGCCAGGGGGCCGCAACAATAGCTGGTTGAAATCAGTCGCGACGGAAGGGGTCGCGCCAATCGGCCTCAGGATCGTCCCCTTCCTGCTTTTCCTCCCCCGAGCGCCATCCCTTGGCGCGGAGCCCGCTCGCCAAAGCGGCGGCCGAGCCCACCAGGAGAGCGAATCCCAGGAAGGCGATCAGTGTGCTGGTGGCAAAGAACCCGATCACGATTGCCAGACCGGCGATGACGCCCACGAGCGACAAGCGAACGCCGAACCTCGAGGGTCTGGCGATCTGCCGCACGGCACGGGCCAGCTCGGGATCCTCCTCGTAGAACTGTCGCTCTATCTCCGCAAGGATCTTCTGTTCATGATCATCGAGGGCCATCTAAACCTCGTTCGTCAAAGCTGATCCGCGCCCACAGACACAATACACCCGGCCCGGGAACAGTTCAGCAGTCACCCTCAACATCCTGGGTCGGTCTTTCGAGCAGTCGGGCCGGCTCGACGGCGTGTTCTCCAAACCTCTCCCTCAGCGTGCCGATCGCATCTGCCAGACGTTCCCGATCGTCGTCTGAGCCCAGACGCATCTGGCCCTCGCGCCCTGATTCCTCTAACCCGGACCCACCGATGCCGAGAAGTCGCACGGGCCGCTCGGTGTCTACCGCCCCGAGTAGCTTCTTGACGACTCCGTATATCTCGTGAGCGGCCTTTGTCGCCGCCGCAGTGGTTTGACTTCGCGTAATGGTCGTGAAGTCGTCGTAGCGAACCTTGATGGTGATGGTTCGTGCCAGCAACCCGGCCCGGCGCAGACGCCCGGATAGTCGCTGAGCGTGCGACAAGAGCGCAGTCTCGATCAGGTCCCTTCCCACGAGATCGCTCTCATAGGTCTCCTCCACGGAGACCGATTTGGATTGGCTGTCAGGGACGACCGGCCGGGGGTCCAACCCTATTGCCAGGTCCATCAAATGCCGGCCTTGGGCCGGCCCCAATGACTTGACCACAACCTGCTCTGGAAGCTCGGCCAAGTCGCCCACGGTCTGCACCCCCAGCCGTTGCAGGCCGGCGAGGGTGGCCGGCCCCACTCCCCAAAGCGCTTGGACCGGGAGTGCATGGAGAAACGAGATTTCCTCACCGACCGGGACATGGCATATCCCGTCCGGCTTGGCAGCTTCGGAGGCGAGCTTTGCCAAGAACTTGGAACCGGAGATCCCGACCGAAGCCGGCAGGCCGAGATCCGATCTCATCTTCTGGCGCAGTGCATGGGCCACGTCCACGGGCGAGTCAAAGTGACGACGCAAACCGGCGACGTCGAGAAATGCCTCGTCCAGGCTCAGCCCCTCCACGATGGGGGTGAAGGAGCGAAACACCTCGAAGACCCGCGTCGACGACTCCTCGTATCTGGAATGGGAGGGTGGTATCACCACGAGTTGCGGGCACAGCCGCATGGCGATGGCGGTGGGTTGAGCCGAGCGGACGCCAAAGGATCTTGCTTCATAGGACGCACTGGCCACCACTCCCCTGGCGCCCGTTCCCCCCACGGCCACCGGTTTACCCACCAGTGTCCGGTCGACCAGTCGTTCCACCTCGACGAAGAAGGAATCCATGTCGACATGAAGGATGTGCTCGGGCCACACAACTCGAAGTTACCCGGGACCTGGGACCAAGGAGGCCACAATGGGGTCATGGCAGCACTCGTACACCTGGTTCGCCACGCCGAGGTCGACAACCCCGATCATCTCGTGTATGCCGATCTCCCAGGCTTTGGCCTCTCCCCTCATGGCATCGAGCAAGCCCGCCGCGTTGGCCGGTATCTAGGGCCACGTCCGGTGGTGGCCATCTGGTCATCGCCCCTGGAAAGGGCGCTGCGAACCGCCGAGGCCATCGCGGCCAGGAGCGGAGTGCCGGTCAAGGTCGACCCAGGCTTGACCGAATGGAAGGTGGCGGACCGCTGGAAGGGTCACACATGGCGGGATCTTCCCACCCGGTTTCCCGGCGAGTTGGAAGCATATCTCGAGACCCCAGAACGCCTCCCGTTCGCGGAGGAGTCGCTCGAAGATGTAGCCGAGCGGATGGCTGATGTCGGACGACGCCTCGACAGCGAACATCCTCATGGCGACGTGGTCATTGTCTCTCATCAGGATCCGATCCAGGCCGCCAGGCTCCGTCTGATCGGCTCACCCCTCTCAACCCTGCAGGACGACAAGCCGGGTCACGGCTCAGTCATCACCCTGCGGCCAGGGACCACCTGGCGGGAGGAGACGGTTTGGGAGCCGGGCGAGACCCCACGGTTCGGAGACAAGGGCGACCTACGAGTGCTCACGTCACCGGGAGCCCCCGAAGGGCCGACTTCGGCTTGAACGTGCCCGATGCAAAACTTGGCCGGTGAGATCCGCCCTCAGGGCCGCACCGCTGGCCACCGCTCTCGTCGCCGTGGCGGCGTTGGTGATCGACCCGGGCCCGTTTGACCCCATTGCGCTGTTCCTGGTCGGTCTGGGGGTCATTTGCACCGCGATCGTCGGAGTGATCGGCATCGTCGTCGTGGGCGGCAGGTGGGCACTCAGAACCGCCCGAATATCGGTGGGAATGTGTCTGGTCATCGCGCTGATCCGACCGATAGACGGTTGGTGGTGGCTGACACTCATCGCCGCGTGCTTGACGGCCTCGTCGTCCTTCCTACCCGTCATCACGAGCGGGGTGAGGAAGCTCCCGGCGGCAACAGGTCCACCGACCCGGGCCGTGATCACCCCATTGCTGCTGGTTGCGGCGCCGTTTGCCCTCGGTGTCTCATCCTGGGACGACGGAGGGACTGCAACGCTCATCGTCGGGATCGCAGCGCCGCTGGCAGCTTTCTCGTATTCGCGTGTCATCCCCGGTGGCCTGCTTGCGGTGCGTGTCATCTGGCCGGCCCTCGCCATCGGTCTGGCACCATTACAACCGCTGGCGCCCGCGCTCGCCTCGGCCTTGCTCGGGCTCTCGCTTGTCGGCCTGGCCTGGGACAGCTCCGTCAAGGTGGCCTTCCATCCGCCTCGAGAACGGGGCAGCGTCTATCCGATTCCCCCGGAGTTGGCGCCACCCGAGATCAGGGACGCCGCGAACATCGATGAGCGAGGGCGCTCGCGAGGTTGAGACGCCGGCCCAACCCCTGGATCGCAGTACCGGCCGTGGCCCTCGGGGCCCTGGCTGCCGCGTTGGGCTGGCTCGTCACCGATGTCAGCTGCCGGCAGCCCGGTGAGACCGGTCTTGGTGCTTGTGTCGGGTGGTCCGCCCTGATCGCGATATCGGCATTCGCGATAGTCACGGTTGGCGTGACCCTGATCCTCGTCCTGGTCTACCGCAGTCTCGCCGAATGGCGCGAGGGTGGTGAGCGCAGGGACAGGTGAGGTGTTGCCAGCCTTCAGACGCTCGAGAAGACCAGGCTGACGTTGTGTCCGCCAAAGCCAAATGAATTCGACATGGCGTGACGCAAAATGGCTGGTCTCGCCTCGTTGGGCACGTAATCGAGGTCACATTCAGGGTCCGGATGCTCGTAGTTGATGGTGGGCGGCAACACCTGGTCCTGAAGCGCCATGATGCAGGCCACGGCCTCCACGGCACCGGCTCCACCCAGGATGTGGCCCGTCATCGACTTGGTCGATGAGACGGGGACCGACTTGGCGGCCTCTCCGAGGGCTATGTGAATGGCCGCCGTCTCGGTCGAGTCATTCGCCTCCGTTGAGGTGCCATGCGCATTGATGTATCCGATCTCGCCCGGCTCCAGGCCCGCGTCCTCCAATGCATGAGCCATAGAGCGGGCGGCTCCAGTCCCTCCCGGTCGCGGCAAGGTTATGTGATATGCATCAGCTGACATCCCGTAACCGGTCACCTCGGCCCAAATGTGTGCGCCGCGCTCTCTTGCCTGATCCATCTCCTCGAGGATGAGAGCGGCTCCGCCCTCACCCATGACGAAGCCGTCCCGCTCGGCGTCGAATGGGCGTGAGGCCCCCTGGGGGTCGTCGTTGCGGCTGGACAAGGCGCGAGCCTGGCTGAAGGTGGCCATCCCGAACGTGGTTATGGCGGCCTCCGCACCCCCAGCCACCACGACATCGGCCGCACCCCGCCTGATCATCTCGGCTCCGTCCCCGATGGCGTTGGCCGATGCCGAGCAGGCAGTGACGACACAGGAGACCGGGCCCAGCAAATTGTGCTCTATCGAGGCAAGGCCGGCCGCCATGTTGGGGATCACCCGGGGAACGCCAGTGGGGCTGACTCGATCTGGGCCTCGATCATTGAGGATCGTGATCTCTTCGATGAAGGATCCCATGCCACCGAACCCGGCGCCAACCATGACCCCCGCTCGTGTGGCGGCCGGGTCGTCGGGCTCATACGAGAGACCGGCATCGGCCAGCGCCTGTCGGACGGGCACAAGGAAGAATTGGGAGAAGCGGTCGAGTCGCCTGATCTCCCGGCGATCGAAGTGCGCTTCCGGGACCCATTCGGAGATCTCGCCTGCGATGGTGGTTCGATATCCGGTGGTGTCGAACAAGCTGATGGGGCCGATTCCCGAAGATCCGGCAAGCATGGCTGACCAGGTGGCGGCCACATCTTGGCCAATGGGTGTCACGGCCCCGAGCCCGGTGACGGCCACCCGCCGCCGCTCGGGTCTCACCATTCAGCCACCCATCTTGCCGTGAACCACATCGATGGCCTGACCGACCGTCATGATCGATTCGGCCTCCTCGTCCGGGATCTTCACCCCGAATTCGTCCTCCAGGGCCATCAACAGCTCCACCACGCCGAGACTGTCCACATCGAGGTCTTCCTCGAAATGGGCATCCTCGGTGATCTTGTTGGCATCGAGGCCCAACTCGGAGACCAACACTCCGTTGAGCCTCTCTGATACTTCGCTTCTATCCATTTTCTTTCCTCCTGTTGGCAGATTTGCCGGTCGCAACTTACAGGGCGATGCCCCCATCCACGGCCAATACCTGGCCGGTGACATACGAGGCGGACTCGGACGCAAGGAAGGCGACCACCATGGCCACCTCCTCGGGTGCACCGAATCGGGCCAGGGAAATCGATTTCTCTGCCGCCTCGCGGACGTCCTCACTCAGGCCAACCGTCATGTCCGTCGAGATGAAGCCGGGCGCCACCACGTTCACCGTGATCCCTCGCGAGCCCACCTCCTTGGCCACGGACTTGGAGAGCCCGATTATCCCGGCCTTGGACGCCGAATAGTTGGCCTGCCCGGGGTTGCCCGAGATTCCCGCCACAGAGGCGATCGATATGACACGGCCCCAGCGGGACCTGAGCATCCCCCTGAGCGCTGCCTTTGTGCACAGATATGTCGATCTGAGGTTGGTGGCTATGACCTGGTCGAAATCCTCCGTGCTCATGCGCAAGAGCAAGTTGTCCTTGGTGATCCCGGCGTTGTTGACCAGCACCGTTGGCCGGCCCAGGTCGCTCTCCACCTTGGCAAAGAGCGTTTCGACCTCAGCGCTCTTCGAGACGTCGGCCTGATAGGCAATGGCCACCCCGCCGCGAGATTCGATCGCCTGGACGGCAGTACCGGCTGCCTCGGAGTTCGACGCATAGTTGATGGCGACGCGGTGGCCATCGGAAGCAAGTTCTTGTGCTATCGCCCGCCCGATACCCCTCGACCCCCCAGTGACCAGTGCTACCGGCCCCGCTCCCCCTCCTCTCACGAGAGTTTCTCGGGTAATCCGTAGAAGTCGAAGTTGGGTTGCAGCAGCTCGAGTGTGCTCCGATCCGGCGGTGGCAGCTCGGCATCGCTCTCGCCGAGCGGCTCAACCCTGGATCCCCATTTGTAGATGGCCGACCCCCAGCTGATGCCGCCACCGAACGCGGTGAAGGCGATCGTGTCACCCGGAGATATCCGACCGTCTTCGAGCGCCTCGGTGAGAGCCACCGGGATGGTGGCCGCCGATGTGTTCCCGTAGGAGTGGATGTTGACGTAGACCCGGCCTTCGTCGAGCCCCAGGCGGCGCGCCGTGGCATCGATGATGCGGACATTTGCCTGATGAGGTATGAGAAGATCGATGTCGTCGAGGATCAAGCCCGCCTCTTCGATAGCCCGGACAGCTGAGTCCCCCATAGTGGTGACCGCCTTGCGGAACACCTCCGGCCCTTCCATCCCGATGGCGCTCTGGCGAGGATCCAGCGCACCGCGGTCGCCTGCAGTCCCGTCCTTTGGCACGGCCAGGATGTGACCGGCAGACCCGTCCATACCCAACTCCGACGACAAGAGGCCAATCGGCTCTTCGGTCGGCTCGAGCAAAACGGCGCCTGCGCCATCGCCAAACAGGACGCAGGTGCCGCGGTCGGTGAAGTCGGTCAGGAAATGAAGCTTCTCGGCTCCAATCAAGAGCACGGTGTTGTTGGTGCCCGCCTTGATCATGTTCGTCCCCACCACCAGGCCGTAGACGAATCCAGAGCAGGCTGCGTTCAGATCCATGGCCGCGGCGTTCCACGCACCGAGATGTCTCTGCACCACTGACGCAGTCGACGGTATGACCGAGTCGCCGGTGCACGTGGCCACGAGGATCAAGTCGACGTCTTCGACAGTCTTGCCTGCCGCGGCCAAAGCCCTCTTTCCGGCGATCGCTGCCAGCTCGGACACTTCCACGTGACTGATACGACGCTCCTTGATGCCGGTTCGCGTCGTTATCCATTCATCTGAGGTCTCGACCAACTGCTCCAAGTCGTGATTCGACAGCACGTTCGGCGGCATGCACTTGCCCCATCCGGTTATCTCCGCGTTTCGCATAGTCATCTCCTCACGAATCTCTCATGGTAACGAGAGCCTCAACGGTCGCATCGACCTCCTCGAGCGAACTCACCACGAAAACGGTCGCCTCGCTCAGGGTGCGTCGGGCCAGCCCGGCGGCGACGTCGCCCGGGCCGACATGGATGAACGTGTCGATGCCGCTCTCATACATGTCCTCGAGACAGGCTGAGAAGAGGACGGGCTCCACCAGCTGCCGGGTCAGGGTCTCGACCACTGTGCCGGCCTGGTGGGGCCGCCCGGTTGTGTTGGCCCACACCGGGAAGACAGGATCGTTGATCTGGGCTCGGGTGAGCGCTGCGGCGACTTCGCCCTGCGCCGGCAGCATGAAATCCGAGTGGAACGCACCCGCCACATCGAGGGGGATTGCTCGGCGAGCACCGACATCCCTGACATTCGCCACGAGCCAATCGATGTCCGAGGACCCACCTGCCAGCACGATCTGACCGGGGGCGTTGACATTGGCGATGCGCAACTTCCCGCCCGCATCTCGACGTTTCCGGCAGATGGCCTCGGCGGTCTCGGAGTCGGCACCGATCAATGCGGCCATGCCCGATGGGGCGAGCGCGGCTGCTTCGGCCATCGCGCGCCCTCGCCGCGCCACCAGACCGAGGGCGGTGTCGAAGTCGAAGAGACCTGCTGCGGCCAATGCCGTGTACTCACCGAGGGAATGGCCAACCGCACCGGACGGGTTGGCCGCCAATGCCTCGCGCAGCGACTCCCACAAGGCATAGGAGACGGCAAAAAGAGCCGGCTGGGCATGCTCGGTTCGGGTGAGGTCTTCCTGCGGGCCGTCGAGACACAGTTTGCGGAGAGAAAAGCCCAGGATCTCATTGGCGCGGTCGCCGAGCAGATCCGGTCTCGATTCGAAGACGTCCGCTCCCATGCCGACCTGCTGACTCCCCTGGCCGGGGAACAGGATTCCGAAACTCACAGTTCTCTGAGACCTCTCGATCGCCGTCCTGGTTACGTCAGAATGGCAAGCAAGCGCTCGACATCGGCCTCATCGACGTCCCGATGGGTGACGATCCTCCACGACGTTCCCATCGGTGGGTTGGCCTTTATGCCCGCCTGGTCAAGCCGGCTCTTCATCTCGGGCCAGTCAACTCCCAACTGGGAGAACTCGACCAGCACCATATTGGTCTCGACCTCGGACGACAGGGCGTCGGGATACCGATCGGAGATCCCGTCACCCAACTTGCGTGCGAGGACGTGGTCCTCGATCAGACGCTCGCGGTCGCCGAGAGCCACAAGGGCCGCAGCAGCGATCACACCGGCCTGACGCATTCCCCCGCCCAGGCGTTTGCGGAGATATCTCACTTCCTTGATCAGATCGGAAGGCCCGCACACGACCGAGCCGATCGGTGCCCCAAGACCCTTCGAAAAGCAGAACTGGATGGTGTCGCCGGCGGCGGCGAATCTGTCGGCCGGGACGCCGCTCGCCGCCACCGCATTGAAGACGCGGGCCCCATCGACGTGGATTCGGAGGCCGTACGATCGCGCCACCGCCGATGTCTTCTCCATCAAGTCGATCGGCACGACACGACCACCCGAGAGATTGTGAGTGTTCTCCCACACCATCAACCCGATCCTGGGGAAGAACCCAGACATCGCCATTGCCGAATCGACATCCTCTGGCTCGATTTTGCCGCCCTCACCCGCGACGGTGCGAAACCCCACGCCCGACAGCGCCTGAGGAGCACCTGCCTCGATACTCCGCACATGGCTTCCCTCGTTGGCCAGGACTTCCTCGCCCGGATTCGTCTGGGCCATGATCGACAGCTGATTACCCATCGTCCCTGTCGGCACGAACAGGCCTGCCTCCTTGCCAACGACCTCGGCCGCTTCTTCCTGAAGCTGATTGACGGTCGGATCGTCCGAATAGACGTCGTCGCCGACGGCGGCTGAGACCATGGCTTCGAACATCCGAGCCGTCGGGCGAGTGACGGTATCTGAGCGAAAATCGGCAATGCCGTCTGCAAAGGACATGCCACAGAGGGTACCGGCAATACGCCCCGCCAGATCGGTGGGGTCAGCCCGAGAGACGGTCGATGGTCTTGGCGATCCGAGCGGGGACGAAGTTGCGGGCGACCGCAACCACTTCCCGAATCATCGACAGGAGATCACCAGGCCCATCCCAATGCTCCTCCACCACCCCGGTCCCGGCTCGATCCATGAGCGAGTCGATGGCGAACATGAGCACCAGCACGTCGTCGGCCCATCCAATCACTGGGATGAATTCAGGGATGAGATCAATCGGGCTCGCAACGTACGCCGCCGCCGCCCCCAGGACGAGCTTGGACCGCCTGGGGACTCGCGGATCCCTGAGAAGCCGGCCGACCAGCTTGATCAGGTTGGGGAGCATGAGAATGGCATCGGTGAGGAGCTGGCGCGTCTGGACCGATGCTTCGCCCCGGGGTGGGATCACATCGTCCGGTCTCAGAGGGTTCCGTTCATCGCTCATTCGATCTCGATCCTGGTGCGCAACGGCTCCGAGCCACTCTCGCCATTCTTGTCACCGATGGCCCCTATTTCTTCGATCACCGCTTCCACGGCCTTGAGACCTTCGATGGCGGCCTGGAGCAAGTGGTACACGACCCTTTTGCCGGCCCTGGCCAATGCCTGGGCCGCTTCTGACTGCTGTTCCTTCATCAGGTGTTGCCCGGCTCGCTGAAGGAGACGATCAGCGTCCCCTCGTCGAGGCGAGCCCTCGACACCTGTCGACGATGCAGAGCGTCGGGGAGGATGAAGGAGCGCCGATACGGTCCTACCTGGACATACAACTCGTGACCGGTCCGGTACACGTCGAGCTCCGACTTGTCCACGAACGGAACGTCCAACTCCATGACTATTCCGTCCTTGGTGTCGATGATGCGAAATGGGTGACGAGCCTCGAAATCGAAAATCGGGTCGGTTTGCCCGTAGAGCTCCTTCGCCATGAAGCGAAGACGGTCCACTCCGACCATCTCGTCGTCGAACAACCTCAGATGAAGACGAGGGACGTCGGCAAATGCGTCGTCGATGGTGTCGAGGTGCCCCTTCTGGATCGCTCGCCATCTCTCGAAGTACGGATCCGAAACCTCCTGGGGCAAGACTCGGTTCACTACAACTCCGTCCACCCCATACCCGAATAGCCCCAGGTAGCTATAGGTCCGCCTCGCCTCGTCGATCACCATCTTCTCGGGGTTCACTATGAGGCGCGCCGAAGTCACGCCGGGATCGGACATGAGCTCTTTGACTCCTTCGATCGACTCGAAGACAGATTGCGCCGCAGTGAATACGTCGTCTTGGGGGATCGGTAGGTCGGTGAAGCGGGCGAGGACGGGACGGGCTGCTCTCATCAGACGTCTCTCGGTGGGAAGGACTTTCTCGAAATACCAGCTCAGAACTTCGGGAAGGGAGAGAAGCCGAAGCGTCTCCGCGGTTGGGGCACAGTCCACGACAACGACGTCATAGTCGCCCGACCGGGCGTGACGGTTGACCTCCAGGAGAGCGAACAACTCGTCCATGCCGGGAAACACCAGGAATTCCTCGGCCTCGATGCCGCCCGCGCCACCCCAATCGAGGACGTCCATCAATTGGCTTCGAATCGATCCCCAGTAGTGATCGAGCTGTTTTTGGGTGTCTATCTGCTGGCCGTGCAGTCGCGAGACCACCTCTGTGGGCTCGCTGCCGAGGCTCTCCGCCAAGGCATCCGAGAGGGAATGGGCAGGATCGGTCGAGGTCACCAGTGTGCGATGACCGGCGTCGGCCGCAGCCAGCGCGGTTGCCGCGGCCACGGTGGTCTTGCCCACGCCCCCCTTTCCGGTGACGAGCACGATTCTCATTCAGCCCGAACCAGTCACCCTCTTGCGAAGACCCCGCAGTGCCGTCGTCACGATCTGCTTCTCGGCCTGTCTCCGGAGGAATCCTGGGATTTTGAAATTGAGCTCGACGCGTAGGCCGTAGACAACCTCGGTGGCGCCATCATCTGCCTCTCTGAAGGTGTACGAGCCTTCGAGCATCTTGACGTCCTTCGACTCCTCGGCGGCCCAGCTCATCGAATGGGGTCTGTCGTGCGTGTAGCGAAGGACGTACTCGATCTCCTTGACGAATCCCTCGACGACGAATCTCGCCCTCTCGACCAGGCCGTCGGGCGTCTTCTCCAATACTTCGACCTCTTTTACCCCGGTGGCCCAATCCGGATAGGAGTCGATGTCGGCAGCAACGTCATAGAGGGCGTCGGCAGGCGCATCTATCTCCAACGTCTGAAAAGTTCTCTCGGTCATGGCTCCGTGGGATGGCGAGGGGCTGAGGTTAGCCCACGGCCCACTATTCGATTCCAGCCTCGTCGAGCTGAACCGCTCTCCCGGTGGCCCGGAAATACCCAACGTTCCTGCATCTGGTCCGGCCGATGCGCCACTCGATCGCCTGCGGCTGATGGACGTCACCAAACAGGTGGAGACGTGGCTGCCGATCACGCAAGTACCGGAGGATCGGAGCAGAGCTGCGCTCGGCGCGGCCTGTGACGACGTCGGTCCTCAGCGGTGGCAGGGCCGGCGGGACATGGGTGCAGAGGACGTCGACGACGCCCATGCCTTCGAGCAACTCCTCCATCGTCTCGTCGGAAACCTCCCCTTCGGCCTCGATCGGCGTCGGCGCCCCGCCACCGACGAAACCGAAAGTGATCCCGTCGATCTCACGCACCTCGCCATGCACGTACTCGAAGCCTCCAGGCAGCGACCGTTTCAGGGCAGCCGGTCTGTCCACGTTCCCATGGATCACGTACCCCCGGCCACCGTTCAATGCGTCTGCCACTTGCTCGTACTGTTCTTCGATGGCCAAGCCGATCGCCGCCCTCACCTCATCGACCCGATCGCCGACCGTCTCGGCCCACAGCCTCCGCATGGCGTCGTAGTCACCCGAGCCGCGCGCCGAAGCCGAAGCACGGGCGAAATCGATGCCGAGCACATCGGCCACCGCTCCCTCCCCGGTCCGATAGTCGGTCAGATTGACCAGATCACCCAGGATGATCATCGGCTCGTCGCGTGCCACGACCCGACGCAGGTGGTCGAGAGCGAAGTGGATGTCAGAGAGAACCAGCATGCGAGCCCGGCTCACCCGGCTCCTCCCTGCTGGCCCACCAGGCCCACAAACCACCGAGGATCGCACCCAAGACAGCAAAGACCAAAGAGACTTGCCAGCCCAGGTCCATCGTCGAGAACTCGGCAGACATGCCACCCATCCCAAAGCCGAGAACGCTGCCGATCGATAGGCGCCCGATCGTTCCGACGATCGATCCGGGGTCGCGGTCAGGCCGATTGACACTGTCCGCGATGGCGCCACCGAAGATCACCACGACCAGCGACAACGCACCGAGGGCGAGTGCGATGCCGTAGAACTTGATCATGCGTCGAGGCTAACTGTGCCCGATAGCTCGATGACGCCATCGGTTGGCCGGTCCGGTGACGGTTCATCCGACGCGTCGCTCTGCCGGGACCAGCCTGAGACGCGGTACCAACCCCTCACCTGCCAGATTCGCCAGAGCCACGGCCTCGGCGTCGTCGAGGTCGACTGGACCGTCCGAGAGCATGAAGGTGACCACACAGTCGTCACAGGCACTGGTGTCCAACATGGCGCATTGTTCACAATCGATCAGCATCGCGACCTCCTGGGCAAGAAGCTACGGACCGGGTGTGACATTTCTCCTTTGACCGGGTGGGAGCGATGCACGTCGATGCGCAGTTATCCTGATGCTGCACGTGAATCAACAGGTGCCGATCTATTAGCACGACCGCCGGTCTGGCAATCGTCGTTCTCCTTCTGCTGGCCAACGCGTTTTTCGTCGCGGGTGAGTTTGCTTTCGTCACCGTCGAGCGCCACCGAGTTGGCCGACTGGCCGAGGAGGGCGACCGCAGGGCGATGAGGATCCTGGAAGGTCTGAGCGCCCTCTCATTCCAGCTGTCCGGGGCCCAACTGGGCATCACACTCTCATCGCTCGTGCTCGGCTTGATCGCCGAACCGGCGATCAGCCCCCTTCTCACGCCGGTCTTTGAGCTATTCGGCATGTCGACGGGCAGCATGGAGAAGGCCGGGGTAGTGGTCAGCCTGGCCATCGCGACCGGAGCACAACTGGTCTTTGGCGAGCTGATTCCCAAGAACCTCGCCATCACATACCCCTACGCCACCGCGGTGAGGGTCGGCACGCCAATGCTATTGGTGAACCGCCTGTTCTCACCCATCATTCGGGTGCTCAATGCATCGGCCAATCGCATAGTGCGGCTACTCGGGATAGAACCGCGCGAGGAGCTAGCGGGTGTTCGCTCACTCGAGGAGCTGGAGCTCATCATTCGAGCCTCGGGCGAGGGTGGGGAGCTCGACGACGAGGAGCTCTCACTCCTGACCCGTTCGATTGCCTTCACCGAGAACCTCACCTCCGACGTGATGATCCCGAGGGTGCAGGTCGTCGGCATCCCAGAGACTGCGAGCGTCGGCGATGTCCAGGCTCTTGCGATCCAATCGGGCCACAGCAGGTTCCCGGTGTATCGGGAGGACCTCGATGAGATCCTCGGGGTGGTGCATGTCAAGGACACCCTCCGGGTGCCCCCAATGTCCAGGCCGGGTGCACCCGTCACCGACTACATGCGCCCGGCTTTGGTCATCCCGGAGACCCAGCCGGTCGACACCGTCCTCTTCGAGTTGAGAACCCGGGGATCGGGTCTCGCCATCGTGACCGACGAATATGGAGGCACTGCCGGAATCGTCACATCAGAGGACCTCCTCGAGGAGATCCTCGGCGAGATCGAGGACGAGTACGACCGTGATGAGACGCCGACGGAGTCCTCACCCGATGAGCTGTCGGGGCTACTCCACCGGCACGAGGTGCTGGAGCTAATCGGCTTCGAATGGCCCGAGGGGCGATATGAGACCCTGGGCGGACTGGTCACTGCCCTCTTGGGCCGACACCCCCAGGTCGGGGACGTGACGGAGGTGGACGGCTGGCGACTCGAGGTGACCGGCCTCGATGGCTTCCGAGTCGAGACGGTTCGATTGACCCAAATCGAGGACGGGTCATGAATCTCGGAGCCATCCTCGTCGCCCTCGTCCTAGTCCTCGTCAACGGCTTCTTCGTGGCTGTCGAATTCGCCTTCACCGCCTCCCGCCGACGGGTGCTCGAGGACATGGCCGAAGAGGGGAGCAGATTCGCCCCGCTGGCCCTGAGGTCGATGGGAGAGCTCCCGATCACCTTTGCCGGCGCCCAGCTCGGTGTGGCAGCTGCCTCTCTGGGGTTGGGATTCGTCATGGAGCCCGCCCTGGCCGTCGTCTTCGAGGGCTTGCTCGACTTCACCGGCCTCCCCCGCGAGATCGTGGTGGCCATTGGCGTCGTCGCTGCCCTCCTGGTGGCGTCGTTCATCCACAACGTGTTTGGCGAGATGGCACCCAAGAACGCCACGATCGCCGCACCGGAGCTGGTCGCTGTGATCGTCGCCGGGCCGTTTCGGCTCTATGTGACGATCTTGCGCCCGATCATCGTCTCCCTGACCTGGTTCGCCCTCGGACTACTCAGGCTCTTTGGTGTGAAACCGAGGCAGGCAATCGAGTCGACGCATTCGGCCGCCGACATCGCATCCCTGGTCAAGACCGTCGGAGCCGGCGGTGTCATCGAGGACGCCTCATCCCGGCTCCTGACCGCGGCGATCGGCTTTCGTGAGACCCTGGTCAACGAGGTGATGGTTCCCCGCCCGGACCTCGTGGCACTGCCAATGACGTCGACACCGGAGGATTTCGAGCGGACGGTGGTCTCGACCGGGCACTCTCGAATCCCCGTCTACCACACCGACGTCGACGACATGAAGGGATTCGTCCACGCAAAGGACCTGCTGACGATCACGGGGCCGGACCGGACCGAACCGGTGCCCCATCGAATCATCAGGCAGATACTCACCGTGCCCGAGTCGTTATCGGTCTCACCGGTGATGGAGATGATGCGAGAGAGTCGAACCCATATCGCTGCCGCCGTCGACGAGTACGGCTCCACCGCAGGGCTGATCACCCTGGAGGACATCGCGGAGGAGTTGGTCGGGGAGATCCGAGACGAGCACGATATCCGAGAGGTGATGGAGGTTCGACCCGCCGGTCGAGATCGCTTCCTGGTTGCCGGTCAAACCAGGGTCGACCGACTCCGTGATCGGGGTATCGAGCTGCCCGAAGGGGCCTATGAGACGGTGGGCGGTTACGTCATGGATCGTTTGGGCCGAGTCCCGCGCCGGGGCGACATCGTGACCACGGACCGACTCGAGATCGGTGTCAGGAGAATGGACGGGCGACGGGTGCGTGAGGTCGAAGTGCGGACACTCCCCGATACCAGCCCAACCGATTCCAAATGAGTTTGGCCCCGCCAAATGGCGGGGCCAAAGACTCTCGAGTCGACGGTGCCGATTCAGCCGTCCAGGAAACCGTTCTCCTGGAGCCAAGCCGTGGCGACGTCGTCGGGATTTTGGGCCTGAATCTCTACCCGACCATTGAGATCGAGCAGGACATCGGTCGTTATCAGCGTGGATATCGAGTTGATGAGAGTGGCGAAGTCGGCACCGTAGGCGTCGGCGACTTCGTTACTCACTACCGGGATGATGTTCTCGGGAGCGATGATCTCATCCGTGCCCTCCAGGGCCACGAAGCCCTTCTCGCTGATGACCGGTTGGGTCGAGAACAGAAGGGAGAGGTCGATCTCACCGGACTCGAGAGCCGCAACGCGAGCCGAGCCTTCCTGGATCGCCTCAAACGAGAGATTGTCCAGACCATAGGTGTCGACCAGGCCCTTGTAGCAGGTCTCCCTGTCCTCGCACTCGGGTGGGCCACCGAGGGTTATGTCTCCGACACCCGCCAGGTCCGAAACAGTGCTCACAGAGTTCTGCGAGGCGAAGTCGCCGGTAACGACGAACACGTTCTTGTCCTGGCCGGGAGCGGGTTCGAGAACTGTGACGTCATTCTCGGCGAAGAGATCGGTCAGCTTCTGCACCGCCTCGGCCTGGTTGGTCGGCGCGTCATCACCGAAGCCGACCGTGATGGCCGACCCCAGATATTCGGGCAGGAAGTCGATCGATCCCGATTGGATCTCGGGGAAGATCAACTCCCGTGATCCCAGGTTCAGGTTTCTCTCGACCTGGTAGCCGTTGGCCTCCAACGCCTGGGCATAGATCTCGGCCAATATCACCGACTCGGGAAAATTGAATGAGGCAACTGTGATCGCCGGGCCATCCACCGGACCGGCATCGCCTGCTGTAGTCGAGGTCGCGTCTTCACCCGACCCGCCGCCGCATGCTGCCACAACCAGCACCAGCGCCGTCAGGGTCGCCCCAAAGACACGTCTGCGGAGAATTGTCCGCATGGGTCTTCCTTTCTGTTGGCAATTGTCAACGGCGCCCTTTCAGGCGCCGCCGTGGGTAACCCTATAGAGGTCCCGGATAATTCCCGGAAAGTCAGGCGACCGGCTCCCGGGCGGATTCCTCGCCCAGACGACGGACCCCTTCGGGGAGGGCGAGACGCTCCCCACGGGTGAAAAGCCAATCGGCCGACAGTGTGAGCACAGCGATAAGGAGAGAGCCGGCGAACACCTCCACCAGGCCGTTGGGGCCCAACGCCAGACCTCGAACCACATATTGGCCGAGCCCGCCGCCCGATGAGAGCACAGCGGCCAGTGGCACCGTCGCCAGGACCTGGATGAACGAGATGCGAATCCCGGCCAGGATCACCGGGGCTCCTACCGCGACCTCCACCTGCCACAAGACCTGGTCTTCGGTGTATCCGATGCCGCGGGCTGCCTCCACCGTCTCCGGTGGGACGGTGACGATGCCGGTGTATGCATTCGTGAAGATGGGTGGGATGGCCAGTGCGATCAGAGTGACGACCGCCGGCCAGAATCGGAGACTCACCCCGGCGCGGGCAAAGAAGACCGCAGCCAGGATCAGCAGGCCGAAGGAAGGTATCGCCCTGCCCACGTTGACCAGAGCGTTGGCGGCGAACTCGCCTTTTCTTCGATGACCGAGCCAAACCGCCGCCGGCAACGCCAGCACCAGGGCGATGACCATGGGAAGGATGGCAAGCCAGAGGTGCTCGATCGTCCTGGGAATGATCCCGCCGGTCTCCAGCCATCGACCGGGTTCGAGAAACCATGCGATCACGTCGGAGACGAACTGCATCAGTCGCCATTCTCCAGATGCGCCCAAGGGGTCAGCAGGCGGCCCAGTGCCAGCAGTCCCAGGTCGAGCAGGGCAGCCAGAGCGACGGAAAGGACCACCCCGACGATGATCTCGGTGGGAAAGATTATCGAGCGTCGGAGACCGTCCAGTATGAAGAAGCCGAGACCACCCCACCCCAAGAGCGACGTGACCGTGACCAGCCCGACGACCGTTACCGTGGCGATTCGCACTCCGGCCAGGATCACAGGCAGGGCGATGGGGAACTCGATCTTCCAGAGACGCTCCATCTCCCGATAGCCCATCCCCCGGGCCGACTCCCTGACACCCTCCGGGACGTTGCGGATCCCCGTGACCATGTTCCTCACCAGGATCAGGAGCGTGTAGCTGACCAGGGCAACCTCCGCGATGACGAAGGTCCCGGTGCGAGACCCAATGCCACCAACCAATGGGGCAACCAAGGCAAACATCGCCAGCGAAGGGATGGTGTAGAGGACTCCGGTCGTCGCAATTATCGGTTTGTATGTCCGTGGCTTCCAGAATGAGATGGTGGCGATCACCATTGAGATGACCAACCCCACCAACAGCGCCACACCGGTGAGGGTCAGGTGCTCGAAGACCTTTTGCCACACAGTGTCCAGGTTGCGCCCCACCCAGTCCCAATCGAACAGAGGCATCGTCTCCTGGCCGAGGATCACTCGGTGATCTCCTCGGCTATGGCCTCCAGATCAAGCATCCCGAGATAGGTTCCGGCGCGGTCTACGACGACAGCCACCCGAGCGTGCCCCGTCACCACGGCCTCCAATGCCTGGCGCAACGACGAGTCACTCATGAGTGTCACCAGGAATGGCCGCGGCTCCAGTGAGCTCAGTTGGCCCTGGCCCACTGCGTCGGCACCAACCCAGCCGAGCAGTCGGCCACCGTCCAGCAACCCGAGCCAATCGGTGTCATCGGCCTCCAGCACTCTCACGGCCTCCTCGGGGGTGGTCGTCACATCCACGAAGGGCCCCCACCGCATCTCTGCGTCGGCTACGGGCAGAAGCGCCAACCGCTTGAGACCACGTTCTCCCCCGAGGAAGTCCTCTACGAAAGCATTGGCCGGATTGGCCAGGATGACCTCGGGCCGGTCGTACTGCTCGAGGACTCCTCCAACGTTGAGAATGGCGGTCCGGGTCCCGAGGTAGAGGGCTTCGTCGATGTCGTGTGTAACGAAAACCACCGTCTTGCCCAGCCTGTCCTGCAGATCGAGGAACTCTTCTTGGAGCCTTTTGCGGACGATCGGATCGACCGCTCCGAAAGGCTCGTCCATCAGCAGCACGGGAGGGTCGGCAGCCAGGGCTCTGGCCACGCCGACACGTTGTTGCTGGCCTCCGGAGAGCTCTGCCGGATAACGGTCGAGCAGATCGGCCTCCAGACCGACGAGCTCTACGAGCTCGGCAACTCGCTCGTCAATCCGATGCTGTTCCCAGCCGAGCAGCCCCGGCACGGTCGCGACGTTCTGGGAGATGGTGCGATGCGGGAACAGGCCGATCTGCTGGATCACATAGCCGATCGACCTCCTCAACTCGTGCGGTGGGATCGACATTGCCTCACGACCGTCAATCGAGATATTGCCGGCGGTTGGCTCGATGATCCGATTGATCATCTTCAAGGTGGTCGTCTTCCCACATCCCGACGGGCCGACCAATGTGACGAAGTCGCCCCTGCCGATGTCGAGGCTCAGGTCGCTCACCGCCGGTCGCAGGGCTCCGGGAAACGTCTTGCTCACCGATTCGAGCCGGATCATGGGTTCGTCGGGCAGGGCGTTCCTCCTTGGGAAGGAGGACCCTAGATCGAGTAGCCCTCTTTCAGCCGAGTCCCGACAGAAAACTCAAGACGTCGTCTATGTATTTCTGCTGATCGACTTTGAAAGACTCAACATGACCTGCGCCCTGCACCTCGATCAACTGCACCAAGCTCGGTTTGGCCGCCTGGAGCTCGCGGCTCTCTTCTATCGGGACGGTGAGATCGGCCGTGCCGTGATGGATCAACACCGGTTGTCGGATGGTGGTTTCGGCGCCCTCGATGTAGTCGATCAATCGCCAATTGACCCCGGTGCGGAGCGACGTGATGAATTTCGCCGTAGCTGCGAGCGTGGGTGGGACGGTTATGGGAATTAGCGGGAGCTCCCGTTGCGTCGCCGCATAATCCACTGTCTGCCCGAAGTCGACATTTGGCGCATCCATCAGGACACCGAGCACAGCCTCTCTCGGCTCTCTCGATAGAAACGACATCACATTCGCTGCACCGGTTGAAAACCCATCCAGAACCACCTTTGTGGCCCCTTGGGCGAGGGCATAGTCGACCGCCCCCGACACGTCTTGCCATTCGGTGGCCCCGTACTGGTAGTAGCCCGAGGGATCGAGCGGCTGACCCTGGTCATTTCGATACGTGATCGAAAGTTGTGGGTATCCGGCTTGCTGAAGTGGAGCGAACAGGGGAAGGGGCTCTGCAGGGGTGGCTCCCTTGCCATGGACATGGATGACCCACACATCGCCCGCTGCGGGAAGGTACCAGGCATCCATCCCCCCAAGCGGCGTGTCATAAATCACGTTTTCCAATTCGATGTCGCCTTGGACCGGTGTGATGTCGCCGGGCGCCGGCTCGAATCCGTCGGTAATCAGTTGGTCGGAGAAATACCAGCCACCCCCGACATGCAAGATCAGGGCCAGCCCGACCAACGCCCAGAAGGAGCCCCAGAGAAATGTGCGAAGTTTCACGTCAGATGATTCTGCCTTGGATCAGACCGAGGGCAACGACAAACCGCCAACGAGATGCTCGTCATGGTCGGTGACCGGTATCGGATCGCGCCCGAAAGTAGGCTCCAACTCACGCGCCTCTGCAATTGTCTCGTCGACCCGAGCCGATATGGCCTCCTCCATGACCGAGGAGACAGCCTGGTGGCCCGCCCGCGCCAGGTGCTCTCGTCGGACGAGCCCGATGAGTCGTCCCGCGTCGGCCACTGCCAACACTCCTTGTGGGTGAACACGAAGGGTGTCGTCGGCCTGCCGCAACGGCCCGACGAAGACCGGCTCACCCATCCACCTGAAGACTCGTTCCGGTGCGCTGCGGACCACGACTGCTCCGGCCGGCGCCCGACTCCGCAGCCTCGCCCCTGGACCGGTCATGGCCCTTTGCAGCCAGGAGCCCCCCGGTGCCCCCAAGACGAGCAGGGTCCCCTCATCCAGACTCTCCACCAATTCGGCTACTCCCTCGACCTCGATGATGCGACCAGCGAGGCCCGGGACCTCGTTCCCGATCTGATCGAGCAGTTCGGAAGCTTCCTTGTCGTCACCTCCAGGTGGTATCGCCGACACCATCTCGACATCGACGCGAAGCGCGGCCGCGAGACGTGAGGCAGTCTCGGCTGCAAGCAGAGAGTGAGGCCCGCCTGCCACTGCAGAGACCACGCGACCCACCTTCTCCGATTCGAAGTCGAGGGGAACCACCACATTGACCAGGTCGAACGACCCAGGAAACTTCCGCGCTACCAGTAAATCGGCGCGGCGGTCGATGCATGCCTCGCCCAGATCGCCAGAAACGCGCTCGGGCTCCGTCATGCTCAGGAGCTTGGCCAGCTCGGAGCAACCACTGCCCCTCGTCCAAACGACTTTCATCAACTTGCCCGGCTTCGGGGTCAACGCCGCCACTCCCTCCGTGATGGCAATGGGATGGGCCGGGCCCTGTAGCCCATCACCCACTCCGTCACCATAAGTCATATAACCATCACTGTCACCAACTCAGTCTCATCGACATCGTGGCGCGAGCAAGTGACAAGATTGTCGGATGGAATTCAAAAAGGTACTCGCCCGACGCCGCATGGTTCGCAACTATGACCCCGACCCGGTGGAGCCCGACGCCCTCCAGCGGATCGCCGCCGCGGCACTCAGGGCGCCGTCCGCCGGCAACACACAGGGTGTCGAGCTCGTTGTCGTGACCGATCCCGATACCAGGCGATCGATCGCAGATCTGGCGGGCGAGGACGAATACGTGGCGAGCGGTTTCGACCCCTGGATCTCGAAGGCCCCCGCCCATATCGTCATCACTGTCAGCGAGCAGGCCTATCACGATCGCTATCGCAAGCCCGACAAGCTCAGCCCCGAAGGCACTGAGATCGATTGGCCAGTCCCCTACTGGTGGGTCGACGCCGGCGCGGCGCTGATGGCGATACTTCTCGCCACCGTGGACGAAGGCCTGGCCGCAGGTTTCCTCGGCACCCACGCAATGCCCGAGCTCGCGGAGGCACTCGGAATCCCTTCGGATCACCGCCCAATCGGGGTGGTAACAGTCGGAAACCCCATACCCGATCGAAGGTCGTCCAGCCTGGACCTGGAAAAGAAGGGACCTGAGAGGGCGATACACCGCGAGAGGTGGTCCCGCTGATCAACCGGGTGCGGGCAGCATCCGCTCCAGGACTTCGAGGGCCCTCTCGAAGTCGGATGGCCGGACGAAGACCCGGATTCCCTCGGACATGGCGAGATTCGGGATGGTTCCGGCGGCATCATCCGCCTGAACGACCGCGGGGATCCCACTGTCTTCGAGCCGGGCCTTGACCAGGTCCGCCTCCATGGTCGAGCCATATCTCCCGATCTTGACCAACTCCACGATCCGAACCTTACGGGACCGTGGATCAGGTGGTGCGATACTCCGATCGTGGATATTCCGGAAATCATCTCGCCCTCCAATAAGCGCATCAAGCGTCTCATCGGGCTGCGCGACAGGAAGACCCGCGACAGGGAAGGGGTCCTCGTCGCCGAGGGCGAGCGGCTGATCCAACGCGCCCTATCCAATGGGGCCGAATGCCTCGAGCTCTACTACGTGCCCGGGAGATTCCATCCGCCCCCAGGCCTGGACGCGGAAGTCGTCTCGGCTTCGGAGGGGGCGTTGTCACGTGCCTCGTACCGAGGCCGCTCCGCGGGAGTGTTGGGCGTGTTCAGGCAGACCACGAGGAGCCTCGACACCCTCCGGGTCGGCCCCTCGTCGTTGTTCCTCGTGCTCGAAGGACTCGAAAAGCCAGGGAACCTTGGGGCCATCCTGCGCACAGCCGATGCAGTCGGTGCCGATGGCGTCCTGGTGGCGGAGCCAGGGACCGACCTCTCCAACCCGAACGTCGTTCGCGCTTCTACGGGCGCGGTCTTCTCCGTTCCCTGTGTCATAGCCGGTCTGACCGAACTCGTTGATTGGCTCCACACCAGACGGGTCCCGATGTTCGCCCTCGACGGGGATTCACCAACCTCTCTCTGGGAGGCCGACCTCGTGGCGCCCATGGCCCTCCTGGCCGGGGCCGAAGACCGGGGCCTCACCCCAGAGGCCCGAGCCATGGCCGATGCGTCGATGTCTATCCCCATGTCCGGCACATCCGACTCCCTCAACGCGTCGGTCGCAATCGCTGTCGCGGCCTACGAGACGATACGTAGACGTCGCCGAGCCAATGTAGACGGGGCCGCCCCCACCGCGTGAACAACCCATCGTTGACATCGAACATATGTTCGATGTAGTGTCGAATGGGCTGTGTCCGCACTTCTCCAGCCCAGCTTCGACGATCTGTCCACCCCACTGATCGACGTCACATTCTGCGTCCTCGACCTGGAGACCACCGGCGGCTCGCCGGCCCAATGCGAGATCACCGAGATCGGCGCCGTCAGGTACCTCTCGGGCGAACCGATCGGTTCGTTCCAAACCCTCGTCGACCCCGGGCTCGCCATCCCGCCATCCATCATGTTCCTCACCGGGATAACCCAATCGATGGTGGTCGGCGCACCCAGGATCGACACCGCGCTGCCATCCTTCCTCGAGTTCATCGGCGACGCCGTCGTGGTTGGCCACAACGTGCGCTTCGATCTGTCGTTCTTGAATGCCGCAGCCCAGCGTCTGGGGTATCAGCGCATAGGGAACGATGTCGTCGACACGGCATCGCTGGCAAGACGCCTGGTCAGGGGTGAGGTGAGGAATCTCAAGCTCCGCACTTTGGCATCGCACTTCCGGAGCCCGGTGACCCCGAACCACAGAGCGTTGGAGGATGCCAGGGCGACCGCACACGTGCTTCATGGGCTCCTCGAACGGGCCGGAAGTCTTGGTGTCACCAACCTCGACGACCTGCTTCAACTGCCTCGGGCCCGGGGGGCAGCGCATTTCTCCAAGATCAACCTCGCCAACGACCTTCCCCGGCGCCCCGGGGTCTATCTGTTCCGCGACCGGAATGGGACCGTGATCTACGTGGGAAAAGCCACCAATCTGAGAGCACGCGTGCGCCAGTACTTCTACGGCGACAAGCGACGCAGCATTGGCAATCTGATGAGGGAATTGCACACGATCGAGCACATCGTGTGTGACACCGGACTGGAGGCCGAGGTGACGGAGCTACGGCTGATCCACGCCCATCGGCCCCGTCACAATCGCAGATCCCGGCCGCCCAAGAGCTCACATTGGGTGAAGCTGACCAGGGAGGAATTTCCGAGGCTCTCGGTCGTCAGGACTCTGAATGACAAGGGAATCTTCTATCTAGGCCCATTTCGCAGCAAGCGGTCAGCCGACCTGGTGGTGGCGGCCCTCTGGGACACCACCAGGATAAGACGGTGCACCGGGCGACCCGGGACGAGATCGGGCAAGTGCGCACCGGCCCAGATGGGCGCAGCCCTGTGCCCGTGCGACGGGACTTTGCCCAGGACTTCATATCAGACCGAGATCCAGAGAGTGCTCGACGGGCTCATAGACGATGCCTGGACACTGCTCGAGCCCCTGGCGGCGCGGATGAGAGATCTCGCCTCGGAGCAACGATACGAAGAGGCAAGGTGGGCCTTGGAGCGCCATGATGCCCTGGCAAGGGCGTTGGAGAGCCGTCGAACCTGGTGCGCTCTGCACGGCCTCGGGTTTGGCGAGATCGAAGACGCCGACGGGAGCCGGGCCCTGATAGATCACGGGCGATTGGTCAGCACGTGGAGGCCCGGTGGGACACCGCCCTTGAGACCCGCGCTGGCACCCCCTCCGACAGGTGGCCACGGGGTGGCCGACTGTGTCGAAGCTGGGGAGGAGGCTCAGATCATCTGGAGGTGGCTGAACAAGCCGGGAATACGCATCGTGGAGGCCACCGGCACGCTCGCCTCTCCAATCACCCCGATCGTCAGGCTCAAGCCAAGGTAACTGAGCTGACCCATTTCACAGCAGGCAACGCCGACGTCGGCGACTTGAGTATCAGCTGATGCCCGGTGAGACTCCGCCTGTGGGCGCAGCACCAATCAACCTCCGAATGATGGGAGTGTCTTTGGGTGGGAGCCCGGTGTTGCGCGATGTCGACCTCGAGGTGGGAGAGGGAGCAGTCGTCGGCGTTTCGGGGCCCAATGGCTCAGGCAAGACGACATTGATCCGCCTCACCGCGACTTTGATAAAGCCTGACCGTGGCGAGGGGACTGTCCTGGGTGCATCTCTCGGTACTTTCGACGTGACCTCGGTGCGGCGCCAAATCGGAATGATCACCCATACGCCCACGGTGATCCCCGAATTGACCCTGAGTGAGAATCTGGAGCATGCCGCCCGGCTTATCGGCATCGACCCGGGTCGAGTCGAAGGCGCACTCCGGGTGGTGGGACTGGAAGACGCTGCCGAGCGAACGGCCGGAGCCGCATCGTTTGGGATGCAGCGTCGAGCCGAGGTGGCTCGGCTTCTGATGACACGCCCGAGCGTGCTGTTGCTCGACGAGGCGACATCGGGTCTCGATCCCGATGCGAAATCATTGATCCAGGCGCTGATCGACCGGGCCGTCAAGGATCAGGGCACAGTGATCATGGTGTCCCACGACTCCAAGCACCTCGACGAGAGATGCGACCGGGTCTTCCGGATCGAGGGGGGCAGGCTGATACCCGGATGAGCTTCTGGAGACAGACAGTGGAGTTGGCCAGGGTCGACCTCAGGGTCGAGGGCCGTCTGGGGGACGTGATCAGGCTGGTGATCCCCTTCGCCCTCGTCGCCCTGCTGGTGTTCCCTCTCGCGCTCGGGATCGACCTGACCGCTATCACCCTTATCGGACCGGCGGTGTTCTGGGCTGTCGGCATTTTGTTCGGCATGCAGGTTGCCCTCCGTCAAACTGCCGCCGACACCCCGGAGCGTCGCGATCTCTATGCGCTGCTGGGTGTGGACCCTGCGGCCAAGTTCGTCGCCAGGTCGCTATCTGGCTCGGTGCTCATGCTCGGCTTCCTGGTCGCACTGTTCGTGGCGATGGCCGCTCTCTACTCGCCCCGCCTACCCGATCGCTGGCCGGCGCCGATGATCCTGGCGATTTTCCTCGCAGGGATCGGCCTCACCGAGTTGGGCACCCTCGCCGGAGAGGTCACGGCCGGGCTCCGCAATCGGACCGCCCTGGCGTCACTCCTGGTCGCCCCGCTGGCAATTCCCCTGGTAGTGGGTGGCTCGCAGACGTTGGAGGCACTAACGCGTGGCGGAAGTATCCTCCCCTGGGTGATCCTGTTGGTGACCACCGACCTCGCCTTGATGGTGGTGGGTGTGGCGGTGGCCGGCCCGCTCGAGGAGGCGTCGAGATGAAACGAGTCCGAATTCTCCTGGCTACTGCAGCAATTGCAGTGGTGGTCGGGCTATGGCTGGCGTTCACCTCACCGGTTGACGCCCTCCAGGGCGAGTTCTCCCGAATACTCAACATCCACGCCCCATCGATGTGGGTGGCGTTCCTGGCCTTCGGCATCACCGCCCTTTCGTCGCTCATGTGGCTCCTGCGCAAAAAGCCGGCTTGGGACCGGCTCGGCGAGGCATCGGCCGAGCTCGGCGTGGTGTTCACTGTCACGGGCTTGTTCACCGGGATGGTTTGGGGTCAGGCCGTGTGGGGCCGCGCCTGGGATTGGGGTGACGCCCGGCTCTCCTCGACTGCGGTGATGCTTTTCGTCTATCTCGGCTATCTGGCTCTGCGCCGCGCCACGCCAGACCCGACGCAGAAGGCCCGAAGGTCGGCCATCCTCGGAGCCGTGGCCGTGGTCCAAGTGCCCCTGGTCTACTTTTCCGTCTACCTGGTTCGCACCCTTCATCAGACCCCATCGATCCGGCCCGATGGCGCCACTATGCCTCCTGCGATGTTGACCGCGCTCCTGGTCAATTTCCTGGCCTTCACGATCCTCTTTGCCGCCCTTTTGACGGCGCGTCTGGCGCTGGCCCGGTCTGAGGGGCAGTCAGCCCGCGCTCCGGGCATGGCCGGTGAAGCCGTCCACCCTCCGAGGTTGGCCGAGGTCGAAGATGTCTGATCAGGTCATCGTGGTCGGCACCTATCTCATCGTCTTTGCGATGATCTTGGGTTACGCCGCCTATCTGCACCGACGCTGGCGACGAGCCGGCAGGGACTGACCGTGCCGCACCGTCGATTTGTGTTCCTCGGCATCGGAGGCGTGATCGTCCTCGTGATCGCTCTCTCTGTCACCAGCCTCAACGAAAACTTGACCTACTACCTCTATCCGACCGAAGCGGTGGCACAGCGGGCTGATTTTCCGGATGGCGAACGCTTTCGACTCGCCGGAACCGTCGTCGATGGGAGTCTTGTGGAGGGCGGGAAATCGATCAGCTTCGAGGTCACGGACGGGGGGGCCACCGTCGCGGCCGACCTGACCGGAAAGACCCCATCCTTGTTCGCCGAAGGGGTTCCGGTGCTGCTCGAGGGTGCCTGGTCTGGTGACCGGTTCGTCGCCGACACTGCTCTCATCCGTCACGACGAGAACTACGAGGTCCCCGAAGAGGGCGGGGCCTACCCGAGCGGCTGATGCTCGCCTTTCTCGGCTCAGCCGGGGTCATCTCGGCTCTCCTGGGGGCGGTGCTGCTCACCATCCGCGGTATCAGGGTGGCTCGCGGCGGGCAGAGTGATCTCGTCACGCCCACGCGACTCGTCCTGTCAGGCGCCGTGATCGCGATGGGCTCGATGGAACTGGCGCTGCTCACCGATGACTTCAGCATCGCATACGTGGCCAATCACCACTCGATCACCACCCCATTCCCATTTGATGTGGCAACCGCCTGGGCCGCCCTGGAGGGCTCGATCCTCCTGTGGGGCCTGATTCTTGCCATCTACACCTGGGTCGTCCTGCGACGCTATGTGAGACAGCCCGACCGACTGGGCGCCGCTGCATTGGCTGTGATGGGCGCCGTTGCCATCTTCTTCTTCGGGTTGATGCTGACCGTGGCCAACCCCTTCGAGGTCTGTGTCAACGCCCTGCCATTGGGTTGTGCCTCATCGAGCCCTTGGCCCTTTGCGGCCGTGTCCGCACCAGTCAACGGCCCGGGGCCCAACCCGTTGCTACAGAACCACATCCTCATGGCGATCCACCCGCCGATGCTCTACACCGGCTATGTCGGGTTGACGGTTCCTTTCGCCTATGCAATGGGGGCGTTGGCCCTGGCGGTGCCAGGACCGGAGTGGCTGCGACGCAGTCACCGCTCCACTCTGGTCGCTTGGTCATTCCTGACGCTGGGAATCACCCTGGGTGGATGGTGGGCATACGAAGTCCTCTCTTGGGGTGGCTACTGGGCCTGGGACCCTGTCGAGAACGCCTCCCTGATGCCCTGGCTCGTCGCCACCGCCTTTCTGCACTCCGGGCTGGTTCAGCGTCGCCGCGGGATGCTCCAGGCCTGGAACTTCATCTTGGTGATAAGCGCTTTCGCCCTGACCATCCTCGGCACGTTCCTAACCCGATCGGGGACCATCAACTCGGTCCATTCCTTCACACAGTCGGCAATCGGGCCGGCGCTGCTCGGTTTCCTGGTGCTGACGCTGGTCGGTTCCTTCGCCCTGTTCTCTGCTCGATCTCACCTGGTCTCCAGCCCACCGAGGATCGAGAGCTTCGTCTCACGGGAGGGTTTGTTCTTGGTCAACAACCTCCTCCTTGCGGTCTATGGGTTCATCGTGCTCATTGGCACCACCTACCCCCTCTTCCTGGAGGCCTTCACAGGTACACAAGTTGGCGTGGGTAAACCATTCTTCAACCGCCTGGCCGTGCCACTCTCCTTCGTCCTGCTTCTCACAATCGGCTTTGGCGCGGTCACACCTTGGAGGGGCGTCGATTCGGGCACGATCTGGCGTCGTCTCCGCTGGCCGGCCTTGATAGCCCTGGCGACGGGGACGGTCACCGCCTTGGCGGTCACGCGGGTTGGATGGGTCATCCTGGCCGCCGTTCTCTCGACTTTCGTCATCATCACCATCCTCGCCCTCGTTTTCGAACAGGCGTCGGCCCGATCTCGCAAGTCGGCGGAAGGCCTCGTCCTTGAGATCAAGCGGGTCGTGGCAAATGACCAGCCTTTCTGGGCCGGTCAGCTGAGCCATGTGGGCGTCGCCCTCGTGGCGCTGGGAATCGCCTTCGCCGCCAACCTTGGAGCACATACGCAAGTCGACCTCAACCCTGGAGACAGCATCGACTTCGCGGGCTACACCCTGACCTATCACTCGCCGTTCCGCCGTGTCGAGCCCAACCGGACCGTTCAGGGAGCTCGTATAGAGGTGAGACGAGACAGCCGTCTGCTTGGTGTTCTAGAGCCTCGGGCCAACTTCTACGGGCCAGATACCTCCGGAGTGGTCACGCCGGCAGTGATGACCCGACCCGAAGGTGACCTGTACCTGACGCTCGGCAGCCTCGACTCCAACACTCTTACATTGGGGTTGGACACGTCGCCCATGATGTGGCTCCTTTGGTTTGGTGGCCTGACCACGGCCGCCGGCGGGTTTTGGGCGATGAGCGCCCGACGACGCGAAAGAGTCGAAGAAGGGCGACTTCAGACCGCCGATGCCTGAGCGCAGCAGGAATGTCCTCATGGTTGGGGCCATGGTCGTCCTGGCCGTTGCATTGGTGGCTTTGACATCCACTCGCCCGGCTCACACCGATCGGGTCGAGGCGATGGGCTCGAGGATCAAATGCCCCGTATGCCAGGGAGAGTCGATTGCCGACTCTCCCTCCCAGATGGCCAAGGACATGATGACCCTCATCTCGGACCGCGTGGCGGCAGGTGCGACAGACCACGAAATCCTCGATGAGATTCAGGCCTCCTACAGCGGAGCAGTCCTGCTCGACCCACCAGCCAGCGGATCGACCCTGTTCTTGTGGCTGGCCCCGGCCCTGGTCCTGCTCGGCGGCATCTTCGTGATCGTCTGGTGGAAAGGTCACCCGGGCAGCGAGACGGGGATAACACCGGAAACCCGAGGCCGCGGTCGCCGACGCGTGCTGGTCGGCGGCGGGATCATGGTGGCTGTATTCGCCGGGATCGTCGTTCTGGCCAGCAACTCCCTCCAAGACCGGGTTAGTGGTGCGGAGGGTGTCGCCGACCTGGGTCAACAGGATCTCTCCCAGGTCAGCAACGACACAATGGAGGCAGTCATTGCGGCCAACCTCGATAACCCGCAGATCGACGGAATGCGGCTTGCCCTCGCAGAGCGCTACTACCAGGCGGGCGACTATCGATCCGCGTTTCCCCACTACCTCGCAGTCGCCGAGGATCCCAATGCAACCGACGACGAGGCGACCACCGCTCTGGTGCGTCTTGGTTGGATGACCTATGACGGCAACGGAGAGATCGACACGGCGTTGAACCTCGTAGACCAGGCGCTCGCCATCGACCCGACCTCCACCGTGGCTCGCTATGTCGAGGGGCGGCTGGAGTGGTGCGGCAACGACGACGCCGAAGGCGCGACAGCCATATTCACCGACCTGCTCGACGACCCCGATCTGCCTGCGGATTCACGGTCCCAAGTGGAGGCCGACCTCGAGCTCTCGCGCACCGGGGCGGCCTGCCCGTGAACGGGAGGGCGCTCCGCTGGACCGGTTTCGCCATCCTTGGTGCGGTGGTGGTCCTCGCGGTTGTGCTCGCTTCTCGCTTCGGCTCAGATCCGGGTCTGGTTGAGTCACCGCTCATCGGCCTTCCAGCTCCGGAGTTCGACTTGCCAACGCTTCGGGGCGACGAGCGCGTCGCCCTTTCGACTTTCAGCGGAAAAGTGGTGGTCTTGAACTTCTTCGCATCCTGGTGCCCGGAGTGCCGCGCCGAACACGACGACATGGTGGCTACCTCGGAGTCCTTTGCCGACGATGACGTGCAATTCGTCCAGATCGGATATCAGGAGGAGCCGAGCGCGTCGTTGTCGTATCTGGCCAATGCAGGAGTGTCGGCCGCCACCGAATACCTGGCCGACCCGTCGAGCCGAACGGCCATCGCCTACGGCGTCTATGGGATTCCGGAGACCTTCTTCATCGATCCCGACGGCCGGGTGGTGGGAAAAATCATCGGGCAGGCCGATGCCCTCGTGTTGGGGGCAACCATCGACGCCATCAAACGGGGAGAGAGCCCGGGCCAGCGGACCACCGGGGATACCCAACAGCGCCCAGAGTCCTGATCAGTTCTCGGGCCCGATCACCTCGAGCGAAACCTCGTCGAAGCTGGGTACCTCGATCGCGGCCGGACCGGTGTCGAGGAGATAGACGTCGAAGAACCCGACGAGATAGCGCTCGACGATAGGGACGATACGCCCGGCCGGAATCGGACCGGTCAAGCCGAACTGATTGGTGAAGGGCGACAGGAGAGGCGTCACCACGAAATCGTTCTGGCTCGCGCCCTCCACGCCGATCCAATAGGTCGTCACGTCTGACCTTTCGGCGACCCCCCGGAGGATGGCGTCATTCTCTTCCCCCCTCCATTCGTCTGACCTCATGTAGAGGGCGGGCCTTGTCGCCGAAATGGAGATGGTCTTGTCCGGGATCGGTTTTACCCATGGATCGAGGCCAAGCACCGCATCACATCGCTCGTCCTGCAGACAGACTGCGATGGCGGCGCCACCACCCGCCGAGTGGCCGTAAATCCCCACTCTCGTCGTGTCTGCGCTTTGGCTGAGCTGCCCGAACGGCCCCTCATCGCCGGCGTCCAGCCCATTGAGGATGGCCTCGATGTCCCCCGCATACACCTCCACGAGCTGTTCGGCGGCTTGGTCGAACGCATCCTGGCCGACGACAGTCACATCGGGGAGCGTTGCCGGATCCAGACCGATCACCTCCCCGTCGGCCAGGCGGGTGGCAACGGCCCCGTAGGTGTGATCAGGGGCGATCACCATGAACCCGTTGCTGACGAGTGATTCGATCTGATTGATCCCGATTGCCCGAAAGCCCCCCCAAGAATGGCTGTAGATGATGACGGGGAAGGTCCCCGGAGCGATCGGGAGCGAGGGAAGGGAATGCGAGTCGACATACCGGGTGTGACCGAGAAACCAGCTGGGCAACCCGAGTTGTCTCGAGAGCGCCGGGGCAACCACGTCCCAGTCCTCGGCCCACGGCTGTGGGTCGATGCCTTCCACCGGTACGGCCGGATACCACACCTGAACCATCATCGTTCGGGGGCCACCCGGCGACGGCCCGTACATCTCCTTTCGCTCGGTGTCTGTGAGCTGGATCGTGACCGTCCCGATCGTCTCGGGACCGGAGGGGACGGGGAGCCGCGGCACAGGCAGGATCGACGGCAAGACCACTGCGAGACCGAGACCTGCAAGCCCAAAGACTCCCCTGGCGACCCGCCTGGTCCAAACGAGGTCTCGCTCGAAGGAGATCACGTCGCCCGCGGCCAGACCAAGGGCCGCCAGGTACATCGGGGACATCTGCCAGCGCAGGCCCTCGACACGCCAATGGATCACAAATAGGGCGAGAAGCCCAGCAGCCACGATTCCACGGCGGGTCCGCACCCCAAAGACCGCCGGCCAGGCGATAGCAAACACTCCACCGAACGCCAGGAGCAGCTCGAATCGCCTCACTGGATCAGCCTCCAGGTCCGGTTATGGCCTGATCCGCGCTTCAACCGAGACTGAGACGGCTCGGGATCCGGGTCCCTTGATGGAATACCAGTTGCCAGCGCCCGTGCTCACGCACCCACACCGAGCTGCGGCGGGCCTCCCTACCCTCGGAACCGATGGTTCGATAGGTGACCAACGCGACACCATCGGCGAGGATCTTCACCCCGAAATCGCGAATCATGACCGACGCAGGCGTCTCACGGGTCATCATTGCCACCATCATCTCTTTGTCGTACACACGCCCACCACTGCCGAACTCCGTGAATTCGGGGTGGAGCAGCCGATCGACCGATATCAGAGAGTGGCGGACCTCGGGGTCCAACATTCTCCGCTCGAGCTCGAGAAGGTCGTCGCGCATCCCATCAGAGTTGTTGGCTGGACTTGAACCGTATGTCATCGATCCCCCGACATGAGATTTCTCAGAGACAACGTTGGATACTACGACCCGTTCAGCCAGGTAGGGAGATCAAGCGATCGAGGGCACTGCGAATCTCCGACTCCGCGCGTGGGCCAGCCCAAGACTCGACCACGGTGTCGTCCGCCCCGATCAAGACCGTCACCGGCTGGTACGGGACGCCATACAGGGCGAAAATCTCTTCCCGCTGGTCGAGACCCCACTGGATCTCGCCCGACTTGAACAACTCGCCGGCCCTGACGCGGGTGGATTCGAAGTCGGATTTCCAGGCCGGGGCCACGAAATCGACCCGGTCGGCATATTCAGCCGCAAGACCGTCGACGACAGGCAACTCCTGTCGGCAGGTTGGTCACCACTCGGCCCAGAACACCAGGTAGACCGGCTTCTCTTCCTTTGAAAGGGTGTAGCTCCCGCCACCTCCGAGCCCCAGGGTGAAGTCGGGGGCAGGTGGACGGGAATTGGTGGTGGTGGTCTGGTCGCCAACTGTGGTCGTGGTTACGTCCGGTGCGACAACTCCGGAATCACGATCGGCCGTCGCCTCACTGGTCGTGGTCGAGGGCAGGTCGGCGCCGCCGACGCCGCCACAAGCTGCAATGGCGAGCACCAATACGAGCAATGTTGCAGATCGTCTGGCCACCCGGGACAAGGTAGGTGAGGTGGGGTATAGCCGAGGTAAATCGATGTCACTGAGAACGATCGAATGGCAGTTACACTCGCTGTTCCGTGACCAACAACACTCTCTATTTCGCCTACGCAGCGTTTCTCGACCCGGACAAGCTGGGGAGTGTCGCCCCGAACGCCGAGTTTCGATTCACGGCTCATTTCCCGGAGACGCGACTGATGTTCGTGAAGTCGGACGCTAGCGATGGGTTGCCCACACTTTTCCCGGAGTCGGGTCACACGGTGTGGGGTGCCGTCTTCGATGTCCCCGACGATGAAGTGGCTGCTCTTCGCGACGCCGAGGAAGCCGAAGGCCGGGTGGCGGATTGGGACATCAAGGCCGTCGACCGTGAGGGCAACAAATACGAATGTCTCACGTTCGTGTCAAAGGCCACACCCAATGGAGACCACCGACCGGCCACAGGTCACCTCGAGGCAATGATCAAGGGAGCGAAGCATTGGTCCCTGCCGGCAGGGTGGGTACTCGGTCTCAAGGATCTCGGCGACGACTCCCCACTCTGACTCCGAAGTCTCGACTCGGTGGAGATGTGGGGAGACCCGGATCGCTCGATCCGGGTCTTTCTCTATTCGCCCGGACGGACTCTCTATTCCTTGACCGGGAACAACCTGTAGAGGGCCCAGGCGAGGGCCCCGCCCACCAGGGGGAACACCAGGTAGACCCACAGTTGGTCCACCTTTCCACCAACCACAGCCGGGCCAAACGAACGAGCCGGGTTGACCGACGCACCAGACGCCCTGATTCCTGCCAGGTGCACGGCAACCAGGGTCAGGGCGATGGCGGCCGGCGCTTGACTTCCATCCCTCTTGGTCACGGCGAGTATCACCCACACGAAGATGGTGGTCAGCACGATCTCCACGAGGATCCCCGTCGAGAGCTTGCTGTACCCGGTGACCGTCCCGGCGACGGCCTCCTGGCTCGAAGCCGCCAGAACGACCAGTGAGGCCACGCCGGCGCCTGCGAATTGTGCGATCCAATACCCGATGGCGTCCCCAAGGGTGGTGCGCCCGTCCAGGAACATGCCGAGAGTGACTGCCGGGTTGAAATGGGCCCCGGAGACATGTCCCAAGGCCCAGATACCGGCCAGCAACGCCAGACCGAAGGCAAGGGCGATGGCAACTATCTCGGCCGCCCCGCTGGCCCCTCCGACCGTGAGGATTCCCATCGAGCCTCCGAAGACCAGGATGAATGTCCCTAGAAACTCGGCCAGGTACTTGTTGATTACCACTTGATGCTCCTCCTCTGGGCATGACGGCCGCAGGATTCTGCAGCAGATAACGCTGTTTCCCATCCCAGGCTATTTCCCGGCTCGTCGAGGTGACCGGATTTCGCCTTTTGTCGCGTCCAGCGGGACGAGGGGCCCCCCGAGCTCTGGGGGGCCCTCGAAGTCTGCGAGCCCGCCTGTAAGCCGGATTCTGTGATCTGTCGACCTTCGAGGCCGACAGCCGACGACCATCCATCTGGGCGAATCGTCACCGATCCGCTCGTGCGGCCTACCCGGGACTTGATCGACGGGCCGCCGATATCCCTGCTTGGCCTTGCTCCGAGTGGGGTTTGCCGAGCCATCGCGGTTGCCCGCCATGCTGGTGAGCTCTTACCTCACCGTTTCACCCTTGCCTGTGCAACCTGGTCGTGAGACCCGGCGCCATCGGCGGTCTGCTCTCTGCTGCACTGTCCGTCGGGTCACCCCGCCTGGGTGTTACCCAGCACCCTGCCCTTTGGAGTCCGGACTTTCCTCGGTCCATCGGACCGCGGTCGCCCGGCGGGCTCGCCCGACCGATTTTAGCGATCTTCCGCTCAGACAGGGCGGGCGTCGCCGACCGATGTGTAACGGGTCACTAGGACGCTCTGCGCTTGCGTCTGCCTGCCAACCACCCGGACAATCCGCCCGTCACCGCCGATAGGACCGCCAACCAAATGACCAGTCCGGTCGAGGCGCCACTACCCCCGAGCCTTGCCACCACGATGATCACACCGGCCATGACCAGTCCTGTCACCGCGCCGTGAAACCGCTCCGAGTGATTGGCAAATCTGCCCGCCACCCACCCACCCGCAGCGATGCCCCCCACGATGCCGACGACGAGGCCGATGTCAGGCCCGCTGGACAGGCCGACGAGACTCAACCCGCCACCGATCAAGAGAGCCAACAGCGTCGCCGATAGGCCCCCGGCTCCCACGCCGAGGCCAACAGCTGCGATGTTGAGGGCTGCCAGCACATTCTGATCATCCCATCCCCGGCTGTTTTTGATGGTGAGGACGGTGGTTCAGGGGCGCCGTGACCGGGTATGTCGCGAGGGCTTGGGGGCCGGCCGGGGCCGAATTTGCCTGTCGCTGCCGCAGTTAGGGTCAAGACGGGATGACTGATTCGAAGAAATCGACGAAGCTGGTAGTCGCGGCGCACCGTCTCCCGGTCTCACGCGACGACGACACGGGCGAGTGGACGACCAGCCCCGGTGGGCTGGTCGCGGCCCTGACGCCGGTCCTGCGAGATCGAGGTGGTGTCTGGGTCGGTTGGAATGGCAGCGCCGGCGGAAGCGCTCGCTCTTTTGAGGCCGCCGGCATAACCAACAAGCCCGTCGTGCTGGACCAGGAGGAGATCGAGAACCACTACGACGGCTTCTGCAACGGCACCATCTGGCCCCTCTATCACGACGCCATCCGGCCACTCGAGTTCCATCGCCATTGGTGGAGACCCCATCAGGCGGTCAATGACCGCTTCGCACGGAGCGTCACCCACGCCGCAGGTGAGAATGGGATGGCGTGGGTCCACGACTACCAGCTACAGCTGGTCCCTGAGATGGTCCGCTCCCAGTCCCCCGGAACGCGGATCGGATTCTTCTTACACATCCCCTTTCCACCCGTGGACATCTTCGAAAGGCTGCCATGGCGAGCCCAAGTGCTGCGTGGCCTGCTGGGCTCGGATTATCTGGGCTTTCAGACCAAACGCGCCGTGTTGAATTTTGCCGCAGCGGCCCGTGAGATCGTCGGAGCACGGGGGCCTGCGTCCTCACTGATGTACGAAGGCCGGCGGATCCGATGTGAGGCTGTGCCGATAACGGTCGACCTCGAGCACGCAAGACAGGTGGGACGCTCGGCCGAGGCGATCGAAACCGGTGTCGAGCTGCGCCGTGACCTCGGCGATCCCGAACACGTGATCCTCGGGGTCGACCGGCTCGACTACACCAAGGGGATCGACCTTCGCCTCCGAGCATTCGAGGTGATGCTCCAACGTCACCCGGAGCTGGCGGGGAAGGTCTCACTGGTTCAAATCGCTGTGCCCAGCCGCGAAGACGTGGGCGAATACCAAACCATCCGGCGGCGGGTCGAGGAGCTGGTTGGAAGGATCAACGGACGTTTCGGCCGGGCGTCGTGGACGCCAGTTCAGTACCAATACCGGACAATCCCCTTCCCGGAGCTCGTTGGGGCCTACCTGGCCGCCGACGTGATGTTGATCACTCCCCTGCGGGACGGGATGAACCTCGTTGCCCTGGAGTATGTCGCCACCCGACAGGACAACACAGGCGTCTTGATTCTCAGTGAGTTTGCAGGCGCCGCCGAGCGACTGGGCGATGCCTTGATCATCAACCCTTACGACCTCGATGGCCTTGCCCGGGCTCTACACCATGCCGTGGTGATGGAGAGCGACGAGGAGAATCGCCGGATGCGACGACTCCGCCGGGCAGTCGGTCGATGGGATGTCCACTCCTGGGCCAGACACAACCTCGAAGCCATCGAAGGTTGACCCCTAATCTCCGTCTGTGTGCGGGCGCTTCTCAATCACCGGTGATCTCGACTTCTATGCCGAGTACTTCGGAGTAGACGAGGTCGCCACCGAAGGTCTGGAGCAAAACTGGAACGTTGCGCCGACCGACCCGGTGTATGTGATCGCCGACCGAGACAGCAAAAGGCTCCTGGGATCCATGCGCTGGGGGCTTGTCCCTCACTGGGCCAAGGACCCGAGATCCGTCCACATCAATGCACGCGTCGAGACGGTCGACACCAACGGCACATTCAGTCAGTCCTTTTCTCGAAGGAGGTGCCTCATACCTGCCGACGGCTTCTACGAGTGGGAGCCAAAAGACCGGGGTCGGGCACCGCATTGGATCTATCGCGCCGATGGGCATCCTCTGGTGTTCGCCGGAATCTGGGCTGCACGCCACGACCTCGAAACCGACCAGTGGGAGCGGACCTGCTCGATACTGACCGCCGAGGCGGTGGGAGTGGTCGCACCGATACACGACCGCATGCCGATCTCCCTGGAGAGAGAGATGTGGGATGCATGGCTCGACCGCGACCTGCTCGATGTCGAAGCGGCCAAGGCGTTGCTCCGACCACAAGACCCGGACAGCCTGATGGAGCATCGGATTTCGAGCCGGGTCAACTCGGTTGCCAACAACGGACCCGAGTTGAGGGACCGCACGGAGCCGGAGACACTGTTCTGACCGGTGCATGAACGACCAGCGTGCTGACCTCACGCTCCTCCACAACGCCGTGTTTGGACTCGAATCACAATTACCCTGCCGTGGTTCCTTGAGTCACATGAGGCACTTCGCACGCACGCTCACCGTTGCGCTGGTCATCAGCGCCTGCAGCGCCATCGTCGGTGACACGCCAACCGGAACCGGCAAGCCCGGCGGTGGCGACATGCCCCAGGCCACATCGACAACGCTGCGCGACTGCGTTCGCCATACGCCCGGCACCGACCCGGTCGACACGGGCACGGTGGCCGGCGATGCCCTCGTCCTCTCCGGGGAGGTATTCGTTTGTGCAGATGACGTGGTGGTGGCCGATCCGTCCGATCTGAATTCGGTGGCCGCGGCGGCACAATTGGCTTCGGCTCTCGAAGGCCCACTCCTCTACCCCCACCCTCAGCTCGCCGCCGAGTTGGGCCGCCTCAAGCCGTCGCGCGTCTATCTATTCGGCTCCCCCGAAGTGATCACGCCACCCACGGCCGACGTCGTCCGCCCGACCGTCAGCGAGGCGGTGGACCTGGCCGCAGCGGCACTTGGTGTATCGGAGCAACGAAGGCTCCCATCGACACCCGATGCGAGCACAGTGGTCGATACGATCGATGCCATAAACAGTGGGGACCATGTGGTTCTCCCGCAGACCGACCCATCCACCTCCAGCACCATCGCTGTCGTGCCCGACATCGACTTCGCAGCGGTCGTAGCCGGTCTTGCCGTGGCATCGTCAGCCCCGTCGGTCTGGCTGGTGGACGCCAACCAGCCAACGGCTTTGCTTTCGGCAGCCGCCACGGCACGCGCATCCGGGACCACGGTCGTGGCATATGACCCGAGCGACATCTTCGGCTATCCCGAAGTGGGAGACGCTCTGAGCGGACGCGACCCGACCTCGATCAGATTTCTCGGTCACGTGCCCGAGGGATCGGCATGGGAGATATCGGTCCTGGCAAAGGGAGTCCAGGTCCCGGGTGGAGGGTTCACCGTCCTCCCCGAAGAACGTCCCCGCCGCTATGTGGCCTTTTACGGCCACCCGGAGACCACGGGCCTCGGTGTCCTCGGGGAGCAAGGTCCGCAGGCGACGCTCGATCGCATGGCGCCTTATCTCGACGCTTATGCCGCAGATGGCAGACAGGTGGTGCCCACCTTCGAGATCATCGCCAGCGTCGCGTCGGCTCAACCCACCGAGGACTCCGACTACAGCTTCGAATGGCCACCGGCGTCATTCGACGAGTGGATCAGCACGGCGGCGGAGAATGGCGCCTATGTGGTGCTCGACCTGCAGCCAGGCCGCGAGGACTTCCTCACCCAGGCCAAACAGTACGAGGAGTTACTCAAACTGCCCTATGTCGGGCTGGCACTCGACCCGGAATGGCGGCTCATGCCGGACCAGGTCCACCTGCGACAGACGGGCCAGGTCCAGGCATCTGAGATCAACACAGTGGTCGAGTGGCTCGCCGATCTGGTGAGAGACAACGCATTGCCCCAGAAATTGCTCTTGGTGCAGCAGTTCCAGACCCGGATGATCGTCGATCGGGAGACCATCGAGCAGCGCCCCGAGTTGCAGATGATCATCCAGATGGACGGTCAAGGGCCGATCTCCACGAAGGACGACACGTATTCGGTGCTGACCGCCGGTACCGAGGATGCCTTCTGGCAATGGGGGTGGAAGAATTTCTTCGACGAGGACTCCCCCAAGACCGCGACGCCCGAGTACACGATGAGCAGGGACCCGGTCCCCGTGTTCGTCTCCTATCAGTAGACCTGGCAACATCATCTGGTCATCGACAGAAGAGGAGCACTTGACTGAATTCGCCTACTTCTGCGGCCACGAGCAGTGGCAGCCCGAGCAGCTCGTCGAGCATGCGGTGCTGGCCGAGCAAGCCGGTTTCGACGCCCTGGTCATCTCCGAGCACTTTCACCCTTGGGTCGACGACGTCTCCGCGGCGGGGTTTGCGTTCTCCACCATCGGCGCCATGGCACATGCCACCCAGCACGTCCGCTTCATCACCGGCGTGACCACACCGCTGTTTCGCTATCACCCCGGAGTCGTGGCCCAGGCCGCGGCCACACTCGATCGTCTCTCCGATGGAAGATTCACGCTCGGAGTCGGGACCGGCGAAAACATCAACGAGGGCCCGCTGGGCTACGAATTCCCTGGATACGCCGAGCGCAACGCGCGTATGGCCGAGGCTCTCGAGATAATGCGACGCCTGCTCGACGGTGAGAAACTCACCTTCGACGGCGACTATTACCAAACCGATCGAGCCAAGCTCTACTCACCACCGGTCGGGCCGGTGCCGATCCTCATGGCGGCAGGCGGCCCAAAATCGGCCACCCTGGCCGGCGAGAAGGCCGACGGCGTCATCACGTCCGTCAAGGACCCGGCCGAGACAATCGAACGAGTCGTCGAACCGGTCAGAGAAGCCGCCGTTCACGCCGGCAAGCCGGAGCCCACGATCCTGGCGACTCGTTGGGCGCTTCTCGCTGCCAACGAAGAAGAGGCGTGGGAGACTCTTCGCCCCTGGCGCGGGCTGCGGGCCCCGGGAAGGCTGGAGGCGGTCGATCCGGCCGATCTCCGCGAGAGGGCCGACCAACTCCCCCGTGAGGAGGTTCTCGGGCGCTATCCACTTGCGAGCTCCGCCGAAGAAGTGGTCGAGATCTATCGCCCACTGGTGACCGACCTGGGAGCCGATGTGGTGACAATGCAAATGGCGTCCCTCGACCAGCCTGGGCTCATCGCGATGCTGGGCGATCGCGTGCTTCCCGCGCTGCGCGCTCTGGGTTAACCGACGCGGGTGATCCGCTCCACCAAGGCGAGCACCTCCTGAACTGAGTGTGGGGACAACGCAGGATCGTCGGCGGCCACCAGGAGGGAAGGGACGACGTCTTGCAGAGCGGAGAGGACAGCGTTGGCCTCCTGGGTGTCGGAGTTGAGGAGCAGATCAACCGCCGGTGACAACCTGCCTGCCAACCCGGCGCCAAACGAGGCAAAGAGGTCAACCCGATATCCGTCGACGTCCCGGACGACCATGGTTGCCTTCTCGCCAGACTCAGGGGTGACGGCCACGAGATGGAAGTCGATACCCGATTCCGTGACGACGCCGTCATCCTCGACCGACAACCCACCGGTGAAGACCCCTCCGACTCCCTGTGCAAAGCCCGACCAGAAATTGGCGGCCACCTCTTGATCGCCTGACTGCAAGGCATCTGCCACCACGGCATAGGACGTGCCCTCGGCGAGCGATGCCAACGCAGCTTGACCGGGCACCGCCAAGGCCACCGCTCCGTTGAAGTCACCGTCGATCAGCAGTTGACGCAACTGTGTGACGGTCTCCGTGGGACTAGATGAGCCCGGCCGGATAGAGGTGGTGGTGGTTTGTTCTCCGCCGGCACGACACCCCACCAACACGACGGCGGCGACTAAGAGAATGAGCCCGGGTCTATGCATCTTCAGTCAACCGGGCCGGGAGTCTCCCGGTGTGCACCAGCGTCTGCCGACGCTCTTTGTCCCCGAGGCCCACTGCGAGCCACAGCCAGGCGAGATAGCCGAGTCCGATCAGCTCCTCGATCCACCGCCATGGGTCCGAGAAGGCCCTATCCCAGGCCATGTGCCAATACGGCGCCGTGCCCGCCGGGATTTCCCATCCAAAGAAGGGCCAGAAGAAGATTTGGGGATCGGTCCACATCCCATCGATGAGAAGGTGGAACAACCAACCGATCCCTAGCGCCATGAAAGCCCGTCTTCTTCTCCCCCTCCGGGTGAGCAGCAGCACAATGATCATGTAGACGGTCGGTGCGATCAAGGTGTGGAACCACAGCTCCCCGGTGGCAAGCGTGCCGGCGAGGAGGACCGTCCCCAGGGCCATGTCGACGATGTCCGGCAGGATTGCGCCGACCACGAGAAACCGGAGATCGACTTTTGGGTCCTTGTAGATCCACCGGAACAACCACACGGTGGCTCCGACGTGCCAGAAGACCATCGCTCAAGCGACGAGGATCCTGCGGCAGTGGACACACCGCGGAATCTCTGCGCTCATCGCCTCGGCTTGCTCGGTTGGTGACAGCGCCATGTGACAACCGCCACAGACCCCGTGCTCGAAGCGCCCGATGGCCACGCCCTCCTTGCCCTTGCGGAGCTTCTCGTACATCTCCACCAGATCCATGGGGATGGGCTGCAGCGCCTCGATCTTGCGCTCTTCCTTTCGGGCCAGCTCTGCGTCTATCTGCTTCCACTGCGTCTTGATCTCGGCCTCGAGCCGACCCTTGTCGGCGGCCACCCTCTTCGCTTGCTCCTCCACCACCCCCAACTCCTCGCGTGCCGGGTCGACCGTCTCGAGCAGGCGGAGCACCTTCCCCTCCAGCGCCTCCTGCTGACCTTTGAGACTCTGGACCTCAAGACGCATGTGCTCCGTCTCACGGGAGCTCATGCCCCCCGCATAGAGCCGGGTCTCGTGCTCACGCAGCTTGGTCTCGAGGATCTGAAGCTCGCCCTCGGACTTGTCGAAATCCAACTCCAAGATCTTGAGGGCCGCTGACTTGGACTCGATGTCCGCCTTCAACCCGGCCTCACGCTCGTGTACCGCCTTGTATTCGGCGAGTTCTGGCAGGTTCTGCCTCTTCTCGAGGAGGCGGTCGATCTGCAGATCCAGGTCTTGGACATCGAGCAGGTCGGCCAGGCTGGTCATCTCCATGAGCAGGTGGAGGCTAGTGCTCTGTCCAAGGCTGCCGGGCGTGGCACCAGTGCTCCGTCAAACCTTGCTGAGGGGGCAGCAGTCCCCGATCATGCCCAAGTTTCCGGGTCCAGGTCGGTCAGGTCGACCAGCTCGGGGACCACATCGGCCACCAGGGCCACGAGAGCGATCATGCCCGGGCGCTCCGTGGCGATATGACCGGGGTCGACGATGGCCAGGTCCAAGTCCAGCGCGGTGACTACTCGATGGTGGGAGACATCGCCGGTGACCATGGCGTCGGCGACATCGGCGGCCGATTCCACAAAGTCCGCACCGGAACCTGGGATGACCACAACCCGATCGAGGATCCGGTCCTTCTTCCCCGAAACGCGCAGACCCTTGGAGCCCAGTGCTCCCGCCACCCGATCTTCGAGGGCTGCGAGCGTCTCACCAAAGACCCCGGAGCGGCCGATTGCAGGTGCCCCTTCCACCTCGTCCGCGCCAAACGGCTCGATATCTCGGAGTCGAAGTCGGGCCGCGAGAGAATCGGCGGTGCCGCCCGGAGCCGCATCGAAGTCGGTATGGGTGACCAGGAGCCCCGTACCTGCCTGGATCAGGCGAAAGGCGCGAGCTTCAGGAGATCTCCCTGCTACCAGCCGAGTCACAGGGTGGAACAGGAGAGGGTGATATGTGACCAGCAGGTCCACGTGCTCCTTCTCGATCGCCGCCACCACCGACTCGGTCACCTCGTGACACACTCCCACCCGCTCCACTGGATCGGCGGGGTTTCCCAGCTGGAGCCCGACGGGGTCCCAAAGGGCCGCGTCCTGAGGACGGGTGCGCTCGGCGAGCGCCTGGACGGTGGAAGCGATGGTGGGCATCTGGGCGGATGCTAGGTGTGGTCGTATCCTTCCCAGACGTGGACCTCGATCATCCCCTCGCTTGGGCGCCGCCCGAAACATGGCGCAGGATCACTGTCGTCGAGTCGCATACCGCAGGCGAGCCCTTCCGGCTGGTCGTCGATGGGGTCGATCCGATCCCTGGGGAGACCATGGTGGAGCGGCGCCGCAATGCCATGACGAGGCTCGATGGCCTGCGCCGGGCACTGATGTGGGAGCCGAGGGGGCATGCCGACATGTATGGGGGCATACCGGGGGCGCCGGTCGAGCCCGACAGTGACATCTCCGTTCTCTTCCTCCACAACGAGGGATTCTCCACGATGTGTGGACATGGGATCATCGCCCTGACCACGGTTGCACTGGAAACCGGGATCCTCCCCATCGATCCACCCGAGACGGCTGTCGTCATCGATACCCCGGCCGGTCAAATCCGCTCGTGGGCGTCGATCCACGACGGTCATGTGCAGAGTGTCCGATTCCTCAATGTGCCTTCGTTCGTCGTGGACCTGGAAAACCGCCTTGAAGTGCCCGGAATCGGCGAGGTCCGCTATGACCTGGCCTTCGGTGGGGCCTTCTACGCCTATGTCCGGGCCGACGATCTCGACCTCGATCTCGACGCCGCATCGGCAACACGGCTGATCGATCTGGGAAAGAGGATCAAGACGTCGTTTATGACATCGAGATCGATCGAGCACCCGGCCCATCAGGATCTCGGCTTCCTCTATGGCGTGATCTTCGTGGGAGACCCGGCCGACCCGTCGAACCACTCCCGCAATGTCTGTGTCTTTGCCGAGGGCGAGGTCGACCGCTCCCCTACCGGTACCGGTGTCAGCGGCCGTCTTGCCATCGAGCGAGCCCGGGGCAACTTGGACATCGGTCGGGCGATCACCATCGAGAGCATCCTCGGCACCACTTTCACCGGGGCGATCGTCGAGGACGTCGAGGTTGCAGGACGCAAAGCGATCATCCCAGAGGTGGGGGGACGCGCTCACATAACCGGGCGAAGCGAGATGTGGATCGATCCTGAGGACACCGTCGGTGACGGTTTCCTGATTCGCTGAGCTACTGGTAGCTCTCCGATATTCGATCCCACGCACCGCCGGTTGCGTTCTCGACGCATATGACCAGGGCTCGCAACGAGAGCAGAAACACCAAGATCACGGCCGGCACTGTCAGACCCGGCGCCACCTTCGAGACCAACATGGCCAAACCCACGGTCACGGCCACACCGACGAGATGCAGCAACGACCTGTGGTTGCGACTCCGTCTATGTTCGATCTCCGTGGCGCGGTTCTTCAGTGCCAACAGCGATCCCGAGGTCTCCACGATCCTTATCCCGTGGCGATCATCGGCGTGCGAGAGCACCCAGAGACTTGGGGCAGCAAGCTCGATCCGGTAGCTGCCGCTGATCCAGCCTTCGAATGTCTCTGTCCAGGCAAGGCGACCCATGTCGCTCTCCTCTCTATGAGAAGCATACTGATGAGAATGCGGGGGGAGGACCCCCCTCAAACCCCCCGCCCCGACGTGAGCTCGAGGGGCGAGACCCAATGAGTCCGTCCGTCCGTGACCCGGTTGGCCTCTCGCGATGCGACAATCGGCGTGTGTCACGTCGTCTCCTCATTCTCGTCACACTCATCCTCCTGCTCGGCGCTTGTAGTGGGTCCACCCAGGACACCTCCGGCATACCGGACCTGGAGGTGATCACAGCCGACCAACTCGCCGACGTCCTCGGCTCATTGGACCGGCCTGCGGTGGTGAACGTCTGGGCATCCTGGTGCATCCCATGTCGATCCGAGGCCCCACTCTTGCGTCAGGCTCATCAGGCCAACAGTGATGACATCGAGTTCATCGGTGTCGACGTCCAGGACAGTCAGAATGGTGCCAAGGAGTTCATCGCCGAGTTCGGGATCGACTTCAAGAGCTACTTCGACCGTGATCGGGGAGTCCCGATGCGCTATGGGGGCATCGGGACTCCGATCACCTTCTTCTTCGCCTCCGGCGGCGAGCTCGTTTCCACCCACAACGGCGTCATCGACGACCAGGCGCTCGCTCTCGGCATCGACGAGCTGCTGCAGCTCCAGGGTTGACCTTTGGAATTCACCCTCCTCTGGGCCGCCCTGACCGGCGTCCTATTCGCTTGGCTCGGCACACGCCTCTGGCCTCGCGATCTCCCCGACCATCCGCTGGACAGGATGCTGGGGGCGGCCGGCGCCGGAGTGTTGATCGGCCGGTTGACGGCGATGATCCTCCAGGGCACGAGCCCGATCACCCATCCCGGGGACATCCTGATAGTCCGAGGAGGAGTCCACACCGGGGCAGCGGTGATCGCGGCAGTCGCTGCCTACCTGTGGTCCGCCAGGGGTCAGGTCAGTTGGCTCGATGCCACCGCAGCTCCGGCCATGCTCGGGATCGCCGGCTGGCATGCCGGTTGTGTGTGGCGCGACGCTTGCCTGGGCACTGCCTCCGATCTGCCCTGGGCCTGGTCGCAGCCAGGCAGCCTGGTCACCCGTCATCCGGTGGAGATCTATGCGGCCGTGGCCATCGTCGGCGCCGCCTTCCTCGTGACACGCCTACACCGAAGCCCACTCCTCGCCTCCGGGGCCGCTCTGGCCGGCCTCTCGGTCACACGCCTCGCCACTCAACCGCTTCGCCTCTCGGTCGATGGAGGGCCGGTGGGCTGGTACCTGGCCGGCGTCCTGGTCGGAGCACTCCTCCCCTTGGTCGGCTCACGACTCGCAAGCGTGAAATCGGTCCCCGGAAACGGTTGATTGCTCTCGTCCCCTTCGAACACTCTGGGTGGCCATGGTTTACTGTTGTCGCTCGACGGGTGAGTGGGGTACGCGACGTCTTTGCGATGGCTGCTGTCCCAGGCCTGGCGAATAGCATTGTTTTTCGAACGCCTTTGGGAGGACCTTGGACCAGCTTCAGATCGTCCGATCATTCTTCACTGATCTCGATGAGGCCGGAGTTGCCTATGTCCATTGGAAGAGCAACGAGCACCTCGCGGCTGCGGTGTTGGGTCAAACCGACCTGGACCTCCTGGTCGATTCGGTCGATCGCGCCACGTTCGATCAGAAGCTGGAAAGGCACGGTTTCATCCCGATGCTCCCGCCAAAGGCGCGCTCCCTTCCCGATTTGGAAAGCCACCTCGGATTCGACGAGGCCACCGGGACACTGGTTCACCTAGACGTCCACTATCGCCTCATCCTCGGCGAGCAACTGATCAAGAACCATCATCTGCCATTGGAGCGCTGGCTCCTCAGCGACCATTCCTCCATCGACGACGTACCGGTGCCTGCGGCAGAGAAGGAGTTCATGCTGCTCTTCGTGCGGGCGATGCTCAAGACCACCAACCGCCAACTTCTCCGTTCGATCGTCAAAGGTGGCGCGCCCATGCCGGAGCGCATCCTCAAGGAAGTGGCGTGGCTTGGCTCGAGGGTCGACCCCTCCCGCCTGAGAGACGTCGTCGAGTCCAGCGGGCTCGATCTCGATACCTCGGAGATCCTCGACTTCCTCGATCGATCCCGGGCGAGCCATCTCGATTGGCGATACGTGAGAGAGAAACGACGATCTCTTCGTGGTCGATTGAGGGCCTACGAGCGCCTCCCACGCTATGTCGCTGTCCCCAGGCGCATCTGGCTCAGGCTTCGCTCCAAGCCGTGGATGAGACGCATCGGGCTCGGCATTCCACGGCGCCATCTTGCGGGCCAGGCGCCCCTGGTCGCACTTGTCGGTGCCGATGGGTCGGGCAAGACCCGTCTCAGCCGCGATCTCGAAGATTGGCTGGGCAAGAAGTTGGTGGTGCACCACGTCTACTTCGGGCAGCCAAAGACCGGCCTTGTCTTCAAGGTCCTCAACAAGCCGGGGAGCATGGCCCGCCATCGCGACGAGGATCACTATCCGCCCCCTGGCCTGTTCGGCTTGGCGGTGCGGGTCGCCGACGCTGCCAAGTGGGTCCTTGTGGCCCGCAGGCGACGCAGCCTGTCGAAACAGGCCGTGGCCGACTGTCGCTCCGGGCAGGTCGTCATCGCCGAGAGATACCCCTTGGAGGACTTCCACACCATGGAGTCGCCGATGGACGGGCCTCGCATGAAGGGAGGCGGCAGCCTGGCAAGAGTTGAGGCGAGGAGCTACGCATCGATACCCTCGCCTGATCTCCTTCTCGTCTTGAAGACGGATCTGCAGACACTGCGAGACCGCAAGATCGACCTCACGGTGGCCGAGCACGTCGCCAAGGTCGAGGCCGTCGCCATCCTCACCCCCGCCCCCGGACGGGTCATCATCGATGTCGGGCAGCCTTATGAGGATGTCCTTCTGCTTGCCAAGGAAGAGATTTGGGGGGCGCTTCGTGAAACACATTGAGTTCCTGGGTGTCCCTGGATCGGGAACCACGACCCTGACCGCCGAGCTGGCCCGCGTCACTCCGTCGACCGTCACGCTGGACGAGGCGGTGCACGCTTCCCTTCGGGCACACGCCAATGACCAGCTGACCCGTCTCATCGCACGATTCTCGGCAACGGCGAGTGGTCGCGTTTGGCGGAAGGCATACGCCCGCTCAACCGATCGATTCTCGGCCCTCAACAGATTTCTGGCCGTCTCCCCGGCGACTCTCGAGGCCGTGCTGGCGGCCCAAAGGTCGAGGGCGGATCGCGACCAGGTGCAGGAGCGATCGCTCGGTTGGATTCTCAACCTGATGGCCGGGTTCCAACTGGCGGGCGAGCATTTGGGCGAGGCCGACATGTTGATGATCGATGAGGGATTCGCCCAGCGATCGATCGCTTTGTGCGGTTTCGGCTTCAGCGACCAGGACCATCCCCTCCTTCTGCGTTACCTGGAGGCGATCCCCCTGCCGGACTCTGTGGTGTGGGTGGACACACCGCTTGAAGTCTGCGAATCGCGACTCGACGTCCGTGGCTGGTCGGAGAGGGTCGCCGGCACGAGCGCCGACGACCGACGCCGTTTCCTCCATCAGACCGCGGGCGTGGTCAAGATGGTGAAGGAGTTCCTGCAGTCCTCTTCCGCGGAGCTGATTCGCGTGGATGGCACTGCCCCGACTCCCGTCGCTGCTGGCCCCCTCGCCGCAAATCTTTTGGGATGACTTAGGATCCCGCTCTACGGCGATTTGCCAAACAACCACTTTGCGTGGTCGCAAATCGCATTTAGTATCCATCGTGGAAGCTGTGGGGCTTCTTCCAACAACTGGGCAGGGAGACATAAATGGGTGACCGGATCGCTCCGGATGGGGGCCGTCGTTTTTCATACGCACTACTGGCATTTGCCGTAGTCGCTTCTTTGGTGCAAGTGGTGTCGGTACAACCGGCACTGGCCGCGCCGAGCAGGTGCCAACGGACCGGCCGTCGTCCCGGGCGCCGACTACATCGGGCCTGACGAACACCACCAAGCAGTGGGACACGAAGAACCAGCACCGGATCTGGTGGAACGCTTCGAAGAGCCGTTGGGATGCCATCCTCCCCGCCTCGACCACAGTCGGCGCGAACGCCTCAGCCTGGATGATCGCCAAGCAGGCGCATCCCCAACTCCTTTGGAGCCGCACCCGACCTATGGCCCGTCAGTTGGCGACGTTCAACTCCAAGGACCGACCCGACGTCTACTGGGATCAGGGCGCTGGGAAATTGTATGTGCTGATGAGCGGGGCCACCACGCAGTCCTATGTCTACAACTACGCTCCGGCAGGACACCTACACGCGTGGCACAGGTCCCGGTCACCTTGACCGGCATGAGCTCATCGGCCTCTCGTGCCGCCATCTTCAAGACCCCGTAACGGGGACCTGTGGGCCTCGGTGATGACCAAGGGCAGCCTCTTCGTCTCCCGCTCCACCAACGATGGAGCGTCCTGGGCGCGCACCTGTGAACCTGAACGTGACTGTCGATGAAGGGCAGACCCAGCTGACCCGTTTCGTCAACGGTGGGACCATTCCTGGCTGTGGCCGCAGCAGAAAACGGTGATAAAGGCAACGACGACGGTCGGTACTCGAAGTACCTCTTCTACAAGCTGGACCTGGCCAATGCCGCAGCTTGGAACGCCGTCACCCGGGCGACCGGCACTCTCGACCATCAGCGCTGTCAGCCGGCCGCGGGCGAGACGGTCACGATCGGACGGCCGGACCTATACGTTCCAGGCGGCACCACTCACCGATGTCTCGGGCAATGTTCTCATCGGTGCAAACCCCGCGGCTGACACAGGCGAACTTGGTGCCGCCATCAACGGCACCGGGACGCCGGGCGTCCAGTACGCGGCATCGACACTTGCCACCACGGTGACGTCCGAATCGGCAACTTCACCGGCACTGCAGCGACCGTCACCGCGAGTGGACTCCGCCGCATCGGGAACCGAAATCGGCACCACTGAAACAATGCTCGGCAGTCGGCGATGACTTCGCCGCAACCACCCTCGCGTGGCGAGTCATCCTCGTGGACAAGCGAGACGATACCGTTCGCACAGGGCTCCGGCAGCTCCCGTCGTCGTCCACTGCCGATGACGAGATCTGAGTCTGGTCACCCACAACAACACCATCTACATCGCCACTGAAACCCAACGAAGCGGTAGATCCGCGGCGGCGACAAGACGATCGACCCCCAGGTGATCCTGTATCGGCGGACCGCGGCGGGCGCCTGGACCCAGAGCAATGTGAAGATGGACCAAAAGAGCTCCACTGGCGACCGCAAGCGGCCGGTCGTTGCGATCTACAACAACGACGATCTACGTCATCGCAATCGACAACCCGCAGACCAACAGCGCCTACTGGACCAAGCCCGAGGCCGGCATCCCGATCCTCGGCACGGATGGGGTCCCACGTCACTCGCTCTTCAACACCCAGTTTGAGAAGCACCGGAACAACATCGTCCCTCGGGACCCGACCACTAAGTGGCGGTGCTGCCGATCCTGATCGACTTCGCCTACAAGGCTGGGGACCGCTTCGCGGACGACACGACGATTTGGCAGACGGTGCTTCCGAACAGCCGGACAACCAGGCGCCGGGCGTCTCCGCAGGTGCAAACAAGACGGTGGCCGCCACCCCTGCGACCACCTCGGCGGCCAAATCACCAACGACGTCCCGGGCGGATCGGTCAATTGGGCGTGGTCGGTCATTTCCGGCGCGGGCGGTGAACTTCACCAACGCAGTCCGGGACATGTTCAACCACCGCGTGCTCGCTTGCCCACAACGGCAGCCTTTGTCGGTACCGGACTGACGTGCTTCGCCTCACCGCTACGGAGAGCCGGGTCGGGCACTGACCAACTATGACGAAGTGACCATCACTGTCAACACCTTGGTCAACACGCCACCGGTGCTAACGGTGAGCAACCCGAAGAACGGTGACACATATGCGCCAGGTGCCGACGTGACCTTCAGCGCGACTGCCAATGACGCCCAGGCGGGCAACATCTCGGCCGACATCGTGTGGACGTCGAACAAGGACGGGATCATCGGCTACGGCGGGTCGTTCGTGAAGACGAACCTGACCAGTGGAACCCACATCATCAAGGCCAACGTGAGCGACGGTCAGAACGCCGTGAGCTCGCCCAACATCACCATCACCATCGGAACCGGGGGCGGAGGTGGTGGCGGTGGCTCGGGCACCTTCACCGATGACGACGGGAACATCTTCGAGAACGCCATCGAGTGGCTCGCCGGCAAGGGGATCACTCAAGGCTGCAACCCGCCGGCCAACACCCACTACTGCCCGAACGACCCGGTCACCCGTGGTCAGATGGCGGTGTTCTTGGTCCGTGCGTTCAGTTACTCGGATAACGGTGGCGGCAACCTGTTCATCGACGACAACGGGCTGTTCTACGAGAACTCGGCCGACCGCTTGTTCACGGCAGGGGTGACAGTCGGGTGCAACCCGCCGACCAACAACAAGTACTGCGGTGAGAAGAATGTCACCCGTGGCCAGATGGCCGCGTTCCTGGCCAGGGCCTTCAGCCTCCCCGCTTACACCGGGGCGGATCGGTTCACCGATGACAACGGGAACATCTTCGAAGGCGCCATCGAGCGCCTCGCCCAGGCCGGGATCACTCTCGGGTGCAACCCGCCTGCCAACACCCACTACTGCCCGAACGACAATGTGACACGTGGCCAGATGGCTGCGTTCCTCAAGCGTGCATTTGGTGAGTAGCCGACACCGGCTACTCACCCGATGTCCATAGGGGGGAGCATCGGGTATGGGGAACATGGGAGGGATGGCGAGACGTCTGGGCGGTTTGTCCGTTCTGACGCTCCTCGCCGTCCTCGCCCTCTCGCTCCTCGGCATCGAGTTCGCTGGGGCGAACATCGCCGTCAGCTACTACGCCGACATCAAGACCGGGACTGCAGGGACCTGGGTGCCGACAGCCCCTGGGCCCTCGGGCATCGCCTACAACGCCGACCATGGCACGTTTTTCGTGGTCGACACCGATCGCAACAACTACGACGCTTTCAACGATGACCACATCGATCTCTGGGAGATGAACCCCGACGGCTCGCTGGTAGCCACAGGCGTGTTGCCGACTGCGGAGCCGACGGGTGTCGATTACGACCCAGTGACCAATCGTCTCTTCGTCACAAGCGACAGCCCCAACCGGATCTACGTGATCGACCTGGGCAGCAATGCGTCGTTCGATAGCAGCGATACCTTCTACTCGTTTCCGACGGACGGTTGGGGCTCGGAAGACACCGAGGATCCGGCGTTTGATCCCCTGACCGGTGAGCTCTATTTCCTCAGTGGCGACACGACGGGAGGTGGCCCCTACCTTTTTCGTATCAATCCGATCACGGCCACCTTGCTCAACGACTACAGCCTGACGGTGGGCCCATCCAATTTCGAGGGCCTGACCATGACCCCGGACCGCTACCTCCTGGCCGGTGCGGAGAACGGCAGCAGTCTCTATCTGCTCACACTCACCGGCCAGTCCATCCAGTCGATCTCGGTCAGTGGCATCGGACAGCAACGCATCTCGGGTCTCGGGATCTCGACCCCCGGAGTAGGCGGTGCCGACTATGACATCTGGATGGCCGACCGACGAGGCACCGGGTCCCAGTACAACGAGGCGCAAAACGATGGGCGGCTGTGGCACCTCAGCACCAACGGCACCCCACCACCCCCGCCTCCACCGACGAGCTCGACCAGCTCCACGACCACCACCACCACCCAGCCGCCAACCACCACTACCACGACTCAACCGTCATCCACGACCACTCAACCCACAACGACGACTACGACAACGACGACTCCTCCTCCGCCACCGGATGGTCAGTTCATCGACACCGCCGGAAGCGTGTTCTCAGCATCGATCCAATGGCTCGCCGACCAAGACATCACCCAAGGCTGCAACCCACCCGCCAACACCAAGTTCTGCCCCGACGACTATGTCACTCGAGGACAGATGGCCGCCTTCATCGTCCGGGCCAAGGGCTACTCCAATATCGCAGCCGACTATTTCATCGACGACAACGGCAACGTCTTCGAAGGAGCCATCAACAAACTCCGCACCGCCGGAGTCACCCAAGGCTGCAACCCACCCGCCAACGACCACTACTGCCCCGACTCTTATGTGACCCGAGGGCAGATGGCCGCCTTTCTGGTCAGAGCCTTCGACTACACCAACCCCGGGACCATCGACTATTTCAACGACGACAACAACAGTGTCTTCGAAACAGCCATCAACAAACTCCGCACCGCCGGAGTCACCCAAGGCTGCAACCCGCCCGCCAACAACCACTACTGCCCCAACGACAACATCACCCGAGGACAAATGGCCTCATTCCTCAAACGAGCAATAACCGGGTGACGAGTTGCAATCTCTAGATCAAAGTCGCTAGGAAGGGACAGGCGTGATGGGGCTCAAAGGGAGGATGGCGAGACGTATCGGCGGGTTGTCGATACTGTCGTTTCTCGCCGCCACCGGCCTCCTCATGGCCGGCGTCAGCTTCGCCGGTGCTGCAGTGACGGTATCTCTCTATCAGACGATCGTCACCGGTCTGAACGGTTCACCCCAATGGGTGCCATCGGCACCCGGTCCATCGGGTGTTGCCTACAACGCCGACAACAACACGATGTTCGTGGTCGACACCGACCGTAACAACTACACCGAATTCGCCTCGGATCACATCGCCCTGTGGGAAGTCACTCAGAGCGGCTCGGTTGTCGGCACCGGAGTCTTGCCCACTTGGGAACCAACCGGTGTCGACTACGACGCCGCTACCAACCGCCTTTTCATCACCACCGACTCCAGACTGAACGGAGCCACCAGCGGGCTTAAGAACTACGTGATCATCATCGACATCGGCCCGGATGGGCACTACGGCACTTCGGACGACGGATCCACTTCCATCTATAACGTGGTTGGTTGGGGCTCAGGAGACACCGAAGACCCCGCCTACGACAAGGCAAACAATCAACTCTTCTTTCTCAGTGGCGACGAGCAAGAGCTGTACCGAATGAATCCGAGCACCGGAGCGCAAATTGGATCGGTGATCGACATCAGCAGTTACGGGAGCAACTTCGAAGGTCTCGCCATTACCCCGGATGGGTACCTTCTCCTCGGCTTGGAGAACGGCTCGTCCATACAGATGATCACCCGCACCGGCGGCCCGGTGCAGACCATCAATGTCAACGGCATCGGACAGACTCGGATTTCTGGTCTTGGAGTTTCCGCGCCCGGCGTGGGTAACGCCAGCTATGACATATGGATCGCAGATCGACGGGGCACGGGATCCCAATACAACGAAGCCCAGAACGATGGGCGACTGTTCCATCTGAGCACCAACGGCACGCCACCACCGACTACGACCACAACCACCACAACCCAACCCCCGACAACCACCAGCACAACTCAACCCGCTACGACCACCACCACCCAACCCCCAACAACCACTACCACGACTCAACCGCCCACCACAACCACCACCACCACCACCACAGCCGCCAACCACCACTACCACGACTCAACCGTCATCCACAACCACCACCACCACCCAGCCGCCAACAACCACTACCACGACTCAACCGCCCACCACAACCACCACCACCACCCAGCCGCCAACCACCACTACCACGACTCAACCGTCATCCACGACCACTCAACCCACAACGACGACTACGACAACGACGACTCCTCCTCCGCCACCGGATGGTCAGTTCATCGACACCGCCGGAAGCGTGTTCTCAGCATCGATCCAATGGCTCGCCGACCAAGACATCACCCAAGGCTGCAACCCACCCGCCAACACCAAGTTCTGCCCCGACGACTATGTCACTCGAGGACAGATGGCCGCCTTCATCGTCCGGGCCAAGGGCTACTCCAATATCGCAGCCGACTATTTCATCGACGACAACGGCAACGTCTTCGAAGGAGCCATCAACAAACTCCGCACCGCCGGAGTCACCCAAGGCTGCAACCCACCCGCCAACGACCACTACTGCCCCGACTCTTATGTGACCCGAGGGCAGATGGCCGCCTTTCTGGTCAGAGCCTTCGACTACACCAACCCCGGGACCATCGACTACTTCAACGACGACAACAACAGTGTCTTCGAAACAGCCATCAACAAACTCCGCACCGCCGGAGTCACCCAAGGCTGCAACCCGCCCGCCAACGACCACTACTGCCCCAACGACAACATCACCCGAGGACAAATGGCCTCATTCCTCAAACGAGCACTGAGTGGGTGAGCCGGCTCTGACAGCAGAGCAAATCTCGAGTCTCCTCGGCCGGCTCCGGGAGCAGTTCGGTTGGGATGAGAAAAACGATGGTTTCGAGTTGACCGACACGTGGGAGCGTCCCCGGTCCGGCTCCTTCTTCTATCGGGTGAGGGACAATCTGTCCACGGAAGACCTGGTCGTGAAGATCGTCCCCGAATGGCCCCGGGGAACGGCGGGCGCGGTCTACCAGAACATGGTCGATCTCGATGACATGATCGCCACGGCGGGCATCAGCGCCATCCACGGAATCCGACCCCTGGCTTGGGCCGATGACCCACCGACACTGGTCATGCCGTATGTGGGCGGCGACGACGTGGTGACCATCCTTCGCCGTCACGACGACGTCGCCTGGACCAGCGGGCACATGGCCGATTGGATGGAATGGGCCGGATCGATGTTGGCCGCCTACCACCGCCAGACCGGGCCGGCCACCGAGCTCGAGAGAGGAGACGCCCGTCGAGAGACCCACGATGTGGCTGCCAAATTGAGGGTGAAGCGTGATGTCTTGGATCACTTCACGGCTGGACTCGACTGGGCCACCATGGCCAGACGTCGATTTGGCGACTTTGGCCCGGGAAACCTCCAAGGGACACCCGAAGGCTCTCTCTTTCTGCTCGACCCTCCGGAGAAACGGAACGTGTCACTGATTCACCGCGACGTGGCCAACTTCCTCTTCGAGCTGCGCCGACAGCTGGCCGGCCACGGCTTCACCCGCTATCCCGCCAGACCGGGCCACTTCGACGAATTCAGGATGCGGTTCATCTCGGGTTATCTCCGCGGCTCACCGGGCTTGGATCTGAGTGCCGGCGACGAGGCGCTCATCGCCCTATTCGAGGCGAATCGCGCCGCGGGGCTGGCCATGAAGAGATTCCCCAACCGTCTGGGCGACGCGTTCTGGTTCGGCCGTCTTGCCCTCCGGCGGCGGGGCCACGTGACTCGCTCGCGCCGCTAGCTCAGCCCCCGAGCGCCCGCTTCAAGAACGCCGCCATCTGCCCTCGAGTCACGTAGTCGTTCGGGCAATAGCGGTCGTTTGCTGGTGGGTTGCAACCGAGGGTGACCCCCGCCTGCGCCAGCCGTTCGATGGCATTCTCGAAGATGTTCCCGTTGTCGTCGACGAAACGATCCGGGCCGTCATAGCTGGGAAGGTCGAAGGCGCGGACCAGGAAAGCGGCCATCTCGCCACGGGTGACCGAGCGGTCTGGGCAATACCTGGTGTTCTGGGGTGGGTTGCACCCCTGGGTCACACCGGCAGTTCGCAAACGATTGATCGCGTTCTCAAAGATGCTGTCGTTGTCATCGACGAAAAAGTCTGAGGCGATGGCCGAGAAACCCTTGGCCCGCACGATGAACGCCGCCATCTCACCACGGGTCACCCGATCGTTCGGACAGAACTTGGAGTTGGCCGGAGGATTGCATCCTTTGGTTATGCCCTGGGCCGCCAGCCAGTTGATTGCCGATTCGAAGGTGTTCCCAAAGGTGTCGATGAAGCCTCCACCGGGGACGGTCCCGTTGTAGAACGCTGCGATCTTGGTGACGGTGCCGTTGCCTGATAGGCGATAAGCGGTGCCGTTGGTTCTCTGCACCCGGAACACCGAATTGGAAAGCGCGTGGCTCAGGTCGAAGTCGGAAGGCTCGAGGCCACATCCGATGAAGTCGTATTCACTGGGCTCGCCGCCCTGGTCACCCACCACCACCCTGCCCAGGTCGCAATTGACGAATCGGACCGGGCGGGCCGCACCCAGCGTGTGCGATTCGATCTGGAGCGTGCCGCCATTGGTCTTGACATTGGCCCAAATCTGGGTGTCCCCCAGTTGGCCGGGCTCTCCCAAGGCATGGGACATGATGGCGTCGTGGTTGCCCACCAAGACCAGGTCCTTGTAGAGGTACGAGTTGAGGTAGGCGCCGTGCTCGATTCCGGACTGCCCGTTGTAGTAGGCCACGAAGTCCTCGATGAAGTGAGGGAAATCGTTGTTCTGCCATACGAAGATCCCGTTGCCACCGTTGTTATGGGCTCGGTTGCCTCGAAAGACCCAGGTCCCCTGTGAGTCCTCTGGCCAGATGAACCCGGAGCGATCGGCGCCCGACTCACGCTGCACACCCACAGCCACGGAGTCCACCACGGTCATATTCGTCCCGGCTCCGAGAAAGTATGCGGAGAGACGATGGCTGTGCCCACTGACATTCGTCTGGGTGACCCGTGCGGCAACGGTGTGATCGAAGACGACGTCGTTGGTCTCGTTCATCGCCCCCTGTGCCGGGCTGTCCCACCAGTAGGCCTCACCTTTGACGTTGTAGGCGATGGTGTTCCGAAAGGTGATGCCGTGGGAGGCATGGGGCACGAATGCGTGGTTGTTGGTGTCGCGAATCACCAGGCCGTCGACGATGGTGCCCCGGCTGCCGTTACCGGCCATGTGAAAGTGGAGCCCGTAGCGACCGGTTGCGTCGGTGTCGCCGGGCAGGTTGGCTGGATCGGGGCCGACATAGCGGAACACCGCGTATTTGATGGTTGATGGCCTGGTCGATCGAATGAAGACATGGGCATAGCCGCTGGGTGTTCCCTCGACATGCACGTTGCGGGTGAGGTCGAGCAACTCCGCGCTATAGCCCAGGCTGTTCTTCGGCGGCGTCGAGGTGACAAGCGGGAAACTGCTGTAGTTGCCCGAGGTATTTGGAGCGGCACGGACCTCGTCGCCGGCCCAAGAGCTCTGATAGACGTATGACCATGCCGGTTTCGATTCCCCCTCGAGGACGATCCGGCCATCCCCCACAACCCACAGCCCCACGTCCGAGGCGACAGGGTCGAGACCGCCGCCGACGAAATTCGACTCGTTGATGCCGGTGAAGCGGATCGTGTGGTCGAAGCTCCCGTTGGCCGGCTTCATCACCAGTGTCCCCCGGACGATGATGTTGCCGCCTGAGGTGATGGTCGTATCGGCGTTTGGATTCATGGTCCAGGTGTTACCCGCCGGCACGGTGAACCCATTGGGATAGTTACCGGAGTTCAAGGTCTGGTTGGCCGCCTCTGCCTTCTGGGTGGTTGCCATGACAGTCAGCAACGCCATCAGTCCTATGACACCGAGTCGGAGGCAATGCAGGTGTCGAACGCGAGGCGCCACTGAGAGTGGTCGATTCGTCTTGCAAGTCGTCGCGCCTTAGCGAACGGGGTTTCATCGACCACCCTCTCCTATTCCTACCGATTCTCGACCGGCACTCACCGTAGGCCGGCAAGCATACCCAACGACCATCCACGCCAAACAGACCACTCACAGTGAAGAAGAGGCCCTGGAACATCAAGAACCTGGGAGTAGTCTGAGAGTCCGAACCTGGGAGGGTTGTATGGAGATTCGGGAATCGTCGACGGGGCCTTGGGCGACACTCTTCTCGTATGGATGGCGCATCCTGGTGCCTGCCGCGCTCTTCATGCTGGCGGCACTGGTCCTCGCCGAGCTCCGCGATGTGCACGCCACGGACCTGTTGCGTGACACCACAGCGCTTCTCGATGGCCCCGGGTACACCGGGTTCTTCTCAACCGCTGGAATTGCCCTGTGGGCGGCATCCGCGGCCATGTGCCTCCTCGTCCTGTCGACCCGTGACACGGGTGATGCCAAGAGACTCCTCCTGGCCGGTGCGGTGGCCAGCCTCGTTCTCGGGATCGACGACGCCTACCTGGGTCATGAGACGATCAAGAACGCGATCGGAATCCCGTCGATCATCACGATCGGGACCTATGGGTTGATGGTGCTTTACCTGTTCTGGAGGTCACGTGAGCATCTGATGAAACGACCCGACCTGATCATCCTCGTGGCCGGTGTTGTGATGTTGGCGCTGTCGGTCTTGTTGGACGCAGCCGGCGAAGCCGACCTGCCCACTCCCCCACTCTCCGAGATCCTCGAGGACGTGTTCAAGTTCCTCGGCATCGTGACCTGGACGTCTTTCTTTGGACAAGTGGCCCGGGGGGCGATCATGGAGCGTCACGGAGAAGAGGTCGAGACCCCGGTCTAACGGGTCTCCTCGGACGTCTGATCCACGGTAGGGTTCTCCGGCCCATCGCCACGATCCGGGTCGTAGATGTCCGGCTCGATGTAGATCCTCATGGACAGTGGGACTGCTTCCCGGATGGAAGTCTCGACTTGATCGATGGCCCGGCTCACCTCTGGTGCTCGCAATGATCGGTCGAACTCGATCTTCCCTGCGACGAGCAACTCATCCGGTCCCAGATGCTGTGTTCTCAGATCGATGATCCGCATAACTGCTTCGTTGGCGGTCACAATGCGAAGGATGGTGGCGACGTCATCGGCCGTTGCGGACTCACCGATCAGAAGCGACTGCATCTCGATGGTGAGAGTCACCGCGATCAGGACCAGCAGGACACCGATGCCGAGCGTGCCTACCCCGTCCCAGAAACCATCACCCGTGGCGGCACTGAGACCTACTCCGATCAGGGCAAGAACCAGCCCGACCAATGCGCCCGCATCCTCCAGCAGCACCACCGGGAGCTCGGGCGATCGGGACCATCGAACGAATTGCCAGTAATTCCGGGATCCCTTGACCTTGGACGTCTCTCTCATGGCCGTGCGGAAGCTCCATCCCTCCATCAGCATGGCGAAGATCAAGACGCCGATTGCCCAACCCAACGACTCCAACTCGTGGGGATGTCGGATCTTCTCGATCCCTTCGAAGATCGAGAAGACACCACCCAACGAGAACAGGACCATGGCGACGATGAACCCCCAGAAGTAACGCTCCCGCCCGTAGCCGAATTGATGCCGGTCGTCGGCGATCTTCTGGGCTCGCTTCCCACCGAGTATCAGGAGACCTTGGTTGGATGTGTCGGCGAGCGAGTGGATCGATTCGGCCAGCAGAGAAGCCGAACCGGTCACGAGAAATGCAACGAACTTCGCCACGGCGATGCCGGCGTTGGCGAGCATCGCCGCAAGGATGGCTCTCGTGTTCCCGCCGGTGGACATACGGCCCGACAGTATGCCTAGTCAATCGTGAATGGAATCGATTGAACGGTTTATCCGCTGGTGTCCTCGTTCTCCGCCAGCCGGCTCCGGACTATGTCCTGAAGGGACTCGAACACATCGGGCATATCATCCTCCAGAGCCAGAAACTCCGGTCCGTACAGGACGATGGCGTGTACCGGGGTGGTGGCCACAACGGTGGCCGTCCGCTTATGGGTCTTGAGGACACCGATCTCGCCGACCACATCACCCGGACCGAGCTCGGCGATCTGTGTCCCGTCATGAGAGACGTCGACCTTGCCTTCGAGCAGGACAAAGAGCTCGTAGGCCAGATCCCCTTCTTCCATGAGTTTGGTGCCCGCCGGCAAGTCGATCTCGTCGGCGTGCTGGGCAAGGACCCGCGCCTCATGGTGTGTCAGCTCTGAGAAAAGGGGAATCTTGTGCAATCGCACCGGGTCCAACTGTTGCCTCCTGACGGCGAGATGTGCCCAGATCCTACGCATCTGGGCTCGACCGGCACGGGCGCGTATGCCAGTCATCGAAAGCCACGTCGGCCCGGAAGATCTTTCCCGACGACCCGCCCGCAACGCGGCCAAAAAGTGCTTGGCAGGAGTGTTCGGTCATCTGTACATTTCGGGTCAGAGGCGAAGGTTCGCCCCCAAAGTGGGGGCGGGTCGTCACGCAGTTGCGGCTCCGTGCCTCGCGTCCGCTCTACTGATACCAGTGGAAGGACAGACGATGGCCCTCTCCGAACAACAACAACCCGACGCCGCCGAGCCTCAACGGGTCGCGAAGGACTCCGTGAACGTGTCACTTCCGGTTCTGATGCTGACCATCCTCGGAACACTGATAGCGGTGCTCGGCTTGTTCGCGGCAGGAGAGGTCGCGCTGGTGATCGTCGGTCTTGTCTCGATAGCCGTGGCAGGGCTGATACAGATCTTCACCGTCAGGCGATAATCACACCGTCTTTGCCTTGGTGGCGCTCGTTGCCACGTGGCTGGGCAAGACCAGGCAATTCGACCGTGGGCGACGGACGGCCTTGGCAGTGACCCCAGCGGCACTGCCGCTGGGGTCTCCGCTAGGTATCCAGCGCTTGCTGCGGCTGATGGACCGAAATCAGTCGGCCCAAGGCGATCAGCCCGTGTCCCACGGCGTTCCGAAGATCCGCAAAGCGGCGACTCACCGCGTCCCGAAAGTCGGTGATGCGTAGTGGGTCTCGCACGGCTCGGGCGTTTCGCGCCAGCCGATAGGTGTCTGCTGCTGCTCTGCGCTCGTCCATTCTCTGGCGGGCGGTTGACCAGTTCACGGGCGGTTGATTGGGGTTCATTACGGCCTCCTCCGGCGCCCTCATTCGAGGGATGACCGACTTGTAGATGGACCGGCTTGTACGTGACCGCGCCGCATGTTGGAAGATTCTTGGGTTTGAACCAGGGTCTCCAAGAATCTTGCAAGAGCCTCTCCATATGGTCACGGGTCGATGAGCCAGACGCACGGTTCGGTCACGGGTGCCAGAATCGGACGAGTGGAGTACAGGGTCTTAGGCTCGCTCTCCGCATCCTTGGACGGTGTGCCGAGAAATCTTGGGGGTCGGCGTCAACGCACCGTGCTGGCTGTGCTTCTGGCTCATGCCAACACAGCGGTAGCGCAGGACGCTTTGATCGACGCCGTGTGGGCCGGTGAACCGCCGGAGGCCGGCCGCCAGACCCTTCATTCCTATGTGTCGATACTTCGCAAGTCTCTCGGCGGCCAGATCGACCGAGAAGCAGACGGTTATGTGCTCAGAGTCGACCGCTTCAGCCTCGACGCCCTCAAATTCAGAGATGCGGTCGCCGATTCCGGCCAAATAGCAGCAGCATCACCGCTCGAGGCGCTCGTCCTCCTCGAAGAAGGGCTGGGTCTGTGGAGAGGCCCGGCATACGGCGATTTGGCCGATGAACCGGCGATCATGACCGAGGCGATTGCTCTGGAAGAGACGCGTCTTGCCGCATTGGAGCAGAGGATTGAGCTGGACCTCATCCTCGGCAATCACAACTCGGTCGTCCAGGAGCTGGACGCACTCACCATGGAGCATCCATTCCGTGAGCATCTGCGTTTCCTTCACATGCTCGCCCTCTACCGGTCGGGCCGCCAGGGCGACGCGCTGCGAGCCTTTCAGACGACGCGCACTTTCCTCGCCGAACATCTCGGTATCGATCCCAGCCCCGAGCTGCAGGGTCTCGAGGAGAAGATCCTCATGCAGGACCCCAACCTCGATTGGGCGGGAGGTCAAGACGGCGGCGTTGGACGCGTCGACCGGGCAGCCCGCGGCTACGAGCTCCACGAGGAGATCAACTTGAGTCGCTTCGGCAAGAGCTATCGGGGCTTTCAGCGGGCGGTGGGACGAGAAGTCAATGTCCTTGCGATCGACCAATCCATCGCCGGGGAGATGCGATTCGTTCGGCGCTTCGACTCCGATATGCAGATCGTCTCCCGTCTCGAACATCCCCATTTGAGTCCCGTCTACGACTTCTGGCGTGACCCCGAGGGGGCCTACGTCGTGACCCCCCACTTCCGGGGTGGGACCCTCCGCCACGCCCTGACCCAAGGGTCGTGGAACCTCAGCTCCACCGTGCGTCTGGTCGATCAGTTGAGCTTCGCCCTGACCTACGCCCATCGGGCCGGGGTGACCCACGGCAGCCTGAGCCCTGACAACATCTGGCTCGACGAGGATCTGAACGGATTCGTCTCCGAACTGGGCCTCGCCGAACTGGTCGGAAAGCATGTCTCGAGCCCGCAGCAGGACACTTACGACCTGGCAAGAGTGGCGTTGGAGACTCTCACCGGCTCAGATGTTGCTCCCGCCGGCCGACTCAGCGAGGTCCAACCCGACCTGATTGCCCTCGACGATGTCTTCCTCAAGGCGGGCCACCCGGATCCGGCGAGCCGTTATCAAAAGCCAGATGACCTCCGTCGCGCTATCCGCCAGGCCGCCGGCATCGACGTCATGCCCATCAGCGGGCCCGTGGAGAAGGGCGACCGCAGGAACCCATACAAAGGCCTGCGTGCCTTCCACGAGCCAGACGCCGCCGATTTCTATGGACGGGAGGGAGTCGTCGAGGAGCTGGTCCGAGTCCTGTCCGTGAAAGGAATGGTCACCGTGGTGGGGCCGTCCGGATCGGGCAAATCCTCGCTGGTGCGAGCAGGCCTGGTACCTGCACTACGCAAACGGGGCCTGCCCGGATCACAAAACTGGCTGATCACCGAGATGTTCCCCGGCAGCCACCCCTTCGAGGAGCTGGAGGCAGCCCTGATGAGGGTGGCTACGGACAGGCCGGTCGACGTTTTTGCTCAATTGACGGCGGACGACAGGGGTCTGGTTCGAGTGGCCAAGCAACTCCTGGGAGGGCCTGACGACCACCTGATCCTCATCATCGATCAATTCGAAGAGGTCTTCTCTCTCGTTTCGTCCGAATCGACGCGAGCCGCCTTCCTCGCCTCGATCTTGGCCACCGTCTTCGATGAGCGCAGCAGGGTGAAGGTAGTGCTGACGTTGCGAGC
>CAVSQY010000005.1:0-82349 GCA_963730285.1 uncultured Actinomycetes bacterium | reverse complement strand
CCCACTCCTTGATTTCGGACTTCAACCACATCTTGCACCGACCTCCCCCGAAGTCGATCACAGGCCGCGGCATGTCGGAGTACCTCTTCTGGTATGTGCTCACGCTGTTGGGATGTGACAGATCGAGGAGCTTGGCAACTCCATGGGCATCCGCCAGATCGTTTGTATCGACCAACGGCATCCGAGGAGTCTAGAACCGTTGACTCCCATCCTGACGTCAACTAGAGTCTAAAATCATAGACTATTAGGCTGCCCCGACGGTGCGGAAACACCTCGGGGCTTGGCCGGTACCTGCTTAGGAGGCCCCGACATGTCAGAGGGTATCGCACATGCTGTTGCCCTTCCGACGCGGCTCAAGCCTCGCGCTGCTCTTGAACTGGCTTTAGACCACACAACTGCCGACCGTTCGGACCAGTATTTGTTGTGGGTGGGCCGGCTACTGCCGAAGCTGGGCCGTTTCCTCGAAGACGCCCGTGGCGTCCCCGACATCCGCCTGGTCGCGACCCGGGATGTGGCTGCCTGGGTGGATGCTGCTCTGCGCTCTGGGGACCCGCCATCGGTCGCAACTCGTCACAACCGAAGGTCGGCTGCTTCGGCGGGATTCCGGCTCCTCCGGGAACTCCGGATCGTCGACCACGACCCAACCCTTGATCTGGACCTTCCTGTACGGGGTCGTGGCCGTCAGACGTGTCCGCTAACAGACTCAGAGGTGGACGCTGGAAGGGCAGCGAGCCTCCGCACACTGTCCGAATCTCGTCTTCCGGCTGTGTGGGCTCTTGCCGAAGCGACCGCAACAACACATGAGATCCCACGGGTTCGAACCGACGAGGTCGACCTCGACTCGGGCACGGTGCGACTATCAGGGTCAGCCAAGACGCTGCCGCGGACCGCTCAACTCACCCCCTGGGGATTCAACGCGATAACAGCACGCCTGGACGCCCTTCCCGAACAGAGCATGTCTCTGACATATCAGGGAAAAGGCTCGTCCCGTTCAATGCAGGCGTCGTCATCGGCTGCCCTCGCGAAGATCCTCAAAGAGGCTGGACTGCGGACGGACCCTTCCGTCAAACCCGAATCTGTTCGAGCTTGGGCAGGACGGCGGCTGTGGATGCGAACCGGGCTTATCGAAACCGCCGCGCGAGCGCTCGGCTGCACATCGTTGGACACCGCGTCGACGGTCATCGGCTACGAATGGGCGCTTGTCGAATGAACCCGTCGGCGGGTCGATACAACCGGCTCAGCAGAGACAGCCGCCAACGGGTCGCATACGACAACGGGTTCATCTGGGAGGTCGCCCGAGCAATCGACTACCCGGCCAACGCCACTGGCCGACCAAACACCCATCCCCTATGGGTTTACTACCTGTGGATGATCCTCATCCACGAATACGGCTCGAGTCGGAAAGTCGAAGAGGCGTTCGAAGACAGAACTCACGGACCATGGCCAGACATCCGCCGAGCCGCCCAACGTGACCTCTCAGACCAACCTCATCTGGTCCCCCCAGCTAACCCCCCATCGAGGAATCAATTCAATTACGCGCTCAAACACCATCTCCCCCCACACACCGAAACCATCACCAACATCATCAGAAACAGGTCCCAACGTCTCGCAGCCGCTCTCGGCCTCGGAACTGACACCGCACCAGGATCGATCTCCAGGCCATCAACCCAGCGGGTCGCCTACGGAGACGTCACCGTCATGACCGCCAGAAGCAAAATCCTTCCCAAACACGCCAGGTTCGTGGACGAAGCCACCGGCGAGATACGATAGCGACGCCACGACCCAGACATCGGATTGCACACCACCGGAGGCGGAAACGTCATCCCCGGACTCCCCTTCGCCTTCACCCACATCCGCGGGCCAAAACGAAACGAACGAGTAATCCTCGCGATCGACCCGATCACCCCCGACGGACCAACAGAAGGCAACATCGTCGTCGACCAATACCTCCAAGCGGCCCAACAACTACCCGGCCTGGTCGGATACGCCTACGACCGTGCCCTCCGCGGAACCCACCTCGACCGCCTCCTAAAAGCAGGACACATAGGACTGGTCGGAGTCCACAGAACGAAAGGCAAACCCCCAGACCGATACCACGGACATGAAGCCCACCACCCCAGGACCGGACCCTCAAGACAGGTAGACATCCACCTCGTAGCCGGAGCACCACACATCCGCACCCACGATGTCGACGGAAACCAACATCTCACGCCCCTGAGACTCCGTCGCATCAACAAGCGGAGAAACAAGACCGACGGAACCGTCAGACTCTCAGCCGAATACGACGTCCCAACCCCAACCGGCGAACCCGACGGCTACATCCGAATCCGACTAGACCAAACCGCCGAAGACAAGATCACGCGGCTACAACCGACCAGAACACCTCCGAGCCTTCCCCGAAACCCACGACACCTTCAACACAATCCAGAAACCACTTCGAGCCTCAGCCGAATCCGCCAACCGGTACATCGACGACCACCACCCCCGCGAACGTCTCCACCACTACGGGTTCCAACGCAACACCCTCAGCATGCTCGCATGGCAGGCCCACCAAAACGCACAAACCGAAACCATCTTCGCCCAACGGCCACTCCCCCACCCAGAACCCCTCTCCCAAACCGGCTGACCAACAAGCCGAACCTCCAAGCCCCCCAGAGCCGCATGGTTCAAGACGTTCGAGGGGCCCCCTAACTCCGACCTGACGCCCTCAAGGGCATGAGAGACCGATCGGTATCCCGATTACCCTCCCCCAAGACAACACCCCGGCAACCGACGCCCAGTTGTCAACCACATTCCCAACCAATCCCGCCCTCGTAGCTCAGGGGATAGAGCACCGGTTTCCTAAACCGGGTGTCGCAGGTTCGAATCCTGCCGAGGGCGCCCACGATGTGTGCCTGTGCTAGTTGAGGATTCCAGCAGGCGGTCAGTTCGACGACGGTCTCGGAGAGTCTAGGACGCGGATAGGACGTGTTTGCCATGGCCATGGCGGTATCCAGTCGCTCGGCGAGGGCCTCGAGATCGTCGGTGAACAGGTGCGAATACCGGTCGAGCGTCATGGTCGCTGAAGCGTGGCCGAGGGGGTATGTCGCGACTTCGAAGTGGACATCGCAGTGATTCAATCTGGGTTACGCGATCTCGACGGTCGGCTTCCACACTCGGCGGTTGAAGTTGGAGTTCCGCAGTGGTGAGCCGTTCTCGGCGGTGAAGAGCAGACCCTCCGTGCCTGGAGCGGAGCGGTGTGGTGGAGGAGGTGCTCATGCGGTGAGGTCCGATCCAGGTGCGGACTTGAGTGACTGTCAAGGAAGACGATCGAGTACAAGGCGGGCATCGGACACTCTCGCCAACGTCAGCACGACTGCTCACCGACCACGAGGGCGCCGCTCTCGCTCGCGAGTTCGAGTCTGCAACACTAAAGCCTCGTCGAGAGTCTCCTAAGGCCCCGCTCTCTAGCAATGGAATCGTCTCGGTGGTTATGAAGGTCAGGACGGTCATGAAGGGATTCCGATGTCTCTCGGCTATGGCGATCATGGTCTTGGTTCTTACCGCGTGTACTCGGCAGACCACTCCGGAGGGATTGCGGTGCGCGGACCCACCCTCGTCGGAGGCAGAAGTGGAGTCGCTCGCTGTCCTCAAGATCGAGCCGAGTCCGGTTGCCCCCGATTCGGGGGCCGACCTCACGGTCGAACAGGACAGCGTCTCCGAGAACGCAGTCGTGGGTGTCGCCGCATTCTGGGAGTGCTGGACTGAGGAACAAGGGTGGGTGCCCACCCATGTCTTGATGAGAGGCTACGGCGACCGGAATCCCGCAGTCGTTGAGTATGACCCTGACTCCAGTGCCTTTGTCGAGTCAGTTGCTTTGGCCGTGCCGAACACGTATCCAATCCATATCCCAGATGTGCGACCTGGCATTTATCGAGTCCGCGATGAAGTGGCCGATGTGGTTGAAGACACCCCAACCAGAATCACCGGATTTGTTCTCGTCGAGGTCCTGGGGTCCAGGGGCTGACAGCTGGGCGGGCTGGACCGCCCGGGCATCACTCCCGGTGCAAGCTGCCTTCACGTGCGCTCTCGCAGGAGGGCGGGGAGCGGATCGCACCGAAAGACAGATACCGCGCCGCTTCAGGTCGTTTGATCTTCGCGGACACTGATTTCGGGTCCGAGCTTGCCGGAAGCACCTCCGCTCTCGGTCATCCTGATCAGGCGGACACCCAAACAGGCGAGATGACCTGCCCGATCTGTCAAACCATCTCGAATCGGGCTGCGTGTGGTCTTCGAGGCCGAGAGTGTCCGCGTGCGAAAGATGCATTTCAGATGAGGTGAGACCTAAGGGTCGGGCTCGTATCGGTTGTTCATTAGCCAGTCGAAAATCTCGTGACGAAGGAAGGTGAACTTGCGGCCGCCGGGCTTGCGATGCGCGGGGATGATGCCTTCCCTGACCCAGGCCCGGACGATCTGCTCATTGGTGCTCAACAGCTCCGCTAGCTGCTTCGTATCCATCACAGCCGGAACCTCGGGATACCAGCGGTCGTAGTCGATGGTCCCCTCGCTCATGACTGATCACGCTCGGACTCGCCGTCGTCGTCGCCGACCGGCAGCATTGCCGCGATCACCTCGTCCCGGAAAAAACGAAACTGCTGACCCCACCGCATCGCCTTGAGCTGTTTGTGGTGAACCTTGTCCCGCACGTCACCGATGGTGCAATGCATCATCTCGGCAACGTGAGCGGTGGTGAGGATGGGCGGATAGAGCCGCCGCAGCTCCTCCTTCGGGTCCGAATTGCTCATTCTTCCCCGATGTTACGCAACGTTGCTACAGAAAGGAATGGTGTCGACGCCGCGAACAGGCCTTTGTCCGTATCTTGTCCGTCAGAGGACCGAAAACACCCAGAAGCGACGGGAACCGACGCAAACGAAGACCCCGACAACTATTGACTTTCCGGCGATTCGTCCTCGTCGTCAGAACCCTCCGAGGGGTTTCCTAAACCGGGTGTCCCAGGTTCGAATCCTGGCGAGGGCGCAAACTCTTCTGACGGCTTCGTAGCGCAATTACGCGACCTGCCTGACCAAACCTTGTAGAGGGTGGTGCGCGAGTCTCTGACCTGGGGTTTCGTTGCGAATGGGTATCGGTATCGACTACCGGCATCCGGACCCGGGTGCGCAGGTTCGAATCCTGCCGGGGCGCAGATCGTTCTGAGTTGGGACTTTGCCACCTCCCTATACCGAAGCATCAAATGAGGCATGCCGCTGCCGACTCGGCCGATGTGGCTTGGGAGTTTCTGCCGTTGGTTTGGAGCCTTTTTAGCTGTCCTGTAGGTGGTAGACGAGGTTGGCTGTGAGCCTCTCGTTCCCTTTTGCTTCGTGGAGTTGTCGGCCGATCGCGGGTCGTCGATTCCAGGTGGGCAGGGCTTTGCGCAGTTCGAATGGTCCTTTAACGGTTAGACCTCCGGTCCTCAGTGCGTTGCCCCATTCGATTTGGCCGAGGTGCCAGCGGGCGAACACCATCGGATCGTTGACCTGTACGATCAGATCGTCTCCATACCCTGGGTCAATGGCGCAGAGTTCGGCATCACCTCGTTCGATGAGGAGCCATGCCGTGTCTGGTCTTCCTGCGTATTCGAAATCGAATCGGACCACAACGCGTTCCTTTGGAAGGAGGTCGTGATTGAGGTAGGCCTGGCACCATGACCAGAGAATGACGCTGGGTTCGGTGTGGACCGGTCGGACCTCCATCCACATTTCTCCCCACACCCCCAGGGCATTGAGCACCGGTTCGAGTGCTAGCCCTGCCTCGGTCGGTTGGTACAGCGATCCGTGGCCGTCTGTCTTGGCCGTGATGGTGATGACTCCTACTCCTTCGAGTTCTCGGAGACGCTTGGTTAAGAGTGAACGAGACAAGCCTGGTGCGCCTGCGGCGATCTCGTTGAAGCCGTGACACCCATAGAGAATGTTGCGCATGATCACTGGTGTCCATCGTTCGGCGAACACCTCTGCGCCTCGTGCGACCGGGCAGTACTGCTTATAAGAACGCATAGGTAACTCTCTCTCAACAATTTACTAGGACAAGTGCTGTTTCTGTACTTGACCAATCTAGTAAGTACAGAAACAGTCCTTCCAACCCGGCGACCGCTCCCGCAATATCGGTTCGGCCACCGAAACATCAGATAGCGGAGGTCATTATGAATAAGCGACAGAGGACGGATCTTGGCTCGAACAAAGGCCCAATGATCACACCCAGAGACGCTGTCGCCGAAGCACAGCAACGTCTTACAGATGAGGCGAGTATCGACATAGCGTCACGGTGGATCGAACTCGATACTGGGTTGACTGTCCACATTCTCGAGGCCGGGATCGGGGAACCCTTGATTCTTCTGCACGGGTCTGGCAACAATGCCGCGTCCTGGGTTCCGCTCATGGAACACAACCTGGTCGGCCGTCGCGTAATCGCAGTTGACAGACCCGGATACGGACTCAGTGACCCTGTGCCATATCAGCGAAAGGATTACCGACAGACGACCGTAGGTCTAGTGACCGGTCTTCTCGACGCATTGGGGCTGGAACGTGCAGACCTCGTAGGCAACTCCACGGGGAGCATCTGGGCAATCTGGACAGCCATAGACCAACCACAGCGAGTGCGTAGCCTGACACTCCTCGGTGCTACCCCATTGCTACCAGGCACCTCCCCAACTGTTCCCCTACGATTGATGACGACACCCGTCATCGGTGATCTGCTCGGCAAGCTGCTTCCCGACCCGGGCCCTAGCTCCGTCGTGAAGATGATGGCTGGCATGGGAGAAGCGGAAACAATTGGCGACTATCCCCAACTCGTCGATGTCTTCGTAGCTGCTGGCTCTGACCCCGTCGCCGGTGAAGCAGCCCAAAGCGAGCTAAGCGTGATGATCCGGGGACTCGCAGGCTTCCGTAGTCAATACCGGTTCCTAGAAACAGAACTCAAGTCGTTGGCGCACCGGATGCTGCTCATCTGGGGTGATCATGACCCAATCGGAGACACGGCGACAGCGCAGAGAACCGAGAACACAATTCCGAACGCACGACTCGAAATACTGCCAACCGGCCATGCCCCCTGGTGGGGCGAACCCGAAAAGACGGCCGCTCTGATTTCGAATTTCCTCGAAGCCGGCCAACACACCACAAAATGAACAACCAACACATGTCGTACGGTCTTCCCGTGCAAGACCGTCCGACCCGCGAAACTGACACGCGTATCGGTTTTACCGTAGAGGGTGCGCGAGTCCCTGACCAGGGGTTTCGTGGTAAAGGCGGACCGGAATCGACTAGGGGTTTCCTAAACCGGGTGTCGCAGGTTCGAATCCTGCCGAGGGCGCTGAATCCGGGCGGGCGATATAGCTGGCTATCGAGCGGTTTCTTGTCAGGTGGATGGCTGAATCCCGGTGAGCTGACGTAGAAGCCTCAGCCCCTCGGGTGAGCCTCGCCAGTGGCCGACAAGTGCTTCGGGACCGGAAATCCGCACAATCGACCGTAGGACATAGGCAATCACAATGATGTCGTCGGCGTAGCCCAATACGGGGATGAAATCGGGAATGAGATCCATCGGCATGGCCAGATAAGCGAGGAGAATCGCCAGTCTTCGGCGAACCTTCCGAGACACCTCGGCATCTCGGGAAAGGTCAACAAGGAGCCGAGCCAGGTCGGGCACGAATCTCCTTGCCTCGTTCAGGCTGATCCCACGGGGTCGCACAATGACCAAGAATGCGACCAAGAAGAACCAGGTGAGAGCCATGGCAACTATCACGCTCACGATGATGCGAACGGCGTCCACGAACTCATAGTGCCACGCTGTCGTGCCCTGCCAACCGGCTCGCTAATGGCAAGTACGGGAGCCACGGCCCGGTATCGGCACCTGTCACTCGGCTAGGCCCCAAATCTGACACCTGGAAATGTTCTGCCTTGGAAAAGGTGAGCGAGTCTCTGACCTGGGGTTTCGCGCCATCATTCTCGAGAATCTTCGAGAGGCTCCGATTGGCACACGATCTTTCACCGAGACGACGTGACCGTGAAGACAGCCCGAGCGCCGGAATCGTGGCATCTTGTGCTTCGATCTCGGGCTATGGACCACGAACTATCGACACCCCCGTGCTGCAATGAGGCAGGTAGGCGACTTCCTCTATGACCCCGAGGTCAGAGAGATCAGTCGGCACGCCATCCGTCGATTCCTCGATCAGAAGTTGCAGGTCATTGCGGCCCTATGCTCGTCCCCGTCGGCCCAACGCAAGGTGGAGCGGCATGATGACCACAGAGAAGAATGTTGCGACATTGAGACGTGCCATCCAAGCGATCAACGATCGCGATCTGAGCATCAATCCGACGCTAGCCACACCGGGATTCGTTCGGCACGATTTGGCAAGCGCGTTTCGGGAAGTTGGGGGTCGTGCGGGGGTTACCGACTTCCTCGAGCTCTTGATAGGAGCGGTGCCTGACCTCCATATACAAGAAGAAGAGCTAATCGCCACGGACGATCGCGCCGCGTTACGGGTCACACTGACGGGTACCCACCAAGGTGAATTCCGGGGTGTCGCACCGACCGGCAACCGGGTGGAAATCGCTGGAACACACACATACCGTTTCGAAGACGGTCTCTTTGCAGAGACTTGGCAGCTTTGGGACGTTGCTTCTTTTCTGCGGCAGATCGGGGTAATCACCGGCAGTGCATGAACGAGAGCCGATCGCGAATGTGACGCATAGCGGCACATTGAGCGGCTCTGGTCCTCCAACTGACACCCGTATCTCTTTAGCCTGATCGAGGGCCCGCAACCCTCTGACACGGGGTTTCGTGGCTAATGGGGGTCGGAGTCGGCTAGCGGTTTCCAACTGGGCATCACGGGTTCGAATCGTGCCGAGAGCGCCAAATCCAGGCGAGTGATGTAGCTGGTTATGAGCGCCACAACGGCTAGCGCACCACCTGGTAACGGAGGTAGACGACTCGCGAACTGAAGGTGCGAGTCTCTACGAGTTCCAGATCCACGCGGCGTTCACTCCGCGGAAAGAACGGAACGCCACCGCCAACCAGCACCGGGTAGACCATGGCCCGGTACTCGTCGATCAGACCCAACGCGGCCGCCTCGGCGGCGAGAGTCGCGCCGCCAATCGCGATATCGCCCACGCCAGGCTCGGCTCGCAGCCGCTCGACCTCCTCCGCCAGGTCGCCGGAGGCCAGGCGGGAATTGCCCCGCACCGCTGACAGTGTGGAGGAGAACACCACCTTTGGAAGCGGCTTCCAGATCGCAGCCCACTCGAGCTCGGCGTCGTCGAGCGATTGATCCTGGTCGGCGGTCTCCCAATACAGCATCGTCTCGTACAGCCGTCGTCCCAACAGGTGGACGCTGACCTCTCGCATCTCGTCGATCCAGAATCGAAAGACCTCCTCGTCCGGCGCCGTCCAGTCGAAGTGGCCGTCCGGCCCGACGATGTAACCGTCAAGTGAGACGCCCATCGAATTGGTCACGCTGCGCATCAGATCTTCCTCGGTAGTGGATCCGACAATAACGGCGCGCATAACGGCACATGTCGAGAGCATGACCCGAGAAACCGACACCCATATCGGGCACTCCTTAGAGAGAGTCAGCGAGTCTCCGACCTTGGTTTCGAAGCAAGTGGGGATCGGAATCGTCTACCGATTTCCTAAAACCGAGTGTCGCAGGTCCGAATCCTGGCCAGAGCACTAATAGCGACGGACGTCCCGGGCTTGCACCCGCTCGGGGATGGCGGTTCGGATCGGAAGGGAGTGCGCGATAACGCTGGGTTGTTTGCGTGATCTGTGCGACCGGCGAGATCGCTCATGGCGGTGACTGGCGCGGCACTCGCGCCAGCCACCTGCCTACGAAGACCTGGCGCCCCTGAGATAACGAATCGCCGCACCCGAGATCACCCAAACCGGAACCATGGTGATCAGAAAGGGTCGCAAAGTGTCACTGGCAGAGTGCGAGGCCCGATCGAATGAAATGAACACGAGCACGGTGACGGACACGGCGACCAAGCCGATCAGCACAGAAAGCACCTGGCGTGGACGGGATCTCACCGTGGTCAGGATGGCATTTCGCACTGGCTTTGCAAGGGGTCGTCATGTCAATCAGTGGCGGCTCCATCGCCAGCCGGCCAGTCGCTGGTTCGGGCACCGGCTAGCTCGGGTGGGGCTGCCAATCGGTGAGCGTCTTCCCGTCGGGTTGCCAGTCGTACTCGATTTGACGAGCCGTCCGCTCGGCGAGACTGCGCCCGGCGAGCCGGTCGACCAGATGTAACGCCATCGCAATCCCTGAGCTGAGACCACCCGCGGTCACGACGTCGCCCTCGTCGACCCAACGCACCTTGCGTCTGGCCGTCTCCGGGCCGAGGCTCTCGGCGAGCGCGTCAACATCCTCCCAGTGTGTCGTCCAACTCCGACCCTCCAGGATCCCCGCCGAGCCGAGGATGAAGGCACCGGTGCATACGCTGGCGGTGATTCGTGCCTTGTCTCGGAGCTCCTGAACCGTCGCGATCAGCCCAGGGTCGGCGAGAGGCCCCGTCATATCAGTGGTCCCCGGCACGATCACTACGTCCAGGTCTTCAACTTCGGCCACACTCATGCTCGGCTCCAGCACCAGGCCGCCGTAGGCGGTGACCGCCTTTCCATCCTCGGTAATGGTCACCACCGTGAAAAGTGGTGGATCACCGTCGTGCGCCACCAGTCGCGAAGCGGTCAGAAAGACCTCATATGGACCGCCAGAGTCGAGGAGGTCGACATTGGGATAGAGGAAGATTCCAATCAGCATCGGCCCGAATCACGTTAGCCCGGGGCCTACCCGGCACCCTCGTTAGGGCCGGCGGAGCCGACTGTGGTTGCCACCCAACGCGGTCGACACCGGATATCACCGTGACGACCGGGAGCTGCGGCTATCGGCGGATAGGCCGGTGGCCTGCCTTGTCGCCGACGCCCAGGTCGAGGCGTGGTCCAACCCGCTGGGAAAAGCGCTGCCTTTGGTGACGTGATGGTCTAGCTGGTTGCTGAGGTGAAGTGATCTCTCAAAAGCTGGGAGACGTGCCCCGGACTGTCGAACCAAGGCAGATGTCCCGCCCCGTCCATGACTTCGAGACGCCCATCAGGTATTTGAGCCACGAAAGACTGCCAAGTTTCGACATCGGCTACCGGTGAACGCGGCTCCTCAGATCCGGATCGTCGTTTGGCCACGGTGATGTTCGCAGACATCGTTGGTTCCACAGCCAAGGCAGCATCCCTAGGCGACACCAACTGGCGTCGGACACTCGAGAGTCACAATCATTTGGTTCGTTCTGAGCTGCATCAATGGCAAGGGGTTGAAGTGGGAACCGCTGGAGACGGCTTTCTGGCAACATTCGATGGACCGGTACGGGCGATAAATTGTTCACTCGCGATCCGTTCTGGTGTGGAGTCCCTTGGTCTCCAGATCCGTGCTGGTGTCCACACGGGGATGGTCGAAGTGGTTGGACACGATGTGGCCGGACTGGCAGTGCACATTGGAGCCAGAATTGGCTCGACGGCTGGCGCTGGCGAAGTGTTCGTGTCGAGCACCGTCAAAGACCTGGTGGCAGGCTCAGGATTCCTTTTCGAGGATCGCGGACTCCAAGCCCTAAAGGGCGTCCCCGACCACTGGCAAGTATTTGCCGTCACCGGGCAGCAACGGATTCGCGCCGACCGGTAGATGTCACCTCATGAGTGGTCGTAGACCCGCACACTACGGCATTTTACGAGCGGGCCAATGGTGGAAACTGACACCCGTGTCTGATTCACATTAGAACGGGAGCGCAAGCGTCTGACTGGGGTTTCGCCGCGAAAGGGAGCCAGAGTCATCGCTCCCAGCCGGTTAGGGGCGTATGACTGGCAGGTCAGCTATTGCGGTTGGAAACATTCCCGGCTTTGCGCGGGCCGCATCTCGGACCGTGAAGAGGATGATCGAGAGGGGGTCTCCGAGTTGGAATATGAGCAGAGGCTCCAACAACGAGACACGGCCTGTGAAAGCGGAGGCCACATAGCCGAGTTCGAGAAGGCTCAAAACGCTCAGAGCCAACCAACACCCAAACCGGCTGGGTCACTCGATGCCGGGTGGGCTGATCACCTGACACTGACACCCGGATGAGCCTCCACGGGCTTCCCGGAGGGTTTGATGTTGAGGCACGCAGCCCGAGATCCGGGTCATACCGACGAAGAGTTGACCATTGCCACAAAGGTGGTCGAGGTGCTCCTACACAACGCACCGCAGTAGCGTTCGCAACAAGGTCGCGCTTGAACGCCAATGGCCTCACAACCGAGATGCTGGACAGGATGGACGTCTACTGGCGAGCGGCCAACCACCTCTCGGTCGGTCAAATGCAATCGACCGTCTCCCACAGACCGGAGACCAGGGTGCCTGCCTGAAGCAGGACCTGGAGGACAAGAGCACCGCCAATACACCGACGAGAACGGTGAGGACATGCCAGAGATCCGAAACTGGAGATGGGATGACACCGAGCGACACACTGCCTGATCTGAAGTCGCTTTCGATGCCAGAGTTGGAGAGGCAGCTGGCATCCTCGCCCGCGGGTCTGAGTCAGAGCGAAGCCAAGCAACGCCTCACTCGATATGGCCCCAATGAGATCGGAGAGGAGAGCGTGAACCCTTTCCTCAAGTTCCTCACGTACTTCTGGGGGCCCATCCCTTGGATGATCGAAGTGGCGGTGATTCTCTCCGCGGCGGCGCAGCATTGGCCAGATTTCTCCCTAATTCTCGTTCTCCTCCTAGCCAATGCCGTCGTCGCATTCTGGGAGGAGCACCAGGCCGGCAACGCCATCGCGGCGCTTCAGGCGAAGCTGGCGATCAAGGCCCGGGTCAAGCGGGACGGGAAGTGGACGATTTCCGTCGCACGTGAGCTGGTCCCTGGCGACGTCATCCGAGTCCGGCTGGGTGACATCGTTCCTGCCGATGCTCGCCTCCTCGATGGTGACCCGATCGAAGTCGACCAGTCCGCACTGACAGGAGAGTCGTTGCCTGTCAACCGGAAAGGGTCCGACGCGGTGTTCTCCGGATCGATCATCCGCCAGGGGGAGGTCGACTCTCTGGTCTATGCCACCGGCTCTGACACCTATTTCGGTGAGACGGCCAAACTGGTGGAACAGGCACACACCACCAGCCACTTCCAACGTGCGGTGCTGAAGATCGGGAATTACCTGATCATCACGGCAGTGACCCTGGTGGCGGTGATACTGGCCGTCGCCATCTTCCTCCGCGGCGATCCCGTGCTTACCACCCTGCAATTCGCCCTGGTGCTGACGGTGGCCGCCATCCCGGTGGCAATGCCCACCGTGCTCTCGGTGACAATGGCCGTAGGGGCACGCATCCTGGCCAGAAAAGAGGCGATCGTGACCAGGTTGGCCGCGATCGAGGAGTTGGCCGGCGCAGATGTGCTGTGCTCGGACAAGACCGGCACGCTTACTCAGAACAAGCTGACCTTGGGTGATCCGTTCACCCTGGACGGGATCATCCCCGACGACATGATCCTCGATGCCGCCCTGGCCTCCCGCTCGGAGGACGACAACATCGATCTGGCTGTGCTCGCCGGGTTGAAGAACCCCGCCATCCTCGACCGGTACCAGGTGGTTCACTTTCTCCCGTACGACCCGGTCCATAAGAGAACCGAGGCCACGGTCCTCGGCGGGGACGGTAAGCAGTTCCGAGTGACAAAGGGAGCACCACAGGTGATCCTGGCACTGTGTTCCAATTCCGGGCCGGTGAAGGACAAAGTGGAGGCGGCGGTGAATGAGTTCGCCGGGCGCGGGTTCCGCTCGTTGGGTGTGGGCCGGGCCGGGGAAGACGGGGTCTGGCAATTCCTCGGGGTGCTTCCCCTTTTCGACCCTCCCAGGGAAGAAGCCAAAAGCATCATCGCCGAAGCGCGGGCCATGGGCTTGGATGTCAAGATGGTGACCGGCGATCAATTGGCGATCGCCCGGGAGACTGCCCGAAACCTAGGTTTGGGTACCAACATCCTGGATGCCAGCGACCTCACTGACACAGGGCACACCGATACACCGCTTTCGGCAGAGTCCATAGAGAAGGCGGACGGTTTCGCCCAGGTGTTCCCGGAGCACAAGTTCCGCATCGTCGAACTTCTGCAGCAACGAAGCCACATAGTGGGTATGACCGGAGACGGGGTCAACGACGCCCCCGCCCTGAAGAAGGCGGATTGCGGCATCGCAGTCTCCGGTGCCACTGATGCGGCTCGCGCCGCTGCATCGATCGTCCTGATGACGCCCGGTCTGTCGGTGATCATCGAGGCAATCAAGACCAGCCGCAAGATATTCCAACGGATGAACAGCTATGCCATCTACCGGATTGCCGAGACGCTGCGGGTCCTGTTCTTCATGACCCTCGCAATCTTGGTCTTCAATTTCTATCCGGTGACGGCTGTGATGATCGTGATGCTGGCTCTCCTCAACGATGGTGCGATCCTGTCCATCGCCTACGACAACGTGCACTACAAGGACACGCCGGAGTCATGGAACATGCGCCAAGTACTAGGGATCTCCACGGTGCTCGGGTTCATCGGGGTGGTAGCCGCCTTCGGGTTGTTCTATCTGAGCGAGCAGGTCTTTCACCTTGATCGAGCACACATCCAAACCCTGATGTACCTGAAGTTGTCGATCGCCGGTCACCTCACCATCTTCCTCACCCGAACCCGTGGCCCGTTCTGGTCGATCCGCCCGGCTCGTGTCCTCTGGATCGCTGTGCTCGGAACCCAGGCGCTAGCGACCCTGATTGCGGTCTACGGCCTGTTCATGACGCCACTCGGCTGGGGCTGGGCCCTATTCGTCTGGGGTTACGCCCTGGTGTGGTTCCTGGCGAATGACCGGTTGAAACTTCTCGCCTACCGGGTCCTGGACAGACCTCGCAGTGCTACTCGGGCGGGTCGAAACCGGGCCCGGCCCGCGACCTCTTAATCGTCGATCCCAGGCCCAACCCGGGATGAACCGTAAGGTGAGCGGTCGGTTGAAGCGCCCGGGTCGCATCAACGCAGCGCCAATTCGATGCCGACTGAATGGATTTAGCTGCTCGACTCGGCACGGCCTACCGATAACAAATACTCCACTGTGAAAGAGATGCGATGCCAATAGTCGCGGTGAAACGATCGTGGGTGCGCTTGCAACCGGACCCGCGGCGTCTGGTGACGAAACCCTACATACCTTCCTCCCATGCCTCAGTAGAAGATGAGTCGCGCGTCGACAAGGTGGTGAGACGCGTGCTTTCCCTCAGCGCCGGTGAAGTTCAAGAGACACTCGCGGCTCTCCGCGCCAATTTCGATGGTCGACATCCGGACCTCGATCAGGTCTTCTGGCAGGGCCTCTCGGCGATTGCCGATTCGGTGCCCGACTCGCCCGAGCTCTCCGAGAACAGGCGTCTTCTCATCGGTGCCTACTTCTCTCATGAGTACTCGATCGAAGGCGCCGCCCTCACCAACCCCTCAATCGCACCACATCCGGACCAGCACGGTGTCCCGGCGGGCGGCCTGCGGGTGATCGTGACGCTGCGGGCGGTCGGTGAGGGACACATGTCGTCAATCGAGTTCAGGACGGGACTAATCGACTCGGGAGCCGACATCGAACTGGATCCGCCGGGCAAGCCGGTGACCGGGCAACGAAGAACACCGACCTTCGACAAGGCACTGTTCGTAGAGAAGCTCAATGAGATCGGGGCGAAAGGTGAGATTCTCGACCAGGCCCTCAGTCACCTTGGGACGCAATTCGCCATGGTGGACCTCGACCTCGCACTCTCCGACCTGGCGCACAATGAACCGCTTACACCGACCGCACAGCAACTGATCCACTCTGCTCACTGGGTGGCGTCCTCCAACTATGAGCTGACCTTTCCTGCCGAGTCGGACCTGACGCAACGAGTGCTGTTCCCCAACGGGCCGACCGACAGTCAGGGAATGGAGGACGCTCGGCTCGTTGCGTTCACTCAAGCCGACGGCTCGGTCGTGTACTTCGCCACATATACGGCGTTCGACGGATTCAACATCCTGCCCCAGCTGATCTCGACAGCCGACTTCGAGACTTTTCGCATCGCGACACTCAACGGCAAGGCGGCCCGCAACAAGGGAATGGCGATCTTCCCCAGATTGGTTGGGGGAAGGTTTGCGGCTCTCGGCAGATCAGACGGCGAGAGCAACTTCCTTATGACGTCGAGCGACGTCAGGAACTGGGAGGAGACACAGCAGATCCAGGTGCCGAGACGCCCTTGGGATCTTTTGCAGATCGGAAATGCCGGGCCACCCATAGAGACAGCCGCAGGATGGCTGGTGGTCACCCATGGGGTCGGCCCCATGCGCCGGTACGCCCTGGGTGCGATTCTGCTCGATCTCGACGAACCATGGCGGGTCATCGGTGACCTCCGCGAGCCCTTGCTGGCGCCCGACGAAAACGAGCGGGAGGGCTATGTCCCCAACGTTGTGTACTCCTGCGGGTCCCTGATCCACAACGGGGTGTTGGTGATCCCGTATGGGGCGTCCGACACCACGACCACCTTCGCCACTGTCGATGTCGACGAGCTTCTCGGAGAGTTGACCCGACGCTGAGCCGGAAGGGCCGAGGGGTGGAGAAACGGTGGGAAAGAATGACGAGCCATGTCACCTTGTACGATCGGGAGATCGGCGGGAACTGCGATGGCCCGACCTAGCGGCCGAATCTGAATCAGCGCCGAAGCGACGCTCGCAGTCCTGAGCATCCTGGCGCAGCCCGAGACCTTGGGCAGGCGAGTCGAATGCGGCCAATAGGAGAATGAGGAGAAGACGAGCACGGAATGACCCCGACACCCATCACACATACTCCAGAGTGGAAGGCACTCGTCGACCGTGGTTCGGAAACCGTCGACCTTCGCCAGGCCTTTGCCGCTGATCCGGGCAGAGCAGAGCGTATGACGTTCACTGCCGGTGACCTGGTGGCCGACCTGTCGAAGCAGCTGATAACCGATGAGACCATCGAGCTCTTGGTGGCCCTGGCCACCCGAGCCGGCCTCGCCGAGCGAACCGAGGCAATGTTCTCCGGGCGGAGGATCAACGTCACCGAGAATCGACCCGTCCTTCACGTCGCACTTCGGGCCGCCGAGGGCGACATCTTCGAGGTCGATGGCGTGAACGTCGTGGGCGAAGTGCACAAGGAGCTGGACCGGATGGGCGATTTTGCCGACAGGGTGCGTAATGCCGTTTGGGAGGGGCACACCGGTCGTTCGATCCGTAGCGTGGTCAACATCGGGATCGGAGGGTCGGACCTGGGCCCGGCGATGTCATATCGAGCCCTCAGGCCATATGTGAAGCGGGGCCTGGAATGCCATTACGTCTCAAATATCGATCCTGCTCAGCTCGATTCGGTCTTGGGTCGGATCGACCCCGAAACAACCCTGTTCATCGTGGCCTCCAAGACGTTCACGACGCTGGAGACCCTGACCAATGCGTCCACCGCCAGATCGTGGCTGGTCGATCGTCTAGGCAACGAAGAAGCGGTTGCCAGCCATTTCGTGGCGGTCTCGACCAACGCACAAGGTGTATCCGCTTTCGGGATCGACCCCGAGAACATGTTTGGCTTTTGGGACTGGGTTGGAGGCAGGTACTCGATGGACTCGGCGATCGGCCTCTCCCTGATGATTGCAATCGGGCCTGAGCGGTTCGAAGAGATGCTGGCCGGGTTCCGGACAATCGACATGCACTTTCGCCACACGCCGCTCGCCCACAACCTTCCCGTCCTCATGGGGATGATCGGTGTTTGGTGCCGCGACATCCTCGGATTTTCGACTCAGGCCATCTTGCCCTATGCCCAAGATCTCGACCGCTTCCCCGCATACCTGCAACAACTCGAAATGGAGTCGAACGGCAAGAGAGTTCGCCTTGACGGCTCTGCGGTCGATGTCGAAACCGCGCCCATCGTCTGGGGCGAGCCGGGCACCAACGGCCAGCATGCTTTCTACCAGCTACTTCACCAGGGAACGACCATCGTGCCCGCAGACCTGATCGGCTTCTTGGAACCACACGAGGATCTAGGTGGCCAGCACGATCTGCTGATCGCCAACCTGATCGCCCAAGCCGAAGCTCTCGCTTTTGGCAAGACGGCGGCGGAAGTGACAAGGGATGGGGCGGAAGGAGACCTGGTGCCACATCGCACCTTCCCGGGCAACCGCCCGACATCAGTGATTTTCGCCCCACGCCTGACACCGTCGGTGCTCGGCCAGCTGGTGGCGCTCTACGAGCACAAGGTCTTCACTCAGGGGGTGATTTGGGGTATCGACTCGTTCGACCAGTGGGGAGTGGAACTGGGCAAGGCACTTGCCACCGACGTGATAGGCGAGCTGACCTCCGGACCACCACCCGAGCTCGGCCACGACGCATCCACCAACGCACTGATCCGGCGATACCGCCAGGGCCGAGGACGGTCTTGAGTCGGCGTGGCGCTCCAACAGAGCAGCATCCGTGAAGCGACGGCTCATCGCCTTCGACCTCGACGGCACCCTGGCCGTGACCAAGTCCGCCATTTCCGACGTCATGACGGATCGGCTTCGCGAGCTTCTGGATCACTACGAGGTGTGTGTCATATCGGGGGGCAAGTTCGACCAGTTCAAGACCCAGGTCATCGACCGGCTCGACGTGACCCCCAGCCAGATGTCCCGCCTCCACATCATGCCCACCTCAGGGACCAGATACCTGCGATTCGACGATCGGGAGTGCCGTTGGGTCACCCAGTATGCGGAGGATCTGCCGGCCGAGATACGAGCCGAGATAGTCGATGCCCTGACCACGAGCGCCAAAGAGCTGGGATATTGGGAACCGAGCCCTTACGGCGACATCATCGAGGACCGCGGCAGTCAGATCACCTTCTCCGCATTGGGACAGGAAGCGCCGGCCGAAGCCAAATACGCCTGGGACCCCGACGGTGTGAAGAAGAAGGCTCTCCGTGACCGGACAGCCCAACTATTGCCCGATCTGGAGGTGCATCTTGGTGGGACGACATCGGTCGATGTGACCCAGGCCGGCATAGACAAAGCGTACGGGATGCGGAAGCTGATGAGCGTCCTCGGTTTGAACGCCGAAGACATCCTGTTCTTCGGGGACAAACTGGACGAGGGTGGCAACGACTACCCGGTAAAGACCGTGGGCATCGATTGTATCGCGGTCGATGGGTGGGAACAGACCGCCCTCGCCATCGAAGCGATAATCCAGGTGTCTTGAGCTATCCAAGGAGTATCCAGCCGTGACCGTCCCCCAACACGATGAGCGACCCTGGGGCAGCTACACGGTGCTCGGCTCCGGTGACGGGTATCAGGTGAAGCAGATCACCGTCAAGCCGGGCAAGCGGCTGAGTTACCAACGCCACGCCCACAGATCAGAGCACTGGTACGTAGTCACCGGGTCAGGCCAGGTGGTCCTCGACGGTGTCGAGCGCGATGTGACAGTGGGAGACGCTGTGGACGTCCCGATCGGAGGGCTCCACCGAATCGGGAACAACGGAGACACGCTGCTCATCTTCATCGAGGTCCAACGTGGGGACTATCTGGGCGAGGATGACATTGAGCGTCTCGAGGATGACTTTGGACGATTCTGACGACCTTGCGCCAGCGACGACCAGCAACCCATCGCACATATCCACCACTCCGGGGGTCCCAGTCGATCGAACCGATATCGAATTCCGGCACGACACGCGTCGGGTAATTCTCAAACCGTATCTGCCGGATGAACAGATCTTTCCCGATGGGGGCCTTCTCGATCGGATCTTCAGGCTGACCGAGGAACAGGTGACATCGATCCTTTCGGCGGCCATGTCCAGGTTCGAAGGTCGCCACCCTGACACCGAGAGCGTCCTCGAGGCCCATTTCCGTTTCGTGGCCGAGGAGGCCCCACAGCTGACTCCTGGGGATGCACAACGGCTCCAGTCGGTGTCATCGGCGCGTCGCCTCCTCATCGGTGCCTATTTCACAGGGGAGTTCTCGATCGAGGCCGCATCCCTAACCAATCCCTCGATGGTGCCTGCACCCGACCAGTCGGGCCTGGAGCAGGGCACATTGAGGTTCATCGTCAGTCTGCGAGGAATCGGGGAGGGTCACGTGTCGTCCATCGAGTTCCGCAGCGGACTGATCGACAAGAACGGCAGGCTCACCATCGATTTGCCCACCAACTTCGCCCGGACGGGGCACCATCGATCGGCGGACTTCGACAAGCCGGTGTTCTGTTCCCTGCTCAAGGAGATGAGGGCCTACGACAAGACCGCCAAGTCGGTATGCGATACCTTGCCCGATCGGTTCGAGTTACATCAGCTGGAGGCGGCGATAGCCGAGGTCGAGGGCAGGCACGCCCCCCGCCACCTCAAGCACCCCACCACCCGGGCCATGCATTGGCTGGCTACATCCAACTACCAGCTCGGATTTCCGCCAGACTCGGATCTCTCTGAGCGAGTGATATTCCCTGGATCGGCGGTAGAGAGCGAAGGGATGGAGGACGCCCGCTTCGTCCGCTTCCTCGAGGACGACGGCTCGGCCACGTATTACGCCACCTACACCGCTTACGACGGGGCGCATGTTCTGCCCCAGCTAATCGAGACCTCTGACTTCGTATCGTTCCGCATCGACACTCTGAGTGGAGCGTGCGCTCAGAACAAGGGTGCTGCCCTATTTCCACGGAAGATCGACGGCCGCTATGCCGCCCTTTCCCGCTACGACTCGGAGAACAACTACGTGATGATGTCGGACAGTCTCCGCATCTGGGACACTGCCGAGAAAATCGAGTCTCCCGAGATGTCGTGGGAGTTGGGCCGGATCGGCAACTGTGGGTCACCCTTGGAGACCGAGGCAGGGTGGCTGGTGATCACGCACGGTGTGGGCCCCTTTCGAACCTACAGCCTCGGGGCCATGCTTCTCGATATGAAAGACCCGACTCACGTCATTGGCCGGCTGAAGGAGCCATTGCTGACCCCGACCGAGGAGGAGCGCGAGGGCTATGTGCCCAACGTCGTCTATTCGTGTGGATCCATGCTCCATGGTGACCTCCTAGTTCTGCCCTACGGCTTTTCCGATGTCGGGTGCCGACTCGCCACCGTTCCGTTGGACGGGTTGCTGGGAGCCCTGACCGGCTAGACGAGGGGCGGCCCATGCACCCAGGAAGAGAGCAGGAGAAGAAGGCCAGGACCAGCCACACAACGAATGGCCTCGGGGACCTCTATGAAAGGTGAGTGGTTCCTGGCGGGATCTGAGCCGAAAGAATCAAGCCCACCACGCGGTGCTCCAACGAGCCAGGACTGACGAGATAGGTGAGTACAAGCCCACGAGCATCAGCACTCCGAGGGTTCCCACCACAACAGAGCCGAATCGGCCCACACGAAGATAAAGACCACGCTCGACGATCACTCTGGTCAACTGACCCACTGACAATCCCACGAAGACGACCCCGACCATGAAGGCAGCCAGACCGGGGAGCGCTGCCCACGGATCGACCTGTGCCGTGTTCAATGCCTTGGCCAGCTCCTCTCCGACACAAGGCTGCCAGGCCCAGGCCGCACCAGCCCCGATCAGAACCGCTGCCCATATGCCCAGCTGGTATCGCCACCAAAGCGCGGCTCCGACGGTCATTGCCAGACCGGCGATCCAAAGAGGAAACACCAGCCAACCTGTCACCGTGATCCAGGCGAGCAACGCGACACAGCCTGCGAATGCCACGAGCGCCCGAGCTCTTGATGTCGACAGGCCGACCAAGAGGGCAGGGACCAACACCACCCATGAGCAAGGCAATGGCGACTGAGCCACGCCCTCGAGGAGGGCAGGGATCATCCGAGGAGGGTGGCGACTGTCTGATTCAGTTGGTCGTAAGCACCTTCACCGATGTGATCGAAGCGGATGTTCCCTTCTCGATCCAACACATAGGTGCGTGGCCAATAGGCCGGGCTTCCCTGCCAGGAATGGAAGGTGCGCTTCCGGGTATCGAGAGCGATGGGCCAGGTGACCCCAAGCTTTTCGGCCGCGGCCGAGATCGCATCAGCGCCCTTCTCGTAGTCGAACTCGGGAGAGTGGATCCCGACGATCTCGAAGTCGTCGCCGGCATGCTCGGCATAGAGCGCCTCCAGGTTGGGAAGCGTTGCTTTGCAGTTGTGGCAACCGAATGTCCAGAACTGAATCACGACGACCTTGCCCCTCAGATCCTCCAGAGAGCTGACGTCGGACTGAAGCCAGCCGTCCAGGTCCTCGAGTGGAGGGGCAGGTCCCAAATCATCGAGGGCGGCGATCGTCGTCTGCGTCGTGGTAGAGGAGGGCTCGGTGCCCACGTCCGCAGCCTCGGTCATACCAGGCGCGCCGGTTTGGGGATTGGCCTGCCCACACGCGGCCACTCCGAGGGCCATCACAAGCAGCATCACCACAGCTCTCACGGGACGGATCCTGGCATACCACACATAAAGCAGACGTTGAGAAAGCCGGATTCCCTATCCGAATTCGAGCTCGACATCGACGTCGTGGGGCATATCGCGCCGTTAGATTCCGCCGCCATGAGGGGGAGCTTCCATTGACTGAGCGATTCGAAGAGCTGGAGCGTCTGGGGAAGCTGCTGGACGAGGGCAAGATCAACTCCGAGGAGTACGCACGTCTCAAAAAGGAGCTGATGGACGAGATCGGGGCGACGAGCTCTTCGGGAGCCCCCACCTCGCCTGGCTGGTACAACGATCCCTCCGGCAATGCGTCCCATCAAGCCTACTGGGACGGTGAGAAGTGGACCGGTGCCACCCGTCCCGACCCGACGACCCCAGCAGACGGCACACCACCCGTGGTCACCGCCCAACAGCGGCGTAGTGGGTGTGGCTGGATCATCATCGCGCTCATCGTGTTGATCATCTTGGGAGCGATTGGCGCTCTGCTCGCGGTATCGATCGCCGGAAGAACCGTCACCGAGTCGTTTTCGCAAATTGGCTCCCAGATTTCAAGCTCCACCACAACGATCCCGGCCGAGGAGGGTGTTCCGATCAACGGACTCACCTGCCCCAGCAACCTGACCGAAAGCTCCATCTACGACTACGGGGAGGATGCTCGAGGTTTCGACACCATCCCACAGGCGCTCCACCCATTCCTCGACTCCGAGGGCAAGTTCCACCCCGCCTGGAATGACCTCGCTGTGGTGGACCCGCAAGCGAGCCCGGTCCAATTCGAGAACGACAGGGACTGGGTCGTGTTGAGAGTCAGGTTCACGATGTTGAACGGTGGTTGGCTCGTCGAGACCTATGAGGCCTGCGCCGACCTATAGGACAGCGGATCCATCACGACGATGATTCGGCACACGACGGCATGGCCCGGTCGGGGACACGCCTTCCTGTCTCACCTATCTCCGGGGGTTCCGGTAGCTTCAGGGGAGAACGGATGAGCGATTTCCACTACGAGCCCCTCAGCTATCTCGATGCCTCGTTTCTAGCCCTCGAGACCCACTCCAGTCACATGCACGTGGCCGGTGTGGCCTTGTTCGATGCCTCGCCGTTGAAAGGCGAGGACGGGGGCATCGACATCGATCGCATAAAGGCCCATGTCCGATCCAAGCTCCAGTACATCCCCCGATACCGCCAGCGTCTCGATTGGGTGCCCTATGACCGAAGACCGGTCTGGGTCGATGACGAGCATTTCACCCTCGAATACCACCTCCGCCACAGCTCGCTGCCCAAGCCGGGATCCAACGAGCAGCTCAAGTCACTGGCAGGCCGGGTCGTCTCCACCCCCTTGGATCGAAACAAACCGCTGTGGGAGTTGTGGATCGTCGAGGGGATCGAGGATGACCGGTTCGCCATCATCGCCAAGATCCACCACTGCATGATCGACGGGATCTCAGGGGTCGACCTCACCACCATCCTGCTCAACATCATTCCCACCTCCGAGATCGAGGAGATCCCGGACTGGGCTCCGCGGCCCGCTCCCACCCCGAGCCAGTTGGCGGTTGCGGAGGCAGCTCGCTTCACCCGGCGGATGATCGACCGACTCTCCCACTTCTCCGAGGCCCTCAAAGAGGGAGCCGACCTCGCCGACCGGACCATGGACCGGTCGGCCGCTGCGTTGTCCTCGCTTCGATCGGGATGGCTGAGCTCGTCGGACCGAACCCCGCTCAACCCGGACATCGGGCCCAATCGCCGTTTCGACTGGACCGAGCTCCCGCTCGATGGGATCAAACAGATCAAGAGCAAACTCGGTGGGTCGGTCAACGACGTGGTCCTCGCCATCACAGCTGGGGCGGTGCGGACCTTTCTCACAGATGATCGCGACTACGACGTTTCGGAAGCCGAGTTCAGAGTCATGAACCCGGTCTCCACGAGGAAAGCCGACCAGCGGGGGGCATTGGGCAATCAGGTCGCCATGTGGCTGTTGGATCTGCCGATCAGCGAGCCAGACCCCCGTGAGCGAATGGAGTTGGTCAAGAGAGGAACCTCCAATCTGAAGCGAACGAACCAGGCGCTGGGTGCCTCCACGTTGGTCGAACTCAGCTCGGGGACCCCGCTGACCCTGCTTTCCCTGGCCAGCAGACTGGTCGGGCCCCGCATCCGCCCCTTCAACATGACGGTCACCAACATCCCTGGTCCGCAATTTCCCATGTACTTCCTCGGGTCGGAGATGATCGCCAACTACCCCATGGTGCCGTTGTGGGCACAGCACGGTCTCGGGGTCGCCCTCTTTTCTTACAACGGGCGGCTCCTCTGGGGCATCCAGGCCGACTACGACACCCTTCCCGACTCAGGGCGGTTCATCGCCGCCATCCAAGGCGCGTACGAGGAATTGCGAGACCTGTGATGGGAGGGCTCGATCTCGCTGACGGGCTGAGGCTCATCCACCAAAGCGCCGATGAGGACTACTTCGGCCATCACAGCCATCTCAGGTTCGCCTGGGCCGTGATCGACGAAGCCTCCGACGTCGGCGAGGCGGAACGAGTGGTGACGAACACCATCCGCCATGTCACCGAGTTGAACGGGAATCCGTCCAAGTACCACCACACGGTCACCGTCTTCTGGATCCAGCTGCTCGACCATCTTCGTCGTGAGCATCCGGAGGCCGCCGACCTCGATGAGATGATCGAGATCTACCCGGACCTCGACGACCCGACACTCCCTAACCGTCACTGGTCCGATCTCGACAGCGAAGCGGCAAAACGGACCTGGGTCGAACCCGATCTGATCCCGATTCCGTGACTCTCCTCGCCGCCATCGGCGGGGCGATCTTCATCTCGTTCTCCGCAATCTTCTTCGCCCTCTCCGAGGTGAGCCCCGTCACAGGCGCCTTCTTTCGTGCCGTCTACGCCCTTCCCGTGCTCTTTGTGATCTGGTGGGTGAGGCGGGGTCGAGATAGTCGTCCCTGGGCGAAGCGGAAGACGGCGTTGATCGCCGGCCTCGTGCTCGGCGTCGACGTCGTCCTATGGCATATCGCCATCCATCACATCGGGGCCGGCCTGGCCACCCTGATCGCAAACTCCCAGGTGGTCTTGGTAGCGATTGCCGCCTGGGTCCTACTCGGCGAGAAGCCGAGCCGCAGGGTGATGATCGCCGTCCCGGTGGTGATGATAGGAGTGGCCATGGTGACTGGCCTGGGTCGAGGTGACGCCTTTGGCGACAATCCGCTTCTGGGCACTCTCCTGGCTCTGCTCGCCGCGGTCTTCTACTCCAGCTTCCTGTTGCTGTTCCGATCTTCCAACGAGGCCCAGGCGCCGCCGGCAGGCCCGCTTTTGGAGGCGACGATCGGGTTGGCAGTGTCCGCTGCGATCCTCGGCCTGATCACCGGCGACATGAATCTGGCGCCGACCTGGCCGGCGCACGGATGGCTCCTGGGTCTGGCACTCGGCGCTCAAGTGTGTGGATGGCTGCTGATCGGCCATGCCCTCCCCCGTCTCCCTGCGGTGGAGACCGCAACGATCATCCTGCTCCAACCCATGCTCACGATGATCTGGGGAGCCCTGATCTTCGGCGAGAGACCTTCGGCCATCCAGCTGACCGGGGCCGTTCTCGTCCTCGGAGGGGTGGGATTCGTCGCTGTGGCCAGCGCCCGACGACCCCAACGGGTCGCCGCCTGACCATCAACCTCCGAGGACCATGACGAGAAGCCGTCCGGTGGGGCCGTCGACCACTGCGATGCCGACTCGGTCGTAATCGGGAATTTCGAGCTGCTGCTTTCCGGTGATCGAGTCGAGGATCGCGTCGAAGCCCGCACGAGCACTGCTCGCCAGGGCGAGGTTCTCTCCTGCCTCGGCCAAGCGAATACCGGCCTCGGAGAGGTCAGCGGCCACGCCGAGGCCTTGCGGGGTGTCACGCGAGATCCGCCCAGTGACGTACATGTCGACCCCGCGTTGCTCTGCGATCAACCGGAGAGCCTCACTGGAACCAAAGGCCCCGAGACCCTGACCGGCCCGATACCCGTTGATCCACCCCAGAACCTCATCGGCGTCGTCTCGGACCTGTCTCACCTCGTCAGGGGCAGCCGCCGGGATGTCGACGACCTCGTCATCCTCGGGCACCACCCTCCCTCGGCCGAATAGGTCCTGGATGGCTGTCAGGTGACCGAGCACGTTCTCACTGGCAAAACTCGACAGGAGGCTTTGGGGCAAGGCGTCGGGGCCGACCAGCGCCTGCGCAACCGAAGAGTCATCGATCTGACCTGTCCACGATTCGGGCAGTGGCGAGACCCGGGCAACGTTCAAGACCACCACCAAGACGGCGACACCCCAGCAGGTCGCCACAACGGCCCCTCCAAATCGATTGATCAGGTTGAGGCCCGGCAAGGTCATGACCCGAGTCAGATAGTGGGCGGCGATCGAGGTCGCAATGCCAAAGAGGAGGAACAGGACGATCCCGGCGCCGATTGTGGCCACTTCAGGGCCGACGCCGAAACGATCGGTGAGGAACTCGCCCAAAGGCACGCTCAGCTTGAAGGCGATGAAGAGACCGGCCACCAACCCGACCAGGTCCAGAGCCTCGCGGACAAACCCGCGCAGCCAGCCCCGGACGAGCAGGCCGGCGAGGAAAAGGCCGAGGATGAAGTCGAGCATTGGGCTACTTGGTAGCTCGTCACCGTTGCTTTCACCGGCTTTTGGGCCCGGCTCTCAGCTCAGCTCGATGCGCATCCGTTTGTTGGCCTTGCCCTTCGACTCGGTCTTGACCACCTTCACCCGACCGACCTCGAGTGTGGAGGCGACATGGGTACCACCATCGGCCTGACGGTCGAGACCGACGATGTCGATCACCCTTATCTCCTCGACCCAATCTGGGATGAGGTTGACCTTGGTGCGAATGAGGTCCGGATCCTTGAGCGCCTCCTCACGGGCCATGAACACCACCTCAGTGGGATAGCCCTTGACCAGCTCCTCATTGAGCCGACGCTCCACGTCCTGGCCGAACTCCACCGAGATGCCGTCGAGCTCGAAATCCATCCTGGCCGCCCCGGGCTCCATGTTCCCGCCGGTGACCTTGGCTCCGAAGTCCCTGAAGACGACGCCGGACAAGGCGTGCAGAGCGGTGTGTGTCTTCATGGTCCGGTAACGTCGATCCCAGTCGATCTGACCGATCACGGGCGTTCCGGGTTCCGGCAACACCGATCCCTCGACGACGATGTGCAGCGGCTTTCCCCCCTTCCTCACCGTGTCGACAACCTCAACCTCGCCGCCGTCCCATTTGATCACCCCGATATCGCCGGGCTGGCCGCCGCCCCGGGCATAGAAGACTGTTCGATCGAGAAGGAGGCCACCTTCGGAGCTTTCGAGGACGGAGCCCTCCGCCTCGGCCACATATGCGTCGTGCGCCGGTATCTCTTCGATCGGACCGTTGCCTGCCATGACCCGAACCTACCTCGAAGTGTCGGGGCCCGGGACGAAGGGCTCCCCGTGACCAGGGACGATCAGCGTGGCCACCTCGAGGACGCGTTCCCTGCCTTCGTGCAGCCCGGCGGGATCGGTGGCGAGACGGTCCTCGTATGGCGCCGTCTCATAGACCCAGAGATGGGTGAAGGCGATCAAGTCTGAGCCATCCTTGACAAGTGTGGTGATGTCCTGCGCGGTGTGACCCGGCGTCTCCCAGAGCGTCACGTCAGGCGCCACCTCATAACCCTCGGCGTGTCTGGAGGTCCAGTTGTCGTCTTTGTATATGGCCCAGTGATCATGGACCCGCGCCACGGGGAAGAGGGCGATGTTCATGGTGTGATCGGGATGGTGGTGGGAGATCACGACGTCCGTGATGTCATCAGCACCGAACCCACGGGCTCGGATCGGCTCGAGGATCGCGTTGGTCGAGGACACCATGCCGGGATCGATGACTATCAGCTGAGAGCCCGACTCAACCAAGGAGACCGTGGAGGCGACCCGATCGCCGCCGTAGCCGGCGGTGAGGAGAAGGAATTTCGCCACGGCCCTCAGCCACCCTCACTCAACGGTAGAACCCCGACCGAGATGAAGACATCCGTGCTCAAAAGTTCGGAGATCTTCTCGGTGTTGGGCTCGGCCACGAATAGTCCCCTCGTCCCAGGGAACACCACGTACCTGCCATTAGACGTCCACGTGACGTGAGGAAAACCGGGGCGACCTTCAAAAGTGGCCACGGTCGTGCCGTCGATCGCCGAGAGCACCGACATGCCCGTCTGTGTGAGCAGGGATATCACCCGGCCATCGGGTGAGAACCCGGCAACGGAGAATTGCTCGTCGACAGCCAGTTCTCGAGTCGACTCGGCGGCGGGATCGATGAGACGAAGCTGCTCATCGTCGATCGCAAGGACGCCAGAAGGGCCAACGCCGAGCAACCGCCCCGGGTATGAACCCACGATCTCTCCCAACGTATCGAGCACCATGACCGTGTTCCCCGATCGATCATCGATCACGAACCCCCAGTCTCCCCAAGCGGCCACGCCACCGGCGATTCCGATTGCCCTGGTCAGGAGAGTGGGATGGGCCAGCGTCCCGCTGTCAACCCAAAGAGACAGCTCATCGTCCGAAACCGTGGTGTAGGCAATGGTCCCAGGTTCCGTGGCGTGCCAGGCGAAACCCGTGACCGAAGGGGCAATGACCCGCGCCAGGTCGGGGATGCCCGCATAGAGGACACCGGGGCCTTCGCCCTCCATGGGGATGATGGTGGCCAGACGGCGACCGGCCGAGTCGAAAGCCACCAGCTGGGGAGGGGAGGACGACCCGATCGGGATGTTTCTCACATAGGACTCCCCCGCCACCGGCCATGTCACCAGATCCAGGGTCTGGCCATTACTGCGCCGGACGGCCACCAGGCCGTCGGGGAACCCTGCGATCTGATCGCTGATTCCCTCGCCCAGGGGCCGGGCGCTCAGACCCTCGACGGTGGTCTCCGTGGGCGGCCCGCTGGTGTTCACCCCTAGGGCGAGCACCGTCAGTCCGGCCCCGATGACGGCACCGGCGAGGAGCCAACCCAGCCTGGGGCCCTCACTCCTGGCCGGCCCGGATTCCCGGGCATCCTCGATGACATTCGGCGGTGAAACCACGACTCCACGGTACGCGCAAGACGGCCCAAGAACACCGTTCTAGGTGACTGAAAACGAAATCGAGTCTAAAGTCCAGCATTGGCATGGCCTTCGGTCATGTCTCCTAACAAATGGAGGAAGGAATCATATGAAAACGATGAGAAGCTTGAAGCTTCTCGCGGTTTTGGCCGTTTTCGCCATGATCGTCGCCGCATGTGGCGGCGGAGGCAGTGGCGACACGACCACGACTGCGGCAAGTAGTGGTGAGACCACTACCACGGCCATGATGGAGGAAACCACCACCACAGAGGCCATGCAGGCAGGCGACTTGGGTGTAATCGAGGTCGCCGCCGGCGATCCGATCAAGATCGCATCCTTGCAGTCCATCAGCGGTGACACCGCCAGCCTCGGAACCGACCAGGTCCGTGCTGTGGAGCTGGCCATCGCCGACAAGGGTGAGATCGACGGTCATCCGATCGAGCTCGCTTTCAACGAAGACGATGGCTGCAACTCGGAAGGCGGGCAGACGGGTGCAACCCGGATCATCGCCGACCCCGACGTGGTTGCTGTGGTGGGAACCAGCTGTTCTGGAGCCGGAGTGCCGGCCTCCAAGATCATCAGCGAGGCGGGAAGGGTCCTGATCTCAGGATCGAACACCTCGCCCGTCCTGACCTCGGACCTCAAGGGCAACGCCAACTCCGAGTATCACGAGGGCTACTTCCGGACGGCACACAACGATGCCATCCAGGGTGCGGCAGCTGCCACCTTCGTGTACGACGAGCTTGGGCTCACCCAGGTGGCCACCATCAACGATGGTGACCCCTATACCCAGGGTCTGACGGCTGCTTTCGAAGGCTTCTTCAAGGGCCTCGGCGGGACCATCGCGCTGAGCACGGCGGTCACCCCCGATCAGACGGACATGCGTCCCGTCCTCACCGAGGCCGCGGCCGCAGGGGCAGAGTTGATCTTCTTCCCGATCTTCCAGCCGGCGGCGGACTTCATCGCCGAGCAGGCTCAGGAGGTCTCCGGGTTGGAGGACACCGTGCTGATGGGCGCCGATGGACTGCTGTCCGACACCTTCGTGGTGTTGCCGCAGTCGAAGGGGATGTACTTCTCCGGACCGAGCACGCCACAGACACCTGCGTACACCGACTTCGTGGCGGAGTACGAGGCGGCCTATGGCGAGCCCCCGATCCAGGCGTTCCACGCACATGCGTACGACGCGGCGATGATGGTGTTCACCGCCATCGAGAACATCGGTCAGATGCAGGGCGACACCTTGGTGATCGACCTACAGGCACTACGCGACGAGTTGCACTCGATCACATACGACGGCCTCACCGGCACGTTGAAGTGTGATGATTTCGGCGACTGCGCGTCACCGGCGATCGACATCGTGCAAAACACGGATGCGACTGCAGACATCTCGGCTGTCCGCGAAAACGTCCTGAAAACATACGTAAGAGCAGACCTGGGTCTCTGATCCAGTAACCATCCGATATGCCCCGTGCCACTTTCAGTGGCACGGGGCATATCTATATCGGTAGGCTGCCGGACCGATGACACAGACCCCTGTCGCTGCCCGTCCTACCAAACGCGCCTCGCGTGTCACGCCGGTCAGCGTCTTTCTCTGGTTCTTGCGTGGCCTGGCAGTCGCCGTCATCCTCTACGGCTCCTATCAGAGCATTTCGTCAGGGCGCCTCACCGGCTCCCAGTGGAGAGATCTCTTCGTCTTCGGAATCTCCACAGGCTCGGTCTACGCATTGATCGCATTGGGCTACACGATGGTCTATGGGGTGTTGCGATTTATCAACTTCGCTCATGGCGAGGTCTTCATGACCGGAGCCATGGTTGCCTTCTATGTCGCCAACGGGTTGTCCACAACATCGCTATGGGTGAACAGCCCTGCGATCTCACTGCTCATCGTCCTCGTCTCCTCGATGCTCACCTCGATGACCGTGGCAGTCGTCGTGGAGCGGGTCGCCTATCGCCCCCTGCGCGGCGCACCGCGCCTCATCCCGCTGATCACTTCGATCGGAGCGTCGTTCACACTGCAATACATCGTGCGGGGTCTCGTGGGGCCCAGCACCAAGTCATTTCCCCGGATGGAGCCATTGCGTGGGACCTTCGACATCGGTGGCTTCGTCATCCTCCGATCTCAGGTGGTGGTGATCCTCGCCGCCTTGGTCATGATGGCTGGGCTCTATTTCTTCGTGGAGAAGACCCGCACAGGGCGGGCGATGCGCGCGGTCTCTGAGGATCCCGAGACCGCGGCCCTGATGGGTATCAATGTCGACCGAACCATCGTCACCGTGTTCGGTGTCGGTGGTGCCATGGCCGGCGTGGCCGGGGGCCTGTGGGGGCTGGTATTCCCCAGCATCAACTTCTTCTCCGGGTTCCTCCCCGGCGTCAAAGCGTTCACAGCCGCGGTCCTCGGAGGAATCGGCAACATCGTCGGAGCCATGTTGGGCGGAGTCAGTCTCGGGATCTTCGAATCCGTCGGGCCCAGCCTGGTGCTCGCTGGATACAACATCCCGGCCTTCTCCCAACTCAAGGACGTCGTCGCCTACTCGGCCCTGGTCCTCGTCCTCATCTTCCGCCCGTCCGGAATCCTCGGTGAGCGTTTGGCGAGAGAGAGGACCTGAGTCTTGGCCGACGTCAAAGCCCCACCAACCGCCCCGGCCGTCGAGCTACGGGAAGCCCCCGAGCTTGAGCTGAATCGAGCTTTCAAGCTTGGGTCCTCAGGCGCCGCGGTCATGATCCTCGTGGCCGCCACCGGGATCGTCGGGACCTTCCAGGAGAGGCTCGTCATCGACCCGTTCCTCCCGCTCGGGCTCCTCTTCCTCTATCTGGTCGCCTTCGCCTTCGGATGGGCCGCGGGCAGCCCTCCCAAGGCGGTCGAGGGATTCGCTGCGGCGACGACCGGGACCCGCAACCTTCTGGCCGGCGTCATCGCCGGCGCCCTCAACGGAGTTGGCATCGGCGTATTGCTGATCCTCATGGACGTTCTAGACCTGCGCGGGGTCTTTGTCGAGCTTTCCCCTGACCTCGCAGACACCATGCGCTTCGGCCTCCCGCTGACGAGCGCCGTTCCGGTGGTGATCCTAATCTCGGCTGCGGCCGGTCTCCTGGGTGCGGGAACTCACGTTCTCCCCACCCGGCTTCGCCATTCGCTCATGCCGGCCTTGATGTGGGTTTTGATCCTGAGCCTGATGACCGACCTGGTCGGGCAGTTCTTCGCCGGGATCCACGTCGATGCGGCTATCGACTTCCTCTATGTCAGACGGGGCGGGGCGCTCACTGTGGCCGGAGCCATCGTGTTCTTCGTCGTCTTCTTCGCCTTCTACTGGTACCTGGCCGGGAGACAGGTCAGCTTCAGGACCAGGATCAATCGGATGTCCAGGTCCGACCAGGCAAGGTGGTCTGCGGTGGCAGCCGTGGTGATCGTGATCTTGCTTTGGTTCCTCCCCAAGGTGATGGGGCCCTTCGTGAGCCAGGTGCTCGACAGCGCCGGCATCTTCCTCCTGATGGCCCTCGGCCTCAACATCGTCGTCGGGTATGCGGGTCTGCTCGACCTCGGATACGTCGCCTTCTTCGCCGTCGGTGCCTACTCGGCGGCCATCCTCACCTCGCCCCAGTCCCCTGCCTTCGCGCCTCAGATCACTTTGATCCTGGCGCTGCCGGTAGTGATGTTCGCCGCCGCCATCGCCGGGACCACCGTCGCCACACCTGTGATCCGCATGCGTGGCGACTATCTCGCCATCGTCACTCTGGGATTTGGCGAGATCGCCAGGATCCTTCTCAACTCCGAGTGGCTGTCGCCCTATTTCGGGGGCGCCCAGGGGATCACCAACATCCCCAACCTCCAGATCGGCCCGTTGACCTTCAACAGCCCGGAGGACTACTTCTACCCGATCGTGGTCTTCGTGCTTATCGCCGCATACGTCACCTTCGCCCTGGAGAAGTCACGCTGGGGTCGCGCCTGGATGGCGATGCGTGAGGACGAGTCGGTGGCCGAGGCAATGGGAATCAACATCGTCACCGCCAAGCTGTCGGCGTTCATAGTGGGCGCCGTGCTGGCAAGCTTTGGAGGTGCCCTGTTCGCAGCCCAAATCGGATCCGTTTTCCCCCACTCCTTCGACATCGTCGTTTCCATCACCGTTTTGGTGATCATCATCGTCGGTGGGATGGGGAGCGTGCCCGGGGTGGCCGTGGGCGCCCTGGCCCTGATCGGGCTGCCCAATCTCCTGCGTGAGTTCTCCGAGTACCAGTTCTTGTTCTATGGCGTCCTGCTGATCGTGATGATGCTGAACAAGCCTGAGGGATTCATACCCAGCAAGCGCCGAGCCCAGGAGTTGCACCAGGAGGAGCTCAGTCAGGACGCCTGGTTGGAGATCTACGGCGAACAGGCGGGCGCAGGCGAGCCTGCCGCAGAAGGGGGTGAGGCATGAGTGAGCTCCTGACGATTCGAGGGCTGGAAAAGTCCTTCGGGGGCCTGAAAGCGATCAATGGGATCGACCTCCACGTCGACGAGGGAGCCGTGGTCAGCGTCATCGGGCCCAACGGGGCGGGCAAGACCACTTTCTTCAATCTGATCACCGGAATGGAGACTCCCGATGAGGGCAGCATCAGCTTCGAGGGAGCCGAGCTGGTCGGCTTGCGGCCCAACCAGATCCTCACCCTGGGGCTGGCCCGAACGTTCCAGAACGTCCGCCTGTTTCCCACCATGACGGTCAAAGAGAATGTGATGATCGGTCAGCACACTCGCTCCAAGGCGGGGCTGATCGCCGCCATCCTCAAGACACCGGGCCAGCGCCGGGAGGAACGAGAGATCGACGCCCGTGCCGAGGAGGTCCTCTCCTTCTTCGGGACCCGCCTTGCCGGATATCGCTATGACCAGCCGGCTTTCGCTCTCTCCTACGCCAACCGGCGTCGTCTCGAGATCGCTCGGGCCATGGCCTCCCAGCCACGCATCCTCCTCCTCGACGAGCCGACGGCGGGCATGAACCCCCGGGAGACCGTGGAGCTCACAGAGCTGATCGGCCGTCTGCGTGACGAGAAGGGTTTCACCATCGTCCTGATCGAACATGACATGCAGGTGGTGCGCAATGTGTCGGACCGGGTGGTCGTGCTCGATCACGGGGTCAAGATCGCCGAAGGCTCCTATGCCGAGGTCTCGACCAATGAACAGGTCATCGAGGCCTATCTCGGTCGACCGGCCGAGGAGGCGGGATGACTCAGGATCGAAAGCCCGTCTTGTCCCTGAAAGGGGTCAATACCCACTACGGGCCGGCACACATCCTCAAGGATGTCGACATCGACATCTATCACGGTGAAATGGTCTGTCTGCTCGGTGGTAACGCCTCCGGCAAGACGACGACGCTGAAGACCATCCTGGGCTACGTCAAGCCCACCTCAGGGGTGGTCTTCCTCGAAGGCGAAGATGTCAACGCGTGGAACACTGCGCAGCGTGTGGAGAGCGGCATAACCATGGTTCCCGAGAACCGGCGGCTCTTTCAGCGCATGACCGTCAGGGAGAACCTGGAGATGGGCGCATACCTTCGCAGGGGCGAGTCTGTGGATGACGACCTGGATCGGGTGTTTGAGCTGTTCCCTAGGGTCCAGGAGCGTCTCACCCAGCGGGCAGGGACGCTCTCGGGAGGCGAGCAGCAGATGGTCGCCATGGGCCGGGCGCTGATGGCCCGACCCAAGGTCCTGCTCATGGACGAGCCGTCCATGGGATTGGCTCCGGTGCTCGTCGCCCAGAACTTCGACATCATCGAGCAGATCAACAAGGCCGGGACGACGGTCTTCGTGGTGGAGCAGAACGCCAACATGGCGCTCACCTTCGCCGATCGCGGCTACGTCCTCCAGACCGGCCGCATCGTCCTCAGCGACACCTCGGATGCCCTCCTGGCCAATCCTCAGATGCGATCAGCGTATCTTGGTGAGGTCTGACCTGACTCACGCCAGGTAGAAGCTCAGTCGGGTGGCTCGTCCCCCTGATCGCCCGGTGCAGGCACACCACGGTGTTTCCCCCCGAATGTCTGCATCTCCTGGGTGTCGAACAGCCGGCTCTGATCGGGATGACGACGTCGAATCCCGGCTATCCGCTCCGGGGGCTCTGTGTACTCGATCATGTGCTGGCTCGCCTCTCCCCAGGTCTCGCCGAGGACCCGGGTCCGCCAGAAGTGCCCGATCAGGATCCTGATCATGGCCGTGACCGGCACCGCCACCAGCACCCCGAGAAGACCGGCCAACGAGCCACCGATGATCAAGGCGAGCACGATGACCATCGGAGACAGGTTCACCCGCGCACGCTGCACCAGCGGGGTTATGACGTGGTTGTCGACCTGCTGAATGGCAGTGAAGATGACCACCGCCCAAATGGCCTGACTCGGGTCGCCATTGAGGATGGCGACAAGGAAGGCGAGCGCACCTCCGACCACGGGGCCGAAGAACGGTATGAGGTTGAGGAAGCCGGCCAGGATCCCCACTATCAGCCAGAACGGAAGGTTGATGGCCCACATGCCGATGCTGGAGGCAATTCCGACTATCACCGCCACCAGCAACTGGCCCCGCACGAACGAGCCGAGTGCGGTGCCGAGCTGTCCGGCCACGTACGCCATCTCCTCGCGGTGACGGGGGGGCGTGATCTCGAGCGTGTTGGACTTGAACTTCTCCAGGTCGATGAGCACATACAGGGCGAGGACCGGTGACAGCACCAACACTGCGAATGACTCGGTGACACTTCGGATCACCTGCCCGGCGCCTGCACCAAAACCGAGCAATAGATTTTGAATGGTGTCCTGATTGGCCGGATCGTTGAGCCAGTCCTCGATGGTCTGCTGGGTCAACAGCGAATTGACGTCGATGCCGAGATTCGTCCCGGTGTCCTTCAGCCATTGGATCAGCGAGTCATAGAGGTCAGGAAGCCTCTGTCCGAAGTCTGTCGCCTGCTGCTTGATGGTCGGGTAGATCACCGCCGCCGTCGCCAGCACCAACGCGACAAGGACGGCCACCGCGAGGATCGCAGCGATGGGGCGGGGCATGCGCAGACGCTCAAAGGCGCGAACCACCGGCTCCAACAGAAAGACGAGGCCGGCCCCGAATGCAACCGGCAGCCAAATGACCCTGATCGAGCCGGCGACAAACCCGGCCACATAGACCAGGATGACCACCCCGACGGTGGTCCATACGATCAGCGCGGTCCTTCTCAACCGTTCGGAGGGCACCGGCGGAGTGTAACGATGGTCTGTCGCTCACTCAGGGCGTGCGTGTCTCCCGGCCAGGGGCGTCGAAGGCCGGAGAAGCGTGCAGTCGCAGAATCAGGGCGTGCGTGTTGTCACAGACAGGAGCGCCGAATCCGACACCGAAAACACCCAGCCGGCTCCCGGTGTGGGGCTCTCCCAGCCCTCACCGATCTTGACCCAGTCCGATGGCACTCCTGCCTCGCCCATGACCCGAACGGCCAAACCCTCGGGCACGACCACTTCGATGTCGCCTGCCACGGTCACAGGGACGCTGTTGTTGACGGTGCCAAGCACGACATTGCCGGTGCCATCGATCTGAAGTGAGGTGACATGAAGACCGCTGAGATCGGCATCCAGCGCACCTTGGAGCGAGAGACTCCAATCCGGGGTCGGGTCGAGGTCGAGGGCCCACCCGGCAAAGGTGTAAAGACCCGGATCCGGCATCGGCCTCAGCTGAATCGACATGTTGGGCCCTTGGATTTGCTCGGTGGCGTCAGGAAGCGCGACTTCGCCGCCACGCCGGATCGGCTCGACTTCATAGAGGAAACCCGACTGACCCGAAGTCACGCGCATCTCACCGCCTATGTGCGCTGAGATGGCTGCCGTGGAAACTGCTCCCTGTGCCGGCCCAACCAGGCGCACCGATGACGATGGCATCGCCGACCACCCGGCGACATGACCGTAGGTGAAGGTCGCGAGGGCGGCCAGGGCCAACAGGGGTATGAAACCGGACAGCCGCAGCCGGCCAATCCTCCGGCGCCTAACCAGGAAGCCGAAGACGGCGATCAGCACCCACAATGGCCACCAGGCGGCGAAGTCGAGGGCTATGGAACGGCTGAGCCATTTGAGATACACGCCAAGAGCAATCAGGGCCAACCATGTGACGGGTAGGGACCAAGCCCGCAGGGCCGCCCGCCGTGGCCCGGCGGCAAGATGTGTCATTCTTGATAGCCGGTGCCGAGCACCATCACCACGTCTGCTCCCGGCGCCACATCCGGGTCTGGAATTGGCTCGACCAATGCGTCGGGAAGAAACTCCGCCAACACGTTCGCCTCGGCATCGAAGCCTTCCCGGTACCAGATGCGGGAGGGGTCCTGCGTCGGCTCGTAGTCATCTGCCTCTTGGGTCTGATATCCGGCATCGGCGAGCTCCTGGGTCTTCCGACCGGCGGCGCCGGCCAGGCCAAGCGAGTTGAGCACCACCACCCTCACCTCGCTGGCGGGGCGAATCGGGACCGTGGTCGAGGTAGATGAGGCGTTGGATGTCGAAGTGGATGGATCGGAAGAGGAGCTCGTCCCAGGAAGGGTGGTGGTTGTCGTTCCCAACTCGGTCGAGGTGGTCGTGTCCAAGGGGACGGTGCTCGGGCTGCCTGAGAAGAGATAGAGAAGCAGGAACACGGCAGCGCCCACCAAGACGATTCCAAGGGCCATCATTATCAGATCGCGATAGAACGAGCTCTCTGCGTCGTCGGCGTGTTTCCCGCGTGCCATCAGCTCACCGCTTCCCCCATCGCATCTCCCTGAATCATCGATCGGATTCTGGCAACCGTTAACGGGTCGACGGCAAAGGAGGAGGCGTCGGCCACGATGGCGAGAAGTCGCTCGTAGTAGGCCCCGGCGGTCAGACCCAACGAGAACTCGATGGCCTGATCCTTAGGCCCCGGCTCCAGCCACCAACCCCTCTCGAATTCGAGAATTGCGCGATCGTCCTCACCAAGCATCCCGTTGAGGGTATTTGTGATGCCTGTGCTTATTGAGGATTTGATCCGGAGCCGGGTACCGGAATCGAACCGATGACCTGCTGTTTACAAGACAGCTGCTCTACCGACTGAGCTAACCCGGCGTCACGAGCGGAATCGTCGCACTCTCATTATCTCAAAGCCGGCCAGCGCAGCGGAAACCGAAGCGTTGAGACTTTCGGTGTCGGCCGCCATCGGGATGGACACGACAAGGTCGCAGCGTTTGGAGACGAGGGTGCTCAGGCCCTCGCCCTCGGCTCCGACCACGACCGCAACCGGCTCGGTCAGTAGGTCCAGGCCAAAGAGGGACCTCGCGGCGCCGGCGTCGAGGCCGACCACCCAGACCCCGCGGTCCGTCAGCCTGCTCAATGCCTCCGGGATCGAACCGACAACGGCGACTGGCAGCTTCTCGAGAGCACCGGCGGCAGATTTGAAGGCCACTGCTGAAAGGGGCGCCGCCCGACGCGACGAGACAACCATGCCGCTCATCCCGGCGGCCACTGCACTCCTGGCGATGGCTCCGACGTTGTGCGGGTCCTCGAGATGATCCAGCACGATCACGGCGGTGGCGTCACCGGCGAGGGAGTCGATCGGAACAGGGAGAATCGGCTCACATTCCGCTACCAAGCCCTGTGGCTCGCCGGTCTCGGCAACAGCCCTGGCGTCGGGGATCACGGTCAGGATGTCAGGAGAGACCTCGTCGGCGATCTCCCGCACCTCGCTGCGACGGAGCCGACCTTCTTCCACCCAGAGCTTCCGCACTCTGCCCGCCGACGCAGCGGCGGCCACAGCATGGAGGCCCTCGACCCTATTGCCGTAGCCAGCGGGTGCCATCGGGCCCATCCTCGAGCACGATTCCGGACTCTTCGAGGGCATCACGGATCTGGTCGGCATCAGTGAAACGCCGATCGCCACGAGCCTCCTCGCGGAGGGCTATCAAGCTGTCGATGATCTCCTCGCCACCACCCTCGACCCCAAACCTCGCCGCCAGGTCGCCGAGGTCGAGCTCGGCTGCCTGCGGAGCCGAGGCGTCGGCGAGGCCCAGGACCCGGTAGATCTCATCGACTGCCCCCACGACCGCGCCGGCATCCTGACCAGAGTCGATCAGCCGATTTCCCTCCCTAACCAGATCGAAGAGCTGTGAGACCGCCCGGGGGGTGCCGAAATCGTCATCCATCGCCGCCCGGAAGGAGGCGAGCGCATCCTCGTCTGGCGAGCCGGGCGTCGCACGATAAAGGAGCCGCTCGAGGCGATCGAGGGCCTCCTTCGCCTCCTCCAACAGCTCTGGTGAGTACTCGATGGGAGATCGGTAATGGGCACGAAGGTAGAGGAGACGGAGTGCCCGGCCACCGTGACGATCCATGAGCGTCTTCAGATCGACTACCAGCCCGGTGGATTTGGCCATCTTCTCCCCGCCCAGATTGACCATGCCGTTGTGCAGCCAATACCTGACGAAACGCTCACCGGTGGCGCCTTCGCTCTGTGCGATCTCGTTCTCGTGATGGGGAAAGATGAGATCGGTACCCCCACCGTGGATATCAAAGTCGGCACCCAGGAGGGACAGCGCCATGGCTGAGCACTCGATATGCCAACCGGGCCGCCCGGGTCCCCAGGGCGAATCCCACCACGGTTCGCCAGGCTTGGCGCCCTTCCACAGGGCGAAGTCGAGCGGGTCATGCTTCGATTCTCCGATCTCGACCCTCGACCCGGAGCGAAGCTCATCGAGATTCCGGCCCGACAGGCTCCCATACCCCTCGAACGCCCTAACCGAGAAGTAGACGTCGCCCTCGGAAGGGTAGGCAAGGCCACGGTCGATCAGTCTCTCGATCAGCTCGATGATTCCCGGGATGTGATCGGTGGCCTTGGGTTCGTAGTCCGGCTCCAACGCTCCCAACGCTCGATAGGCATCGGCGAAGCGACGACCCATCTTCTCCGCCAGCGCGGCGACGGTTTCTCCCGACTCATTGGCCGCCGCGATGATCTTGTCCTCGATGTCAGTGACGTTGCGAACGAAGGTGACCTCGTAGCCGCTCCAGATCAGATAGCGGCGGATCGAGTCGAATGCCACCGCTGAACGGCCATGGCCAACGTGCGGCTCCGATTGCACCGTAGGCCCACACACGTACATGGAGATCTTTCCGTCGTCCCTGGGCTCAATGGGAACCACGGCGCGCTGCAACGTGTCATTGATGCGGAGCATCAGACGATGTTAAGCAAGGCGAGCCAGCGTGACCACGGCGACCGCTGCCAGTCCCTCGCCCCGGCCGACGAAGCCAAGACCGTCAGTGGTCGTCGCCTTCACCGATATCAGCTCACTGGAGATCCCCAACGCCTCGGCCAGCTTCGTGCGGATCTCCTCCTTGAACGGCGAGACTCGAACCTGTTCGATGACAACAGTCGCGTCAACATGTTGCACCGACCATCCCGCAGCCGTGACCATCGTCGCGGCCTGGCGTAGAAGGAACAACGAGTCGACGTCCTCCATCGTGGGATCGTCGGATGGGAAGAGGTCGCCGATGTCGCCCAGGACGGCGCCGCCGAGAAGGGCGTCAGTCACAGCATGGGCCAACACGTCGCCATCGGAGGTCGCAGTGACACCGATCCGGCTGGAAACGGTGACACCACCGAGGATCAGTGGTGGTTCCCCGTTGAAGGCGTGGGCGTCGAAACCCCAACCGACTCTGGTGCCGTTGGCCGGCACCTCTTGACTCATTCCTCTTCGGGCTCGATCTTGGGCAACGCCCGGTCCAACTTCTTGATCGCTTCGTCCTCGTCGATCTCGAGGCTGAAAGCGAGTTCGGAGCTGAGGGTGAGACGGGCCTTGGACAACATGCGTTTGAGGGCGGGGCTGATGCCCTTGGTCTGCTGGGCGAACGACAAGTCACGGACGACCTCGGCAACCTGGAAGATGTCACCCGATGTCATCTTCTCGTTGAGCACCTTGTACCAGCGGCTCCAGTTCGACCCAGCCTCTTCTGGATCGCCTTTGAGCGACCGCAGGACCTCACGGGACTTGGTCTTGGAGATGACCGGGCGGATAAGGTCCTCCACCTTGTCCAATGGGACCATCACGGTCAATTGCTCGGTCGCCACGTCGAGGACGAAGTAGTCCTGCTTCTTCCCGGCGAACTCCTGTTTGACCTTCTTCTGGATGGTGGCCGCCCCGTGCTGGGGATGGACCACCTTGTCACCTACTGAGTATTTTGTCGCTGTTGCAGCCATGTGGGGTGCGGAGTGTACCGGCACTCACCCTCAATCGAGCACAGGCTCCCATTCGCTGGCTGTGTCACGGAGACGATCGAAGAAGGCGCGCAACTGCCCCGCTCTGGTCTCACCCACACCCTCCACCCTGATCAGGTCCTCTTCCGAGGCTTTCAGCAGCCGGGACACCGATCCGAAGTACCGGATGATGTCGTCCCGGACGGTGTCAGGAAGCCGACCCACCTGTGACAGAATCCGAAACCCGCGGGGATCCACCGGGTCGTCGAGGTCGGGGAAGCCGAGTTCCTTGCCAACCCTCGAGGGGTCCTCGAGCTCGGTGCCGGGGATATCGGACAACGCCTCGAGCGCCTTGCGAACAGAGTTGGCGCGCAAGGGCTTCGTGTAGTCGCGGACGACCGCGGCCATGGTGAAATCCACGCCGGAGATGAGGTCATTGAGCTGGAGGTACATGATCCGACCGTCTTCGCCCAGCGTGTGGGTCCGAGCTTCCACCTGGCCGCCGAGACGATCGACCAACTCAGCTCGTTGGAGAACGGTCACTGCCGACCGGTAAGTGGACAAGCCCGCAACCTCGAGGCGGGTCAGCTTGATCTCGGAGTCGTCCAGCCGGCGTCTGAGCCGATCGAGGCTCTGCAGCTCCTGATTCACATGAGCAGTGACCTCTGTCGGTGAGGCCAGCTCGATCTTCTGGCCCAGATAGAAGAGGGTCGCCACCCGTCGCCCTTCACTCACGGCAACCACCGGCTTGCCGGTTTCCACCGCCATTCGCTCTGCTGTCCGATGACGTGCACCGGTCTCGTCGGTCGGTATCGAGCCTTCCGGGACGAAGTGAACACCTGCTTCCAGGATCACGCCCCAACTGTCGTCGAGGACGATGCCGCCGTCCATCTTCGAGAGCTCGGCAAGACGGGCGGGCGTGAACATCGCCGAGTTGAGGCTGAAGCCTCCCGTGCTGGCTTCGACTACGTCCGGGCTGTTGCCCAGGACCACCAAGCCGCCCTTGGCCTGCTGGATGATCCGCTCGAGGCCTCTGCGCATCGGCGTCCCTGGAGCGAGGCGTTCCAAGGTCTCGGATATCGTCGGGCCACCCACGTCGAACAGGCTAACTGAATCAGTCCAGCCCGGCCTTGCGTAGGGCTTCTGCCAATCTCATCGGGCTGCCGCCGATGGGGGCGATCCTCTGCTCCAGGCCCATCCGATCCAACTCCTCGAGACGCCGTGTCTCCATCGGGATGGTTCGCACTTCACCAGCCAAGCCAATTTCGCCCCAGGCCGCCATCCTGCCCAGGGCCCGATCCTTTGCAGACGAGGCCACAGCCAGGGCAACGGCGAGATCACAACCGGGCTCCTCTATCTTCCAACCACCCACCACATTCACGTAAACCTCCTGGTCATGGAGGCCGAGGCGGGCGTGGCGGTCGAGCACGGCCAGCACCTGATTGACGCGGGTCGGGTCGAGGCCTCGGATCGAGCGCCGTGGCTGGGCCTGGCGGGTCGGTGAGACCAGGGCCTGAACCTCGACCAGAATCGACCGTCGCCCTTCGACCGCCGGGTAGATCACGGTGCCGGGCACTTCCGACTCCCAACCGTCGAGAAACGCCTTGGAAGGGTCGTCCACCTCGGTAAGGCCCTCCGACCTCATGTCGAACATCCCCGAGACATGTGTGGGGCCAAACCGGTTCTTGGTGCTTCGAAGCACCCGGAATCCTCGATCCGGATCGCCCTCGAGGTAGAGCACGACATCAACCATGTGCTCCAGCATCTTGGGCCCGGCCAAACCGCCCTCCTTCGTCACGTGCCCGACCAGAACGACGGCGACACCCGTGGTCTTCGCCATTCTGACCAAACGTCCCGCACTCTCCCGCACCTGAGCGACGCCACCGGGCGCCGACGTGATCTCGTTGACACCCATCGTCTGGATCGAGTCGACCACCAGCAGCAGGGGCTTGGTCTCCTCAGCCATCGCAACGATGGCATCGACGTCGTCATCGGCGATGAGCCCGATCGACTCATCGACCACACCCAACCGAGTCGCACGCATCGCCACCTGCTCGGCCGACTCCTCGGCGCTCGCCACCACCACCGGAGCACCGGACCTCGCCAGCGCACCTGCCATCTGTAGGAGCAACGTCGACTTGCCCACGCCCGGCTCACCGCCAAGAAGGATCACCGACCCCGGTACCACACCACCCCCGAGGACGCGGTCGATCTCGGGCCAGCCGGTCGGTCGCCGTGTGTGCTGGCGCTCCCTCGCCGCGCCCAGGCCTACCGACGTGGCCGCCCGGGTCCTCTTCTTCCCGGAATCGCCCACCACCTCGAGCAAGGGATCGGACACGCCGCACTGTGGGCAAAAGCCCATCCATTTGCCAGATGAGAACCCGCAGGATTCGCAACGAAACGCCATAGAGCACCAACTTCGAGTTATCGATTACGCCATTTGGACGCGAGAATCAAGAACCCCACCAAAGCCAAGAAGGCAACGGTCGTGGTCAGAGCCGACGCAACAGTCCACGGCTCAAAGGTTCTGATCGCCCACACGAACATCCCGTGGCACAATACCCATGAAGGAGGGATGTGGCTGCCTCTCAAAAATGCGATCACTGCGGCGCGACAGTCCCCGCAGACGAGCAGTTCTGCCCCAACTGTGGATCGTTCATCGACCCTTTGAGCCCGGTTGCGAGCTCAGGGAAAGAAAATGTCATAACTGTGAACTCCGACGGCAACTACGAGGAGTTCGAGCTTGGCGCGCCACCACCATCCACTGAATCGCCGCAAGGGACTGCCAGACAGCAGAAGCAGGCCAAGCAGGTCAAGTCGGTCAATTGCCCGTCGTGTGGGGCGGTAAACCCGCCAAACAATCGTCACTGCCAAGAGTGTGGAGCCCGGATCTCTCAAGGGCCGCTCCCCACCGCGCCGCGGCCCACGGTGCAGGCCACTGCCGGTGTTCGCGCCGCCTTGGCCATCAGTGCCCTCCTCTTCGGAGTGGTGGTGGTAGCCCTCCTCTTCAATGCCTTCAATGGCAACAACTCCACTCCTGATACCAGCACCACTGTCGCCACGTCCACCAGCACCTCGCTGGCCGAGCTCGGGCCGATAGACGTCATCGACACCCAGTGCTCTGTCGACGGGATCGGCTCGTTCATCTGCAAGAACCTCACCTCGGGCACCGATGCCGAGTACCAGGTGACCTGGGAGGACCTCGACCCCCAAGAGATCACGATCCGGCTGACCTTCAACCAGCCCATGGCCATACAGCGGATCGACTGGTACAACCTGGCCGACGACACCCAATTCAGGCGCAACTACCGCGCCCGCGGGGTGCTCATAGAGGCTCAAGACTCCCTTCAGCAGACACCGATCGAGCTGACCAACGATCCCGGTCTCCAGTCGATCCCCTATGCGGCGATCAATGCCAACTGGGTGGAGATCACCATCACCAGCGCCTACCAGGCAGAGGTCATCGACGACAACGTCTTCCGGGAACTGGCCATCCAGGAGATCACCGTCATCGGCCGCCCCGCCAGCACCACGACCACCGCCGCCCCCTGATCCCTTGCGCGTGCAACCAGCCACCACCACGGTGGAAGAATGCACGCCCAAACTTGCGTTTCGAGGCCAAAAGGGCGCGTGGCAGCGAGAGGCCTACTGTTTGATGTAGGGCTGGCCATCGGCGGCGGGGGGTCTGGTGCGGCCCACGACACCGGCAACCACGATGATGACCACGATGTAGGGGAGCATGAGGAGGAACTCGGATGGTATGCCGACGCTGAGGATCGCCACCTTCTGTTGAAGGGCTCGCGAGAAGCCAAAGACGAGGCCGGCCCCCAAGGCGCCGAATGGCAACCAGCGGCCAAAGATCATGGCAGCCAGACCGATGAATCCGATCCCGCCTGTCATGTTCTCTTCGAAACGGGCCACTTGTGACAACCCGAGAAAGGCTCCGCCGAACCCGGCGATCATGCCTCCCAAGACCACATTGCGATAACGCACCCAATAGACATTGATCCCAGCCGTGTCTGCCGCCTTCGGGTGCTCGCCAACGGCGCGTGAGCGCAAACCCCAGCGAGTGCGGAACAATCCGTAGTGAATGGCGAACAACAAGATGAACATCCCATAGACAAAGAAATTGTGGTCGAAAAGCATCGGCCCGACGACTGGTATGTCAGCCAACAGGGGAATGCGCCAGGCTGAGATCCGCTGTGGGGCATTGAGGGTCTGGACATCGGTGAGGATGCGCGCAGTCATCAAAGACGTCAACCCAAGGGCGAGAAAGTTGATGACAACACCGGCGATGATCTGATCCACATGGAATTTGATCGTCAGCCACGCGAGCAGGAGCCCGAGCAAGGCCCCCGTTAGCAAAGCCCCGACGAGCCCGGCGACCGTCCCGAACGCACTACTGAGGACGACGGCGGCGAAAGCGGACGCCAACAATTGACCTTCGATCCCGATGTTGATCACGCCAACCCGTTCGCACATGAGGCCCGTGAGAGCCCCCAAGACCACCACTACCGAAAGCAGGACGGTCGACCGCAGCATGCCGACCATGCTGAACTGGCCGCCCGCAGCGGCCCAGGTGAGAAACGCCAATGAGAAGAGCCCAAACCCGATCGCCAGCGAAAGGTTCGTCCAGCGAAGACCAACCCTGGTCAAACGCCACACGCCGAGGCCCACGATCATCACCCCAAGGGCCATGGAAAGGTTTCGGGAGTTGACCACCCAGGCCAGGCCCTGGAAACGATCAGTTTGCAACGACAGATTGAAGGTGGCGTCCAGACTCGCGTCGACGCCCAGGGCAAAGGCCCACAACACGAAGATGCCGAGGGCGGTCAGCACACCGCCGACGATCGAAGACCGACGCTCTTCCGGCGTCGCGCGCTCGCGTACCTCCACCACCTCCTCCCGCTCGACCATGACTGTCATGCGCCCCAGCCTTTGGTCAGTTGCGTCGGCCCTGTCTCCGTGGGCCTCACCCGGAAAACAGCGCGCACCAGCTCGGGGGCGGCGATGAAGATCACGATGAGGGACTGCATGACGACAACGAGGTCGACGGTCACTCCGGCCGCAGCCTGCATGACACGTCCACCGGCGACCAACGCACCGAACAGCAGCCCTGACCAGAGCACCCCGAATGGGTGAGATCTCCCCAACAATGCCAGGGCAATGGCGTCAAAACCGATCTGTCCGGCGAAGTTGTCGGTGACCGTGTAAGGCGGCAGGCCGAGCGTTTGAGTCGCCCCGGCCAGACCTGCAAGGGCGCCGGAGATGAACATCACGGCGGTATAGAGAAATACGACATTCATACCGGCGTAGAGACTGGCGCTCGGGGAATACCCGGCGGCCCGGAACTCGAAGCCGATCGTCGATTTGAAGAGGAGCCAGTAGACAAAGAACACCGCCGCGATTGCGATGAACAGGCCTATGTTCACCCGGTACTGTTGTCCGAAGAGGGTCGGCAACCGAGCCGACTCGAGTATCGGCGCCGACTTCGGAATAGTGGAGCCTTCTTGCTGGAAGACCGAGGTCTTGAGCACCCACAGCGTGAAGAATGCGGCGATGAAATTGAGCATTATCGTCGTGATCACCTCGTGGGCGCCCGTTCGCCCCTTCAGCAACCCCGCAATTCCCCCCCACACACCACCACCGATGATGGCGGCGATCACGGCCAGAGAGATATGGAGCACCGCGGGCAACTCGACATGCAGCCCAACCCAGAGGGCACACAGGCCGCCGATGAACATCTGACCACGAGCCCCAATGTTGAAGAGGCCGGTCCGAAAGCCGACGGCCACGGCGAGACCGGCCAGAATGAGCGGAGTGGCCGTGAACAGGGTCTCGGACACGGCTCGGACCGAGCCAACGGCACCGATGAACAGCTCCCGATACGCCACCCAGACACCGTCAAACATGTTCCCGACCGCCATGCCGGGGCTCTCGCCCATCTGACGCCAAGCGTCGACGTCGGTCACCATGATGATGACGGCGCCAACCACGAGGGCCAGCACCAGCGCCAAGGTGGGCAAGAGGAGAGCCCTCCCCAAACTCTCGCCCATACCGGTGATGCGATCCATCAGACCTCGCTGGGGCTCTGTCGGTGGCAACTCAGGTGCGGTGGGTTGATCCGACGTCGAGTGCTCGTCAGACATCGGCACCCCCAGAGCCCAGCATGGCAAGGCCGATCTCAGTGGTTGACGCGATCGCAGGGTCGAACTCACCCGCAATCCGACCCTCGAACATCACCAAGACTCGATCGGAGAGTGCCATCACCTCATCCAACTCGGATGAGACGATGAGCACCGCTGCCCCCTGGTCACGCTGTTCCACTATTCGGGTGTGGATGTATTCGATGGAACCGACATCGACTCCGCGGGTGGGTTGAGAAGCAACGACCAGCTTCACGTTACGGTCGAACTCTCGGGCAACGATGACCTTCTGCTGATTGCCGCCCGAGAGATTCGAGACCGGCTCGTCGACCGTGGCGGTCTTCACGTCATACTCGTCGACTAGTCGCTCAGACGATTTGACCGCTGTGTCCCAGTCCATCTGAATGCCACGAGAGTATGGGCGGTCATAGTACGAATCGAGAACCATGTTCTCGGCGACGGTGAATTGGAGGACCAGGCCACTTTCCTGCCGATCTTCAGGGACATGGGCCACTCCTAGACGATGCAGGTCCCTCGGGCTCGACTCAGTCACGTCCTCGCCGCTCAGGAAGACGTGGCCCGCGAGCGACGGGCGCATACCCATGATGCTCTCCACCAACTCGGTTTGGCCATTTCCCTGGACCCCGGCAATCCCTACGATTTCACCGACGCGTACCTCGAAGGTGACTCCATCGACGGTCTTGTGCCCTCGATCATCCAGAACCACCAAGTCCCTCAGCGACAACACCACGTCGGCCGGTACGGCTAATTCCTTGTGGACAACCAGATCGACGGGCCGCCCCACCATCATCTCTGCGAGCTGCTCTCGTGTGGAAGTCTTGGGATCGGCTTCCCCTACTGACTTGCCGTCGCGCAACACAACGATTCGATCCGCAATCTCCAACGCCTCGTTCAGCTTGTGACTGATGAAGATCACGCCCTTGCCGTCGTCTTTGAGACCGCGAACGATGCCAAAGAACTCCTCGACCTCCTGCGGCGTCAGCACGGCAGTGGGCTCGTCGAAGATGATGTAGCGGGCGTCTCTCACCAAAACCTTGATGATCTCCACTCGCTGCTGAACACCAACGGGGACATCTTCGACCATCGCCTCAGGGTCGACGGAGAGGTTGTAACGGTCGGATATCTCCCGAACCATCGAATCGGCGGTGTCCCTGTCGATCCAGTCCAGTGCCTTGAGGGGCTCCATGCCGAGGATGACATTTTCGGCCACGCTGAATACGGGCACCAGCATGAAGTGCTGGTGGACCATGCCTACACCGGCCTGGATCGATGCACTGGGATTGGCCAGCTCGAGGGGTGCTCCATCGATCACGATCTCGCCCGACTCGGGCGAGTAGAGGCCGAACAGCACGTTCATCAGGGTGGTCTTGCCGGCGCCGTTCTCCCCGAGCAGGGCCACGATCTCACCGGACTCGACGGAGAGGCTGACATCGTCGTTGGCAAGGACCGTGGGAAATTCCTTTGTGATCCCCCGCAACTCCAGCGCCACCCGCGTGCTCTTTTCTGCCGACCGCCGCGAGCACTATATACAAAGAAGCCCCGCACACCTGGGTGTGCGGGGCTTCTCATTTCGTCTCGGCTAGTGGATCAACCGCCGCCCACCACGAACTTGTCCCAGGTGATGACACCGTTCTTGATGTCCTCGAGAACCTGCTGGACCTCCGCCGCCAATTCAGGCGAAACCCGGTCTTCCCAGGCGTGATATGGAGCCAGTCCAATCGCACCATTCTCCAGATTTCCGACCAGGCTGCTTCCGCCACTCGGCGAGCCCGAAGCGTCGGCCTCGATCGAACGCTGGACCTGGATCTGGATCCCCTTGAGGATCGTGGTCAACCACAGGTCCGCGTACTCAGCCGGCATTGCCTCCACGGCGTCGGCGTCGACACCGATCAAGGCGCCATCGATCCCACGGGACTGGATGGCCGTGCCACAGGGAAGGTTGATGGACCCACCGACCGGCAACATGATGTCAGCGCCCTCATCGAGCATGCTCTCACAGGTGGCAGTCACGAGCGGATCCCCCGGGTCGAAGGTTCCGGTCATCACGCCGGCATCCGGATTCGCAGGATCCCAGCCCAAGACCTGGACGCTGGTGCCCTTTATGTCGTTGTAGTGAGCCACGCCACGTGCGAATCCATCCATGAAGATGGACACGGTTGGGATGTTGACACCACCGTAGGTGCCGACGATGCCCGTTTGAGTCACGCCGGCGGCCAGATAGCCAGCGGCGAACGCACCCTCATCGGTCTGATACTCGAGCCCGGTCACATTGGGGCCGCTTGATGACTGGTCGATGATGGTGAACTGAACATCAGGGTTGGCTTCCGCGAATGTTGCAGTCGTGTCGGCAAGCTTGAAGCCTGACGTCACGATGTGCTCAGCGCCCTGGGCAAGACAGGTCTCGACATGGGGCTGATAGTCCTCGGCGCTGGCGGACTCGAGCAGGATCGGATCAGGCTGAGCGGCGCCACTGGCGACCGCGTCCTGAACTCCGGCCCAACCCGAGGCGTTGAAGCTTCGGTCGTCGACACCGGCGTCGTCCGTCACGAAACAGACCTTGACAGGTGTGAAGTCGGCCATCGCCTCTGTGGTTGTCGTCTCCTCCATGACAGCGGTGGTGGTGGTCTCCGCCATCGCGGTGGTGGTCGTCTCCGCCGCCACGGTGGTCGTTGTGTCGCCCGATCCCGTCCCACCACAGGCCGCGACGGCCATGGCGAGCACGGCGAACAAGGCGACATACCTTGCATAGCGTTTCACGCTGTTCTTCCTCCGTTGGTAGATCGATCTGGGCCGGACCGGCCCATCGGGCGGCCACGATAGTGGCATCCGCCAAACTAGGTCGAGATGATCAATGGTTCCGGCTTGACCCAGTAGATCCAAGGGATCGACACCAGCGTGACCACACCCTTGAACACGACATTCACCCAAAAGATGGGCCATGCCACCTCGGGGGAGAAGACGCCGAATAGCGTGGCGAGGCCCACGAACACCGCCGAGTCCACCGGGATCGATATCCCGTTGGAGGCCAGTACCCGCCCCCATTGCATCCGCTGTCCGTAGCGAAGCACCCAGCGGCTGTATGCCTCGGTGTCGATCAGCTCGGAGACGACTTCGGCGAGGATCGACGCCACGACGATCCCCCAAACCGGTGAGAGCACGCGGCCGAACTCGACCTGAGGACCGGTGACCAGGTCGGGGGGCCACCACGACACCAGGCCGAAGAAGCCGGCCATGAAGAGGTTGATGACGGCGGCCATGAAGATCACGGTTCGAGCAGCCTCTTTCCCGGCGATCTTGTGGATCAGGTCGCGCAGGGTGAACGTGAACGGATAGATCAGGGTGCCGGCGTCCACTGCGTAACCGCCAAAGGAGATGATGCGGAGACTTCCCACATCGGACAGTATCTGAGCTGCGATGTAGGCGCCGGAGACGATGAGAAGCGATCGGATAGCCCGGTTCATGACAAACCCGGTAACGGAACGAGAGCGGCTGAGGTCACAATGGGAGCATGAGTTTCGTCGCTTCCATCCGTCGTGCGGCGGAGGAAACCCCACCGGAGCGCAACCGTGTGGTCGACTTGCTCCGGGCCTGCTCGATCTTGGTAGTGGTGCTCGGTCATTGGCTGATGGCGGCCATCACCGTAGAGAACGGCACGCTGATCCCGGGCCATCTGTTGATACTGGCCGACTGGACACATCCTCTCACCTGGGTGTTCCAGGTGATGCCGGTCTTCTTCCTGGTGGGCGGTTATGCCAACGGGCTTTCGTGGCGGTCGGCCAGACGCCGCGGCGATGTGTACGGGGGATGGCTCAGGGCCAGACTCCGTCGGCTGGCCCTGCCCGTGGTCCCTCTTCTCATCTTCTGGACCGCGGGTGGCTGGTTGGGTCTGCGGTTCGGCCTCGACTGGAAGACGCTCCAACTCGCCTCCCAAGTGGCGCTGGTCCCCACCTGGTTCCTCGCCGCCTATGTGGTGATCGTCACGATCGCCCCTGGCGGTCTCTGGTTGTGGGAGCAGTGGGGTTGGCGAACCATCATCCTCGGGCTGGCCCTGGCCGGCCTGTGTGACTACCTATCGATCTCACTGGGATGGGTGCCGGTCGGGTTCCTCAACTATGTGCTGGTCTGGGGCACGGTCCATCAGATCGGATACGCCTGGCTCGACGGGACTCTCGACGGTCTCCCCAAGCGACTGTTGATGGCAGGCGTGGGACTCGGGGTCACCATGCTCCTGGTGACTTTGGGCCCTTACCCGGTGGCCATGGTCGGTCTCGACACCACCGAGATCACCAACTCCTACCCACCCCGGGTCACCCTGGCCTTCCTTGGCATGTTCCAATCGGGCGTGGCTCTGTCCTTCGAGCCCCTCCTGCAACGGTGGATGGCCAAGTTGGGTGCTTGGACCGTGGTCGTGGGTATCAGTGCCCGCATCATGACCCTCTACCTGTGGCACCTCACCGCCATGGTGGTACTGATCGGCCTCTCCCTGCTGGCGGGGGGATTCGGGCTGCAAATCGCGCCCCTGACCGCGGCCTGGTGGTGGAGCCGTCCCATCTGGTTCGGCCTCCTTGCAGTGATCACGGTCGGCCTGATCTCCGTCTTTGGCCGCTTCGAGACACCGATCGAGGATCGCCGGGCGTCACCGGCATGGTGGCGACCGATACTGGCCGTGCTCGGGATATGCGCCGGTCTCGGATTGCTGGCCGCAATCGGGATCGCCGACAACGACGGTCTCAATGGCCTGGTCCTGACGCTCCCCATTGCCGGGGTGATCGTCGGTGGGGTGACCCGGATGCCCGGAACCCGCCTGCAGCGGTCCTGACCTGCCCCTCGGCTGCTACTCGACGCTCTGGAGCAGGTCGGGGTTGAGCGTGGTGTACCCCACCAATGTCGGGTCGGTGACACCGGCATACTCCCAATGCCAAGGCTCGCGGGTGGAGACGTCGCACCATGCCCATCTCGGGTTCACGAAGCCAAAACGGTGAGCGTTGCCTTGAAGCCAGCGATAGGCCTTGTCACTGCAACCGAGAACGCTGCGCCCATCGGTGAAGTCAACGGCGCGACCCCAGCCGTGATTGGAAAACCCGGGCCGGGCAGTGGGCGGGCCCGAGCACACCCGGACCGCCTTGCTCCCGTCCTCCCAACGCTCTCCGGTGAGGGGGTCGGTGGCGTAGATCGGCACATCGGTATATGGGCACCGCTTGTTGTAGGAGGCCGCCTGGACGTTGTAGGAGCGGTAGCAATCCTCCCAGCCGAGCCGGATCCCCTCGCGTCGGGCCGCCTCGGTGAGCAGGGCGTACATGTATGCCGCGTCGCGCTCGAGGGTGCAACCCTGGAGGGTGAGGAGACGAGTGGACGGCATTGCCCCGTTGACATAACCGTCAAGCTCGAGATCGAGGGTGTACGCCTCCTTCCCCAGCGGGGTGTACTCCGGCTGCTGGCCGGGCGCCAATGCGGCAAGGAGTGCGATTATGAGTACGAGTTTGGGCATAGAAAAGGCAATTGCTTGCCCTTTAGGATCGGCCGAAGGTGCCTTCGGCTTTAGCCGTCACTCCTGACCGGCGGCCATCTCCACAGGAGGGGTGCTGGGCGTTGCCCAGGACTCGAATGTGAGCTCGTCGTTCTCGGTGTCCAGACCGACCAGAACGGTGGTCCCGGCCTTGAACTCCCCGAGCAGCACCCGCTCGGATAGCGGGTCTTCCAGAAGACGCTGGATGGCTCGCCGCAGCGGACGTGCTCCGAGCTCGGGATCGTAACCCTTGTTCCCAAGGTGCTCCTTGGCATCATCGGTCAGGACGAGGTCAAGCTGCTGGGACTCGAGTTGGGTGCGAACCCGCTCCAGCATCAGGTCCACTATCTGCTTCAGCTCTTCCATGCTCAACTCGTGGAAGACGATGATCTCGTCGAGTCGGTTGATGAATTCGGGCCTGAAGTGCTTCTTGAGCTCATCGGTGACCCTCTCCTTCATGAACTCGTAGGAAACCTCCTCGTCGCCCACGTGGAATCCCACCGACTTCTTGTGTAGATCCCTGGTCCCCAGGTTCGAGGTCATGATTATGACCGTGTTCTTGAAGTCCACAGTCCTGCCCTGGGCGTCGGTGAGGCGCCCCTCCTCCAGGATCTGGAGCAAGGTGTTGAAAACGTCGGGGTGGGCCTTCTCGATCTCATCGAAGAGGACGACCGAGAACGGCTTGCGACGGACGGCCTCGGTCAGCTGTCCGCCCTCGTCGTACCCCACGTATCCGGGTGGGGACCCGACCAGACGGCTCACCGTGTGCTTCTCCATGTACTCGGACATGTCCAGCTGGATGAGTGCATCCTCCTTCCCGAACAGGAACTGCGCCAGCGCCTTGGCCGTCTCGGTCTTCCCAACACCGGAGGGCCCGAGGAAGATGAATGACCCTGATGGCCGGCGGGGGTCCTTGAGACCGGCACGGGTGCGGCGAATCGCCTTGGAGACGGCCGTGATGGCATCGTGCTGGCCGATGATGCGTTTGTGGAGCTCGTCCTCCATCTTGACCAGCCGAGCTGTCTCCTCCTCCGTGAGACGGTGCACGGGGATCCCGGTCCACTGCGCCAGCACCTCGGCGATCTTCTCCTCGTCGATCACCCATCCCGCTTCGGCCTCGGCTGCCTCTTTGGCAGCCCGGTCGAGGAGCAAGCTCCGCTCCTCGTCGCGGAGGCCGATGGCTCGCTCGTAGTTCTCCCGAGACACGGCATCCTGCTTGTCGCTTCGAACGGTGGACAACTTCTCGTCGATTGCCGTGATCTCCGGGACGTCACTCGTCCTATGAATCCGGGTGCGGCTGCCGGCCTCGTCGATCAGGTCGATCGCCTTGTCCGGGAGGAACCGGTCAGAGAGATATCGATCGGCGAGGTTTGCCGCGCTGACGATGGCCTGATCGGTGAATCTCACCGAGTGATGGGCCTCATAGCGGTCTTTGAGCCCCATCAGGATCTGGATCGTCTCGGTGACCGATGGCTCGTCGACCTGGATCGGCTGGAATCGTCGCTCCAGGGCGGAGTCCTTCTCCAGGTATTTGCGATACTCCTCGAGGGTGGTGGCACCAACGGTTTGCAGCTCGCCCCTGGCCAACATCGGCTTCAGGATGGAAGCGGCGTCGATGGCGCCCTCGGCGGCACCAGCGCCGACCAGAGTGTGGATCTCGTCGATGAACAGGATGATGTCACCGCGACTCTTGATCTCCTTGAGGACCTTCTTGAGACGCTCCTCGAAGTCACCGCGATAGCGCGACCCGGCCACCAGGGCACCCAGGTCGAGCGAGTAGAGATTCTTGCCCTGGAGGTTTTCGGGCACCTCCTTGGCCACGATGCGCTGAGCCAGACCCTCGACGATCGCCGTCTTGCCGACGCCGGGCTCACCGATGAGCACTGGGTTGTTCTTGGTGCGTCTCGACAGGATCTGCATGACCCGCTCGATCTCGCGGGTGCGGCCGATCACCGGGTCGAGCTTGCGCTCGCGGGCCAGCTGGGTGTAGTTGCGCCCGAACTGGTCGAGAACGGTGGAGCCACTAGAGGAAGATTCCCTGCCACCGCTTCCGGCAGGCTCGGCAGCATGCTGCTCCCCACCGCCGGGGCCGGAGAGAAGCTGAATCACGGTCTGGCGAACCTTTTGAAGCTCGGCCCCCAGCTGCTGGAGCACTTGTGCGGCGACACCCTCGCCTTCCCGAATCAAGCCGAGGAGGATGTGCTCGGTGCCGATGTAGTTGTGACCCAGTTGGAGCGCCTCGCGAAGGCTGAGCTCGAGGACCTTCTTGGCCCGCGGGGTGAAGGGAATGTGGCCGGAGGGCGACTGCTGGCCCTGGCCGATGATCTTGACGACCTCCTCGCGCACCGATGCGAGGTCTATGTCAAGGCTCTCCAAGGCCTGTGCGGCGATGCCCTCGCCCTCGTTGAGTAGGCCCAGCAGGATGTGCTCCGTGCCGATGTAGTTGTGATTTAGGAGACGCGCCTCTTCCTGGGCCAGAACAACGACCCGGCGGGCACGATCGGTGAACCGCTCAAACAACTGTCTCTCCTCGGCCTGGCATAGGCAAGTTTACCATCGGGACCATTATTGCCCCTCGGGCTCGGTTAGCGACGCAAGCGTCTGTAATACCATCGTCACCAATGGAAGACCTCCAAAGCCTCATTCGTATTCCAACTATCTGGGATTCGCTCACTCGTGTCGAGGAGCGGCTGCTCGAGGCTGCTTCTGCGGATGACCCCTATTTGACAAAAATCGCACAGCATTTGCTGTTGGCCGGAGGCAAGAGGTTTCGGCCATTGCTGGCTCTCCTCGCTGCAGAGTTGGGCACGGGACGGGACCATCGCCCAGTAGAAGCCGGGGTTTCGGTCGAGTTGATCCACGTCGGCTCGCTATATCACGACGATGTGATCGACGAAGCCGACGTGCGACGCGGCGGCGCCTCGGTCAATGCCAATTGGAGCAACACCGTGGCCATCCTGGCAGGTGACTTCCTCATGGCTCGCGCCTCCGAGGTGGCGGCCACCCATCTCAGCCAGGAGTCCGTCCGCCTGCTGGCGGCCACCTATGCCGACCTGGTCGAGGGCCAGACCCGTGAGCTCCAACTCGATTTCGACCTCAAGCACGGGGTGGCCGAGTACGAGCAGGTGATCGTGGGCAAGACCGCCTCTCTCATCAGGACGTCGGCCCGGCTTGGTGCCATGGCGGGCGACGCCTCGCCGGCCGTCGTGGACGGGCTCTCGGCATGGGCCTGGGAGGTTGGCATGGTCTTCCAGATCGCGGATGACGCCCTCGACCTCGTTGCCTCCGAGGAGGCCATCGGAAAGCCGGCCGGATCCGACATCATCGAGGGCAAGTTCACCATGCCGGTCCTCGAGGCAATGGACGGGCCAGACGGAAACCGAATCAGGCAACTTCTCGACTCCCCAGGCCCATATCCCTCACACGTAGTGTCGGAGGTCATCGAGATAGTGCGTGCCGGCGGCCATGTCGACGCCGCCCTGCGGGAGGCTGAGCGGAGGCTGGACGTCGCCACGGATGCACTCGGCGCCCTACCCGAGGGAGAGCCCAAGGCGATCCTGAAGAACCTGGGCAGTTATCTGCTGGAGAGAGTCGACGCCGCCCGGGATTGATTGGCTCTAGTCCGATTCGGGGCGAAGGGTCGGAAAGAGGATGACCTCACGGATATGTGATTGGTCCGTGAGCAGCATGACGAGGCGGTCCACACCGATCCCGAGGCCACCCGTCGGGGGAAGACCGTATTCGAGGGCCATCAGGTAGTCCTCATCGATCGGATGGGCCTCCTCATCGCCCGCCGCCCTGGCCGCCGCCTGCTCCTCGAACCTCGCCCTCTGGTCGTCGGGATCGTTCAACTCGCTGAAGGCATTCACGTATTCGGCCCCGGCGATGACCAACTCGAACCTGTCAACCAGCCTCGGATCGTCACTGTTTCGCCTGGCCAATGGCGAGATCTCGACCGGGAACCCGGTGACGAAGGTGGGCTCCCAAATCTCCTCCTCGACGATCTCGTCGTACACGGCGGCGACGATTCGCCCGGGTCCCCAGCCCGGTGAGCCCTCCAAACCCGCCATGCCGGCGATTTCGACGAGCCGGCCGACCGGGGTGTCGAGTGTTATCTCCTCGCCCAACTTGGCGGAGACCAGATCGGTCATGGATGCCCGGCGAAAGGGGGCCGACATGTCGAGGTCCCGACCCTGGTAGGTGATGCTGGCACCTCCCTTGACTTGATCCACCACTGCCGAGATGACCGCCTCGACCAGGTCCATCACATCGGTGTAGTCCGCCAGGGCGAGATAGGCCTCGAGCATGGTGAATTCAGGGTTGTGCGTCGAGTCGATCCCTTCGTTTCTGAATATCCGCCCAATCTCGAACACCCGCTCGAGACCCCCCACCACGAGACGCTTGAGATAGAGCTCGGTGGCGATGCGTAGGTACATGTGCATGTCGAGGGCGTGGTGGTGGGTCTCGAAGGGCCGGGCGGTGGCCCCAGTGGCCTGGGTGAGCAGCACCGGTGTCTCAACCTCGACGAATCCCCGGGTCTCGAATTGCCGCCGTAGCTCGGAGACGATCGCCGCCCTGGTCGTGGCCACATGGCGGGACTCCTGGTTGACCATGAGATCCAGATAACGACGACGTGAGCGCACCTCGACGTCCTGGAGGCCGTGAAACTTGTCCGGCAACGGCTGGAGGCTCTTCTGGAGGATGGTGAACTGTTCGACCCGAACGCTGAGCTCACCTTTGCGGGTGGTCATCACCCTGCCGGTGGCACCAACCCAGTCGCCCAGGTCGACCCTGGAGAATCCCTTCGACCCATCGTCGCCCAGAGTGGCTCGGTCGACAAACAGCTGGACGGTCCCCGAGACGTCCTGAAGGGTGGCGAACTGGAGTTTTCCAAAGGAGCGGTAGAGCATGACGCGCCCGGCTACCGCCACGGTGGAATCGGTCTCCTCACCCGGGCCCAGGTCCCCGAACTGCTCGTGGATCTCTGAAGCGAGATGGGTCCGTTCGTACCTGGCCGGGTAGCCGCCCGAATCGAGGATCTCACTGTGATGCTCACGACGACCGGCGAGCAGGGAGTCCTTGGGCGTGTTGGCTTCTTCGTTCATGGTCGGGTGGGTCAACTCAGCGTACTGAGACGGCTCTTCTCGCCGAGGATCAATCCTCGATCAGGCACCGGGCGGTCATCGACCCAGTCGAAGGTGATGTTGTCGATGAGTCGCACCGACCCCACCTTGGCGGCGACGGCAAGGACGGCCGGACGGTCGAGCGTGACGATGGGAACCATGTCAGCCTGGGAGGCAAGGGTCGCGTAGTCGACCTCGAGCCCTTTGATCGAACGGCGGACCGTTCCCTCGAGCCGCTCCCCCCTCCTCTCCCCGGCATCGACCTGCTCGGCGGCTTGAAACAGCCCTCGGCTGATGGCCAACGCCCGCTCACGATCTTCCCTGGTCAATCGAACATTTCGACTGGATAGGGCTAGGCCGTCCGGTTCTCGCACCAACGGAGCCTCGACGATGGAGACCGGGAAGCGCAGGTCCCGGACCATCGCCTTCAGAACGGCCACTTGCTGGGCGTCCTTGCGCCCGAACATGGCGACGTCGGGTTGGAGACCGGCGAACAACTTGGCCACGACAGTCGCGACCCCGGTGAAATGGCCGGCGCGATGCCGGCCCTCCATCTCCTGGGAGACACCTCCGACTTCGACGATCGTGGTCTCCCCCTCGGGATAGACCTCCTCCGTCTCGGGCACGAACACCAGGTCAGCGGCGTGTTGCTCACACAGGGACGCATCCCTTTCTGTGTCACGGGGGTATGCGTCGAAGTCGCTGGCGTCGTCGAACTGCGTCGGGTTGACGAACACGGAGACCACCAGCGTGTCGCATTGATCGCGCAGCAAATCCATCAAGGCCAGATGGCCCTCGTGAAGGAAGCCCAGCGTCGGGAGGAGGCCGACCCTGCCCTGGTAGAGGCCCCGCGTCTCCTCGAAAGTCCTCGTCAACTCCACCCGGGAACCTCTGTCTCCCGACCGGCGAGTATCGCTGTGGCCTCGGACATGAGCCGGAACTGGCGGCCGATTTCCGCAGACACCGAGTCTGCAGACTGGAGGTGGCCGAGCACGGTCCGGGTATCACCCCGGGCGATAGGCCCGGTCAAGGGGACATCCGGCCAAGACTCGAAGACATTGGCGACAGCACGTTCCACGAGGGGCTTCGACACGGCAGGATCGATCTCGGCGGACTGAAACAGCGCTCCAGAAGTGGCGAGAGATGTGATTACGAAGTTGGAAGCCGCTGCGGCAGCGGCGTGATAGGCCGGCCGGGAGGCGTCCGGGAGGGAGAATGGATGCAGGCTCAGACTCGTGCCCAGCTCGGTGAGCGCGGCGACGGCCTTGTCCTCCCCACCGATGCCGACATACGACCCCGCCAGGGCCTGAGAGCCCCTCATCGGGTCCGGCAGGGTCTGGAGCGGGTGGAATCCGCCGATCGACACCCCCATGGCCGAAATCGGTTGAAGGGCGGTTACCGGGGTGAATCCGGACATGTGGGCGGCCACCGCCACCCGGCCCGAGGCAGTGGCAAGTCGTTCAGCGACTTCGGCGATAGCGTCATCTCGGACGGCGATGATCAGCACATCGCAGTTGGGGAGGTCGGCGTCCCAGTCGAGGGCGGGCCCGAAATCCTCCTTGCTCGAGCGGGAAAGGACACCGACGATCGTATGCCCGGCGGCCCTGGCAGCCATGAGCAGCGAGCCACCGGCTCTTCCCGGGCCGACGACGACAACCCTCAAACTACGCTCGCTGGCCACATCGAGCGAGGCTAGTGCCCCGGCCAGGAGCGTCCGTCAGCCAACACTCCTGGATAAGGCGCTTTCTAGGCCACGTCGGGTTTCAGGACTCCTCCTCGCCCAACTGATTCGGCGTGATGACCGGCCAGTTGGAGTCCAACTCGGACTTCAGGTCTTGAAAGTCGTCGCGACGCTTCCAGAACTTCGTCTTCCAAACCTTGAATCGCCGCTTCGTTGGATTCGGCGGTTCCGCCGCCGCATGACCGGCGCCGGTGCCCCTGACCTCGGGCACGACGATCTCATCGGGATCGTCTGCGATGTGAAGCATCTGATGGGTGTGATGCCTCACCGCCCGGTGTTGCAGCTTGCGCTCCTCGCGCGAAGGTCTCTCCTCGCTGTACCCGGGTATCTCGTGTCGATGTTCTCGCGACCTCTTGGCCATCTAACTGTCCCTCCTGTCCTGGACATTGGATCGGTGTCGTCCTGAACACAAAGGTGGGCCGCGGCCACTTCCCATGTTGGGAAGCTAGCACGACAAAGAGAGCGCGCACCAGGGTCTTTGGTCACAAGACGAAGGGGATGAGCCGTCTCGGGACCCGGTCCCGATATGCAGCGTATCCGGGATAGGCGATTCGCAGCCGGCGCTCCTCATAGTTCGACTTCGCCCAGAAGAAGAGGAGCAATCCGAAGGACAAAGCAAGCGCAATCACACTGTCGAGAAGCAGCGAGGTCCCGATCATCACCAGCGACACACCGCCGTATATCGGATGCCGGGCTCGTGCGTAGGTGCCCCGCTCGACCAGGCTCGCATCGGCAACTGGCTCGGGTAGGGCCGTCAGGGCCTTGCCCAACCTCCGGGTCGAGGCAAAAGCCAACAACACTCCGACAACGATGGTCACGCCGCCAAACACGCGGAGAGGCCCGGGGCTCTGGTCGGGTAGCGACCCGTCGATGGCCATGCCACCGGCTATCAGGAGAACGATCAGGAACTGGCCAAGCACCCAATACGGCCCCTGTTCCCTCACATCGCCCGACCAGCGCCGCGCAAGCAGATCGACCGGCTGATCCGTACGCAAGGCCAAAGCCTGGACCGCGGTCACACCACCAGAGACGATCGCCTCGGGCCAGATCTCGGACAACGGCTCGAGGACGAATCGCCGCTCACCCGACCGGGGATGTGGCACCTGCAGCGTGGAGGACTCGACGACCCCGCCGTCAGAAGTGATGAGGTCGAGGTCGAGGGTTCGCGGCCCCCACTCGACCGTGCGCTCGCGCCCCTCTGACATCTCGATCTCTTGCAGGCGGGTGAGCGCCTCGTCGGGGTCGCTGTCGGTCTCGAGGATCAAGACTGCATTCAAATATGGGTCTTGCGGTGGCCCTCCGACCGGGGCCGTCTCGTAGAGCCCCGAGATCGACAGCACGGACCCCAGCTCCTCGATCCCGGCAACGGCGTTGCGCAGATGCGCCAGACGGTCACCGAGGTTCGACCCGAGACCGATGGCAAACCTGGTCATCGGCTTCGGTCGACAGTCACCGAGACATCGCCGAACGGCACAGGGATTGGCGCCTCCGGCTTGTGCACCGTCACCACCACCCGGCTCACCCGATCATCTTCAATCAGCATGGCGGCGAGTCTCGAGGCCAGCCTCTCCAAGAGCTGGTGACTCTCCCCCGCCACCAAGTCGTGGATCTTGGAGGCGGTTTCGCCGTAGTCGACGGTGTCGTTGATCTCGTCGGAGTCACCGGCCGCACGGTGATCGGTGAAGAGAGTGACGTCGACCAGGAACCGCTGTGGATTCGCCCTCTCCTGCTCAAACAGGCCATGCCGGGCCAAGATCTCGATTCCGGAGATATCTATCCGGTCGGTCACGAAGCCGCGGATGCGGGAATCAACGATCGGCCCTCCGGGCCAAGGGCCCGGCCGAGGATCTGTTGAATGACGGCCAATGCGAGAATCGGGTCGCTCACGAGGCCGGAGGCGACGAGGAATCCGCCCAGCAGGCCGCCTACGGTGTCGTCGATCACCTCGCGATGGACCAGGACCTTTGCATCATCGCGGGCAGTCGCCTGTGACAGAGTCTTGAAGAACTCCGACGCCTGAGCCTGATCGAGCTCGACTCCGACCTGTACCGAATAGGTCGCTATCCCCGCCTCGCGGTAGGCCAACAGGTTCTGATTGCCTGGAAGCATCGAGACAACGGTGTTTATCCCCGCTTCTTCGACCAGCCAGGTGATCTCCTCCTCCCGTCGCACCCTGCGATGTTGGAAACCCGAGCCGCCCACTCGCTCGGAAACCGCCAGCCGGTCGGTGATTACCCAGGTGAATCCCCGGGGCTTTAATCCTGCGACCATTCTTCCCATTGCTGTGCCGCCACGATAGCCGCGGCAACGCGGAGCGCAGCCCGGGATCGCGCCACGTCATGAACGCGAAATACACGGGCACCTCTGTCATAACCCATTGCTGTTGTGATCGCCGTCGCCTCGTCCCGACGCATCGGGTCCACGATCCCGGTCAACTTCCCGAGGAAGGACTTGCGAGAGGTGCCCAGGACGACTGGGAAGCCCAGATCGGAGATCTCGGAGAGCCTGTTCAACAGCTCCAGGTTGTGTCGCAGCGTCTTGCCGAAGCCGATCCCGGGATCGATGGCTATTTGATCCGCAGCTACGCCGGCGGCAACCAGGCTCTGTGCTCGCTCCGAGAGCCATCTGGCCACGTCGGCCACCACCTCCTTGTACGTGGGGTCGACCTGCATGTCACGGGGCGTGCCTTGCATGTGCATGATCACCACCCCTACCCCCGATTCAGCCAAAAGCTCGGCCATCGCCGGCGACACAGCCCCGGTCACATCGTTGATGACGCTGGCCCCGGCGGCGATCGCACGGTCGGCGACGGGTGCCTTCGAGGTGTCGACCGAGACCGTCACTCCTTCCGCCGCCAGCCTTTCGACCACGGGCACGACCCGCCGCAGCTCCTCGGCCACATCGACCGGCTCGGCGCCCGGTCGGCTGGACTCCCCTCCCACGTCGATCAGATCGGCTCCTTGCGAGACCATGGCACCGGCCGCGGCCACAGCATCGGTCTCGGCGAAATGCAAACCTCCGTCGGAAAAGGAGTCGGGGGTGACGTTGAGGACACCCATGACCAGGCCGCTCGAGAGCTGAAGCGCCCCATGGCGGATCCTCCAGGCCTCAGCCCTCATCGTCAGCGATTTGTGCCGAAGAGCAGAGCCATGGCCTCGGCACGGGTTGGCGGGCTCGACTCCATCACACCGCGCACAGCCGAGGTCACCGTCTTGGCACCTGGCTTCCTGACCCCGCGCATGGACATGCACAGATGTTCCGCCTCGATCACAACCATCACCCCGAGCGGCTCCAACCTGTCTCTCAATGCGTCGGCAACCTGTGCGGTGAGCCTCTCTTGCATCTGCGGCCGGCGAGCAAAGCCGTCAACAAGCCGGGCCAGCTTGGACAGGCCGGTGACCCGGCCGTCGGGCATATAGGCCACGTGCGCCTGACCATGAAATGGCACGAAATGATGCTCACACATCGAATAGAAGGGGATCTCGCGAATCATCACGATCTCCTGATAATGCTCTTCGCCAAAGAAAGCGTCGATGACGTCCCCGGGATCCTGATGCAGCCCCTCGAAGACCTCGGCGTAGAACCTCGCCACCCTTTCTGGCGTCTGGGCAAGACCCTCCCGGTCGGGGTCCTCACCGAGAGCCTCGATGATCTCCCTTACCGCCTTCTCGATACGTGGTTCGTCGATCTGAGACATTCACTAGAAGGATATGTGCCTCGACGCCCGTCTATTCCTGAAATCAGGAAATGACCTTGACTTAGAGTCAGGATGACATTACGTTGACATCATCACGACACCACATTGGTGTCCAACTTAGGAGACGAAGATGATGTTCATCCACACCAGGGACGGTCTCGAAGCCGAGCTCAGCGAACGCGTCCGGCGGCTGCGAGGAACCCGTCGATGCAACTGACACAGGCGGCACTGCGAATGGAGACCGCGGTCGAGGCACAACTCCGCCTGGGAGATCCCGAGCTCGCCGGGCTCTCCACCGATTTGCTCGAGGTCATGCGACCAGCCATCAAGGCGGTGCTCATGGAAGTCGTCGAGATGGCCGTGCAGGAGGTCAACGGACAGTTACCGAGCCAGCGAATCGACATACGCCTGGTCGAGGGTGAGCCGGAGCTGATCGTGGCCAGCGATCAGTCGAGGATCCCGCCTCCCCCACCGCCGCCACCGGGCGAGGATCTCGATACCGAGGCGCGTATAACTCTCCGGCTCCCTGGATATCTCAAGGAGCTTCTGGCAGACGCGGCGGAGGGTGCCGGCGACTCGCTCAATTCTTTCGTGGTGGACACGCTCCGGAGCAAGACCTACGAACGCACCTCCGGCAACTCGGTGAAAAGGACGATCGACCTGTGATCGACAGGGCATTCTCCGTTGGAGAGGCTCCTGCGGTCAAGATCTCCATCCGATCGGGAGGAGTCCAAGTCGAACCGGGCGAGCCCGGCAAGGTCCGGGTTACGGCCGACACGACCAGCAGGGACTTCACGCTCGAACAGCGGGGCGAGACGGTGGTGGCGAGCGCCCCCCGGGGTGAACGGACCTATCTCACAGTCCTGGCGCCGCCAGGGACCGATCTCGAGGTATCGACCGCCAGCGCCGACGTCCAGGTCCGTGTCGACCTGAGGAGATTCGAGGTCTCGACTGCCTCCGGTGACATCCAATTCGCGAATGTCGAGTCGCTGGCTGCCAAGAGCGCCAGTGGGGCCGTACGCGGGGAGACGGTCTCGACCGAAGCACGGTGTGTCACCGCTTCCGGGGACATCAGAATCGGTGCGCTCCCCGAGCGAGGGCACCTGTCCACCGCGTCGGGTGACATCGTGATAGACGAGGCAGGTGGAAGCCTCACCAGTGCCACCGTCTCGGGTGACGTCAGAGTCGACCTAATGACTGGCCAAATGTTCGATGGCAAGTCGATGTCGGGCCGCATCAGGATCGGCATACCGACACGGACACGAGTCGATCTAGACGTGAACACCTTTGCCGGGAAGATCAGCCTCCCAATCCCAGCTGAGAACCCTCAGCCGCCCGAGAGGGAGATGACCATCAAGGCAAGGGCCGTGTCGGGGAACATCCGAATCGACCGGGTCGACTGAGACAAGCCCGCTCAGGCGCCGGCGTCGGCAGGCCGGCTGGAGCGGCGAAGTTTCCGATTGAGGGTCAGCGACTCGGTGACGGGCTCTTCTTCTTCCTCTGCCTCCTCGGCCGCGGCCAACTGGTCCTCGGATAGAGGCTGGGGGAGCACCGGATTGTCCGGGTACTTGATCCTCAACGCCCCCTCTGAGGTGTGCTCCCACTTGGGCACGTCGCTGAACAGCTCGGCCACTTCTTGACGATCGACAGTCTCTTTCTCCAGCAAGCTATCGACCATCCGCCCCATCGCGTCCTGATGCGTCTCCAGGATCAAGCGCGCCTCGTCATGAGCCGCATTGATCATGCTCCGCACCTCGTTGTCGATGTTGGCGGCCACTTCGTCGGAGTAGTCCTGCTGGCGGGAGTAGTCACGACCCAGGAAGACCTCTGCGTTGGCCTTGCCATATTGCATCGGCCCCAGGATGTCACTCATCCCATACTCCATCACCATCTTGCGGGCGATGGCGGTGGCCTTCTCGATGTCGTTGGCAGCACCTGTAGTCGGGTCGGCAAAGATGATCTCTTCGGCGGTGCGCCCCCCGAGCAGCATCGCCAGCTGGTCCACCAGCTCGGATCTCCGAACCAGGTACTTGTCGTGGGTGGGCAGGGCGAGAGTGTGACCCAGCGAACGGCCCCTGGCCACGATGGTGACCTTGTGAACCGGATCAGAATTGGGCAGCGCATAACCCACCAGGGCATGACCGGTCTCGTGATAGGCGATGAGGCGCTTCTCCTCGTCGGTCATCACCTTGGTCTTGCGCTCGGGCCCGGCGATCACCCGATCGATCGCCTCTTCGAGCTCGAGCATGCCGATGTCCTTGCGACGCCGCCGGGTGGCAAGAAGGGCGGCCTCGTTTATCAAGTTGGCCAGGTCGGCCCCGGTGAATCCGGGTGTGCGACGGGCCAGGACACCCAGATCGATCTTGGGACTGAGTGGCTTTCCTTTGGAATGCACTTCGAGAATCGCCTTGCGACCTTCGATGTCGGGGGCGTCGACCACGATCTGGCGATCGAAGCGACCGGGCCGAAGAAGGGCAGGGTCGAGGATGTCGGGTCGGTTGGTTGCGGCCATCACGATGACGCCCTGGTTGCCCTCGAAGCCGTCCAATTCGACGAGCAATTGGTTCAGGGTCTGCTCACGCTCGTCATGCCCACCGCCGAGACCGGCACCACGATGCCGGCCCACGGCGTCTATCTCATCGATGAAAACGATGGCTGGGGCGCTCTGCTTGGCCTGCTCGAAGAGGTCGCGGACACGGGAAGCGCCCACACCGACGAACATCTCGACGAAGTCGGAGCCGGAAATCGACAGGAAGGGCACCCCGGCCTCGCCGGCGACGGCCTTGGCCAGCAAGGTCTTGCCGGTGCCGGGAGGGCCGAACAGGAGCACGCCGCGGGGGATCTTCGCCCCCATCTGTCGATATCTGTCGGGGTTCTGGAGGAAGTCCTTGATCTCCTCTAGCTCCTCTTTGGCTTCGACCAGGCCGGCCACGTCGTCAAAGGTGACCTTGGGCTGCTCTTTACCGACCAGCCTCGCCCGCGACTTCCCGAACTGCATTACACGGTTCCCACCACCCTGCATCTGCATGAAGATGAAGACCATGAAGCCGAGCAAGAACAACCACGGGAGGAACCCGATCAGGACCTCCCAGAATCCCGGAGGTTGGGGGTCGGAGCCGAATTTGACCCCCGAGCCCCTGAGCAGCTCTTCCAGATTCCCCTCGGCGCCCTCTGGATAACTGGAAACCTGATCCCACGTGCCGTCTGGCGCGGTGGACTCGGTGAAGCGACCCTGCAACTCGTTGGAGCGGGCCAGCATCTGGACTTCCGAGTACGTGCCATTGTCGACGCTCTCGATGAACTGCGAGAGCTCGATGCTCTCTGGCCCCTGGACCTGATCGAACCACCACTGCGCCAGGATCGCCAGCATGATGATGGACAACCCGTAGACGATCAGGGTGCGAAGCGTTCGGTTCACGAGTACCTCAGTTCGGACTGGGAGAAGACTTTGAGGGAGCCAATGCTACGGGAAGACCCCGAATAACCGAACCGGTTCATGCATCGGCACCCATGACTCCAACATAAGGAAGGTTCCGATATTTCCCGGCGTAGTCGAGGCCATATCCCACGACGAACTCCGGCCCGATCGGGAAGCCCACGTACTTGACCTCGATGGGCACGCGTTGGATGCCCTCCTTGAGAAGCAGAGCTGCGATCTCGAGTGACGCCGGCTTCCGCACTCTGAGGCTCTTCATCAGGTAACTCAATGTCAGACCGGAGTCGATGATGTCCTCCACGATCAGAACATGTCGGCCATCGATCTCTTCGTCGAGATCTTTGAGAATGCGGACAACACCGGAAGTCTGGGTGGAGGCGCCATAGGAGGAGACGGCCATGAAATCGAACTCGACAGGGAGATCGATATGCCTCGCCAAATCGGCCATGACCATGAATGCGCCCCGCAAGACACCGACGAGTAGGAGATCCTGGCCCGAGTAGTCCTCGGTGATCTGTCGGCCCAACTCGGCCAGTTTGTCGTTGATCTCGTCCGCGGTGATCAGGGGCTTGATGTCCATCCGCTGTCCTCTCTGGCGAAAACGGAAAGGTAGCCGCTGGAACCGGGCTGATACCAGGCCACCCCCTTACGGCTCTCCCACGGGACCCACGCAAGCTGACCATCCGCCTCCACGCTGAGGTGGCCCTTGCGGTCGATTCTGGCGACCAACTGGGCATCTCGGGAGAAGATGGCCCAGGTGGCCCCGGTTGGCGCCACCCGACAAGGACCGTCGCTCTCCACGACATCGAGCTCGTAGAGGCCCAATCGGTTGACGCCGGTAGAGAGAGGGGTCTCGATGGGCCCGGAAAAACCCTCGTCAGCGGCTCCGACGACGAGCAACGGGCCCTCTCTCACCACTTCGATGCCACCGGCCAGGACCGCTCGACTCCGATCGCCCCGGGCCACCCGCCAAATCTCCGCCACCTCACGGTGCTCGCCTCCATGTGGAGGGCGTACCGTGGCGAGCATCCGGCGAACGACCCTATCTGCCACGGCCGAAGGTGCCGAGACGAGCTCACCGACCGAGACAGCTGTCGATCCGTGCCCGGTCAAGAAGAGGATCCGACCGGCCAGGCCGTCGAGGTACTCCTCGTCGGCCTCCAACAGCGATGACGCTCTGGCCAGCGATTCCGCCAAACGCGGGTTGAATCGACCGGCAAGGTCCGGAAGCACATGGAGACGGATCTCATTGCGACGGATGGTGAGATCCGTGTTGGTCGGGTCGTCGAGATAGGCCAAGCCCGCCAGAGTGGCGATCTCCCTCGTCTCGGACCTCGAGATCGAGAGCAGGGGCCTCGCCACCCAGCCATTCCTCGTCGGGATGCCACGGAGACCCGAAGGCCCCGTGCCACGCAGCAAATTCATCAGAATGGTCTCTGCTTGATCGTCGAGAGTGTGGGCCGTCAGGGCCCACTCGCCCGGGCTCAGGGCACCCCGGATCGCCTGATACCTGGCCTCGCGCGCCCGAGCCTCGGGGCTCGACCCGGGTGGGATCTCGATCCCGAGGATGCTGATGTCGATCCGAAGGGAGTTGGCGATGTCACCCGCCGCTTCTGCGAGACGTGGCGAAGCCTCCAAGCCATGATCGACGTGAATCGCCCTGACCGGGCGGGCAGCGCTCCGGATCAGGTAGGCGAGCGCCGCCGAGTCGGCGCCACCGGAGAGCGCGACAACCAGAGGCCCAGTAGGAAGATCGAGGCGGGGCCCGGCCCGGTCGGCCAGATCCCTCAGGCGACGCGTCTCAACCATCGCTCGGGATGTTCGATCTCCCCCAGATCAGGCAAACTCCCAGCGCCCCTAAACGCCAGGTTGATGGCCTCCCACCCTGCCTCGCGCTCCACAATGTGTATGAAGCGCTCGCCCATTTGGTACTGATTGAGCTTCATCTCCAAACCGGTGAGTCGGAAGAAGGCAGCCGTTCGCTTGTCCTTCCTCCTGGCCTTGAGCACACGACTCATGCGCTTCTGGGACCGGAGATGCTCGGCGCCGAGACGATCCATCACCACGTGCCCGTGGCCCTCGAGAAGAGACATGAGGGCTTGGACCTTGTCGATGACCACACGTTGCCCGCTGGTGGCAAAGAGCCCGAGCAGGCCGCGCTCGTCGATCAGAGGCGTACCCGCGTCACGTCGACGGCTCAACTCGTCGACCACCCGGCCCAAACGACCGGGCTCCGGCTTCGATTCCTCAACCAGCTCACCGACGAGGCCGAGGAAGTACCCCCGCAACCACGGGATCCCCTGGAATTGGGCCCGATGGGTCATCTCGTGAAGAGCCACCCAGAATCTGAATTCCTCGGGCCTGAACTGGTGGGTGCGCTCCAGCAGAATGATGTTGGCGCCGACGAATGTCACCACATCAGCGTCCTGGCCGGTAGGAAGCACCAACTCGTATTGCCCCAGTACGCGTCGGGCGAGAACACCGAGCACTGCGGTCATTTCCGCCTGCATGACACGATTGGTCAAGGCCGCTGTGGCGCGGGAACCCGCTCCGGACTCTTCGAGACGGGCGGCGAGCTGGCGCTGAACCGGTTCGATCAAGTGCATGAAGCTGGCCACGTTCCGCTCGATCCACTCGGAGCGGCCGATGACCACGGTGGTTGGCTCTCCTGGAAGCGTGAGACCGGTGGCCTCTGGCACCAGTTCAGACACGGCCGTCGTGATTCGAGCCATATCGGCTTCGAGGGCCGCCCCGTGATAGGTCTCCGCGAGCGGGTATGTCCCCGCGATCCTCCCGGCAAGGCGACCCGACCCGGGTCCCTTAACGGTCACTCCCGGACTACGCGATACCGCTTGCGAACGACCGCCGTGAAATATCGGATCGTGGTGACCACGATGATCAACACCGCCAACACGATCGCGGTGGGAATCATGTAGCGGTAGGTCCAGTCGGCCTTCGGGGCCGTCTGGGACGGCACCGTTATGGGGACTGCCGGTTCGATGGTCGTGCCCACGGTGGTCGTGGTCGAGTCCGCCGGGACGGTGTCCTCCTGAGCCAGGGCGGGGGAAGCGGTGAGCACGAGCAGCATCCCAAGGGCGAGAACCAGGCCGGCGATGCGGGTCGAGCGCTTCATCTATTCGAAAGGTTACTCAGGCACAATTCGGTAGCGAACGTCACAGCCCGCCGGCAGCCTCTCGGGCAAGCGCCTGGCGGAGTCGGTCAATCAACTCGGCCGGCACTTCCTCGGACAGACGCTCCCTCACCACGATCTTGAGCCGGGCCTCGAAGTCGAATCGATGCAGGCACCCGGAGCAGTCTTCGAGGTGTGCTCTGATCGTCTCGAAGCTGGAAACCTCCATCTCACGGTCGAGATATCGATAGAGACTGGTCAGTGCTTCGTCACACTCGTGTCCACTCATGGTCTCTCCGCACCTTCCGGCACCAATCCTCGTCTCACTGCGTATTCCCACAACGATTTCTGCATCGCCTTTCTTCCCCGGTGAAGACGAGACATCACGGTACCGATCGGAATATCCAGGATTTCGGCTATCTCTTTGTAGGAGAAGCCCTCGAGATCGGCCAGGAGAACCGGGATCCTGAAGTTTTCGGGCAGATCCTCGACAGCCTTCTTGATATCGGATTCAACCAAGCCATCGAGCACCTTGTCCTCGGTGGTGCGGGCTGCCTCGGCCGACTCCTCGGACCCGATCCGTCGATACAAGTAGAGATCCTCGACCGTCCCCAAGTCGACTTCCGAAGGTCGGCGCGATTCTTTCCGATACCGGTTGATGTAGGTGTTGGTGAGGATCCGGTAGAGCCATGCCTTGAGGTTGGTCCCCGCCTCGAACGTGTGATATGCCCGAAACGCCTTGAGAAATGTCTCCTGGACCAAATCCTCGGCGTCGGCCGGGTTTCGGGTCATCCGAAGGGCGGCGCTGTACAGCTGCCGCGTGTACTGCATCGCGTCATGTTCGAAGTCGGCCTGATCCGCCATGGGAGGGGCACGGTAACCGCCCCGCGCCTCAACCCCTAGATGGAACTCAGAGCCGGAGAGGGGAGTCGAACCCCTGGCCTATTCATTACGAGTGAATTGCTCTACCACTGAGCTACTCCGGCATCGACGTCAATGGTAAAGGTGACTGGGTGCCTGTTCCAGACAGAGCCCAAGAATCTGGTGAGCCGCCCGATACCGCGTAATCGATCGCGATGTCACACCCTTCACTTGTCCGTTCGCGGCAGGTGAAAGTCGCAGGTTCACCATCACCATTCCATCCCAGACGTATGACGGGAGATAGAAGCATTGGTCCGTGGTCACGTCGAAAACAGCAATCCAATCAACCTCGTCAGCCGTGTATCTGTGGCTGACCCAGGCCGAGCTACTAGTCACCTTCGCCTTGATCACCTTCCCGTCCGATGTGGTGTATTTGCACTGGACGTTCCAGGGCGCCGTTCTCTTTGCGGATCACGATCAGATCGAATGGCAGGTCATGACCGAACGGGATGGCGACAGTGTGCCCTTGGCGTTGCAGGTCGGCCAGGATCATCGCCTCGCCGATTTCTCCCTTGGCGGTTGTCTTCCCCATCGAGACTCTCCCCAAGAAGAACCTATGGGGGATCCCTGACAGGAAACGAGTCAGCCGCCCGAGCCCAATCCGGCGAAGAGATTGGCCAGGACCAGCTCCCGGCGCAGGTTGGCCTGGATGTCCACAACCGCGTCGAGGATGTGCTCGGCCGAGCTGATCGCCTTCCTCGGGCTGACGTCGGTGAACGATGCCAATTCGACATCTGTGTTCTTGACCGGGCCACCCATTTGGAGCGAGGCCGCGTCCGAGTACCAGGAGGCAAGGATCTCGAGGCCATTGACCAACAGCGACTGCTCGATGCGGCGGCGCGCCCGCTGGGCGCGATCCTGGGAGAGCTCGTTGGGTATCGACTGCTCTACCAATGGCGTGATCTCCCCGAGCACATCGGAGGCGAGCCGCTGCCCGTCGCCGGGATGTGGCGTGACGCGGCCAGGGATCGACAACCAGAGCCTGCGGAATTCGTAGACCTCCGGGCGATCCATCAGAGCGAGGGCCAAACCTGGCCGGCCACCCGAGACCACAGCCACCCCAGAGGCCCGATCGGGGCTCATCCCCCTCTGCACCAGCGCCGACGTCATCGTCTCATCCGGGACCCGACCAAGCCGGACCGTGCGGCACCGCGATGAAACAGTTGCGGGGAAGTCGTCCTCGGACTCGGCCACGAGGAGGAAGACTGCCGCGGTGGACGGCTCCTCGAGTGTCTTGAGCAGGACATTGGCCGCCTGCTCGGTCATCGTGCCGGCGTCGGGGAAGAGGAACACAGACCGGTCCGACTCCACCGGCCGGAGTGAAGCCCGAGACACCACAGCCCGGGCCTGATCGACCCCGAGGCTGGTGGCCCCCTCCGGCTCCACCAGTGTCACGTCGGGATGGGCCTGAAGACGGACCAGGCGGCAGGACCGGCACTCCTGGTCATGCTCGCCGCCGGCATCACACAGGAGGGCAGCGGCGAATCTGGTCGCAACTGTGGCCTTGCCGACTGCTTCGGGGCCGGTGAGCAGATACGCCTGAGCGGGTTTCTCCAGCTCGCGTGCCAGCAAGTCGACGACCCGCTCATGACCGATCACACCGTCGAACGGCCCGCTCATGGCGTGATCACCTCGATGATCATCTCCACCAGCTCGGCTACCGAAAGGGAGCCATCGAGAAGGTGGACCCGTTCCGGCTCGTCCACCGCGATGTCCCGGTAGGCCTGGCGGACTCGTGCCTGGAAATCGGCTCCCTCGCCACCGATGCGATCTTCGCGATGCTGCCGTCCGAGCGCAGTCTCAGGGTCGACCTCGATGACAAAGACGGATCCCGGGACGATTCCCTCCAGACCCAACTCATTGATCTCACGCACCCGATCCCGTCCGAGGCGGCGAGCCCCCCCTTGATAGGCGATGGAAGAGAAATAGGTGCGATCACTGACCACCCACTCCCCCCGCTCCAATGCCGGGGCAACGATTTCCCTGACCAGTTGGGCCCGCTGGGCCGCGAAGAGAAAGACCTCGGCCCATGGGAAGACATGATCCGAGTCGAGCAGCAACTCCCGCACCGTCTCTCCCAGGTCGGTGCCCCCCGGCTCACGCACCTCGACCGCCTCATCGCCTAGCTGGCGCAACCGCGCCGACAGGGCGGCAGAGAGCGTTGTCTTGCCACTCCCATCACCACCCTCCAGGGCGACATATCGGCTGTTGTCGAAGGTTTCCGTTGGCACTCAAGCGGGACGGTAACCCGGTCCGGTGACATGAGTCGTGTTGACATTGGACCGCTTGATGCGGTCAACTCCCCCCCTATATGCCCAAGAGCCTCGTCATCGTCGAGTCCCCAACCAAGGCGCGAATCATCTCCAGTTTCCTGGGGTCTGATGTCGCGGTCGAGTCGTCCATGGGGCACATCCGCGATCTTCCCCGCTCGGCGTCGGAGATCCCTGCCCGCGCCAAGGGCGAAGAGTGGGCGCGGCTGGGAGTCAACGTAGACAAGGACTTCGAGCCGCTCTATGTGGTCCCCAAAGAGCGCAAGGAGCGGGTGAAGAAGCTGAAGGAGATGTTGGCGGACGCCGACGAGCTGTTCCTCGCCACCGACGAAGACCGGGAGGGCGAGTCGATCGCTTGGCACTTGACCGAGATCCTCAAGCCAAAGGTGCCTGTTCGGCGAATGGTGTTTCACGAGATCACGAAACCGGCCATCGAGGAAGCGTTCGCCCATCCCAAAGAACTGGATCAGCGTCTGGTGCAGGCCCAGGAGGCGAGACGAATCTTGGACCGTCTTTACGGATACGAGGTATCACCCGTCCTGTGGAGGAAGATCCAGCAGGGATTGTCGGCCGGAAGGGTTCAGAGCGTCGCCGTTCGCATCGTCGTCGAGCGTGAGCGAGAACGCATGGCCTTCACCTCGGCTAGCTACTGGAGCATCGAGGGCACATTGGCGCCTGCCTCAGCGCTCGACTCCACCTTCCCCGCGACTCTGCTCCAGGTCGACGAGAGACGGGTGGCCACCGGAAAGGACTTCTCCTCGGGCGGCACGGCCAAGGCAGGCGTGCTCGTGCTCGACCAGGACGCTGCGACGGTGTTGGCCAGAGACCTTCTCGATTCCCATTTCGAGGTCTCCAGCGTCGAGGAGAAGCCATACAAGCGCTCTCCCTATCCACCCTTCCGTACCTCCACTCTCCAACAAGAGGCGAGTCGGAAACTCCGCTATTCATCGTCGAGGACCATGTCGGTGGCCCAGCGTCTCTACGAGAACGGGCACATCACCTATATGCGGACCGATTCGACTTCCATATCGGAGTCGGCCGTGGCCTCGGCGCGATCTCAAATCACCAAGCTGTATGGCAAGGAATACCTCTCCCCCAGCCCGAGGGTCTACAAGTCGAAGGTGAAGGGAGCGCAGGAAGCGCACGAGGCGATAAGGCCCTCCGGTGACACATTCAGGACTCCTGAGGAGGTGGCCACCGAGGTGGGACCTGACGAGGCCCGACTCTATGACCTCATATGGAAGCGGACCATCGCCTCACAGATGGCCGACGCCAAGGGTGTGACAGTCTCGGCCCGCATCACCGCGACCCTGCCCGACGGCCGAGACACGGTCTTCGGGACCAGCGGTCGCACCATCACCTTCCCTGGTTTCCTCAAGGCCTATGTCCAGGGCAGTGACGACCCCGAGTCGGAGCTCGATGACGACGAGAGCGTGCTCCCCCAATTGACCCAGGGCGATGAGCTGGCAGTGCAGAGACTCGAGCCAACCGGGCACGAGACTCGTCCTCCTGCGCGATACACCGAAGCATCGCTGGTGCAACGGCTCGAGGAACTCGGGGTGGGCCGTCCCTCCACCTATGCATCGATAATGTCCACCATTCAGGACCGTGGATATGTGTGGAAGAAGGGCTCCGCCCTCGTACCCACCTTCACCGCCTTCGGCGTCGTCGCTCTCCTCGAGAAGCATTTCCCGCAACTGGTCGACTATTCGTTCACCGCAGCGATGGAAGACGACCTCGACCGAATTGCCTCGGGCGACGAAGAGTCGGTCCCATGGCTCACCAAGTTCTACTTTGGCGACAACGGGCTGAAGACCAAGGTGGCGGCGCGCCTCGACGAGATCGACCCGCGCGCCGTTGGCTCGATCCCCATCGGGGAGGACGACTCGGGCACCCCGGTCGTGGCACGAATCGGCCGATACGGGCCTTATGTCGAAATCGGCGATGAACGGGCCTCCATACCAACCGATCTCGCACCGGACGAGCTCACCGTCGAGAAGGCGATAGAGCTGGTTCAGACTCAGAATGCCGGTGACAAGATCTTCGGCACAGATCCCGACACCGGGATGGTCGTGCTCGGCAAGACCGGCCGGTTCGGGCCATATGTCCAGCTGGGCGATGTCGAGGAAGGCAGCAAGGAAAAACCGAAGCGCGCTTCGTTGTTCAAGACGATGTCATTGGACGAGTTGTCGCTCGACACCGCGTTGAAGCTGCTCTCACTTCCTCGAACGGTGGGCCAGGATCCCGATGCGGTGGACATCGTGGCGCTGAACGGCCGATACGGCCCGTACATCCAGAGAGGCGATGACCGCCGGAGTCTGGAGAGCGAGGGCCAGTTGTTCACGCTCACCGTGGAAGACGCCCTCAAACTCCTTGCCGAGCCGCCGCGGCGACGTGGCCAGGCCAAGTCACCATTGAAGGAATTGGGTGATGACCCCGTGTCGGGCAAGCCGGTGACGGTCAAATCTGGGCGGTATGGGCCTTATGTGACCGATGGGGAGGTCAACGCCTCCCTGCGGCAGGGCGACTCGCCGGAGACCATCACCATCGAGCGAGCAGCCGAGCTCCTCGCCGCCCGCCGCGAGAGAGTCGGAAAGTGACCGGTCTGGCGGTCACAGGACTGTCGCGGCCATCTCTGCCAAAGGGGAGCGGACGGAGCGATCCAGGGTCACGTGGCCAAATAGCGACGATCCCTTGAACTTCTCGATCAAGGCGGCGAGACCCCCGAATGGGGAGATGTAGGGGTTGTCGACCTGGGAGAGATCCCCGCAAAACACCACCTTGGAGTCCCGCGACATACGGGTCAGGATCACCTTCAGGGTCGACAACTCCAGGTTTTGGGCCTCGTCGATGATGACGAACTCACCGGTGATGGAACGGCCTCGAAGATAGGTGACAGCAGCCATCTCCAGCTCGCCTCGGTCAACCAACTCTTCGATCGCATGTCTGGCCCCGTCGACACCGGCGTCGGAGAAAAGGGCATAGAGGTTGTCGTGCACCGCCGCCATCCATGGGGCCAGTTTCTCGCTCAGGTCCCCGGGCAGGTAGCCGACCTCCTGGCGACCCACCGCAACCAATGGCCGATAGACCGACACACGGCGATACCTCCCTTGTTCGAGGACCTGCTCCAACGCGGCCGCCAATGCCAGGAAAGTCTTGCCTGTGCCCGCCATGCCCATCAGGGACACGGCCGGGATGTCTGGATCTAGCAGCTGATGTAGCGCAACGGTCTGCCGCACGTTCTTTGGCTCGACGCCGAATGCTCGGAGATGGCTCGGGACTCTTTCCACCACCACCGTCGGCTCGGCTTGTATGACACGGGCCAGCGCCGAGCGGGAAGCGCCGGAGCGCAACAAGACGAACTGGTTGACCATGGCCTCGATGCCGTCGAGCTCGACCTTGCCCTCGTCGAAGAGCCGATCGATCGTGTCGCCCTCAGTCTCCCGCTCAACCAGACCGGAGTGCAGTTGCTCGACCGGCACCGTATCGCCCCGATAGTCCTGAACCGGGACCCCGAGTTGGGCGCCTTTGATACGGAGGGAGGCGTCCTTGGTGACGAGCACCGCCGAGGTCGTCTCCTGGAGGTTGAGGCACGTGGCCAGGATTCGATGGTCTGGGGTGAGTGGGTCGAGAACCGGGGGCAACCGATCCGAGACGATGCCATTCAGCTCGATCCGCAAAGACCCGCCGCTGGGCAGTGGGGCCGGCTCACTCAGACCGCCGGGTCTCGATGCCCCAAGCTCTTCGAGGATCCGTATTGCCGCTCGGGCGTTGGCGCCCACCTCATCCATCCGGGTTTTCTTGCGATCCAGCTCCTCGATCACGACCAACGGCAGCACCACATCGTGTTCATCGAATCGGAATGGGGACTGCGGGTCGGCGAGCAGGACACATGTGTCGAGAACGAAGGTGCTGGCCACCTGGGCTGTCTCCTTTGGGGTCGTCGCCAAGACGACAGGATCATTCGTGCGGCGGTGAATTACAAGGATCGGATTTGGCGGCAACCGGCGACGCGGTGCCCCTGCTCATCGCCGTCGGCGCGACCACGCCAGGAACTCCTCGGTCGGAAGTGCGTTGATGACCCGATCCACGGTGACCCAGCCACGCTGCGCGTAAGAGACCCCGAAGTCCATCCTGACCAGGTCAGCCGGATGATGTGAGTCGGTATCGATCACAAAGTGGATGTCCCGGCCCATGGCAACTCGTGCAACTTCGGCCGAAGCATCGAGGCGATCGAGGGCGCCGTTGATCTCCAGCGCGACACCGGTGACCTCCAGTGCCTCGAGCACCACCTCGACGTCGAGCTCGACACCCGGTCGCCTTCCCACGTAGCGCCCACTCAGATGACCGATCGCGTTGACCGCGGGATCCGCCAAGGCCCGCAAGATCCTTGCCGTCTGACGATCCTTAGGGAGGTCGAAGTGAGAGTGGATCGACGCCACGCAGTAGTCGAATTCCAACCTGAACTCCGGGTCGTAGTCGAGCTCCCCATCCGGGCCGATGTTGAGCTCACAGCCGAACAAAAGCGTGATCTCGGGGTATTGATCCTGCAATTGCCTTATCAGTTCTCGATGGGCGAGCATCTCCTCCCGTGACGACCCGTTGATGGCGAGGTTCTCTCCATGATCGGTGAAGGCGACGTATCGGTAGCCTGCTCCGATCGCGGCGCGGGCCATCTCCTCAGGCGAGGCGCGCCCGTCTCCCGAACGATCACTGTGATAGTGGAGGTCTCCCATGATCCGCTCTCGCCGGATCAGATCGGGCAAGTCACCCCGTGCCGCCGCCTCCATCTCGCCTGTGCCCTCGCGCATCGGGGGCGGGACTGGCTGCATGCCGAGTGCCTCGTATATGGCTTCCTCGGGATCGGAGACGATCAGTTTCCCGTCTTCGAAGAGGCCGTATTCGCTGAGGAGCCAGCCGCGATCGATGGCGCGTTGCCTCAGGGCGATGTTGTGGGCCTTGGAGCCGGTGAAATAGAGGAGTGCGGAGCCGAGCTGACCCGGCTCCACTGTCCTCACATCGACCTGCATCCCCTCCCTGGTGAGGAACGAAGTCTTGGTGTCGCCCGACCCGATCGTCTCGGAGACCTCAGGGAGGGCGAGCACGAAGGTGGACACCTCGACAGGGTCGGTGGTGGCGACCACGATGTCTATGTCACCCACGCTCTCGGAGAACCGTCTTATCGACCCACATGGAACCGCGACTTCCACCGAGGCCAATGAGGAGATGCGCCCAGCGAGAGACCGGGCGAGGGGGAGTGCCTCGACCAGAGGAGTCCGACGATCTTTCCCGTGGAGCCCGAGCCTCTCGATCGCCTTGGCGATCTTCTCTTCCGACGTCTTTCCCAAACCGGGCAGCTCGCGCAGTCTCTCGGCGGCAAGGGCCTGACGTAGACCCTCGATGTCTTCAACACCGAGCTCCGACCTGATCAGCTTGAGCGTCTTCGGCCCCAAACCGGGGATCTTGGTCAGTTCGACGAATGCTGGGGGATACTTCTGACGGAGGCCTTCGAGCTTGGAGACCGTGCCCGTGGAAATGAATTCGAGGATCTTGTCGGCTGTCGATCCCCCCACACCCTTGATGTCGATCAGGTCACTCTTGGTTGGGCTCGTGAGGTCTCCCTGGTACCCCTCGATGCCGTGCAACGCATTCTCATAGGCACGCACCCTGAACGCCTGAGGGCTCCCTTCGTCGAGAGCCGTGAGCTTGGCCAGCTCCGCCAGCATGCGAAGGATCTCCGAGCGGGTGGCCATCGTCGCCAGCCTATCGGCAGCTCAGTCGCTCAGTTCGGCCAGCATGCCACCGGTGGCACGCAAGAGATCATCTGGGCTCAACTCGATTTGGACGCCCCGTCTCCCACCTGAGACGGCGATCGTCTCGTGGTCGTGTGCAGAGCGATCGAGAAACAGGGGAAGCTTGCGCTTCTGGCCGAGGGGGCTTATGCCACCAGTCACGTATCCGGTTAGACGCTCGGCAGTAGCTGGGTCGGTCAACGCTCCCCGCTTCCCACCAGCGGCACGGGCGAGCAGCTTCGTGGACAGCCTGCGATCGACGGGGACGACCGCCACCACCGGATTCGAGTCGACCTCTGCCACCAAGGTCTTGAACACACGGGCATCGGGCAACCCGATCGCCCTGGCCACGGCCTCTCCATACCCATCCCCGACATGTTCGGCCACCTCGTAGTCATGGGCCTGGTAATCGATGCCGAGACGATCCAGCTCTTGGATTGCAGGTGTGGCTGCCACACCCTGATTGTGTCACCTCCCCAGCCAATCGATTGGGTCGAACTCCGCTCGGGCCGTCCTACCCACCAGGACCTCGCCAAAGATGGGGACGTCGGCCACCAGGCCAACCGTGACAACAACCGTCCTCGCCCGGAGTGAAGCATCCACCGGACAGCCACAGCTGATGAGGTGGGCTCCGTTGCGGGCGGCGTACTCGGCGGCCACCTCGTCCGGATCAGCCGACCAGGCGGGTGGATACGTGGCGACTGCCGCGGCCAGGGCAGCCGCCTCCGCCGCGGTGGCCGCATGCTCCCTCTCCGCGAGGAGAACCCCAACCGCAGCAGTCGCCCCGGCCACGAGGGCAACAACCGCGCCGATCGCCAGCAACAGGGCGCTCATCGCCCCACGCTCGTTGCTCATCGCTCGGTCCGCATGGTCGCGCTGGCCGAGATGTCCATCCCGTAGTCGGAGGGGAATGGAGGGCCGAGCAGATACCTGATCGTGGCCGACACCCTGGCCGCCGCCCCCACCGTTGCCGGGCGCTGAACCGACACTCGCAGCCGCTCCCTCGACTGAGGGGACATCGCAGCCAGCACGGCTTCCACCGCCCGGGAAGGATCAGGCGTGGTCGCGGCCACGCGTGCTCCGTCTCGAACCGCACTCTGCAGCTCGAGACGCATCCGCGCCATGCCGATCACCTGAATCGACGCGGCGAGCACCACGACAACCAGGGGAAGAAGGAGGAAGAACTCGACCGTCACCGTCCCGGCCTCCCCGTTCAGAACTTGCCCGCGACCCAGCTGACCACCTTGCCGAACAAACTCCCGAGCAGGCTTCCGCCGCTCCCCGATTGAAGCCATCGCAAGGCCAGGACCGCCAGCGCCGAAGCAGCCAGAATCACCAGGAAGTATTCGACCGTGGCCTGGCCACGATCTTCCCTCACCAACATCCACGTCCATATCCGAGTCATTTGCTCTCCTTCCTCTCCGGTGACCGACCGGTGCGGGGAGAAGTGCGGAAGAATTCATGTGAGTGGGCCCGATATCTCGCCGAACAGCCTGACGAGTGCCGGCGCATAGAAGAGGAGGACCAATCCCGGCAGGATCAGCAAGGTCACCGGGATCATCAGCCGGGTGGGCAGCTTCCTCGCCCGGGCAATCATCTCTGTCCTGTCCCGTGCGATGTCGGCCTCGATCATCGCCCTGATCGTGTCTGCCATGGGAGCGCCCGATATCTGCGACCTGGCGAGCTGGGACAAGACCGGCTGCAGATGGCCGTCGACGCCCCCCAGTGCGGCGGTCAAGCCTGAAACCGAGGCAACACGAGCCACCCGATTGAGCTCACGATGCTGCGGATAGAGGGCGGCCACCGTCATCAGGGCGCCCAAGACCGAGAATCCGGAGCGCACCTCGATCAACAGCGAGAAGAGGATCGGCCGGATCCCCGGCTCCGTAGTCGACCGAGCCCTGATCACACGCCCGATCGTGAGAACGGTCGCCACGGTCGCCGCACACGGCACGCCTCCCACTGCCAAACCGACGGAAAGCCAGACGATGGCGGTCACGTCGACCTCCTCAGGATCGCCGTTGCCAGCACCAGGCCGGTGACGACCAGGGCAAGGCCGATTGCGGCAGCGAACCTCTGCTCGGGTCGGGCCAACGATGCGGAGAGCTCGCCATTTGCCACCACCCAGGCCAAGGCCCCGAGCGGGGCGAGTAGCAGGACGGCCGCGGTGGCGCGGGCCGGAGCCGTGGCGATGGACACCTCGTGTCTCACCTCGGAGCGGGCCAGAGCCACCTGCACCAATTCCTCGAACATCACGGCCGGTCGAACACCTAGTCCGTCCCGTCGGCGAACCACTGCCATCAACTCCTCGCCGATCTCCTCGAACTGCCGGGCCGCCGCCATCCCGATCAGGTCGAGCCTGCTGGTGGCCGCGCAAGTCTCGGCAATTTGATCGGCGCCGACACTCTCGGCCGCCAACCGGATTGCATCACGGACCGACTCTCCGGCCCTGAGCTCCTTGCTGACGGCGTCGCAGAAACTCGCCGCGTCGGCCGCCTCCACGCGCCGCCGCCCTATGGCGAGTGCGATCAGCAGGAGCCCGGTGGGAACCGGGAGGTACATCGACCCCACCAGGAGTGACAGTCGCAGCCAACCCATCCTTGCGAGAACAGCGACGGCCACAGCGAGGGCACTCACCATCCGCTCTCGTCTCCCTGCCCGGGCACGCTTTCGATCGAAACGATCCGGCGTGCCCCACCGGCCCGCTCGAGATGGACTACCACATCGATGGCCGAGAAGAGCTGGCGCCGGATGGCCCGCTCAGAAGTGTCGCCGGCCGACAATGCCAGGGTCTCCAATCGCCACAGAGCCTCGCGTGGCGAGTTCGCATGAACAGTCGACATCGATCCGCGGTGGCCCGTGTTGAGCGCCGATACCAGGTCGAGAG
>CAVSQY010000004.1:0-63300 GCA_963730285.1 uncultured Actinomycetes bacterium | reverse complement strand
TGCGTTGTCCTTGAGCCAAGTTGACCAAATGCGAATGGGACCGTCCCGCTAAACGCCCTATTTTCCGCCAGGACATGTGGCTGGCCCGCTTCGCCTCCTTGATCCCCCTGGCCAACTCAGGGGCAAGATATCGGCCTGGTTTCCTTCGGTCTCCGGTTGCCAAGGGGTTTGACGGCCTCCTAGCTGGGGCCTGGGTGTTGGCGACGACCGAAGGGAGGCGCCTGGACGGCCCGACACAGGCGAAGCATGTGGAGGTCTGGGGTGGAGGGTGGGGTTGTGGGGACGGAGGAAAGTACGCCCCCACTCCCCCGATGCTCATCGGTCATGGCAACCACCTGGAAAGCGTCTGCCATGCGTCCTGATGCTCGAAGCTCTTGCCGATCGTGACGGTTGCCTCCGAGTACGGGATCGATCCCATGGTCCGATGCAGGTCATATAGCTGCGAGCCTTCAGGTGAACTCCACACCTCGTATTCGAGTTCGCCGAGGCTCTTGTTCGGCCACTGGGTCCAGGCCCGACGCCCGGCCTCGGTCTGGACAGCCTTCAGGATGACTTCGGACAGGGTCGGCTCTCGGGTGCCGACTTGGCCACGGGATCGATGGCATCTCTGGTGGCGATGAGGTGTACTCCTCATACAGGCCGTCGGCGTGCTCCCACACCAGCGACATGGCCTCATCGAAGGTCATGTCCGGGACGGTCGACATCACCTCGTCGGCCATCTCCTCGCCTCGGCCACGATGTCGCTTCTACTTCTCTGCGTCATTGTCAACCTCCTCATGGTCATGGGGCGTGATGTGGGTGAGGCCGAGCAGGTCAGCCAACGGCGCCCGAAAGTGATGGGGTGGATGTTCGAGGTCGGGCAGCTCCAGTTCTCGCAGCCGCCACTGCAACCAGCCGGTGGTGGCACCTCTCGCCAGCAGTGACATCGGTGCGGTCATCCCGGCATCCTTCTTGTATGCGTATCGCTTCCGAGAGAGATCGATCACCCGCTTCAACACCGGCTCCAGACCGGCCACGGCTGCCTCGGCGTCTCTGACCGCTACGACCAGTTCGGCTTCAACGTCGGCGAGCTGCTCCTTGGCTGTGGCCACCCGAAGCTCGGTGACCTCCCGGTCGATCTCAATCACCCGATCCCTGGCAGCCAGCAGACGCTGGGCCATGGCCTCCAACTCGGATCTGGTCTCGATCCTGTCGAGCACAACCTCAGCTGTGGATGTCTTGTTCAGGGTCGACTGGTGTCGGGCCTCGACCTCGCCGTAGTCGATCTCGGCCTGGCGTAGGGCCTCTCTCGCCTCGTCCACTTTCATCTTGTCCATCTGATCCTCCTCCCCGGCATACAAAAAGCGCCGGGTGCGTTGTGGTCCCGGCGCTCGGAGGCGCTCACATGGTTTGTCTGTTGCCTACGTCGAGGCAGTGCTCAAACGGGCGTCAACCTCTCGTCCGATCAGGCTCCTGACCCACTCGGACAGCGTCACCCCATCCTCGGCAGCCAGTGCCTTCACCAGCTCGTGATGCTCTGGACTGGGCAGCCTGATCGGCATGATCGGTGTCTGCTGGTTCATTTTCCTGAAGTAGTCGGTCCGCTGTTTCATGTCCCCACAGTGTAATGCATCGACGATCATCGATATGGGATTTCCTCAACTGGTAGCAGGGGAAACGTCGCTCAGTGACATCGGGAAATCCACGCCAATTCGACTCCGGTGTGGCACACTGGCTTCAACAACAAGACCTAGAGGACCAAGAGTCCCGACACATCGGAGGCACATGCCAATGTTCGGGACATCATCGTCCACCGCAATCGAGGTCACTCTCGACCTCACCTCCGACCCAGACTCTGACCGATTCCGTCGTTTGGCCCAGCTTCTCTTCACGGCGATCACGGGAACCACGGACCGTCCACCTGTCGGTGAACCACCATGAGCTTCCCCTTCGACTATTCATCAGTGGCAGGGGCTAGATCCCGGCTTGCTACCTGCATCGAAACCCCGGTTCCTGACCGAGTTCCCCGCCCTATCTATCAGGAGCGCACTTCAGGAGGTGCAGCATGACAAGTACCCCACTTCGAGCGTGGACCTACTCAAGAGTCTCCACCACCGACCAGGCGATTGAGGGCACCAGTCTCGTCACGCAACGGGAGCAGACGTCCTCCTATGTGAATGCCAAAGGCTGGGATCTGGTCGAGGAGATCGCCGATGAGGGCGTCTCAGGGGCCAAAGACACCCGCCCCGGACTCGACCGTCTCATGAGTGCATGTCGGGCCGGTCAAGTCGACGTAGTCGTGGTCGCCAAGCTGGATCGGTTCTCCCGCTCCCTCAAACATCTTGTCAATGCTGTCGGTGAACTCGACGATCTCGGTGTGGTTTTCGTCTCGGTGAGCGAGTCGATCGACTCATCCACCACAACGGGTCGGATGTTGCGGTCGCTGTTGGGCACCTTTGCCGAGTTCGAGCGTGACCGAATCACCGAGAGGATGACGGGAGGTCTCCGCTCCATAGCCAACGACAACTACTGGCCGGGAGGCCCTCCCCCATACGGGTTCGACATCGTGCCCGCAGACAATGGCACCAAACACAAGGTTCTCGCCATCAACGAGCACGAGGCCGAAGTGTTGCGTCTTGCCACCAAGATGATCATCAACGACGGTGACACCGGCTATTCGGTTGCCGCCCATCTCAACAGTCAAGGTGTCACCACCCGCTCTGGTGGTGAATGGCGTCACAGCAATCTCCGTCACCAGCTTCGAAGAACCGACCTCACCGGGACATGGACCTACAACCAGGGCAACCAGCCCATCGAGCTGAGAATCCCGGCCATCCTCACCCAAGAGGAGTGGGATCGGCTCCAGACTGCGATCCAAGGTCGACCTAGACCCCAACGGAAGAACCGGCTCTACCCGCTATCAGGACGAGGACCACGCCAGCACCTCTACTGCCGGTGTGGAGCGTCCATGACCGGAGTAGTCCGTATCGAGAAGGGGCGTGCCTACTACACCTGCGCCACCGGGAATCTCTCCTTCGGGGTCAACCGGTGCCCACACCAACCCAGACGGTATCGAGCCGTTGAGTTGGAGCAGGCCGTCGTTGATCATGTGAGGGGCGTGATCACCAATCCTGACCAGCTCCGACAACTCGCAGAGGCGTACATGGCCAGCATCGACACCAACGACGCTCGGACTCACAACGGCAGAGGATCGAGGCACGTATCGAGGAGCTGCACCGGCAGAAGGCGAGACTCATCAGAGAGTTCGCCCGCAGCACCGACGAGACCGTCGATCAGGTTGTGGCCGAGATCACGGCCGAAAAGGCTCTGGCTCAATTGCAGCTGGCCCAACTCGACCAGCAGGACCGGCACCGCTATCGGGCCGCCACCGTCACCCAACAGCTCCACGACCTGGCCGACCATGCCAAAGCCCAACTACAAAACCCGACCAACGAGCTGATGGCCGAACTCTTCGACCTGCTCCACATCGACCTCCACCTCGACGAGCCATACCGATTCTCGGGAACAGGGTCGATACCCGTGCCCGAAGACGGGGGTGATGTTTGGACAGAAGGGCCTCGGGACCTCTCACCTCGCCGACGATGATCCGATCCGGCCGGAGTCGGAGAGCGGATCGGAGGAGCTGGCGGATGGTGATCTCTCCCACGCCCTCGGCGTTGGCGGGATGAGCCTCGAGACGGATCCGATGCCCGGGGATCGAGAGCTCGGCAGCATCTTCGATGGTCACGATTCGCTCTCCTGCCGGTATCAATCCCCCAAGGACATTGAGCAACGTCGTCTTGCCCGAGCCGGTACCGCCCGAGATGACGATGGTCCTGTTGGAGATCACCGCCTCACCGAGACGCTCTGCCTGCTCGATGGTGGCTCCCTGGCACTCGACGAGCTCGTCCAGGCTGCCTATCGCCTGAGTGAAACGGCGAATGGCGAGCACCGGATGGTCCACCGAGGCAGGTGGGATCACTACGTGCAACCTGCTTCCGTCGGGGAGCCGTGCAGCCGCCACCGGCGACGATCGGTCAACTCTCAGGCCCAAAGGAGCCAGCACGCGATCAACCGCAGCCATCAGGGCACCGTCCCCCGCAAACGACACCTCCACCGGCTCGAGCGCACCGCCGCGCTCCACCCAGATCTCCTCAGCACCGTTGACCAGCACGTCCGTGACCTCCGGGTCGCGGAGAAGGGGCTCGAGTGGCCCCAGCCCTAGGACCGCGTCGGCCACCCGGCCGGCCCACTCGAGCGATGCCCGCGGCGCCTGCCGGGCCAGGAGACGAGATGCCTCATTGGTCACCGCCCGCCGGTGCAGTGGGGACGCTCCCGCAGCGATCTCTTCTGCAAGCCGTTCGATCAACCCCACGGCATCTCCCAGATCGGCGCCCAAGACTGGACCCATCTGGCCCGACTCGCCATCTGGCCGCCAAGCAGACTCCTGACAAGACGAGGGCGAAGCAATGGAAGGACGGGACCCGGTCCGAGGGGTCGACGCTCAGTGCCAGTGGGCTGCCAAACGGCGGGCCCGGGGTGCTCGACACGCAAGAGCCCGGGGAGCAGTCCGACCACGGGGGCACTGGGGCCATCCCAACCCGAAGGCTCGTGTCTGATCACCACCGCCGGCCAATGACGGGCGAAGAGAGTCACAAGGGAAACGGCAGCATCGAAGTCGACGCCCCCGCCGCTCATCAGGGCGACACCGGGTCGGCCCGGGCTCAGCTCATCCAGTGCAGGACCGGCCTCGGCCAGATCGGCCAGGGTGCGAGCCGTCCCGGGCCGGACGTCGCCCACCAGTTCGACGACCAAAGCCGTTCCAACTGACTGACCCAGGCCGAGGGCCGCCAGTAACGAGAGCACCGGGTCCGCCGAGTGCACGCCGAGCGCCCTGAGTCTCCCCTTCCCCACCATCCGGCCGAACGTATCAATCGGGCCGGGCCACAACAAGACCCTCGTGACCGGCCCCGATGGGCCGTCTAAGTCACGTCGGGCTCGCCGGGGACCGCAACGACGGCATGGAGACGACGACCACTGCTCCGCAGAGCCTCGACCAACGCACCGGCCGACTCGATCCGATCCGGGAGCGTCTCCAACGACTCTCGGTCGAGCACGAAGCCGTAGACCTCCCAGAGGGTATCCCGATCGACGTAGCTGACCACCACGCCGTCTGCGATGCCCTTTACGGCCTCGGTGACCCGGTCGACCAGGAGAGCAGGTGTGGGTGAGTCATCGGGGAGGCGCGCGTCGAGCAAGTCACCGACGTGATCGATCACGACCGGCCCCTCCACAGACCTCGACTGCTGACGAGCACGGGACAGGTCGATCACTCCGACAAAGGTACCCTGAACACGATGTCAGAGCGGATCATGATCGTGGTCGCCGGCGGCTCCAGCATCCGATTCGGGTCCGACAAGATGATGGCTCCGGTCGGTGCTCTCCCACTCGTGGCTCACACGGTGGAAGCCGTACGACACCACGTCGACCGGTGCATTCTCGTGTGTCGCCTGGATCAAATGCCGAGTCTCGCCAAGCTCGACTTGGGAGTGGCATTGGTGCCCGGCGGGCCTACCCGGACCACCAGCGAGATGTCGGGTCTGGCCGCGGTGGGCGCCATGGCCGGTCTGATCGGGATTCACGACGGAGCAAGGCCACTCGTGCCGTCCGATCTCATCGAGCGCTTGTTTGAAAGAGCCGCCCAGGTCGGCGGGGCGGTACCCGTCGCAGCGCCGTTGCGACCGATAATCCACAAGGGTGATTTGAGCCTGGTCGAGAAAGTCGGAGTGGCGCAGACACCCCAGGTCTTTGAAGGCGAGCGTCTGCTCGCTGCCTATGTGACGGCGGCGCGGATGGAGTACGAGGGTCAGGACACAGCCGAGATCGCACAGAGATTCAGCGATCTGAGCATCGAGGCCCTCCCCGGATCGGCCGACAACATCAAGGTCACGTTCCCCGCCGACCTGGACCGGGTCACCCAGCTTCTAGACGTTTCTCGTAACGACGCTCGGTGACCTCAGTGCCACCGATGGTCTCGAGCCGGAACGGCGCAGCGACAGCCCAACCCTGTCGCTCGTAGAAACGGCGCGCTCTGCGGTTCCCGTCCAGCACCCACAGGAGGGCAGATCCGAATCCCGACTCGACCAGGGAGGCCTCACCGTCGGCCAGCAGAGATCGCCCGAGACCCGTGCCCCAATGACCGGGCCTGACGTAGAGGGCATAGATCTCCCCCCAATCGGGATCGTGGGAGGCTCCGGCCAGGCAAAACCCCTCCACCACTCCATCGACCTCACCGACTGAGATGAGGCTCTGCCCTGCCGAGATGGTTCGTTGCCACCACCCGATCCTCGCGGCCAAATCGATCGAATCCAGGAATGACCGGCCGAGTAGACCCCGATAGGCTTCTTGCCAGCTCTCGACATGAACTGTCGCCAAACCGGATGCGTCCTCGAGCCTCGGCGACCGAATCACATCGACGCAGCTGCCCCTTGACAAATGGTCGGGAAATCCCGACTATACCGGAATGGCCGACCGTAGCGCCCCGGACTATTCACTGGAGGAGACCCTCGAGTTCGAGACAACGGAGCAATTTCGCGCACTTTTCGAGGATACAAGGCTCCGAATCGTCGACCTACTGCTCGAGCGGGCCGCCACGATCACCGAGTTGGCCGAGACTTTGGACAAGCCCAAAGGGACGGTGGGCCATCACATGTCCGTCCTCGAAGAGGCTGGTTTGGTGCGAGTGGTGCGAACGAAAAAGGTCCGGGCTATCGAGGCCAAGTACTTCGGGCGGACGGCACGGACCTACCTCCTGACACCCAAGGTCGATGCGGAGGTCTCCCCCGACTACTTCCTCACCTCCGCCGCCACCGAATACGCCAAAGCCTCCCAGGAGGCCCTGTCCGACGAGCTCGACCCGGCCATGTTCAGCACGTTGCGCTATGCGCGAGTCCCCACCGATCGCGCCAAGGAGTGGGCCTTGCGGATGGGTGAGCTGACCCAAGAGTTTGCATCTGAGCCCCGTGGTGGTGAGCGAACCTACGGGATGCTGGTGGCGTTGTACCCGACGGACCGGCCACATCTTCCCGACGATGGAGACCTCGAGCTGTGAGCACGAGGCCCCTGGGGATCAATTATTGGAAGCTGTGGATCGCGTCGATCGTCTCGAATCTCGGCGACGGGGTCTCCACGGTGGCCTATCCGTGGCTCGCATCGGCTGTGACGCGGGACCCGATCCACATCGCCTTGGTGACCGTTGCCACGCGTCTTCCCTGGCTGATCTTCACGCTTCCTGCCGGTGTCATAACCGACCGCGTCGATCGCAAGCGCTTGGTTGCCTGGATGGATGTCCTCCGCTTTCTCTTCACACTTGGAGTCGCCATCACCATCCTCCGGTCCCAATCCGAGCTCGCCTCGCCGGATCTGATCGCCTCGGGAACCGCTCCCCTCCCATCCAACTCGGCGTTCCTCCTGCTCACGATCTATGTCGCGGCACTCCTGCTCGGGACCGCCGAGGTGTTCAGAGACAACTCCGCCCAGACTCTCATGCCCGCACTCGTACAAGAGGAGAACCTCGAGAGGGCCAACGGCCGTTTGTGGGGTGCCGAGATGGTGATGAACTCCTTCGTCGGCCCACCCCTCGGCGGCTTCCTCCTCGCCGCGGCGTTCTCGCTCCCGTTCTTCCTAGACGCCGGCTCATTCGCCGTCGCTGCCGCCCTGGTGTTTGCCATCGGGGGCAAGTTCATGGCACGCAAGACGGCGGAGGAATTGGCTGAGGAGGAGGAGCAGTCAAAGCCATCATTCTGGGCGGAGCTCAAACAAGGGGTGAGATGGCTATGGCGCCACGAGCTCTTCCGCCCGATGGCCATCGCCCTGGGAATCATGAATGGAATGTTCACCCTGGCAATTGGGACGTATGTCCTCTTCGTCCAGGAGATTCTCGATCTCAATGCGGCGGCCTTTGGCGCTTTGATGACAGCTGGCGCGGCCGGGGGGTTGGTCGGATCTTTCGCCGCCTCGAAGATCTCCAAGAAGATCGGCCAAGGTGCGTCACTGTTCAGTGCGATCGCAGCGTCTGCACTGACACTCCTCGTGACCGGTCTGGCCTCGTCGGCTTGGGTGGTCTGGGCGATGTTTGCCGTCGGCAGCTTCTTTGCAGTGTTGTGGAATGTGATCACCGTGTCTCTTCGACAGGCCCTCATCCCGGATCGCATGTTGGGACGGGTCAACTCTGTCTACCGATTCCTCGGTTGGGGGATGATGCCGATCGGCTCCCTGCTGGGCGGAGTGATCGTCGCCGTTTCGGAGCCACTCATGGGCAGGGAGTGGTCGCTTCGTGTCCCGTTCTTGTTTGCCGCGGCGGTCCTCGTTGCCCTCTACTTCTATGCCCTGCCCCGGCTCAATAGCTCGATGATCGCAGCGGCAAAGACCGGGGCGAGCACTCAGGGAGCCGGCATCGATTCGGGGGGAACAGAATCATGATCCTCATCCTCGTGGTCCCGCCCGCCGAGCGCCCAAATGGCCAAAGCCGCCAGCGAAGCCGCACCGAAAGCGACGGCTAGCCACATCCATCCGGTGGTTTGTGAGCTGTATCCCTGGTCATCCTCAGCCGCAGTGGTCGATGTGCCCTTCGACAGGTCCGCGCCCAGGGCGAGCAAGGTGGCCGGCTTCGAGCTCACTCCGACTTCTCCGAGCGTTTCGAAGACAACCGTGTAGTTGGCAGTCTTTACCTCGGTTGTCACTCCAAAGCTCCCATCCTCCCTCGGGAGCATCGGGATGGCGACGTCCGGCTCACCGGGGAGGGAGAGATGGGCCACGACTGCGTCGGGAGCACCGTTCACCCCGACATGCAATTCGATCACCGCAGATTGATCCGTTGTGGAGACGACGGTTGCAGTGGCGGTGTCAAAACCCGCGCCCAAGTCCACTGCCAGGATGAGCACAAGACCGAGTCTGACCATCGACCTCGATGGTACCGGTCCTAGGATCCCGGCCCGTGCGGTGGTCAGGAACGACGGTGCTCGATACTGCGTGCTCGGACGAGCGAAGCGGTCATAGATGCTGAGGACCCCCCCTGTCACCAGGGCACCACTCCTCCTGTGGAAACGACCGGCGGTCCTCCTTGCGGTGATGGGCACCGCCGCCATCCTGGCCACCGTCGCCGCCCTGACGCCCCTGTTCCTGTCGTCGTCGGCCAGTGCGGCCCTGCAACGCGAGTTGGAGGGCCGCTGCCCGACCTCGTTCGCGGGTACCACGACCCTGTGGTTGAGTGAGGACGTCTTCGCCGGGGATGTCGTCTCCATGGCTGATCAGATCGAGGCCAACAGGCTCACACTGGGTCAGGGCCCCCAACATCCCTCCCTCACCTCGCCGCGTATGACCCTCCGCGGAACAGTCGTCAGCATCCCGAGAGACTTTGGCCCGCCGGCCACCGCTCGTTTCTTAGGGAGAGACGGTTTCCGCGACCACATCGAGCTGGTCGAAGGCGAACATGGTTCAGGCGTTTATCTGGATGAGCGACTGGCAGCGTATTTGGAAGTGCATCCCGGCGACCAGGTCACATTCATGGCCGGTGACCATTCCTCGGACTTTCGGGTCCAGGCCATCTATCGGGACATATACGATCAGTTGGCAGATCCTTATTGGTGTGGCGTCGAAGACGTCCTCGCCGTCAGCGCGATGGGAGACCTTCCACCGGCGCCACTTTTGGTCGACCCCTTGTTCTTCGCCGCCAGCCCCGAGCTGATGAGCGCCGTCTACGCCGGATACGGCCGACGGGACGCCACCTGGGAGATTCCAGTGAGCCTGGAAGGCTTGACGGTCACAAATGCCAACGAAGTGGTGGAGACCCTCGACGACATCGACGAGTACATCAGTCAAGTCGACGACCTTGGCCCTGGTGGAGCAGGGATCCACTCGGATCTCGGATTGGTCACGGAGCGAGTCCAGGCGCTCACCGAGGCTCTGCGAAGCTCGATCCTCCCTCTCGCCGGAATCGTCCTGCTGGCGGCCGTGGGCCTGATCGGGGGGGCCGGCTCTTATTGGGTGGATAGGAGGCGCGTAGAACTCCAGTACCTGTCCGCCCTGGGTGCCGGGCCCGGTCTCATCTCGGTCAAGGCAGCCCTCGAGTTCCTGCCCTCTCTCCTCCTGGGTGGGGCAGTCGGATGGGGAGTCGCCAACGTCCTGATAGGTTTGATCGGCCCGTCGGCCGACATCGAGACATCGGCTCGCCTGCTCTCCGGCTGGGTCACCGCTGCGGCCATGGTCACGGGCCTGATTGCCGTCGCCATTGTGGCGGGGTCAAGAGCCAGGGGGCTGCTCGATCATCGCCCGGTAAGTAGTCATGGCCTGCGTTGGCGGATCCCCTTGCTGGTCCTCGCTTCGGTGGGCGCAATCCTCGTCAGGGTCAAAATCGGTGAGAGCGCCGTTGTGATCGGAGAGAATCAGCTCGTCGGGTCGGTCGATCCTCTGGTCCTGCTGTTTCCGCTGCTGGTGTTCCTTGCGATGGTCCTGCTGGTGGCGGAGGTGATGATCAGGCTGTTCCCGCTCTTGCGCCGGGTGGGGGCCAGGGACCATGCCTCGTATCTGGCCTCGCGCCGGATCATCTCGGCTCCAACGTTGGTCATCGCCCTCATCGCAGGCGCCGCGCTGCCGGTGGCCACCCTCATCTACGCCGCCTCGCTGACCCGATCGGCCACCTCAACCATCGAGGCGAAGGGCGAGACCTTCATCGGCGCAGACATTTCCACCCCCGTGTTCGGCCTGATCGACCCTCCAGGCGACATCGCCGATGTGTCCACTCTGGTGATCAAGGTCGAGCGCGCCGATCTGAACGGCGAGACGGTCGATCTCCTTGCCGTGAACGGGAAGACATTCGCCCGGGGAGCCTTTTGGGATGAGTCCTTTTCCGACCGGCCACTGGAGGAAATCCTCGCGATGCTGAGTGGTGACGGGGTCGGGGGCCCATTGCCCGCATTCATGGCCAACGGAGATTTGGGGAGCGGAACCGTTACGTCAACGGCTGGCGACGTCCCCGTCGTGATCGAAGGCAACGTCGACTCCTTTCCGGGGGTACGGGGGTCGCGACCCCTAGTCATCGTTGATCAGCGCCGTTTGATCGAGGTACTTGGCGACGACCAGGACCATGTGCGGGGATCCAGATATTTGATGTGGACCAACGACCGCACCGAGGAGGAAGTGGAAGCCGCCATGGCGGACGCTGGTCTCGGTTATGCCTTCACTGTGGCCGCGGCCACCACTCTCGACCAGCTCAAGTTCACGGCGATCGTCTGGACGTTCGACTTCTTGGAGATCTACTCGGCCCTCGCCGGACTCATTGGCATCGGAGGGATACTTCTCTATGTGGACACCAGGCAAAGACAACGGAACCTCTCCTACGCCCTGGCCAGACGCATGGGGCTCAGGAGGTCGGAGCACCTCCTCGCCGGGTTCATGGAGATAGGTGGCCTTTCGGTTGTCGGTGTGGCAACAGGTGTCGCCGCGGCGCAGGTCGCAGCGCGCACGCTCTATCGGATCCTCGACGCAGTCCCGGAGACTCCCCCCAGCCCCCGTTGGGTTGGGGCCTCAGACCTCACTCTTCTGTGCTTGGGGCTCGCCGTCGGGATCGGAGGGCTGGCCGCGATCCTTGCTCAACGCACGGCCGACAATGCCAACACATCGGAGCTCTTACGACATGGGGAATGATGTGAGCTCCCTCCAATGTCACGGAATCCGCCGTGCCTACCGGACGGAGGAGGAAGTGGTATGGGCATTGTGGGATGTGGAGGCCTCGGCCAGACCCCACGAGATGACCGTACTCGCCGGGCCCTCCGGATCGGGAAAATCGACTTTGTTGCGTGTGTTGGCCGGGATCGACAGACCCGATTCCGGAAATGTCCAGGTAGGCGGTCGAGACCTGACCAAGATGAGCAATCGCCAACGACGGAAATTCCGATCGAGCCATATCGGCTATCTGTTCCAAGATCCGGCGGCCAATCTCCTCTCTTACTTGACCGTTCGCCAGCACCTTGGGATGAGTGCGACGATCCGTCGGGCCGAGGCCGGGGACCACCTCCTCGACGCGCTCGAAATCCTGGAATTGGCCGACCAACTCCCGTCGAGGCTCTCAGCCGGCCAGCAACAACGGGCCGCCCTGGCAGCCGCGCTCGTGGGCGATCCGGACGTGATCCTCGCTGACGAGCCGACCGCGGAGCTGGACACCGCTTCGGCTCATCTGGCCGTGGCAGCCCTGACCCGCGCCCGCGATCTGGGAGCCACCATGGTGGTCACCTCACACGATGCCGAGGTGCTCGAAGCGGCCGATCGGGTGATATACATCGAGCACGGCATGGTCAAGCAATGACCCCGATAGTCGCTCTCTCGTCGATCAGGATGACCTTCCGGCGTGGTGACATCGAAGTGGTGGTGCTCGACGAGTTGGCGGCGACAGTCCTGCCCGGCGAGGTGGTGATCATCCGAGGCAGATCTGGCTCCGGCAAGACCACACTTCTCAACATCCTGGCCGGGTGGCAAGAGCCCGACAAAGGCACGGTGGAGTGGGGCCTCGCCGATCCCACTTCATGGGATCACGTCGCCGTGGTCCCCCAATCCCTCGGCCTCCTGCCCGAGCTCACCCTGGGTGAGAACATCGGTTTGCCTGGCCGTCTCGCCGACGTGCCGTCCGATGTCGACGAAATCGCCGGAAAGCTGGAGATTTCCCACCTTCTCGATCGCTCTGCTGGGGGAGCCTCGCTCGGTGAGCAACAACGCGCCGCCATCGGCCGTGCCCTGATTCGGCGTCCATCCCTGCTTCTCGCCGACGAGCCATCATCCCACCAGGATCTGGCGCGGCTGCACCTGGTTTGGCGGCTGATCTCGGAGGTCGCCGCAGGCGGCACGGGCGTCATTGCCGCAACCCACGACCCGGATGCGCTCAGCTACGCCGACCGGGTCCTGGACTTGCGAGAGGGTCGTCTCACCGCGGCCTCATAGGCGTAGAGTCGTCGATGATGTCGATCCAACTCGACCACACCATCCTCGAGGTGAAAGACCTCAGTGAATCGGTCGCTTTCTATCGTGACATCGTCGGCCTCGAGCACGAGGGCCCCAGCTCCGGCTTCGAGGTGATGCTCATTGGTCCCGACCTCGCCCTCGATCTCTCCCAGGGTTCCTCGACCCCGCGACATCTGGCCTTCAAGAAGGACCGGGGAGACTTCGAAGCGACCTTCTCCCGAATAAGGTCCAGTGGACACACGTACGGCGATGGGCCGGGGTCTGCGAAGAGCATGAGGGGCCCAGGAAGATCGACCGGTGTGCATGGGGCCACCGACTCCGTCTACTTCCATGACCCCAGTGGCCATCTCCTCGAGATACTCACCTACGACTTGGACAGCTGACCTTCCGCACGTTGAGCCAGGATCCACGCCATGCCGCCGCTTTCGCCGTCGACCAAGGTCTCCAGCCCGCCAAACGCCGTGGTAAGTTCCCCAGGTGGCACCCGAAAGCGGCCAGGGCCAGCTCCCACTTCGCTGAGCACAGCCATCGCCAGGAGACCGCCGGGCAGCAGCCTGTCCATCAATGCCGAATCCAAGCGGTGGTCCCGAAACAAGTAGCAGAAGATCAGGTCCATTCGCGGACCATCGGGGAGGCCATCATCCAAATCGTGCACCTCGAACGAACAAGTGTCCGCGACCCCGCTGGACAAGACCAGCTCACGGGCAAGTTCGATGGCGACCGGCGAGACATCGACTCCGTGAACCTTCATCCCCCTCGTGGCGAGCCACACCGCACCCCACCCACGGCCACAGGCGATCTCCAGCGCCATCCCTGCCGTGGGGAACAGGTCGACATATGGCGCGAACAGCGTCGGCGGACCGGCAGCATCGAGTGGCGTCATCCCGCCACCGGCGTAACGAGCATCCCAATGACGCCGGTCTTCCGCACTCATGTTGAGGACGATAGGAGTTGAAGGCCCCGCCCACTTTTTATCAGTTGATCACATCGCTCAGGTAGGCCTTGTCGACATAACACCAAGCCCAGGTCTCGCCTGGCTCAATGGACCGAATCAGTTGGTGCCCTAGGTGGCGGAGGCGGCGATGACGAGGCCGATCCACAGCTTATGACCGCGGCGGTCGCGGCCCTACCTCGACGTCGTGGCTTTATTCCCATCGCTAGCCTCGATTGCGCTGTCTCGAACAGAAGCCAGCTCGACCGAGCATCGGAGAGAAAACCGGTGGAGAAGCATCAAGTCGCCGAGCGCTATGCGAAGGCCCTGCACGATCGCGACCTCGTGGCCATCGACGGGTTGCTGCATACCGACATAGTCGCGCGCTATCCGCAAAGTGGTGAGGTCTTTAGTGGCCGCGATAACTACCTGAGGATGCTGGCCGAATACCCGATGGGCCTACCGGTGGGCGATGTCACATCGGTGAAAGGCGAGAGCACCACAGTGGTGCTCCCACGCACTCTGCCGTTTGGCAGTCCCAGCGTCACCGTCTATGGGGGCGACCAATTCGTCATCGAGGGAGTTGCGACCTATCCCGATGGCAGCGTCTTCAACATGGTCATCCTCATTCGATTGCAGGGGGGCCTGGTGATCGAAGAGACCAGCTACTTCGCCGAGCCATTCGAGGCGCCCGAGTGGCGCCGCCCCTTCCTCGACCAACCGGGCGGAGACTCCGAGTAAGACCGGACGAACCCGACCCGCACCACTCGAGCCCGCCGGGGTGCCTTCACTAGCCCCGCCAGTCGCCCCGCTCGATCAGCACCTCCTTGAGCAGATCGGGACGATCGGTCACGAGACCGTCCACCCCCAGATCCAACAACCCGGACATCTCGGCGGGATCGTTGATCGTCCACACGTGCACCTGGAGACCGTGGCGGTGCGCGCTCTCCACGAGACGTCGATCGACCACCGTGAGGCCGCGTCTTGTACGTGGGAGCTGCAGTGCCAGGGCCTCGCCCCGAGGTGCCCGGCCGGCGCGGGACGCCATGACCCAAGCCCGGCTCAGGATCGGACCGGCAGAGGTTGCCACCCGACCTCCGGTCGCGGCCCTGAAGTCGGCAAGGCGCCGATCATCGAACGATCCGACAATCAAACGGTCGTGTGCGCCAACGCCCTCCAACAAGACCGCCAGATACTCGATCAGCCCCTCGACCTTCAGATCGACCACCACGCCAACTTCAGGGAAAGTCGTGAGCAGTTCTTCGAGCGACGGTATCCGCAGACCCTTCCCTCGGAACTCGTGCGACCGCCCCACACCGTGCCGATAGCCGGCGTCGAGACTCGAGAGCTCGGCGTAGGTGTGATCTGATACCAAGCCTGTGCCATTGGTAGTCCGGTCGACGGTGTCGTCGTGCACCAAGACCAGGACACCGTCCGATGTCAGGTGCAGATCCGTCTCCACATGGCGGTATCCCATCTCTATGGCCCCGGCAAAGGCCTCCATCGTGTTCTCCGGCCACAGGTACCTACTGCCGCGATGGGCGATGGGAACGGGTGGGGGCCAGAAATCGAGTGTCATCCCTTCACAAAATAATGGGCCTCGTCAGTGACGAGGCCCATCAAATCCCGGAATGTGCTCAGGGCTACTCGGCGACTCTGTCCTTGAGCCCCTTGGACGCCGAGAAGTGTGCGTACTTCTTGGCAGGAATGGTGATCGTTGCCCCGGTCGCAGGGTTGCGGCCTTGGCGAGCCGAGCGATGCTTGGTCGAGAAATTGCCAAACCCTGTGATGTTGACCTTCTGCCCGGCATCGAGCTCCACGGCGATGATCCCCTCGCCGGCCTTCGTCGAGAAGATGATGTCGATGATCTCCGAGGCCTTTGCCTTGGAGACATCCGCCTTTGCGGCGAGTTTGTCCGCCATCTCGGACTTGTTCACGGCCCCTCCTTGTGGGTCGACACTTGGCGCCACTGATGCGACGTTGCACACAACGATAGGCGAAAGTGCTTTGATTGCTTGGCTTTCTCGGCGGTTAGCCTTTCGGGCGAGGAGGAACATGAGCGTCGACTATTCCCTTGAGGGCGACATCGCAACCGTCACCCTCAACCGCCCCGAGCGATACAACGCGATCGAGTCATCTCTGAGCATGGGCCTCAAGGAGGCCATGGAGAGCGCCGGCTCCGAGAGTCGAGCCGTCATCCTCACCGGCTCGGGCCGGGCTTTCTGCTCCGGTGCCGACCTGGCCGACCTGATGGCGGACTACGAGTCGGGAGACGGGCCTGACCTCTCGGCCTTGCTCGAAGACGTGTTCCATCCGGCTCTGCACTCCATACTCGAGTGCAGAGTCCCGGTAATCGGCGCAATAAATGGTGTCACTGCCGGCGCCGGGCTCGGGTTGGCGTTTGCATGCGACCTCCGGGTGATGTCAGAGGAGGCCTACTTCACGTCCGCCTTCACCGCCATCGGTTTGGTGCCGGACTCCGGCACGACCTGGTGGCTGCCACACAGCCTGGGTGTGCCGTTGGCCCTCGAGTTGGCCATGACCAACAGGAAGCTGGGCGCCGCGGAGGCTAAAGAGCGTGGGATCTGTGTCGACGTGGTGCCACCGAGCGCCTTGCTAGATCGGGCCCGAGAGCTGGCCGACTCCTTGGCCGACATGGTGCCTGACGCCCTCGTAGCGACGCGCAGGCTGATCCGCCAGGCGGCAGCGAGCAGTTTGGAGCAGGCGTTGAACGCCGAACGGGCCGAGCAAGGGCGTCTCGGTCGCACCCCGGAACATCAGGAAGGAGTGATGGCCTTCACCGATAAGAGGAAGGCCGACTTCCGAAACGTCAAGGGATGATCAGGGTCTCACCAAGAAGATATCGATGGATATCCTGCCGCCTTCTCCATGGCCAAAGGCGACTCCGATCTCGTTGTTCAGCCAGGCGAGATCCTCGTTTCCGGTCTGGAAGGTGACGAGCTCACGGGGGTCGGCCGATCTGTCGGCGTTCGCAATGGAGACACCCGTCCCTCTATAAGCGACCGACTCTCTCTTCTCCCCGATGGTGGCGCGGATGTCCAGGGCCATGTTCCCGTCCGAACGGACAGTCGAATAGTCGATACCGCTCACCGATCGCTCACCCTCCCAGTGAGGCCCGGTGGCGGTGCCCTCGAAGGGGAAGTCGATTCTCATCCCCTCGGGCCCATTCCCTATCACCTTCATCCCGAGATCCGCATGGATGCTGCAAAAAGGCTCCAAAGACGGCAACCAGTCCTCCTTCTCTCGTGTCTGCAGGGACGCTAGTGGGCCACCAGGTCTCCGATTCGAACAGGCCTCAGCCGTAATGCTCGACATAGCGGCGCAGCCAGGGTGTCACATGCTCCAGGTATTCCTCGGCTTCACCCATGGGCAGGGTCCTGGCCGCATAGTTCATCAGCATCACCTGACGAGCCGCGTGGAACCCATCGAGTTGCTCGTCGTCGACGATCGGCCAGGGAGTGATCTCCTCGTAACCCTGTTTGAAGGCGGCACGGATCTCGTCCCTCCGCTCTGTTGCTCGTGAGGAGTAGAGGCAAACCGAGACGTCCTGGCCGGGCGTGGCCAACATGACGTCCTCGAAATCGAAGGCAAACAGGCGGCTCCGCACCAAGTGCACGTTCCATTCATGGAGGTCGCCATGGACCACCTGAGGGAAGTCGCCGGCCCACGACTGCTCGATCACAGCCTCGGAGATCTTCCTCGCCTGGTGGATGGTGTTCCGGCGATGCACATCGAAGAGATGGTCGAAACGGGGGTCGTCGATTATCACCGGGTCGAGATCCTCGTCGTAGTAGAAGACGCGGTCCCAGCGACGCATGCCCTCGGGCTTGGGAGGCTGCCATGTCCGCCCGTGTTCCTGTAGGGAGGCCGACATCCTGCCGAGTAGGCGGTAGCCGAATGACCCGGCCCCGTCGGCCAGAGGCTGACCCGGCACCCATGAGAACACCACGCACGATCGGGTCCGGTCCGAATCGGGCTCCTGTGCGTTCACTATGTACGCCCCGTAGCCGGTCGCGATCGGGGTCACGACCTCGATGTCTGTGTCCCGGTTCAAGGCGGCGAGCCACGCCACCTCATACTCGATGTTGCTCCGAGAGTTGCCTTTGGGGCTCCCCACCCGCAGGACCCGTTGATGGCCATCGACTGACACGACTCGATACATCACGTTGGAGTGGGTGGCGAGATGGGTCACCTCCCGAACTTCGAACGGATACCGCTCGAGCACCGCATAGGCAAGAGGGAGCAGCCTCGCTGCCTCGTGTCCTATTCGATGAAGATCCATCCCGCCCCCTGAACGGCCAACAACCAAAGGAGAACGGGTTCCAACCCTCACTCCGAGGGGTCATTTTGGTCGATCGGTGGGTCAGCCTCCAATGGGCTGATCGGACCCTTCCGCTCCATTCCCGTCACGGCGCCTCCGGTGTCGGTCCCAAAGCGCCAGCATCGATGGTAGAACCAAGACCGAGGCGATCAGGGCGAGACCGATCGAGAACACCGTCACCTGACCCATCTGCCGAAACGGGACCAGACTCGACGTGATCAACACCCCGAACCCGGCCATGGTGGTGAACGCGGAGCCGGCCAGGGCACCGCCGGTGTGACGCATGGTCGATCTCATCGCCTCATCTCCATCGTCGTATTGCCGGCGATCCTCCTGGAACCGTCTGGCTATGTGGATGGTGAATGGCACTCCGATCCCGATGGCCAGCGCCGCCAGAGTGGCGGTGACCGGCCCGAAGGGGATACCGGCGGCGTACATGAGGCCGTAGGTCCACAGCACGACAAGCCCGACGGGGGCGATGGTGAGGATGCCAAGGAACCAGCGCCTCGAGTCGATGGCGAAGCTGATGACGAGCACGAGCGCCGCCACCGCGATGGTTATGAAGAGAGATCTGCTCTGCGATGCGGTCAACTCGGAGACAACGACGTCACCGATGATGTTCTGAGATGTGGCCACCGCAGTCGCCCCGGTATCCCGAACCGGCTGAAAAGCCTGGTCGAGGCCGACACGCATGTCGCCAACATTCTCACCTGCCGTGGTGGTGATGTCCCAGAGCAAAGCGTCGACCCGGTTCCCGTCCACATGGATGACCCGACCTGCCGTGTCGGGCGCCGCCGAGAGCATCGCCTGGTAGAGGGGCGCAACGTCGGCCGACTCCGGCACCCTCAGGTCCGGGCCGAGGCCCGCCTGCTGCGCCGCGGCCAGGACTTCGGGTGGGGCATTCTCCGGCCCACCGGAGAGCATCTGGCCCAGAACGGCGATAGGCGACGATGCATTCACGAAGGTGCCTTGTGCGGTTTCAATCGTTTGCACCTCCGGGACACCGACGAGATCGGAGTTGGCATCGACGAGTGCGTTGTGGGTGGCTGCGTCAATCGTCCCGCCATCCGGGGCATCGACCAGTACCTGGGTGGTCTCTCCCAGGCCGCCACCGAAGTCCTCATTGAGCACGTTCAGGGTCAGGACATAAGGAGAGTCCTCGGGGAGGAAGTCGGTGAATGAGAACCGCGTCTCCAATTGGGTGAAGCCGAAGTATCCGAGCGCACCCAGGAGGACGGCGACGATCAGCGTGGGGATGGCTGCATGCTCGGAGAGGATCGCCACCTTCTCCATGACGCGAGGCAGGATACGGTCACCGTGGCTCTGCAGGGCAGCCACTGGGAGGGTCCCCTTCGCTTCGGCACGCCGGTCGGCCACCATGCGGACCGCCGGCACGAAGACAAGCATCAGGAGGAAGGCTGCCAGGATCCCGACCGCGGACAGAATCCCGAAGTCCTTCAGAGCCGGGACCGGATTGAAGACGTTGGTGAGAAAGCCGATCACCGTGGTGAAGGTTGCCAGGACGAGGGCGACACCGACCGTCTTGACCGCCCCCGACATCGCCTCATCGACCGTCGCCCCCTCACCGATCTCCTCGCGATAACGAGAGTTGAGATGAATGGCGTAGTCGACGCCGAGACCGATCAGCAGGATAGGGACGATCTGAGTCGGGGCCGAGAAGGCATTGAGGACTCCAGCGCGCTCCAAGAGATAGCCGATGCCCTGCATCCAGACGATGGCCATCAGGATTGTGAGAAGGGTGAGAAGCATGTCGGCGCCAGAGCGGCGAACCGCGGCCAACCAGCCGCTTTGCTTCGGTTTGAGCCAATAGACAAAGAGAAGGATCACCAGGATGACGGCAAAAGCCAGCCCGAACAACTGGCCGACCTCCTGGGTGAAGTCGTCGGTCCCGGTCAGAAGAAGCGAGAAGGAGAACGGGAGGATCTCCATATCGGTGTCGATCCCATCGAGGTCCGTCGCCATCGAAACCTCGGCGTCCACCTGGGCGTTGAACGACTCCTCAGTGGTGCCGGGTGGCGGGTTGAGGAATACGAGAACCATGCCGGCCTCGGCCGTCACGCTGTTGGGATCGAAATCCTGTGATACCAGACGGGTCAGAAAGGAGACCTGCTCGGGTGGGGCGTCGAACTCCCCATCGCCGTCTATCGCCTCGATGAACAACGCCTTGACCTGCTCGTCGGTCAGGTCGTCGGGAGAGAGGCCCTGTGCGGCTGCTGCCTGCTCCACACTGCTCAGATAATGAAAGACCCCAGGGCGGTCGGGCCGATCTGCGATCAGATCGCCCACCGCCGAAGCCCGAATGGTGTCCACCGTCTTCAGCGCCGCGCGGAAGCCTTCGGCGGTGATGACATCCCCACCGACATCCCTGATGATGACTTGGGTGGGAGTTTCCGAGGTGGCCTCTCCAAAGAGGTCGGTCACCCGTTCGCTGGCGTCGATCTCGGGCGCGTCCGGGGCAAAGCCTTCGTTTCCGGTGGCCACCTGGACGCTCCGTGCAAAGGAGCCGAAGACGCCGGTGAGGACGAGAGCCGCAACGATCACAGCCCATGGGGCGCGCCGCGCCGTGGCTGACAGGACGTTGACGATTGCCTTCACTGTTACTCCTGGATCAGAGTGAGGGGATTACACCGTATGGTGCCTTGACCCGACGACCAACCCAAATCGACGTCATTGGCCCTCTAGGACCAGATCTAGAGAGTCGAGAAAGACCTGATTCTCGGCATCTGTCCCAAGGGTGACACGCAACCACGACCCTGACATCGGCCGGACGATCACCCCAAGGCGCATCAACGCGTCGGCGGACTCGACGGATGGGAATTCGAGGCGAAGATAGACGAAGTTCGCCTGGCTCGACGAGTGCTCGATTCCCCTGTGCGTGAGCGCTGCTTCCACCTCGCGGCGCGCTTGCTCATTGACGGCTACCCGTCGCCGCCACTCCGAGGTGTCGGCGAGTGAGGCTGCAGCGGCGACCTGACCAACCTGCGAAACGCTGAAGGGGGCCTGGGCCTTGCGTAAAGTCGTGAGAGTCTCTGGACGGCCGACTGCGTAACCGACGCGATGACCGGCCAAGCCGTAGATCTTGGAGAAGGTGCGGAGGACGACCACATTGTCTCGCTCGACGGCTATTGGAAGCGCCGTCCGATACCGACCATCGGTCGCGAAGTCGTGATAAGCCTCGTCGACCACCACCAGGCACGACTGCGGCACGCTGTCGAGGAACTCTTCCATCTTGGTCGACTCGACCACGGTGCCGGTCGGGTTGTTCGGGTTGCACAAGAAGACCAGGGTGGTGTCGGGACGGATGGCCGATGCCATCGCTTCCAGGTCATGAGTGTGTCGGGAATCGAGTGCCACCTCGACCCTCTCCATCATGGCCCAGGTGGAGGCGAGTCGGTACATGACGAAGGAGGGCCAGCCGTAGACCACGCTCGTACCCGAGCCGCCACAAGCGAGGCTGATCGTGCTGAGCAGCGCAACGCTCCCATTGCCGAAGAGCAGGCTCCGCTTGTCCACCCCGAGATGATCCGAGAGCTTTACGGCAAGGGCCGTGAAGTCGTTATCGGGATATCGGTGCGACTCCGCCAGTGCCGGCGCAGCCGCTTCGACCACACCGGGGAAGGGGCCATGAGACGACTCGTTGGAGGCCAGCTTGACGATCCTGTTGACCGGGATTCCGATCTCTTCAGAAACCTCCTCGAGGGAACGACCCGGTTCGTATGCGGTGAGAGCGCTGATATCGGGCCTGAAACGGGGCACAGCGAGAAGATAGCGGGGCGTAAATGGTCCGATTGGCCACAGTCGAATCTGTGGCAGACTTTGAGAACAGGTTCGCAGGTTCTGATATGGCCGATCGTCCGACTCGTGCGGACGATCGTTCGCATACCATTCGAGGTGACATTCGGTGACAACACGCAGGGGCGGTCTCGGCAGGGGATTGGAGGCATTGATCCCGAGCGAGAACGATATCAACGGCAAGACGGGCGCCCTCCGGATCATCGACCGCAAGGGGAGCCTGGTCGGCGACGACCCCGGTCTCGATCCTGAGATCTATCAGCAGATGTATCGCCAAATGGTCCTCGCCCGCGAGCTCGACCGGCGGATGCTCGCCCTTCAGAGGCAGGGGCGGATTGGGACTTATGCCATGCTCGAGGGCCAGGAGGCGGTCCAGATCGGCTCCGCTCTCGCCCTCGAGCCCCGAGACTTCGTGTTTCCCTCCTATCGCGAACATGCAGTCCAGGTCAGCCGTGGCCTTCCGATCGAGGTGCTGCTCGCCTATTGGAAGGGCCTGCCGAATGCCCGCTGGGACATGGAGAAATACCGGACCGGGATCGTCACCGTCCCAATCGCCACCCAATTGCCCCACGCAGTCGGCTACTCGTACATGACCAAGCTCCGGGGTGAGGACACGGTGACCGCCGTGTACTTCGGCGATGGGGCGACCTCGGAGGTCGACTTTCACTCGGGAATGAACTTCGCAGGGGTGTGGAAGACCCCAACGGTCTTCATCTGCGCCAACAACCTCTATGCCATCTCGGTCCCATACGAGAGGCAAACCGCTGCCGAGACCATCGCACAGAAGGCGCAGGCATACGGATTCGAGGGACTTCGGGTCGACGGGATGGATCCCATCGCCATGTACCTCGCCACCAAAGTCGCGGCAAGGAGGGCGCGTGAAGGGCGTGGCCCAACCCTGATCGAGGCCCTGACCTATCGCTACGGCCCGCATGCGACTGCCGACGACCCGAGTCTCTATAGGACTCGTGACGAAGAGGCGAAGTGGCGGAAGAAGGATCCCATCGAGCGTCTTCGCCGTTTCCTCGAGAGTCGTGGGGAGTGGGATGAACAAGTGGGTGCGAAGATCGCGATGGAGGTCACAGAACGGGTCGAAGCCGCCATCACCGAGATCGAAGCCCAGCCGCTGCCCACTCGGGACGACGCCATCCGAAATGGGTTCCACAAGATCCCGCCGCAGGTTGTAGAGCAGCTCCATGCGATGCAGAGATCTCATGGAGAGGCGGAGACGGTCTTCTCAGAAGACGAGGTGTGGCAGGTCGGCCAGGACCGGTTGCCCGACGGCCCCACCAAGCAGATGAACATGGCAGAGGCCATCAACAGCGCTCTCACCGATGCCATGGCGGCCGACCCTTCGGTAGTGGTGTTGGGTGAGGATGTCGGCGTCGCCGGGGGTGTCTTTCGGGTGACCGAGGGCCTCCAAGAGAAGTTCGGTGACGGCAGAGTCATCGACACACCGCTCAACGAGTCAGGGATTGTCGGCTCTGCGGTGGGGATGGCCCTGGCGGGGGCTCGACCCGTGGCCGAGATCCAGTTCGATGGGTTCGTGTATCCCGCCTTCGACCAGATCGTCAGCCACTTGGGGCGCTTCCGTTTTCGGACTCGGGGCCATTCATCGGTGCCCGTCGTGGTGCGGTTCCCCAATGGAGCCGGCATTGGAGCTCACGAGCACCACTGTGACTCTCCCGAGGCCTATTTCGTGCATGCCCCCGGTCTGGTGGTGATCTGCCCCTCGACCCCAACCGACGCCAAAGGCCTGCTCACCTCGGCTTTGGAGGGAGATGACCCGGTCATCTTCCTCGAGCCCAAGGTGCTCTACCGGGCCGGGAAGGAAGAGGTCCCCACCGCCAGCTATCGGCTGCCGATCGGGAGAGCGCGAATTCGCCAGGAGGGAGAGGATCTGACTCTGGTCACCTACGGGGGGATGGTCCCGGTGGCATTGAAGGCAGCCGCCCGGGCCGACGCGTCGATCGAGGTGATCGACCTTCGGACTTTGTTCCCCTGGGACCGCGAGACCGTTCTCGACTCGGTGGCGAAGACCGGTCGCCTCCTGCTCATCCAGGAGCCACAGGGCGCTGCCGGAGTGGCCGCCGACGTGGCCGCGATCGTTGCGGAGAAGGCCCTCTACCACCTCCAGGGCCCGATCGTGCGAGTCACCGGATTCGACGTGCCCTGGCCCCAGTTCGCTATAGAGCGACATGCCCTGATAGACGTCGACCGAGTGGCCTTGGGAATCGAACAGGCCCTGAATAGTTGAGCTCCGAGCCGGTAGTCGCAATCTTCGGATCATCTCAGACTCAGCAGGACGCCAGCGAGTGGGCCGATGCTGTGAGACTCGGGGCGCGTCTCGCCCAGGCCGGATACGGCGTGGTGACCGGTGGCTATGGAGGGACGATGGAGGCGGCGTCCAAGGGGGCTTCCGAGGCGGGAGGACATGTCATCGGAGTAACGGCCCCCACCCTGTTCCCTGGTCGCTCCGAGGCCAATCCATATGTGGCCGAGTTGATCGAGGCCGATGGCCTCTTGGACCGGATCAACTCGATGGTCACACGCTCCCGGGGCGTCATCGCATTGCCGGGTTCGATCGGCACGGCAACCGAGCTCTTCGTCGCATGGAACCTCAACCACATAAGTCGTCGCGGTGGCTCCAACGGTCATCTTCCAACCGCGGCAGTGGGACGCGCCTGGCGTGAGGTCGGTCGCTCGCTTGTGGAGCTGGCAGGGGCCAGCCCGGCGGACGTGAGATGGGTGCCCACGGTGGATGAGGGTGCCAACTGGGTGATTTCTTCCCTTGACCAGAGCTGACACCTGCTGGGCCGCGATAGGCTCAGGCGACCAATGAGTCATCTGAGACCCGGAGAGAAGGCTCGTCGCCACAAGCTGTCCTCGTGCAAGAAGGGACATCACAGCTATGGAGAGCCCCAATACATCGGGGCTGGGATCGTGCGCCAGGTCTGTCTGACATGCGCCACCGTGACCATCGACCTGACCGGGGCCGAGGACTTCCTCGAGGAGCCCGTGGTTCACCCCCACCGATCGATCTGGTCGCTGGGTCAGGAGTGAGAATCATGCATTCCGGCACCTAAGCTGCCAGCCCGTGACACGTGTCATATCAGCAGCCGGTGGGGTGGTCTTCAGAAAGACCGCCAAGGGGAACCTCCGCCTGCTCGTCGCCCACCGCCCGTCCTACGACGATTGGTCATTCCCGAAGGGAAAGGCTGACCCGGGCGAGTCACCCGAGGAAACTGCCATTCGCGAGGTGCTCGAGGAAACCGGTTACCACTGTCGAATCGTGACGCCGATCGGGACGACGCGGTATCGAGTGACGGGCGGGATCAAGCAGGTGTCCTGGTTCGCGATGAGGCCGCTCCCGGACAGCCCCGGTTTCAAGAAGAATCGGGAAGTGGATCGGATCAAATGGCTCTCACGATCCAAGGTTGGGAAAACGCTCGACTACGAGTTCGATCGAAATCTGGTCTTGGAGACCGACCTGAAGAAGCTCTCGCAAACCGGGGTGCTTCGATTGCTCCGTCATGGCAACGCCGGAAACCGCCAGAAATGGCAGGGGCTTGACCAGGACCGTCCCCTGACCAAGAGCGGGAAGCGACAGGCACAGGCGATCGCTGAGTCCTTGGCCGACACCGGGATCGAGAGGATCGTGACCAGCCCCTATCAGCGATGCCTCCAGACGGCGGAGCCCCTGGCCGCCACGATCGGCGCGAAGGTGGAGATTTCCGAGGCATTGGCCGAAGAGGCCGATATCGACGCCTCCTATGCTCTCGCGGACGGTTTGATCGGGGCCAATGCGGTGCTCTGCTCACACGGCGACGTGATACCGGCCCTGGTCAATCGAATGATGTGGGCAGGTCTGGCCCTCAGCTCCCGGTTCTTCTGCTCCAAGGGCTCGATGTGGGAGATATCGGTCGACGGCGGCAAATTCACAACAGGCCACTACGTGCCACCGCCCGACGTTTGATCAGACCGACTTGGTGCCCGAGACCCAGTCTGCGTAGAGGGATGCATAGACGCCCGGGCGGGCAAGGAGGTCACGATGGGGCCCCCTCTCCACAAGACGCCCCTTGTCGAAGACGAGGATCTCGTCGGACGCCTCGGCCGTGGCCAGCCGATGGGCGATGGTGATCGACGTCCGACCCTCGATTAGGTGCTCCATGGCCTGTCGCAGGGACACGTCGAGGGCGGGGTCGACGGCGGAAGTCGCCTCGTCGAGGACCAGGAGGTCGGGGGAGCCGATCCAGGCGCGCACCAATGCGACCAGTTGTCTCTCACCGGCCGAGAGGTTGCCACCACGCTCTCCGACCCTGGTGTCCAGGCCATCGGGCAAGCCGGAAACCCATTCGCCGATCCCCAACTCGTGGAATGCGGACCAAACTTCGGCATCGTCTGCCCCCGGTCTCCCGTAGCGCACGTTGCCCGCGACCGTGTCATCGAAGAGGAAGCCCTCCTGTGGAACGAAGGCCACTCTCTTGCGAAGATCGTCCTGGGCGATTCGCTTTGCGTTCACCCCACTGATCGAGACCGAGCCCGACGATGGGTCGAGCAGCCGCACCAGCAGCTTGGCGAAGGTGGTCTTTCCGGAGCCGGTCTCTCCGACCACGGCGACACGCGCCCCAACCGGTATGTCGACAGTGATGCCTTGCAGGACGTCCGAACCGGTCGCGTAAGAGAAGGTCACATCGTGGAATTGGACACTCAGCCCGGCCGGGCGCAGCTCCTCGGGCACCTCAGGGTCTGGCATCTCGACCTCACTGTCGAGGACACCGAGAACTCGACGAAGGCCTGAGCCGGCGCTCTGGGCAAAATCGAGCGTCTCGACCACTATTTGAAGTGGCTCGATCAGCAGGTTGGTCAGGAAGAGAAAGGCCACAAGGGTCCCGGCGGTCATGCCTTGCGCAGTCCCGATCAGGATGCCGCCTACAACGATCGAGGCGGTCAGAGCCCCGGCAAACACTTCGGCAGAAGAGAACAGCACATTCCCGAACCGCGCGGTCCGGAACTCGGTCCAGAAACGTCGCTCCAAGGCGTCAGCCACCTTCACGGTGGTGGAGCCCTCGATGCCATACGCCCGCACAACGGGTATGGCACTGATCGACTCGCCGAGGATGCCCAGAGAGCGGCCCACCTCGCCACGGACCTGGTCGTAGTTGCGAGCCAGGACACGCTGAAACCAACGCATCAGCAACATGTAGAGCAGCACGCCTAATAGCGCCACCAGGGCGAGGCGCCACTGGTACACCAACATGGCGATCAGCGCGAGCAACACCTGGCTGGTGGCGATGACCAGACCGACCCCGCCCCACTCCATGAACTCCTGGAGGGTTGTCACATCCGATGTGACCCTGGAGACGAGGTCGCCCCGCCGGTCCGCCTCCACGTGGAGTATCGACCTCTTGAGGAGGTGGCGAAAGGTCATGGTCCGCAGGTCCGAAAGGCCGGTGGAGGAAGACCGAATCAGACGCAGCACCGATGCCCGTGCCACGACCACACCAACGGTCAAGGCGGCCAGGGCGATACCGGCTTTGATGCCGACACCGGTCATGTTCACCCGACCCTGCCCCAGGATGTCATCGTCGATGATCTTCTGGATGACGATGGGTGTCACCACCGTTATGACCTGTCCCAACGTCGCCATGACAAGGGTGAGCCTCAGCCCGTGCTTCAGAGCGGGCGCCAGGCTCATTGCCCGTGCCAGCACCCTTCCCGTGGCCCTATCCTCGGTCATCACCCCTCCCCTGTCAGTCGCTTGGCGTCTTTCTCGTACGCCTGGACGAGACGGACATAGCCGGGGGTGCTCCTCAGCAGCTCATCGTGATGGCCGTGGGCCAGGACGCGACCCTCGTCGACATAGACGACCTCGTCGGCGAGGCGTATCGACGCCGGCCGATAGGCCACGACCACGATGGTGGAGGGAAGGGCAGCGCTCTTCAGGCTTCGGAGGATCTCGGCTTCCACCGATGGGTCGACGGCGGAGGTGGCGTCATCCAGGATCAAGAGGCGCGGCTTTCGGATCAAGGCCCTGGCCAGGGCTATGCGCTGGCGCTGCCCACCGGACAGCGTCGTCCCGCGCTCACCCAACTGGGTGTCGTACCCGTCGGGCAGTTCCCCGATGAAAGTGTCCGCCCCTGCCAGCTTCGATGCCGCGATCACCTCGGAGCGGGTGAAGTCATCGGCAAGGGTGATGTTGCCCGCCACGGTATCGTCGAAGAGAAAGGCGTTCTGGGCCACATACGACACTTCCTTGGGGAGCTCGGAACCGGCAAATGAGCGCAGGTCGACATCGTCCAGCTGGATGGATCCGGTCTCGGGGTCCCACAGGCGGGCAAGGAGGAGACTCAGCGTCGACTTCCCCGATCCGGTGGGCCCGACCACCGCCAGGGTGGTGCCGGCCCGTAGGCGAAGCTCGAGCCCTTCGAAGATCGGCGGCCCGGTGCCATAGGAGAAGCCAACCGTTTCACCCTCGACCTTCGCCGGACCTCCCGGCCGGCGGGCTTCTCCCTCGCCATATCTCATGTGCTCGTCGGCATCGAAGACGTCCTGGACCCTGCGCCATCCGGCCAGGCTCCCGGCGAGGTCCCACAAGACGAATCCGATCAACTGAACGGGAAAGGCGAGGAGCGCCAAGAGATATGACACGGTGACCAGGTCACCGGCGGTGACCGCCCCGGCCCCCACCCGAATGGCCCCGACCACCAGCAGCGAGATGATCATCACCTGGGGCAAGACCCGTATCACCGACTGATAGGACGCCCATGTGGAGTTGACCGTGATCAGGCGGTCGCGGACCTCATCGGAAACGAGACCGAAGTGGTCGGAGACATAGTCCTCCCGACCCAGCGATTTGACAGTCAGCGCCCCGTCGAAAGACTCGTGGGCAACGGCCGAGATCTTGCCCCTCGACACCTGCACCTTCTCCCAGAGCCCGTAGGTGATCCAGCTCCCCCGGATGTCAATCACCAGCACCACCACCAGTCCGATGAAAGCCCCCAAACCCAACCATGGGTCGACGGAGCTGATCAAAGCGATGGTGCCGAACAGGAGGAGGGTCACCCCGGTCGCGTAGGGAAGCGGCGACAACACGTTGGTTCCCTGATCGACGTCCGACTCGGCGACCGCCAAAAGGTCACCGATGGACTGCCGGTTGAACCAGGACATCTTCAGGGACAGCTGATGCGCCAGCAGCTGGTTGCGGACATCCTGCCGGGTGCGAAACGATAGCCATCCGGCTGCGGTGCGGCGCAGGACGATACCCGCGGCCTTGATCACCGCTACGGAGAGGATCAGAGCGGCAGACTTCCAGAGAAGATCGCCAACCTCCACCCCGTCGTCCAAGGCCGGGATGATCAAGGTGTCGGTGACCCACCCGATGACCTTGGCCGAGGCGATGATGGCACCGGCGTACACAGCCGCACCGGACACGGCGAGCCAGAAGGCGGCTGGATGCCCCTTCACGAATCGCCAGATCAGGCGAGTCCCGTCGCGCAGGACGGACCACGGAGTCATTTCCTGGGAATACATGAGCGCACGACGCTAGAACTTCAAGCTTGGTTCAAGTCAAGTCCGAAGACCGGCAGCGAGGCACAAGGGTAAGCAGATCCCAGGTGGAAAGAGGCCGAATTAAGAGCCGAAGGGCCGACCGCATATATTGCGGGGCCATGGAGATCGAGAAAGGCCAATTCTTCATCGGTCTCGACCCCGAAAGCCGGGAACAAATCCTGATCGACGGCTCCGACTTCACCACACATGGCGTGATCGTGGGGATGACCGGCTCCGGAAAGACCGGTCTGGGAATCGGGATCCTCGAAGAGGCGCTGCTGAATGGCACGCCATGCCTGATCATCGACCCCAAGGGCGACATGGGAAACCTCCTCCTCGGCTTTCCCGATTTCCGGACCACCGACTTCCTTCCCTGGATCGACGAGACAGCAGCGGAGAAGGCGGGCCAGACACCGGAGGCGCTTGCAGGTGAAACGGCGCGCATGTGGGAAAAGGGACTATCCCAGGCCGGTATCGGTCCCGACCGGCTGCGCCGACTGCAAGCCACAGCCGACATGACGATCTACACCCCCGGATCCACTGCTGGGCTGGGAATGGACGTCCTCGGATCCATGAGGGCGCCGAGTCTCGACTGGGGCTCCGAGGCCGAGGTTATGCGAGACGAGATCGAGGGCCTGGTCTCGTCCTTGCTGGTGATGGCTGGGATCGACTCCGATCCAGTGTCAGGGCCCGAGCACATCCTCCTCGCCAACATCATCGAATCCCGCTGGCGGGACGGAAAGGACCTCGACCTCGCAACTCTCGTCGTTCAAATACCGCACCCTCCATTCCGGAAGTTGGGTGTCTTCGACGTCGACGCGTTCTTTCCGGAGAAAGATCGAATGCAGCTGGCCCTGAAGTTGAACGGCCTCCTCGCCTCACCTTCATTTGCCGGCTGGATGGAGGGCGAGCCCCTCGACATCGAGGCTCTAATCGTCGGTGGCGAGAAGACAAAGGCCGCCATCGTCTATCTAGCCCATCTCTCCGATTCCGAGCGCCAGTTCATGGTCACCTTGCTTCTCTCCAAGCTCGTCACCTGGATGCGAGGCCAATCGGGCACGTCTGACCTTCGAGCCCTGGTCTACATGGACGAGGTTTTTGGCTTTGTCCCTCCGACCGCCGATCCACCCTCCAAAAAGCCCATCCTCACCATCCTCAAACAGGCGCGTGCTCACGGCGTGGGGATGATCCTCTCCACCCAAAACCCGGTGGATCTCGACTACAAGGCGATGTCGAACGCCGGGACCTGGATGATCGGCCGCCTCCAGACCGAGAATGACAAGAAACGCATCCTCGAGGGCCTCGCCGATGTCGGGGGCACCGTGGACATCGGGATACTCGATCGGCTGATCTCGGACTTGCCCAAGCGACGATTCGTCCTGCACTCGACACGTGAACCAGCGCCGACCGTATTCGACACGCGCTGGGCCATGTCTTACCTGGCCGGTCCGCTGACCAGGGAGCAGGTCGCGTCACTGATGGAGGGCAAACGAAGCGTGATGCCGCCCCCGCCGCCTGCCGCCGAAGAGCCCCCACCCGGTCCCTCAGTCGATGAGGGGGGCCAAGACACCGTCCCAGTGATGCCAAACGTGTCAGATTCGACTCTCGTTACGTTCATGAGCCCGTCCGCGCCATGGAAGGGGCAGTTGGGCGCCGATTCCGATGGTGATCGACTAGTGCCTGCGGCCGCCGCGACCGTTGACCTTCTCTACGACGACACGTCAGCCGATATCGAGCACCGTGAGACCTTCGAAGCGATCATCTTTCCTCTCGCAGCCCACCTCGACGGGGACGCCATCAGGGCCATAGACCACGACACCCGCGACTTCACCCCTACGGCGCCCGAAGGAAAGCCGTTTCAGGTCACCGATATCCCGATTCAGACAATGACATTCTGGACAGCACTCGCCGGCGACGTGAGGGACTGGCTGGTGGACCGCAGGAAGGTGGTCGTCTTTCGGAACCCGGAGCTGAAGCTCTACTCCAGGATCGACGAGAGCCGCGAGGCATTCGCCCGACGTTGTGAACGTGCCGCGGAGGAAAGTGCCGACGGGGCCATGGCCAAGCTGAAAGGCAAATATCAGGTGAGGATCGATCGGGCGCAGCAGGCCATCTCCAAGGCGGAGACAAGGGTGCGGGAGCTCGAGGCAGCGGCAAGCTCACGCACGCAGAGCGAGCTGTTGGAGGGAGCCGGCGACCTTCTCGGCGCGTTCCTCGGGGGAAAGAAGAGCTCGACCGCGTTGGGCCAGGCCGCCAAGCGCCGAGTGGCGAGTCAAAAGGCTGCCGACCGAGCCGAGCTCGCCAAGGAAGCCCTTACAGACGACCAGGCCGACCTGCGTCAGCTGGAGGACGATATGGCGCAGGAGATGGCGGCCCTCAGCGACCAGCACGCCCACATGGCAGAAACCATCGAAGAGATGGAGATCCCCCTCGAAAGGAACGACGTCGAGGTGACCGAGCTCAAGCTGGTCTGGATACCAGTCTCCGGACGACCGGTGGCATGACGCTGGTCAGACGGTATCGACCAGCGCCTTGAGCAAGCCCCTCACCGAGACCACACCGAGAAGTGCCCCGTCGTCGTCCACCACCGGCAGGTGGCGATATCCCGACTCGCTGATCCAGGCAGCGGCGTCCCAAACGTCCAGGTCCGGGTCGAAAGTGTCCGGCTCCCCACTCATGATCTCGGAGACAGCCGTCTGGGGATCGACGGCGGTGGCGACGGCGCGTCTGATGTCGCGTTCGGTGACCACGCCAACGAGGACCATCCCCTCGACGACGGCCAGTGACCCAAGATCGGCACCCTCCATGGCGACCGCCGCATTCAGGATCGTGGTGTCGGGCCCGCACACGTGCGGAGCACCCTCGAGCAAGTCGCCCAACTTCATCTCAGGGAGACTACGGACTTCAGACCAGGTCGGCCTCGCGAATCCCGAAAGATGGGTGACGGAGCCGGCAAAGAGCAAGCTTCTCGAGCTGGCGAATGCGCTCACGAGTCAGGTTGAACTCGTCACCGATCTCCTCGAGCGTGCGAGGCACACCGTCGTAGAACCCATAGCGAAGAGCCAGAATGCGACCTTCCCGCTCGGGTAGCCGCTCGATGGAGACACGCAGCGAGTTGGCCACGTCCATCTCCTCGGTCATCTGCACGGGGTCGGCGGCGTCCTCGTCTTCGATGAAGTCGCCGAGTTGTGCTCCGTCCTCGCCGATGGGCTGCTCCAGCGACACAGTGTCGGCCACGCTCAGCGCCAGCTCTACCTTGTCGGGAGTGACTCCAGCCTCCTCGGCAATCTCCTCGGGACGGGGATCACGACCCAACTCCGCCTTCAGCGAAGCTTGCGCCGCCCGCACGGCGGCCAGGGTGTCATGGAGGTGGACAGGGATGCGGACCGTCCGGGACTTGTCGGCGATTGCCCTGGTGATGGCCTGGCGGATCCACCACGTCGCATATGTGGAGAACTTGAAGCCCTTTCTCCAGTCGAACTTCTCGACGGCGCGGATCAGCCCGAGGTTGCCCTCCTGGATCAGATCGAGGAAGTCGATCCCAGAGGTGTTGGCATAGCGGCGGGCATTCGCCACAACCAGACGGAGGTTGGCGGTCAGGAAGTCATCCTTGGCCTGAGCGCCGCGGCGAGCAAGGCGGCGTAACTCCATTTCCTCGCGCTTACCCGAATATTCGCCCTTCTCGAGCTTCTCGGCAGCGTCCTCTCCACCTTCGATCTTCTGGGCGAGTTCGACCTCCTGCTCGGCGGTGAGCAGGTCATACTCGCCGATCGCGGTCAGATACTGAGAGACCAGGTCGGTGGTGAGACGCCCTCGTTCGTCCGTCAGCTTGGAGTGAAGCCGGATGCGGGGCTTTTCGGTTTTGTCGGTACGCGTTTCAGCAGCAGCCATCTAGATCAAGTCCTCCTGGGGCCCGTTGGGCTGGGGATGCAAAATCCCCGAACGTCCAACTATGACAGAAGAGCGGTGGTTTGTGAACCCCCCTCTTTTCCACAGTATTCGACGATGTCGGTGCCCGTGGCGGTTCCCATCAGTCACTCTACTCGCCGTATCGAAGTGGCATACCAGGAAGTTTTCATCCGGTAGCACCTCGCAAAATACAACCGAACGACCAGGTGATTTGTTCCCGGGCCGGGAACCCACCGGGTCGGGCACCTATCCCCGGCGGCCTATTGCCGCTCCGGGCATCCCGGGTCAGCGTGGCTGCCAGAAGGGGGAATGCGGCACCAAAGAGCCCGTCACCCACATTCGATGTCCCTGAGGCAACGGAGAGAAAGTCGAATGACTTTCCCGGTCGGTTTGGTATCTGGCCGTCCTGGTGACTCAGCTCACGAGACGAGCGGCGGTGAGGAAGATCCTCGGGTCGGGGTAGTCCTCGCAATAGTTGTAGGCATAGGCAACACGAATCGTTCCATTCGGATCCAATAAGAACTCGCCCGATTGCATCCAGGGGTCATCGACCAGCGGCCGACCCTCTGAGCGTCGCTCCTCCTGGAACTCGGTACCGGATTCCTCACTGAGTGAGCAGTACTCCTCCGGCGCGTCATAGAGGGTTTGCTCGACGGACCAATGACCGAGGCCAAATGCTCGATGAGCGTGGTACCCGGTATCGGCCAGCATCCGCGCCGGGACGTCGTACTTCTCCGAGTAGGCAGCCACTCGCTCCGGCTCGCCTGGAGCCACTATCACGACGTTGATCCCCGCCCGCTGGTATTCGTCTATCTCTTCCTTGAGGCGGCGAGCTCGCTCCTGTCCGCAACCACAACCGAGATGCCTCCACAACAGGACCAGGGCCGGAGCGCCGTCCCAGGTAGAGCCAAGGGAGACCTCGGACCCATCCAAGTCCAACACAACGACATCCGGTCCAGGATCACCGCGACGCAACGGGCTCCCCTCGATGGTGGGACCGGTGAGCCAGTGTTGCATCCAGCGCTGCTCTGCCGAGAGATATAGGGCCTGTATGTCCCTTTCGGTCATGACACCTCCAATCCGAGCCTAACCCCCATCAGGCAACCATCGCTGCGAGCGCAAGCACCCAGAGGAGGTTCTCGAGCATGAACGCGCGACGCAGCTGGGGCTCGGCCGCGGCCGCCATGGTGGGGTCTCCGGCATCCAGACCGGAGCGGATCCGATTCCAGGCCGGCCTGGCCACAGTCGCTCCTGAGATGAACATCAGGACTGCGGCACCGAGACCGATGTAGATCCTCACCGGTACGTCGGCGAACCCCCAGACCAGGTAGATCAGGCCAAGACCGCTAGCCACGGTTAGGAGACCCGAGACCTGGCCCAAGCGCTCGGCCCTCTTGATCCGGGCAACGAACAGATCAATTCCCTGCTCGAGGTGATGTATCGAGTCGCGGATATCGCGGGGGATGAGCAGCTTGTGACCGAACCAGGCCGCCGCCACCAACACGTGGAAGATCTTCAGAGCGACGACCATCCCCGCAAAATAGCCGCCCTGGTACTGGCGGGGGGCTTATTAGCGTCGGCATCGATGCCGAATCAATTGGCCGACGCCACCTCCCCATACCTGCTCCAGCACAAGGACAACCCGGTCGACTGGCACCAGTGGGGCGACGAGGCCTTTGCCCTGGCAACCGAGCGTGACGTGCCTGTCCTGCTCAGCGTCGGCTATGCCGCCTGTCATTGGTGTCACGTGATGGCCCACGAGTCTTTCGAAGACCCGGACACAGCGGCCTTGATGAATCGGCTCTACGTGAATGTGAAAGTGGACCGTGAGGAAAGGCCCGACGTCGACTCCATCTACATGGAGGCGGTTCAGGCGCTGACCGGCCGGGGCGGCTGGCCGATGACGGTATGGCTCACGCCCACGGGCGCTCCCTTTTACGCCGGCACCTATTTCCCGCGTGACGAGGGCCGGGGCATGCCGTCGTTCACCGCGGTCCTCAATGCGGTCTCCGAAGCGTGGCAAAACAGCCGTGCGGAGGTGCTCGGCCAATCGGAGCGACTGACGCGGGCCATCAGCGGCTCCATCCCAATCTCCGATGACCTACCCGGCGTCGAGGTAGTAGCGGCTGCCCACCAGCAGACGGTCGATGCGTTCGATCCGACCTACGGCGGATTCGGCACTGCTCCCAAGTTCCCCCGGGAACCCGAGCTGGAGCTGCTTCTGAGGACGCGGGGTGAACCTTGGGCAGATAGGTCCGATGAGATGCTCGGGTTGACACTGCTCGCCATGGCCAATGGTGGCATCCATGATCATCTCGGAGGCGGGTTCGCTCGCTATTCGGTGGACGATCGCTGGCTGGTCCCGCACTTCGAGAAGATGTTGTACGACAACGCCCAACTCGCCCGCATCTACCTCTGGGCTGGCGTGGAGCTCCAAGAGACCCGGTTCCTGGAGGTGGCGCGGAGCACTCTCGATTACATGCTCGACGATCTTCGCTCACCTGGTGGCGGCCTGTGTTCGGCAGAAGATGCTGACTCCGAAGGCATTGAGGGCAAGTTCTATGTCTGGCAGCGTTCCGAGCTCGATCAAATCCTCGGCGAGAGCGACGGAGAGAGTGCAGCCGAGTTCTTCGGGGTTACCGAGATCGGGAACTTCGAGGGGGCGAACATCCTGCACCGGCCCACCGGGCGTGCCTGGGATGACCGGATCGAATCAATCAGACGCCGGCTCCTGGAGCACCGATCCGGTCGGGTCAGCCCCGGCAGGGACGACAAGGTGATCGCGTCGTGGAACGGGCTGGCCGTGAGAGCGCTCGTAGAGACGGGCGCCGCCCTTGGTGAGTCTCGCTATATCGATGCGGCCGAGATGGTCGCCGGCTTCGTCACCGAGGAGATGACTGAGGACGGGATCCTGCAGAGATCGTGGAGGGACGGCGTCAACTCGGGAGACGGGTTCCTCGAGGACTATGCAGCCATGGCGCTCGGGTTGTTCTCCCTCCACGCGGCCACCGCAAACCGACGATGGCTGGATGAGTCGTTCCGACTGGTCGAAGAGCTCGAACGCCTGTTCATGGATCCAGCCGGAGGGTTCTTCGACACCACGGACGCCGTGGAGCTGATAAAGCGCCCGAAGAGCCAGACCGACAACCCACTGCCATCGGGCAACGCCCTGGCCGCCGAGGCTCTGCTCGCCATGTTCGCCCACACGGGCGACAGCAAATGGCTCGACCACTCACGCTCAACACTCAGGTCGGCTGCGATTCTGATGCAGCGCTACCCATCGATGGTCGCGCACCACCTCTCCGTCCTCCATCAGCACCACACCCTGCACGAGTTGGCCGTCATCGGCCCCCAGTGGGACGAGATGGCAAAGGTGTATTGGAGTCGATTCCGACCCAACGTGTTCATGGTGCCCTCTTCCCATCCCACCGAGGAAATCTCACTGTTGGCCGGAAGGGGAAAGCCGGGTGAAACGCTGGCCTACTTGTGCCAGGGCCAGGTGTGTGATCTGCCCGCAACCAGCGCAGAGCAATTGGCAGCCCAGCTGGCCGTTTGACAAACTTCAAGTTTGATTGAAGTAGCAGGTCGGCCACCGTAGTGTCTCTGCCATGGAAATGCTCACCATCGGCGAGTTGGCGAGTCGAGCCGGCGTCGCCACCTCAGCCCTCCGCTTTTATGAGAGCAAGGGCCTGATCACTGCGGAGCGGACCAGCGGCAACCAACGCCGCTACCCGAGGGCGACGTTGCGGCGGGTCTCCCTCATCAGGGCCGCCCAAGAGGTGGGCCTGTCACTCGGGGAGGTGTCGGCGGCATTGGAAACGCTCCCCCACGATCGCACTCCGACCAGGAAAGACTGGGAACGTCTCTCCCGCTCATGGCGGGAGCATCTCGATCGGCAAATCGCCGAATTGGAGGCACTGCGCGACGAGCTGACCGATTGCATCGGGTGCGGTTGTTTGTCCCTCAAGTCCTGTGCCATCTTCAACCCGTCGGACGCCGCCGCTGCCCACGGCTCAGGGCCCAGATTCCTGCTCGGTGACGAACGAGTCGGTCAGACGGTCTGATCGACGTCGATCGGCTGCTGTAGGACGTCGGCCGATGCCAGCACATACGTGACCCACAAGAGATCCGCCAGCAGTAGGTGGACCAACTGCAACCACACCGGGACACCGAGAGCGATATTGAGTGAGCCGGAGAGGAGCATCAGACCCACCAGGACCGGAAGGAGACGTGCAGCCTTGGGGCGGGGTGATCGAGCCCTACCGGAGACGAGCCACCCGATCGAGGCGGCGAGAACAGCCAGGATGGGATGAATCACCCGCAAGTCGGTGAGGAAGTGCGCCGGGGAAGGGACGAGGAAAGACTCTCCGTCCTTTGGGAACAGGGTGTCTGCGAGTGCTGTGATCGCGCCGGTCGCAGCGAGGAGGATTATGGCCAAGCCGCCTAGCGCGACCCATTTCCAAACGGCAGGGTGACGCGTGGGGGCCAGACGACGGCCCCCCGATAGCCAGAAAGCGGTGAGGGTGAGCGAGGCAAGGAGGAACAACGTGTTGACCAGGTGCAGGGGCACCGCCACCACCCGGGCTATGGAAGCGTCCTCGGCCACCCATTCCGCCAACACGATCATGGCCCCGATCAGCGCCTCGCCCACGATGGAGACGACCGCCAGCCCGGCGCCGAGCCGCGCCGGGGCACCTCTCTCGACATTCCGCCAGACCAGGATCGCCAGGGCCACGACGAGCACCAGAGCCAACCCGCTGGCGGTGCGATGGAGATACTCGACTCCTGTCGCCCCCTCCAGCTCAGGGATGACCCGACCCTGACACGTGGGCCAGGATCGGCCACATCCGGCACCCGAGCCGGTCGATCGGACCCGAGCGCCGAGGAGGATCACCACGACATTGAAGAAGAGAGTGAACCAGGCGTAACCCGTGAGACGTCTCACGGAATGCAGGTTAGGTCTCGGCTCGAGGTCCGTCAGCCGACCGGCATGGGCCTGTCGGACGAAGCCGGCAGGGGCATTAGCCTCCACGCACCATGGAGATCCACGAGGACGTGCTCGGCGCCATCGGCGATACACCAATTGTCCGGCTGAGCCGACTCCACTCACCGGGCAACTTGGTGGCAAAGCTCGAGCAACTGAATCCCGGAGGCTCTATCAAAGAGCGCATCGCCGTGGCCATGATCGACGCTGCCGAGAAGAACGGCCTGCTCCGGCCCGGGGGGACCATCATCGAGCCCACGTCCGGCAACACTGGTGTGGGACTGGCCATGGTCGGCGCGGTGCGCGGGTACCACGTCATCTGCCCTGTGCCGGACAAGGTGTCCAAGGAAAAACAGGATCTACTCAGGGCATATGGCGTGGAGGTGATCGTCACACCCACCGATCTCCTGCCCGAGCATCCCGACTCCTACTACGGAGTGGCCCGGCGCCTTGCCGGGGAGATCGAGGGTGCGTTCCGCCCCGACCAGTATTCGAACGAGGCCAATCCTCTCGCTCACTACCGGACAACGGGTCAGGAGATTTGGGAGCAGACCGACGGTGCCGTCGACGTCCTGGTAGTCGGCGTCGGCACCGGTGGAACCATCTCAGGAGCCGGTAGATACCTCAAGGAGAAGAAGCCGGCGATCCAGGTAGTGGGCGTCGACCCCTCCGGGTCGATCTACACGGCCGGGCCCGGTTGCGACATCCACCAATACTCGGTCGAGGGTGTCGGGGAGGACTTCTATCCCGATACCGTCGATCTCGATCTGATCGACCGTTGGGTCGAGGTCGGCGACGGGCCGTCTTTCGCCATGGCCCGACGGCTGGCACGTCGAGAGGGCATCTTGGTTGGGGGGTCCGGTGGCATGGCCGCCCATGCGGCGCTTCAGGTCGCCGAGGAGGACCCTGACGCCCTAGTCGTGGTCATCCTCCCCGACTCCGGGCGGGGATATCTGTCAAAGGTGTTCAACGACGAGTGGATGGCCGAGCACGGTTTCCAGACCTGAGAAGGCCCCCGACCATGTGGTCGAGGGCCCTCTCCTAAACGACGGCCATGGCGTTGCTTCGGCGCGATACCGCCACGGGTGGACGAAGTCCGCGGTAGCCAGAGCCGGGTGGTCCGAGTTTGGAGTCGCCACCGGTCCCGAGGGACGAGCGACGCACGCGGTCAGCGCCGCTCAGCGCTCGACCACCTCCAGAGTCCAAAGACTTTCATACAACCTAGGACCACCTCCTTTCTCTGGTAGGAGCAGTCTGGCACATCTCAGCTCACAGATGGAACAGATTTCTTGGTGTGCCAACGAAGGAAGTCAGCCGCCCCTGAACACGTCCGGGGAAATCGGGTCTTGCTCTCTGCGCCGGGCATTCAATCCAGACAGATATTGCTTGGGAAAAGGAAAGTCGGCGTAGCCGAGATCGATTGCCGCATTGATGGTCCAGTACGGATCCACGAGATGGGGCCTGGCCAGCACACAGAGATCGGCGCGACCAGCCACCAGGATGGTGTGGACGTCGTCGATGCTCGAGACCGCGCCCACCGTCATGGTGGCGATGCCGACCTCGGTGCGGATCCGGTCGGAGTACGGCGTCTGATAGAGACGCCCGTATTCGGGGAGGGCATCGATCGAGGTCTGACCCGTCGAGACATCGATGAGATCACACCCACGATCGTTCAACTCGGCAGCCAAGACCACCGCCTCGTCTTCGTTGAACCCGCCATCCACCCAGTCAGTCGCCGAGATCCTGACCGAGATGGGCTTCTCTAGCGGCCACGCATCCCTAACCGCAGAGAAGACCTCCAATGGGTACCTCATCCGGCCCTGCAAGGAACCCCCGTACTCGTCGGTTCGCTGATTCGCCAGAGGGGTCAAGAAGCTGGAGAGGAGGTAGCCATGGGCGTAGTGGAGCTCGAGCAGATCGAATCCGGCCCGATCACCGAGAACCGCCGATCTGACGTGTTGGTCTCGGACCTCGTCCATGTCCTTGCGTGACATCGGGCGTGGCACCTGGCTGTCGGGCCGATACCGGATTGGTGAAGGGGCGATGATCTCCCAGTTCCCGCTGTCCAGAGGTGCGCTGTCGTCCTCCCACATCAGCTTGGTCGAGCCTTTACGCCCGGAATGACCGATCTGGAGCCCCATCTTGGCCCTCGTCTGATCATGGGCGAACTCGACGATCTTGGCCCAGAAGTCAGCCTGGTCGTCGTCCCAGATCCCGGTGCATCCCGGGCTGATGCGTCCCCGAGGCGACACGCAGGTCATCTCGGTCATGACCAGACCGGCGCCGCCAACCGCCCTGCTGCCGAGGTGAACGAGATGCCAATCGTTGGGCATCCCCTCCACCGCCGAGTACTGATCCATCGGTGAGACCACGATGCGGTTGTCCAAGACCAGTCCGCGGACTTGGAAAGGATGAAACATGGGCGGGACGGAAGGCTCCGTCGGAGCCGGGCTCCCGTGGTCGGACCGGGCGTACCACCGGTCGACCCCGGCCATATAGACCGGATCACGTACCCGAAGGTTGTCATAGGTGATGCGCTGGCTGCGTGTGAGCAAGCTGAAGACGAACTGCTCCGGCTCCATTTGGCGATACCGGTCGGCCCCCTCAAACCATCGCAGGCTGGCTTTGGCGGCCCGCTGGAGACTCTCGACCTCCGGCCTTCTGCTCTCCTCGTATCTATCCAGGGCCTCTTCGATATCCGATGTGGTCGTTATCGCCTCGGTCAGGTCGATTGCGTCCTCCATCGCCAGCTTGGTCCCCGATCCGACCGAGAAGTGAGCAGTGTGGATGGCATCACCGACCAGGACGATGTTCCCGGTGTGCCATCGCTCACATGTGATGGTCGGGAACTGGAGCCACTTCGAGTTGTTGCCGACCAGCCCCTTCCCGTCGAGGTATCCGGCAAACAACTCCTCACAACGTCTCAGGGCGAGCTCGTCGCTGACTCCCGCCGGGAAGATTTCGTCCGCAGTCTCGCCCAGGCCCAGCTCGCTCCACGTTGCCGGTGGCATTTCGACGATGAACGTGCTGCCTTCGGGGCCGTAGGGGTAGACGTGTGCCCAGACCATCCCGGCAGGCGTGTCGATGAAAACGAAGTTGAAGCGTTCGAAGACCTTGGGCGTACCGAACCAGATGTATTTGTTGGCCCGAGTGTCGATGTGGGGACCGAACCTGTCCGCCATTTCGCGGCGGACCATGCTGTTGGCGCCATCAGCGCCGACGACGAGGTCGGCCGGGCCGAGTTCCGAGATTGAAAGAAGCTCGGATTGGAAACGCAGGTCCACGTCTAGCTCGAGGGCGCGGTCGGTCAAGATCTCGAGCAGGCGTTTCCGGCTGGAGGCGGCGAACCCGTGTCCGCCGGACACGATCGACTTGCCATCGGGATGGTGGACTTCGATATCACCCCAGTGACGAAAACTCGAGACCAGCTTTCGATAGGACGGCTCGTCGGCGCGCTCGAAGTTGTCCAAGGTCTCGTCACTGAACACCACTCCGAAGCCATAGGCGTCGTGGGGCATATTCCGCTCGTGGATCGTGATCGAGTGCCCGGGGTCCCTCTTCTTCAGCAATATGCCGAGATAGAGCCCTCCGGGCCCGCCACCGACGATCGTTATGTCCAAGCCTCGGTCCTCATCCTGGCGCCGGCCAACGCTAGTGGCCGAGCTCTCAACCCGTCAGATGCCACCGGTCGGACTTACTGGCGCTAGAGGCTCGAGAACCCCTTCACAGGTTCAAGGTTCCGACAAAGGAGTCCCACCACTGACCCAGTGCGTCCAGGCCCCTGATCAAAGAAAGGGCGAGAAGGAGGACCAGGGCCACGACAAGGACGAAAGTGGCGAGATTCCGTATCCGATAGAGCTGCTTCTGGTCCGCGTCCTCCATATAGGAGGGTTCCACCGCGGGAGTCGGAGCCGTGTAGAGGAATGGTTCGGGCGGTGCGATGAACGCAGGCTTGGATGCGGGTTGGGTCGCCATGGCTCCTACGGGCTCGGTACTCATCACAGGGAACGGTTCGAAGTCCACATCTGGTTCCCCGTCGCTCTCACTCGGCATGGAGGCCGTGTGCTCGAAAGTCTCGCCCTCGAGGTCGGCGTCGATGTCGGGAGTTTCCGATTGGTCTGGGTGTCCGTCGGGCTCGCGCTCCGACCTGGACCTCGTCTCGCTTTTCGAAGTGTCGACGATACGTGCTTCCTCGTCGATTGTCAGGGGAATATCGACATCGGTGGGTGCGAGGCTGGCCAGGGCTTCCTCAACCGTGGGATGGGTCTCACTTGGGGCTGCTTCGACACCGGCCTTTTCCAGGAGCGACCGTTCGTCCAGGTCGAGGACAGCTGCCAAAGCAGCGATGACGGCTGTGTCAGAGGGAGTCGAGCGGTCGCGCTCCCAACTGCGAATGGTCGATGCCGAACGACCCACCAACTCGCCAAGCTTCGCCTGGCTCAGACCCAGCTTGGTCCTGCGGTATCGGACAGATCGTCCGAACGAGCGCTCAGGCATGCCCTGGAGATGGTAACGGGGTTTTCGTGCTGATCACTGATGAATTGATACCCGATGCCCGAAGGGCGGAAACGCCTTCCTATGCTCGGGCGCCCATCATGGAGGCGTCCGGACGCCTGGTGGGTCCCCCGGTCTTCAAAACCGGTGAGAGGCCGATTCGGTCTCTGGCGGGTTCGATTCCCGTCCGCCTCCGCCAAGCCGCTGAGCAGGACATCTAGGTGCGCCAATCGACCTCGAATATCGGAACCGGATCAGGGAAGCCCTTGAGCCCGACAGCTCCTCTGCTGACGAACTCGTAGCCTTTCCCCATCGCGAGGTCACGGACCGTGCCGGTCACCAACGTCTGACCCCCGGACGCATGGGCGCAGATCCGTGCCGCCAAGTTCACCGCAACACCGAAAATGTCGTTGCTCTCTTCGACCGGCTCACCTGCACTCAGTCCAATCTTGATGCGAAGCGGGAGGCCGTCCACCCCCAAATCGGTAGCGGCGTTCTGAATGGAGACCGATGCCTGCACCGCTCGGGACACTGACGTAAAGCTCGCTAACACTCCATCACCGGTGTGTTTGACTTCGCGCCCTCCCCTTTCGGCCAGGGCGCCGCGGACAATTCCGTCGTGGTGTCGGACCAACTCGACGGCTGCCTCATCGCCGTGGGTGGTGCTCACATCGGTAGACCCCTCGATGTCAGTGAACATGATCGCTCTGAGCCCGGTGTCAAAGTCTCCGTCCACCATCGCTCGTTCGTCGTCGTCCTTCGATGTGTCTCCGAGAAACCCTGAAAGCATCGGCGCAGAGACCTCGATCACCTCGTGCGGCATCAGCCCATGGGCTTGCTTGTGGCAGGCAACGAGAGAATCGGTGTCTGGTGATTCGGCCAGGCAAAAGGCTTTGCCATCCGGTCCGTTGACCCAATAACTGAGGAATTGGACACCGAATTGGTCTTGTATGGCGAGATCGCGTTTGTGGGCCTCAGCGACGTCCTCCGGGGTCGCGTCCCCCAGATCTGGATGCACATCCATGTAGATCGGCACCGACACCCCCTAACAGGCTTTGAACGAAAGGGCTGTGAAAATCGATGGGCCTCGGCGAGCGCACCCCGCCACACTTCGCCTTGGGTTCGATGATCGTTGCACAAACACAGGAGGCAAAAGGCTACCCCACTGGGTCGTTGTCCGATCACTCGCTCAATATGAGCCGCCCACGCGGCCCGGTGTCGTCAGGTTCCAGACGGGCTGATTAAGCCCGAGCTGGAGATACTGCTCGTAGGTGTCGTGGATCTGCGTGGCTTCAACGATTACTCCATCGGACCTGAAATGTTTTTCTCCACGAAAGCCCAAGTGCTCGTCGTGAGACACCGTGCCGTCTTCATGCTGGGTATGAATGACGATGGGATTGGCGTAGCAGGCATCAAACGCCGACCGGTCCATCGTTTTGAGCCCTTCGAAGAGCCGATAGATGACGTCCTTGTTTCTCTCCTCGACAGAACCCACGAGAAACAACCTTGAAGATTGGTCGGTGTGGATCGAGGTCAACGGCTGGGGCGTAACGATCTCGTAACACGCGTAGCCTTCAATGACTCAGATGACGGCGGTTCCTGATAGGAGGAGGCCGTATCGGCTTAGGCGTGCCCTGCCTTGGTTGGTGGCGGCGTTGACGGCGGCTGGCACCGTGTTCGCCTTCCTCGAAAGCCCGAACGGCTTGCCCGACAACCTCGCTGGGGCGGCAGGCCCGGTTTTGTTTACCGTGCTCGGGGTTCTCATCGCCCTCCGTCAGCCAGGGAACCGGATAGCTTGGCTGTTCCTCCTGATCAGCCCGGCGTATCTCATAGAAGTCATCGGGATGCGTCTGATCGCCGATCACGCCGAGCCGCCCTCCCTTTGGGCTGTGTTGACGCTGGCAGGGATCAACTCCAGCTTCTTCATCGGTGGCGCGCTCGCGTTCCTCGTGCTCCACCTGTTCCCAACCGGGCATTACCTCACCCGTCGCTGGTCTTGGGCTGGTTGGTTCGCCATCGGGGCGAGCGCCGAAGCCTTCGTGGTCTATCTATTCCTCGATACGGTCGGGCTGTCCGGGTTCCCCGGAGAGGATTGGAGCACCCACAACCCGTTCGGGTTCATCCCTTCAGAGTCGTGGGTCAACGGAGGGCCACTCCAGTTGATATTCGGCGGGATGTTGCTCGCCGTCATATTCGGTGCAATACCCGCAGTCGTAGTCCGATACCGCCGCTCGGATCAGACGGTGCGCACCCAGATCAAGTGGGTCACCTTCTCCTTCGTGATGTTCGCCGTCCTGTTCGCCGTCAATCTCCTCACCCCCGGGGAAGGCGACATCTGGGGCCTCCTAATGTCCATCTCCCTGGCGATGATCCCGGTTGCAATCGCCTCGGCCATCGTCCGGTATCGGCTCTTCGACATCGACCGGATCATCTCCCGAACACTCAGCTACGCCATCGTCGTCACCGTCCTCGCAGCAGCATTCTTTGGACTGGTCGCACTAATAACGGCGCTCCTGTCCACTCAAAACTCCCTAGCAGTCGCAGCCTCCACGCTCGCCGTGGCGGCCTTGTTCAACCCGTTGCGGAAACGAGTCCAGCATCGCGTGGACCGACGCTTCAACAGGTCGGCATACCAAGCCGACGAGTTGGTTGAACATTTCTCCGTCAGACTCCGTGAATCGCTCGACGTTGACGAACTCACCGAACTCTGGCTACAAACCACAACCGACTCTGTCCAACCCCAGATCGCAGGGATCTGGCTCAACCCCGACTACGCGCACCCAGAGCGTCCGTAGCGCGGCAAATCGCTCTGGTTTTCCGGCAATCACCCCTATGGTTTGTCTCTCTGGAAACCAGCTTGACCAACCTGATGCGTGGTCGAAGACCCTCGTGCCATAAAGGTTTTCGACAGATTTACCAGCGACTCACCGATCTCCGCGAAAAGCTCCGAATGGCCCTTCAAAACCGGTGAGAAACTGATTCAGGTTCGATTCCAGTCCGGCACCGCCACTGCTTCAGGCCTTGCCTGACCAAAACGCCGCTATCAACCCAATAGGGCTCTGCAGAATGGCTCCAGGTCGGTCGTTATCTTGGAGTCGCCTACCGGCTGTTTTGGAATGGACGCTCCCTCGGCGCCATCCCTCTGTGCTTGTTCGATCGCTGTCAACCCGCGGTGGAGACGCTGATGATGTTGCCTTCGCTGTCCTTGAACCAGGCCGCTTTGTCTTGCCCGTCCGGAGTTGAGATCACCCCGTCCACGGTCTTGCCCATCTCGCCAAAATCGACCTCTTCGAAGGCGACTCCCTTGGCGCGCAACTGGTCGATGACGTCGTCGAAGTTGTCGACGGCGAACCCGGCTGCTGTGGCTTGGTTGGTCCCGGCAAAGGCCGACTCATACAGCAAGAATGCGGACCCACCGGTCTCGTAGCGGGCACCGGCGTATTCGTCCTCGCTCGTCGGCCTGAGCCCGAGCTTGTCGGCATACCAATTCTTGGCCCTCTCCAGATCAGAGGCAGGTAAGGCAGGGTGTAGGGGCGTGTTCTCGAACACCGCAAAACTCCTTGTCGATCGCGTGCGCACGGAACCTACACCTCGGCCGGCCCCCCGAGGAGCCTCCGCAGACGAATCCGCCGCCGACGTCTCAGGCTGGCCAAATCTTGCGTCCACCACCGGGAGGGACGATCTGATCCACAGTCTCTATCTCCAACGATGAAAGGAGCGGAGCATGACCGGCGACTGCGTTGGCCGCCGACTGCCTACGGTTACGAGCACCGGGGATGACCGTGCTGACAGCGGGATGACTACGAGCGAAACGCAGCGAGAACTGCGCCATTGAATCGCCCTCCGGGACCACATCTCGGAGCGCCTGGACGACGCGTAGATCGTCGAGGAACTGCCCGTTCTGATCCGGATCCTCGATCCAATCCCTGCGGAAGTCGCCCTCGGGGAAGGTGTCGGAGGCGTGGTACTTGTCGGTCAACAGCCCCATCGCCAACGACCCGCGGGTGATCACACCGATCCCATTCTCACGACAGAATGGAAATATCTCATTCTCGGCCGTGCGATTGAGAATCGAGTAGTCGGTTTGGAGGACGTCGCAATCGCCATCCCCGGCAAACTCATGAAGCAGAGCGAGGTCACTGGTGCTCACCCCCCAAGCCCGAACTCTTCCACTCTCCTTCAGCTGCCGGAAGCCGTCGATGAACACCGAGGTATTTGGCTCCTCGTGATCGATATGGCACTGGATCACCTCGATGTGGTCCGTTCCGAGCCGCCTCAGCGACTCCTCCACCCCCGACACCAGCTTGGCCACGGTGTCGTACTGGGAGTGGTCGGCTTGACGGTCGTAGTCGATCCAACCGATTTTGGTGGCCACCAGGAAACGATCTCTACGTCCCTTCATTGCTTGGCCCAACAGCTCTTCCGAATGGCCGTCTCCGTAGACGTCGGCGGTGTCGAAGAAGTTGACCCCGGCCTCGAGGGCGGCCTCGATTGCATCGAGAGTGGCATCGTCCTCGGCGGGGCCCCACTCGCTGCCGGTCACGGCCCACAGCCCAAGACCGATCTCGGACACCTCGAGGCCACTCCCCTTCCCCAACTCCCGGGTACTCATGTCTGGACTGATGCTCATCTGATCCCCTTTTTCTGGTGAAGGCCGACTCGCCAACCCGTCCCACGGTACGCTCAGTCGGCGCGACTCCTGCGATGGGGCCAATCGGCCCGGTGATGTCCCGAGGTCTAGGGACCTTCGGCCCTCAACACCGCAGCGAGACAACCTTTAGGTTTGTGATCGTACGGCAACCCAAGGATGGTGTTTTGATGAGAAAGACGGCCTCGATAGCGTCGTTGGTGCTCGGTGTTCTGTTGATCATCGGTGCGATAGGAACGTGGGTAGTGGTGAGCAGCACACTGAGTGACGAGAAGATCACGACCTCCGAGGACGCCTGCTTGCCCGGCAGGACCGTGAGCGGACCGTTCACCGCCTACTGCGAAGCGAAGGTGATCGAAATGCACACGGTTGAGGCAACCGGTGGCAAGACCTACGCAGAATTGGGTCGTGACGACCCGCTACGCGAGACGGCAGCGACCTCGTCGTTCCTCCGTGCCTCGCTGTTCACGTCGGTCCTCGCCTTCGGCGTGGCAGCCATGGCTTTCGGGATGGGCCTCCTGTTCGTCCTGATCGGCCTCGGCATGAGGGACGTGGAGCAGCGGACGGCTGCGTTGGAGCACAACTGACCGGCTGACTATGCCGGGCGAAACCGGATGAACGGGGCGGAATCGACCCAACGGTCGAGACCCCTCCGGGCGTCATCCGGGTCGGAGCGCCAACTCTCAGTGAGGGCACGGAGCAAGATCCGTGCCCTCACTTCGCGATCGGGCTCGGACTCTCCCACCACCGGGACGTCAGCTTGAACACCGCGCTTGAGATGAATGGTGAACTCCGGGTTTGCCTCGATGTTCGCCACCCAATCCCTCTTGAAGCCGGGGCGCCCCGTTAGATAGAGCTCGCCATCAAGAGAGTGGAAATAGATCTCGATTCGCCGGGGTAATCCGGTCTTGCGACCAGTCGTTGTTATGTCGGCGATTCCCCCACGGTCGAGCGCTTCTCTCACTACGTCATCCATGAACCGCGCAACAGTGCTCGCTCCGACATTGTTCCATGGTGGGGCTGGGGAAATGCCTACCCGGGGGTTCGGACGGCGGCTCGTTCCCGACGTTGCGCCTCGGCGACGGCGATCGCCGTCATGTTCACGACATCTGTGACCGAAGCGTCACGCTGCATGACGTGGACCGTCTTGGACAAGCCGCTGAGGATCGGCCCGATCACCTCGGCGTCACCGAGACGATTGAGCAGCTTGTAGGACGCGTTGGCAGCGGTCAGGTTGGGGAACACCAGCACGTTGGCGGCCCGATGCAACGGCCCCTCGGGACGTCGTGACTTGATCAGCTCCGGGACAACGGCGGTGTCAGCCTGCATCTCCCCATCCACCGGTATGTCCGGTCTGGCATTGCGGAACAGTTCGACCGCTCGCCTGACCCGGGCGGGCTCACTGCCGCCTGCTGAGCCAAAGTCTGAATAGCTGATGAATGCCACCCGGGGCTCTCGATGAAAGTCGACCTCCGCCGTAGTGGTGGCCGCCAGGGCGATCTCGGCTAGTTGCTCGGCTGTTGGCTCGATGTTGACGGCACAGTCCGTGAAGAAATAGGGCGCACCCCGCACCACCACCAGGTAGACCGAGCTGACGATCGATCGGCCCTCCTCCACCTGCAACACCTGCAATGCCGGTCGGACCGTTTGTGGGTAGTAGGTGGAAAGACCACCGATCACGGCATCGGCGCCGCCCTCGCGGACCATGAGGCAGGCGTACATGTCAGGGTCCTCACACTGCCTCTTCGCCTCAAACAACGACAGTCCCTTGTGTCGCCGCAACTGCTCGAGAACGACCGCGTACCGATCACGCTCCGCCTCCTCCCGAATGGGATCGATCAGCTCAAGCCCATCGATTGGGATCCCGGCATCGAGGGCAAGCGACTCGATCTTCTCTGCATCTCCGAGGAGAACTGTCTTGGCGATCCCCTCGTCGGTCACTCTGCGCGCTGCTCGAATCATCCGGATGTCCTCGGCGTGTGGGTACACCACTCGCTTCGGCTGCTGCATCGCCCGGGTGGTGATCGACGTCATCAAACCGGCCGACGCTCTGAATCGGGTCTGCAGCTCGGTGATATACCGATCGAAATCATCGATCTCGACGTGGGCCAGGCCTTCTTCCATGGCGGCTCGGGCGACGGCGGGCGCCACCCGAAGCAGCACCCGTGGGTCGAACGGCTTGGGGATCAGATACTCGGGACCGAATTGAAGGCGCTCGAGGTCATATGCCCGCAGAACGGAATCGGGCACCGGCTCCTGGGCCAGTTCGGCCAGGGCGTACGACGCGGCCACCTTCATACCCTCCGAGACCCCACGTGACCTGACGTCCAGCGCACCTCGGAATATGAAGGGGAAGCCCAGGACGTTGTTGACCTGGTTGGGATAGTCGCTGCGGCCCGTGGCCATGATCACGTCGGATCGGGCGGCCTTGGCGTCGGGATAGGTGATCTCTGGATCGGGGTTTGCCAGGGCGAAGACAATCGGGTTGTCCGCCATGGCCTGGATCATCTCCCCGGTGACCGTGTTCGCGACCGAAACCCCGACAAATGCGTCGGCGCCGACAAATGCGTCCTGAAGGGTTCGGGCATCGGTGTCGACCATGAACTGCTTCTTGATGTCGTTGAGATCGTCACGTCCGGAGTGGATCACTCCCTGCGAGTCGACCATGCGGACATTCTCTTGTCTGACTCCCAACTCGATGAAGAACCTGGCAGTGGCTATACCCGCCGCCCCGGCGCCGGCGAACACCACACGAGTCTCGGAAATGTCGCGCCCTGTCAGTTCGAGGGCGTTGAGAAATGCAGCGCCGGCAATGATCGCCGTCCCGTGCTGGTCATCGTGGAAGACTGGAATGTCGAGCCGCTCGCGGAGCGTCGCCTCGATCTCAAAGCACTCCGGTGCCTTGATGTCTTCGAGATTGATGCCGCCCACCGTGGGGGCGAGCAGTTCGCAGAATCGGATCACGTCGGCCGGATCGGCGGCGTCGATCTCAAGATCGAAGACGTCGATATCGGCAAATCTCTTGAACAACACGGCCTTGCCCTCCATCACCGGCTTGGAGGCGAGAGGGCCGATGTTCCCCAGACCCAGGACCGCAGTCCCGTTGGAGACGACTGCCACCAGGTTCCCCCGGTTGGTGAACCTGAAAGCGGTGTCGGGATCGTCGGCTATCACCAGACACGGCTCGGCCACACCCGGGGTGTAGGCGAGGCTCAGGTCCGACTGTGTCGCCGTCGGTTTGGTGGAGCGAATCCCGACCTTCCCCGGCCTCGGCTTCTCGTGGTAATCCAGTGCTTCTGAGAAGGTCTTCTTGTCGGCCATGTTCCAGAGCCTATATGCCTGACAGGAGGCGGCTTCGCGGTTGGGGTCCCAACATGCGACAATTGACGTGACGAATGATGTCCACAGACCTTCCGATCTTCCACGACAACGGTTACAAGGTCATGACCGGCTGGAGGGTCGGCCATGCCCCTGAGGAGTCCACCACCAAGTCGGGGCTCCTGGTTCCCATTGGCACGAAGGACGGCAACGACGCCCTGGCCCTGGTGGACGTCGAGACAGGACAGCGCTTCTGGGCGGTCCCCACCGGTGCCTGGCGCTTCATCTGGCCCTCCACGGGTCAGCCCGTCATAGCGGTCCGGGAATCACAGATAATCGCCGAAGAAGAGCTCGAACACGTCGGGGACGAGGGCCAATACCTCTGAGCGCGGCAAATCATCAAGCACCGTCGATGAATATGGGCCATCATCATGGTCCGCACCGAGAAAGCCCACGATGACCCAAGAGCACGCATCCCGCAGACGGCGCCGGCTGACAGCAACCATCACCGATCTCGAGGTGGCGGTTCAGCGCGCATTTCTCATCGGAGTCGAGTTGCCCGGGATGAGCACGGTCGATGCCGAACGGTCACTTGAAGAGCTCGCTCTCCTCACCGACACCGCCGGATCAGACCCGGTCGACTCCGAGCTCGTTCGTCGCAAGAGCCTCGACCCGGCCACCTACATCGGGTCGGGCAAGGCAGAGGAGCTCGCCAGCGTGATCCGGGCGCTCGACATCGACGTGGTGATATTCGACAACCAGCTGACGCCCGCCCAGCAAAGGAACCTGCAACGTCTCTTCGATTGTGATGTCGTCGACCGCGAAGGAGTCATTCTCGACATCTTCGCCCAGCATGCCACAACCAAAGTCGGTGCCATCCAGGTCGAACTCGCTCTCCACCAATACAACCTTCCTCGGCTACGGGGCAAGGGAAAGAGCCTCTCCCAGCAGGGAGCCGGAGTCCTGGCGCGTGGTCCCGGCGAGACCAAGCTGGAAACCGATCGAAGACGGATCCTGCAGCGTGTCTCCAAGCTCGAGCGGGAGCTCAAGGACACCGTTCGTCATCGGGAGACCCAGCGCAAGGCGAGAAGGCGATCGGAGATACCTCAGATATCCCTCGTCGGATACACCAATGCCGGAAAATCAACCCTTCTCAACGCTCTCACCGACGCAGGCGTGTTGGTCCAGGATCGCCTCTTCGCCACCCTTGACTCGACGGTGAGGCGTCTTCAACTCCCAAACGGTCGGGAGGTTCTGCTTGCCGACACGGTTGGTTTCGTGAGACGGCTCCCCCATCACCTGGTTGAGGCGTTCCAATCGACCCTGGCCGAAGTGGCAGAGGCAGACTTGCTCATCCACGTGGTCGACGGATCGGACGATGACCCGCGGGGTCAAATCGCCGCAGTTCGCGAGGTCTTGCAGGAGATCGGCGCCGACCAGGTCCCGGAGCTGATCGTCTTCAACAAGGCAGACCTCGTCACTCCTTCGGCGGCCAAGCGCCTCCACAATCTCTACCCGGAGAGTGTCCAGGTATCGGGGCTCAAGGGAACTGGGCTGACCGCCATGCTCGAGACCGTCGGCTCACTACTCGACCGTGGACTCGTGACAATGACCCTCGAGATCCCGTACGCGCGTGGCGACGTGGCGGCCGCCGCGCACCGGGCCGGTGAGGTCGTCGAGGAGAAGGCCGATGAGAACGGTCTCATTCTCGAAGTCCGTCTGCCAAAGGCAGCGTGCGCCGGATTCGAGGAGTTCAGCCGCTGATCGAGTAGTAGGCGGCTCCGACGATACCGGCATTGTTTCCCAGGGCTGCGGGAACCGTCGACACTTGGGGAAAGGTGAGGAAGTCCCTGAAGTTCTCCCAATGCTTGGAGACGCCGCCACCGATCACGATCAGGTCAGGGGTAAAGACCTGCTGGGCCAGAGTCACATAGTCACGCGCTCGTGAGCCCCACTCATCCCACGACAGGTCCTCCTTCCTCCTCGCCTTGGCCGAGTAGCGGGCCTCTGCAGGGCGAACCGCGTTCAATTCCATCTGCCCCGCCTCGATGTTCGGGATGAGCTTTCCGTCCATGATCAGAGCGCTCCCGATACCCGTTCCGAAGGTGAGCATCAACACCTTTCCTGTGCTTCCCTTGGCCGACCCAAAATGCACTTCTGCGAGACCCGCTGCATCGGCGTCGTTGAGCATCTTGATCTCACGTCCCACCACGGGCTCGAAGACCTCGACGGCGTTGACCCCGATCCATGACGAGTCGATGTTGGATGCGGTGGACACCCAACCCCGCCTCACCACAGCCGGGAAGCCCACTCCGATCGACTCGGGAGCGTCCAACTGGTCCACCAGTAGCCGAATAGCCATCGCCACGGCGTCGGGGGTCGATGGGACAGGTGTGTCCTGGCGCAGTCTTTCCGAAATCAGCCGGCCGGTGACGACGTCGACCACACCCGCCTTAACGCCGGACCCCCCGACATCAACTCCGATCCTGCGTGGTGACACGGCGGGCGAGCCTAGTGGCCCGAGCCACCAGGCATGGATTTACCGACGGACGACCCGGGTACCCTCGAATCACATGACCAAACGCGGAGAAGTAGCTGTGGTCGGCCTTGGTGTCATGGGAGCGAATCTCGCCCTCAACCTGGCTGACATGGGAAATGACGTCGTGGTGTACAACCGGACCGAGAGTGTCACCGAGGATTACCTGTCAGGTGAGGCCGGTCAGAAGGAGATCCGGGGGGCGAAGACGCTGGAGGAGGCGGCCGCGATGATGGAGCGACCTCGCACTTTCCTCCTCATGGTCAAGGCGGGCGACCCGGTCGACCAGGTCATCGCCGCGCTGTCCGACTGCTTGGAAGAGGGCGACATCATCATCGATGGCGGGAACTCCCTCTATACCGACACAGAGCGACGGCAACGGCAGGCCGAGGATCGCGGCTTTCTCTACCTCGGCATCGGGATTTCCGGTGGTGAGGAGGGAGCCCGTCACGGGCCCTCGATCATGCCCGGGGGCAGTTACGAGGGCTGGAGGCATGTCGAGCCGATGCTCAAGGGGATCGCGGCCCGGGCCCCGGACGGCAAGCCATGTTGCGAGTGGATCGGTCCGGGTGGAGCCGGCCACTTCGTGAAGATGGTCCACAACGGCATTGAGTATGGCGACATGCAAGTGATCGCCGAGGCCTACGACCTGATGCGCCGCGGCTTGGGCAAGTCCCCCGAGGATATGGCCCCGGTGTTCTCCGAATGGAATGAAGGCAGGCTGCGGTCCTATCTGATCGAGATCTCCGCTCGGATCATGAGAACCCGGCTGGATGACGAGCCGATAGTCGACCTGATCCTCGACGCGGCGGGTCAAAAGGGAACCGGGAAATGGACCGTGATTTCCTCGATGGATCTGGGGCAGCCAACCACTCTGGTGGCCGAGGCGGTCTACGGCCGGATCGTCAGCTCGGATCCCGAAGGGCGGAAACGAGCTGCATCGATCTTCTCAGACCCGCCCGCGCCACTCGGGGGTGTCTCGACCGCCGACATCGAAACGGCCCTCTACGCATCCAAGATCATCTCCTACGCGCAAGGATTTCGCTTGATGCGGTCGGCGTCGGAGGAGCACGACTGGGATCTCGATCTCGGCACCATCGCATCGATCTGGCGAGCAGGCTGCATCATCCGCGCCGAGTTCCTGGAGGACATCACCTCGGCGTACCGGAGAAACCCGGACCTGGCCGACATGATCGAAGACGAGTTCTTCTCCACCGCCCTCAGAGAGGCAGAGGCGTCATGGCGCTCGACCGTGGCAGGGGCCGCCACCTCCGGCATCCCCTCGCCGGCATACTCCAGCGCCCTCGCCTACTTCGACGGCATGCGCTCGGAGCGTCTTCCCGCCAACCTGATCCAGGCCCAACGCGACTTCTTCGGCTCACACACCTTCGAACGAGTGGACCGCCCCCGCGGCAATTTCTTCCACCACGAATGGGAGCAGTAGGAATTCAGATGGGAGGTAGTTCGGGCACCTCGATGCGCTCGCCCATCTCGAAGTCGGGGTCTTCGGCGTCAGCCTCCTCCACATGCTGGCGCCGTATGCCCATGGTGAACAGGATCGCATCCAGATAGGGCACCGAGATGGCTGTGTCTGCTCGTTCTTTGACGACCGGCTTGGCATTGAACGCGATCCCGAGCCCGGCCGTGGCAAGCATGTCCAAGTCGTTGGCGCCGTCGCCCACCGCCACCACCTGGGACAGTGGGATCCCCTCAGCCTCCGCTATGGCCTTGAGGAAACTGGCTTTGCGCGGGGCATCGACGATGTCACCAGTCAGCTCCCCGGTCAACACGCCCTTCTCCAACTCCAGCGTGTTGGACAACGAGTAGTCGATCCCGAGGTCGGCAGCGAGGACGTCGGTGAATCGTGTGAATCCCGCCGAGACGATGGCCGTGATCATCCCAAGACGCTTGAGGGTGCGTATGAAGGTCCGGGCGCCGCTCGTCAGGTTGATACTCTCGAAAACCCTCGTGATAGCGGTCTGGTCGAGGCCTTTGAGCAGACCCACCCGTTCGCGGAGAGATTGCTCGAAGTCGATCTCACCGGACATGGCCCGATGGGTGATCTCGCTGACTCGCGCTTCGACACCGGCCTCCCTGGCGAGGAGGTTGATCACCTCTTCGTGGATGAGTGTGGAGTCGACGTCCATCACCACCATCCGCTTGGCGCGACGATCCAGGCCCTCCTTCTGAATCGCCACGTCGATGGGACGCTCTGCGGCGACTCGAACGAGATTCTGTCGGATCGTCGAAATATCGCCGTCCCCCACGATGAGCTCATAGCTGACTACCGGGTAGCGGGAAAGGCGATAGATGCGATCGATGTTGCCGCCACCATCGGCAATCGCAGCTGCCGCCGCCCCGAAATCCTCCGGACCGACTCTCATCCCGATCAGAGTCACCACCGCCATCGGCCGAACCGGGGTCGGTGTGGTCTCGACGATCTCGAAATCGACCTGCAGGCCACGTTCCCACCCGAAGAAGAGCAGATCCCTGATGGTGGTCTTCTCGCCATTGACGCCGATCAGGACATTGAGCGTGAGCCGGCCCCGGACCACGATCTGCTCCACGTCGTAGATCTCGACCCCGGCCTCAGCCAGCACACTCATCAACCCTGCAGAAATGCCAGGCCCGTCGGGCCCGTGTACCGACACGAGGACAGTTGACCGCTCGCTCACCCGGTCAGGCTAAGCGGGTTGGCCAATAGTTCCAGCCTCATCGACCTATTGGGGAGCCGACCGGCTACCAATTACCATCTACCGGCCGGCCACGGAGGCTCATTTGCCCGAAAACCCATTTCGACTGCCCCGAAATGTGATGCCCGTCCATTACCGCCTTCATCTCGAGCCCGACCTCGAGACGTTTGCCTTTCAGGGTCATGTCGTGATCACATTCGGCCTGACCGAAACCACACAGAGTGTGCTGATGAACGCAGCCGAGCTCGACATCGCCAATGTCCGCCTCGAGAGCGACCAAGGTGAGATCGAGGTCTCCAAGGTCAGTTTGCAGCAGGACGAGGAGAGACTCGAACTGACCCTGGCGAATCCGGCGGCTCCCGGTACCTACCAACTCGATATCACATACACGGGCTCGATCAACGACCAGCTCCGGGGATTTTATCGCTCGCTCTATCGCGACCGAGATGGTGTCGAGCACACACTGGCCACCTCACAATGCCAGTCGACCGACGCACGCAGGATCTTCCCGTGTTGGGACGAGCCCGATTTCAAGGCCACTTTCAAGACAACCATGGTCGTGGCTGACGGTCTCGAGGCCTACTCCAATGGAGCGGAGCTCTCGCGTAGCAAACTCGACGATGGGCGGGTCGAATTCGATTTCGCCGAGACAATGAAGATGTCGACATACCTCCTCGTATTCATCGTTGGCCCCTTCGAGACGAGCGAGCCGGTGGTGGTCAGGGGGACACCGATGCGAGTCATCGTCCCGAAGGGAAACGTGCACCTCACCGACGTGGCGTTGGAGAACGCAGCATTCTGCTTCGACTACCTATCGAACTACTACGGGATTCCATACCCGGCGGACAAGCTGGATCACATCGCCATCCCCGACTTTGCCGCCGGGGCGATGGAGAACGTGGGGCTGATCACCTATCGGGACGCCTACCTGGTCATCGACCCGGCCAAGGCAAGTCAGGGTGAGCTTCAGAGCTCGTTGGATGTGGTCGGTCACGAAATCGCCCATCAATGGTTCGGCAACCTGGTCACGATGCGATGGTGGGAGGGAGCCTGGCTCAATGAGGCATTTGCCAGCTTCATGGAGTTGAAAGCCACCGATGCCAAGAAGCCGGAGTGGAAAAGGTGGCTCGCCTTCAACAATCTCGAGATCCCGTGGGCGATGGGCACCGATCAGCTGGCATCCACCCGCCCCATAGAGTTCGAGGTGAACCGCCCCGAGGAAGTCGACCAGATGTTCGACGCGATCACCTATGGCAAGGGATCAGCCGTCCTGCGCATGATCGAGCAATTCATCGGTGAGGAAGAGTTTCGCACCGGGGTGGGCAACTACCTGCGAAAGCACGAGTACTCCAACACCGTCACGGCCGACTTGTGGGAGGGTCTCGACGGCGCTTCGAACTGGCCAGTCAGCGAGATCATGAACACCTGGGTCTATCAGCGGGGATTCCCCCAGATCGACGTCGAAGTGGTGCCCGGTGGAGTACGGGTCAGCCAGCGGAGGTATCTGGCGATTCCCGACGAGACCGACAGCACCATCTGGCAGGTGCCACTCCAGCTACGCGGCCTGGTCGACGGCAAGCCGTACAGCGCGAAAGTCCTGCTCAGCGAGGATGAGACCACGATGGAGATCGAGGGCCAGGTCGACTTCATGGTGGCCAATGCCGGCGGGCACGGTTTCTACCGGACCCGGTACTCCGATGACCTGTTCCAGGCCCTGATGGGTCACCTCGACACCCTCGACGACATCGAGCGGTACAGCCTGGTGTCAGACACATGGGCCCTCGTTCGATCATGCCAAGTCTCATCCTCGGCGTTCCTCGATTTGGTGAGCGAGTTCTCCGAGGAGCGCGAACAGGCCATTTGGTCGATCATCGTTGGGGGCCTCGCCTCGCTCGAGCATCACGCTCTCTCCGACGAGACTCGGCCGGCGTTCGAGGCCTTCGTCAGAGATCTCATCGGGCCGGCTCTGGAGCGTCTCGGATGGGAGGGAGCCCATGGCGAGAGCGATCTCACCCGCAAGCTGAGAGGTGACCTCATCGTGGCCCTCGGAAATCTCGGCAACGACCGAGCCACCATCGATCGTGCCAGAGAGGTAGCGGAATCCGTCTTGGACGATGGCGAGATCGACCCGGAAGTGGCTACGGCCGCTCTCTCCGTGTACTCATATCACGGGGGCACCAAGGAGTACGAGAGGCTGTGGTCCAAGTATCGGGAAGCGACGGCCCCGCTCGACCAAGTGCGACTCCTTCGCTCGGTGGCAGGCGTCCAAGTCGAGGAGTTGGCCTTGTCCACGTTGGACAAGATCATCGAAGGAGCTATCCGCACCCAGGATGGGTTCTGGGTGTTCGGAAGATTGCTCTCCGGAGACTCGGGCCCCGACGTCTGGCGAGCGGCGCGCACTCAATGGGATTCGGTTCTCGAGGTAATGCCGGGGATGACCAGGCATCGAGTGGTCGAGGGTCTTCCGGCTCTGTCACAACCTGAGGTCGCGGCCGACGTCAAGGGCTTTTTTGCCGAGCACCCCATCCCCGAGGCAACTCGGGGACTGTCACAGAAGCTCGAGTTGCTCGATGCGAACGTGATGCTCAGGGAGCGAGAGACACCGATAGTCGCGGAATACTTCGCCCAATGAGACGGGGCCCCCGCCAGGCGGGAGCCCCGATTGGACGATGCTGTGGTGAGCTACTTCAGCTCGACGGTGGCACCGGCTGCTTCTAGGGCCGCCTTTGCCTTCTCCGCGGCCTCCTTCTCGACACCTTCGAGCACGTTGGCCGGGGCGCCATCAACCAGGTCCTTGGCCTCCTTCAGGCCGAGGCTGGTGAGTCCTCGTACCTCCTTGATCACCTGAATCTTGGCCGAGCCGGCTGAGGTGATGACGACATCGAACTCGTCCTTCTCCTCGGCGGCGGCGGCACCTGCTCCGTCACCGGCGGCCGCCGGGGCGGCGGCCATGGCAACCGGGGCTGCCGCGGTCACTTCGAACTTCTCCTCGAAAGCATCGAGAAACTCTTTGAGCTCGAGGACGGTCATCTCCTCGAACGCGCTCATCAACTCTTCTGTGGTGAGCTTTGTCTTGGCGGCCATTACTACTCCTCCTCGGCCGATTCGGCCGTCTCGGTCTCGGCGGGCTCGTCGGCCGGCATGGTCGATGTCGAGACATCGCCTGTCGGGGAGACCTCGCCCGATTCTTTCTTGTCCAGAAGCTGATGGAACATCGTCGCAGCGCTTCGATTGAACGAAGCGAAGAAGCCCGCCGCGGCGTACATCGGCGCCCGGCCGGCACCGACGAACTTGGCCAGCAGCACCTCGCGTGGCTCGATATCGGCCAGTTTGGAGACTTCCTCCGGGGAGAGGAAAGCTCCGGAGAGCAGGCCGGCCTTGAGCACGAAGACCTCGTGGGACTTGGAGAAGTCCTTGAGGGCCTTGGCGGTGGCGACGGGATCGCTATTGGCAAAGGCCAGCGCCGTCGGGCCGAGTAAGAACTCATCCAGACCCGTGATGCCTGCCTCACCCGCGGCCAGCTTGGCCAAGGTCATCTTGACTACCTTGTACTCGGCGCCGCTGGCTCGCAGACTCGCCCGCAGATCCTGGACCTGCTTTACGGTGAGCCCTCGATATTCGGTCAGGAAGACCGCCTCGGCGTCCTGGAGCTTCTCTTTGATGTCGGCTACAGCCTGGACCTTCTCTGGTGTTGGCATTCGCTCCTCCGGTCGATAAACAACTAAACCCCCCGGCCAAGAACGAGGGGCTCTACGAAGAGCGACCTGCGCCGGCGGGGCGAACCCTTTCAGTCGATTGCGACACCTGCGGTCTTGGGCCAAGGATTGGAGTTGCTGGGCGAATTGTACCGGGGACGTGGCTCTGGGCAACTTCGGGGGCTCGAGCGGCCGGGCCTTGATCCAAGGAAGGCCTCGAGCACAAAGATGTCGCCTCTGGGCCGCCTTCCAGATTCTCCCTGGACACCCGCGCATCGGCGCGCGACACTGGCTCTATTGAGAACAGGGGGTCTCCGTGAGACCGGGTGGGTTCTCTGACCGCCCCCATCCGCCTTTCGGGCCCAAATATCATGAGGGTCGCGAGATCGACGGACTTGACCAGCCCCTACCCTGGTCAAGTCGACAAAAGGGTCGGTGTCGTGCGGACGGTGGACCTGGCAGCCGAAGCCCTCTAAGCCCATGGGACCCCGAAACGCGGAGATCCCCCCTGTTTACAAGAAAAGCCCCCGGGACCCCGGGGGCTTTTCTGTTGGCCTGGTGGCTCTATCTCAAACGACATTCTTGGAAAAGTCCTCGATGGCGCCGACATCCACCTTGACGCCCGGCCCCATCGTGGAAGACAGTGTCAACTGCTTGACGAAGCGACCCTTGGACGAGGCCGGCTTAGACCGGACGATCTCACCGGATAGCGCCGCCAGGTTCGAGCTGAGCTGATCGACCTCGAAGGAGGCTTTGCCCACCGGAACGTGGACGTTCCCATATCGGTCATTTCTGTACTCGAGCCGGCCCGCCTTGAACTCGGAGACTGCCTTTCCAACGTCGGCGGTAACAGTCCCGGCCTTGGGGTTGGGCATCAAGCCCCGGGGGCCGAGCAGCTTTCCCAGCTTCCCGACCTCGGCCATCATGTCGGGCGTGGCGATGGCGACGTCGAAGTTGAGGTCGCCTCCGCCCTGCAGTTTCTCGACCAGTTCCTTGCCGCCTACCACGTCGGCGCCGGCCTCGGTGGCCTCCTTCTCCTTGTCGGCAGGGGCAAACACCGCAACGCGGACGTCTTTTCCAGTCCCGTTGGGTAGCGACACCGTGCCACGGATCAGTTGATCAGCCTTCTTGGGATCGATGCCCAATGAGAAGACCGCTTCGACCGTCTCGTCGAAATTGGCCGAGGCCAACGACTTCACCAACTCGAGGGCTTCCCGGGGTGAATAGGGGGTCTGCTTGTCGTACCTGAGAATCGATTCGCGGTACTTCTTGCCATGCTTGGACATCTTGTTCATCTCCTCGTGGTGCAAACGGCCGAAAGGCCTCCCACCTAGTTGGGTCGATCAGTCGTTGACGATCAAACCCATCGAACGTGCCGTCCCCTCCACGATCTTCATCGCGCCATCCATGTCGACAGCGTTGAGGTCCGGCATCTTGATCTCGGCGATCTCCCTCACCTGGGCCTTGGTGACAGATCCCACCTTGACCTTGTTGGGCTCGCCGGAGCCCTTCTCCACCCGGGCAGCCTGACGAAGCAAAGCCGCCGCCGGTGGTGTCTTCAGGATGAAGTCGAACGAGCGATCCTCATAGATCGAGATCTCCACCGGGATGATCTGACCCCGCTGGCTGCTGGTGGCCTCGTTGTATGACTTGACGAACTCCATCAAGTTGACCCCATGCGGACCGAGGACCGTGCCCACCGGGGGCGCCGGTGTGGCCTGACCCGCCGGCAGCTCGATCTTGATCGTGGTTACAAGTCTTCTTCTACCCATGGCTCTTCCTGATTATCGGATACGAATCTGAGCTCAGCTCTTTTGAATGTCCTCGAAACCGAGCTCGACCGGGGTGTCGCGGCCAAAGATGTTGACCAACACGACCACCTTCTGTTGATCGACGTTCATGTCCTCGATGACACCGTTGAAATCGGCAAATGGCCCCGTGACGACCCGCACCTGCTCCCCGACCTCCCAATCGGGTCGGAAACGCGGCTTCGTCTTCTCTTCCTCTTCCTGGACACCAAGGAACCGCTCCACCTCACGACGCGAGAGCGGGGTCGGCTTCTGGGCGTTGCCGGCGACGAAGCCGGTTACGCCAGGCGTGTTCCGCACGGCGTACCACGAGTCGTCATCAAGGGTCATCCTGACCAGGATGTACCCGGGAAAGACCTTCTTGGGGACGGTGACTTTCTTGCCACCCTTGAATTCGACGACGTCCTCCATGGGAATGTGGACCTCGAAGATCCGGTCCTCCATGTGCATCGACTGGATACGGGTCTCCAGATTGGCCTTGACCTTGTTCTCGTAGCCCGAGTAGGAGTGAATGACATACCAGTCACCTGGCAGGTCGTAGGGGCTGGCCGGCTTCGGCTCCTCGACCTCCTCGAGGATGTCGTCCTCGACCTGGTCTTCGACCGCTGCTTCTTCGACCTCTGTGGTCTCCACTACGTCGGCCATCAGGACTTGGCCACCAGGAAGAACACGAGCTCCTTCATTGCGATATCGAGCCCGAAGACGACACCGGTGAGAACGACAGATGTGATCACGGTGACCGCGGTGAAGGCGATCATCTGCTCCTGAGTCGGCCAGGTCACTTTCTTCATCTCCTGACGCACTTCGTGGAGATACTCGGGAATCCGAGCCCAGATCGGCTTGCGCTCGACCTTGGACGCCTTGTTTTGCATAGCCGCGGCACGACGAGCCGTCTTATCGCGACTGCTCTCGCCCTTCTTTTGCAGGCGCTCCTCGCGTTCCTGCATGCGGCGCATTTCTCGGTTCATCGGTTCTTCCTGATCGTATCCACAAACAAGTACTGGCAGGGGCGGAGGGACTCGAACCCCCAACCTCCGGTTTTGGAGACCGGCGCTCTACCAATTCGAGCTACACCCCTTCGGGGGTTCGCGGGATCACAAAGTATAAGGGAACCCACAAGGTGTGGAAACTCCAGGGGGGGAAGAGAGAAACCGTACGGAAAAACCGGAATCCGGTTCGTGGAGACACTCCGACGGCGTAAGGGGCACGAGGTATGTCAAGCCGGAGCGGAATCATGGACCTGTGATTGGTGGAGATGAGGTGCGAGAGACGGCATCGAGCCTGGGAATAACTGAGTCCAACGTTCAGCGGGACTACATATTCGGATGGCTTCTGGTTGCCATCTATTCCGAGTCCGGTCTATCCGAGCCAGTCGCTCTCAGGGGGGAAATGCCCTCCGCAAAGCCTATCCCCCAGACACCAGGTCTTAGGAGGACCTCGACTTCACGACCGAGAGTGATCGTTGACCCGGACAGGCTTATCGATGAGCTAGACACTGCCTGCCGAAAGTCGGAATCTCGCGTTCACCCACCGATCATCGAGAACTTCGACGTCTTTCCCGCAACCACTCCGAGCAGCATCCCGAGCT
>CAVSQY010000003.1:0-92068 GCA_963730285.1 uncultured Actinomycetes bacterium | reverse complement strand
CGGGCAGTGTGGGGGTGGCAGGCGCCCTTCTCGGTCGACCTTCGGTCGCATTCCTCGCGTCAGGGATTCTCTCGCTTGGGATCGCGATCGTTTTCGGATCGCGGCTGGTGCGACGGGTGGCGGCTGAGCAGGATCCAACTCGTGAGCTTTGGGGTGATCTGTTGTTGGTTGGAGTGATCGTTCTCGGGTTGATCGGGGTTGGCCTTATGGCGGCACCCTTCGTTCCGGGTGCAGGCTGATGAGCTGGTCGCCCCGCGTCAAGATCCCCCGATGATGCGTTAACAAGGCGTTAGTTCCGGAAGCTTGCAGATACCGACCGGTTATCACTCAGGAGAGCGCCGTCCACAGGACGGCGTGCTTTGTTTGTGAGGCGACCGGGTGAGTGACGATTCAAAGATGGCGGGACTACCCGGAGGGGGAGGGCTCAAGAGGCGTCTGTTCGGAAGACCGTTCGCCAGCCACGAGGAGGAGCACCAACTGCTGCCCAAGCGGCTGGCACTTCCGGTCTTCGCCTCCGATCCACTTTCTTCGGTGGCGTACGCAACCGAAGAGGCGATGCTCGTCCTGTCTTTGGCGGGTGCCGCGGCCTTCAATCTGCTCACCCCGATATCTCTGGCCATCGCGACTCTCCTCCTCATCGTGATCATCTCCTATCGGCAGACGATCAAGGCGTACCCTGACGGAGGCGGGGCCTTCATCGTCGCCAACGACAACCTTGGCATCCGGACCGGGACGGTGGCGGCGGCCGCATTACTCATCGACTACGTGCTTACCGTGGCCGTGTCGGTTGCCGCCGGTGTGGCCGCGATCACCTCAGCGGTTCCCGGGCTGCTGGCCCATCGGGTGGTGATCGCCCTGGGATTCGTGGTGTTACTCACAGTTGCCAACCTGCGCGGGGTCAAAGAGGCTTCGACGCTGTTCGCCCTCCCGACCTATCTGTTCGTGGCCACGGTCGGGACGATGCTCGTTGCCGGATTCGCCGAGTGTCTGGACGGGGCGTGTCCGACGGCGATCTCCTCTGGTGCAAACCTCGAGCCGGAGGTGGCCGTCGTGGGGCTGTTCTTGATCCTTCGCGCGTTCGCCTCGGGGTCGACTGCTCTGACTGGTGTGGAGGCAATCGCCAACGGTGTTCAGGCCTTCCGCGAGCCCAAGGCACGGAATGCCGCCACCACGCTCGGGGTGATGGGAGTCATCTCGATAACGATGTTCCTCGGTATCTCCACCCTTGCCAGGCTGTACGACGTCCGCATCTCTGAAAACACCATCGATCGGTACGGGACGGTCATCTCACAAATCGGACGCGCCACCTTCAATGGAGGCTTCGGTTTCTACGCCTTGCAGGTGTTTACAGCCGCCATCTTGGTTCTCGCCGCAAACACCGCATACCAGGACTTTCCCCGTCTCTCCGCCATCCTCGCACGACACAAACTGACACCGCGTCAGTTCCTGAACCGTGGCGACCGGCTGGTGTTCTCGAACGGGGTCATCGCGCTGGCTCTGCTGGCGTCGGCCCTGCTCGTCGTGTTCGGGGCGGAGGTGAGCCGTCTCATCCAGCTTTACGTGGTCGGCGTCTTCACCGCATTCACACTCAGCCAAACCGGGATGGTCAGACACTGGCTTCGCACCAGGGAGTCGGGATGGCGGCGATCCGTTGTGATCAACACAGTCGGAGCGGTCACCACCGGTGTGGTCCTGGTGGTGGTGGCGTCGGTCAAGTTCGTCCACGGCGCCTGGATCGTCATTCTCCTCGTTCCAATCCTTGTCGCCCTGATGCTTGCGATCCGACGCCACTACCTGGGTGTGGCCGCCCAACTCCGGCAGGTGCCGACGGAGGCCGAGCCGAAGCCGACTCGGATAATCCTCCTCGTGGCCCACCACGACGAGGCAACTGAGCGGGCGCTGCGCTACGCCAGTTTGCTCGATGTCGAAGATGTGACGTGCGTACACGCTGAAGAGCCCGGCTCGGACGACCTCCTCTACACCTGGGACGTGGCACATCTCGCACATCCCCTAGAGGTGTTGGCGGGGGAGAGCGAGCCCATCTCCCGCCGGGTCATCGACCGCATCCGCCGCGAGCGCGATGCTCACCCAGGGGTGGTCGTGACGGTGATCCTCGCCGACCGTGTCCGGTCGAGGTCGCTCCTCGCTCCTTTTGCCCACCGTCACAGCCTCGCCATCAAGTCTCGACTGCTGTTCGAACCCGGTGTCGTGGTCACCGACCTCAATGTGTTGAGACGGCCACGCCGCAGCCGGCTCAGCCAGGTTCCCATCTCTCATGTGGAGCAGGTGGTCCTAATCTCGGATATGACCAGACCAATCCGCGAAGCCCTCACCTACGCCGAGAGTCTCGGTCCTCCAGTGACCGCGGTGCATATCGATGTCGACCCGGCTCAACGCCAACGCCTCGAAGCCCAGTGGGAGGCCGCCGGCTACGAATCTCCCCTCGTGATGCTCGCCAGCCCGTATCGAAGCATCGTTGATCCGCTGGTCCGATACTTGCGAGAGAGACGTCGTACCGCAGTTCCAGGAACGCTCATATGCGCGGTGATTCCTGAATTCGTCGTACCGGGTCGTGTCACCCAGATCCTCCACAACCAGACCGGGCTCGCCATCAAGGGAAGACTCGCCGGTGAGCCGGGCATCGCCGTCACCTCGGTTCCCTATCACCTACGCACCAACGGCGCTCATGACCTGAACCGGTCGACGTTTCAGGAACCATGATCGTCGAGTTGGCGAAGTTGTCGACGAAGCCGCAGGTTCCCCAACTCGCTGGTGGCGATGCCCGTGACGAGCAGCAGGACGGCGGTGATGATGTCTTGGCGATCGCTGATCACCAACCGGAGATAGGGCTCGGTGAAGAAGAAGTCGAAGGAGAGAGCGGCGACCACCGCACCGGTTACGGCCCCTCTTCGGCCGCCAACGACGGCGAGCACCTGCACCCCGACCAGGAACACGATGGCAATGTTGGCCGTGCCGAGGAAGTCACGTAGTGGCACCAGGAACATGGAGAAGACCAGCAGCGCCAGCGCTCCCAAAGGAGCCGCCAACCTTGCTTCCTCGCCGCTGTTTTCCGACACAGGGATGAACGTATGGTCGGTCCAGACGCTCGTCCCTGACAGTAGCGAGCATTTAGCGACCATCTCCACCGTCTTGACGCGTATAGACCGGACGAGAGTCAGGACCCGCCTGCTCGGTAGGTGTTGCTGGGTTGGACGGTCCCGCCACTCATCGGGTGCATCCGCGCCAAGCGCTGGTTAAAACATCCATGGACGGGCGTTTGAAAGCCGTCAATTCGATTGCGCCCCCGAGGATGACAGTTATCAAGGTGATCGAAACAGGGCACATGGGCGGATAGGAGAAACCACATGGCTGATATCGCATTCATTGCGGTGACCTTGGCGTTCTTCGCTCTTTGCGTGGGGTATGTCCGTGGCCTGGACCGGATCGTGAGGGGGTCGGAGGAGACGTCGCCGGAGACCGAGGACACGACAGAGGGGCCGACCCGATGAGCGTCGACGGAATCATCGGTCTGGTGCTGGCTGTGCTTCTCGCCGGGTTCCTCTTCGCTGCCCTGCTCTTCCCGGAGAGGTTCTGATGTCGGCTCCCGCTTGGCTCCAATTCGCGGCGCTGATCGCAGTGGTGGTCCTCACCGCTATTCCGCTCGGTCGATACATGGCCCGCGTCTACGACGACGACGCCGTTCCGGGCGACCGGTTCTTCCTGCCGATCGAGCGACTCATCTATCGGGTATGCCGGATCGACCCATCCCGCGAGCAACGCTGGACCGTTTACACCTACTCGGTCCTTGCCTTCAGCATCGTCTCGTTCCTGGCCGTCTACGGGCTGCAGCGGCTCCAGGGATCCCTGCCTTTCAACCCGACTGATGTGCCGGCCGTCACCCCCCATGTTGCATTCAACGCCGCGGTCAGCTTCATGACCAACACCAACTGGCAGTCGTACAGCGGCGAGCTGACCATGAGTCATCTGACCCAGATGAGCGGTCTTGCGGTGCAGAACTTCGTGTCGGCCGCCGCCGGGATGGCGGTGATGGCCGCTCTGATCCGAGGCTTGGCCAGGAGACGCGCCGCCACTTTGGGCAACTTCTGGGTCGATCTGACCCGCACCGTCACCAGAATTCTGCTCCCCCTGTCGTTTGTCGTCGCCCTCCTTCTGGTCAGTCAGGGCGTCATCCAGAACCTGCACGGTTTCACCGAGGTGACCACCGTCGAGGGTGCCGGTCAACTGATCCCGGGTGGGCCTACCGCCAGCCAGGTAGCCATCAAGCAGCTCGGCACCAATGGCGGCGGTTTCTTCAACACGAACTCCTCGCACCCGTTCGAGAACTCGACCCAGTTCAACAACTTCCTCGAGAACTGGGCGATCCTGGTCATCCCCTTCGGTCTCGCCTTCACCTTCGGTCACATGGTGAGGGACCGCCGCCAGGGCTGGGCGGTGTTCGCCATCATGTTCATCGTCTGGGCCGGGATGGCCCTGGCGGCGATGACGTTCGAGACCGGCGGCAATCCAAGGCTCGACGACCTCGGGGTCAGTCAGATCGCCACCGTCGATCAGGGCGGCGGGAGTCTCGAGGGAAAGGAGGTCCGTTTCGGCGCCGCGGCTTGCGGGCTGTGGGCGGCAAGCACTACCGGGACTTCGAACGGGTCGGTCGACTGCATGCACGACAGCATGACACCGTTGGGTGGGGGCATCGCCCTGACCCACATGGTCTTGGGGGAAGTGAGCCCGGGAGGGGTCGGGGTGGGGCTCAACGGGTTGCTCATCTTTGCCATCCTTGCCGTCTTCATCGCCGGGCTGATGGTGGGAAGGACCCCCGAGTATCTGGGGAAGAAGATCCAGGCCGCCGAGATGAAGATGGTGGCCCTCTACGTCCTGGCGATGCCGCTCGTGCTCCTTGGGTTCGCGGCGGCGGCGGTCCTGATCGAATCCGCCCTCGCCTCGCGTGCCAACCCCGGTCCGCACGGGCTCGCTGAGATTCTCTACGCCTATGCATCAGGGTCGAACAACAACGGTTCCGCCTTCGCCGGCTTCAACGCAGCCACCGACTGGTACGACACGACCATCGGCCTGTCCATGCTGGTCGGCCGCTTTTTCGCCATCATCCCCGTGCTCGGGATCGCGGGCTCCATGGCCGGTAAGCAAGTGATGCCGTCCACCACCGGAACCTTCCCCACCCACACCCCGTTGTTCATCGGTCTGGTGATCGGAGTGGTCGTCGTCGTGGCCGGACTCACCTTCTTCCCAGCGTTGGCGCTAGGCCCGATCGTCGAGTACCTGTCCCTCTAGGAGTCTGCGCATGAGCACCGTCGATCACCACACAACTCCCCCTTCGAGCAGAAGGGTGACCGAGAGGTCTCTGTTCGACCGCGAGGTCACCGGACCGGCCATCCTCGCCAGCTTGCGCAAGCTCGACCCCCGGGTACAGGCGCGTAACCCGGTGATGTTCGTAGTCCTCGTCGGGAGTGTCCTCACCACGGTGCTGTTCATCCGGGACCTGGGGGATGCCTCGGCCCGGCAGAGCGTGTTTGCCGGTCTCATCGCCGGGTGGCTCTGGTTCACGGTGCTGTTCGCCAACTTCGCCGAGGCGATGGCAGAGGGCCGGGGAAAGGCCCAGGCGGCGACCCTCCGTCAGACCCGGGCCACGACCTTGGCCAATCGACGCCTATCCGATGGCTCGATGGAGCGGATCGCCTCTTCGGACCTAACCGTGGATGACGTGGTGGTGGTATCAGCCGGCGAGATCATCCCCTCAGACGGCGACATCATCGAGGGCATCGCCTCGGTGGACGAGTCCGCGATCACGGGTGAATCGGCACCGGTGATCCGGGAGGCCGGAGGTGACCGTTCCGCGGTCACTGGAGGGACGCGTGTCCTTTCCGATCAGATCGTGGTCCGGATCACCGCACGCCCTGGGGAGACCTTCCTCGACCGCATGATCTCCCTGGTCGAGGGGGCCAGGCGCCAGAAGACCCCCAACGAGATCGCCCTCAACATCCTGCTCGCCGCCCTGACCATCATCTTCCTGCTGGCCACGGTCACCCTCCAGCCTTTCGCCATCTACTCCGGTGCCGAGCAGGATCTCATCGTCCTGGTGGCCCTCCTGGTCTGTCTGATCCCGACCACGATCGGTGCGCTGCTGTCGGCGATCGGGATCGCCGGAATGGACCGTCTGGTGCAACACAACGTCCTGGCTCTGTCCGGACGAGCGGTGGAGGCTGCCGGGGATTGCTCCACGCTGCTACTCGACAAGACCGGGACCATCACTCTGGGCAATCGTCAAGCCGCAGAGTTCCTGCCGCTGCCGGGCATCACCGAGGAGCGTCTTGCCGCGGCGGCCCAGCTCGCCAGTCTTGCCGACGAGACCCCGGAAGGCAGGTCGATCGTGGTTCTCGCCAAGCGGCGGTTCAACCTGCGTGAGCGTGACCTCTCCCACGCCAACCTCGTGGCGTTCAGCGCACAGACCCGAATGAGCGGAGTCGACCTCAACGGGCAATCGGTGCGCAAAGGGGCGGCCGACTCTGTTCGCCGATGGGTCATCGATCAGGGCGGGAGCGTGCCCGGCGGACTCGACCCCCTGGTCGAGGGTGTGGCCACGTCGGGCGGCACGCCACTGGTCGTGGCCGAAGGAAGAGACGTGCTGGGGGTGGTTCACCTCAAAGACGTGGTCAAGGAGGGAATCAGGACCCGGTTCGACCAGCTGCGCAGAATGGGCATCCGCACCGTGATGATCACCGGCGACAACCCGCTCACCGCCCAGGCGATAGCCACCGAGGCCGGAGTCGACGACTTCCTCGCCGAGGCCACCCCCGAGGACAAGATGGCCCTGATTCGTCGGGAGCAGGCCGGGGGCAGGCTGGTGGCGATGACCGGTGACGGCACCAACGACGCCCCGGCCCTGGCCCAGGCCGACGTCGGTGTGTCGATGAACACGGGCACCCAGGCGGCCAAAGAGGCGGGCAACATGGTCGATCTCGACTCCAACCCGACCAAGCTGATCGAGATCGTCGAAATCGGGAAGCAGCTGCTGATCACCCGGGGAGCCCTCACCACCTTCTCCATCTCCAATGACGTCGCCAAGTACTTCGCCATCATCCCGGCCATGTTCTCCGGGGTGTTCCCGGCGCTGGACCGCCTGAACATCATGGGTCTGGAGACCCCGCGCTCGGCGATCCTCTCCGCCGTGGTCTTCAACGCCCTCATCATCGTGGCGCTGATCCCGCTTGCCCTACGCGGAGTGAAGTTCCGCGCCGAGAGCGCTGTGGTCATGTTGAGACGGAATCTCGCTATCTATGCCGTCGGTGGTCTTATCGCGCCCTTCATCGGGATCAAGGTGCTCGACATCATCATCAGCGCTCTGGGAATGGCGTGATGAGACGACAGCTGCTGCCCGCCTTCTGGATGCTCGTGATCTTCACCATTCTCACCGGGCTGGTGTACCCGATGGTCGTCACGGGGATTGCCCAATCCGTGTTCAAGGATCAGGCGGACGGCTCTCTGCTCGAGGTCGATGGACATCTGGTCGGCTCGAAGGCGATCGGCCAGCCTTTCACAGGACCCGAGTACTTCCACCCCCGTCCTTCGGCGGCCGGCGACGGTTACGATGGCTCGGCTAGCTCCGGGAGCAACCTGGGACCGACCAACCCGGATCTGCTCGCCGCGATAGAGGAGCGAGCCATCGCCTACCGGGAGCTGAACGGCCTGGCCGCGGATTCACCCGTCCCTGTCGATGCGGTCACGGCCTCCAGCTCGGGGCTGGATCCGCACATCTCGGTAGCCAACGCAAGGATTCAGGCGCCGCGGATTGCGGCATCACGCGGACAGGCTCTCGACAAACTGCTCGCTCTCATCGAAGACCACACCGACGGCCGGGATCTGGGGTTCCTTGGCGAGCCGGCAGTCAACGTCCTCACCCTGAACCTCGCCCTCGACGGGGAAAAATGACGGCTCCCGGGCTGACACCAAATGCCGGACTCGGCTGTAGCTTGGGATGGTGACACGCGGCAAGCTGAAGGTGTTCCTCGGCGCCGCCCCTGGCGTCGGCAAGACCTACGCCATGCTGGAGGAGGGCAACCGTCTCCGCAGCGAGGGTCGTGACGTGGTTGTCGGCTTCGTCGAGCCTCACGAGCGCAGCGAGACCGCGGCCATGATCGGTGATCTCGAGGTGATCCCCCGCCGGGCGGCCGAGTACCGGGGGGCGGCGTTCGAGGAGATGGACCTCGACGCCGTGATGGCCCGGCTCCCGGACGTCGCCCTGGTCGACGAGTTGGCCCACACCAACGTGCCTGGGTCCAGGAATGCCAAGCGCTGGATGGACGTCGAGGAGCTGCTCGATGCCGGGATCGATGTCTTCTCGACAATGAACGTCCAACACCTCGACTCCCTCAACGACGTGATCCACGAGATCACAGACGTTGTGCAGAGAGAGACTATTCCTGACGAGGTAGTGCGGAACGCCGACGAGATCGAGCTGGTCGACCTGACCCAGGAGGGAGTGCGAGACCGCCTGGCGGCCGGGAAGATCTACCCGGCCGAGCGCATCGACGCCGCCCTCGCCAACTATTTCCGTCCCGGGAACCTGGGTGCGTTGAGGGAGCTTGCCCTGTCGTGGACCGCCGACCGGGTCGACGAAGCCGTGGCGAAGTACCGTGATATGCACGGAATCGACCAACCCTGGGAGACCAAAGAGCGGGTGGTAGTGGCGCTTGCCGGCGCCGAGGGGAGTGACGACGTCGTGCGACGGGCCGCCCGACTCGCGATGCGGTCCCGGGCCGATCTCGTCGGTGTCTATGTGCGTCCCACGGACGGCTTGGCAGAGCAGTCCGATACGGATGTCACCCTGCTGGTTGAGCTCTTACAGCAACTCGGTGGCCGATACCACGAATTGGTAGGAGACGACATTGGAACTGCTCTGGTTGCCTTTGCACGCGATGAGAACGCAACCCAGATCGTCCTCGGCGCTTCTCGCCGGTCCCGTTTCGACGAGCTGCGACGCGGCTCACCCATCGCCAGGGTGATCCGCAACGCAGGCGACATCGACGTCCACATCATCTCCTACCAAGGGGCTCGCAAACCCCGCCCCCGCCGCCGTCGCTCCGAGCCGATCAGCGGTCGACGACGCCTGGCCTCGTGGGCAATCGTCGTGCTGGGTCTGCCCGCTCTCACCGCGATCCTGCTCCTGTTCCGGGACAACCTCCAGCTTCACAACGTCCTTCTCATCTACCTCATGAGTGCGGTCGTGGTGGCCGGGATCGGGGGAGCTCTCCCCGCCGGCGCCGCCGCCGTCGCCGGATTCCTTCTCGCCAACTGGTTCTTCACGCCACCGGTGAAGACATGGAGCGTCAGCAATCCAGATGACCTGCTTTCCATCGTCATCTTCCTCGTCATCTCGCTCGCTGTCGGTCTGCTGGTCGGTTACTCCAGTCGTCGCAGCGTCGAAGCGAGGAAGGCACGCGCTCAGGCCGAGGCACTCGCTGCAACCACCACCCGCGGCCATCCCGTGTTCGCCTCCGATCAGCACGCTCTGCTTCGCAGGGTGAAGGACATCTTCTCGCTCGGATCGGTGAGCCTGATCCGACGAACCGACGGCCAGTGGGAGACGCTGCTCAGTGAGGGCGAACGCGAACTGCAGGCCCCAGGCGAGGGCATCGAAGCAATCGCGGTGACCGACACCATCGCTCTCGTCATCGATGGCGGAAGGCTGACCACGGACGACCGGACCGTCCTCCGTGCCTTCGCCTCCCAGATCGTGCAGGCCATTGAACGCACCGAATTGGAGCGCGAAGCCAGGTCGGCCGAATCGATGGCAGAGACAGACCGGCTCCGGACTGCGCTTCTCAGCGCCGTTTCACACGATCTGCGTACCCCTTTGGCGACGATCAAGGCGTCGCTTACGAGTCTGGTCGAGACGGGGGTGGAATGGAGCCCCGAACAGATCCGGGCGTTCCTCGGCACGGCCCTCGAGGAGACCGAACGATTGAACCGTCTCGTCGGGCATCTACTCGATGCCAGCCGCGTCCAAGTCGGTGCAGTCCATGTCTTCTTCCGACCCGTTGGCCTGGACGAAGTCGTCGCCGCAGCACTCTCCGGTCTCCGCAAAGACAATGACCGAATCACCGTCGAGATCTCGGAGTCACTGCCCGACGTGCAAACCGACCCAGACCTGCTCGAACGAGTGGTCGCCAACCTGATCGAGAACGCGCTCGCCTGGTCGCCGTCGGGTGAGGAAGTGCGTATCAGCGCAGGCGAGGTGGCGGGGCGTGTCGACCTGCGGATCAGTGATCGAGGACCTGGAATCCCTGCTGACGCACATGAGACGGTTTTCCTGCCCTTTCAGCGGTTCGGCGACTCGCCCAACCAAGGCGGAGTAGGGCTCGGCCTGGCCGTTGCCCGAGGTCTTCTCGAAGCAATGGGCAACGAGCTCGTCATCGAAGACACACCAGGTGGAGGCACCACCATGGTGATAGGGCTCAAGATCGGCGGACGCATCGAAGCTTCACACGTCATGGAGACCCGCGCCCGTGGCTGAGCACTCCCGGATCCTGATAGTCGACGACGAGCTGCAAATCGTGAGAGCTCTCGGCATCAACTTGAAGGCCCTCGGCTACAAGGTCGACGCGGCGTCAACCGGTGAGGAAGCGCTCCAGAAGGCGGCCAATCACCGGCCCGACGCCGTGATCCTCGACCTCGGGCTGCCCGGTCTCGAGGGGATCGACGTCATCCGCGGATTACGTGGCTGGACTCACGTTCCCATCATCGTGCTCTCGGTCCGCGACGCAGAACAAGACAAGATCGCGGCTCTGGATGCGGGTGCAGACGACTATGTGACCAAACCATTCGGCATGGGCGAGCTGTTGGCCCGACTGCGGGCGGCACTGCGGAGAGAAGCGGAGACCGACGATGACCAGCCCACGGTCGTCACGGAAGACTTCACGATCGACCTGTCGTCAAAGCGGGTCATCGGACCGGGCGGCGATGAGGTTCGACTGACTCCGACCGAATGGGGCATCGTGGAAGTGCTGGCCCGTCATCATGGGAAGCTGGTCAGCCAGGCTCAGCTGCTCAGAGAGGTGTGGGGCCCTCAGTACGGAGAAGAGACGAACTACCTGCGTGTGTTCATGGCCCAGATCCGTCGAAAGCTCGAGCCGCGGCCGGCGACGCCTCGGTACTTCATCACCGAACCCGGGATGGGGTACCGATTCGAGTTACCGGAGTCAGACCAAGCTACGACTTGAATTCGGGTGGACCGGCGTCAGGACCGACATCAGACTTCGTCGAGCAGGACTCGGCGAAGCGTCGCCGCAACCGCGTCTGGGTCACCCGTCTGTCCGTACTCGCCGTGAGAGCCCATTCGCGGTCGGGGAGGATCGAGGCCAGCGGGGGCTCATGCGCCACCAGGGTTCGGACCTGTCCTGGATGCTGCGCCACCAGTGCCAGGGCATTGACCGCCCCACCGCTGCTGGCGAATAGATCCACAGGGCCGGTGTCGACGGCTGCGATGACCCGATGGAGGTCATCGGCGTGGATGTCGGGATCGGTCGGATGGCTGGGATCGTACTTGAGGCTGCGTTCGCTCCCACGTGGGTCGTAGGTGACGACGGTGCGAGCGTCGAAGTGACTGGCCAAGGTTCTGAACCCTGCAGCGCCATGAGAAGCAGAGTCGGCTCCCGACTCTCGTCGTTGGGTCGGATGTCGTAGGCCAGCGTTGCCCCGGGCACGTCGAGGGTGTGAGCGGTTGGCTGAGATGTGGTCGTCATCACTTCTGTGTCTCCTGGTATGTGCTCGTGTCTCGCCGACAACGATCTAGCTGTCGGTCTCCGGGCGATGGGCTCCCTCGGCCACGATTGCGTCGATCTGGCCAACCGCCTCCGTGATGCCTTCTTCCATGCCCATGGCGAGGACCTGGTCCATCGCTTCGACGCTCTCGAAGATGCTCGAGATCGACATCCGAGTGCGTCCATCGCCGGCATCTTCGATCGTCACCTCCATCGTCATGACAGGGAAGTCGGCGTTCGGTGTGCCATCTTCGTTGGCGAAACCATCACGAAGGACGATCGACTTTGGATCGTTGACTCGACGACCTCCCAGTAGCCATGCGGTTGATCACCTTCGGGCCCGGTCATGTGATATTCGACCTTTCCTCCCGGTGTCAGCTCGTGCCCGGTCGCCGGATAGGTGGGTGGCCCCCACCACTGCTCGAGTTGTTGGGGTCGGCCCACAACTCCCACACTCGCTCCGGAGGCGCCTCGAATTCGGCTGGGATTGTCATGGTCAGGGCCTCTGGGTCCTTGTGAACGTCGGTCACGGTCATGGGTGTGTCTCCTGGTCTTGGGTCACGAGCTCGGTCATGCGATCGATCCGCTCACGCCACACAGTCGAGGGAGCCGGGGCCTTTAGCTACATCCTGTTGCTTCTGATCTTCATCAGCCCGTCGTTCGTGCCCACAGACTCCATGACGCCCTTGCTGAGAGGCTTTGCCGAACACCAGCCGATGACGCCGATAGTCGAGACGATGCGCTCACTTCTGATCGAGGGCACCCCTGGTCCCGAGATCTGGGCCGCTCTGGCCTGGACCCTTGGCATCCTGGTCGTGTTCTACACACTCGCGCTTGGCCTCTATCGCCGGCGCGAGCCGATCGCGGCGGCCTCGTAGCGATGACAGGCGCCATCACCGCCCTGGAGTGCGTGCCGGGAGGGCCGGCGAGCACGGTTGGAATGTATTCGACCAACTGAATTCTGCCGTCGAACGTGCAACTGGCGACCATTTCGAGGGCGACATCGGATAGCCGTCTTAGAACCTGTCGTGGCTAGGGCTTCCCGTTATCACCGGGAGAGGACGACGCGGAATCGGTCCACCAGGCCTGCCTTCAATAAGACCGGCATTCGACGGCTTCTACTGCATTCCCGGCCACCAGCCGGGCATTGGCCCACGTACCCGGGTCATCCCCAAAACAAACTCTTGGCCGTGTTGACCCCGATGCCCCATTGGCAGAGAACGGCCGGGCACGAGTTTGGCGACGCCCGGGCACGGGTAACCCATACGAGACAAAGAGCTCGCCGAGATGGCGAGTCAAGGAGGTAGCTATGGGCTTTCCACTAGCAACCCAGCTGAGACAGACCCCCATGCTTCACAGCGCACGCCTGGCCCAGGCGATCCGTCACCTCGACGAAATCGCCGACAACATGGCGGACGGTGGGTTTGAAGAAGAGACCAGAAGCCTGAGAACGACAATCGGCGACCTGCAATGGCAGTACGAGGAACTCATCGACAAAGAACTAGTGGCCCAATGGCCCAACGGTCCTCGACGCCCACTTCGAGCCATGCCCCAAATCAGAGACCACTTGGTCGGCTAACCGGGTCCCACACAGATCACTATCCCGAGACCGGAGACTCCGCTCTCGAATTAAGTTGCGTAAGTGAGCTCATGCCCTCAGACGAGTCAGATACTTGAGATTCGGGGGTCGAGGTCCTGTCCAGGCTAACCCTGTCCTGGCTAGGCGACGATGCGAGCAACACTCCGCAGGCAGCCATGATCACCGTCACGATGAGCACCAACCCTGCAATTGCCCAGTACCCCTGCCGAGAGGGATCGAGGAAATAATAGGGGTACCAACCGGTGATTAGACCCCTTGTCATGGTGTAGCCCAGATAGAGACCTGGCGGGACCATCGACATGACGGCAAAGCGACCGGGTTGGAGTCTGCGACCGGGATTGAGTAGCCAATCCGCGACAAGCACCACAGGGGAGATCACGTGGCGTAATGAGTCACCGAGACTTGGCGATATCCAAGAAGAAAAGAACACGGCCGTGGTCAGCATCCAAAGGGTCGCCATCCCGCGGACCATCGTGAATTTCGTTGACGCGATCAGACGCGGGGCGAATCGCGAGTGCAGTCATGACAAACGCGGCAGCGAGGTTGCTCAGCACTGTGAAGTAACTGAGAAAGTTGAAAGGATCGAAATCGCTCTGAAGCCCGTGCCGGAGCTGAACCGACAAGACAGCAGTTATCGCTAATGCCGTACCGGCTCTTATTACACGAAACACAGGTCTGTCACTCTGGATCGAAAGGCTTTTCCACTGGCGAATCTGCGCTGAAAGCGCGGGCGAGCATGGTTGCTCCGTCGGTGGTCTATCGGCAGCTCTTCAGGACCTCTTGAAGCGCTCTGAAATCGCAGGGGCACCGAGGTCATCGAGTTTTGGCATGCCACTACGCTGGCGTCATGACGCCTGAGGCGCTCGCCAATCTCGCTCATCTGCGCCGTGCCCGCGATCTGATGGACCGCGAGTACGAGCGCCCGCTCAATGTCGCTGCGATCGCCCATGCGGCGCTGATGTCGACCGCACACTTCTCGCGACAATTCAGGGCAACATATGGGGACACTCCCTACGCCTACCTGATGACACGACGGATCGAGCGGGCAAAGGCGCTGCTGCGCCGCGGGGACATGTCGGTCACCCAGGTCTGCATGGCGGTCGGGTGCACCTCTGTCGGTTCGTTCAGCGCGCGTTTCACCCAACTGGTGGGTGAGACGCCGTCGGCCTACCGGGCTCGGGACCACAGCGAGCTGTCGAGCGTGCCGGGCTGTATCGCCAGGGACCTGACGCGTCCCAACCGTCTCCTGGCAGCGAGTTGAGCAGGATCGGAGAAGCGTCCCAACCGCCGGCTCCGTAGGGTTCCGGGCATGGATATCACACTCTCACAATGCTTCGTAGTAGTCACCGATCCCGACCTCGCACTGGACTTCTATCGCGATGTTCTCGGCCTGGAACTGCGCAATGACGTCGCCAACGAAGGCTTCCGCTGGATCACCGTTGGCGCAACCGCCCAGCCCGGCGTCTCGATTGTTCTGACCAACTACCTGAACGGCAGCCCCGCCGACAACGAGGCGGTCACCGCTCTCGTCGCCAAGGGCGCCCTGAACGGAGTCCACTTCCACGCCGACGACCTCGAGGCAGCCTTCGCGAAGGTACGCGATGCGGGGGCCGAGATCGTGCAGGAGCCAACCGACCAGTTCTGGGGCACGCGGGACTTTGCCGTGCGTGACCCGTCCGGCAATCTGGTGCGCATCGACCAGCCTTCGGCCGCGTAGCAGTTGTCACGTCGCTCGCCTAGGTGGGGACGTTGGGGAAGCGCCTGGAAGAGTTAGCGTGAATCGAATGCATGTCGCCGACAGTCACGACCTCATCCGGGTAATCGGCGCACGAGAGAACAATCTCAAGGACGTCAACGTCGAGATTCCAAAGCGTCGCATGACGGTGTTCACCGGGGTCTCGGGATCGGGAAAGAGCTCTCTCGTATTCGACACCATCGCAGCAGAGTCGCAGCGGCTGATCAACGAGACCTACAGCGCCTTTGTGCAGGGCTTCATGCCCACGCTGGCGCGACCAGAGGTCGATGTGCTCGAAGGGCTGACCACAGCGATCATCGTCGACCAGGAGCAGATGGGCGGGGACGTTCGGTCTACGGTCGGCACCGCCACCGATGCCAATGCGATGCTGCGAATCCTCTTCAGCCGGCTGGGCAAGCCGCATATCGGCTCGCCCAGGGCCTTCTCGTTCAATGTCCCCTCGCTAAGGGCGACCGGAGCGATCACGGTCGAGCGTGGTGACAGCAAGACGGTGAGGAGGAGCTTCACCGTCACCGGCGGCATGTGTCCCCGCTGTGAAGGCCGGGGCACAGTCTCCGACATCGACTTGACCGAGCTCTACGACGATTCCAAGTCGCTTGGCGAGGGCGCGATCACTATTCCCGGCTACAAGATAGGTGGCTGGATGGTGCGCTCCTTCACCGAGTCCGGCTTTCTCGACCCCGACAAACCCATCCGGGACTACAGCGAGACGGAGCTGAGCGACTTTCTGCACCGGGAACCGGTCAAGGTGAAGATGAAAGGGATCAACGTCACCTACGAAGGGCTGATCCCCAAGGTCCAGAAGTCGTTCTTCTCCAAGGATCGGGAGTCGCTGCAGCCACACATCAAAGCGTTCGTCGATCGGGCGGCCACCTTTGCTCGCTGTCCCGAGTGCGGAGGCACCCGGCTCAGCGAGGCGGCGCGGTCGTCGAAGATCGAGGAGATCAACATCGCCGATGCCTGTGCGATGCAGGTCAGCGACCTGGCCGAGTGGGTCCGCGACCTCGACGAACCGCCGTTGAAGCCCCTATTGGCGGCGTTGCAGCACACGCTCGAGTCGTTCGTGGAGATCGGGCTGGGATACCTATCGCTCGACCGGGCGTCGGGAACTCTGTCGGGTGGCGAGGCACAGCGGACCAAGATGGTCCGACATCTGGGGTCGTCGCTCACCGACGTCACCTACGTCTTCGATGAGCCGACCATTGGCCTCCACCCCCACGACGTGCAGAGGATGAATGATCTGCTGATCCAGTTGCGCGACAAAGGCAACACGGTGCTCATCGTCGAGCATGATCCAGAGGTGATCGACATCGCCGATCACATCGTCGACCTCGGTCCCGGCGCCGGCACCACTGGGGGAGAGGTGGTGTTCGAAGGAACCGTCGAGGGGCTGCGAGCCAGCGACACCATCACCGGGCGTCACCTCGACAACCGAGCCGCTCTCAAGGAGTCAGTGCGGGTGTCAGCCAAGACGCTCGAGATTCGCGGTGCCACAACACACAACCTCCAAGACGTCGATGTCGACATTCCCCTCAGCGTGCTGGTCGTCGTCACCGGTGTCGCAGGCTCGGGCAAGAGCTCACTGATCCAGGGCTCGGTGTCCAGCCGCGACGGGGTGGTGTCGGTGGACCAGACCGCGATCCGGGGCTCGCGCCGCAGCAACCCGGCGACATACACCGGGCTGCTCGAGCCGATCCGCAAGGCATTCGCCAAGGCCAATGGCGTGAAGCCTGCCCTGTTCAGCTCCAACTCCGAGGGTGCCTGCCCCGCCTGCAACGGTGCGGGCATCATCTACATCGATCTGTCCTTCCTGGAAAGTGTCGCCACCACCTGCGAGGTGTGCGATGGCAAGCGGTTTCAGGCCGAGGTGCTCGAGTACACATTCGGCGAGCGCAACATCGCAGAGGTGTTGGCGATGCCGGTCGAACAGGCGGTGGAGTTCTTCGGGGAGGGCGATGCGCGGATCCCGGCGGCCCACAAGATCCTGCAACGGATGGCAGATGTCGGGCTCGGCTACCTCAGCCTGGGGCAGCCGCTCACGACCCTCTCCGGTGGCGAACGTCAGCGGCTCAAGCTGGCCATCGAGATGGCCGAGGAAGGAGGGGTCTATGTGCTCGACGAGCCGACCAGCGGGCTACACCTCGCCGATGTCGATCACCTCCTCGGTCTCCTCGACCAACTCGTCGACTCGGGCAAGTCGGTCATTGTGATCGAGCACCATCAGGCCGTTATGGCTCACGCCGACTGGATCATCGACCTCGGTCCCGGAGCCGGGCATGACGGTGGCCAAATCGTGTTCGAAGGCACACCGGCAGATCTGGTTGGCTCTCGTTCGACCCTCACCGGCCAATATCTCGCCGAGTACGTGGGCATGACTTAGGCCCGGTTTTCCGGGAATTCGTCCGATGCCCATGGAACCAGGATCTCCTGAGAGGATCAGCTGGGGTGAGTTCGCAAGGCGCGAGCCGGCTCTGGCACGGTTCGGGGCGGCCAGATTGAGCGCGGCGCCCGCATATCTGGCGACGATTGGTCTTTCGGGGGTCGGTCGAAAAGCCGACCCTGTTGTCACATGGGTTATCAGGTCGAATTCAGGCCATCGACTGGCCGAGTCAGGTCTAGCGTGGTGTCGTGAGCGGCATCGCGATTCGGCCGGCGTACAGCATGTGGCCTCAGCGCAACCGGCGCTTGCGTGATGTGGTTGCAGCCATGACCAGCGATCAGCCGGCGATTCGCCTCGCTGCTACCCCGGATCGACTTATGGGATTGGCCTGACAGGCGGTCTACCTCTCCTCGTAGAGGTTCTCGAGATCCTCCAGATAGGCAGCCGCCGCAGCGGCGTTGTGGCGACGCCACAACTCCACGGGATCACTCGTGTCAGGGACGTCGTCGAGAGCGTCGATGGTGGGCTGGAGAGCCTCTATTTGCTTCCGTATCAGGTCGATCACGGATTTCTCACCCTTTCGAAGCAACGTGATCTTGAGGAGAAACTCAATGCGGAGCTCCCGAATGTGCTCCACGGGTTCGGCCAGCCAGCGACCAAGGCGGCGCCGACCTCGTGGCGTTATGTGATGTATCACGCGTTTGGGCCCAGCGTCCCCCTTCTCGGTGGTCATCGGTGCGGCGTAGCCGGCTTCCACCAGACGGTCGAGTGCCCTGTAGACAAGGGGGCGCCGGACCGTGAACACGCGTCCGACCTCGCTCTCGGCGTCGAGTTGTCTCGAGATGGCGAAGCCGTGTGTGGGGTTCTCGCGTAGGACGGCGAGGACGGCATAGTCGGTGGTCGAGAGCCGTGGCGTTGCCATGTGGACGGGGTCAGGACGACGTTGCGAGCCCGAGTCCGATTGCCTGGTGTCTCCCGGTGACATATTCTCAATGCGACTATATAGCTAGTCACACCGAGAATAGTGGGAGACATGAGACCTGCCGGACTGATCCTGATGTTGGTGTGTTCACTTGCCACGGCTGGATGTGAAGGTTCTAGCCCCGACACGACCAGAAACGAGAGTGGAGCGGCGATTCTGAAGGGAAACGTATTGGTGTCGGCGGCAGCGTCTCTGTCCGATGCGTTCGTCGAGATCGAGTCAATGTTCGAGGCGGCAAACCCTGGCGTTGACGTGACGCTGAATCTGGCCGGAAGCTCGGCGCTTCGCGAGCAAATCCTGGAGGGTGCACCCGCGGATGTCTTCGCCTCGGCCAACACGTCGAACATGGATCGGGTGGTGGACGCGGGTGAGGCCGCAGGAGAGCCGCAGATCTTTGCGACGAACCTACTTCAGATCGCGGTCCCGGCTGGGAATCCTGCCGGAGTGGCCGGCCTCGAGGACTTTGGCCGTGATGAGCTGCTGATTGGCCTCTGCGCCGAGCAGGTTCCGTGCGGGGAAAGTGCGCGGGAGGCGCTGGCGATGGCCGGAGTGACGCCGATGGTCGACACCAACGAACCGGACGTTCGAGCTCTGTTGACCAAGATCGAGGAGGGGGAGCTCGATGCCGGGATCACCTATGTCACCGATGTCTTGTCAGCGGATGCGGCGGTCGACGGGGTTGAGATACCGGAGCTGCAGAATGTCGTGGCGGAGTACTCGATCGCCATCCTGGCCAGCGCTCCAAATCCGGAAGCCGCCCGGGCGTTCGTTGTGTTTGTCCTCTCCATCGAGGGTCAGGCCATTCTCGGTGAATATGGTTTCGCTTCACCTTGAGCCGGCGAACCTCATCCACCAGCTCGACCGTCGGTCGCCCCCCGGTGTTGCTCGTGGTCCTGGCATGCCTCGGACTTGGGATGTTCATCGTTCCATTTGTCGGGATCCTGGCGCGGGTTCCGTGGTCTGATCTGCCGGACCTGCTGACCAGTGACCTCGTAGCCGACGCCCTGCGCCTTTCCTTGATCGCCTCCTTCTCGGCAACGGCGATCGCACTCGTTCTGGGGGTTCCGCTGGCTTGGCTGCTCGCTCGGGTCGAGTTCCCGGGCAGATCGGTTGTGCGAGGGATCGTCACCCTGCCATTGGTATTGCCACCGGTGGTCGGCGGGGCAGCGCTGCTCTTCGCACTCGGTCGTCGGGGCCTCGTCGGAGAGCCGCTCAACCAGGCGACGGGGCTCCTCCTCCCCTTTTCGACCTGGGGAGTGATCGTGGCCACCACTTTTGTCGCCATGCCATTCCTCGTCATCACGGTCGAGGGGGGCCTGCGCAACGTCGATCAGCGTTTCGAAGGTGCCGCTGCGACATTGGGTGCTCGGCGCTGGACCGTGATGCGCCGGGTCACGCTCCCGATGATCGGCCCATCTCTCATATCCGGCCTGATGCTCACCTGGGCGAGGGCGTTTGGCGAGTTTGGTGCGACCATCACCTTCGCCGGCAACCTCCAGGGCCGGACTCAGACTCTTCCGTTGGCCGTCTTCGTAGCCCTGGAAAGCGACCGTGACACGGCAGTGGCCATCAGCTTGATCATGGTTGTCGTGTCCTTGATCGTCCTTATCGCGCTCCGCCATCGATGGTGGAAAGCGCTATGACAGGTCGTGGGCTGGAGGCTGAGATCACCGTCAATCGATCCGAGAGCTTTCGCCTAGAGGTCAGCGTTTCACTCCCTCCCGGGATTACGACTGCGCTTTTGGGCCCTAACGGGGCCGGGAAGTCCACGGCGGTTCTGGCCATCTCGGGGCTCTTGCCCATCGACTCGGGTCGAATCGCCCTCGATGGTGCAGTACTCGATGCCCCCAACGACGGTGTATTCATGCCGGCCGAGGAGAGGCAGGTTGGCGTGGTGTTCCAGGACTATCTGCTGTTTCCCCATCTGAGCGTGCTCGAGAACGTCTCGTTCGGATTGCGTAGCCGCCGGGTGTCACGTGAAGAGGCAGATGCCAGGTCGAAGGAATGGCTGGCGCGTCTCGGTCTGGCGGACCTGGAGCGTGAGAGACCGGGTGCCCTGTCCGGTGGTCAGGCGCAGCGAGTGGCACTGGCCCGGGCCCTGGTGACCGAGCCTTCATTGCTACTGCTCGACGAGCCACTTTCTGCGCTCGACGTGACTACCCGTAGCGAGCTTCGACACATGTTGGCCCAGCATCTCGGCTCTTTCGAAGGGCCAAGATTGCTGATCACCCATGATCCGACAGAAGCATTCCTCCTCGCCGACGTGATACACGTCATCGAAGAAGGGGCTATCACCCAGACGGGAACAGCCGACGACATACGGCTGCGGCCCCGCACCCGCTACGCCGCCGACCTCGCTGGATCCAACCTGATTGCCGGGCTCGCTCAAACCGGGATCGTGGATGTGGGTGAGTTGACACTTCAGATAGGCGACGACCAGATAGAGGGACCGGTGCTGATGACCATCCATCCGACAGCCATCTCTGTGCACCCTCGACAACCGGACGGAAGCCAGCGGAACAGCTGGCCGACCACGGTGGAACGCGTGGAAGAGCTTGGGGCGCGGGTTCGGCTCCGCACCGGGGGACCGCTGCCACTCACGGTCGAAGTCACGCAGAGTGCTCGCGTCGATCTGGGCATCGAGCCCGGATCTCGAGTCTGGGTGGCGTTCAAGGCCACCGAGATCTCAGTTCAACCCGGATCGATCGGTTGATGCAGCCTCGGCCGAGGGCGCTCCGATGATCGAGCTTCACAATCCTGGCTCGGAGGTGTTCGTCCCAGACGGCGTCGACGACTTGGCGGCATTGGAGCGCTGTACCCACCTGGCGGTAGGCGCTCACCCGGACGACATCCCGATCATGGCGTTCCATGGAATTGCTGAGTGTTTTGGACAGGATGACCGGTGGTTTGCCGGTGTGACAGTCACCGATGGAGCGAACGGTCCCCGCTCGAGAGCGTATGCGGAGCTCTCCGACGCCGAGATGAGTTCGATTCGATCCGGCGAAGAGAAGCGGGCCGCCGCGGTCGGTGGGTATGGCGCCGCGGTCCTGCTCGACTACTCGAGTGCCGAGGTGCAGGCCGCCGAGCCGGCCCTGACCGACGACTTGACGAGCCTGCTCACTGTGGCCGGGCCGGAGGTCGTCTACACGCACAACCCCGCCGACAGTCACGACACTCATGTGGCCGTTGCCCTCAGAGTCATCCAGGCGTTGCGTCAAATCCCCCCGGAATCGCGACCGAGAGCGCTGTACGGCTGTGAGGTCTGGCGTGACCTCGACTGGCTCGTGGGAGAGGACAAGGTGGCTTTCGACGTCTCCGATGGCGAGAACCTCTCGGCGAGGCTCATAGCCGTGTACGAGTCCCAGATCTCCGGCGGGAAGAGGTACGACGGCGCCACGGCCGGTCGTCGCGCGGCACACGCCACATTCTTCGACAGTGCCGACATCGACCGGGCCAAGGCCTTGATTTACGCAATGGACCTGACGCCATTGCTGTCACAACGCGTCGGCGTCGTGGAGTATGTCGACCAGTGCGTTGGTCGTCTGCGGTCCGACATCCGCCAACGGATCGAACGGCTGGGAACGGGTCAGCCGACGTAAGTTCACGCCGTGGCCCGGTTGCCAAGATGCCACGCCACCGAATCGAGCGATCGTGACGCGGATGTCGACCGCGGCCGAGCTTGCCAAACGCGGTGCCGGCTGAGAGGCACCGAGCACTCTCGGGCTCAACGATGCGATAACGTTGGGCGAGAGAAGGGCTTGTTCTCCCAGACCCGGACAGGTGACTCCAATGACAGTTCCAGATCCTCGGATCATCGAGCGAATCGGCCAATTGGTCGAGGAAGAGAAGTCGCTCCGCGAGCGACACGACACAATGCCACCCGGCGCCGAAGAACATCGTCGTCTCGAGGAGATTGAGGTTCAGCTCGACCAGTGCTGGGATCTGCTGGATCAGAGGCGGGCGCTCCGTGAGTTCGGCATGGACCCGGACCAGGCGTCGGTACGCGACGAGGGCACCGTCGAGGGCTACCAGCAGTAGAGGAGCGTCAGGTCCCTTTTCGGAGCCGATCCAGGCCGTCGAGCACCAGATCCAGACCGAACTCGAATTCCGTCTGATCGTCACACCAACCGAGTGTCGAGTCAGGATCGTCGTGGGTGATCTCTCTCATCATCTGCACGAGGTAGGGGAGTTGATCGGCCATTTGAGCGAGCATCTGGTTGGTCGCGTCTGCGTCGGCATCGGATTCGTCGGGGTCGAACAGCTCCTGGGTGAAGCCGATTGCCCGGCTGCCCAGAGCATGGAGGGCGTGGTGCGCCAGATCGTAGGAGAAGCCACCCTTCCTGAATATGCCGAGCAAACCGTCGTAGTACTGGACGATGGGTGGGCTCATGTCGGTCCGCGTCTCCAACACCTGGGGGGCCCAGGGGTGGAGCAGCAGCACTTTGCGGGCTGCGAGTATCCGATCGCGCATCGCCCGCTTCCATTCGTCCGGTTCGGCCGGCCCAGCGAGTTTCGCCACCGCATCACCGATCTCGATGCCTATGACTTCGACGACGCCATTGAGCACCGCTTCCTTGTTGGCGACGTGGTAGTAGAGAGACATGGCTTCGACGCCGAGAGCCTGCGCCAGATTGCGCATGGTTAGTGAGCCGAGCCCACCTGCGTCGGCGACTTCGACCGCGGCCTTCAACACCCGCTCCCTGGTCAAGGGGATGCGGGGCTCTGTGACTGATTCTGTTTGAGCGGTAATTGCTTCCTCGTTGTCCAGTTTACCGTACGGGGTAAGTCCAGGCTGGCCACCAACCTCGGCAATCGTGGCCCAACGATTTGAAGTTCGAGGACTTTCAGCAAGCCTTCAGCCCGCTCCCAGCGACCCTTGACTCACATCCAGTGTCATGAAGGAACCAATCCAGAGGAACGATTCGTCATGTTCGAGAGAAGAGAGTTCGCCCCGCATCTGATCGAGTGGTGGTTCCCGGTTGTGGTCCTGCTGATGCTTGCGGGCATGGTGATTCTGCTGGTGCTCTATTTCCGCCAACGCCCCACGCCTGAGGTCGGTGGTGATCCGCTCCGTCGGGCCGCCCGGCGCTATGCGGCTGGCGAGATCGAGCGTGTGGAGTTCGAGCGCATCCAGCGAGATCTTGCGGCAAGCTCGGGTGATGCAATCCGCAGTGCCGCACTGCGTTTGGCTCAAGGCGAGATATCACCAGCGGAATTCGATGAGTTGAGAGATCGGATTGCATCATCGACAGAGAAAGCACCTACCAAGGAGGACTGATCACAAGGGGAGCCCTACTTGGACAAACTCCTGGCCTGGCCGATCCAGTCGGCGAAAGTCTCCTGGGACGGGAAAGGACCGAACGTGCTGATGTCCTCGCCGAGTTCGGCGGCGCGTCGGGCCAAGGTGGTCGGCGTTTCCTGGGACAATTGATCGGTCGTGCCTATCCCGAGAGCGTTGAGCAGTGACATGTGCTCGCTGCCCACTCCCTTGATCCTCGTGAGGTCCGCAGATGCCACCCACTTCTCTAGGAGTGACATACCGATCCCCGTCTGGCCGGCCAGACGTTCGATCGAATCGTGGTTGGCGCAACGCTCTACCAGGGCGCGGGTGCTGATGACTCCGGCCTCGGCAAGTTTCGAGGCATAGGCCGGCCCGACGCCTTCGATCTCATCGATGGCCACGATCGGCTCCATCAGGGTTGCTGTGATGCCCCGGCCGACCTCTTTTGCACCGTCCGCTCTCTTCTGGATGGTCTGCTCGAGGTCGTTGCGGAGACTCCGCGCCCGTTCTCCGAAGGAGGTGATGATCTTCTCTCCCTCTTCGATCCATCCATTGAGTGCGTCACGCGCCTCATCCGAGATGCGACTCCGGGCGGTCTCGAGGGACTGTCGGGTGCCTTCGAGCCTCTCGCGCAATTGTGAAGCGAGGTGGGCGGGCAGGCCCACGGTCGCATATGCGGTCTTCTTGACGAGGTCTCCCCGTGTTGATCGTTCTGACATGGCCCTATCTCCGTCTAACTCCAGCTATCAATCCCTTATCTGTCGCAATACCCGGTTGATGGCCTCCTGAAAACAGCTCGGGTCATCGGAAGCGCTTTGCGAGGACAGGGTCAGGACATGCGAGCTAGTGCGATCGCCCGCTCGACGACATGCTTCAGTTCCGGTGGGACGTCCTCGGGGCCGAGCGAGGCGAATCTGTGCCACGCCCGAGCGGGTTTGTGCTTCTGGCCGCTCAGACCCGACACCCCTTCGAAGTCGGGTGCGAGCTCCACACGGTTCTCGGGGCCCGCAACTTCACCTATCAAATGGTTCAGCTGACTCTCGGCGTGGTTTGGCTTCCCGCGGGGTGGGGCGTCGCGGTCGTGGACTGCCACGAACGGGATGGCGACCGCCCGGCTAATCCGACCCATGAGCGGGATGTTGGCCTTGCCGCCACACTCGATGATCGAAATCCTCTCTCGGTCGGCGTCATAGCCGAGGGCCTGGAAGACGAATGGGAGGGCCATTCGCTCAGTGAGCCCCTCGACCAGGATGGCGGCCCGGGCGAGGAACAGCTCACTTCTCGCCGTATCGAATTCGGAGTAGGCGCGGAACTCATCGTCTGTCGAAAGTGGCTCAGGTTGAAACAGGCGCGTGCCTTGCTCTGGACGATTCTCGATGAGCACCAGCTCCTGGAGACGGGCCACGTTGAGGAAGGACGGTGAATGGGTCGAATACAGGATCTGGTTTCCCTCCACCGCCAGTTTCCTGAGCAGTCGGTACAGATATCGCTGGATCTGCGGTGGTAGAAACAGCTCCGGCTCTTCGATGAGCAAGATCGTCCCGGTCAGACCCGACGAGACGAGCGTCTCCATGCCCGAGACCAGACCGTGGGCGGCCTGGGTGCTTCCCGGAGGCGGCGCGTCGGGAGGCGCAGGGCCGGCTCCGGCACCCAGGAGCTCACGTGCCCGGTCTATGGCGGGCGCAGGATGGTGACCCGGTGCAACCACCTTGCCGGCCCTCAGCCGTGCCGGCAGATAGAGAGCTGGTGGCATGTCGCCCTGGAGCTCGATCGACATCGAGGGTGGGGTGCCCTCGGCGGTCACCGATGAGCCGTCGTATGCCGTCAGTCGGATCGACACGGAAGAACCGTCACTCTTCATGATGTCTTCACGGGCGAGTGGGGCAGACATGGGATCCAGAGCAGACCGAATGGCCGCCAGCACGTTCGACTTCCCGGCGCCGGGCTCTCCCACCAGCGCCGACAACGGTCCCGGCGCAAACAAAGCGTCGCGAATCGACCGGAACCCCAGCACATGCACCGAGCTGAGACCGGTGGGTGTTGAAGACCCATCTCGTGTGGTGTCGGTCACCGGGACATTGTTGCCGGGATCCGATCACTAGCTTTCGAGGAAAGGCGGGCGATCCACCTAGGCGGCGCCCGTGACGCGAAAGGGAGGGTCACATGAACCGAAAGCATCTGCTGGTCGCGCTGATCCTGTTGGCGCTGGTCCTCGTTGCCTGCGCGGCCGGGGTAAATCCTGAGGTGGGAGTAGTCGCCGAGGGTGGCGACGTTGCCGGCTTCTGGCTGGGGCTCTGGCACGGGATGATCGCCCCGATCACATTCGTGATCTCCCTGTTCACCGACAACGTCAACTTCTATGAGGTTCACAACAATGGCAATTGGTATGACCTCGGGTTCGTGATCGGCGCCGGGATTCTCTTTGGCGGTGGCTTCTTCGGACGCAGACGCTGAATCGAGGGTCTCAAGCTTCGGGGTGGCCGCCGCGCGCCGCCCGCGCCACTGCCTCATATCGAGAGCGCTTGGCTTCGAGATCCTTCTCGTCCAATTCCTCGAGGTCGAGGAGGCGGTCATCGGCCTTTTCGATGACACTGATCAGCTCGTCGAGTTTCAGCTGGATGGCTGCCGTGTCGCGGTTCTGGCTGTTTTGGATCAGAAACACCATCAGGAAGGTGACGATGGTTGTCCCGGTGTTGATGACCAGCTGCCAGGTGTCGTTGAACTTGAAGATCGGTCCGGTGACGGCCCAGACGATGATGATCCCGGCCGCAACGATGAATGCCAGCGGGCGACCAGTGGCGGCGGATGCTTTCTTGGCAAAACGATTGAACAGGTTGCGCATCGCGGCAGGATAAGCGCTGCTCAGCCGGCCCTCATCTCACCCAGATAGGAATCGATGGAGACCGCAGCCCGGCGGCCGGCCCCCATAGCCAGGATCACCGTGGCCCCACCTGTGGCGATGTCCCCACCGGCGTAGACGCCGGGCATCGAAGTCGCGCCGGTCTCAGAGTCCACCACCACAGTGCCCCGGTCGCTCGTATCGAGGCGAGGGGTGGCTCGCAGCAGCACCGGGTTGGGGGCATTGCCAAATGCGATGATGGCTGCTTCAGCGGGCTCCAGGCTCAGGGTGTTTGCGACCGGAATCGGTCTTCTTCGGCCTTGCGGGTCGGGCTCACCGAGCTCCATGGCTTGCATGCGGATCGCACGGAGCCACCCATCCTCACCCTCGAATGCGACGGGAGATGTGAGAAAGGCGAAATGGACTCCCTCCTCCTTCGCATGCGTGATCTCTTCTTTTCGTGCCGGCATCTCGTCCTCAGTCCGGCGGTAGAAGAGGGTCACGGGCTCCCCACCCAAACGCAGAGCGGTCCGCGCTGCATCGATCGCGGTGTTCCCTCCGCCCAGTATCGCCACCGGACGCCCGACCAGGTCATACACCGGAGTTTCGGCCTCCTGTTCGAAGGCACGCATCAGGTTGACCCTGGTGAGGAACTCATTGGCGGAGTAGACACCGATGAGATCCTCGCCCGGAATCCCCGGAAACCGCGGGAGGCCCGCGCCCGTTCCGACGAACACCGCATCGAAGCCATCTTCGGAGAGGAGCGAATCGACTGTGACTCCGGCGCCAACCAGGATATCGGTCTCGATTCGAACCCCGAGTCGGTCCAGGCTCTCGACCTCGGCGCTCACGATCTCCTTTGGCAACCTGAACTCGGGTATCCCGTAGACGAGGACTCCACCGGGCCGATGGAGGGCCTCGAAGATGGTCACCTCATGACCCAAGCGAGCCAGGTCGCCGGCACATGCCAGACCGGCCGGGCCCGAGCCAATCACCGCCACGCGCTTGCCGGTGGGGGCGTTCCTAGTGGCAGGTTTCAGTGCATGCTCACGCTCCCAATCGGCAACGAATCGCTCGAGATGACCGATCGCAATCGGCTTTTCCCTCTTGTCAAGCACGCACCGGCCTTCGCACTGTGCTTCCTGAGGGCAGACCCGACCGCAGACCCCCGGAAGTGCATTGTCTTCACGGATCACCTCGGCTGCTTTCTCGAAGTCCTGCGCCGCCACGGCCCGGATGAATTCTTCGATGCGGACCCCGACCGGACAACCCTGGACACATGGGGCACGGGTGCAATTGAGGCATCGTGAGGCCTCGAGCACGGCGAGTCCGCTGGTGTAGCCGAGGTTGACTTCATCAAAGCTGTCGCGCCGCACACGAGGGTCTCGAACCGGCATCGAAGTTCGCCCCATCGCCATCCGCTCCCGTTTCGTGAGCTCGGTCATGACGTCTTACCCGCATCGAACATCCGGCAGGATTCGAAGACCTCGTAGGCCCGGTTGCGGGCGGCGAGGAGGTCGAAGTCGACCTGATGGGCATCGAACTCGGGACCATCGATACAGGCGAATCTGGTCTCACCATCAACTCGGACTCGGCAACCCCCACACATCCCTGTTCCGTCAACCATGATCGGGTTGAGACTTGCAACCGTGGGGATGCGAAGGGGTCGGGTGATGTCGGCCACCGCGGACATCATGGCCACCGGCCCGACGGCAAAGACATAGTCCGGCACACCGACTTCGAGCATTTCTCCCAAAACGTCGGTCACCGTGCCCTTCTGGCCGAATGACCCGTCATCGGTGGTCACCGTGAGCTCATTGCACGCCTCCGTCATCTCGTCGAGGAGGATGAGGTGGGCTAGGTCCCGGGCGCCCACGACTCCGTGTACTGCGTTGCCTGCATCAGCAAGGGCGCGGGCCACGGGAAGAGCGATGGCAGTCCCAACGCCGCCGCCGATGATCACACATTGTCCGTAGTGGGCAATCCGGCTGGGACGGCCGAGCGGTCCGAGGATGTCGGCGATGTCGTCGCCGGGCTGAAGGCCTGCCAGCAGAATCGTGGTCCGACCAACCGCCTGGATCACCAGGGTGACAGTCCCTGTAGTGGGGTCGTGTTGGGAGATGGTCAAGGGGATCCGCTCACCGCGCTCGTCGACACGCACGATGACGAATTGCCCAGGGCGCGCGTAGGCGGCGACATGGGGTGCCGCGACGATCAAACGGGAGACGTCTGGCGCGAGGCGTTCAGCACTCGATACGTGGAATCGCGACGGCACAGCTACATGGTCGGTCTCGAACCGTCTAGGCGACCAGAGGCATACGGCGGGAAAGAAGGGGCACAATGACCCCCTGGCCACTTTCTACCTGCGATCTGAGGGCGTCGAGGCCGAATCGACGGGTCATCGGTCGTCCCATCAGCCCGAAACGGGCGACATGGACAGGGGATGTCGGGACCTTTGGCTCTGTTGGCCGGCTTCTGTCGTTCATATGTTTGGAATAGGAGGTCGTCGATGGAACGCCAGCTTGAACATTGGGCGTTGAATTCTCTGCCTGCCTGGTCGTACCGGCAATTTCCGATGGGACCGTCGATAACTCGTCGACGACTCAGGCCGGAGAAGAAGGCCGATTACTTGCTCTTCCTCCAGCGTGAGGAAGAGAGGGTCGAGTCGGAGTTGGAGCGCGCCAGGGCAACCGATGACTGACGGCCCTGGGGCGTTGTTCTACCTGCTGCCATGATTGGCGGTGAAGTGCAAACGGCAAAAAGCCGCTTCTGGGAGATGGAGGCGGTCATATTCGACATGGATGGTGTGGTCACCGATACCGCTGAACCCCATGCCAGATCGTGGAAAGAGACCTTCGACGAGTATCTGCGCCGGCGATCGGAGCGGAGCGGGGAGCCCTTTGAGCCCTTCAGCCATGCCGACTATTTGGAGTACGTCGACGGGAAGCCTCGTTATGACGGGGTTCGCAGCTTCCTTGCATCACGTCGCATCTCGATACCTGAGGGGGAGCCGACGGACCCGGTCGATGCCGAGACCATCTGTGGAATCGGGAACCTCAAGAACCACCGTTTCTTGGACACCCTGCAACGCAATGGCGCCAAACCCTATCGATCCACGGTTCGGCTCTTGGCCGAACTGGGCCAACGCGGCATCGCCACCGCGGTCATATCTTCCAGTCGCAACATGGATGAAGTACTGGTTGCAGCGGGTGCCGATCATCTCTTCCGCGCCCGGGTCGACGGCATCGACTCCGATCGGCTCGGTCTGCCGGGGAAGCCCGACGCGGCCATATTCCTCGAAGCGGCGCGTCGTCTTGGAGCCCGACCGGAGAACGCGGCGGTCGTCGAGGATGCCCTTGCCGGCGTCGAAGCCGGGAGAGCAGGTGGGTTCGGCCTGGTGGTTGGTGTCGATCGGGGTGATCAAGCCGACATGTTGAGGGTTCACGGCGCTGATCTCGTCGTTCCCGATCTGAGTGCCCTTCTCCGGGGCCCGTTTTTCGTCGACGAGATACCGAACGCCCTCGACGACGAATCGATGACTCGGATCGTCAACGATCATCTTGCCTTCTTCCTCGATTACGACGGGACATTGACTCCCATCGTCTCTGATCCCGCCGATGCCACTCTCACGGATCGTGGGCGGGCCATCCTGGCCGAAGTCGCTGCCAGATATCCGGTGGCTGTGGTCAGTGGCCGCGATCGCGCCGATGTCGAGGCTCTGGTCGGCCTGAGTGGGATCTACTACGCCGGAAGCCATGGATTCGACATCTCGGGACCTGGAGGATTTCGAGAGGAATTCGGAGCCGACTACGCCGAAAGCTTGGAAGCAGGCGCTCGGGCGCTCGACGCTGCGTTGGAAGGTATCGAAGGCGTCTGGATCGAACGAAAGCGTTACGCGGTGGCCGTGCACTTTCGGCGAGCACCTCAGGCCGAAACCCGGGTGCGTCGCATCGTCGAGGAGGTGGCCGCGCAGACGAGTGACCTACGTGTATCGGGCGGCAAGATGATCTTCGAGCTCCGCCCGGATCTCGACTGGGACAAGGGCCGGGCCGTTCTCCATCTTCTCGACGTGCTCGGACTGTCGAATTCGCGGGTGACACCTCTGTATCTGGGTGATGACGAGACTGATGAAGACGTGTTCAGGGTCTTCCGCGATTCGGACGGCGTCGGCATAGTGGTCGGGACCGACCATCGGCATACTCTCGCCGACTACTCCTTGAGTGACTCCGAGCAGGCGATCTCTTTCCTTGCCCGAATGGCAGAGCGTGACGGGTGAGCCGCTGGTCCCTCGATTATCACCAGTATCTGAGCGAAAGTGAGGGCCTGCGCGAGTCGCTCTGTGCGTTGGGCAATGGGGTATTCGTCACGCGGGGAGCGGCCCCTGAAGCGCGCGCCGATGACATCCACTACCCGGGCACCTACGCAGCGGGTGTCTACAACCGTCTGACGACATCGGTGGATGGCCATCACATCGAGAACGAAGACCTGGTCAATCTTCCGAACTGGCTGCCGTTCGACTTTCGCATCGGAGACGGCGCCTGGTTCGACGCGGGCAGCGTGGAGATCCTCGAGTTCAAACAGGAGCTCGACCTACGTCGGGGGGTAATGACCCGGGTCGTCACATTCCGGGATTCATCGGGTCGTGAGACCCACCTGGTCCAACGTCGGCTGATGTCGATGCACGATCCGAGACTGGCCGCCCTGGAGACAATCCTCACTCCGATCGGCTGGTCGGGACCGATTGAGTTCAGATCCGCTCTGGACGGTCGTGTGGAGAATTCGGGTGTCGAGAGGTATCGCAAACTCGGATCCAAACACCTTGTCCCACTTGAATCCGGCGCCACCGACGAGGAGTCGATCTTTCTGGAAGTGGAGACCAGCCAATCCCACATCCGTATCGCCGAGTCGGCCCGGACCCGGGTCTTTGTCGATGACGAGTTGTTGGTCCCTGAGCGGATCCTCGACAAAGAGACAGGTTATGTGTCACATGACTTCACGGTCGACGCGCGGGATGGGGCAAGCATCCGGGTGGAGAAGGTGGTTGCCTTGGCTCACTCCCTGCTGCACGCCATCTCCGGGCCCGGGCTCGATGTCAGAGATCGTGTACGTCGAGCCCCCGATTTCGATCTGATCCTTCAAGACCACGTCGTGGCGTGGGATCAGCTCTGGCAGAGATGCGAGCTGAGGATCGAAGGGTCCCTGCGTGCCGCCCTGATCCTGAACCTGCACGTCTTCCACCTGCTGCAGACCGTCTCCAAGCACAGCTGTGACCTGGATGTCGGCGTGCCGGCGCGAGGTCTCCATGGAGAGGCATATCGAGGGCACATCTTCTGGGACGAGTTGTTCATATTCCCGTTCCTGAACTATCACCTGCCGGAGTTGACGCGCGGCCTGCTCCTCTATCGCTATCGCCGTCTGGGGGCAGCCAGGCAAGCGGCGGTCGACGCTGGGTTCGAGGGCGCGATGTACCCATGGCAGAGTGGGAGCACCGGACGCGAGGAGTCGCAACGAGTCCATCTCAACCCGAAATCAGGACGCTGGGTAGCCGATGATTCGAGTCTGCAGCGTCACATCGGCATTGCCGTCGCCTACAACGTATGGGTTTATTACCAAGTCACGGGCGACCTCGACTTCCTCACCAGCTACGGAGTTGAGATGCTGATCGAGATCTCCCGTTTTTGGTCCAGCATCGCCACGTGCGAACCCGACGAGGAGCGGTATCGGATCCTGGGGGTCATGGGGCCTGACGAATACCACGACGCCTACCCGGATCGAGAAGCGCCCGGTCTGGATGACAACGCCTACACGAACCTGATGACCGTTTGGGTGTTGGGGCGCACCATCGAGGCACTGGAGCTCATCGGCGAAGACGATCGAGATCGGATCATTGCGCGGCTAGGCCTCAGTCGCAGGGAGATCGAGCGGTGGGAAGACGTGATCCGGAGGATGCGGATTCCCTTCCATGACGGGGTCATCAGCCAGTTCGATGGTTACGAGGACCTACTCGAATTCGATTGGGACGGATACCGGTCGAAATACGGAGACATCCAAAGGCTCGACCGGATTCTCGAGGCAGAGGGTGACACGCCAAATCGCTACAAGGCCTCGAAGCAGGCAGATGTCTTGATGCTCTTCTATCTACTCGGGGCCGATGAGATCGCCTCGATGATTCACGGTCTCGGTTATCCATGGGATGCAGAGGCGATGACGCGGAACGTTGCCTACTACCGCCAACGGACCTCGCACGGCTCCACGCTCTCCTGGTTGGTTCACGCATGGGTCCTGGCAAGAACTGACCGCGCCGAGTCGTGGAGTTTCTTCACCTCGGCTCTGGAGAGTGACGTTGCAGACACACAAGGTGGTACCACCCCTGAGGGGATCCATCTGGGAGTCATGGCCGGCGCCGTCGATCTCGTCCAACGGTGTTACCCGGGTCTTGAACCGGGCAACGGCGCCATCAGATTCGATCCCACACTTCCCGACGAATTGGAGCTTCTCGAGTACCGCCTGCTCTATCGAGGCCAGTGGATCGACGTGCACATCGAAGATGGTCAGATGAGAGTCAAGCTCAGCCCGGATGGCGGTTTGCCAGTCGAGGTCCAGATCGGTGACCGAGTGGCCGAGCTGGCACCGGGGGCGAGCTGCGAAGGTTGATCCAAGGTCGAGGAAGCCCCCTAGTCACCACCCGGGCCAAAGGTTGCCTCCATCCCGGCGATCAGAGTCTGCACCTCTTGATCCGTCAGCCGAGCCTCAGAGTGGATCAGGGTGTAGACCCGCGGCGGCATCGATCCCTCACGAAGGGTCTCCACACTCTCGTTCTCCCGGGAAGGGTTGGTCCACTCCGACCAGTTGAGCTTCTCCCGACCTTCCTGGACGTCACGTTGTATCAACCACGACATGGGCGCCACGTTTGAGTACCACCCCCATTGAGTCTCGTTGCTGTGGCAGTCGAAACAGGCTCTCTCTGCCAGGTCTCTTGTTTGCTGAGAGTCCCAAGCCGGCTCGGCGACGACTGGCGGGTTCTCATGATTGTGGCCATACGGGATGAGTTGTATGCCCAGCGCCAGCACGACCGCACCGATTCCAACCCACTTGACCGTTTGCCACATCTGAAACTCCTGACCGCGGCCGTATTCTGGCTGTGAATCCCAAAGCCTGCGAGTTGGACAGGTCTGGTTGCAGGGCCGAAAGTCCCGTCATCTTGTGCCTCGACTCTCGAACCCCACTTCACCAGGGCGAGACATGCAAGAGCACAGCTCTGGGTATAGGGACTTTTGCCTCTACCCGGCGTTCGCTCCCCGACCAACGCTTGGGACAAGGAGGTCGACATGGCCGACAGTTACGTACTCTTCGACATCCCGAGCGGAGGCAAGCCCAGGGACCGAGAATTCCTCGAGCAACTGGGCCACCGTGTCATGGTGTGCAACGGTCCTCAGGATGGCGGGCTCTGTCCCATTCTGACCGGTGAGGGTTGCGAGCTGGCCGAGAACGCCCACGGGGTCGTCTTCGAGCTGGATCTCGATCGCGCTCAACACCGCGCCATCCTCTCCCGGTACAAAGAGTCCCTCAAGGGAGACCTGCCCATTCGCGTTGTCGTCTCGCCTGAGCAAGCCACCAACTATGCCCACTTGTTGGAGGGGCTCAAGGTCCTCGATCATCCGCCGGTAGCCGGTGATCTCGATGGATTGGCGGCCGAGGTCGATGCTGCCGACCTCTAGACGCCCGGAATCACGTGATGGTCAAAACCGATCGCGGCGGTCCGGCTGGCTCCTCGATGGGCTGGTCGGCGTGGTCGCCGGTGGTGTCGTGGGCGCCATAGTCGCGGTCAACTTCATCATCACCATCGGGATCGGCTACGACGTGGGCATCGGCGGTGTATTCGAGCACAGCTTGATCGCAGGTGTCATCACGATGCTCATCCTGATATCAGGCCCTTTGCTGGGCATCGTCATGATGCGCTGGCTACGTCAGCGCCGCTGACAGTGAGCTCGACGAGAGTCATCTGACCAGACCCGGTTCAGCTCAAATCAGCCTTCCTGGAGATCGAAGTAGAGCTGTTCCTCCTGGTCGAAGTGCAACCGCAGGATGGCGTGGATGCTGTACAAGGCCCGACGCAGATCCACGAGGTCGGACGGGTCCGGGCCTTGCTCGGGAAGATCGGCAAGTTGTCTCTGAAACAGGTCGGCCAGGTGGAAGATCTCACGATGTGTCCTGCTCATCAGCGACATGGGATCCTCGCCAGGCAGGACTGCGGCCACCTGGGGATAGATGACTTTCTCGTCTTCCGACTCGTGGGGGAGTATCTGGTCAACCAGCAGTGACTCGATGGAGCGAAGAGCCTTCATCGCCTCGGCCGGCGACACGGTGTCGAGAAGATCTGCCGTGTCTTGGATGGATCTCAATCTTGGCATCAGCTCATCGTGCTCGGATCGCAGCCGGGCAGAGAGCTCTGGAGAGAGCTTTGGGCCGCTTTGGGACGGTGCCTTGCCGGTCAGCGCCCTCAAGGCGCTGAGGATCGCTATCACGTCGATGCCTTCTTGAAGTAGGGCTCCGATCAGTGGTGCCAGCAAGCCAAAAGAGGCGACGATCATCGCGATCAGAGAGAGACTCATTCCGATCGCCACGCTTTGCACGGCCACCCGTCTCGAGCGTTGAGCGATGCCGATCGCGTCCACGAGCCGCTGCAGGCGATCGACCATGAGCACCACATCGGCCGCCTCTGAGGACGCGGTCGCTCCCCGGGCCCCCATGGCCACACCGACATCGGCCCCGGCCAGGGCAGGGGCGTCGTTGATGCCGTCGCCGACCATGGTCGTCGTGCCCTCGGCACGGAGGATTTCGAGGGCCTCGACCTTCTCTCTCGGAGTGCACTCTGCCAGGACCTTGTCGACATCGATCGCGGTGCCCACCGATCGTGCCACCACCGGGTGATCACCTGTGGCCATGACGATCCGTTTCACACCCAGGCGGCGCAACGCCCGGATGGTGTTGGCGGCGTCCGGTCTTATGGTGTCGTCGAAGGTCAAGGCAGCCCTCACCACGCCTTCGATGCCGATGTAGACGGCGAGCGGAGCCACCCTGAGCAGCCGACGACGAAATGCGGTGATCTCCTCGGATTCGGGGGATCCATCGAGAAGCCACTCCAACTTGCCCACCATGACATTCACGGTTCCAACTTTGGCCATGACTCCGGAGCCGGCAATCTCTGTGATGTTGGTGGGCATCTCCAACTCGAGCCCACGTTCGTGGGCTCCGTCGACGATTGCTCTTGCCAGGACATGCGACGAGGTCTGGTCGACCGAGGCGGCGAGCCTCAGGGCCTCGGCCTCCGTCAACCCACTTCCGAAGGTCACGATGGACCGGATCGACGGTTGGCCCACGGTCACCGTGCCCGTCTTGTCGATCAGCAGATTCTCGGTCTGGGCCAGGGTTTCCAGGGCAGCGCCCCCCCGAAAGACGATTCCGCGTCTGGCGGCTCTCGATATCCCCGCAACCACGGCAATCGGGACCGCCAACAACAAGGGACATGGCGTGGCCACGACCAGGACCGCCAGGGCTCTCACCGGATCCCCTGATGCCCACCAGGCGATGCCGGCGACGGCCAGGGTGACGGGAACGAACCACCCTGCCCAGCGATCGGCCAGTCGCACCGACGGACTGCGTGACTCGCGGGCCGTCTGAACGAGTCTGATTATCCCGGCATAGGTGCTCTCCGCTGAAGTGGCCCTTGCCACCAACTCGAAGACGTCTGCTGCATTGACGGCCCCACTGCTCACCAGGTCACCGGGCACGCGATCCACCGGCAGCGGCTCGCCAGTTAGGGCCGATTCGTCGATGAGCGCTGATCCGCCCACCACGACGCCGTCAACGGGGATCACTTCCCCGGACTTGATGAGGAGGTGGTCGCCGATGACGACTGCCTCGGCGGGGACGACCTTCATCTCACCGTTCTCGATGCGATTGGCCACTCGCGGCGCTCGCTTCAGGAGGCCCGAGAGCTCTCGCTCAGCGCGGCCCGCCGCATATTCCTCCAGATACTGCCCGGTGGCGAGCATGAGCCCGATGATTCCCACGGTGAGGTATTCGCCCATGATGAGGGCGGCGCCTACCGCGAGCAGGGCGATCACGTCGACACCGGGTAGCCGCTTGCGGATCTTTTCCACGATGCCCCTCAGGAGGGGAATTGCCGGCACCACGCCCACGGCGGCGAAAAGCACGCTCGACCAGGTGGTCGCATCCAAGGCGTAGGCGAGACCGCCGAGACCCAACCCGCCCGCGCTCCCGATCAAGATCCATCGCGTGCTGCGTTCTGAAGTCACTTGCGATACAAGCCTGGGCGCCACGTCTGATCGGTTCTAGGGGCTTTCAGCCCTAGTCGGGCCTTCGTTTTCAGGAAGCGGGTCGGGCGGGTCCGGCACCCGGGCCAGCCTCTCTATCAGGCGTTCCCGTGCGTCCTCTCCGCCGAAAGCGGTTATGGCGTCCCCGGCCTTCAGCTCGGTCTTCCCGGTTGGAACCAGCATCGAGGCGCCGCGATGGATGGACACCACGACGCAGCCTTCCGGCCAGGGGATCTCACTCACCGGCCTGCCGTCGGCCACCGAGCCGGGTGGTATCTGCAATTCGAAGAATCGAGCACCGTGCTGAGTCCGCACCTTGAGGCGGTCGGGGAGATTCTGGGCTCGCGCGCTGGCGCCGAGAGCACGGTGATAGGCGGTCACGACGTCTTCTCGAAGGAACATGCCCAACAATCGCGATCGCTCGGCGTCATCGACCACTGGAAGCCGTCCCACACCGAGTGCGGCCATCTTCTCCAATGCATCGGAGACCTGCGTTCGAGGGCTGACGGTGACCGGGTTTGGAGTCATGGCATCCCCGGCCGTCACCTGGTCCGATGGGCCTCCAGCCCTGACGATGTCGGACTCGGTGACGATGCCCACCAGGCCGTCCTCGGAGACGACAGGCAGGCCATGCAGTCTTTGACGCTGCATTATCCCCTGGACCTCTCCCAGCGACACGTCCGGCGACACCGAGGTGGGCTGATCCCGGAGGACCTCTCCGACTCGCACAGTGTCCAGCAGGTCGGTGACACCTCCCTGCGTGGGGTGGATTCCCATGCGAGCCAGCGGAGCGGTATAGGCGCTCTCCGGTCGTACCCGACCGGCCAGGATGGTGCTGATGGCAGTGGCGATCATCAGGGGAAGGACCAGCCCGTAGTCACCTGTGATCTCGAACACGATCAAGATCGACGTGAGTGGGGCCCGGGCTATGGCGGCGAAGGTGGCGGCCATCCCGACGACGCCAAAGGCGCCCGGTTGGATAGTGGAGAGACCCCAAACGGGGGCCACCAAGCGGGCAAAGCCCGACCCAGTGGCCGCACCGATGAACAGGCTGGGCATGAAGATCCCACCCGATCCCTTGCCTCCCAAAGTGGCGGCAGTGGCGACGGCCTTGAGGACAGCGAGCAGCACCAATGTCCACCATGCGAATTCGACTTGATTGCTGAGGACCTCCCCGACGAAGGTTTGACCGGTGCCAAGGATCTCACTGTGAAACAGGCCGAGGGAGGCAACCAACAGAGCGAGGATCACGGGACGGGTCCACCCGGGCAATACACCCGGTCGCACTTCAAACCAATCGAGGGCAGCGAGAAACAACCAGGCGGCCGCAACCACCACCAGGCCGAGAGCGCCATAGAGGAGAAGCAACCTGGGATCATCGAGGCTGTAGGCGGGAACCTGGAAAGTCAATGCCTCGCCGATGACGCTGTGGGCCACGACAGCGCCTGCGACCGATGCGATCACGATGGTGTGAACGTGACGGAGGGAGAACTCTCTGAGGATCACCTCCATGGCGAAGAACATGCCGGCGATGGGCGCGTTGAAGGTCGCACTGATCCCGGCCCCGGCGCCGGCCGCGATCAGGACGATGACATCGTTTTCGCCGACTCGCGCCACGCGCGCCACCCAGGATCCGATTGCTGAGCCGATCTGAGCGATCGAGCCCTCGCGACCTGCTGAACCGCCGGCGCCAATGGTGAGGGCGGTGGCAACAGTCTTCAGTGCGATGACCCTCGTGCGGATGAATCCACTTGCAATGGTGAGGGCGGCAATGATCTGCGGAACGCCGTGGCCGGCCACCTCCGGTGCGAACCACATCGTCAGCCGCCAAGCGATGAGGATGCCAACCGGGAGGACGATCAGGAGCACCACATCGCCGATCGAAAGTTGGTCTCCCACCCATCTGGCGCCGGTGGCGACGAGCTCGATGGCCCTGATCAGGACAACGGCGCCCAATCCGGCGCCGACTCCCACGACGCCGGCCAGCACCATCAACCGTGGTGTTCGCCCGATTCTCACCGTGCGAAATGATTCCGACCAGGACGACATCGGGCGGAGAGTAGGAGAGTTGCCAACTCGTTTCGGCATCTCGTGTGCTGCGCGGGTGAGACTGCTTCTGCGGAAGTGCCCTTCGGCCCTACCACTCCGAACGGGTTTGTCGGATGATCGATGCTGAAGTCCGGCTGGCTCCGGGCCGTCAGTCGAGTTGTGAGATTTAGGCCCGAGAAAGGAGGTGTCGATTGTGGAGTTCAAGCTGTTGACACCGTTCTTTGACCTCGAAAAGGAATGGGAACAGAGATTCCGCCGCTTCCCGACGGAAACGCGTGAGTTCGGTTTCCGCCCCTTCCTCGATGTCATAGAGAAGGACGGCGAGTTGGTCGTTGCCACCGAACTGCCCGGCATCGATCCGGTCAAGGACGTCGAGATCACCATTGAGGACGACGTGCTCACAATCAAAGGTGAGAAGACCGAGGAGAAGGAAATCTCCGAGGATGATCGGTACATACGGGAGCGTCGCTATGGGAAGTTCATACGTCGTATCCCGTTACCGGATGGTGTGAGCGACGACAAGATCATGGCCGGATACGACAAGGGTGTCCTGACTGTCAGGGTGACTCTTCCCGTGGAGAAGGCGTCCCTCGAGCCAAGGAGCATCCCGGTCGAGGTCGGAGCCAACTGATCAACATTGCGTCAGTGGTGAGTCGCGCTCGAACTGAGCGCGACTCACTGGCGTCTCCATGACATTGGGCCCTTTGCCTCTACCCCAGGTCCGAGATCCCGGCGAACATGAGGTAAAGGAGCTGAGCATGGAGAGAATTCTGGTTGCTGTCGACGGATCCGAGCACTCACATCGGGCAGCGAAGCTGGCTGGTGAGTTGAGCCGCGTCTTCGGCGCACTTGTGGACGTGATTCACGTTGTCCAGGAGCGAGTTGTCCTCCCGGTCGGCGCAATCCATGAATACGGGCGGTTGGAGAACCTCTATCTCACCGAGCGAGAGGTCTTGGAGTCGGTGGGCAGAGACGTCGAAGAGCAATCGGCACGACTGGTTCGCGAAGCCGGTGGCAAGGTTCGGCACGAGGAAATCGTGGTCGGTATGCCTGCCTACGAGATAGTCCACTACGCCAATGAGCATGACTCCGACTGCATCGTGATGGGTCGGAGGGGTCTTGGCGACATGAAGGGCCTCTTCTTGGGGAGCGTCTCGCACAAGGTGGCCCATCTCAGCGACAAGACGCTGATCACCACCGAGTGATTGGGCGGAAGCAGCCCACTAGGCCCGTCCGCCCGTCCGAGATCCATGTCGGACGTGTTCGATCTGTGCATCCGACCCCGGATAGACCAATGCCTCATGTCCATCGTCGGACCAACGGACCAGATACGGAGGTTCACCTTTTGGGCCTTTGACGTCCAGGATCTCCGCCTCACGCGGGGGCTGCCCGACATGATGACCTTTGATTACCAAGCGATCACCCGCCTTGGCATGCATCTTCATCTCCTTGTTGCGATGAGACCAGATTGCGTCACCAATCGACTGAGTGCCTAGAGACCAAAGACCCAAAATCGCCATTCGGCCCCAGACGCGATGGGCTTCCGGATCGCGGAGTTTTTGAGATTCGGGTCTTAGGACCCTGGTGGCCTTGACTCCGGATAGGAAATATCACAGTTATGGCACACAACAACGGTGAACGGATTCTCGAGTTGGAGGAATCGGCCCAGGGTGTCGATCTGTTCCGAGCTCCTGGATCTGCTTTGGGTTTGGAAAAGGCCCGGGACCAAGCCGAGGCGTCAGGCTGGATCCCTCAGCGAGAAATGGCTCCCTTCTGGCCGACGAGAGTCGACCGAATCGCCGCCCGCAGATCGGAATTGAGGAGGGCGATGTCGGAGTTGGAGGCTGCTCTCGCCCGCCCAGCCCACATGGATGACTGGATGGCGACGATCATCCTCGCGATGACAGATCTCGGCCGGGTGCTCGCCGATCACATACGTGAGGTCGAAGCCCCCGATGGGCTGCTCGTGGAGATACTGGATGAAGAGCCCCGGCTCTCGGCGGCGATAGACGACATCAAGAGAGATCACGTCGAGCTGAGGAAGGTGTGGGAGCGTGCCAATGAGATGCTGGCCGACGAGGGTGCGATGGACGTCCGTCGGGTTCGTCGGCAGTTGACCGGGCTCCTCGGTCGTCTCACCCAACACCGTCAGCTGGGCGCCGACCTGGTCTACGACGCCTACAACACCACAGTCTTCGCCGCGGACTGATCTCTGCCCGATTCTCGAAACGCTGCTCATAGCCAACCTCTCTTACGGCCAACGCGCCAGACCCAGGCGCCCACCACCAGCGGCAGCCAGAATGTCATCACCCGGAAGGTAAGCACAGCGGCAACGGCAGGTCCCGACACCACTCCGAGACGCACCAGGGCGCTGACGAGCGCGGTCTCCATTACTCCGAGCCCACCCGGGGTGGGAGAGACCGCCGCAGCAGTCGCCGCGATCATGTATGCGACCATGATCCCGAGGAGGGAGGGCAACGGGCCATAAGCGGCCACCGACCCCGCCAGGGCGATCGCGAAGGCAACATTGGCGGTTAGGGCGCCGCTCACCATCCCTACGGATCGCCTCGGGTCGGAAATGATGACGGGGACGGTCCTCACCATGCCCATCAGCCTGGTGAGGATGCCACGGCGCGATGCTGGAATCCAGAGAACTATCCCGATTGCCACCAACGAGACGAAGACGATCTCGACGACCACCTGGGTGCTGGGAAGTGTCACCGTCGGCAGCTTCATCGTCGGGAGAAAGGGCAACAGCAGGATAAGGAGACCGATGTGGGAGAGGAATGTGACGAGCATGTTCAGCGTGGTGGCTGCGCTCGCTGTTCCCTCCTCGGCTCCGGCGTGTTGCAGATACCCTTGAGTCACTCCTATCCACCCGAGACCGGCGGGGGTGACTGTGGCCATGAACGAGGCGGCGATCTGGCCCAGGATGGTTCGGCCGAATGGCGGACGCAGATCCGTTGATATCCACACCATCCAGGCGCCACTGACAAAGGTCAGCCCGGCACCGACAAATGCCAGACCCAGGTATCGCCAACGGCCCGCCCGCAGCGTCTGGAAGGCCTGGCCCAACTCACCGATCTGGGGTAGCAGGATGTGAATCGCGAATCCGATCACGATCACGATCGTCAGTGGCCGCAGCACCCTGCTCGAAGTCGACCTCAGTGTCAATGCCACACTCCCGGCGTTGACTCCGGGGGATGGCATGATCCGGTCATGCGCAGAGGGTATCGGCCGATTGCCGGGTCGCTGGTCGAGTCAACCGAGCGCAGTCGGCCATGACCGATCGCGCTGATGACGAGCCAGGGTCGCTCGACGCCGGGAAGATCGGGCAGCTCAACTCGAGTGCGTGGTGGGCAACCAACCTGAAGGACCTTCAAGCCTCGCTGCGGTCGGGTTACGAAGGGTTGAGCTCTCGAGACGCCGATGCCAGGTCGGCTGCCGTGGGGAAGAATGTGATCAATCCGAGGCGCGAGGTCACAGTGTGGAGTGTCCTCCTCAGGCAGTTTCGTAGCCCGCTGGTCTTGATCCTGGTCTTTGCATCGGTGGTGTCAGGGATGGTGGCTGAATGGCTGGACGCCTCCATCATCCTTGCCATCGTCGTGGGCAGTGCTTTGCTCGGGTTCTTTCAGGAGTTTCGCGCCTCCAACGCCGTTGCAGAGCTCCAGGCTCGTGTTGAGTTGCGCGCACGCGTGCGCCGTGATGGAGGGGTCAAGTCGATCCCCGCCTCGGACATCGTCCCCGGTGATGTGGTGATCGTGTCGACCGGTGGTCTGGTGCCGGCAGACGGCCGAGTTCTCGGCTCTACCGACTGTTACGTGTCCGAAGCGATTCTCACTGGAGAGACGTATCCGGTCGCCAAGCAACCGGGTGTCGTGGACGTCGACTCTGTCGTCTCGAAGCGAGTCAACTGTCTGTGGATGGGAACGACCGTCCGGACCGGAACAGCCGAGATGCTCGTGATCGCCACCGGCCCCGCGACTCAATATGGGTTGGTCGCCCAGCACCTGGCGCTCCGTCCTCCCGAGACGTCGTTCGAGTTGGGGATCCGAAGATTCGGCCACCTTCTCACACAGGTCATGGTGGTCCTGGTCGTGCTCGTGTTCGCTGCCAATGTTTTCTTGAACAAGCCAGCGATCGAGTCATTGCTATTCGCCATCGCTCTCGCGGTCGGCATCGCACCAGAGCTCCTTCCGGCGATCATGGCGATCAACCTCTCGCATGGCGCTCGGCGGATGGCCGAGAAGGGAGTCATCGTCCGGCATCTGGGCGCCATACAGAATCTCGGCTCCATGCAGATTCTCTGCACCGACAAGACCGGGACGCTCACAGAGGGTGCTATGACCCTTGACAGTGGCAGAGGCCCCGATGGGTCTGTCGATGCAAGACCGGTCGAATTGGCACTGGTCAATGCAGCACTCCAGGCTGGCCTCGTCGGTCCACTGGACGAGGCACTGCTCGCCGGCAGGTCTGTCGGAGATTGGTCGAAGGTCGCCGAGATCCCGTTTGACTTCTTTCGCAAGAGGCTGAGCGTGATTGCACGGGATACAGAGGGCTCGGTCTGGCTGATCTGCAAGGGGGCTCTCGAGTCGGTCCTCCAGTCGTGCGAGTCCATCGCTGGAGAGCATCCGACCTCCCTGTCGCCGTCCCTGCGGGAGGGCCTGACCACGCGTTTCGAGGATTGGTCACGTCAGGGCTGGCGTGTCGTCGGCGTCGCAACTAAGTCTGTGAGTGACGACCGCGACCATTTCGACATCGCCGACGAGGAAGGCATGACATTCGCCGGCTATCTGCTCTTCGCCGATCCACCTAAGGCCGATGCGCGAATGGCGATCGCCGACTTGAACCGGCTGGGAGTAGACGTGAAGGTCATATCCGGAGACGCCGCCGAGGTGACGGCGCATCTCGCCGGGGAGGTGGGGTTGTCTGCCGAGCGCATTCTCACCGGGGCTCAGATGAATCTCATGTCGGACGAGGCGCTCTGGCGCGCAGCCGCGGACACCGACCTGTTTGTCGAGGTCGACCCGACCCACAAGGAACGCATCGTTGCTGCCCTGAGGCATGGGGGCGATGTCGTCGGCTTCATGGGCGACGGTGTCAACGACGCGCCGGCCTTGCACACGTCGGACGTCGGGATCTCCGTCGATACCGCGGTCGACGTGGCCAGAGAAGCGGCGAGTTTCGTGTTGCTCGAGCATGATCTGGCTGCGGTGCGAGAGGGGATCGTGGAGGGCAGAAGGACCTTTGCCAACACCATCAAGTACATAACGACCACCGAAAGCGCCAACTTCGGGAACATGATCTCGATGGCGGCATCCTCGTTCTTCCTGCCGTTCCTTCCCTTGACGGCCACCCAGGTCTTGCTGAACAACTTCCTTTCCGACTTCCCGGCCACGACGATTGCCACCGACAGCGTCGATCCCGAGATGGTCGCTGCCCCGGAGCGCTGGGACATCGCGAAGATCCGCAACTTCATGTTGATCTTCGGGGCGGTCAGCTCACTGTTCGACTTTCTCACGTTCGGACTGCTGCTGTGGGTGTTCTCGGCGTCGGCCGAGTTGTTTCGCACTGGGTGGTTCGTCGAGTCATTGCTGACCGAGCTGGTGATTGCACTCGTGGTGCGCACACGCCGGCTGTTCTACAGGAGCCGGCCAGGACGCCTGCTCATGCTGTCCACGGCTTTGGTGACCGCAGTCACCTTTCTTCTTCCCTATCTTCCGTTTGCAAGCGCTCTCGGGTTCGTGACACCAACCCCCCTGTTGATGGTGTCGCTCGCAGGTGTCACCGCCCTCTACGTTCTTGGGACCGAAGCTGCAAAGCAGATCCTCTATCGGAGCACCCGGCCAGGCGACACCAGCCAGGACCGGCGGCACTGAGGACAGCTGTCGGCGTCAGGTCTGATGATGGGTCTGGCGGACCTTGCGTCGAGTGCGGATCATGTTGCCTTCCTTGGGGATCATCGAGACGGTTCCATCTACCTCCAGCACGGCGGTGTCGATGGCCGAGAGGTCCTCGATCCCATGCTCCAGCGCCGCCTGAGTCAGGTCATCGAGGTCGATTCCTGATCGCCGGAGATGGTCGGGTAGGACGCCGCCATCGAATATGAGCAGAACCGGCTCTCCCTCGGTGACTCGACGAAGCGCTCGGCTTCTCTTCGTGACGAGGGTGACCCCCTAGTTGACGACGAGGAGCGCCGCCGCGGCAAGCAGGCCCCCGGTGACCGAGGTATCGGGCCCGACCACGGCGTTCTGCAGGGCGTTGGCGATGAGCAAGATCACCACAGGTCGAACGGCGTCATCTGGCCCAGTTCGCGTGACCGAAGAGTCTCAGACCCAGCAGCAACGCTATGTAGACGATGACCGTCCGAAGGAGAAAGCTCCACCACGGTGCACCGAGCTCGAACACCTTTCTCCCTAGACCCTTGGCGGATGATCCGCCGAGGCGATCGCAGGAGGTAGCTCCGTCGAGGGTCCGATCTCCTCTGGTGAACGCTCGATCCCGGCGACCCGGTACGCGTCGGCCTCGTCGAGGGTCTCGTGTTTTAGGAGTGCCTTGGCCAAGGCGTCGAGTTTGCCCCGATTTTCTCGAAGGGTCTGATTCGCTGACTCGTAGCATTCCTCGACGATCCTGCGGGACTCCCGATCGACCAGCTCCAGGGTGTATGGGGAGGCAGCGGTTCCCCCGAAGGGAAAGCCGACACCGCCATCGTCCTTGATCACGGACAGCGGGCCGATGGCAGGCGACATCCCCCAACGCCCCACCATGTTCCGGACGATCACCGACACCTGCTCGAGGTCGCTCTCTGCTCCCGTAGTCACCGCCGAGTAGACGACCTGCTCTGCGGCCATGCCCCCCAGGGCGCCCATGATCTTGCCGCGGAGGTACTCCTCGGTGTAGGCATAGCGATCGGCGTCCGGGCTCTGGAAGGTGACCCCAAGGGCCCGGCCGCGCGGGATGATCGAGACCTTGCGGACGGGGTCGGCTCCGGACTGAAGCATCCCAATTAGAGCGTGCCCGGACTCGTGGTATGCGGTGCGCTCCCTTTCGCCGGGGGAGAGGACGATCTTCCTCTCGGTCCCCAGGATGATCTTCTCCAACGCATCTGCGAAGTCCTGACTCTGGACTGCCTCATGGCCGCGTCTTGCCGCCATGAGGGCTGCCTCGTTCACCAGGTTCTCCAGATCGGCTCCGACCATGCCCGGTGTGGATGAGGCCACCGACCCCAGATCCACGTCCGGTGCGAGCCGCACCGCCCTCGTGTGAACCTCGAGGATGGCGCGTCTGCCCACCTGATCGGGGGCCGAGACATGCACACGCCGATCGAAGCGTCCTGGGCGGAGCAGGGCCGGGTCGAGCACGTCGGGCCGATTGGTGGCAGCGATGACGATCACTCCCTCGTTGGCGCTGAACCCATCCATCTCGGTGAGGATCTGATCGAGGGTCTGCTCGCGTTCGTCGTGCCCTCCCATCACGATGGCACCGCCTCGGGCTCGACCGATCGAGTCGATCTCGTCGATGAAGATGATCGATGGGGCGGCCTGCTTCGCCTGGCTGAACAAATCCCTCACCCGACTGGCGCCGACCCCGACGATCATCTCGATGAACTCAGAGGCCGAGACCGAGAAGAACGGCACGTTGGCCTCTCCCGCAACCGCCCGTGCGAGCAGTGTCTTGCCGGTGCCGGGCTGCCCTGAGAGCAGGACGCCGTGAGGAATTCCGGCGCCGAGCTTGGTGTACTTCTCCGGATCGCGTAGGAAGTCGACCACCTCGACCAGCTCGTCCTTGGCGTCGTCGATCCCGGCCACGTCTGCGAACGTGGTGCGTTGCCCGGATGCGTCGTAGAGACGGGCGCTGGACTTGCCGATGCTCCCTATCCCCCCCAGGCCAGAGCTGCGTCGCATGAACCCGAAGAAGAGCCAGAGCAGCAGGAGTGTCGGCCCGAAGCCGAATAGCAGGCTCTCCCAGAGTGGGGTGGAGGGGGGTGGCTCGGCGTTGACGACGACGTCCTTCTCGGTGAGGAGTTGGAGGAGATCGTCCTGCGCGAAGGCCGGCCGATCGGTGGTGAAGAGATTGGACTTGACCCCGCTCCCACCAGGATCCAGCACTTCCTTGTTGAAGGTGCCCTGGATCGTCTGGTCCTGAGCCACCACGGATTCGACAATCCCGAGCCGAACCTGCTCCACGAAGAAGGTGTAGGGGATGGTGAGGCGGGGCTCGGGCCTGAGCAGCGCCGAGCTGATGACCCAGTTGATCCCAAGCATGACCAGGAGGGCGATCCAGAACCAACGTCCTCCCGGGAAGCGCGAGGTTGGTGTGGTGCCCTGTGTGTCGGAGCCGTCCCCGGGGTTGGTCAAGCGGTCCCACCACGATCGGCGAGCCGGCTTATCCGGCGGACCGGTCGATGGTTGCGAGGAAGTCATCGCGTTCCCTTCTGATCACCTCCGGAGGGTACCGGTCCATCGGAACGTAGATGTCAGTGGTGATCGGCCGCCGGGTCCTGACGGTAGAAGGCCGCCATCTCCCGATACAGGGCTTCGTGATGAGCCCACAGGGCGGAAGCGTCGAGGAAGAATGCTTCGGTGGCCACGGCGAAGAACTCCGACTCGTTGACGGCGGCATACATGTTGAGGGGAGAGTGGCCCGACGTCGATCTGAGCTGGTCCAGCGCTGCCGAGGCCGCGTCCTGGAATCGCAGCGCTGTCTCACGATCACGAATCGGCGGGATCCCGTTGGCGAACCCATCCGACATGTCGACCTTGTGGGCGAACTCATGGATGAGGACCGAAGTCTTTGCGTTGCCGATCGGCCTCTCCGCGACGATCTGGTCCCATGCAAACCTGACCGGCCCGTGCATGGCAGCTTCTCCCAGGATGCAGACAACACCCTCGCTCACCATTGAGCCGCCCGCGTCTTGATGCGCCCTTCGAACCACCGAGCTGGGGGCGATGATGATGGTCGTGACGTCGGAGAGGACTCGTTCGTCGATGTTCACCGTCAAGAGACACGCATGGGTCGACACGATGGAGCGCATCTCATCGGAGATGACCAGATCGTCCAATCCCTCCCATCTTCGGCTTCGGTCGAATCGTCTCGCCTGTTCGAGGAGTCGTTCGAGCTCCACGTGCGTCAAGTGTCCCCACGAGCGCGTCGAGGACAACGCGGCCCTCTCCCACGCTTCGGAATAGGGCTCGTCTCGGGTTCGTCTCAGGGCCATGGCACTTGCCGGGGCTTCGCCGCCGACTGACCTCAGCCCGAGACGGCTACCCCGAGGAGAGTCCCTATCCCGTAGGTGACTCCTGCGGCGAGCAGCCCGAGGGTCAACGATCGGACGCCGGTGCGCAGGAATCCGGTGCCCGTGACCAGGGCGGTCATGGCACCGAGCAGGAACAGCCCGACGGCCGCAAAGCCGAGACTGAGCACGACGGCCGGCGTTCCGGTGAGGATGAAGAACGGGATGACGGGGACCACGGCGCCGATGCCGAATAGGATGAACGATGCGATGGCGGCCTGCCAGGCCGAGCCTCCCAGCTCGTCGGGATCGAAACCCAATTCCTCTCGAACCTTGGTGTCGAGAAAGGCGTCGGGATCTGCCATCACGTCGCGAGCGGCCTTTTCTGCTTCCTCGCGGCCCATGCCCTTCGCCTGGTAGATCAAAGCCAGTTCCTCCGCCTCTTCTTCGGGCATCGTGAGGATCTCTTCCCGCTCCGTCTCGATCTGGGACTGATGGAGCTCCCTTGAGCTCTGCACCGACAGCCACTCACCGAGAGCCATGGAGATCGCTCCGGCCAAGAGGCCGGCAAGACCGGAGAGCAACACGGCGGTCGAGGTGAATGCGGCGCCTGCCACACCCATGACCAGGGAGGTATTCGATACCAGCCCGTCGTTGGCGCCCAGAACCGCCGCACGGAGCGCGTTGCCGCCCACTGCCTTGTGGCGACCCTCGAGCTTCGCCAGCACGCCTCCCTTGACCCCGTTGTGCGCATCCTGGCGCAGGGCATCCAACATCACCGCATGGGATCGCTCGTCTGCCGGAAGGGAGGTGCCGGCCGCCTCAGGCTGGCTGTCGTACATCGTTCGCCCGGACATCTCCGTTGACGCCATGACCTGGGCAAGCACCGACGGCCCCATCCTCTTCGCCAACCAGGCGAGTATGCGTGAACGCATGCTGGGATCGCGTGCCGGCACCGCTACCCCCGCTTCCTTCAGCTTTTCCTCCCAGAGGTTGGCGTGACGATCTTCGACCTCGGCCAGACGCGCGTAGACACCAGAGATGGTGCTGTCCTCTTCGAGGTTTGCTGCCACGCGATACAGGTAGGCGGCGTTGATCTCGTCGTTGAAGTTGGACTTGTATCGCTGGACGTCCGTTGGCATTGGGTCTCCTCTGGTGCCGGAAACATAACCGGGCACGGCTCCGGGTCACAGGCCTAGTCGGTCACCAGATCGATGCCGATGGCCAACGATGACTCTCTCCACTCGCTGAGGTCGCCACCGTAGCCCTTCTGGTATTTCTCGAACACGAGGTCTCGAGCGAGGCGATCTTCGCCGGTCTCGGCATCGATGACCCGGGCCACGCCACCCAGGCTGAAGCGGCCGACTTCGATCCGAACAACGGGATCGGCGATCAGATTCCTCACCCAGTCCGAGTTGTCACCACCCCCGGAGAGCACATAGAAGGTCTGATCCGCCTGGGCGAACCAGATCTCTATCCGATGGGGGTTGCCCGTGACCCTCCCGCGGGTGGTGATGTGACAGACGGAATGCCGATCGAGGGCCTCGATGATGCCGGTCATAGACTCATGGTTCGGGTTCTCGTCGGTCGACGGGGCATCAAGATCCGATCGAATGCGTCTACCAAGGTTATAGATGATCGCCAACGCCGCCACCGGGAAGCCGACTCCCCCAGAAGCCAACGCGCTGGTCCTATTCGGGATCAGTGGAGATCTGGCACGAAAGAAGCTGTTCTCCGCCCTCTACCGATTGACCGAAGCCGGTCGGCTCGACATGCCGGTGATAGGGGTCGCCTCGAGCGACTGGGACGATCAGCAGTTGCGCACTTCCGCTCGGGCCGCCCTCGAGGCCGGTGGGGAAGAGATCGACGAGGATGTCTTCACCGCTCTCGCCTCGCATCTCTGTTATGTGCAAGGGGACTATCGGGACGAGGCGACCTATGGGGACATCGTCAAACGCCTGGTGGGATGTCATCGTCCGGTGTTCTATTTGGCCATCCCACCCGATCTGTTCGACGACGTCGTCGAGGGTTTGGCCCGAGCCGGGATCACCAAAGAAGCGAGAGTCGTCCTGGAGAAGCCTTTCGGGCGCGACACCAGATCGGCGGCCGAGCTCAATGACATAGTCCACAAGCATTTTCCCGAAGACCACGTCTATCGAATTGATCATTTCCTGGGAAAGGACGCAGTCCAGAACCTGATGGTCTTCCGGTTCTCCAACACGATCCTCGAGCCGATCTGGAATCGACACTACGTGCGGGGTGTCCAGATCACCCTCGCGGAAGATTTCGGGGTCGAGACCCGAGGCGGTTTCTACGACGGCGTCGGCGCCGTGCGCGACGTGGTTCAGAACCATCTCTTCCAGATGATGACCCTCCTGGCCATGGAGCCACCGGTATCGGACGATCCGGATGCATTGCGGGATGAGCGGGTGAAGGTGCTGAAGGCCGTGGAGAACATCGAGCCGTCGCAGTTGGTCAGAGGTCAATATCAGGGATATCGGAAGGAGAAGGGTGTCGCCGCCGACTCGGACACCGAGACTTTCGCGGCCGTCCGGCTCGAGATCGATTCGTGGCGTTGGGCAGACGTCCCTTGGGTGATACGTACCGGGAAGTCGATGGCCTCGACGGTCACCGAGGCGGTGGTCGAGTTCAAGGAGCCTCCCCGGCCCCTCTTCGCCAGCTCACGTTCCCGTCCAGGACCAAACATGCTCACCTTCCGCACGACACCGGACAGCACGATCACCCTCTCGATGCAGGCGAAGCTGCCCGGACCGGAGATGGTGAGCGGCCCCGTGGAGTTCGACCTGAACGTCCATCCGGCGATGGGTGGCGATCCGTACAGTCGGCTCATCGCAGACGCCTTGCGCGGGGATCCCCGCTTCTTTGCCCGTCAGGATGGTGTCATGGAGGCGTGGCGAGTGGTTGAGCCGATTCTCGTGGATCACTCGGCGGTCGTGCCGTACGACGTCGGGACTTGGGGGCCTTCCGAGGCAGACAAGCTGCTCGGGTCAGATTGGCACTGGATCACCGGGTCGGACGGACGCGCGGCCACTTCGGGAGGGCTGCCGCCAGGTTCAACCGGCCCGGTTCAGGCCGGAGACGATCGCAAGCAGGGAGGCAGTCGTGATGTCGGAGTGGATCCCGACACCCCATAGCGTTCGGTCGCCGACCTCCATCTCGACATAGGTCACCGCTTGGGCATCGGTGCCGCCCCCTATCGAATGCTCGTGATAGTCGAGGACGCGACAGCTGACGCCGAGCTGCTCTTTGAACCCGTTGACGAACGACTCGATCGTTCCGCCCCCCTCACCCCGAATGGTCTGCTCCTCGTCCTCGACGCGGACCGTTGCCATCACGTCGGTTCGATTACCACCGTGGGCGTTCTGGCTGGTCTCGAATCGCAGTAGCTCATACGGCTTCGCCAGAGCCAAGTAGTGACGCCGGAACTCGGTCCAGATCTCGTTGCCCGTGATCTCCTGACCGGTCGTGTCGGTGATCGACTGGATGACTCTGGTGAACTCGATCTGGAGTCGTCGCGGGAGCTCGAGCTCTTGCTCGGTCTTGAGCAGATAGGCGACACCACCTTTGCCCGACTGCGAATTGACCCGGATCACGTCCTCGTAGGTCCGTCCGACGTCTTTGGGGTCGATTGGGAGATAGGGGACTTCCCACAGTGTCTGCCCCGTCTCGTCCATCGCCTCGAACCCTTTCTTGATCGCATCCTGGTGCGATCCGGAGAATGCCGTGTAGACGAGGTCGCCGACGTACGGGTGACGAGGGTGGATGGGCAGCTGATTGCAGTGCTCTGCGACTCGGCGGTACTCGTTGATGTCGGTGATGGCCAGCTCAGGATCGACACCCTGGCTGAACAGGTTGAGTGCGAGAGTCACTACATCGACGTTCCCGGTCCGCTCGCCGTTTCCGAAGAGGGTTCCCTCGACGCGCTGGGCGCCGGCCATCAGCCCGAATTCGGCGGCCGCCACAGCCGTCCCGCGATCGTTGTGGGGGTGAAGTGACAGGATGACGGAATCCCGGTCTCTGATCGCGCGGTGGAACCATTCGATCATGTCGCCGTAGAGATTTGGCGTGCTCATCTCGACCGTCGCAGGGAGGTTCAGGATTATCGGGCTGTCCGAGGTCGGCTCGACCACATCCATGACCGCCTCGCACATCGACTTGGCGAAGGCGAGCTCGGTGCCGGTGAAACTCTCGGGTGAATACTCGTATCGGATCCGGGTTCCCGGTACGTGTTTCTCCTGGGCACGGCAATGTGCGGCGCCATTGACTGCGATCTCGGTGATTCCGGCCTCATCCAGCCCGAAGACCACCCGGCGCTGCAAAGTCGAGGTCGAGTTGTAGAGATGGACGATGGCCTTGTTGGCACCGACCAGGCTCTCGTATGTGCGTTCGATCAACTCAGGTCTCGCCTGCGTGAGCACCTGGATGGTCACATGATCGGGGATCGACCCGTCCTCGATGATTTGACGGATGAAGTCGAAATCGGGCTCGGAGGCGGCGGGGAACCCGACTTCGATCTCGACGAACCCCATCTCGACCAGCGACTCGAACATGAGCCGCTTGCGCTCTGGGCTCATTGGCTCGATCAGGGCCTGATTGCCGTCCCTCAGGTCGACGCTGCACCAGAGGGGCGCCCTGGTCAGCCTCGTGTCCGGCCATGTGCGGTCGTGAAGCTCCACCTGGGGGTATGGCTGATATTTCTCGACTCGCATCACGCCCGGTCGGGCGTTGATCGGATGGCTCTTGTCGCTCATGGTCGGTCCTAACTCGCCGCGAGTTATCTGACGGTCGACACCGATCGTAAACGGTAGGTGGCCCGATATCACCCTTGCATCGTGTTCGGGGACGCTGGCGGGCTCCAACCAGCCGCATTGCCGACGCTGAGCCCGCGTTCGATATCCGGCTCGTTTCCCACCCGGGATGACTAATAGGATCGGGGGGTCGAAAGGAGCAGGGCTTGGGGATCGTGGTGGTTGGTGTCGATGGCAGCGACCACAGCCTGATCGCGCTGGCTAAGGCTCGACAAGAAGCGCTGAGACGTGGGGATGAGCTTCGTGTGGTCCATGTGACGGACGTGACCCCGGCGGTCCTCCATCTGCCCGATGGGGTCACAGTCCGCACCACGGATCTGGCGGAGGCGGGTCGCAAGGATGTTTGGGCCAAGGTCGAACGGGCTCTGGGGCGCGATGACGAAGGAATCGACCGTGTCGATCGGGACGGATATCCGGCGGATGTGCTCGTCGACTACTGCGAGGAGGTGGGCGCTGATCTCCTGGTGGTCGGCACACGGGGGAGGGGGCGACTGGCATCGACGCTCCTCGGCTCCACGAGTTTGAGGGCGCTCGAGCACGCCAGGTGCGACGTGTTGGTCGCCAAGCCATGAGCGACGGCTTCAACCGAGAAAAGGGGGGCCCGTGTCGAGATTTCGGGATGCAATACCCTGTTTCTTGCGTTGATCGACAAGGCAAGAACCACCGAAGTTTCGATCCGACTATCCATTTGGCCCGTATCAGAGAGTAATTGCCATGGACTTGAACCGACTCACAGAAAAGTCTCAGAGTGCGCTCACCGAAGCGCAGTCGATCGCCGTGCGTCAGGGCCATCAAGAGATCGATGTGGAGCATCTTCTCCTGGCGTTGGTCACTCAACCCGACGGGTTGACGCCCCGTCTTCTGTCCCAGGCCGGAGTGGACGTTGGGTCGTTGACGGGCGATCTGGAGAGCGAGCTCAACACAAGACCCAAGATCACCGGTGGTGGGATCTCACCGGGGGAGCTGCGGATAACCCAGAGATTGGCGAGACTGCTCGATTCGGCCGAGGGAGAGGCGAGAAGGCTCAAGGACGAGTACGTATCAGTGGAGCACCTGCTGATTGCGATGCTGAGCGCCACAGATGGAGGAGTGGCTCATGACCTGCTCACACGTCAGGGCCTGACCCGCGACCAATTTCTCCAGGCCCTAACTGCAATACGGGGGAATCAGAGGGTGACCTCATCCAACCCCGAGGGCGCCTACGAGGCCCTCGAGAAATATGGGCGGGATCTGGTGGCCGATGCCGGAGCCGGCAAGCTCGACCCTGTGATCGGCCGCGATGCCGAGATCAGGCGGGTAGTTCAGATCCTGTCCCGGAAGACAAAAAACAATCCGGTCCTCATTGGAGATCCAGGTGTGGGCAAGACGGCCATCGTCGAAGGCCTGGCTCAAAGAATCATGCGTGGCGATATTCCCGAGGGCTTGCGCGACAAGACCATCTTCGCCCTCGACATGGGGTCCCTGATCGCAGGGGCAAAATACCGCGGTGAGTTCGAGGAGCGACTCAAGGCGGTCCTCGGTGAGGTGACAGCTTCCGATGGGCGTGTCCTTCTGTTCATCGACGAGTTGCACACCGTGGTCGGCGCAGGTGCCGCGGAAGGCGCCATGGACGCCGGGAACATGTTGAAGCCGATGTTGGCCCGCGGTGAGCTCCACATGATTGGGGCGACAACACTTGGCGAGTATCGGAAGCACATAGAGAAGGATGCTGCGCTCGAACGGCGATTCCAGACCGTGTTGGTCGACGAGCCGACGGTGGAAGACGCCATATCGATCCTTCGCGGCCTGCGGGAGCGCCTCGAAGTCTTCCATGGCGTGAGAATCCAAGATGCAGCGCTTGTGGCTGCCGCCGTGCTCAGCCATCGATACATCTCCGACCGGTTTCTCCCCGATAAGGCCATCGACCTCGTTGACGAGGCGTGCGCCATGCTCCGAACCGAGATCGATTCGATGCCTGCTGAGCTGGACGAGCTGACTCGCAGGGTGACCCGTCTCGAGATCGAGGAAGCCGCGCTGGCAAAAGAGAAGGACAAAGCGAGCAAGAACCGTCTCGAAGAGCTGCGACGTGAGCTGGCCGACCTCAAGGGAGAAGCCGATGTGATGCGAGCGCAGTGGGAGGGCGAGCGTGAGGCCCTTCGACGGGTTCAGGAGCTCAGGGCGGAGATCGAAAAGCTCAGGCTCGAAGCCGAGGCCGCCGAGCGGGCGTATGACCTGGAGCGGGCCGCCCAACTCCGCCACGGTCGGCTTCCCGAGTTGGAGACCCAGCTCGCGTCGGAAGAGGATGCGCTCTCTTCCAGCCATGACGGAGATCGGCTGCTGCGAGAAGTCGTCACGGAGGACGAGGTGGCGGGCATCGTCGCCCGTTGGACGGGCATCCCGGTGTCGCGCCTCCAGGAGGGAGAGCGGGAGAAGCTGCTTCGACTCGACGAGGTGCTGCACCGACGTGTCGTGGGCCAGGACGAAGCGGTCCAATTGGTGGCCGACGCCATTATCCGGGCGCGTTCGGGCATCAAGGACCCGCGTCGTCCCATCGGCTCATTTGTGTTTCTAGGCCCGACCGGCGTGGGAAAGACCGAGTTGGCCAAGACCCTGGCTCAAGCCCTGTTCGACACCGAAGACAACATGGTTCGGATCGACATGAGCGAGTATCAGGAACGGCACACCGTCAGCCGCCTGATCGGTGCCCCTCCTGGCTATGTCGGCTACGAGGAAGGCGGCCAGCTGACCGAGGCCGTGAGGAGGAAGCCCTACTCGGTGGTGCTGTTCGACGAGATCGAGAAAGCGCACGCAGACGTCTTCAACACTCTTCTCCAGGTCCTCGACGACGGTCGGCTCACCGACGCGGAGGGTCGGACCGTCGACTTCAGGAACACCGTTGTCATCATGACATCGAATATCGGCTCGGAATACCTCCTGGAGGGGATCACTCCTGTTGGAGAGATCAAGCCCGACGCTCGTGACCGGGTCTTGGGCGAGTTGCGGCGCCACTTCCGTCCCGAGTTCCTCAACCGGGTCGATGACATCGTGCTCTTCAAGCCGCTGACACTCGACGAGATCGAGATGGTGGTCGATCTGATGCTCGACGACGTGCGCCAACGGTTGGCCGAGCGTCATATGACGCTGACAGTGGCAGAAGATGCGCGACGTTTCATAGCCGAGCAGGGATTCGACTCCGTCTACGGGGCTCGTCCCTTGCGGAGATTCATTGCACACGAGCTCGAGACCAGGATCGGACGTGCTCTCCTCGCCGGCGATGTCCTGGATGGTGCTCGCATACTGGTCGAGCTATCCGACGGGGAGCTCGTCGTCCGCTATGAGAATCAACCCATCTGAAATGGGAGCGAGATCGACTCAGCCGACTAATCCGTCGGTAGGGCAGCGGTCCTCCCAATCGTACGCCCCCACCTCGCGGCTGAGTAGATAGCGGCAATCGGCGGGGCCGACCGACACGTCCAGGAGGAACCGGTCTATGTCGTAGTCGTAGGAGCCGGTTCCTCCAAGCACCACTTCGTCGGTGAGGGCACACCTGTCGAACTCGTAGATGTCGCCCTGCTCGTCCCCACTGAAGGTCATGGTCCCCCCCCGGCTGCAACCGATGGTCACCTCTGAGAAGCCATCCCACCAGTAGTACTCGGGCGTGTAGATGATCTCGTATTCGATGACGTCGATGAGATCTTGGATGCCGTCGATGTCGGCAGAGCGCTTTGGTGGCAGTGGTATGTAATAGCCGACGAGATCACCCTCGCAAACGGTCACATCCGGTGGTGCCGCATCCAGGATGAACTGGGTGACGGCTTCGTCGGGGCAACTCTCACCGCGACCAAAGATCACATGTGGCCCGCCTGCCTTGCTGATCAGGTATCCAAGGTCGAGATGTTGATAGACGGCTAGACCCTGCTGATAGGGAGTCGCCGGGTCGCTTGCAGAATCGAGCACAACGGTCGGTACCCCACGTGCCAGCAGCGGCTCGGGGCGATCGGGATCGAGCTTTGAGGCCGGCCAGTAGGCGCAGGGAAGGTCACCGTAGAACAGACTCCCAAGGCGACCATCCTCGATGCCGGCCCCCGCGGCGAAATAGGCGTCCGCCTTCTCCTCGGGGGTATCGCCGGGGTATCGGTAGTCGAGGCACTCGACCGCGTAATACATCGCATCTGAATAGCCCGAATCGGGCTCCACCGGGCCATCATCCGGATCGGCTCCGAGGTTGACATACAGGAGTCGAAGCAGGGGCACGAGGTCACCCTGGCCATATGCGGCCAGCGCCCGTAGCAGCAGCATCCGGTCGTCCTCGCCATACATCTGAGCCGATGCCACCAGCTCGAGGTCGCCGATGCCAAATGAACGATCTTCGACCTGGCCTGTCGAGGTCGGGAAGTGGGCATTCAACGGGCCTTCGATCAACTGGCCGGCCAGGCGGTCGTATATCGCACCCGCGTCGTCGGACATGTCCTCGGCACAGGCCGGATCGTCGGCGCAGTAGTCGAGAGTCTGGTCGAGGACGTCCCTGAAGGCGGTCGTTTGCTGTTGGAGGAACTCGAATGGGCCGAGAGTCAAGTCGACCGTGCCATCGAGTATGAGAGCAGCGACACGGTCGCCGAAGCGGGCTACGTACTCTTGTGCCACCTGGGTGCCGTACGACTCGCCATAGATGGTGAGCTTCGGGTAGCCGATGATCTCTCGGAACGTCTCGAGGTCGGCCACAGATTGATCGGTGCCCAAATAGGGGAGCAGGGCGGTGTTCCCCATCTCGGCCACGCATTCCGATGAGAAAGTCTTTGCGGCCGTGGCCATCAGGTCATGATCGACCCCGAGTCCGGTGAGCACATCGGCCCGGTAGTACGTGGCGGCCGAGTTGGGGCAATCCAACCCTCCCGACAGTCCGACGCCCCTCGGATCCCAATACACGAGGTCGAAGGTGTCGGCGATCCGGGAATCCAGGGCTGCTGTGTACGAGTCGGCTACGGATATCCCCGACGCCCCGGGGCCGCCGACCACGGTCACGAGGGCGCCCATCGGATTCGCCCGAGCCGGCAATACGGCAAAGGTCACCTCGATCATGTCTCCATCGTCAGGGCTTCGGTGATCGCGCGGCATGTCAATGGTTACACACATGAAATCGGAGTCGGGGCAGGGTCTGGCACCCAGGTCATCGAGAATCTTCGTGGTGGACGGCCACGTGCTGGGCAGGGTCGTGGCGCCTGTAGTGGTGGTGGGCTCGCCGGCGGGCGTTCTCGTTGTGGTGACCTGATCGACCTGCGATGGAATGCATGCCAGCACGACCGTAAGTGCCAGAGCAGGGATCCATCGTCGCATCGTCGAATCGTATGACCGGCTCGCGACGTCGGCCGGGAAAAGAAGGTCGGATCATTGGTGAGGGCCTGCATGCCTATTGATCCTCCGGCTCTCCGCCTTAGTATTCAACGCAGTGGGGAGCAAGCGGGGGGAGCCCGCCAGACGTCTCGTTGTGCTGGCCTTAGTGGCCGTGGCGGTGCTGTCGGTGGGCGTCGCCACCACCAACGATGGGCTCTATGTCGGTCTCCGCGACTCGCCCACTTATCTGTCGTCGGCGGAGAATCTGGCAAACGGCGGTGGATTCGTCATGTCTTTCGGTGACCCGGGGAAGCCGATCGACTTCTCCGCCACCGAATCGCCGGTGGTCGACTTCCCGATTGGGTATCCGGCCACTCTGAGTGCCGGCGTCGCCGTGGGCATCACCCCAACCACGGCTGCGCGTTGGATCGGGATCGGTTGGCTGACGTTGATCGCCGTGTCGTTGGCGTGGATCGCCTTGGCAGCCGGGTTGACCCCGATCTGGTCGGCCCTGGTGGCCTTGTCCGGCGCTGCTCTCTCGCTCCCATATCTGCTCGCGCCGATGTCAGAGTTGCTCTACGGGCTTCTCCTGGTGATCACGCTCGGCCTACTCGGGCGGTTCCTGCGGGCGCCTAGCCGCGTCGTTTACGTCCTTGCGGGCGTCGTCGCGGCCGCCTCCATGACCGTGCGAACCATCGGGATCGCCCTGATCGGAACCGTGGCAGTCCTCGGGCTCATCGCCCCCGGGACGCGGGCAGCCAAGGCGTTTCGGCTGATCTTCACCGGGTTGATTGGAGCCGTGCCGGTGATTTTGCTGCTCGTCGGCGGCGGATCGCGTGAGCTCGCCTGGCACCCACCCGGTTCAGTCGATCTCAAGGTGTTGGCCAACGCTGTGGCGGGGTGGTTCGTCCCACCGCTCGTGGGGCCAACCTTTCGTGTCGCGCTGTTCGTCTTGGCGGCTTTGGCCCTTCTTGCCTGGGTCAAGTTGACGCCCGCTGAGGCCAGGGGTGAACGCCCGAAGGTTTGGAGTCGCCCTTGGGCTCCGGGAGTGGTGTCGGCTCTGGCTCACTTCGCCGTCCTAATTGGGTCACGTTTCTTGTTCGATGCACAGAATGTCCCCAACTCCAGGCTCCTCTACCCCGTCGTTTTGTCTCTGCTTGTTGGGGGTGCAATGGGCATCGCTCGAGGCCAGGGAGACGCGAGGCCGGCTCGGGCGGGGCAGGCCCTCGCCTTCTCCTGTCTCGCCTTGCTTCTGGCGTCGTCGTGGGTGGCTGCCAGTGAGTTCGGAAATGCCTCCGATCCATCGTCTTTTGGCTCGGCCGCCTTTCGATCGTCCCCCGCTGTCACATTGACGTTGGGCCTGCCCGACTCGGTGCCTGTCTTCTCGAATGTTCCCGATGGCCTCTGGGTGGCTGGGCGGCCGGGGGCGCGTCCCCTCCCGGTGAAGGTAGACCCTCTGTCGACCCGACCAAACGCCGACCTGGGGCGGGAGAGCGACCAGATGGCGTCGGTGATCGAGGCGGGTGGCGTCATCTTCTATCGAAGGTTGGACCGGGGCTATCTCATCTCGGAGCAAGAGGTTTTGGCCATCGCCCCGTGTGTGCTGGTCGACGATGGGTCATCGATCGTGGTGACGGGGGAACGGAGCTCACTCTGCGTCCCATGATCGCGATCTCACCCCTTGTGGTCAATATGCACTCTGAGTAGCCTCTGGTGCAGGGGTGAATTCAAAATATGCGGGAGGGTTTCGTGCGGATTCGGCACATTGTCGGGCGGGGTCGCGCCGATTCGAGGAGGCGGGGTTGAGGCCCCTGCCCACAGACCAGGATCACACCGGGAGGTCATTCGACCGGGCCGAGTTGGAGAACCTGACCGCAGTTCTCGAATCGGGGACCCTGTTTGCCCCGAAGGGCACCTTTGTGAAGACGCTCGAGTCCGCCTTCGCAAAGCGCCTCGGGGTGTCCGAGGTCGTTGCCACATCGTCAGGCTCGGCAGCGATCCACGCTGCAGTCGCCGCCTTGGATCTCGAGCCAGGCGACGAGGTGATCACGACGTCGGTCACCGACATCGGTGCGTTGACCCCTCTGCTCTACCAGGGCCTGATCCCCGTATTTGCAGACGTGGCACCAAGCACGGGCAACGTCGACGCCCAGACCATCGAGGACCGGCTGTCCCCACGAACGAGGGCAGTGATCGTCACCCATCTGTTCGGAAACCCATGTGACATGGAGACGATCGTCGCTCTGGCTCGTCGCGAAGGTCTGATCCTCATCGAGGACTGTGCCCAGGCCTTTGGGGCTACCTATGGCGGGATGCCTGTTGGCGTGCTGGGGGACATCGCATGTTTCAGCCTGCAACAAGGCAAGCACATCACTTCCGGGGAGGGCGGTCTGATCGCCACCTCCGACCTCGACTTGGCCAAGCGGACCCGGCTGTTCGTCAACAAGGCCTGGGACTACGACGACCCGTCAGATCACGATTTCCTCGCCCTGAACTACCGGATGACGGAGCTCCAGGGCGCAGTTGCACTGGCGCAGCTCGCCAAACTCGACGAGGGAGTCGAGGTCAGACGTTCCAACGCGTCGCGTCTCGACGAGGCGATCTCGTCGATCCCGGGTCTCCAAGCGGCGGGGAGGGCTCGGCTTGCCCACCCCAGCTACTGGCGATATGCCCTGTTCGTTGACCACGACGTCATCCCGGGCGGACCCGGGGCCGTGGCCGACGAGTTGCGTGAGATGGGGGTCCCATCGGCGGCCCGCTACATCAAGAAGCCGGCTTTCCGTTGTGGCCTCTTCCGGGATCAGAGGACATTTGGCACCAGCCGGTGGCCGTTCACTCTTGCGAGCCCGGAGGCGATCGACTACTCGGAGGCGCTCTTCCCCGGTACGTTCGGCCTGCTCGAGCGCATCCTCGTCCTGCCCTGGAACGAGAGATTCACGAGCGACGACGTCGACGGGTTGGCGATGGCTTTGTCCAAGGCTGCCGAGAAGCTGGCGAGGAACGCGGCGTGAGGCCCTTGACTCTTGGCATAGTCGGAGCCGGGCGGATCGCCCAAACCTATGCCCAGGTGCTGGCTGGGTGCGCGTCGGTTGAGGTCGCGGCCGTGGCCGACCCCGATCCGGTGGCGGCCTCGGCATTGGGGAGCAAGCTCTCATGCCCGACAGTCGGCTCCCACGGAGAGCTCTTTGAGAGAGGCGAGCTAGAGGCGGTGCTCATCTGCGCTCCGCCGGTCACTCACGCCGAGATATCGGTCTTCTTCCTCGAAAGGGGTGTTCACGTCATGTGTGAGAAGCCACTGGCAATCACCGTCGACGAGGCCCTGCACATGCTCGAAGTGGCTCGAACCAACCAGACCATCCTGACCATGGCATCGAAGTTCCGGTACCTGTCAGATGTGATCAGGGCCCGCTCCATCGTGGACTCCGGGATCCTCGGGGAGATCATCCTGATGGAGAACACCTTCGCGTCGCGTGTCGATATGACTGGTAGATGGAACTCGAAGCCCGCCGTCGCCGGTGGCGGAGTCCTGATCGACAACGGCACACACTCGGTCGATGTGGCCAGATACGTCCTCGGGCCAATCGACGAGGTCATGGCGGTAGAGGGTCGGCGGGTCCAGGGATTCGAGGTCGAAGACACCGCCCAGCTGTTCTTGCGATCCCGCGAGGGGGTCAGGGCGACCGTCGACCTATCTTGGAGCATCGACAAAGAGAGGGACAGCTATCTGGACATCTATGGATCGAACGGGACGGTCCAGGTGGGATGGAGGCGCTCTCGCTTCCGGCAATCGACCAGCCCCGAGTGGGTTGAGTTCGGGACCGGTTACGACAAGGTCCAGGCAATCACCGATCAGCTGACCAACTTCGCAGCGGCGATACGTGGCGAGGAGCGGCTCCGGATCACCGCAATCGACGCCCTCGCCTCGGTCGAGGTGATCGCGGCTGCCTACGCGTCCCTGGGCGACGACGACTGGATCAAGGTGGAGTCGCACCAGCCGATGACCGTCTCCGGATAGACATGTCTGCGCTCGTACATCGCACCGCCATCGTCGAGGATGGCGTTGACATCGGACAGCGGACCTCGGTCTGGGACTCGGTTCATGTCCGCGGGCCTTCGTCGATCGGAAACGATTGCATCATTGGTGAGAAGACGTACATCGCATATGGCGTGTCGATCGCGGATCGGGTCAAGATCAACGCCCACGTGTACATCTGTACCGGGGTCACCCTGGAAACCGGCGTGATGGTGAGTGCGGGCGTTACGTTCACCAACGACCGTTTCCCGCGGGCGACGACACCCGACCTTGCAGAGCTTCGCTCGTCAGAGCCGGATGAGGACACCTTGTCGACCAGGGTCGGGGAGGGCGCGACATTGGGCGCTCGGGCCGTGATCGGCCCGGGACTGACCATCGGGAGGTTCGCCATGGTGGGCATGGGCTCGGTGGTGACACGCCCGGTGTCCGATCACCATCTGGTGGTGGGCAATCCGGCCCACGTCGTAGGGGTGGTGTGTCGTTGTGGCCAACCGGTGCACCGAGGGAGGCCAGAGACCATGCCTGGCCGGGCCGCGTGCCCAAAGTGCGGGCGGTTGTATGAGGCCAATGGCGACCTGATCACCGAAGTGCGGCCCGGATGAGTCGATGCGCAGTGGTCGGAGGCGGGGTGCTCGGCTCGACGATCGCCCTTCGCCTGGCTCAATCGGGTGCGGAGGTGACCCTGTTCGAGGCGGCACCCGAGTTGGGCGGTCTCGCCTCGGCGTGGTCGCTGGGCGATGTGGTTTGGGATCGCCACTACCACGTGACGCTCTTGTCCGACTCCCATACGAGGGGTCTCCTCTCCGAGCTGGGGCTCGAAGAGGAGATGAGATGGGTGCAGACGCGAACGGGCAGCGTCTTCAATGGCGAGCTCCACTCCATCTCGAACTCGCTCGAGTATCTCCGCTACCCACCTCTGTCGATGATCGACAAGGCACGTCTGGGCGGCACGATCCTCTATGGATCGAGAGTCAGGGACTGGAGGCGGCTCGAGAAGGTGCCGGTCGAAACCTGGCTCCGACGCCTGTCGGGCGATTCCGTGTTCGAGAAATTCTGGCTCCCTCTCCTGGAGGCGAAGCTGGGGGACGCATACGCCGAGACCTCGGCCGCATTCATCTGGGCAACCATCCAGAGGCTCTACGCGGCCCGAAAGAGCGGGTTGAAGAAGGAGATGTTCGGCTACGTGCCCGGCGGCTACGCCCGAATACTCGACAGACTCGGCCAGACACTTCAGGATCACGGTGTCGAGCTTCGCCTCGACGCACGTGTGTCACGCGTGGTTCAAGGCCCCTTCGTAGAGTCGGAGCGGGGCTCCGAGGCGTTTGACCGAGTCGTCGTCACCATGGCTCCGCCGATCACAAAACATGTCGTGAGCGGCCTGACGAAGATGGAAGAGGAGAAGCTGGATGCGATCCGGTATCAGGGGATCGTGTGTGCATCGGTCCTGGTGGCTGAGCCGGTCACAGACTTCTATCTGACGTACCTCCACGATCCGGCGCCGTTCACCGCCATCGTCGAGATGTCCGCTTTTGTCGATAGATCGGAATTTGGTGGCAGCTCGCTCGTCTACCTACCACGATATTGCGACCCTTCGGACTCCATCTTCGAAGAGACCGATGAGTCGATAAGGCATCGCTTTCTGGACGCACTCCGACAGATTCACCCTCAGTTCGATTCCGATTCGGTGCTCGCCTTTCGCGTTTCCCGGATCCGGAATGTCTTCCCGGTCTCATCCCTCGGCTATTCGAGTCTCGTCCCGGGATTCGACACCTCGATGCCCGGGGTGCACTTGATCAACTCATCCCAGATCGTCAACGGGACTCTCAACGTCAATGACACCCTGCGGTTGGCCGAGCGCGGAGCAGGGCACCTGATCGGGCTCGATGAAGAGGTACCGGTGCGATGACAGCTTCTGTGGCGAGCCTCTCCCTCGATCTCGACAACCACTGGTCTTATCTAAAGACCCATGGCGACGAATCGTGGCGTGGGTTCCCGTCCTATCTCGACCAGGTCGTTCCGCACATCCTCGACCTTTGCGAACGCCAGGGGATCACGATCACCGTCTTTGTCGTGGGTCAGGATGCGGCGCTGCGAAAGAACGGCGAGGCTCTCGCAAGACTGGGAGGGTCGAGGCACGAGATCGGCAATCACTCGTTTCATCATGAACCTTGGCTCCATTTGCGCTCTCGGTCTGAGGTTTTCGAAGAGATAACGATGGCGGACGAGGCGATATTTGAGGCGACCGGTGAGCGGCCCAAGGGGTTTCGCGGACCGGGGTTCAGTCTGTCGAAGGCCACCCTGGAAGTCCTCAATGATGGGGGCTACCTCTATGACGCGTCGACGCTGCCCACCTTCATCGGCCCGCTCGCCCGTGCCTACTACCTGCGCACTGCTCCTCTGAGCGATGAGGAGAGGCGGAGGCGCGGGAAGCTATTTGGCACCATCACCGAGGGGTTCCGAAGGATCAAGCCGTATCGCTGGGAGATGGGCTCTTCGGGTGGTCCAGTCGAAATCCCGGTGACCACCATGCCCATTTTGCGAGTCCCGTTCCATGTCACCTATCTCCTCTATCTCTCTCGCTATTCCAAGTCGGTAGCCAGGGGGTATCTCTCCACCGGCTTGGCCCTGTGCCGTCTCACCGGTGTCCAGCCGTCGATCCTGCTCCATTCTCTCGACCTCCTGGGTGGAGACGAGGTAGCAGGGCTCGATTTCTTCCCCGGCATGCAAATGGGTGGTGATGAGAAGCGGAGCCTGGTCGACGAGTTCGTCGCGATGATTCGGAACGGCCACGAGGTGGTCACGGTAGGTCAACACGCCGCTCTTTTGGCAGAAGCGAATCTGCGGCTCGTGCCAACTACTTCCATGCCGTGAACCTCTAGCGCTGCCCCTGGGTGGTGACGCTGGTGAGCACATCGACAGGATGGGGCAAGCCCGGAGCTTGGGAAGTGTGGCTGGCCAGCCAAGCACCCTGAAAATACAGCTCTTCGAAGTATCTCTTGCTCTGTGCCGACACGATGCCCAAGCTGATCAGCTGGAAGGCAAAGATCATGGCGATCCCCCCAATGACCAAGCTGTGTGGGCTCTCCACGAACGCCGCTGCGGCCGCCTCGGAGATCTGGTTGTCGAGGGACCCGGTGGTTTGGGGGAGGAAAGAGAGAACGTGATAGCCGAACCAGCCGAGCGAGTAGAGGGCTAGGAGCCCGAGCACCGTACCCGGGAGGATGAAGAAGAGGAACGGTCGAAAGATGAACCCGGAAAAGAGAAAATCGATGGTTGTCCGGATGATGCTGAACCCGGCTCGCCGTCGCCTGGTGTCTTCGTCGTCCCGGGTCCAGACCAGGTGTGCCGGGATCTCGACGATGCGCTCACGGAGCATGTCGGTCTTGTAGATGATCTCGGCGTTTATCTGGTTGTCGACCGACTTCAGGCTCAACCCGTTGAGGAACTCCCTGTCGTAGGCCCGCACCATCCCGGTGACGGTTGACACGTGGCTGTTGGACACCATCCTCAAGAGGCGATTGGCTCCTCTACTCAGGAGCTCTCGCAGCTTGGGCACACCCGTGACCGAGCCGTCGGGAAGATAAGGCGAGGCGACGACCACCCTCGCACCGGTGGTCTTGATCGTGGCCACGAGACGGTCGATATGGGTGGGGTCATAGCTGAGATCCGCATCGATCACGACCAGGTAGGTGCCCTTGGCTGCGCGAAAGCCACTCTTGAGGGCCTGTCCCAGGCCGAGATTGGTTACGTGCTCGACGACCTGCACTCGATCGTTGCTATGGGCGAACCGCCGCCCCGCCGCCCCGGTTCCATCGGTGCTTCCGTCGTCGACGACCACCAGTTCCCAGCTGTAAGGCGCCTGATCCAAATGATCCCGAATCTCGGAAAGGTTTGATTCGAGGTGGGCCGCCTCGTTGAATGCGGGGACGACGATGGACACTTCAGGGTCGTTCACCGGCCCCGAATTCGAATGTTGTATACCCGCTATTGTCTCCCCGCCCACGCCGATCAATCTAGTTGGGCTGGCGTCGATCTCAATGGGCGTTTAGAGGTGTGACAACAGGTCTTCGATTGCCGCCACCGACTTGACCGACGCTTTGCCCTCCCCGTATGGCGAGGGAATCGCGCTCAGGCCCTGCAGTGTCGAGTCGAGGTCTTCCAGCCACTGATTTGCCTCATCTGCCAGGCCATGCCCTCCGGGCACAAGCCGGGCAAATGTGCCGAGGACCTCAGGTCGCTCGGTTGATCGGCGTACCACGATCATCGGCCTCTTGAGCACCGAAACCTCCTCCTGCACGCCACCGGAGTCGCCCACTGCCATGGCCGCCTCAGAAAGAAGGCCGAGAAACTCTCGATAGCCGATCGGATCGATCAGATCGATGCCGTCCGTGAGGTGGGTGAGGCCTTGGTCGATGAGTCGGGTCCTGGACCTGGGGTGCAAGGGGAGCACCACTGGAAGCGAAATCCTCTTGAGCTCATCGAGGATACGAGAGAAAGATTCGGGATCATCCACGTTCTCCGGGCGATGGAGCGTGGACAGGACGAACCGTTGGGGTTCGAGGCCATGACTGTCGAGGATGAACGCTCGCTCGCTCGCATCGGGCAGGAGGCCGATCACCGCCTCCACGACGGTGTTCCCGGTCACGCGGATCCGATCGCGGGATATGCCCTCGTCCACGAGATTGCCCTCGGACACCGACGTTGGTGCCAGGCACAGGTCGGTGAGATGATCGGTCAGGACCCGATTGTGCTCTTCGGGCATGTCGCGATCGTGACTTCGGAGACCAGCTTCCACGTGGACCAAGGGGATCTCCTCGGCATTGGCCGCCAGTGCCGCAGCGAGGGTCGAGTTGGTGTCGCCCTGAACGACCACGGCATCGGGCCTTCTTTTGGCGAACAGCTTCGCCAGTGCGGCGGTCCCACGGCCGATCTGCTCGCCTCGGCTCTTTCCGCCGATCGCGACCGAGGTCCTTGGCTCATCGAGCCCGAAAGCATCGAAGAAGACGGTCGAGAGACTCGTGTCATAGTGCTGGCCGGTATGGATGACTTCGGCCTTCGGGCCCAACATGCGAATGATGTTTCCCAGCTTGATGATCTCGGGTCTGGTGCCGAGGACGATTGCGATGTGTGGTTGGTCAGCCATCTCTGGCCGGGTCGAGTCGGTGCATGGCTCGCAGCGTCCGCCAGTAGAGGTCTTCCATCAGGATATGGTCGAACTCGCCATTCCTGCCGATCGAGACCAGTCCGTCGACCCCGGTTCCCCGGGCCCAATCCTGACGCTCGGCCTCGTAGTCGAGGCTGAACACCGGATATGCATATGGGGTCCTCATGACTTGGCTCCCCAGGTACTTTCGCCTGATCCCTGGGACGATCGGCTCGATGCTGTCCAACACCAATTCGGTGAGCTCGTCATCGCCGGCGGCCCAAATGTCATCACCGACCTCGCAACCGAGATCGGCGGTTATGACCGTCTTTCCCTCCGGCGCCAGCCACGGCATCGAGATGGGCGCCTCGGTCAGGCGAAAGAAGGGGAATCGGCTCTCCGGTGCCCAGGTCACCACATCGGGGAGCAAACCCCGACCTTCCAGCTTCAGATTAACGAACGTCATCGGCCGGTACTTGAAGCGAGTCATGTGCTGGAGCGCTTCGGTGCCGGTGACGATCTTGGGGAGGATGTTGACCGGTGCAGTCGACACGGCGGCGCTCACCTTCCTCACCTCGTCGTTGACCACGATCGAACTCACTTTGTCGTTTTCGATGTTGATCGCCTGAACGGGGGACGACAGCGAAACGGAATCGCTCACTCGATTGGCCAGCTGCTTGACCAATGCGCCGATGCCGTGGTTGGGGTAGACGTGCCAGACGGAGGCACTCTCCGGTTGCTCGTGGCAGTACCCGATGGCGACGGCGCGCCGGGTGATCCTTCCGGCGACCCTGAGCCAAACCACCTTGGGGACGCTGGTCGAGAGCTTGTCCGCAACGGCCGCCGACAACTCGCCGGCGGGGAGCCCGGACCATGCTTCGAGCAAGGGCTCGGCGACTTCCTTCGAAATCGCAGCTCCGTAGCTCTGTCTGAATGCGTCGGCCGCAGACCGCGCCGGCCGGCCAGGCCGAGCGCGCGACATCAGCGCCGATGCCACAAATCGCGGATTGGTGAGAAGACCGAACGGATAGCTGCTGACCTTGCCGGCATGAAAGACAGACTCGCCGTAGTAGGTGACTGTTCGACATGAGGCCGACATTCCAAGAGCCGCCGCCAGTCGATTGGTTATGAAGTGGGCGCCGAAGTCCATCGTGAACCCCTCATCGTCATGGAAGCTCCTCCCCAAGCCACCCACTTGCGGTCCGGCTTCGTACACCTGGACCTCTCTGCCTCTTCGCCTCAACTCGTCGGCGGCGACCAGGCCCGCCAGCCCGGCCCCAACGATGGCAACTGGATCGCTCATTGTGTGTCCATCGGCTTCCGGAAGAGACCTCTGAGCAGGGCGCCGTTTCCTATCGGCCGCGCGATGGCGTCGATAGCGGTGAACAACGCCAATGCCACCGGTGACTCCAGGCTGAAACGATTGACAATCCAGTCAGGGGCGCCCCAATCGTCCAGGAGGTTGCGAACGGAGTAGGTCCAATTGACCGGGCTCACCATCGTGGTCAGGGAATCGATCTCGAAACCAGCTTCAGCGGCCAGGGCCTGAAGCGATCTCGAGCTGAACAGGTTGAAGTGACGTGGGAAGTGGTACCCGCCCCAATGACGCCTCTTGCCGAGCCGGGCATCCGGTGCCTCGATGTTGTCCGTCACCACACCGAGTCGGCCACCAGGCTTGAGGATGTCGAATGCGGCTCCCATCACCGCGGCCGGGTCGGCGACATGCTCGATGACCATGATCATCATGGCGAAGTCGTAGCCGCCCTCGTCCAGCTGTGAGTCGCCGAGAGACCCCTGATGGACCTCGAGGCCTCTGCCCGACAGGATCTCGACTGCTCGCTCGTCGGGTTCCAGAGCTTCCAATCTCCAGCTGGGGTCGCCGAATTGGCGGAGAAGGCCGAGGTGGAAGCCGTCACCGGCCCCAATGTCGATGATTCGAGATCCGGGACCGAGGCCACCCACCCATCGGTTGAGCCGTCTCGCCTCCAGGCGAGAGCGAGCCTGATATGCCAACCCGAATCGCTCCGGTGAGAAGTCATAGGCGTGGTAGTCGTCGGAATAGATGCGCCCTAGCTCGCTGGATGCCGGTCTCGGGCTCAGGAACAACGTGTCGCATCGATTGCATCGAAACATGACGAACTGATCCGGGCTGGTGCGGTATTCGAAGTCCTCGCCGACTGCAACCGGCACCGCGGCGTCTGTCGAGCGGCAAATGCAGCATGTCGCGCTCTCCAGCACGAGCGGCGTCGCCGACGCGGGCTCTCCTGGTCTCATGTCTTGCCCGTCCCCTTCTCGACACCCCTACCCGTAGGACAGACTAAATCGCACCGGTTGCGGCTACCAGGGGGTTTCCAGTGCCATCGGCTCGTCGAACCTTCAGGGCTGTGTTTCCCCTGAATTGGGGTCGACGATCAAGGAGGTGACATCCACCGCCTCGAAGGCCGAGCCGGAGATGACGTCGAGCTCATGGAGGACATCGTTGTCCCATCTTGGGTCTGGTGCTCCGGAGACGTACCACGAGGATCCGTTGTCGGCCAGGATCAACCCGTATTCCTTCATGGCCTGGAGGATGACCCGGGCATCCGGCGAGAACGATGAGATGTCGAATGAGGCCTTGAGGCGGAACCTCTGGCCCATGGGCGGCAGGCTGGGGTTGTTTGAGCTCGATGCGTCGTGGCGAGCCGGCCACACGTGAGCGGATCGTGTGGTGGGGGCGGTGAATCGGATCGCATGGTCGATGTGACCCAAGGCCACCTCCCCATACCGAACCAGACCGGGGAATATCGGCAAACCGGCGGCGTCGGCCGAGGTCCAGCCGTCGGGCCTCAGCTGTGACGATCCCAGGTCGTATCTGGCCCCTGAGGCGGCCCGCCAGCCGTTGCCGGGACCGGGCTGCGCATCGAACAACTCGAAGAGCTCACATCGATAGCGATCGACCACGATGACGTGTCGATCTCCCGTTGCATCGGGGCCACCTTCGATCGGGGCATCGGCGGGTACCGGGAATGGCCCGGGGTCGGATTCGCTCCCATAGGCGGTGTAGGTGATGCTCACCGGCGCTGTCCCGTCCGGGACCTCCACGAAAGGTATGCCAATGGGGCTGTTCGAGCCTGGGGGCCAGACACCTGAGCCGAAGTCGGCGTGGACCTTTGCCGACGTTCCGATGCTCGCCACGTACTGGCCGGAGTGGGCATCGACCGGAAGTAGATCGACGGGTGTGTTCCAGATGTCGTCGGCCGGCAGGGTCGGACATCGGTCGGGTGGCCGGTTGGGGGTGAGTCCGAGTGCTCGGGTGAGGAATGTGGCCATCTGGTCCCGGGTGACTTCTTGGTCGGGACAGAAGTGGGTGTTGGCGGGCGGGTTGCATCCGACGGTGACTCCCTGGGCGGCGATGGCCTGGATCGCATTCTCGAACAGGTGGCCGTTGTCGTCGGTGAACCGGTCGAAGGTCGAGGGTGGATAATGGAAGGCTCGAGCCAGCATGGCGGCCATCTGCCCCCGGGTCATGTCGCGGTCGGGACAGAAATGGGTGTTGGCGGGCGGGTTGCATCCTTGGGTGATCCCGGCTTCGGCCAGTTGGTTGATGGCGTTCTCGAACAGGTGGCCGTTGTCGTCGGTGAAACGGTTGGTGTTGGTGGCCGGCAGATGGAGGGCTCGGCTCAGGAAGGCTGCCATCTGCCCTCGGGTGACCACACGGTCGGGGCAGTAGCGGTCGTTGGCCGGCGGGTTGCATCCTTGGGTGATCCCGGCTGCGGCGATCGCCTCGATGCCTCCCTCATGGACGTTCCCGTCGTCGTCGACGAAGCTTCCCCCAGGGGGCAGGACCGCCAACAAGATCGCCAATCCGAACGCGGTCAACCAGGCCATCACTCAGTCCTGTATCACCGAGTTGATCACCTGAATCGGGCCATGGCCCAGATAGAAGATCCCGGGGAACCCGGCGGTCTCGAATCCGTCACTCGGGTTGTGCCGAAGGACCGAGTCCTCGATGATCAGGTGCCCCGAGCGGTCATTGCTGACAAAGAAGATGGCCCCGCCGCCTTCCCTGGCGTGGTTTTGCTCGATCCGCGTTCCTTGGACGCGAAGAGTCATGGTGTTCCCATCTAGATAGATGGCCCCTCCGTTCCCACCACCGGGTGTGCCGTTCTGCTGGGGGTTGGCTCCCCAGCCGGTGGTCTCGTTGTCCGTGAAGAGGCTGTTGATGATGGTCCACGACACTCCGATGCTGCTGATCCCACCGGAGTTCGAGCACTTGTTGGCAAAAGCGGGCCCGCCACCGAAGGTGCTGTTGACCACATAGACCGGAAGCCCGTTGTATTGGCTGAACACCCGGACCGAAGCTCCGCCCACATCCGGCCCTGTTGGATCGCAGGTGTTGCGTGCAAACACGGAGTTGAGGATCTTGAACCGACCGCCCCGAACCCAGATGGCGCCTCCACCGTCGGGGTCGGCGCCCGTCGAGTCTCCGTCGACGAAACCGAGGTTTTGGACCGTCAAGCTGGGGTGATCCTGATTCTGACAATGCGATGTCGTCCAGACCAGTGCTGGGTCGCAGGTGTTCATGTAGAGGATGCGCCGCTGGCCGCCGCCGCTCAGAGTCACCTTGCCGCCACCGTCGATCACGATCTCGGGGCCGGTGTCATTGAAGACTCGCGCCGTCGATGTCATGACGATAGTCACCGGTCCCGGGCCGCAATCGAACGTGATGATCCCGCCCCGAGCGACGGCAGCCACCACCGCTTGTGACGTGCAGCTTTGGGGAGTCCCGTTGCCGATGACGTGGTCCGGCGAGGAGGTGTCGACCTCGCTGGCAGCAGACGGCACTGTCGAGTTCCCGGCCGGGTTGCCGGGGAGGGGGAGGAGCCGGTCGGGTGGCCGGTTGGGGGTGAGTCCGAGTGCTCGGGTGAGGAATGTGGCCATCTGGTCCCGGGTGACTTCTTGGTCGGGACAGAAGTGGGTGTTGGCGGGCGGGTTGCATCCGACGGTGACTCCCTGGGCGGCGATGGCCTGGATCGCATTCTCGAACAGGTGGCCGTTGTCGTCGGTGAACCGGTCGAAGGTCGAGGGTGGATAATGGAAGGCTCGAGCCAGCATGGCGGCCATCTGCCCCCGGGTCATGTCGCGGTCGGGACAGAAATGGGTGTTGGCGGGCGGGTTGCATCCTTGGGTGATCCCGGCTTCGGCCAGTTGGTTGATGGCGTTCTCGAACAGGTGGCCGTTGTCGTCGGTGAAACGGTTGGTGTTGGTGGCCGGCAGATGGAGGGCTCGGCTCAGGAAGGCTGCCATCTGCCCTCGGGTGACCACACGGTCGGGGCAGTAGCGGTCGTTGGCCGGCGGGTTGCATCCTTGGGTGATCCCGGCTGCGGCGATCGCCTCGATGCCTCCCTCATGGACGTTCCCGTCGTCGTCGACGAAGCTTCCCCCAGGGGGCAGGACCGCCAACAAGATCGCCAATCCGAACGCGGTCAACCAAGCCACCCCTCCTCATCGGTCTCCCCGGCACGGAACTCAAGATTTCCATTGGCCGCCCGTTGACTTCAACTCTCTAATATCGCCCGATGCCCGCCATCGAGATACATGGCCTCGTCAAGCGTTATGGCGAGCTTGCCGCGGTCGACGGGGTCGATCTCGTGGTCGAGACCGGGGAGGTCTTCGCTCTTCTCGGCCCCAATGGGGCCGGGAAGACCACCATCGTCGAGATCCTCGAGGGCCACCGGGAGTCGACTGAAGGCCAGGTCACGGTATTGGGCAGCGACCCGATCGAAGGTGGCCGGGAGTTCAGGGAACACATCGGCATAGTGCTCCAGGAGGGCGCGGTGGAGCGCGAGCTGACGGTGAGAGAGTCTCTCACCGTCTACGGAGGAATGTACTCCAAGCGCATCGAACCGGGTTACCTGATCGAGTTGGTCGGTCTCGAAGACAAATCGGACGATCGGATCAAGACCCTCTCCGGGGGCCAGCAGCGAAGACTCGAGCTCGCACTCGGCCTGGTCGGTGATCCCGACCTTCTCTTTCTCGACGAGCCGACGACCGGTTTTGATCCCTCTGCCCGCCGGCAGGCCTGGAGCATCCTCGAGAACCTGGCAAACCTGGGAAAGACGATCCTCCTCACCACTCATTACATGGACGAAGCCCAGCACCTCGCCGACAGGATCGCAGTGATCGATCATGGCCACATCGTGGCGGAGGGCACGCCTGACACCCTGGGTGGCAGAAGCGACAGTCAGACGATCATTCGCTTCTCACTGCCCAGGGACATCGAGCCGGAAGGGCTGGGGATCGAAGTGCTGGCCACGGGTGGTGGCCAGTATGAGGCGCGGGTCGACTCGCCGACGCGCTCGTTGCATGAGCTCACCTCCTGGGCCATCGAGTCTGGGCTCGAGCTGGGCAACATCGTGGTGGAGCGCCCCTCCCTGGAAGACGTCTATCTGGAGCTGACCAGTGACAACTGAGACCGCGACAAGACCCAGTGTGGGGCGATTGGTGTGGGGCCAATTTCGCTATCAGAACAAGATCGTGTGGCGAACGCCGATCTCGGTGTTCTTCACACTCGTCTTCCCGCTGATGCTCCTGCTTCTTTTCACTGCCATCTTCGGCAACGAGCAGATCGAAAGTCTTGGCGTCACGACCGCCCAGTTCTTCACTCCCGGCCTGGCCGTCTTCGCAGCGGTGTCCGCCTCCTACACCAACCTGGCCATTGGCACCGCGATTTCGCGGGACCAGGGGATCCTCAAGCGGATAAGGGGCACACCCATCCCACCGTGGGCATATATGGCGGGGAGGATCGTCTCCGCGGTCTGGCTGGCTGCGATTGCCATTGCGCTGATGATGTCGGTCGGGGTCCTCTTCTACGGGGTTCACATCATCGCCAGAACGTTGCCGGCCGCATTGCTCACTTTCGTAGTCGGCGTGTCCTGTTTCTCGGCGCTGGGCCTGCTTGTCGCCGCCATTTCCCCGAACGGCGACTCCACACCCGCGATCACCAACGCCACCCTGCTTCCCATCGCATTCGTCTCCGACATCTTCATCTCCATGAACGATGCGCCAGCCTGGCTCAGCACCATTGGCGACATCTTCCCTCTGAAGCCCTTCGCCGTCGCTTTCCGCGATGCCTTCGACCCGACCTTGAGTGGACCTCAATTCCACTGGTATGAGCTGGGTGTGATGCTCCTTTGGGGTGTGGTCGCAGCAGCCCTCGCCGTCCGATTCTTCAAATGGGAGCCCAAGGCGTCCGGTGGGGGCTCATCGCGACGGTCCCGGCGGGCACGAGGCTGAACGAACTCCACGATGTCAACCTCGGACCGTCTGGCCCAATTCGGGACCACCATCTTCACCGAGATGACGGCCCTCGCTATCGAATACGACGCCATCAACCTCGGCCAGGGCTTTCCCAACTGGGACGGCGCCGACTTCGTCAAGGATCGGGCGGCCGTCTCGATGCGTTCCGGGGGGAGTGACCAGTACCCACCAAGCCAGGGCATCCCTCAGCTGCGGGAGGCGATCGCGGGCCGCTATGGCCCGAGACTGGGCCTGGAGATAGACCCGGCGAGCGAGGTGACTGTCACCTGCGGGTGCACAGAAGCATTGGCCTCGTCGTTTTTGGGTTTGATCAACCCCGGCGACGAGGTGATCCTCATCGAGCCTTTCTACGACGCCTATCCCGCCGGTGTGGCCATGGCCGGAGGCACGCCTAGATATGTGACGCTGAGACGACCTGGGTTCGAATTGGACATCGACCATTTGCGCGCTGCGTTCACCAATCGGACTCGAGCGATCGTCGTCAACAACCCGCACAACCCGACCGGACGGGTCTTCGACCTCGAGGAGTTGGAGGCAATCGCGTCACTCTGCCTCGAGTTCGACGTCCTCGCCTTCATCGACGAGGTATACGAGGAGATGACCTATGGGAGCAGCCATGTTCACCTGGCCTCGCTCGACGGCATGTGGGACCGGTCGCTCACCATGTCCTCCATCGGCAAGACCTTCTCATTGACCGGCTGGAAGGTGGGATGGTCCATTGCCCCGCCACACCTGACGGCCGGCGTTCGAGCGGCACATCAGTTTCTGACGTTCACGACACCCACACCAGTTCAGCACGGTGCGGTGGCGGCAATGAGTGCCCCTCCTTCGTTCTATGAGGACTTGCGAGAGACATATCAGGCCAAAAGAGACCTGCTGGCGACGGGGCTCGACTCGTGCGGCTTCGAGGTCTATCGCCCGGAAGGGACCTACTTCATGATGGCGGGAATCGACCGATTCGGCTTTCCCGACGACAGGGCTTTCGCCCGCCACCTTGTGGAGCAGTCCGGGGTTGTGGCCATTCCCCCGAGCGTCTTCTATCACGACCCGGCCGAGGGAAAAGACATGATCCGCTTCGCCTTCTGCAAGGACGACGACACCTTGCGCTCCGCTATCGCTCGGATGACTGATCTCACCTGAGGGCAGGGATGACTTCGCGACTGAAGAGATCCAGGCTGGATCCGTCATACGCGGTGTCGGGAAAATAGACGATCGCGTAGTCCAGTCCGGCCCTCCTCCAGCCTGTCAGATGCTCGACGATCTGCTCCGGTGTGCCCGAAGCGCTGCGATATAGGGACGCCTGCCTTGCCGCTCTCTCTTCGGACACGAGGTTGCTGAAGTGTGACTCGACCGACGAGATCTTCTCCTCGACTTCCTTTTCTGTCTCGGCGCAGACCACGTTGAAATTGGACGACCGGACGATCGCGTCGAAGTCGGTTCCCACATCACGACAGTGACCTTCCAGCACCCCGGACTTGTGGATGAAGATCTCGAGGTCCTCGCCGAAGTTGGTGTATTGGGCGTACCTGGCGGCCACGTTGAGTGTCAGCTGCTCGCCGCCGCCGGCGATCCATAGGGGGATATGCGGTTTCTGGGTCGGTTTGGGTTGGCAGATCGCCCCGCGTAACCGGTAGTGCTCGCCTTCGAAGTCGACGACGTTTTCGGTCCACATGGCGCGCATGATCTCGACACCTTCACGCAGCATCCCGATCCGCTCGGACGGCTTGAGGAACGGGTATCCATATCCGTCGTGCTCGTGCTCATACCACCCGGCCCCGATCCCCATCTCCAGCCGGCCTCCGGAGATGACGTCGATCGAGGCGGCAACCTTGGCCAGATATGAGGGCGGCCGGTAGGTGTTGCAGGTGCACATCTGACCGAGACGCACCGTTTCGGTGGCCACGGCCAGGGCGGCCATCAGTGTCCAAGCCTCGTATGTCACTTCCTGAGTCGGCGAGGGGACGGTGTGGAAGTGGTCATAGACCCAGGCCGACTCGAATCCGCCCTTCTCGATGACCGACGCCACGCCGGTCATGGTCGACCAGTGATCGGCCTGGTCGATTCCGGTCAGGTCGAGACGCCAGCCCTGAGGTACGAATGCTCCGAATCTCATGTTTCGAAGGGTAACGCCATGGCAACACCCGGCCGGAGGAGCTGGAAGTGGGTTTAAACTCGATTGCTCTCCAACACGAACGGGAGCGGCCACGGCACCATTCTTCGACCCCGGCATCGGACGCGACGCCTGCGGCGTTGGATTCATCGCTGCCCTGGACCGCGTGCCCAGCTACCGCATGACCCGATTGGCGGTCGAGTGTCTGCAGAGGCTGGATCATCGAGGGGCGCGAGCGGCCGACGGCACCGGAGACGGGGCCGGGATACTCACAGGTCTCCCGCGGAGGTTGATCGACCGTGAGCTGAGCGCGCATCGCCTCGACATCCCGGCTGGTCGGCTCGGCCTGATCATGTGTTTCTTCCCGCCGACCGAGGCGGTCGCGGCGCGTTCGTTGGTGGCAGAGGCAGTCGAGTCGGAGGGCATGAAGGTGCTGTTCTGGCGCTCGGTCCCGATCGACCCCTCCGTCCTGGGAGACCATGCGCGGATGGTGCTCCCGGTGATCGAGCAGGCCATCATCACCGGCGATCTCGACGGAAGCGACTTCGAGCGGAGTCTCTTCCTCGCCAGGAAGAAGGTGGAACGGGAAACATTGCCAGGTCTGTCGATCTCATCGGCGTCGCACAAGACCGTTGTCTACAAGGGCCTGTTCACTGCATCTCGTATCTCCGATTTCTATTGGGACCTGCGGGACCCCGACTACGAAACCCCCTTCGCCATCTTCCACCAGCGGTACTCGACCAACACCTTTCCGTCCTGGGACAACGCACAGCCCTTCCGTTCCCTTGCCCATAACGGTGAGATCAACACCATCCAGTCGAACCGGTCGTGGATGGTCGCCCGAGAAAGAGCAGCCACGCCAGGGGTCTGGGGCGATCGGCTCACCGATGTCTTCCCCTTCCTGCAATCACGGGTTTCGGACTCCGGGAGCCTGGACAACGTCTTCGAGCTATTGATGCAATCGGGCAGATCAGTCGCCCATGTCAAGGAGATGTTGATGCCGGCCGCATGGGAGAACGTGCCCGACCTCGACCCCGAGCTGGCTGCGTTCTACGAATATCACGCTTTCCTCACCGAGCCGTGGGATGGGCCGGCCGCGGTCGCTGCCACCGATGGCATGTCGTTACTCATGGGAATGGACCGCAACGGACTGCGCCCGGCGCGGTGGGCGATCACGCCAGAGGTGGTTCTCGTGGCGTCCGAGGCAGGTGTGTGCCCCGAGGAGGAGTCACGGGCCCGCGCCACCGGGCAGCTAGGCCCCGGGGAGGTGCTGGTGTTCGACGGGACCACCGGCTCGGTCCTTCATTCGGACGAGGTGAAGCAGGCTCTGGCACAAGAGCGCCCATACGCCGATTGGGTCAACACAGAGACACTCCGCATCCAGGCACCTTTCGACCCGCTCGCTGACACCCGGTTCGATGCAGCCGCTCTGAGCCGGGTATTTGGATACACATCCGAAGAGCGAAGGCTCGTGATCTCGGAGATGGCCCTGGGAAACAACCCGATTGGATCGATGGGCGACGACACCGGCCTCGCGGTGCTCTCCCCACGTCCGCGGCGTCTAACCCAGTACATGCACGAGCAATTCGCCCAGGTCACCAACCCTCCGATGGACCCGATCAGGGAGAAACTGGTCATGTCCCTCAGGATCCAGCTGGGTCGACGTGGCCCGTTGCTCGAGGATGCGCCCCAACAGGCGCACTTGATCGAGCTGCTGAGCCCAGTGCTATCGGATGCCGAACTGGAGTCGATCGTTCGCTCCGGCGACCCCAGATTCTTCTCCCACTGGATATCGACGACTTGGGAGGTCTCTCAGGGCCCGGATGGGATGGCAGAGCGCATCGACGGGATCTGCACCGAGGCGGCGCAAGCGGTTCGACTCGGAGCCACCATCATCGTCCTTTCCGACCGGGAGACCGACGAGACGAGAGCCCCGGTCCCGCCCCTTCTCGCCCTGGGCGCCGTGCATCGTCACCTCATCGACGAAGGTGTCAGGGGATCAGTCTCCTTGGTCGTGGTCTCAGGCGAGCCGCGTGATCCTCACGATCTGGCATGTCTCATCGGGTTCGGGGCCTCGGCTGTCAACCCTTACCTGGCCATCGAGCACGCCCGTGACCTGGCGGCCTCGGGTGCGGTGGACGTGGACCCTGTCGGCGCCCAGGAGAACTTCCGGCGAGCCCTCGAAGAGGGACTGCTCAAGATCATGTCGAAGATGGGGATCTGCACCCTGTCCGCATACCGCGGGTCCGAGCTGTTCGAGGTGATCGGGCTTTCGGAGGCCGTCTGCCGACGAGCCTTCAGCAACGCCCCGCGACGGTTGAGAGGTATAGGGATGCGGGAGATCGCTGGCAGGGCCTTGGCTCAGCACGCGCTGTTCGCCGAGGGTGAGGTTGACCCGGGCGGGTTCTACAAGCATCGCCGAGGATCCGATCGGCACCTGACCAGCCCAATCATCGTGCTCGCCCTGCAAAAGGCGGTCCGCTCGGGAGATCCCGAGGAGTGGGACCGCTATGTCGAGATGATCTCCGATCGCGAGCCGGCGCTGATCCGCGATCTGCTCACTTTCGTGCAGAGAGAGCCGGTGCCCATCGACGAGGTGGAGCCGGTGGAGCAGATAATGCGCCGATTCACGACGTCGGCGATGTCGCAGGGAGCTCTCTCGGCCGAGGCGCATCAGGCGCTTGCCGAGGCGATGAACCTCATTGGCGCTCATTCCAACTCCGGCGAAGGGGGTGAGGATCCGGCCCGGTTCGGGACACCGAAGAATTCGGCGATAAAGCAGGTCGCATCGGGCCGCTTCGGGGTCACGCCCGCCTACCTGCACTCCGCCGACGAGCTCCAGATCAAGATGGCCCAGGGATCCAAGCCGGGAGAGGGGGGCCAGCTCCCCGGTCACAAGGTTTCGGCCGAGATCGCCCGCCTCCGCCACACCGAGCCGGGAGTGACCCTCATCTCGCCGCCCCCTCATCACGACATCTACTCGATCGAGGACCTGGCCGAGTTGATATATGACCTCAAGGCGTTCAAGCCATCGGCCCGTGTCTCGGTGAAGCTGGTCAGTGAGCCTGGGGTGGGGACCATTGCAGTTGGCGTGGCCAAGGCCGCTGCCGATGTCATCGTCGTCTCCGGTTCCGAAGGTGGAACCGGCGCTTCCCCACTGGTCTCGATAAAGCATGCCGGCTCGCCGTGGGAGTTGGGCTTGGCCGAGGCGCACCAGGTTCTCGTGGCCAATGGCCAGCGCTCGCGTGTGACGTTGGAGACCGACGGCGGGCTTCGCACCGGGCGCGACGTCATCGTGGCCGCTCTTCTCGGAGCGGAGCGCTTCGGGTTCGGGACCCTGCCGCTCCTGGCACTCGGGTGCAAGATGGTTCGACAGTGCCACCTCAACACCTGTCCGGTGGGCATTGCCACACAACGTGAGGACCTGAGGGCCAAGTTCACCGGCTCAGCTGATCAGGTGGTGCTGATGTTCCGCCGCCTCGCTGAGGAAACCCGGCGATACGTCGCCTCCCTCGGATTCCGTTCGCTGGCGGAGCTCGTCGGCCGTGCCGACCTGCTCAGGCCGATCGACCCGGGTCACCCCCTGTCGGCTGACCTGGTGGCCATGCTGGTCAGCTCGCAGGGCGGCAAGCGTCACGAGGGATATCGGAGGATCCCACTGTCTAGTCTCGAGGTGCGTCTGGTCGCCGATGCGAAGGCGACCATTGTGTCACGCCGGCCCATAGAGCTCGTCTATCCGATTAGGAATGTCGATCGAGCCATCGGAGCCCGTTTGTCCGGGGAGATCACAGCCCATCACGGAGTCGACGGGCTCCCTGAGGACACTGTGACGGTGATGCTGTCGGGCACCGCCGGACAGAGCTTTGGCGCCTGGCTCGCCCCAGGCGTTCGCATGCATCTCGAGGGCACCGCCAACGACTACCTCGGCAAGGGCATGGGTGGCGGGTCGATTTCCGTCACACCCCGGAGGGCCGGTGGGAGCCGCCCGCACGCCGCCGGGAACGCCGTTCTCTATGGGGCCACCGGGGGAACCGTCTATTTGGCTGGGAAGGTAGGTCAGCGCTTTGCCGTGCGGAACTCAGGTGCGACGGCCGTCATCGAAGGTTGTTCGGATCATGGGTGCGAGTACATGACGGGCGGTCGCGTACTCGTTCTTGGCGAGGTCGGTCGCAACTTTGCCGCGGGTATGACCGGCGGGGCCTCCTACATCTGGGACCCGGGTATGTCTCTCAAAGCAATGTTGGCCGAAAGCGCACCCTCGGCGCGACGGCCGAACGATGCCGACCTAGCCGAAATCAGAGGCTTGCTGGAGGGTCACTCGGCGCGAACATCAAGCCCGATCGCAGCCGACCTGCTCGACGACTGGGGATCATCGGTGAGTCAGTTCTGGGTCATCTCGCCGTCCGGGCGAGAGGTTGGGCAAAAGACGATCGCGGTGACGGAGGCGCCCGCCACCCGTGGATAAGGTGGCTTCATGATCCGTGTAGCAATCTCCGGCGCGGGAGGACACCTCGCCACTCCGATAGCCGAGGCCGTTCTCGAGGCCGAGGACTTGACACTTGCGTCCCTTTTCAACCCCAATCGCGCCGGTTCGGACCTGCACGGGGTCGAGGTCACCGGTAGCCCGGACCAGGTGGCGGCAGATGTGATGGTCGAGACGGCACACCCAGACGTCGTGTTCGGCAACCTCGACGCCTGGCGGAAGATGGGCCTGGCCACGGTCGTGGGGACCTCCGGCTTCACTCCGGCGCGGCTCGAGCAACTCCGGGCGCTGTGGGGCGACGACGGCCCACCCGCCCTCGTGGTGCCCAATTTCTCGATAGGGGCAGTGCTGATGATGCGGTTCGCCACCGAGGCGGCGCCGTATTTCGATGCGGTCGAGGTCGTCGAGCGTCATCACTCGACCAAGCCCGATGCCCCGTCGGGTACCGCTCTGGCCACCGCCATCGGCCTTGCGAAGGTGGGAGGGTCATCGGCTCAAGGCTCCTCCGAATTGGTGCCCGGCGCCCGCGGTGCTGAGGTTGAGGGAGTTCGCGTCCACTCACTCAGGCTTCCCGGGCTGATCTCACAGCAGGAAGTCGTACTCAGCAACCCTGGGGAGGTGCTCTCGATCGAGCACCTTTCCACCAGCTATGAGTCTTTTGCCGCCGGGGCAATCACTGCAGTTCGCGGCATCGCCGGTCTGAGCTCCGGGGTGCATCTCGGTCTGGAAAAGGTGCTCTGACCCGTTTCGCATCGGAGGCTCAGACGCCGGGCACCGACCCCACCGGCAAATCCGGGAAGAATGAGTAGACGCGCTCACCGGTGAAGAGGCGTGCCTGGGGGTCCCAGGGGAAGAAGATCACGTTTCTCCAGACCATCATCTCACCGTTGGGCTCGACGCCAAGCCAGGGTGCGGTGAATGTGCCGTTGACTACGGCCTCCTCACATACCCCTTGCGGCCCCACCACGATCGAGGTCAGTGCAAAGTCGATGTCGGGGAAGGCGGTCAGAAGCTCGACATAGAAGCGTGTTGCTCCTTCGTGCCGCTCCCACCGGTGGCCAGTCTGTACCAGCTCGTAGAGGCAGTCCTCGCTCAGAGTTGCCATCAACCCATCGATATCACGGGCATCCTCGGCAAGTGAGTGGGACTTCCATAAGTCCCTCACCTCTGCGTAGTCGTCGGGCACCATGGCCAGGAGATTGCGGACATGGTCTCGCTTGTCGATTGATTCCTGGATCAAAGAGTGGGTCAAGTGAATCCTCCGCTATCGGGCGACGAGCCTAACGAGGTCAAAGAAAAACCACTGTGGCCAGCCCGGCGAGCAGGCAGTAGACGGCAAACGGGGTCAGTCCCACCCGACGCACCGTCGCCAAGGTGACCGCGATGGCTATATAACCGGAGACCGCCGCCACTACGAGGCCCACCACCAGCTCGAGTCCCAGCCCACCGCTCTCCTCGAGACTGAGGACTTGACTGAGGCCCCCACCGGCGATGGCGGGGATCCCGAGGAGAAAAGCGAACCGGGCAGCCTCGGCTGGATCGAAGCCCCGGGTGTCTCCCGCCGAGATCGTCATACCCGATCGCGAGATGCCCGGTATCAATGCGAAGGCCTGGGCTATCCCAACCACGACGGCATCGGGAATCCTGCCTTCGATGAGCCTTCGGGCGCCGGTGGCCAGCCGCTGACCCACGATGAGGACCAGCCCCGTTGCCATGAGAGCCCACCCAACGTTGGATGCTGTCTCCTGGAAATTGTCGAGTCGACCGGCAAGGGGCAGCCCGATCAGGGCTGGAATAGTGCCGACAGCCACGAGAAGCGCGATCTTGCGACCTTCTGGCTCGCGGCGAAAACGGAGGACTTTGAGCACATCTGCACGGAAGTAGATGAGCACGGCGATGAGAGTGCCGAGATGGAGGACCGCGGATACCGAAAGCGAGGGCGGCGCGATGTCTACACCCAGTTTGGCCAAAGCCTCGGGCACGATCACGAGATGCCCTGAGGATGATACGGGTAGGAACTCGGTCAGACCCTGGACCAGGCCCCATATGAGCACTTCGAGCACGGGAGCACGGTACCCGTGGCGACGGGCCTAGCTATAGGTGCCGTGGGCCGGCATCGATCACGGAGTGCGGATGAGGATCGCGACTCGACCTTCCTCGGCGGCGATCGCGACCCGATCGGCCATGCCGGGCTCCACCGCAACCGTGCCCAGATGGGTCCCCAAGGGGTCCCCGTCCGCGGCAACGGTTACCACGCCATCGGCCGATGTGCCGTTGTCGATGAGGATCAGCCGCGCCGGGTCGCCGACGGTCGCTCCGGCGGGCAACGTCATCTCCACTTGGTACCAACCGGAAGGCACGATTTGTTTGTTCGCCGTAACGTCGCTGGCGAGGACCGGCTCGCCCCTGATCACTGGAAATCTGGCGATGCTTCCCACGCTTACCGTCTCGAGCAGCCCGGTCGAGGTGGGTCGTTGTTCGGTGTTGGAGGAGTCGATGACCTCCCCGGGCATGATGTCGACCGTGGCAAAGGGATGGTCGACCAAACCGGATGGTCTCAGTTCGATCCACATGGCGGTCATGGCGATGAGGCCGGCGGCAAGCCATCGGGCCCAGGGGGTCGGCTGTAGCCAGATCACGTCTCGAAAATACGTGCTATCCCCCTCGAGTGGAAGGGTCTCGATCCCTCAGTCGGCCTTGCCGCTGTCTTTGGGAGCCTTGGGTGAGCCCTCGGTCGATGAGGTCTTCGAGGACTCGGTCTTCGACTTGCCCGAGCCGTCTGAAGAGGTGCTTGCCCCGGTCTTGGCGGCCGATGACCGGGAGTCGGTGGCATAGAAACCCGAGCCCTTGAACACCACCCCACGAGCGTGGAACACCTTTTTCAGCTCCCCGCCACACTCGGCGTGTGTCTTGAGGGGCTTGTCGGAGAACGACTGGAACACCTCGATTGTCTTGCCGCAGCGGCGACAGGTGTATTCGTAAGTGGGCATACAGATCTGACCGTCTTGAAGGGTGGACCAGCAGGTTACAACCGGTGCCGGGCATCGCCCATTCCCTGGTGGCAATAAGATCAGCTCCGATGCCGACCACAGTCGCCCTGATCCTCGCAATCGTGGGGGCCTACGTCATCGGGAGCATCGATTTCGCTGTGATCGTGGCCCGTATGCACGGGGTCGACATACATCAGGCGGGTAGTGGCAATCCTGGCACCTCCAATGTCCTCCGGACCCTGGGGCGCGGCCCAGCCGCCATGGTGTTCATCGGGGACACTCTCAAAGGTACCGTCGGCGCCGCGATGGGAATGATCGCCTCGGGGACCGCCGACCCCACGGTTCACTGGGCTTTTGTAGCCGGTCTGGCCGCAGTCATCGGCCACTGTTATCCCATCTTTCACAAGTTCAAGGGCGGCAAGGGCGTGGCCACCTGCGGGGGCGTCTTCCTATTCACTGTGCCCCTCGTCGCTCTCTTCGAAATCGCGCTGTGGGCGTTGGTGGTTCGCATGACCCGCACCGCGTCCATCGGTTCGATGATCCTGGTGGTCATGACCATTCCCCTGATCCTGTGGAGTGGCGTCACAGGGCTGGCGTTGGTGTGGGTGGCATTGATGGTCCTGGTTGTGACCTGGCGCCATCGGGGAAACATCAAGCGCATGGTTTCAGGAAGCGAAGAGAGAGTTCCCACATGAGCATCGAAGTGGCAGTGATACCGGCGGCCGGTCGCGGCACCAGGATGAGACCGGCGACGAGGATCGTGCCCAAGGCGCTTCTGACCGTGGTCGATCGTCCCGCCATCCAGTACGCAGTCGAGGAGGCCGCGCGTGCCGGAGCCAAAGAGGCGGTGGTCGTCGTGGACCTCGATACCGGGCATTTGATCGCCCAGCACTTCAGCCTCGAAGGGCCACTGCCTGGGCTGGAGGACGTCAAGCTCCGCCCGGTCGTCCAAGAGGAGCCGCTCGGTCTGGGGCACGCTGTCAATGAGGCAGCACACATGGTCCAAGGCAGGCCCTTTTTCTGCCTCCTCGCCGACAACATCGTGCGGCCCGGCCACGATGTGTTGGAGCACTTGGAGCGGGGGAGCGGGGGAGGATCCTCGTCGGTCATGTGTCTGCGTGAGCTCACCGACGAGTTCCTCAGCAAGTACGGCGTCGTGGTTCCCGACTCCGAGGTGACCGACGGATATCTCGACCTGGCCGGGGCCGTCGAGAAGCCGGGCGTGGAAGAGGCCCCTTCAAAGCTGGGCTTGGTTGGGCGTTATCTATTCACCTCCGAGGTGTTTGAGATCCTGGAGGGTCTCGAGCCGGGTCGTGGAGGGGAGATCCAGTTGACGGATGCCATAGATGAGCTGGGAAAGCGAGGGCGTCTGCGCGGCTACGTGGCGAGTAGGGACCTATTGGACGTCGGCACGCCGATCGGGTTGCTCGAAGCATCGGTCGAGTTGGGTGAGCACCGTTTTGGTGACGACTTCGCCACATGGCTGCAGGGCCGTTCCTCATGAAGCCGCTGGAAGAGGTGCGCGCCATGGTCCTCGCAGCCGCGACCTCGCTCGATGCCGAGCCCGTCCGGTTGGAGGATGCGCTGGGAAGGGTCCTCGCCGGGAACGTGATCGCCCCCGAGGACGTCCCGCCGTTTCGGAACTCGGCGATGGATGGTTACGCGGTCAGAGCAACTGATGTCGAGGCCGCGGGTGCAGTACTGGAGGTGGTGGGCGAGGTGGCAGCCGGGATCACCAGTGAGATCCACGTGAGGCCCGGCCAGGCAGTGAAGATCATGACCGGAGCGCCTATGCCCGAGGGTGCGGACACAGTGGTGAGAGTGGAGGACACCGAATCCGAATCGGGCGCTGCGCAAGTTGCGGTCGCCGTGTCGGTTGCGCCGGGCACATCGGTTCGACCCGCCGGAGGGGACGTCCATCGGGGACAGCTGGTGTTTTCGGCTGGAACCAGGCTCACCCCAATGCACATTGGCGTCCTGGCCACCATCGGAGTAGGAGATCCCGAGGTGAGACGACGGCCGAGGGTTGCCTTCATGTCGACCGGGGACGAACTCACGCCGGTCACGGAGCCTATCCTGCGACCAGGTGCCATTCGCGACTCGAACCGCCCCATGTTGCATGCCTTGCTCGTCGAGGCCGGGGCCGAGAACATCGACGCGGGCATTGTCCGGGACGACCCTGATGCATTGCGAGCGGCTCTGAACCGGGCCGCCTCCGAGGCTGATGTGATCGTGTCGACCGGAGGGGTGTCGATGGGTGACTACGACGTGACAAAGCTGGTGTTGCGAGAGTCATCGGACGTCAGATTCTTGAAGGTGGCGATCCAACCGGCCAAACCGTTTGCCTTCGGGAGCATTGGCGACGCCCTTTTCTTCGGTCTCCCCGGGAATCCCGTTTCTGTGCTCGTGTCGTTCGAGACCTTTCTCAGGCCGGCGCTGCTCGCCATGCAGGGAGCCCGACACGTGCTCCGTCCCCGCCGGCAGGCCGTTGCCGCCGAACGACTGGCCACCGACGAGGAGAAGACCGTGTTCGTTCGGGTCAATGTGATGGAGACGACAGAAGGTGTGCCACTGGTGGTCACGTCGGGTGGCCAGAGCTCAAACGTCCTCTCTGCGGCAGCCAACGCCGACGCCTTCGCAGTCGTGCCGAGAGGAGTTGGCGTGGTTGAGGAGGGCGAACAGGTCACGATCGAGATGTTCAAGTCGCCCGAGAGCAGGGAGTATGTCGATGGCCTCTGACCCGAATCTGAGTCATCTCAACCAGGCAGGCGAGGTTCACATGGTCGATGTGGGCGACAAGGATGCCACCGATCGTGTCGCCATCGCCGAAGCACACGTCTCCATGTCGCCGGAGCTGGCTCAGATGTTTTTTTCGGGCGAGCTTCCCAAGGGAGACGCGGCTGCCGTGGCTCGTGTGGCCGGCATCATGGCGGCCAAACGGACCGCTGAGCTGATTCCTCTGTGTCATCCAATCGCCGTCACTGGCGTCGAGGTGTCCCTCGAGCCGGTTGGGCATGGGATTCGGGTGCTTGCTAGCGTTAGCACCACCGATCGCACCGGTGTGGAGATGGAAGCCATGACCGCAGCGTCGGTAGCCGCATTGACCATCTACGACATGGTGAAGGGCACCGAGCGCGGTGTCACGGTCGAGACGGTGAGATTGCTCAAGAAGACCGGGGGACGGTCAGGGACATGGGAGAGAACTTGAATCGTTGATTGGGCGTGGCCGTCTCCACTACGCTCGTCTGTGGACGGAGTAGGCAAGAAGCATATGGAAACCAGTGTCATAGTCGGCTTGCTGCTGATAGCCGCAGTGTGGAGTGTTTATCTCTTGCCGTCGGTGTTCGGAGACCGCCACGCGGCACCCGAGAACTCCACCGAGGAGTTCGATCGCTGGACACATTTGATGGCAGATGTGCAGAAGCGCCCCTACAGCCGGGGAGCAGTCGGCCAGCGTGACATCATTCGAATCCGACGTCGCCGGACCTTGGCGATCCTGGTCACTCTTGCCCTGGTTTTCGCCGGTCTCGCCTGGTGGCAGAATTCGTTGCCGCTCCTGCTGGTTCATCTCTTCGTCGACTCGCTCATCGGGCTCTATGTGGCAGCTCTGGCGCAGATGAAGCAGCGGCGTCAGTGGCGTCTCAAGGTGTCCCATGTGACTGAGCGTCCCAAAGAATGGGACGAGCCTCAGATCAAAGTGATCGCCAACTAGGAGTCCCGTGGACTTCGACTTCGTCGATCAGGCCCGGTCGATGCTCGATGCCCGGTTCGCCGCCCGGGAGCGGGCGATCAACGGCTCGCGCAAGGTCATCCGCTCGTCGGCGAACGGCATTCGTGCTCTGCACCGTGGAGAGTTTGAGAAGGCGTCCAAGCTGATCGCGCAAGCGGGAGCCCTTCTCTCGGAGATCGTCTCCTCCCTTGACGACCACCAGGATCTCCTCAGCGCCGGCTTCGTCACCGATGCTGCCAAGGAATATGCCGAAGCCCGCCTGACTGAGGCCTTGTTCCAAAGGCTGCCCATCCCTGGGTTCGAGGACTTGGGTATCGACCCGGTGCCATATCTGCATGGTTTGGGTGAAGCGGTCGGTGAGTTGCGGAGGAGGATGCTCGATCTGCTGCGCGCCGACGACCTGGAGGAGGCAAAAAGGGCGCTCGAGGCCATGGACTCAATCGTCGACCTGCTCGCTGAGATCGATTACCCCGACGGGATGACCAATGGCCTGCGACGCACCACCGATGTCTCACGCGCTCTCGTGGAGCGGTCCCGTGCCGATATCACCGCCACCGTGGTCCAGGAGCGACTCAGACACGATCTCGCCCAGCGCGAAGATTGACTTCTCACGGTCCAATGGCTCACCAACGGGGTACCGGTACAATCTCCGATTCCCCACACACGGGGCTGTAGCTCAGCCTGGCAGAGCACCTCGTTCGCAACGAGGGGGTCAGGGGTTCAAATCCCCTCAGCTCCACTAAAACCCCTGGTCAGGGAGATTTCTGATCGCGTCTGGATCGCTTGTTTCGGCGACGGCCGGAGTCTCCTGCCCCACCGATGGCCCACGGGACTCGCATCGTGACCCCCTCATTCTGAGTGAGGTGCCTTCTCCCACACCTCATTTGAAAATGGCGCAGTCTCTCGCGTTCCCTACACGGTTGGGGCTGTCGCGACATCCCCCCGTCGGGTCCGCCTCGAGACTGTTGCCCCGAGGATGATCGCGCCGATCGCGGCGAACAGCGGCAGGAGCGTGACGACGGTGGCTAGGCCGAGGAGGCCGAAGACCACCCCAAGCCAAGTCGGCCAGTGCTTGCTGCGAGCGATAGCGAACGCCACGGCTGTCCAGCCGACAAGGATCACGGCCGCCGTGGCTACTTGGCCGACAGTCATCCAGACCGCTTGGGGCTCGTCTGCGAGAGCCGCATATTCGGCGGCGCTGAGGCCCCACCCTTGCGGTACCAGGTATGCAACTGTGAGAATCAGGAAGGGCACCAACAGGACGCCACCGGTCACCGTCAGGACAGTAGCGGACCTGCCGGATTCCAGAGCAGCAAGTCTGCTGCACAAGAGAAACAGCCCGATGCCCATCAGCAACCAGCCGAGGCTTAACAGCGCCGAGCCGATCCAGAAGTTCGTGTAATGGGCCTCGAGTCCGGCAAGTCGCTCGGTTGGGTCAGTGTTGAAATTCGTGTGAATCCCGGGAAATCCAACGACGGGAATCATGAAAACGACACCTGACAACGCCATGATCCAAGCGGCCCGGACCACGCCACGTCGATCGAATTCACCAGCCGCCGAGCCCTCAGTCTGCATTTGAACTCCTCCTCTCGCGTCATTCATGGGCCACGCAGGCAGCGAACTCTTCGTGCTACCTCCAGCCGCTAATGCGTGCGCCGCCTTATCGTCCCATCGAAGAAATCGCCATGGTCGCGTCTCCAACGCCGTGGACGTGCTGACTGTGGTGAAAGTACGGATCCCGGTCTCGCTGTCCTATCCCCCTGTCCACCAAAGCCGGTAGGGACAGCCGGAATGGTGATTGCGGCTTTCCCCCTCGCGCGCAATCACCTAATTCGCGATGATTGGACGATCATGGGATCGCGACCGCAGCAGTCAATGACTGGGAGCAGCCATGAAGTGCCCCAGGTCCGCCCGGGAAGGCTGCCAGGCTCGATGCTCTTTGTCGGTGTGGCCAGCGCGCTAGGTCTGGTCGTGGTGGCTGCTCAAGTAGACGGGGCCGACTTCTTCTGGATAATCATGACGTTCGCGCTTCTCGGATCGGCCTTCATAGTCCGATTGCGTCGCCCGGATCATCCGCTCACGGGCTGGCTCTCCATTGTGGGCGGGCTTGCACCTCTGGGCGAGTTGCTGAGCGGGCTCTTGTTCCTGGCTGCATCCAGTGGCGGATCATCGTGGCTTGTCCTCGGAGTCAATTTCGCAGCCCAGGTACTGACTGTCGTCTCTTCCATCGCGACGGTCTACTTGCTTGGGCTCTTCCCTGACGGTGCCATCGAACGCAGCTACGAACGAAGGATTCTCAAAGGCGTTTGGTGGCTCCTGCTGATTCCCCTTTTTCTTCTGTTGACATCTTCTGAGGTTCCCCTTCCGTATTGGTTCGCGCTCGCCCCTGTAGATAACCCATTGAATCTCGTTGGTCCCTCCGTGGCACCGTCGATTGCAGAGTCCCTGACCGGGGTGTCGAGCGCCATCTTCGTGGCAGGCGTAGTGATGCTGGTGTTGCGGTACGTGCGTACTGGTCCGGCTCACCGGAAGCGGATCCGCTTGCTCTTGGTACCTGCGGTGATTGGAGCCTTCGCCGTGTTTGCCAATCTGCTGATCGGAATGCCCAACTGGTTCGCGTCAGCGACCTTCAGTGTGTTTGGGATCTCTCTAGGCATCGCATTGGCATTGGGGATCCTCGATCTGCCTGCGCTGGATGTCGACGTCTTGTTGCGTCGGACCACCCTCTATGGGCTCCTTTGGCTCCTGATTGCCGCGGCGTATGTTGGGGTAGCGGCTGTGCTCGGTGTGACGGTAGGGCAGCGTTTGTCGATGGGTTGGGCTGTTACTTTGACAGTTGTGGCGATGCTCGCCCTCCAGCCGGTTCGTAGGAGGCTGGAGAGGGCCGCTGATCGGTGGATCTTCGGGGTCAAGCCTGATCCGAGCGAGGCGATCATCAACCTCGGTGCGACATTGGCTGACACTTACGAGCTGGACTCTTTGTTGCCTCGCATCGAGGCCGCTTTGACAGAGGGTCTCGGGCTGGAATGGGCTCGCGTCAGCCTTGAGCCGGCAGAGTCAGAAGTCGACCCCCAATCGACGATAGCGGCGCCGATTGTGCTGGGGGGAGACCAGCTTGGTTTCGTCCTATGTGGCCCGAAAACCAACGGCGACTTCACAGACGAGGATCGGGCGGTCGTGACGACCCTGGCACGTCAGGCGGCGCTGGCAGTCAGGAATGTACGCCTGGCGACACAGCTGGCCGACAAGGCGGCGGAAGTCGAGGCATCGAGAGCGCGTCTGGTCAGGGCAGAGGAAGCTGCACGACGCAGGATCGAACGAAACATCCACGATGGGGTGCAGCAGGACCTGGTTGCCCTCATCGGTCAGGCCGGACACGTTCGAACCCAATTCGACCGGAATCGGGAGGGTGTGGCCGAGGAGCTGGTTCTACTGCAAGGCGGGTTGGAGAGGGTGCTGAGCGATCTCCGGGAGCTAGCTAGTGGAATTCACCCGAGTTTGCTCCGGGACCGTGGCCTTCTCACAGCGGTAGAAGCTCTCGCTGCTCGCAACCCTGTGCCGGTCGTCGTGCGAGCCGACCCGTCTCTTCGGGATCTCCGTTTGGCCGAAGAACTCGAAGGCGCTGGCTACTACATCATCGCTGAGTCGCTCGCCAACACCCTCAAGCATGCGGATGCGAGTCATGTCGAAGTCACGTTGGCCCGCTCCAACGGTCAGCTCCTCATCACGATCTCTGACGATGGCAACGGTTTCGAGCAGCCGCCTCCACTTGGGAACGGTCTCGCCAACCTTTCAGAGCGTCTGGCGGCCCTGGGTGGGGAGCTCGAAGTCGCAAGTAGTCCAGGTCACGGAACCACAGTTTCAGCCAGCCTCTCGATGGCTTCGAGCGAAGAGAT
>CAVSQY010000002.1:0-288148 GCA_963730285.1 uncultured Actinomycetes bacterium | reverse complement strand
CGCCAATTCTTGCAAAACCCCAGGTCAGAGAGTCGCGCACCCTCTCGATCCTAAAACCCAGCCGGTTGCCTTTCTGGCATCTTCTCTAAAGTCGTGTGGCAGGTTGCTCGATATCGGTGACTGTTGGCCGGTGCGAATTCGGGGGCCGACTCCCATGGAGCGGCACCCTTTGGAGCGAGTCGCTGGTGGACCCGAGCCTCGCTGAGAAGCCGAAGGCCAGGACGGTGATCCTCGGGGCATCGAGATCCGACAAGTAAGAACAGATAACGAGAATTGTGAGAACGGAGGTGAGGCTTGAGACGGATAGTGCTACTGGTGAGCTTCGTCTTCATGTTGGCAGCGTGTGGCGGGGTAGCTGATACGACCACGACGATCGGGGACATTCCCGATGTTGTGGGGTTGAGGCTCAATGCTGCTGAGGACGTGTTGGACCAGGCCGAGGTGTCCAGCACCTCGTACGATGCCATGTCTGATCGCATGATTCTCAACAAGTCCAACTGGATTGTTTTCTCACAGGAGTCAGCTGGGGACAGGTCGGTTTCATTGGGTGTGGTCAAGCCGGGGGAAGATCCCAACGCCCCCACAACTACGACGACGAGCTTCGACCACGACGACCAGGCCTCGACTACGACATCCCAGGCTCGGATCTCGACCACCACGATTGCCCAAGCTCCGACCTCGACCACGACTACAAAGGCTGCGACCACGACCTCTGGGCTGACTCGATCCGAAGAGAATGCGATCAGTAAGGCTGAGGATTATCCAACTACACTCCTTCTCGCGGTCGGGTTTGATCGACCAGTTGGAGTATGAGGGATTCACAACTGCCGAGGCGACCCTGGCTGTGGACTACCTCGATGTGGACTGGAATGAGCAGGCATGGGAGAAGGCAGAGGAGTATCTCAACTACACGTCCTTCTCGCGGTCAAGTTTGATCGACCAGTTGGAGTATGAGGGGTTCACTCATGAGCAGGCCGTCTACGGTGTCGATGAGGCTGGGCTGTGAAGCCGAGCCGCCGATTGACGAAACTGCCTTTTGGGGTTCTGTGAGATTGGCTACCCGATGTTCTGGGTCGAGGTCCCGCTCGCGGTTCAGCGGAGACAAGAATGTCGGTTGATGCAGCGACTCACCGCATTGGGCCTGCTCGTGGCTCTATTTGCGCTCTGGTCTTGTAGCGGCTTGTCGGTGGATTGTGTTGACCCACCTGAGGCGGAACTGGCCAAACAGTCGAGTTTGAATCTGAGCATCGAGCCATACCCGGCCGTGGCGGGAACCGAGGCGAACTTCATTTTCGGGCCGAGGGAGCGAACATGGTTGGCCTTGACAGGTGTCGGCACCAGCTGGGACTGCTGGCATGGATCGACCTGGGGACAGCCCGAAGTTATGGCTGAGGATTACGATGGCGGGATAGCCGAGACGAACGCTACTGGCACCTTTGACACCGTGGCCGTTCCAAACCTTGATCTGCCTGTCCCCGGCTCCTTCTCGATCTTCGTACCGGAATTCGCGCCGGGGTTATCGCCTTTCGGTCGAGGTATGGCCCGGCTCCGGCGAAGGGAGTGTTGGTGGATTTGTGTATGTCGAAGTGATCGACGGCTGAGACGACACACCCGCCAGGCCCGAACATCAGGCTCTGCCCCACCCACACAAGACGGCGACGCACGCCAGGGTGTGCGATTCTGGATTGTGCGAATGGACCCTGGCGTGCGTAGGAAGCTCATCAGAGCAGCCATCACCATTCTTGTCCTCGTCATCTTGTGGTGGCTTTTCTGGGAAGGCAACTGGGATGTCCTGTTTCCGAAAGTGATCGCAATGTCAAGACGCGCCGGGGACCCTTGGCCCGTGTGTCTCTAGTACATGTCGGATCACATTTGGGAGATGATGGATTCGAGTTGTTCGCATTGTTGGATGATGAGCATTCCTACTTGGTCGGAGGCAACGCCCTCAAAATCCGAAGCTGCGACGCGGTCGGTGCGGTAGATCACCGGTACGCTCGGCCAATGCCGATCACCGACCGATGTATCTGGCCGTGACCCTCCCGGAGCCTTCGATGTAGCCATCCAACGATTGGAGAGCTTTGTCGACGTCTGGACTTGGAAGGTGATCCGGGCTGCATCACCGCATATCCGGTGGCAGGTTGTTCCGTTTGGTGAGATCCGATCATGTTGAAGACCCCAAACGCCACCAGCACGATCGCCGCCGTGGCCAGCATCGCTATCCACCCTCGTGTGAGGTGGGGCGAACGAGGGGGGCTGAGTTACCCTGAACGTCCCTGCCCTGACGGATCCCCTGAGCTACGGGAGCGTGAAGGGCATTGTACGTCGAGCTGAGGTCTCTCACCTTGGGCCTGCGAGGTAGCGTTGCAAGCGTGAACCCCGAGCTTGAGATGCTGCTGAGAGTCGCCGTTGCCGCGGTGTTGGGTGGCGCCGTCGGCTATGACCGTCAGCGTTCGAACAAACCTGCCGGATTGCGCACCCACATGTTGGTGGGCGCCGGTGCGGCTCTGTTCGTCACGTCTGCCTTACTGGCGATCGATGAGTTTGGCGGGCTCGATGGGACAAGTCTCGACGTGCTCCGAGTCACTTCCGCGGTGGCCACGGGGATTGGATTCCTCGGCGCCGGGGCGATCCTGAGAGGCGATCGTCGAGTACATGGGTTGACCACCGCTGCCGGGATCTGGGTTACTGCCGGAATCGGGCTCGCCGCCGGCCTCGGCCAATACCTCCTGTCGATCGGCGCGACTGTGATCGCTGTCATCGTCATTGCCCTGTTGGGAAGTGAGTGGGTGCCGGAGCCGGGCACGAGGTCGACCGGCTCGGAGGAGTGAACGGTCGGTCCTACCCTCTCCATGTGAGATATCTGTCGACGAGAGGTCAGTCGCCACCGGTTGATTTCACCGGTGCCCTCATGTCAGGTCTCGCCCCTGACGGTGGCCTCTACACACCGGAGAGATTCCCCATCATTCCGGGCGATTGGGAGGACATCGGCTATGTCGACGCCCTGACAGGAGTATTGGAGCTGTTCGGCGCCGCCGACGTCAGGGCCCTGGTGACAGAGGCGGCCGGCCGGTTCTCCCACCCCGAAATCGCCCCACTGGTCGATGTTGCCGACCGCTCCGTCTTCGAGTTGTTCTGGGGGCCGACCCTCTCCTTCAAGGACCATGCGCTCCAAGTGGTCGGCCGCCTGCTGGATCGACATGTCACCAATCTCTCGACCGTCATCGGCGCAACCTCCGGGGACACCGGCTCGGCGGCGATCGAAGCCTGTCGCGGCAGGGCCAACCTGAGTGTTGTGATCCTCTTCCCACATGGGAGGGTCTCCGAGTTCCAGCGCCGTCAGATGACCACGGTCGACGACGACAACGTCGTTGCGGTGGCGGTGAACGGGACATTCGACGACTGCCAGGCTCTGGTCAAGGATGCCCTGAGCCGGCATCGCGACCTCCTGGCCGTCAACTCGATCAATTGGGCGCGCATCGCGGTCCAGACCGGCTACTACGTGTTTCTCGCGGCGAGACGCCCCGAGCCCCTCGATCTGGTGATACCCACTGGCAATTTCGGGAATGTGCTCTCGGCGTGGATCGCGCGACACATGGGAGCCCGGATAGGCCAGATAACCATCGCCAACAACGAGAACCATCGGCTTGCCGACCTGGTCCGCTTGGGCGTCATGGGCGACTCCCCGGTCGTGCCGACCCTCGCTCCCGCGATGGACATTGCCGTGCCATCGAATCTCGAGAGGTTCCCCGGAGATCCCGGGGCAGAGCTTCGTGCCGGTTTCGCCACCGACGAGGAGATAGAGGCAACCATCCGCTCGGTTCAGCGGAGCCACGGTTACGTGCTCGATCCCCACACCGCAACTGCGTGGAAAGTGGCTTCGGAGAACCCCACGGGGAATCGCCAGGTCGTGGTGGCAACGGCCCACCCAGCCAAGTTCGCCGATGCGGTGGAAGAGGCCATCGGGACCCGACCGGCACCACCTCCTGGGTTCGAAAACCTGGACACCCGACCCGAGAGAGTGGTGCGAATCGACCCCAAAGCTTCAGAGCTGGAGGCCCTGATCCGATAAGAAATCATCGTTGCTTTGCGCAATCGTGCTGAATGGCTACGATTAGCGGTGCTGACGACGCCAAGGGACGCCGCAGCTCCCACTCAAAGTCCTCACTCGAGGCATGCCCCATTGCAACGCGATGGTGCGTCATCCCGGTCCGATTGAGCCCAGCAAGGGACGAATCGCGAAGGATCCAATGACCACACGAGCTCAACTCCAGAGCAAGCAGATCGACGAACTACGAGAGATCGCCAGCGCGGTCGGAATCGAGACGGACGGTCTCCAGAAATCGAAGCTGATATCGGCACTCATGGACGCCGGTCAGGTCGTAGAGGCCTCACCGACCGAGAGCGTCGAGTTGCCACAAGCCACCCCACGCGCCGAGAAGCCCTCCGATGAAGACTCCGACTCGGATTCGGACGGCGGGCAGTCGGGCAGGGACCGTTCCGAGCAGCGTCAAGGTGGGCGCAATGACTCCGACGATTCCCGCCAGGGCGGCAACCGCAATCGCAACCGTCGACGACGTGCGGGCGGTCGTGACGACGACTACATCCCCGAGGAAGATCTCGAGACCCGTGAGGGGCTCCTTGACATCCTGCCGGAGGGCTATGGCTTTTTGAGAGTCACCGGTTATCTGTCAGGGGACAAAGACGTCTATGTGTCCGCCAACCAGGTGCGCAAGTTCCGCCTGCGCAAGGGCGACGTCGTGTCGGGCCCTATCCGCCCGCCGCGCTCGAAGGAGAAGTTCCCTGCGGTAGTGCGTATCGACAAGGTCAACGGCATGAGCTCAGACGAGGCCATGAAGAGACCGAAATTCGAGTCTCTCACCCCGCTGTTCCCCGATGAGCGCCTTCGTCTCGAAGTCGACGGCCGAACCGACGGGATCCTCACCAGGATCGTCGACCTCATCGCCCCGATCGGCAAAGGCCAGCGCGGGCTGATCGTGTCGCCGCCAAAGGCGGGCAAGACCACCGTCCTCCAGGAGATCGCCCAGGCGATCACGACCAACAACCCGGAGTGCTATCTAATGGTCGTGCTCGTCGACGAGCGCCCCGAGGAAGTGACCGACATGCAGCGCACGGTCAAGGGAGAAGTCATCTATTCGACTTTCGACCGTCCCGCCGAGGAGCACACCCAGGTCTCCGAGCTTGCACTGGAGCGAGCGAAGCGATTGGTCGAGATGGGCACTGACGTCGTGATCCTCCTCGACTCGATCACCCGACTTGCCCGAGCCCACAACCTCGCTACACCTGCATCGGGTCGCATCCTCTCCGGTGGTGTCGACTCGCAGGCCCTCTACCCGCCGAAGCGGTTCTTCGGAGCAGCCCGCAACATCGAAGAGGGTGGGTCCTTGACGATCCTGGGCACCGCCCTGGTCGAGACCGGGTCCAAGATGGACGAGGTCATCTTCGAGGAATTCAAGGGAACGGGGAACATGGAGCTTCGACTCGATCGCAAGCTCGCCGACAAGCGGATCTACCCGGCCATCGACATCGAGGCTTCGGGAACAAGAAAGGAAGAGCTCTTGTTCGACCGAACGGAGTTGACCCAGGTTTGGAAACTCCGCAGGGTCTTGTTGGCACTCGAGTCCGGTGCGGCGCTCGAGCTGCTCATCGACCGTTTGAAGACGACCAAGTCCAATGCCGAGTTCCTCGCCGAGGTGGCGAAGTCAGGCAACTGAGTTAGGAGAACCGGTGAAGACCGAAATCCACCCCACATACGCCGAAACGAACGTGACCTGTTCTTGCGGCAACACATTTACCACTCGGAGCACCAAGCCTGGCGATATGCACATCGAGCTTTGCAACGAATGTCACCCATTCTTCACCGGCAAGCAGAAGTTGGTCGACACCGGTGGCCGCGTTGAGCGATTCAACAAGCGCTACGGGAAGACAACGTTCACCAAGGCCGGTGATCCGGTCACGGACACCGCAGAGGCCGAAGCCACTGACGCGGGGTGACCAGACCTCTCCACCGCTGAGCGGTCATATCGATCCCGCCAGGACGGTGGGGGGTCAGGCCGTGATCGAAGGCGTGATGATGCGCGCCCCGGACGCCTGGTCTGTGGCGGTGCGCCAGCCGGACGGGACCATCGCTGCGCGACGGGACCGTCTCTCGAGACTCTCGGACCGTTCCGGGCTCGCCCGGGTGCCGCTGGTCCGCGGAGTCCTCGTCCTCTGGGAATCCCTCTCGCTCGGGTTCAGGGCACTCAGTTGGTCGGCGGAGAAGGCGTCGGGAGAGGAAGAGGAGCCTCTCACCAAGTCGCAGATCGGTTGGACCATGGTGCTGGCATTGGCATTCTTCGGCGGTTTGTTCATTCTCCTGCCTGCCCTGGTGGCCGGCGTCCTCTCAGAGTCCGGGATCGTCTTCAATGTGGTCGAAGGTGCGCTGCGTCTGGCCCTCTTCGTTGGTTACATATGGGGCATCGGCCGCTCTGCCGAGATCGGCCGGGTGTTCGAATATCACGGTGCGGAGCACATGTCGATCCACGCATTCGAGGCCGGCCAGCCCCTCAGCGTTGACTCGGTCGGGCGCTATCCACCCGAGCACCCGAGATGTGGGACCAGCTTTCTCCTCATCGTCGTCCTCGGATCCATCATCCTCTTCTCCTTGTTCGGGCGGCCCGGCTGGGTGTTCCTCATCACGACCCGAGTTCTCGGCATCCCTGTCATCGCCGGGCTGGCCTACGAGCTGCTCCGGTGGTCGGGGACCCGCCCATCGGGCAGGGTGGCGCGGGTGCTGGCGGCTCCGGGCATCTGGCTGCAGAAGCTGACCACCCGGGTTCCGGACGAATCTCAGATCGAGGTGGCAATATCGAGCCTCGTGGTTGCCTTGAGCGATGAGCTGTTCGATGAGGTGACTGCCAGGGGTGGGGTTCCCGATGCCTCGCTCCTGGTTCGGCGCACCGCCATGGAAGGCGCATGATGGAAGACGAATTTGGCGCCAAGCTCGCTGAGATCGAGCAGGTATTCGACGAGACCGAAGCGGCGCTGGGGGACCCTGAAGTCATATCGGACCACTCGCAATTGGCCGAGCTCGGCAAGCGACATTCGGATCTGAAAGACGTGGTAGCCGATATCAGGAGACTCCATCAAGTCGAGACGGATCTCGGTGAGGCCCGTGACATGGCCGACGACCCCGACATGGCCAAGCTGGCCGACGACCTGGATAGGGAGCACGACAAGCTTCTCGAGCGGATCAGGGTGTCGCTGATCCCGAAAGACCCGGATGACGCGAAGGATGTGATCGTCGAGATCCGGTCGGCGGCGGGAGGCGACGAGGCTGCCATCTGGGCCGGGGATCTCCTGCGCATGTATGAACGGTTTGCCGACCGCAGAGGTTTTCGCATCGAGACGATGGACTCGTCGCCATCCGAGGTGGGCGGGTATGACAAAGTGACCATTGCGGTGAAGGGAAAGAACGCCTACGGGGCCCTCAAGTACGAAGCTGGAGTTCATCGTGTCCAACGAGTCCCCAAGACCGAGTCTCAGGGACGGGTTCACACCTCGACCGCAACGGTCGCGGTGTTGCCTGAGGTCGAGGAGGTCGAAGTCGATATCGATCCCAACGACGTCAAGGTTGACGTCTACAGGTCGACCGGGCCCGGTGGGCAGTCCGTCAACACCACGGACTCGGCGGTGCGCCTGACCCACCTCCCCACCGGCCTAGTCGTGACATGCCAGGACGAGAAGAGCCAGTTGCAGAACAAAGAAAAGGCCATGCGGATTCTCCGAGCCAGGCTCTATCAGATCGAGGCAGAGAAGAGACAGTCAGAGCTGGCCGGGGCCCGGCGGTCACAGGTCGGGTCGGGGGGGCGGTCTGAGAAGATACGCACCTACAACTACAAAGACAACCGCGTCACCGATCACCGAATCGGTCTCACATTGAAGCGGCTGGACCAGGTGCTCGAGGGAGATCTAGATGAGTTCGTCGAAGCCCTGACGGCCGACGAGCAGGCCGCGCTCCTCGCCGAGCGCAACTGACGGCGGCGTTCCCAGGCGAGGTGTCGCCCATGGGAGGTCAACTTTCAACACCGAGGTGGGCGACCCCTTTGCGCTCCATGTTGCCCCATCCCTTGGTCCCCTTGCCACCGATCAAGGCCCTGATCCGCCAGGTGACGGTGATTTGTCTCATACCGAGGTTCTCGATCAGGGCCATGATGATGAGACGGACCGTGTCTGACGCCGAGTTGAAGTATCCATAGGTCTCGTCGAGTAGCAGGGCCACCATGGAGTTGAGGAGGCCGACCCCGAAGGCGAGGGCCAACAGGATGGCGAGCGAGGTGAGGTTCAGAGCGCCAAAGATCACCGCAACGGGGATGGTGACCCAGCCGGTGAACTCGATGATCGGGGCCAGGTATTCGAAAAGGAACATGGCCGGCCAGGTGATCAGGCCCACCTTCCCATACTTGCGATTGAAGGTCATGGGCATGAAGTCTCGGACGGCCATCATCAACCCTCGATGCCAACGGATTCGCTGCCGTCTCAGAACGCGGAGGCTCTCGGGAACCTCGGTCCAGATGACCGCAGACGGCTCGTAGACGATGCGGTAGGGAATCCCGTTGTCGATGTGATGGCGATGGAGCCGCATGGTCAGGTCCATGTCTTCTCCCATGTGGCCCCGGGTGAACCCGCCGACTGCGATCACGGCCGAGCGCTTCCAGATCCCGAACGCACCCGAGACGAGAGGGAGGGCCGCCATGTCCGACCATGCCGGACGGCTGGCCAAGAACGTGCGCAGATACTCGAGTATCTGCATCCTGGGGACCAATTGTCTCGGAACCTCGGCACTTATGAGATGCCCGAGGTGGACTCGGCTTCCATTGAGAGGCCGGATGTTGCCGCCGACCGCAATCGTCCGCTCCCGATCTTCAACGACCCGCTTCATGGCTCCGACCAAGCACTTGGCGTCGAGGATGACGTCGGCGTCGGTGCAGAGCGCATAAGGGTATCTCGCCGCGTTTATCCCCGCATTGAGGGCGTCGGCACGGCCACCGTTCTCCTTGTCGATCACCGTGACCTCCACCGTGCCGCGACCGCGATATATGGCTCGCACGGGCTCGGTGGGTATGTCGGGTCGGTAGGGGATGCGGACCCGCTCCAACCCGAAGGCGTCGATCAGCGCCTTGAGGGTCTCGTCCGTAGAGCCATCGTTGGCTATCACGATCTCAAATCGGGGATACCCGACGATCGACATAGACCGAACGGAGTCCACGATGCCCGCCGCTTCGTTGTAGGCAGGGATCACGATGGAGACCGGCGGTGAGGCCTGGCTCGACAACATGTCGGAGACCCTCCCGAACCGATCGAGGTGGTGCACTCGGCGCATCACCGTTGCCGATCTCAACGCCAGGTAGATCATGTAGCTCTGCATCACGATGAAATAGACCAACGTCCCATACCCGATCCACCGAATGATGTCGAGGATCATGTGACTACCAACTGCTCTCGCACATAGTCGACCAGGGTCTGGTCGCTCTCTGAGGCCTCTCCGCTTTCCAGCCGCTCGCGTGCCGCTGCCAGCTCCCCAGAGTCGGCCAATGCCTCGGCCGCTGCATCACGAGCGAACACGTCATCGGCATCGAGTGCAGTCATGAGCAAGGCGATCCCACCGGGCAGGTCAGCCAGGGCAGCCGCGCTGTTTCGTCGGACCCACCAGTTGGCATCGTCCAATCCCTCTGCCACTGCCCAGTTCACCGAGGGGTCTCCGATGGCGCCGAGCGCAGTCATCGCCTTCGCCCGCAACCGCCAGTCCTCGGACTCGAGTGAGTGCTTCAACGGCCGAATCGCCATGGGGCCTCCCACCTTGCCCAGGGCGTCAATGGCGGCCAGCTTCACCTCGGGGTCCTTGGTCACTCTCAACACGCTGGCGAGCGTCGGGCCGACCTCCCGGTCACCGATGGTTCCCAGGATCCGGATTGCCTCTATCACCCCCTGGTTGTCGGTGGCGATCAGATTGACTCGAATGTAGGCGACCAGTGGCCAGGTCGCCTTGCTGCCAAAGCCGATCAGCGTGTCGGCGAAGCGGGTCCGCACCCACGGCTCCTCGACCGAGAACCGTTCGAGGATCGCATCGATGGCCGCCGTGTACTGCATCCTCCCCAAGCCGCGCGCCGCTTGGATCCGTATCTCCGGCTCCCTGTCGTCGAGATGTCTGATGAGCACTCGGGCGGTTGAGTCGTCTCCCATCTCCGCCAATGACACCGCCGCTCGAAGACGCCGACCCAGCGGAAATCGGCTGTTCAACGCCTTTACCTGCCTGTCGGCCAGGCCAAGGCGATCGACGATTCCCGACAGAGTGTCGATCTCGGGGCCACTGACCGTGTTGCGCAGATCGATGACAGCATCGAGGAACGCGCTGTCGCCGGTGGCGCCACGACCGATCGGGTCGGTGTGATTCGGGATGGCCAGATGGCGGCTGAGCAGGCCTATATAGGCGGCGCGCCGCTTCTCGTGTCGCGTTGTGCGTGTTCGATGGATCGCCTTCAGCGCGACCAGCCCGATCATCAGGATGAAGTTGATGGCGAAGACGACCCCGACCGCACCCAGTCCGATCGTTTTTGGGTCCATTGAGATCTCAACCCAGGTATCGGCACACTGATGTGCGCGGTTGAGATATCAGCCCCCCGAGCCGGCGGGCTAGGCAGGCACGCGCTGGCGAATTCGCGCCATCAGCTCTTGAAGACGAAAGGGCTTTCTGACGAAGTCAACCGCACCGATGTCAAAGCTGTGGACGATGGTGTAGTCGTCGTCGACCCCGGAGAGCATCATCACCGGCGTGTCGACACCCTCGGCCCGCCATCGCTCGATGATCTCGACGCCGAGAAGGCCAGGCATCAGCTGGTCGAGCAGGACGAGGTCGAACTCGCCGGTCTTGCCCTTCTCATATGCATCCATGCCATCAGATGCGGTATGAACCTCGTAGCCGGCAATCTCGAGCGCCGTGACCAGGAGAGTGGTCACCGTCTCGGCGTCATCGGCGACCAGGACTTTCTTCGCTTCGCTCATGGTCTGTCCCCTGAAATCTCATCAGATGATGGCATAACCGGGCGTGGTGTGGGTGTTTCGACCTCAATCCAGTTATCTTCTGCACGAGCTTTCCGAGATCGCGTCGGTGACAGATGTCCACTATCCCAGACCATGAGAGAACGCGTCTCGAGGCCCTCGCAGCCGCGGACCGCCCACTCGAAGACTTGATCGCTCGCCGTCTCTCCGGCGAGCCACTCCAATACATCGAGGGAAGTGCAGCATTCGGCCCCCTCGAGCTCCTCGTCGACGAGCGAGTCCTGATCCCCAGGCCGGAGACCGAGGGCTTGTTCGAGATGGCGACGCGAATGGTTCGCACGCCGGAGGTAATCGTGGATCTCTGCACGGGCTCGGGAGCCCTTGCATTGGCCCTCAAGAATCACTTCCCCGGGGCCGCGGTATTCGCCACCGACGTGTCCGCGGAGGCGATCGAGGTCGCGAGCTTCAACCGGTACCGGACCGGCCTACAGGTATATCTGGCTGAAGGCGATCTGTTCGAGCCCCTCCCTGCTGCCATCTTTGGGACGGTCGATCTGATCGTGACCAATCCGCCATACGTTGCCGAGGTCGACTTCGCCGGCCTCCCCAGGGACGTCCAGCGAGAGCCAAAGGTGGCCCTGGTTGCCGGGCCGACCGGGCTCGAGGTGATCGAGAGGATCGGTGCTTCTGCCGGTGAGTGGCTGCGCCCCGGTGGCGTCGTCATTTGCGAGATTGGCGAACGGCAGGGCGTGGCTGCCTCCAGCTCATTTCATGATTTGCCCGCGGTGGTGAGAAAGGATCTGAGCGACCGAGACCGCTACGTCGTGGCCGTCAAACCGTGAGCGTTCCGCCGGCCGTGGAGGCGGTCCGCTCCGGAGAAGTGGTTGGAATGCCCACCGACACGGTCTATGGGATCGGCGTCGACCCGCTCAACGAGTCGGCAGTCGCCCGGCTCTTCGATATCAAGGGCCGCCCCGAGGGCAAGCCGGTTGGGATCCTGGTGGCCGACATGTCGCAGGCGCTCGAGCTGGCCGACATCCAGGGACCGGCTGTCGCTCTCGCCACGCGTTTCTGGCCGGGTGCCCTGACCCTGGTGGTCAGGCCCCGCGTGATACTGGCCGATTGGGTCGGAGATGCACAGCGGAGGACTATTGGCATTCGGGTTCCCGACCATGAGGCCGCGTTGGAATTGCTCGTTGAGGCCGGTCCGATGGCGGTCACGTCGGCCAACCTGAGCGGTCAGCCGGAGACGCTCGATGATCGGGAGGCAAGGTCGATCTTTGGCTCCCGAGTGGCCGTGTACCTGGAAGGCCATTGCCCCGGAGGTGAGGGCTCGACGGTCGTCGATGTCACGGGCGGCGAGATGGTGATCCTGCGTCAGGGGCCTGTTTCGCTTTGATCTGCGGCGCGCGCGGAGGTTGGGCCCCTCACGGGAGTTACCCTCGGCTCATGATCTCCATGGACCCACTGGAGCAGATCGACCCGGCCATTGCCGGGCTCATCCGCAAAGACCTGGAACGCCAGAACAGCCACATCCACCTCATCGCATCGGAGAACTTCGCCTCGCCGGCCGTCATGGCCGCCTCGGGCTCCGTGTTCACCAACAAATACGCCGAGGGTTACCCCGGACGGCGTTACTACGAGGGCTGTCAGGTGGTCGATGAAATGGAGCAGTTGGCCGTCGACCGGGCCAAGGAGCTGTTCGACGCGGGTCATGCCAACGTCCAATCTCACTCCGGCGCCCAGGCCAACATGGGGGTCTACTTCTCTCTTCTCGAGCCTGGTGACAAGGTGCTGGGGATGCGCCTCGACCAAGGCGGGCACCTGACCCACGGGTCCCCCGTCAACTTCTCCGGTCTCTACTACGACTTCGTGGCCTATGGGGTCGACCCCGAGACCGAGCTCATCGACATGGATGAGGTGCGGTCGCTCGCCCGGGAGCACAAGCCGAAGATCGTCCTCGCCGGGTATTCCGCCTACTCGAGAAAGCTCGACTACGAGGGATTCCGATCCATCGCTGACGAGGTCGGCGCCATCTTCATGGTCGATGCCGCCCACTTCATCGGCTTGGTGGCGGGCAAGTCACACCCTTCCCCGGTACCACTCGCCGACATCGTCACGGGCACCACACACAAGGCTCTGCGCGGCCCACGCGGGGGGCTGATCCTCAGCACCGAGGAGCATGCAAAGACCATCGACAAGGCCGTGTTCCCCAATGCGCAAGGTGGGCCGATCGAAAGTCAGATCGCCGCCAAGGCCGTTTGTTTTGCTGAGGCCGCCAGACCGGCCTTCCACGAATACACAGAGCAGATCGTGGCCAATGCTGCGGCCATGGCGGCCACCATCGTCGATGAGGGCGTTCGGGTTGTCTCAGGTGGCACCGACAATCACATGTTCTTGGTGGATCTCCGTTCGGTGGACCCGGACTTGACCGGCAAGGACGCCGCTCGCATGCTGGATGGTGTGGGGATCACCTTGAACTTCAACACGATCCCCTTTGACCCTCGACCCCCGTTCCGGGCTTCCGGCCTGCGGATCGGCACGCCGGCCATGACGACCCAGGGGATGAAGGAAGACGAGGCGACGCAGGTGGCGCGTCTCATCGTCCGAGCCCTCAGGGAACGCGAATCTTCTGTGGCCTTGTCCGAGGTCGCGGCAGAGGTGGGGGCCTTGGCAGCCTCGTTTCCCCCCTACCCGCACGACTTCGCAGGCCATGTCTGATGGAAGATCGGACCCAACTCCGGGTCACCCGCGTAGCGCGATATCCAGACTGCTAGGGTCGATTTGTCCCGTCAAAGAGCCATCCCTAGACTTTGTGAAAGAATTCACAAGCCGAGCGATCTATCTCACACCCGATGAAATACCAGCAGTCTCCCCACCAACAGATCGGGCGCGCCGTCAACGACGGTTGGCTGCGTGGTGGCTCATTCGTCGGTTCGATTCTCTCGGGCACCCTCCTCGGATTGCTGGCCGATCATTGGCTGGGCACCACTCCCTGGCTGGTGGTTCTGGGAATCCTCCTCGGGTCCTACTCGGGCTTCATGAACATGTGGCACTACTCCAAGATGGACGAGGGCGCCAGTGAACGTTGAGAAGGTGGAGACCGGCGTGTCGTCGGGGATAGAGCTCACCATTGCCAGGCACACGGTCATGCGCGGCGTGTACGTGGCCCCTGTCGTGATATTGGCCTCCTGGCTGTTGCGCGGTTGGGATGGCGCCTGGAGCTCGGCCCTCGGGATCGTGGTCGTGGTGGCCAATTTCCTTCTCGCTGGGGCGATACTGTCGATTTCGGCAAGCATCAGCCTCCAGGCCTATCATGCCGCCGCTCTGATCGGTTTCTTCCTTCGTCTCGGTCTGTTCATCGGCGCGGTCTATGTCATCGCCAATGCCGTTGACGTCGATCGGCTGGCGTTCGGGATATCGGCAGTGGTCGCGTATTTCGCATTGCTGACCTGGGAAGCAGTGTCGTTCAGCAAGGGAAGGGATAGGGAGTTGAGTTGGCGCCGATGATGATCCTCGCCGCTGAGTGCGACACGGCCAATGCCGTCATCTGCGCACCGGCCAATGTCAATGACCTCTTCGAGTTCGACACGTGGTTCAGCGTCGGTGGCCTGAACTTCACCCGGACCACATTCCTAATGTTGTTTGCCGCGGTCCTGGTGGTGGGGCTCTTGTACTTCGGTCTACGCGATCGGCGGCTCGTGCCCTCCAAGTTCAATGTCATCGTCGAGTCGTTGATTGGTTTCGTCAGGGACGACGTCGGGCGGGGCATCATCGGGCCGGAGTCGCTCAGGTACCTGCCCTACCTGGTGTCCATCTTCCTCTTCATCCTGGTCGGCAATCTCTTCGAGGTGACCCCGTTCATCAACTTCCCGATCAACTCCCGGATGGCCATACCGCTGTTCCTGGCGCTCGTCACCTACTTCGTCTTCTTGATCGTGGGATTTGGCAAGAACAACTTCCGGTATCTCATCGACACCGCCTGGCCTCGTCACGTCCCGGTTGGCCTTCGCTGGCTGGTGGGGCTGATCGAGCTCGTGTCGGTCTTCTTCCTGCGGCCGTTCACACTGGCCGTCCGGCTTTTCGCCAACATGGTCGCCGGGCACTTGATGCTCACGCTCCTGCTCGGGTCCGGCGTCATCTTCATCGCAGCCGTTGGCGACATCGGCGCACGCAGCCTGATCGGTGTGCCGTGGTTCGCGTTCGGCCTGTTCATATATGTGTTCGAGATCGTCGTCGCCATCCTTCAGGCATACATCTTCACCCTCTTGACCGCTGTCTACATCGAGTCGTCGATCCACTTCGAGCACTAAGGAGATATAGAAATATGGAAGGCAATATCGAGCTCCTCAAGGGAGCCATCGCCTTGGTCGGTTATGGGCTTGGGGCCATCGGCCCGGGCATCGGCATCGGCATCGTCGCGGGTAATGCGATCACCGCCATGGCGCGTCAACCCGAGATGCAGGGGACGATCCGAGCCACCATGTTCCTGGGTATCGCATTCACCGAGGCGCTGGCCCTGATCGGCTTCGTCCTCTTCTTCATCGCCTAGGTGATCGACATGCATCTGTTGACCGCCGCGGCCGTGATCGTCGCCCAGGAAGAGGGAGGGAGCTCGGGGCTCAGTCTCGTGTTGCCCGAGCCTGCGGAGCTGATCGCCGGGATCATCGCCTTCGCCATCGTGTTCTTCTTCGTGTGGAAGTGGGCCCTGCCAACCATCAACAAGACCCTCGAGGCGCGTCAGCAGGCGGTCACCGGACAGCTTTCCGAGGCCGAGGCGGTCAAGATGGAGGCCGAGAGCCTCCTGGCGGATTACAAGGCACAGCTCGCAGAAGCCAAGGCCGAGGGGTCCCGGATCATCGAGGATGCCCGGTCCCAGGCTGAACAGCTCAAGGCCGACACGTTGGCCAGGACCAACGAAGAGGCCAGCCAGATCCTTGCCAAGGCGCGTGAAGAAGCCGGCACGGAGAAGGAGCGGGCCTTGGTGGAAGCGCGTCGCGAGGTCGGTGAGATCTCGGTCCAGCTGGCCGAGAAGATCGTCGGCGAGTCGCTCGACGACAAGATCCAAAAGGACCTGGTCGAGCGTTACCTGGCCGACCTGGAAAGGCTATAGATGGACGACCGGATCACCGGATACGCCAACGCCGTGCTCGAGTTGGCGCGAGCCGAGGGTCAGTTGGAGAAGGTCGAGACCGAGTTCCTGGCCGTCGGCCAGGCCATGGGCGGCTCAGCCGAGCTGAGATCGACGCTCACAGATCCCCAACTCCCCGTGGACAAGAAGCAGGGCATCATCGATGACCTGATCGATGGCCGCGCTTCTTCTCTCACGGTTGGTCTGGTCCAGTTCATCGTGTCCCAGGGCCGCGCTTCGGAGATCCCCGCCATAGCCAAGGCTTTCGTGGAGGCGGCAGTCGCCACTCGCTCCAAGGCAGTCGCCGAGGTCAGGTCGGCGGTGCCTTTGGACGATGCCACCGTCGAGCGCCTCGCCACGGCTCTAGGCAAAGCCACCGGCAAGAGCGTCGAGGTGAAAGTCATCGTCGACCCATCCGTGCTTGGAGGGATCGTTGCCCGGGTCGGTGACCAGGTCATCGATGGCAGCCTCGCCCACAGGGTCGAGTCACTTCGCCAAGCCGTGCAGAGTCGCTGAGGAGAGAAATGCCTGATTTGACCATCACTTCCGATCAGATCACGAAGACACTTCGGGACCAGCTCTCGGGCTGGAAGCCCGAAGTCGACAAGGAGACCGTTGGCTATGTGACCTCGATCGCCGACGGTGTCGCCCGAGTCGAAGGCCTTCCCAACGTGATGGCATCCGAGTTGCTGGAGTTTCCCGGCGGACTAACCGGTGTCACGCTGAATATCGACGAGGACGACCTCGGTGTCGTGCTGCTCGGTGAGGCGAGCCACGTGCAGGAGGGCGACCCGGTCAAGCAGACCGGGACCGTGCTCTCTGTCCCCGTTGGGGATGCGCTTCTGGGACGCGTCGTCGATCCCCTGGGCAGCCCGCTCGACGGCAAGGGGCCCATAGACACCACTGAGCGTCGGCTACTCGAGACCCAGGCACCTTCAGTGGTCGAACGCCAGCCTGTCACTGAGCCGCTCCAGACAGGCATCAAGGCAATCGACTCGATGACTCCCATCGGGCGTGGCCAGAGACAGCTGATCATCGGTGACCGCCAGACCGGGAAGACCGCCATCCTGGTCGACACCATCATCAATCAGAAGGTGAATCAGGGCACCAAAGACGAGGTGAAATGCATCTACGTGGCCATCGGCCAGAAGGCGTCGACGGTGGCGGAGATCGTAGACACACTCGAAGAGCACGGCGCCATGGAGTACACGGTCGTGGTGAATGCCCCGGCCTCCTCTGCCCCGGCCCTTCAGATGTACGCCCCTTATGCCGGATCGGCCATCGGGCAATACTGGATGTACAAGGGCGAGCACGCCCTGGTCATGTTCGACGACCTCTCGAAGCAGGCTGTCGCCTACCGCGAGATCTCACTCCTGTTGCGTCGGCCGCCAGGCCGCGAGGCATACCCTGGTGACGTCTTCTATCTTCACAGCCGCCTCCTGGAGCGTTGCGCCAAGATGTCGGACGATCTCGGCGCAGGCTCATTGACCGGCCTCCCTGTCATCGAAACCAAGGCCAATGACATCTCGGCGTACATACCGACCAACGTGATCTCGATCACGGACGGGCAATGTTTCCTCGAGTCCGATCTCTTCTACCAGGGGATCCGGCCCGCGCTCAACGCCGGCACATCGGTCTCTCGCGTCGGTGGCGCCGCTCAGGTTTCGGCCATGCGGAAGATCGCCGGGCCCTTGCGCCTCAATCTGGCCCAGTTCCGAGAGCTCGCCGCCTTCGCCGAATTCGGCTCCGAGCTGGACGCGACGTCTCTGGCACAGCTGGAGCGTGGCCGTCGGGTCGTCGAGATCCTGAAGCAGCCCCAGTTCGAGCCAATGCCGGTGGAGGAGCAGGTCCTCTCCATCTATGCGGTGACCGAAGGGCACACCGACGATGTGGCCCTCGACGACATCCGGCGCTTCGAGACGGAGCTTCGCGACTTCTGCCGGGGCCGATACCCGGGTCTGCTGACCGAGATCAGGGACACCGGCAAGCTTCCCGAAGAGTCGGCGATGAAGTCGGCGATAGAAGAGTTCAAGGAGACGTTCGAGGGCTCCGGGGTCGAGGAGTAGCGGGGCCTCATGGCTTCAGCCCAGTTACGCGACACTCGACGGCGCATCAAGAGCGTCGAGGCGATCAAGAAGATCACCCGCGCCATGGAGTTGATCTCCACGAGCCGGATCCCCAAGGCTCAGGCTCGGGTGAAAGCATCGAAGCCCTATACCGAGAAGTTGATTGAAGTCATCGAGAACGTGGGGGCGGCCGGCGGCGGGATGACTCATCCGTTGTTGGAGCATCGCCAGATCAGGACGGTCGGATTGCTCATCGTCTCATCGGACCGCGGGCTGGCCGGCTCGTATGCGTCCAATGTGATCCGCCTCGCCGAGAACAGAATCCGCCTGCTCGATAGGGAAGGCAAGGACGTCATCCTCTATGCGGTGGGCAAGAAGGCCCAGGCCTACTTCCGCTATCGCGGGTACCGGATCGAGAGCTCATATCTTGGTGTCACCGATACCCCCGGCTATGGCGATGCTCGGGCGATCGCCAACACCGTCCTGGCTGCATTTGCCATGGACCAGATCGACTCTTTGGAGGCGACCTTCACCATGTACAAGTCCGCTCTCAACCAGGTGCCCACTCATCTCGAGCTTCTCCCCATCACTCCCCCCGAGATGGATGAGCAAGAGAGATCCCACAAGATCTCGTACGAGTTCGAGCCCTCGCCCTCGGAGATCCTCGACCGACTCCTGCCCCGATACGTGGAGGCCACGGTCTTCAACATGCTGCTGGAGGCTTCGGCCTCTGAGCACAGCGCACGGCGTCGTGCCATGAAGGCGGCAACCGACAATGCCGAGGACCTGATAAGGGTCCTCCGCGTCCAGGCAAACCGGGCCCGACAGGCCGAGATCACCACCGCGATCTCAGAGATCGTCGGTGGCGCTCAGGCCTTGAGCGAGGGCTGAAGGCCATGGACCATCTCTGTAAGCCACACAACCCGATTGGAGACAGCAAATGAGTGATGCCACCAGCGTCGGCCGGATCGTCAAGGTGGCCGGACCGGTGTTCGACGTCGAGTTTCCACCCGATGAGCTGCCCGAGATCCTGTTCGCCATCACAGTCGACTTCACCGTCGGCGGTGAGAAGAGGCACGTCATCGCAGAGGTGGCCCAGCACCTGGGTGGGAACAAAGTCCGGGCAATCGCGCTGGCGCCCACCGACGGTTTGACTCGCGGCGCCGAGGTCCACAACACGGGTGGTCCGATAACTGTGCCGGTCGGCGACCAAACTCTGGGTCACATCTTCAACGTCTGGGGCGACTCACTCGACGCGCCCGATCAGGACTTCTCCGAGCCGAGATGGCCGATCCATCGGACACCACCGGCTTTCGAGGACGTCGAGCCCCAAAAGACGGTCTTCGAGACCGGTATCAAAGTCCTCGATTTGATCAGCCCGTATCTACAAGGTGGGAAGATCGGCCTGTTCGGCGGTGCCGGGGTGGGCAAGACGGTGCTGATCCAAGAGATGATCAACCGGGTCGCCACCCAGCACGGTGGTGTGTCCGTCTTTGCCGGGGTGGGCGAGCGGACCCGTGAGGGGACGGACCTGTTCTTGGAGATGAAGGAATCGGGTGTCATCGACAAGGCCGCGCTGGTCTTCGGGCAGATGGACGAGCCGCCGGGAGTGCGTCTCCGGGTCGCCCTGTCGGCGCTGACCATGGCGGAGTATTTCCGCGACGTCCAGCGTCAGGATGTCCTTCTCTTCATCGACAACATCTTCCGGTTCACCCAGGCAGGCTCGGAGGTCTCGACCCTGCTCGGGCGGATGCCGTCGGAGGTCGGCTATCAGCCGACACTGGCGGATGAGATGGGATTCCTCCAGGAGCGGATCACTTCCCTCAAGGGTCGATCCATCACCTCCCTCCAGGCGATCTATGTCCCGGCGGACGACATCACCGACCCGGCCCCCCACGCCGCCTTCGCCCACCTGGATGCCACCACGGTTTTGTCACGGCCCCTCACGGCGATCGGCATCTACCCCGCAGTGGACCCACTCGACTCGAGCAGTCGGGCACTCGATCCCCAGATCGTCGGCACGGACCACTACTTCGTGGCGACCGAGGTGCAGAGAACGCTCCAGAGGTACAAGGACCTCCAGGACATCATCGCCATCCTGGGCATCGATGAGCTGTCCGAGGAGGACAAGCTGGTGGTGGGCCGGGCCCGGCGGATCCAGCGATTTTTTGCCCAGCCCATGTTCGTGGCCGAGCAGTTCACCGGCCAAGCGGGGGTTTACACGCCATTGGAGGAGACGATTGGTGCCTTCAGGGCGGTCCTGGACGGAGAGATGGACCAGTACCCGGAGCAAGCGTTCTACATGGTCGGAGGTCGCGAAGACGTGGAGCGAAAGGCCGCAGAGCTGACCAAGGCGAGTAGCGCGGCATGATTTGCCTCGGACCTCGATCCCTTTTCCCAGGGATTCTGGGAACCATCCAGGGAGCGGGCTGACAATGGCGGCCACTTTCCAGGTCGATGTCGTCTCGCCCGAGGCCACCATCTGGACCGGAACCGCCACATTCTTGGTGGCCAAGACCCCGGAAGGCGAGATCGGGATCCTGGCGAATCACGAGCCTTTGATGGGGGCGCTGGTCACGGCTCCGGTGATGGTGGAGACCGAGGACGGGCATCGCACCATGATCGGGGTCCACGGTGGCTTCATCCAGGTTTTGGACAACATGGTCACCCTGATCACCGATCGCGCCCGGATATCCGAGGGAGGGAAAGAGGAGGCAAGGGAGCTGGCGACCGAGTTGGCGAGCCAAGCCGAGGCTGAAGAGTCAGTCGAGTCGGCGGAGTCAGCCGAGAGAAACGACGAATAGCTCGACTGCCGGCTCAAATCCATTGCCGATGCTCGAGACGATGACCGGGAAGAAGATCGCGGAGAGCATCCCGACAGCCTCCACCGCCAGGCTCACGGCAACCTGGGTGACGTCGTCCGCCTTCTCGATGTCGACTCTGACCAAGCCCTTGAGCTCGGTGGTCAGGATGTCCCATGCCATCGCCGTCTCCTCGACGCGGTCGGCAGGCGAGGCGCGTCCTATGAATGTCTTGCCTGCTGCAACGCTCTCGAAGAGGAACCCGCGCAGCCTCCCCGTGTCATCAATGACCGGGTCGTAGACCCGGTCGACCCCGGGCACTGCTTCCCAGGTCGACGGTCGGTTCAGCGCCGACCAGATCGTGGTCGGCTCCGCCTCGGTCGTCGCGGCATGTCGGAAGGTCTCACTGGGCACGGCGGCAAGATAACCGCTTCGGCTCTTCGACGGTGATGCGCCTCAACGCAATCGGGGCGACTTGTGTCGCCCCGACGCCCCTGGGAGGAGGGATCTGTTGTGACCGTCGGTCCTACGACCACGGTGATTGTTTTGTAACAGGCAGAGGTTTCCGCTCGGTTAACGGGACCTGGCCCTAGGTGGAACCTTTGGCAGACCCGGCAATTCTGGCGTTTGGCCCGCGCTGGGCCCCCTGCAGGCTCAGGTCGATGTACGCGGGCGGCTCATGCTCGTTGCGTGGCTCCAGCCCACCCAGCGTCTCGGCGATCACCAATAGGTGATCGGATGGAAAGAGGCTGAAGTCGGGCTCGGGGTTGGCGTGGGTGAAGCCGTCTCTAGAAATGGCGAGAAGTGTGGCACGATGCTCCGCTCTCAGCCTGGCCGAAAGCTCGTCGATCGTCAGACCTTCCATTCCCTCGGGTATGCCCACTCGGTATAACTCGGATCCCTCTCCGCCCGAGACGATGTCAGTCACCAGCTCGGACAAGCCGGGGTACAAGGCCGAACGGGCAAGAAGATGAGATGCCAGCCGGGAAGTCACCAGGACCTCGTCGACGTTCGCCCTTCTGAAGTGGGGGACATGATCGGGGTTATTCACCTCGACAACGGTTCTCACCTGAGGAGCGAGGGTCTCGATGGCCAGGACGGTGAGGATCGATTCCATATCGGCCTGATTCGACCCGTCCGCGGGGCAGACGATGGCTGAGAAGGCGTTCTCAATCCCAGCGCGTCTCAGGTCGGCCTCGTTGCTGGTGGATCCGCGCACGAAGTAGACGCCATCCTCCACAGGGCTCCGCTCTGCATTGCAGAGAAGGACGATCTTCGATTCATAGTCGTCGCCCGATAACTCACTGATCAGGTCTCTCGCAGTCGCGTTCCAACCACAGACCACGATGTGATCTCGATATCCGGCTGCACCCATCCCTTGTCCCTCCTTGAGCAGAAAGTCGATCACAAACCCAACCAAGGCACCGGTGATCGTTGCCACGATCGCCACGCCAAAAAGACCCAACAGCCAGGAGACCGCCCACCCGGCGGGGGTGGTCACGAAACCCGCACTTCCTTGCCCGAGCACGGTGGCGCCCGACCAGTAGTAGGCCTCGAAGAACGCCCCGACGGTGTGGTCGGTCTCGGCCAGCCACACGATCGCTCCGGCTATCGCCAGAACGACCACGAGGCCGATTGCCAGCGATGTGAAGAATCGCTTGTCGATCTTCGCACCCACCCTCTTGACGTGCCATGCCACACGTCGCAGGAAGTGCGAGTCAAAGATGCTTCGGAACATTTGCCCGGAGAAACTAGTCCGGTGCCGGTGATCGTGCTCAGAGCATGGTTTCTCACCCCGAAATCGAGCCACGAAACAGGGTGGAGTCTCGTAGAATGCCGCTCGAAACCCCTAACCCATGCTGATCGCACGCGACCTCCGCATCGATGTCGGCCCCCGGAATCTGATCCAGGGGGCTTCTTTCAGTGTGCAGTCCGGAGATCGGATAGGGCTGGTCGGCCGGAATGGTGCTGGGAAAACCACGCTCATGCGCACCCTGATGGGCGCGCTCAACCCGGCAGAGGGGACCGTGCTCCGATCCGGGACGATCGGCTACTTCTCGCAGGAGGCAGCTCTGCCCGATCTGGAGCATGCCGACGCAACTGCTTTGGAGAGGGTCCTCATGGCGAGGGAGATCGGAGCGCTGCAACGACGCATCGAAGACGCAAGGAAGAGATTGCACGATCTCACGGGAACGGACCGCGATCGGGGTATCGAGCGATTTGCCAGGCTGCACGACGAGTTCGAGGCCAAGGGCGGGTTTGTTGCCGAGGCGGAGGCCAAGAGAATGGCGGCGGCCCTTGGCATCGGGAATGACGAGCTCGCCCAACCGGTGGTCACCATGTCAGGTGGTCAGAGACGCCGCGTCGAGCTGGCGAGGATCCTCTTCGCCGACACCGACGTGCTTCTCCTCGACGAGCCGACCAACCACCTCGATCTCGACGCCAAGGCGTGGCTCATCGAGTGGCTCGGCTCATACAAAGGCGGGATGCTGGTCATCTCCCACGATCTCCCTCTGTTGGACGAGGCCATCACAACTGTGCTGGCCCTGGAGAATGGCGAGATCGAGGCCTATCGGGGCAACTACTCCCACTACCTGGTCGAGCGTGACAGGCGACGCCTGCAGAAGGAACGCGAACGAAGACACCAGGACGAGGCGATCGCACGCCTCGAAGAGAACATCCGGCGATTCAAGGGAACCACCGAGAAGATGGCCAAGGCGGCACGTTCCTGGGAGACGAGAGTCGAGAGGATGAAGCGCGACTTGGTCGAAGTCCAGAGAAGTGGCAAGAAGGTCAAGGTCTCCTTCCCCCAACCAGAGCAGTCGGGGCGAGTCCCCCTATCCGCCATGGGTTTGGCGAAGTCGTTCGGGGACAACCTCGTGTTCGTCGATATCGAGTTGGCTGTGGAGCGAGGGGAGCGGATGCTTCTCATCGGTCTCAATGGGGCAGGCAAGACCACCCTCTTGCGCATTCTCGCCGGCGTCGAAACTGCTGACCTGGGCGAGGTGTCCCTCGGCCACAAGGCTGGCATCGGTTACTACGCACAGGAACATGAACAAATAAGGCCAGGCGTCAGCGTTCTGGAGCACATGGACGGAGCTGGCTTGCCCGATCAGACCGTGCGCTCGCTTTTAGGTCTGTTCCTGCTCGCCGACAAGATCCATCAAGATGCGGGATCTCTGTCGGGTGGGGAGAAGACGAAGCTCGCTCTGGCCATGCTGGTGGCGCAGAGGCCCAATGTGCTCTTGTTGGACGAGCCCACCAATAACCTCGACCCGCAGGCCAAGGAAGCCCTGCTCGACGCCCTCACCATCTACGAGGGCACCATCGTCTTGGTCAGTCACGACACGGAGTTCGTCGCCGAGCTCGGGCCCGACCGTGCGGTGCTGATGCCAGAAGGTGAAATGCGCTTCTTCGACGAGGCCATGCTCGATCTGGTGGCGCTTGCCTGAGAGTCAGGTGGCGTCTGCCTCCGAGACTGAGAACCCGAGACTGTCTGAGTCCGTGTACCAGGCTCCAACCCCAGAGGAGAAGCCAGCTCCGATCATCGGGATCCGGAAGAGGTACCTGCCGACGACGTTGATGTCGGCTCCCTCCCACCGGTCAGGCGTCGGGTTGGCGTCACCCTGGGTCATATAGGTGCCATCGGCGTTGATTCCGACGACTCGGTGCGTTACCACCTTGCCATTCACCTGAAAGACACCGATGTCACCGATCTCGAGATGGTCGGCACGACCGATGAACACCAGGTCGCCAGGTTCGATGGTCGGCGCCATCGACCCTCCCTTCACCGCGACCACCTTGTACCAACGGTTGTCGACCGTCCCATAACCGGTCACCAAGGTCACGGCCAGGAGAACCAGCAACAGCGCAGTCAGGAGCCGCCCAACCAATGGGTGCCCGCGGTAGCGCGCCTGTTTCTCGCGTGGGGCGAGATGTCTCGGCCCTTTCACGTCTCGGCCCGTGGCCCGGCGGTTCGTTGTTACGGTCATCGCCTCGATAGGGGAGGGTCCCCAGTGGTGACCCTCCCCCAAAATCATCGATCAGGGTGCGTCGGGCTGGTACCCGTCGACCACGATGTCAAAGGTGGCCGAGGCGCCCTGGTATTGGTTTCCTGCACTCTCGTCCAGCTGGAAACAGACCTTCCATGGATCCGTCCATTGGCCGTTGGGCTGCAAGAACGAGTTTCCCCAGGCGTTGTCGGTGGCCGTTCCGGCCAGTCCTGGCAGCGGTCCGTCATAAACGAGGGCTCCAGAGCAAGCGTCACCGAACGTGCCAGTCGAGTAGTCCGTGAAGAGCTGGACGTTGATCTTGTTCTTGAAACCGCTGACGGTCTGCGAGATATCCCCGACCGAGATGTCGTAGAGAGCGTTCAGTGACCCGAGATTCCGAATCTCGAAGACATACGGCCCCTCCCAGTCACCGCCCGGTGCCAGGTTCTGCACCGTGAATGGCCCGCCGAATACCTGCACGTCCAGCGTGCCCGCACCGACCACATTGTCGTCGATCGCATCCTGGCTGGTGAACCAGGCTGCGCTGCCGACCACGCCAAAGGCCATCAGACCCATCAGCGCGCCCAACACCACGACGATCAAAGATCGTCTTGTCATCCCCATGTCCTCTCCTTCCGCTTGTGGACAGGCTCCCCTTCGGGGCAGGGCTTCAAAGGGTGGTTTCGCATTTGTGGTGATCGGACTAGACCCTCACAAACGAACGTTCGTTTGTTTGTGATAATCTGGAGTCATGACCAGCGAGGACCGCTTTCAGGAGATCATCGACGCAGAGGACAAGATCGAGCCGACCGATTGGATGCCCGAGGCATACCGGAAGACCCTGATTCGCCAAATCGCACAACACGCCCACTCCGAGGTCATCGGAATGCAACCGGAGGGGAACTGGATCGGCCGGGCACCCACCCTGCATCGAAAGGCCATCCTGATGGCGAAGGTGCAGGACGAGGCCGGTCACGGTCTTTACCTGTATTCGGCGGCCGAGACTCTCGGTGTCAACCGGGACGAGTTACAGGAGCTGCTCCATCAGGGCAAACACAAGTACTCATCGATCTTCAACTACCCGACGCTTTCTTGGGCCGACATCGGGACGATTGGATGGCTGGTCGATGGCGCCGCCATCACCAATCAGGTGATGCTGACCCGTTGCTCGTACGGGCCCTACGCCCGTGGCATGGTGCGAATCTGCAAGGAGGAATCCTTCCATCAGAGGCAGGGCTATGAGTTGCTCCTCGCGCTCTGTCGAGGATCGGACGAACAGAAGCAGATGGCCCAGGACGCCCTCGATAGGTGGTGGTGGCCATCACTGATGATGTTTGGGCCCCACGACTCCGAATCGACTCACACCGAGCAGTCGATGACGTGGAAGATCAAGAGAGTCTCCAACGACGATCTTCGCCAGCAATTCGTCGATATGACCCTGCCGCAGGCCGATTACCTCGGGCTCACCATCCCTGACCCGGATCTGCGCTGGAACGAGGAGCGTGGGCACTACGACTTCGGGGAGATCGACTGGGACGAGTTCTGGGAGGTGGTCAAGGGGAATGGCCCGATGAACCGTGACCGGGTCGAGCACAAGGTCGAGGCCTGGGAGGCAGGGGCCTGGGTGCGCGAGGCGGCCACGGCCCACGCCGCCAAGCAGAGGAAAGGTGCCGCGTGACCTACGACGTCCCCGTCGCGCCCGGCGAGAGCGCCGACCTGGAAGAGACCACGGCCCTGAAGAACGAGGCCTGGCCGATGTGGGAGGTCTTCGTGAGGGCGCGTCGCGGCATCTCGCATGTCCACATCGGGAGCTTGCATGCGCCGGACGCCGAGACCGCCCTTCAGAATGCACGCGATGTCTACACCCGTCGTGGCGAGGGGGTGAGCCTTTGGGTGGTGCCCAGCTCGGAGGTGAGGGCCTTCGAGCCGGAAGATGCCGAGGAATACGTGGACGCCAACGAGAAGAGCTACCGGCTGGCGACTTCCTATGAGATACCGGACGAAGTGGGGCGCATGTGACCGAGCCGTCCGCCGTCTCTGCCGCCTCGGGAATGCCCGCATCCGATCCCGCCGATCATTTTCTATGGCTCTTGGGTCATGCCGACGACAACCTGATCCTGGCCCAGCGCCTGGGGGAGTGGATCTCGAATGCACCGGAGCTGGAGGAAGACATCGCTCTTGGTAACACTGCCCTCGACCATTTGGGCGTGGCTCGCGCCCTGTACACCCATGCCGGCGCGGTCGAGGGGGCGGGGCGGGATGAGGACGACCTCGCAATGAGACGGCCCGAGCGGGACTTCCGCAATGTCCTGCTGGTGGAGCAGCCGAACGGGGACTTTGCGCACACGATGGTCAAGTCATTGCTGTTCGACGCCTATCAGGTGCTTCTCTGGGAAGAGCTCGCACATCACGAAGACGGGGTGGTGGCCGGGGTTGCCGCGCGAGCCGCCAAGGAAGCTCGCTATCACATTCGCCACTCGTCCGGGTGGGTGGTGCGCCTGGGGGACGGCACCGACGAGTCTCATCGTAGGGCCCAGGGGGCGTTGGACCATCTATGGAGATACACCGAGGAGCTGTTCGAGGCCACGACCTCATCTATGCAGCCGCGCTGGAGGGCCTCGATCGATCAGGTTCTCGGTGAGGCCCGTCTCGTCATCCCCGATGACCCGTATCAGCGCAGCGGTGGCCGGCGGGGATTCCACACCGAGCATCTCGGGCACCTCTTGACCGAGATGCAGTGGCTGCAACGAAGTCTTCCGGGGTTGAAATGGTGACTGCGACTACTGCCCACGATCTGGAGAGGGCGACCCTGGTCGCCGCCGGGGTGAGCGACCCCGAGATACCGGTTCTCACCATCTCCGATCTGGGGATCTTGCGCGAGGTTGGCATGGAGGGTGAGGTCTTGGTGGTGACCATCACTCCCACCTACTCGGGATGCCCGGCGATGCGACAGATCTCTGACGATATCGAACTAGCCCTCGGGAAGGTCGGCTTCGACCCAGTCCTCGTCAGGACCGTCCACGACCCGGCCTGGACCACCGATTGGATGACCGAGGCGGGGAAGTCGAAGCTGGCGGCATTCGGCATTGCGCCGCCGGGCCGAGAGGTCCTGTGCCCGCGATGCGCTGCCAACGACTCCCGTATGGTGGCGCGATTTGGCTCCACGGCATGCAAGGCATTGATGGTCTGCTCGTCCTGTGGCGAGCCGTTCGATTACTTCAAGGAATTCTGAGTGAGCCTGGACTTTCATCCGCTCCGGGTCTCCGAGATCACACCGCTGACCGATGACTCGGTCGCGGTCAGTTTCGATGTCCCACCCGAATTGGCAGAGACCTTCGAGTTCCTCCCTGGCCAGCATGTGACTGTGCGCGCCACGATCGACGGCGAAGACGTGCGTCGCTCCTATTCGATCTGCGCCAATGCCAATGAGGGGAAGTTGCGAGTGGGGATAAAGCGCCTCCAGGGCGGAGTGTTCAGCGGGTACGCCACTACCCAGCTCCGCGCCGGGGACGTGGTGGATGTGATGTCGCCGGTGGGCGAGTTCTGCATCGAGCCAAGGCCCGAGAAGGCGATCCACCGAGTCGCCATCGCCGCAGGCTCGGGAATCACCCCGGTCGTTTCGTTGATCTCGACCACCCTGGAATCCGAGCCAGGGTCGACATGGGCCCTGTTGTACGGAAACCGAACTGCCAACAGTGTCATGTTCCTCGAAGAGCTGGAGGGTCTGAAGGATCGGTACCCCGACCGATTCCAGCTGTTTCACATGCTGAGCCGAGAGGGGTCCGATCTTCCCCTTCTCTCGGGCCGAATCGATCCCGACAAGATCCGCCTCGTCTATCGCCGACTTCTCGGGGATCGCGAGATTGAGGGATGGTACCTGTGTGGGCCTTTCGAGATGGTGACCATGGCTCGCTCGACCATCCTCGATCTCGGGATCGACCAGGCGGCGATTCACGACGAGCTGTTTTTCGCCGGACCACCCGACCCATCGGCTATGCCGCCCGAGCCTGCCACCGGTGAGGGCTCCGTCTCGCTCACCGTGATCTTGGACGGGCGCGCCGTCGACACTCGCATGACACCAGCCACCTCGATTCTCGATGCTGCCTTGCGGGTCAGATCCGAGCTGCCCTTCTCTTGCAAGGGAGGGATGTGTGCCACTTGCAAGGGCCGCATCGAGGAGGGAGAGGTGCGGATGGACAAGAACTATGCGTTGATCGACAGTGAGGTCGAGGCGGGCTACGTACTCACCTGCCAATCCCATCCTGTGTCTGACCGGGTGGTTGTGAGGTACGACCACCGATGACGGTTGGAGCTCGCAATACGAGGGCGGATGTTGTGGAAGCCGCTGGGCGCTTGTTCGCCCGCGACGGTTATCACGGCACGTCGATGAGAGACCTTGGCCGTGAGCTCGGCCTGCTCGGCTCGTCGCTATACGCACATGTCGAGTCCAAACAAGACTTGCTAGTGGAGGTGGTCGAGGAAGGGGCGCGGTTGTTCCAGATGTCGGCCGAGTCTGCTCTTCTCGTCGGGGGCTCCGCCTCGGATCGCCTCAGGGCTCTGATCGACGGCCATCTCGCGGTCGTGATGGAGCACCGGGACGTGGTGCGCACCTATCTGAATGAGGCGAGGATGCTCGATGCCGAGCACCGCCGTCGGGTGCTCGAGGCCCGCGACGGATATGAGCTGAGCTTCCGACAGGTGATCGCCGAAGGGCTCTCGGATGGGTCCTTTCGCAGCGATGTGGACCCGAGGCTTGCATCGATCCTGGTCCTCTCGGTTCTAAACGCCGTGGAGAGGTGGTATCGACCTGACGGCTTGCTCGATCGCCGAGCGTTGACCGCCGAGATGTGCCGGTTCTGCCTCGATGGGCTTACCGGGTGAGTCGCCCGTTCTTTTGGGTCAGCCCGCCGGGGAGCGCAGTGTCCTGATCAACCAGGTGCCGAACATCCCGGTGGCCGCTAATGAGACCGCCGCAGCACTGAGCATGTACCCGGCCCCGGTGTCCACGCCTGACGTGAGCAACTGGCCGGCTCCCAGGAGCCCGAGGACCACGGTGGCAGCTGCGAACGACGCAGTCGTGGCAATCGGGACGAATGAAACCGGGATCGCCCAAGGCCCGAACCTGCCTCGTGCGCCCCTCTTGGTCAGCCACCACACGGCGAGGAGGATCAGGCCGAGCACCCCGGCAGTCAATCGATATCCCACCGTCTCGTCGAGGTGATGTGCCACCGCCGCAGCCTCACAGGTGGTGGCCTCGGGGTGGAACTCGAGGAAGTCGGCACATCTCTCAGGCGTGTAGGCGACGCCCGGCTGATCACCGGCGATGAATTCAGGTCCGAGGCCGGCGGCGCCGACGCCTGCCACCAAACCGCTGACGCCGATGCTGATCAGGATGATCGAGCCGACCAGGACCAATGACATGATGGCCTGGGCGACGATTTGACCCGGAGTTGCCACGCGGCGCATGAGGTCGTAACGACGGGCGACCTCCTCAGGGGTGCCGAAACGGGTGATGGCGGCCGCCGCGGCCGCTTCCGAGTTGCGACCCGAGGCCAGCTCCCCGGCCTCTGCCTCCCGGAGATGATCCTCGGATTCGGCGAGGGCCCGACGCACTTCCTTGCCGGGGCCGCGGAGAACCTCGACGAGACGGTCCAAGTAGCTCTCGATCGGATCTTGCCCGCTCATCATGCCAATCCCAGAACAGACTCGACCCCGGTGGCGAACTCGGCCCAGGCCGATTGCTCTCTTTTCCGAGCGGTGTTGCCGTCATCGGTGATTCGGTAGACCCTTCTACGCCGGGTACTGCCCTCGGCCCACGAGCTCTCCAAGAGACCTCGTCGCTCCAGTCGGTGCAAAGCCGGGTAGACGGTCCCCTCAGGGAGGTCGAATCGGCCGCCGCTCTTTTCCGACAGCTGGCTGATGATGGCATAGCCGTGCTTCGGCCCTCCGGCGACCACGCTGAGAATCAGTAGGTCGAGATGCCCATGAATACGATCAGCCATTACCTAGGTAGTCTAGGTTATATCTGCGTCGAAGGCAACTGCTTGTGCGAACTGGTCCGGCATTGGAGGCAAAAGGGCGTGGTCAGCCGCCGTTGGAAGCGGCGTCCTTGACCGTCCAGGTCCCGTGAGACGAGATCAGCTTGGCGAGGTCGCCGTCACCCTGCTTTTCCTTGGCCGACGCAACCTGGGCGTTGATCAGAGTGTCATAGGTGGCGCGCTCGACATTTCGGAAGATGCCCAGCGGAGTCGGGCCATATGGCCCGTGTGACAGCCTGCTCAGGGCGAACGCCACGGTTGGGTCGGGTCTGGTCGGATCATGGACCAAGATGGCTCCGGGGTCCACGCTGGCCGAGTCGACTACTACTGCCGATCCATCCCTCACGACAACCGCCTTGGCGCCCTCGTCGAAGACGATGGGCTTTCCTGCCTCCAAATCGATCCTGTTGTGGACGCGCTCCTCTTTGCCGGTCAGTTGGATGAAAGCCTTGTCGTTGAACACATTGCAGTTTTGATAGATCTCGATGAATGCCGATCCCTGGTGCTCATACGCTGCTTTGAGTAGCTCCTGGGTGTGGTTGCGATCCATGTCCAAGGTGCGGGCCACGAAAGTGGCCTCGGCGCCCAGAGCCAGCGATACCGGGTTGAAGGGGTAGTCGATCGAGCCAAACGGCGACGACTTGGTTGTCTTGCCCGGCTCGGACGTCGGCGAGTACTGACCCTTGGTCAGCCCGTAGATCTGATTGTTGAACAGCAGGATCTTGAGGTTGACGTTCCGCCGCAGGGCATGGATCAGGTGGTTGCCGCCAATCGATAGACCATCGCCGTCACCGGTAATGACCCATACCGAAAGATCGGGGCGGGTGCTGGCGATGCCGGAGGCGATCGCGGGCGCCCGACCATGGATGGAGTGCATCCCGTAGGTGTTCATGTAGTACGGGAATCGCGATGAGCAACCGATTCCGGACACGAATACGAACTCCTCGCGGGGGCGCCCCAGGCCGGCCAGGAACTGCTGGACCGATGCAAGGATGGTGTAGTCGCCACACCCCGGGCACCATCTGACTTCCTGGTCAGTCTGAAAGTCTGACCGGGTGTACGTGGGGGCTGTCATTTGATCATCTCCAGGATCCGCTCGGTTATCTCCGAGACCTTGAACGGCTCTCCGGCCACCTTGTTGAGGCCTTTGGCATCGATCAGGAACTCCGCCCGGATGACTTTTCGAAGCTGACCGGTGTTCAGCTCGGGGATCAGCACCTTGTCGAAACTGTGCAGGACGTCCCCCAAGTTCCGCGGCATCGGGTTGATGTATCGAAGGTGGGCCGTGGCAACCTTCTCGCCTTCGAGGCGAGCTCGTCGGGCTGCAGCCCGAATCGGGCCGAAAGTCGATCCCCAGCCGAGCACCAAGATCTCGGCGTCCTCATCACCGTCCACCGCGATGTCGGGGATGTCGTTGACGATATTGGCGACCTTCCAGGCCCGGCTGTCTGTCATCAACTGGTGGTTGGCCGGGTCGTAGGAGACGTTCCCGGTGATGGCCTCTTTTTCCAGCCCACCGATCCTGTGCTCGAGCCCGGGGGTGCCAGGCACGGCCCATGGGCGCGCGAAACGTGTCGATGTCGCGCATGTACGGGAGAAAAGTCCCGTCGGGGCCATTGGCATGTTTGGCGAACTCCGTGTGGATGGGCTCCAAGGAGTCGACATCGGGCAACAACCACGGCTCAGAGCCGTTGGCTACCTGGTTGTCACTGAGGAGCAGGACAGGTGTCATGTATTTGAGGGCGATGCGGGCCGCGGTGATGGCCATCTCAAACGCATCCGATGGGGATGCGATGGCGAGCACCGGGATCGGTGACTCGCCATGCCGCCCGTAGAGGGAGAACAGGAGGTCGGATTGCTCCGGCTTGGTGGGCAGCCCCGTGGAAGGGCCACCACGCTGGACGTTGATCACGATCATCGGGAGCTCCATCATGAAAGCGAGCGATATCGACTCGCTCTTCAGGGCGATTCCAGGCCCCGAGGAACCGGTAACGGCCAGGTTCCCGGCGAATGACGCGCCGATCGTGGTGCCGACCCCGGCGATCTCGTCCTCCGCCTGGAAGGTCCGGACCCCGAAGTGCTTCTGGCGAGAAAGCTCATGGAGGATGTCGGAGGCCGGTGTGATCGGGTACGTGCCGTAGAAGAGCGGCAGCCCGGAGAGCTTCGATGCGGCAATCAGCCCCCACGCCAGGGCGGTGTTCCCGTTGATATTGGTGTAGGTGCCCGGTTGGAGGGCGGCCGGCTTGATGTCGAAGGTCGTCTTGGTCACCTCGGTGGCGACGCCGAAGGTGTAACCGGCCTTGAATGCTGCCACGTTGGCGGCGGCCACCTCGGGAGACTTGGCGAACTTCTTTTGGGCCCATTCGATGGTCGGCTCAGTCGGGCGATGGAACAGCCAGGCAAGGAGGCCGAGGGCGAAGAAGTTCTTCGAGCGGAGGACGCTGCGGCCCGACACACCCGTGTCCTTCACCGCCTCCTTGGTGAGCTGGTCCATGGGAACCCTGATCACCCGGTACCCGGTCAACGTGTCGTCCTCCAATGGATCGGCCTCGTATCCGGCTTTGTTCAAGTTCCGCTCGTCGAATGTGTCGGTGTTGACGATCAGAGTGCCGCCCTGACGAAGATCCTTGAGGTTCTTCTTCAACGCAGCCGGGTTCATCGCAACCAGGCAATCTGGTTGGTCCCCTGCAGTGAGGATGTCGAAGTCGGCAATCTGGACCTGGAAGCTCGACACCCCGGGGAGCGTCCCGGCAGGGGCGCGGATCTCGGCCGGGAAAGAGGGCAGCGTGGCCAGGTCGTTTCCGAACAGGGCGCTGGCGTCGGTGAATCGGGATCCTGCTACCTGCATACCGTCGCCGGAGTCTCCGGCGAATCGGATGACCAATTTGTCGAGGTGTTCGATGAGGGGGCTTGAAGGGTCTGCTGTGGCGATCTGATCTGCCACTTTGGTCACTTCCTTTTGGGTGTCATAGGCACGCGTCTATCACGCTATTGAAGTTTGGATTCAGCTGAGAAGACCGCATTTCCTTGCCGTGCCCTCCCATCTTATCGAGACTGTGCATTACGCAACCGCTCTCGGCGCGGGCTGGAACCCGACCATACCCAGGCGCTCCAATGTTTTACCGAAGGCGAGCAAGGCTGTCTCTGAGCCGCGCGACCCAATCAATTGGAGTGAGATCGGGGGTGTTCCGGAACCAGTCAGCGGCATCGCCAGGGCCGGGCAAAGTGAGTGGTTCACCAATGCCGTGAACCACGAGAGGACCGTTCGATAGTGCAGACCCCCGATCGTGTCATTGCCGATCTCCTTGCGCATGACAGGGGTGGTGGGTGTGAGGAGGAAGTCGAACCTGCCGTGCGCGGCTTCGAATCGACTGCGGATCGTGCTCTGCCACGACGCCGCGGCATCCATATCTGCCTCGGTGACGGCGGCACAGTCCTCGAGACGCTTGGCCACATCCGGCCCATACGGGAGGCCCTGGCCCCGGAATCCCTCATGGATCTCGTTCACCTCACGCGCCATCCCATGGAGCAATTCGATCGAGGGAAGGACACCAGGAAGATCGCATTTTTCGACATGATGGCCCATGGCACTGAGTGCATCGAGAGCCTCCTCGAAGCCATGGCGGACCCTGTCCTCTAGAGGAGCCTCGTCGTACCACGGGATGGGCACCCCCAGACGGAGTGCCGCAGCGGGGGGCGTCTCCGATCGGTCGCGACTCATCACTCGATAAGCCAACTCCAGATTGGCCATGCCGTCGGCGAGAGGTCCGACGGTGTCCAACGACTTGGCCAGGGGAAACACCCCATCCAGCGGGATCCGGCCGTGGGTGACCTTGAGCCCGAAACACCCGCACAGCGCTGCCGGGACCCTGATCGACCCACCCGTGTCTGTCCCTATGGCTATTGGTGTGATCCCTGCTCCGACCACCGCACCGGAGCCGCCCGAGGAGCCACCGGGTGAACAAGCCAGGTCCCAGGGATTGTGGACCGGACCGAAGTGGGGATTCTCCGATGAGAAGCCGAACGCGAACTCGTGGAGGCCCGTGCGCCCGACAATCACCGCCCCCGCTTCCTCGAGACGGCGCACGACCGGGGCCGAGCTGGGCGCCTCGAACCGATAGAACGCCGAGCCGGCAGTGGTCACCCGCCCCTGTTGGTCGATCAGGTCCTTGAGAGCCAGGGGGACACCGGCGAGTGGCGGGCCCGGGCCAGCGATCGCGTCGATCGACCGGGCTCGCCTCGTTGCCTCTTCCTCGGGCTCGATGAAGGTGAAAGCGTTCAGCGTCGACTGACTCTCCACGGCAGCGCGCAAAGCCTCTCCAACCCGGTTCGCAGCTGTCTGAATCGCCACGTCATGGCACGCTAGCCAATCGCCAAGCGGCGATGGCTCCATCCGGCTACTCGAAGGTGAGACCGGTTCTGTCCGGCACCAGGGAGATCCACACCTGGCCCGGTGGCACAGGGATCACCGTTCCGGACGAATCGGTCAGCGTGAACCAATCCTTTTCGGTCTCTCGCTCCCACGAGCCCTCCATCACCTTGCCGTCGGCAAACACGAACGCCTTGCCGGTTCCGGTTGTGTGGCTCGACGGGAGTGCCTTGCCGGAGACCCCGCTCGGAGGGCCGAGTGTGTATTGCTCCACGTATAGCGCGACTAAAACCGGGAACCCGATGCGACCGGTCTCCCCGTCCTCGCTCTTCCACTCCGACTCACGGCCGTCGGCCGACCGCAGCCACGTGCCGGTGACAGTGTCGTAGTCCCACTCGACGATGTTGCCGAGGAAGTTGATGCGGACGTGACTCGCCGCCACTGCCTGAGCTGGAAGGTCGCCGAACTCCCAGATGGGCCCGGTGGGAGCCTCATCGGGATATCCGAGGCTGTCGGCCTGCTCGCGTAGCAGCGAGGTGTCGGCGTACAGGTTGTGAGGTGCCGATCGGCTCGAGATCCGGAAGGTGGCAGGGCGGACTTCACCTATGAGATGAACATCCATCGACCTGATCCGCTGCTGTACCCAACTCTGTGCCCCGGAGATGACGAATGTGGGCTCGTTTAGAGCGGTGAGCAGGGTGGGGTCGGTCGGTCGGCCTGATCGCACCGGGCCGAAGTAGTCGACGTCGCTCTGCATCCACAGTGTCATGAAACGCGTGATGCCCTCAACCATCAGCTCGACTACTCCGTCCGCTTTCTCCACCCCGGACTGGGGCCGCGCTGCGGGATGGTTGTCCATCTTCACCGCCAACAGCCTGCGGTCCACGAGTGCCGAATCGATCACCGGCAGGCCGTTGATGGGGCTGGTGGGGAAATCAAGCTCGGTGCTAGAGCTTGACGTGCTCGGCAGGGCGGTGGTGGTCGGCTGAGTCGTTGTCGTGGTTTCTGAGCTGGTGGTCGTCTCCAGGCCCCCGGCGCTGCTCGAGCATGCGGCGAGGGTCAATGCGAGCGCGACCAACCAAGCAAGTTTGGTTCGCATAGCGATGACTGTATCGAGTGAAGCTGCTTAGACGGTGAATACCCCGCCGGTCACCGGCAGTGTTGGGATCGCCGCCTCCGTCTCGTCCACCGAGATGGCCAACTCGATCCCGTCCGTGCTGGAGGTGAGCACGTATAGGGCTTCGATGTTGACTCCTGCATTGGCGAGAGCCCTGGTGAGGCGGGCGAGCTCGCCCGGGCGATGGGGGAGCCGGGCGGTCAACACCTGGCGCTCCTCGTGGTGAAGGTCCGCTTCGGCCAGCACCCTTCTCGTAGTGCCGGCATCGTCGACGATGAGTCGCACGGTGCCTTCCCCGTTGTGCCCGTATGCGGCTAACGCCTCGATGTTGACCCCTCGAGCGGCCAGTGCCTCGGTCAAAGCCGCCAGGCGCCCGGGCCGGTTCTCCATCTGAACCAAGAACTCGGTCATAACTCGACTCTACGCGTGTGATCGTCAATGGTGCACGCTGCCCGGGTCGGCCGGTTCGGCGCGGTCCCGCCGAGACAGATAGGAATGCCAGATGAGGCGGGCAGCTACCGCTCTGATCGGCTTCCAAGGCTGGGCCAGCATCTCCAGGTCGGACTCAGCCAGCGGGTCAGCGATCCCCATCACCTCGGCGGTCCCGACCTGCAGGGCACGGTCGCCGAGCGGGAAGACGTCGGGGAGCCCCAGGGCCGAGAGGAGATAGGCGTCGGCCGTCCAGTGACCGATCCCCCGGATCGCGGTCAAGGCATCGCGAGCCTCCTGGTAGCCCGTCGACCACAAGTCATCGAGATTCAGGTCCGAATCGAGGATCGCGCTTGCCAGCCCGGTCAGATAGGAGCTCTTCTGTCTGGTGACCCCGATTCGGTGGAGCCCATTGTCGCCCACCTCAGCGATATTTTCCGGGGTGACCTCACCGAGGAGCTCCGAAAGGCGCCGGTACATCGCTGCCCCGGACTCGAGCGACACCTGTTGTTCGAGGATGAGCCATACCAGTGTGGGAAAGCCGGCAGGCCTGGCCCAGAACCCGGGAAGTCGGTGGCGATCGACTATCGCGGCGAAAGCCGGCTCTTCTTCGGACAGGAGGCCCACCGCCTCGATGAAGGTCGCATTGTCCAGATGGGTCACCATCGGCTCCAGGGTGTCGATCGGTATGGGGCCCATGGTGCGCGAGTCGGCCTCTGTGGCATCGAGGTTGTCGGATAGCACCCACGCTTCATCGCGGCCCAAAGCCCCGTGACCGTCAACCTCGTCGCCCGGCCCGGCGGTCATCCTCTTCACCATCCAGAAGTCGGGGCGACCGGGTCTGGGGAACGCAACGACGTCACCAACTTGGGGAGAGCGCGACGAACTGGCCACGAACTCGTCGCCGGGGACGAGCGCCGGCCGCATCGAGTCCTCGACCACACGGAAGCGCTGCATAGATATTGCCGATAGAGGGTATGGTCGATCTTGAACATCGACAACGAAGGAGAGTTCATGCGACAGGTGACTGTTGCCCATGCCCATTGTGATCTCTACTGCGGGGTGTACGACCCGGCGCAGGCCAAGATCGAGGCGATGTCGGTCCTGAAATCGGCCGAGAAGTACCAGGACTCCGACGACGAGGTCTTCCGCGCACGCGCTCTCGCCATCAAGGAGGAGAGAGCTGAGCTCGTCAAGCACCACCTCATGGTTCTGTGGGCTGATTTCTTCACCGCTGATCATCGCGATCAATTCGACAACCTGGACGACCTCTTCTGGCGCGCCATCCATCAGGCCGGCGATGCCAAAAAGTCTGTGGACCCCGAGGATGGCCGGAAGCTGATCGCCCTAATAGATGAGATCTCGGACATCTTCTGGCAGACCGAGAAGGCCCAGTCGATGGGTGTCTACCCGCCGTCCTGATCCCCTGACCGGCCCGGCAGCTTGGACCGACCCCAGCGTGTGAGTCGCCTCGCCCATTCGTACTCTTGTCCCAACAGGCCCAGCCCGGCGACGATCGTGAGGATCCCGGGCCCGGGGAGGACGAGCATGAGGGCTCCCGCAGTGAGAAGGGTGAACCCGGCGACGGTCTTTGCTATCCGAGACACGTGGACGACGATATCTGGGTTGAGCCACTGAAGGAATGGGGTTTCACCCTGATTGGACCCTGAAACCCGACAAGTGGTTTCAGTTGTGTCCGCTCATTCGTCGAGGGCGTCGGCCTCCAACTTGGTGAACAAAGGGATTACCTCGCCCAATACGGTTCCTTCGTCGACAACGGGGCGCACCCACCCGCTGACCGCCGATCCAATACCCAGCGTCCGCCCGAGTCGATCGGCGGTCCAGGGGAGATAGGGGGAGAGGGCGACCCTGATGCCCGATATCGCCTGGATGGCCGTCCACAGCACCGTGCCGGCACGGTGTGGGTCTTCCTTGATTGCCTTCCAGGGCTCCTCTGAGTTCAGGTATGCATTTACCCGCGCGGCTCCTTCGATCGCCGAACGAAGGCCCGCTTTCAACTCCACGGCCTCGATGCTCTCGGCGGTTTGCCGCAGTGTGTCGTCGATGGCGGCGAGCAGCCTCCCGTCATCGGGTGCGAGCGTCCCCTGAGGCGGGACCGATCCGTCGAAGTACCGCACGCTCATGGACAGCACACGATTGACCAGGTTCCCCCAAGTGGCCACCAGCTCCTCGTTGATGCGTCGGATTATCTCCTCGTCGCTCAGATCGGTGTCGTTGTGTTCTGGAAGCACCGAGGCGATGGCGTATCGGAGGCTATCCGGCTCGAGCCGGTTGAGATACCACCCGATGGAGCGACCTACCCCCCGGCTGGCCGAGGCCTTCTCACTGCCGAAGGTCACGTATTGGTTTGCCGGCACGTTGGTGGGCAGGTCGAGACCACCGTATCCCATGAGCATCGCCGGCCAAAAGACTGCGTGGAATGTGATGTTGTCCTTGCCCACGAAGTAATAGGACTCGGCTTCGGGATCCTCCCACCAGTTGCGCCAGGCGCCCGGCTCGCCCGACCGATCCGCCCACTCCTTCGAGGCCGACAGGTATCCAATCACAGCGTCGAACCAGACATAGATCCTCTTGCCCGGCCCGAGATCGTCCACCGGCACCTCGACGCCCCACTCGATGTCTCGGGTGATGGCCCGGTCGTGGAGCCCTTCGCCGATCATGCCAAGGGCGAAATTCTTGACATGCTTCCGCCAGCCCTCTCGCGTCTCGAGCCATTCCCTCAGCCTGTCCTCGAGTTTGCTGAGCAGGAAGAAGAAGTGCTCGGTCTTCCTCTCCTCTGGAACCGAGCCGGTCAGCTTGCTCTTGGGGTCGACCAGGTCGGTCGGGTCGAGGGTCCGACCACAGTTCTCACACTGGTCGCCCCGCGCCTCGCCGTAGCCGCAATGCGGGCAGGTGCCGGTGACATAGCGGTCGGGTAGGAATCTCTGAGCTTCTGCGTCATAGAACTGCTCGGATTCGGCGATCTCGAGATATCCGTTTTCGAGTAGCCGCAAGAAGACGTCCTGAGTGACTGCGTGATGATTCTCAGTCCCGGTCGATGTGTAGAGATCCCACGAGATAGCGAGGGTTTCCCAGTCTTCCAGGAACTCGGCGTGGTACCGGTCCACGATGACTTGCGGCTCGACGCCCTCCTGGTCGGCACGAACCGTGATCGGTGTGCCGTGCACGTCGGATCCCGAGACCATCAAGACCTGGTTGCCCGCCGAGCGTTGATAGCGGGCAAAGATGTCGGCCGGGAGGTAGGCACCTGCCAGGTGGCCCAAATGACGTGGCCCGCTGGCGTATGGCCAGGCAACTGCGACCAGGATTCGACGACTCATGGTGGGGAGAGGGTAAACCAAGGTGTCAACCGGTTTGCGCCCGGCGGTTTGCCCTAAACGAAAAGCCCCTCGATGCCGATAACCTGAATCTATGACCAGACGTCTCTTGTCCCTCGCCGCCGTGTTGGCCCTGGTTGCCGCCGCCTGCGGGGGAAGCGCAACCGAAACCACTACTACCGCGACCGAGCCCGAAACGACCACCACTCAGGCTCCTCAAGCGGTACTGCTCTCCTACTCCCTCGAGGCGGGGACTCAGATGAGCTATGAGGTGACACTCGACCAGCACATCGATCTCACCACCTCCGGAGACCCCTCGGTGATGGGGGGCGAAGATATCCCTGGCGACGCTTCGGTCGACATCACCGGCACGGCGAATCTGACCCACGAGATCGCGGATGGGCCCGAGCCGGGGACCTACCAGATTCACATCACGGGCGATTTCAGCGATGTCAGCGTCACAGGGACGGTCGACGGTGAGCCTGTCGATGGGGATCAAACCCCCGATTTCGCGTCACTCGACCCGATCGATGTCACCATCGTCGTCGACGAGAAGGGCAATATCATCCCCCAGGACAATGCTGCGGGTGACCCTCTCGGTGGGATGTTCGGTGATTTCAGCTCACTCGAGAACGCACCTGCACCCGGACTGGATCCGGGCCAATTCTTCGGCCCCAAGCTCTCCGATGAGGAAGTCTCGGTGGGCGATACCTGGAGCGACCAGATCGAAACGCCTGGGATCGGCGCCGAGCCGATCGTCACCAGCTACACCAGCACTGTCACGGGGACCGATCAGGTCGATGGCCATGACGTCTTTGTCATCGAGAGCAATTCGACGACGTCATTGATCGAGTTCGACTTGGGCGAATTCTTCGCCGGGCTGTTCGGGGCGTTCATGCCTGACGACGTCACCGATGAAGAGGCAGCGACCTTTCAGGAGATGGTCGATCAGCTGAAGTTTCTGATCACCGTCGACGGTGCCAATTCCGACAGCACCACTTTGTTCGACGCCATGGCCGGGTTGGTACGAAAGTCTGATGTCAGTGCCGGGGCCGATATCAGCATGGACATCATGATCCCCGATGAGACCACGAGTGAGCTCGTCGGCTTTCAGATGTCGATGTCGTTCGACCAGAGCGTGGGCTATCGGTTGCTCAGCGAGCCCTCTGCCTGATCGACCAGCCCTGGCGCTCTGAGGCGAAGCGCCCGGGACCGGTACCATGACCTCACAGTGACCGTCGCCCCTGCTCGAAGCTCGATCCTCCCTGATCGGATCACGACACCTACCTTGCGCACGTTCCTCCGCAGCGTGCCTTCGGTTGACGAGGTCGGTGCCAAGGAAAGGGTGGCAGCGCTCTCGACGCGCAGCATCAAACGGGAATCGAAGAGGGCGGCGCTCGACCTGATCGTCCGAATGATCGACCTGACCACCCTCGAGGGAAAGGACACGGCAGGAAAAGTGGCTCAGATGTGCGCCAAGGCGATCCGCCCAGACCCGGTCGATCCCAGCATTCCCTCTGTCGCCGCGGTTTGCATCTACCCCAACATGGTGAAGTACGCGGTCCAGGCGACCGCGGGGAGTGGTGTCCGCGTGGCCAGCGTCGCCACCTATTTCCCATCAGGCCTGGCCGACACCGACCTCAAAGTGGAGGAGGCCTCGCGTGTCATACGACAGGGAGCCGACGAGGTCGACATGGTGATAGATCGTGGCGCCTTTCTATCGGGTGAGTACTTCAAGGTGTTCGACGAGGTTCGCCGGGTCAAGGACGCATGTGGCGATGTCCACTTGAAGGTCATTCTCGAGACCGGCGAGTTGGTCACCATGGACAACGTGCGTAGGGCTTCGATGCTGGCCATGGCGGCGGGGGCGGACTTCATCAAGACGTCGACCGGGAAGATTCAGCCGGCGGCAACCCTTCCGGTGACGTTGGTGATGCTGGAAGCAATACGAGACTTCATGGATGCGACCGGGGTGATGGTAGGGATGAAGCCCGCCGGGGGCATTCGCACCTCCAAGGACGCCATCAGGTACCTGGTGGTCCTCAACGAGACCCTCGGCGAGGACTGGATGACTCCCGCCTGGTTTCGTTTCGGCGCCTCCTCCCTCCTCAACGACGTCCTCATGCAGATCAGGTGGCTCGAGACGGGCCGATACCAGTCAGCCGACTATTTCACCAAGGATTGATCGTGGGAACCGACATCGAGAAGCCGACCCGGTCACCTCTCAAGTGGGATTACGCAAGCTCCCGCGAGTCGTCGGACATCGTCCAGGTCGCCGACCGTTACGGGCTCTTCATCAACGGAGAGTTCGTCGACCCGAAGTCGCGCAAGCACTTCCCGACGGTCAACCCGGCCACGGAGGAGCCGTTGTCCGAAGTGGCGGAGGCCGGGGAGGCGGACGTCGATTTGGCCGTCGGGGCCGCCAGATCTGCCTTCACCGAGGTGTGGGGGCCGATGCCCGGGGCGGAGCGAGCCAAATACGTGTTTCGGATCGCTCGAATGATCCAGGAGCGCTCGCGCGAGTTGGCCGTCCTCGAGACCCTCGACGGCGGAAAGCCGATCAAGGAGTCTCGTGATGTCGACCTTCCCCTGGTCGCGGGCCACTTCTTCTATTACGCCGGATGGGCCGACAAGCTGGAATACGCCTTCCCCGGGATCAGGCCGAGACCGCTGGGGGTGGCCGGCCAGGTCATCCCGTGGAACTTTCCCATGTTGATGCTGGCATGGAAGGTGGCGCCGGCGCTGGCAGCCGGCAACACGGTGGTCCTCAAACCGGCCGAGACGACGCCGCTCACCGCGCTCGGCCTTCGCCCAGATCGCCACCGAGGCGGGACTCCCGCCGGGTGTCCTCAACATCTTGACGGGGGCGGGCGCCACCGGCTCCGCGGTGGTCACCCACGAGGACGTGGACAAGGTGGCCTTCACCGGCTCCACAGCAGTGGGCAAGCTCATCCAGAGCCAGCTGGCCGGGACGCGGAAGAAACTCACCCTCGAGTTGGGCGGCAAAGCAGCTCACGTCATCTTCGAGGACGCACCGCTCGATCAGGCGGTGGAGGGCGTCATCAACGGCATTTTCTTCAACCAGGGCCATGTTTGTTGCGCCGGGAGCCGTCTCCTGGTCCAGGAGAGCGTTCACGATCGCTTCGTTGCCATGCTCAAGCGCCGATTGGCAACCCTTCGTGTCGGGGATCCGATGGACAAGAACACCGATGTCGGGGCGATCAACAGCCGAGAGCAACTGGACAAGATCAACGAGCTGGTCGACTCAGGTGTGAGTGAGGGCGCCGAGATGTTCCAACCTGATTGCGTCCTCCCCGACCGTGGCTTCTTCTTCAAGCCGACCCTCTTCACCAATGTCGCCCAATCCCATCGAATCGCTCAGGAGGAGATCTTCGGGCCGGTCCTCTCCATTCTGTCGTTCCGGACGCCCGAGGAGGCGGTGGAGAAGGCGAACAACACCCCATACGGGCTGTCGGCCGGTGTGTGGACGACAAAGGGATCCAGGATTCTTTGGATGGCAGATCAGCTGAGGGCCGGGGTGGTCTGGGCCAACACATACAACAAGTTCGACCCCACGTCGCCCTTTGGTGGCTACAAGGAGTCCGGGTTTGGCCGGGAAGGCGGTCGCCACGGCCTGCTCTCCTATCTCGATTGGAGCGAGGGATGAGTCGGCTCGATGTGAGAAAGACCTACAAGCTCTACATCGGCGGTGCTTTCCCTCGTTCGGAGTCAGGTCGGACCTTCCCTGCGACCGATGCAGGCGGAAACGTGCTGGCCCGCATGGCCCGGGCCAGCAGGAAGGATCTCCGGGACGCCGTTCGCTCCGCTCGCGGGGCTGCTGTGGGGTGGGCCGGGCGCACCGGATACAACCGAGGCCAGGTCCTCTACAGGATGGCCGAGACCCTGGAGGACCGTCACGACACTTTCAGAGACCAGTTGGCGGTGGCGGGTGTCCCCGCCAGAACGGCGGGCACCGAGGTCGATCGAGCGGTCGACCGGTTGGTCTGGTATGCGGGATGGGCCGACAAGTTCGCCCAGATACTCGGCAACCTGAACCCGGTCGCTGGGCCCTTCTTCAACATCTCGGCCCCCGAGCCGACCGGTGTGGTGGGTGTGATCGCACCGGACGAGCCAGGTCTGCTGGGGCTGGTGTCCAGCCTTGCCCCGGTCTTGGTTCCTGGCAACACGGCGGTGGTGCTCGCTTCCGAGCGGCATCCGATGGTTGCCATCAGCTTTGCCGAGGTCGCCGCCGCCTCCGATGTCCCTGCCGGGGTGATCAATCTCCTGACCGGCCAACGTGAAGAACTGGTCCCATGGCTGGCCGATCACATGGATGTCAACGCCATCGATGCCACCGGCGTCGAAGATGGGCAGTTGAGGCGTGTCCAGGAGGGTGCAGTGCACAACGTGAAACGGGTGCTGATACCCGCTGAAGACGGTCCGGAGCAGAGCCCCTACCGAATCGCCGCCTTCACCGAGACGAAGACCGTCTGGCACCCAAAGGGGCTTTGAAGGCCGAAGTCAGGTACCCGGGCATTCATCCTCGATCCGGAAGAGGGTCCAGCCCGCCCCAACGACGGCGACGCTGAGACCGGGCGTCCTGGCGGCGGTGCTTTCAAGTTCATCGCTCTGAACCAGAAACAGACTTATCCCGTCACAAGCGAGCACCTGTGGATCGACACCCTGGTCGAAGGAATAGTTGACCCGGGCGTGATTGGCGATCAGATCTGGGTCGCGATTTTCCCAGGCGGCGATATCCCCGCTGAATATTGCAAGCACGAAAGGATCTTCGCCCCTGGTCAGGATGAAGCGATCGAGATGTCCTGTCGCCACCAGCATGTCCAGGTACTCGAACCCTTCGCTCGACTCGATGAGTGCTTGCCCACTCGACCCATCGAGCATGTTCCCCACCTTGCGCCCGATGTTCAGCTCCTCCGTGGTGAGCTTCGACCCGCTCAGCTTGGTGGCCGTCCTCCCGATCATCGGAAAGACGCCGGAGGCCAGGAGGACGGATGCTGCGATCAGGGCACGCCGTCCCGTCAATGAGTCCCAGAGCCACGTCACCGCGTAGGCGAAGAACGGGATCACCATGATGATCCAGGTCCCACTGAGCCGCCATGGCGACGCCAGCGGCGTGCTCCGGCTGACGAAGGCCGCGACCGAGACCAGGATCATTGGTGTGAACTCGAGGGCGGCCCAGATGCGTATGGGTCGGGATCGCTTGGCATTCACCGCGAGGGCTGTCATTCCGAAGAGGAGACCAGGGATCAGGATCAAGTCCTTGAGGAATTGGTAGAGAGCGGTGTTGGTGACTTGCAACCGCGACGGCAGTAGTGAGATCGACGTCTGCTGACTGGTGAGCGAGAGGTATCTGATGTCACCGGGCCAGGTGAGATTGGAGATGAGCCAGATCAGGGGAAACCCGAGGCATAGCGCTGCCACTCCCAGCAGGTGGGCATCGCGTTGTCTCAGGTACCGCCAGAGTGCATATCCGGCTACCACTGCGGCCATGACCCACGCCTCATATCTGACCATTGTGGCCACCAGCAGCCAGCCGGCCGCCGCCAACCCATGCCGGTCCTCATCGGTTTGGATCCAGGCCAGCAGCGAATTGGCGGCCAGGATGGCGAAGAGAAAGAGGAAGATCTCTGACATCGGTGCCACGCTGAATACAAGGCGGTGTGGGATCAGAGCCCCGACGAAACCGGCGATCAGGGTTGTCCGGTCGTCTCGAAAAAGGCGATCGGCCATTGACATCAACGCCCAGAGGCAAATCAACCCGGCGATGAACGTGACGATGCGTGGCACCACGACCAGGTCGTCGTTGATGTCGAGCGCCAGGCCGACCGTCACCTCATAGAAAGGGGGCCATACGTCCGGTCGGATCAAGTCGACGACGGTCGCGTCATTGGCTCCGATGGCGCGTGCGCTCTCGTCGGCCGAAGTCGAGTAGAACCCGAGAAGGGGCAGGGAAAGCTGCGCGAGCGCAGCCACGACCAATACCGCCAGCTTCCAACGATTCGAGATCACCCGTCGCGAGTCCGGCGGTCGCCCTTCACGGTCGGGCTCAGCGTCGTCGAGACCAGCGACGGGGTATGTGGATCTGCTCACCCACTCCTCCGACGCCGCAGCGTAGATTCAAATCAGAAATGATGATCGACCTGGCCAGCCTCAGTCTTGAGGCTCTGGAGACCGACCCGCATCCGATCCTGGCCGAGTTGCGTCGTGAAGAGCCGGTTGCGTACGTCCCGTCTTTGGACATGTGGCTGGTGACGAGGTGGGAAGACGTTGTATTCATTTGCGAGCATCCGGAGCAGTTCACTGCAAATACCGATCCAAGTTGGCTGCGTGAGTGCCTGGGCGAGAACATGCTGACATTGGACGGGCCCACCCATGACCGGCTCGCCGACGGGATGCGGCCCCCCTTCACCGGAGGCCTATCGGGGCGTGGGCTGCGGAAGCGACTGCCGGGGATCTTCGATGAGCTCATCGATCGGTTCGCCGACGACAGTGAAACCGATCTCATGGCTGCCTACGCCGAGCCGCTGGCCAACATGACCCTGCTCGAGGCGCTGGGTTTCCGACAGGTGACATGGCAGCAGCTGGCAGGCTGGTGCCGGGGCGTCATCACCGGTTTGGCCAACTTCGAGAACGATCCGGACAAGGCGGCCATCGCCTCCAGGGCCCATGCCGAGTTGGGCGAGGCCCTGAGTGGCCAGCTTGACGAATTGAAAATTCACCCCGACGACCTGGGGCTGTCTCACTATCTACGGGCGGGCTTCTCCAGAGATGAGATCGTCAACAACGTGCGTCTGATGATCTCCGGCGGGATCAACGAGCCACGTGACGGCGTGGGGCTGGTGATGTACATGCTGCTCACCGAGCCCGGGCTCCTGGCGGCGGTGCAGTCAGATCGGTCCCTCCTGAGAAAGGTCGTCGAAGAGACATTCCGCTTCCACACCCCGGTTGGAACTGCCACCAGGCAGTCAACCCAGGACGTCGAGATTGGTGATGCGAAGATCCCGGGCGGAGCGATCGTGGCCGCGGTCCTCACCTCGGCGAATCGGGACCCGGATAGATGGGCCGATCCCGACGTATTCGACATCGAGCGAGGCCAGGGAGCCCATTTGGCTTTTTCGGCGGGCGAGCACCGATGCCTGGGGGAGTGGATCGGGCGACAGCAGGTGAAGCTGGGAGTGGAACGTCTCATCGATCGGCTTCCCGGTCTCCGTCTGAACGGCGAGGTCGAGTTGCACGGGTTCGAGTTTCGCGGTCCCCTCGGCCTCCCGGTGGCCTGGAACTGAGGGCACCGAGGGGACGTCCTTTCTGCGACACTCGCGACCATGCCTGATGAGGTGCTTGCCGACAACTCCGACTACGACCATGGAAACCCCAAACACCGTGGTTTCAGGCTTGACGGAGAAATGCACGGCAATTGGGAGTTCTACCGGCGCGATGGCAGTCTCATGCGTAGCGGGGAATTCGCGAGGGGTGGGCAAATGGGCACATGGCGCACCTTCGACCGGTCCCGACCGTCGTGAAGGAAGCTCTGTTCCCGGCCGATCCCGGCTAGTAGTACTCGAGGTACTCGTCGATCTCCCAGTCGGTGGTGTGGGTCACGTAACGCTGCCACTCGGCCCGTTTGATCGCCAGGAAGCCCTCCACATATGCGGGGGAGAAGTCCGCGACAAAGTCTTTGTCATTCTCGAGGGCATCCAGAGCCGCCCCGAGGCTCAGTGGCACAGTCACCTCGGTGTCGGTCCCGGTGATGCAGTCCTGGGTCTCGGCTGGAGGGCAGTCCAGGCCGTTCTGAACCCCGCGCAGACCGGCGATCATCGTTGCCGCCGCTGCCACATGGACCGAGGTGGCACCGTCAGCGAGCCGATGCTCGAGTCGCGTCCCGGCACCGCGTGCTGGGGGAACACGCACCGCGACACCGCGGTGATCCCGGCCCCAGTTGGCATAGAAGCCGTTGAGCGAGGCGGGTTGGAGGCGCTTGTAGGCGTTGACCGTTGGCGCCACCAGCGCCGTCATCGATGCATGGTCCGTGACGATCCCCGCGATGCACTGCCTGGCCAGCTTGCTCAGCCCGTCGCGGTCAGCCGGGTCGAAGAAGGCGTTGTTACCTTCTTTGTCGATCAAGGACCAGTTGACATGGATCCCGCTGCCCCCGCGTTCCGTGATCGGCTTGCCCATGTAGGAGAGGAGATACCCGCGCTTTGCCGCAACTTCCTTGGACATGACTTTGAATAGGAAGGCGTCGTCGGCAGCCCGGAGGGCATCGTCGTACCGGAGGGTCAATTCAAACTGCCCGTCGTCATATTCGGAGTTGACCGACTCCAGCTCGATCCCCAACGAGAGGGCGGTGTCCATGATCTCCTCGATGGTCCCGCTCGGGTCGACTGCGGTCCCGGTGCCATACACATAGGAGCCGGGTGTGTGGATGGGTCGCCAGGCATGCTCGCCGTCGGGCTCGAAGAGAAAAGCCTCGAGCTCGAAGCCGACCTTGGGTTGATATCCGAGGGCCTTCCAGTCGGCGATGACCCGCTCGAGAATCGATCGGGGCGCCAGTTCGACCGGCTCGCCGTCCTTGGTGATCGACGCAACGACGATACCGGTTCGATTTTCCCAGCCGGGCCGTATGTCGTCGACGTCGAATCGCGCCTCGACATCGGGGAAGCTCTCATGGTGGGCCCCGGGAAACGGAATCATCTCCCGGTTGAGCTGGAGGGAGAACAAGGCAACACAATGGTTGGACCCTTCGGCGGCGCGGAGGGCAGACAGGTACTTGCCCCGTGCCAGCCCCAGGTGGTCGGGCCAGAGGAAGCGAACCCGGTCGTAATCGATCTCGCTCACGGTCGGCAACAGTATCAACGCCCGGCGGGCGATGCCGGGTGGCTCACCCCTGTACGATGATCGCCTCTGTCGGGCACTCCGCCGCAGCCACCCTCACCCTTTCATGAAGCTCGGCAGGTGGGTCGGAGATCACCACCTGTGATGTCATGGCCACCTCGAACACCTCGGGGCACGATGCCTCACAGAGACCACTCCCTACACAAACGTCCTGGTCCACGCTCACCCTCATGGGACGCAAGCTAGTAAATGGGCTCCCCCTGATACCCTCGCCCGATGCGAGCATTGGTCGTCGAGCACGATCCTCTTTCGACACCTGAGCGGGTGGGGGAGCATCTCAAAACCCGGGGTATCTCCCTGGAGCCATTCGTCGTGGTCGAGGACATGGACAACCCGGCGGTCACCGCCACCTTCCCGGAGCCGGCTGCGCACGATCTGGTGGTGCTGATGGGAGCGCCATGGTCGGTTTACGAGGAGCGTTGTCAGGGCTGGGTCCAGCCGGAGCTCGCGTACATCCGGGATTCCCTCGAGGCGAATGTGCCCATTCTCGGAATCTGTTTCGGCGCTCAGGCCATGTCCGCCGCAATGGGTGGCACCGTCCGAGAATCCACGATTCCGGAGTATGGATGGGGGGTCATCGACTCGACCGTCCCCCAGATCTCGCCCGGCCCATGGTTTCAGTTCCATCATGATTCGTTCACGCTTCCCGTTGGTGCGGTCGAGTTGGCCACGAACATTTCGGGCGCACAGGCGTATCAGCTGGGTCGCAGCTTGGCGGTCCAGTTCCACCCTGAGATGACCGCTGACCTTCTGGCATCGTGGTGTGAGGCCGGGGGCGAGCAGGAGCTGATCGATGCCGGGAGGGACCCAAATCAAGTGATCGAGGAGACCAAGCTCAGATCCGAGGAGTCCCAACCCGCCTTGGAACGCATGCTGGACTGGTATCTCGAGGAAATTGCCCGCTGACCGGCCACGTGTCGGAGTCGACCTGACCGACCCCGATCTGTGGCGGGCCGGTGTCCCACACGACGAGTTTCGCCGCCTGAGGGCTGAGTCCCCGGTGGCATGGTGTGATCATCCGGGCGATCAACGCGGTTTCTGGGTGGTCAGCTCGCATCGAGACCTCGTTGAGATCTCGCGTGACACGGCAACCTTCTCGTCGAGAGGCGGCGTCATCACCCTGGACGACCTGGCAGATGACCAGCTCGAAGCGCGCCGAACGATGCTCGAGGAAGATCCGCCGCGGCACAGGAAACTGAGATCACTCACCGCCTCTCACTTCGCCCCGCGCGCAATCCGCGCCTACGAGGGCTTCGTCCGCGCCCTGGCCGTCTCCGCGATCGAAGAGGCGATCGGGGCGGGCGAGATCGACCTGGTCCCCACTCTGAGCGAGAAGGTCCCGATTCGCGTCCTGGCCCACATCCTCGGCGTTCCCGAGGATCGGGTCGGTCATCTGATCCGCTTGGGCAACCAGATGATCGGCTCGGACGACCCCGAATACGTCGATCCGATGCTGGAGGCGATGTCGGAAGGCGACCTACGCCTCCTTCCCTTTGGCCATCCGGCGGCACTCGAGGCGTTCGACATCGCCAAGGAGCTCGCCCGTCAACGCAGGGCGAGCCCGACCGGAGACGTGATGACAGCGCTGGCCCTGGGCCACGTCGACGGGCAGCGCCTCACCGAGCTCGAGTTGGGGACCTACTTTGTCCTCCTCGTGATCGCCGGCAACGAGACCACCCGGCACACCATCACCTCGGGGGTCGAGGCCCTCGCCGAGCATCCCGATGAGTGGGAGCTGTTTCGCTCGGGCGGGATCGATGCCAATCGAGCCGCCGACGAAGTGCTTCGCTGGGCGACGCCGATCCATTTTCACAGAAGGGTCGCCACAGCGGAGTCCCTGGTCGGTGGGTTGACCATCGGTGAGGGGGAAAAGGTCGCCCTGTACTTCGCCTCGGCCAACTTCGACGAGTCGGTTTTTGGGGATCCCTACCGCTTCGATCTCGCCCGGTCCCCCAACGACCATGTCTCATTCGGGCGGGGCGGCCCCCATTTCTGCCTCGGCGCCCATCTGGCCCGGCTCGAGATAAGGGTGATGCTCGAAGAGCTGGCGTCCCGGGTCTCTTCTATCGAGATTCTCGGCGATCCAGTGCGGTTGAGGTCCAACCACATAAACGGGATCAAACACCTGCCGGTGCGATTCTCCCGAGTCTGATCCGAGTTCCGATCGTTCGGACGCCAACGACCGGTGCGATTTGCTAGCTTCCGCCTGCGGCGGACCTGAGGAGGATCCATGGCTATGAGTGAAGGATCGGGCGACACCAGGCTGGAGAAGGCGGCTATCGGCTTCCCGACAGCCCTGGCCACCGCGGTTGGATTGATCATTGCCGGGTCGGTGCTGCTCACAGCCCAGACCGGGTATGGCGCCGGCGGGCCCGTTTTTGCCTGGGCCATCCTCATCGCCTTCGTGTTGATGATGGCTCAGTCGGCCAGCTTCGCCGAAGCAGCCGGGCTTCTTCCCACGGCGGGATCCGTGTACGACTACGTCGCGGCTGGGATGGGTCGGTTCTTCGCGATAACCGGGACCCTGGCTGCATACCTGGTGGTGCACATCTTCGCCGGAACAGCCGAGACAGCCACCGCCGGTGTCTTCGCGTCGTTCAACTTCGGCTTCCTCGAGCGCTATCAGGCGTCGGGCTCCTGGTGGATCGGTGCGCTGCTTCTCGTGATATTCGCCGTGGTCAACATGCTGGGCATCCGACCGTATGCATCGACCGAGATCGCAATGACGGCAGCGATGTGGGGGACCCTGATCATCTTCGGCCTGCTTGGCACCTTCACCGCCAAGGAATCGAGCATCACAGGGCTTTTCGGTCAGTCCTTCGTAGGCACCGATCTCACCGCCGTCCTGAGCATGGTTGGCCTCGCTCTGTTCCTCTTCGTCGGTGTGGAATACGTCACACCGCTGGCCTCGGAGTTGAAGGAGTCGCATCGGACGGTGCCGCGTGCCATGTATGTGGGTGTGATCGCGGTGGCCGCAGCAATGTTCCTCTATGGACTGGCGGTTGCGCGCCAGGTGGAGAACGTCGACCTGGGAGACGGCACCTTCATCCTGGACACCCCGCTGGCCATACCGGCTTTCGCCCAGTCGGTGATGGGAGACTTCGGGCAGATCTGGCTCGGTCTGGCCGTGCTACTGGCGTCGGCCGCCACGTTGAACACCCTGTTGGCAGGAATCCCGCGCATCTTCTACGGGATGGCCAAGGACGGCACCCTGCCCAAGGCGTTCGGCTATCTGCACCCCCGTTACAAGGAGCCCTGGCTGGGGATCATCCTGGTGGCGGTCATCGGCATCGTTGGGGCGATCCTCCTCGATGGCGACGTCCCCTCGATCATCCATCTGATCCTCGCGGCGGTGATGGCATGGATCTTCAGCTACATCCTGGTGAACATCTCGGTGATCCTTCTCCGAAGGAGACGTCCCGACCTGCCGAGGCCATACCGGACCCCGCTCTACCCGCTGCCGCAGGTCCTCTCCACCGCCGGGATGCTGGTGGCCGCGTGGTACATCACCCCCCCAGGGATGACCAGGTCGGACATCTACACCCCGTTCTTCGTGATGCTGGGTGTCTGCGCCTTGTACGCACTCATCTGGACCTACGGGGTTCAACATGTGAATCCCTGGAAGCCGGTCGAGCCCGAGGAGTTGCTGGCTGAGGAGGGTCTGGCCGGGTGAAGCGCGACCGGGGCCGAGCGCCCCGGCTGCCCCGCTCATATCGGGCGGGACGGCTTCTCCGGCTCTTGGTAGGTGATTTACCCGGGCTCAGGGCGGAGGAGCTGGGCCCGGGCCACGCCCGTTTCGCGACCGATGAGGGCGTGCTCGTATTCGAGGTCATGGAGAGAGTGGAGCGACGTTTCCTCGGTCACAACGAGATCGCGCAGTTCGTGACTCGGTTGCCCTCCGAGATCGAGGGCCCGGGCAAAATGACCGTTCGGCACACCGGTGCACTCCGGCGGACCGGCGTGGAGGTGCGGGCAAAAGGGGGCGGTGTGCCCGTCTCTGGTCTCGCCGATGCTGCAGGTGACGATGCGGGTTTCGAGAGCGCCGTCCTCCCACTCGACTTCACCGAGTTCGAAGCGGTCCTCGCCGATGGTGAGTGGGTCACCACCATCGAGTTGATGGGCGCCACCCATGTCAGCATCGCATTGCCGCCAATGCGCAACTACATCAGGTTGTATCCAGACCAGGCCGACGCGCTGGTTTCGACTCTCGCACAGTGGTCTCGTTTGCTAACCACCCGTGGTGGCGTGCCCGGCCATCACTGACTGCCATCGCCATGGCCGGGGTGTAGGTTGAAGCGACCACCTGCGGAGAAAACCATTGCTCACGACCCAGTCCATCGACTTTCGCACCTGCCCACTGTGTGAGGCGACCTGCGGTCTGGAAGTGACCCACGACGAGGGCAGGGTCATCCGAATCCGCGGAGATCGTGAGGATGTGTTCAGTCACGGATACATCTGCCCCAAGGGCTCCACCCTCGGCAAGCTCGACGAGGACCCCGATCGTCTGCGTACCCCGATGATCAAGAAGGACGGCTCCCATCGTCCTGCTGGTTGGGACGAGGCGTTCCGGCTGATAGGAGAGCGGTTCACTCCAGTGGTGGCGGAGTATGGCCCGGGGATCGTGGGCGTCTACCTGGGAAACCCGAATGTCCACTCGATGTCGGGCTCGCTCTACAACCGCGTCTTTCTCAAAATGCTGCGAACCAAGGCGATATTCAGCGCCGCCACCGTCGATCAGATGCCCAAGCATGTCTCGTCGGGGCTCATGTTTGGTCACCCCGACCTCATTCCGATCCCGGACATCGACCGCACCTCGTATCTGCTCATGTTGGGCGCAAACCCACTGGAGTCGAACGGGAGCCTTGCCACCGCCCCGGACTGGCCCGGCCGAATGAGAGCGATCAGCGATCGAGGTGGAAAGGTCGTGGTGGTGGATCCCCGTCGCACCCGGACCGCGGCGGCGGCTGATGAGCATGTCTTCATCCGTCCCGGCACCGACGCGCTGTTTCTGGCGGCGATGACAAACGTCCTGTTCGCAGACGATCTGCTGGCGCCCGGACGACTGTCGGATCACATCGTGGGCCTCGATCGCGTGGCGGCAGTCGTGGAGTCTCTGAGCCCGGAAGCCGTCTCTGACACGACCGGCGTCAGGCCCGACTTGATCCGGACTTTGGCGCGGGAGCTGGCGGCGTCTGAAAGCGCCGCCGTATACGGGCGGGTCGGCACACACACCACCGCTTTCGGGACAGCTTCCTCATGGCTAGTCGACGTATTGAACGTCCTGACCGGGAATCTCGACCGGCCGGGCGGTGCGATGTTTCCCCTCGCGGCTCATGAGCAGCCTCGCAGGCGCGGCGCCTTCCAAATGGGCAGATGGGTGAGCCGAGCGCGTGGGCTGCCCGAGACCCGAGGAGAGTTGCCGGTTTCCACACTGGCCGACGAAATCCTCGAGCCCGGACCGGGACGTCTCAGGGCCTTGATCACCATCGCCGGCAACCCGGTGTTGTCGACTCCGAACAGTGATCGTCTGGATCACGCCTTGGCCGAGCTCGATTTCATGGTCTCACTGGACATCTATCTCAACGAGACAACCCGTCACGCCGACGTGATCCTTCCGGGAGTGTCGCCCTTGCGCCGAAGTCACTATGACTTTGCCTTCGCCGGGCTCTCGGTACGAAATGTCGTGAACTACTCGCCGCCTCTCTTCCCGATCCCGCACGGCGCCCTTGACGAGTGGGAGACCCTCCTCAGATTGGGGGCGGTCCTGACCGGCCAGGGGTCAGACCCGGATCTCGGTGTGTTGGACGACGCCGTGTTTGGCTCGATGGTCGGCTCGGCCGTGGCCGACCCCGCTTCCCGGATCCATGGTCGGCCACCCGAGGAGATATTCGCCATGACCGATGGCGGGTCGGGGCCGGAGAGAATGCTCGACTTCCTGGTCAGAGTCGGGCCCTACGGAGACGGTTACAAAAGTGGCTCTGATGGCCTCAGCCTCAGGGCTTTGAGCGAGGAGCCCCACGGGATCGATCTGGGGGCGCTGGAGTCGCGGTTGCCTGAGGCGCTCATGACCGCCTCAGGCAAGATCGAATTGGCGCCGGAGCAGATCATTGGTGACATGTCCCGGCTGCAGGCGCAAGCCTCGGTGCCGGTCAACGGCGGTATGACCCTGGTCGGGCGCCGTCATGTCCGCTCAAACAACTCTTGGATGCACAACATCGACGTGCTGGTCCAGGGGAAGGACAGGTGCACTCTGGAGATCAATCCCTCAGATGCCAGCCGGATCGGGCTGGAGGCGAATGGCCCGGCAAAGGTGACATCGGCAGCGGGGACCTTGGTGGCACAAGTGACGATCACCGATGACATCATGCCCGGCGTGGTCAGCTTGCCACACGGGTGGGGCCACGACCTGGACGGGGCCCGGCTCTCAACAGCGGCAAAGCGACCGGGTGTCAACAGCAATCGGCTTTCAACGGGGGCCATGGACCCGATCTCCGGCAATGCGGTGCTGAATGGAATCCCGGTCGAGGTGACATCGGCCTGACCAACGTGGGGGTCGGCTAGCGTCATGCTATGGAGACTTTCGATGCGATAAGAGCGCGCCGAGGTGTGCGCGAGTTCGACGATCGGCCGGTGTCGGCCGGTGACCTCGATCAGATTCTGGAGGCCGGACGGCGGTCACCGTCCTCACGCAACGAGCAGAGATGGGCGTTCGTGGTGATTACCGATCGGGAGCAACTGCAACGCGTCTCGGAGGTTTGGCGTGGAGCGTCACATATGGTCGGGTCGGCCGCCACCATCGGGCTGGTGGCGCCATACAGCAATGACCCCCGTGAGAACGCATCCATCAACTTCGACCTGGGCCAGGCCGCGATGTCGATCCAGATTGCAGCCGCCGATCTGGGCATCGGGAGCCGCAACGCCTCGGTGCACGACTACGCCCTGGCGACTGAAGTGCTGGGTCTGCCCGAGGGCCAGCGCCTGACCTGGTTGATCAGTCTCGGGTACCCCGCAGACCGGCCGCTCAAGCCGATAGTCAATCCCAAGCGACGTTCACTCGACGAGCTGGTCCACCGTGAACGCTGGTAGCCATCCCTTGGGCGGCGTGTCCCAATTCTGAACATTGTCACGGGCTCTTGTGGCCGCGCTGTCGACCGCTGCAGTAGCCAATGCCTGTGACCGGGGAACCGACCAAGATGCCAGATATGGGGTCGCAGTCGCGATCGGTGTCGATCGAGGGGCCGCTCGACCTGAGAGCGACCTTGCGCCCTCTTCACGGCGTCTTCGCCCGTGATGGCTGGTGGCTCTCTGCCCGTACCGCGGCTGGTCCCGCGTCCTTGCGCATCACCCGCCCGTCCCTCGAGAAGTTGCGGGGCGACGCATGGGGGCCCGGTGGTGGCTGGTTGCTCGAGCGACTCGGGTCGATAGGCGGCCTGGAGGACGATCCGGCCCGGTTTGAGACCGAAGACACACGGGTGGCCGAGCTGCACAGACGACATCCCGGATGGCGATTCGGCCGCACCGACCTCGTCTTCGACTCTCTGGTGAAAGCGTTGGTAGGCCAGAAGGTGACGGGTCAGGAAGCGCATGCCGCCATGAAGGGCCTCTCCACCGAATTCGGGGAGCCGGCACCAGGCCCCAACCGCTCCCTCAGGCTTCCACCCAATCCGAGACTCATCGCCGAGACGCCATATTGGCGATTTCACCAGCTTCATCTCGAGAAGCGAAGGGCGGACGTCCTGAAGCGGCTGGCGGCGCACGCGGATGACATCGACCGTCTTGCCGGGTCGGAGTCGTCGGTCGCTTCGAAGGTGTTGCTCGCGTTCCCTGGTGTCGGCCCGTGGACCGTGGCCAAGACGCTCGCCCCATCGCACGGCGACGCCGACCAGGTCGAAGTCGGCGACTTCCACCTCAAGCACATAGTGGTCTTTCAACTGACCGGCCAGGCCCGGGGCACCGATGAGGAGATGCTCGAGCTCCTCGAGCCGTTCCGGCCTCATCGCGGGCGGGTGGCCCGCCTCCTTCACGGCCTTGGTGCTGAGCCGAAGTTCGGGCCACGCGTCAGGGTGAGGAACATCACCGAGATCTGATTATCGGAGCTTCGGACGTGAGCGACCACCGCGAGATCTAGGCTCTGGACCGGTCCATGATCGAATACCGCACCAACTCAGAACTATCCCTCGACGCCATGATCCAGCTCTACGTCGATTCGACACTCGGTGAGCGGCGCCCCGTCGATGATCGCGATCGCATGGACCGGATGCTCTCGGAGGCGAATCTCGTGATATCTGCCTGGGATAACGATGAGCTGGTGGGCATCTCGCGGTGCATAACCGACTGGTCCTACTGCACCTATCTCTCAGACCTCGCTGTTCGCCTCGACCGTCAACATCAGGGAATCGGCAAGGAGCTCGTTCGCCTGACCCGTGAGGCTGCTCCAGAGACGACGGTGATCCTCCTCGCCGCTCCGAAAGCGGTCGATTACTACCCGAAGATCGGAATGACCCGTCACGAGAGCGCCTGGGTGCTCTGGCCGGGCGAGACGCCGATCTAGCTCAACGCCCCAGCCACTCGAGGATCAGGTCTCCGACGAAGGCTGGGTCGTGCATGTCGTTGTGCCTCGCTCCTTTGACCACTTCCACCTGGGCGCTCTTCCCCGATCGCTGCAGCGCCTTGGCGAAGTCCTCAGCGAAGCTGACATCGACTAAGGCGTCCTCATCTCCTGTGAGGAGCAGCGTGTCGAGGTCGGGGTTCTTGTCCACCTGGTTGAAGGGATTGCCGTCTAGCCATGCCTGCGGGACCTCTTCAGGTGTGCCGCCCAGAAACGGGATCATGAGCGGTCCCAGCCTCGTGATGTCGTACGGGCCGGCGAGGCCGATCAGTCGAGTCGGGATGTAGGGGGGAAGGTCACAATCCCGGCCATATGCTCCGTCGTCCAATGCAACCAGGGCTGCGAGATGGGCGCCGGCAGAGTGGCCGATGACCACCACCGTCCCGTCTGATTGCGGTTGTGCGGCCGCCACGCGCACGGCGCAGGCCACGTCATCCACGGCCTGCGGAAACCCTGGGGTTTCCCCCGACAGCGCGTATGGGGTGTTGACGGTCAGGTAGCCATGATCGGATAGGAACCGGGCGAGATTCCCCATGATGGCCGGAGACCCAATCACCCATCCGCCCCCATGGACCAGTACCGCGGTTGGGAAAGGCCCTCCGCCGTCCGGGATCAATACCTCGGCATCGGCCTCCACTCTTGGCTCGGTCGTGGTAGCCGTGGCGCCTTGGGTCGTTGTGGCCGCAGGGGCGGCAGTTGTGGTCGTGGAGATGGTTGTCGTGGTCACCGGCACGATCGTGGTGGACGTCGAGGAGACGGCGGAGCTGGATGTGGTCGCGCTCGATGCGCTCGAGCATGCGCCGAAGATGAGCGACACGGCGATGAGTAGACCGGTCAGTCGAGCAATGATGCCGATCCGTGATCCAGGTACCACTCCACCACCGCCTCACCTTCGTCGAGCCGGCCGGCCGGTGTCGTCCCCTCATCGAGACTCACCCTGACTGCCTCGGCCTTCGCTTCTCCCACAACGATCATCATGATCAGCTGCGATTTCCACAGGAGCGGAAATGTGGCGGTCAGGCGATCCTCTCCCAACTGCTCGACATCGTTTGCGACGTACCACCTGTGCTGTTCGCCCAGGGCTCTCGTGTTCGGAAACAAGGAAGCGGTGTGGCCATCCTCTCCCAGACCGAGGAGAACGAGGTCGGGTCTTCGGTCCGCGTGAATGGACCTCAGGTTGGCTTCGTAATGGGCGGCGGAGTCCTCCGGTGTCATGTACTCACTCCAGCGTGGCCGGTGGAATTGAGCGTCCACGTGATCGAAGAGTGCTTGGGAGGCCATGAGCCCATTTGACCGCTCATCGTCTGGCGGCACCCAGCGTTCGTCAGACAGCCAGGCGTCGACGTTCTGCCACCCCGAGGCTCTGCCCCGCAGGGCCCGATATGTGGCGCGGGGCGTCGTGCCGCCTGCAATGCCCAGGGAGAATCTCCCCTTCGCTGACGACACCAAATCGGCGATGCGACGCGATGTCGTCTCCGCCACCGCCTCGGGTGTCTCGCTGACCGACACTTCCATCCGACCACGGTAACTGCTCTACTGGGCATCCGATGGCCGCTAAAACCACGATCACCTGGGGTGATGAGAAGGTCACTGGGCGGCTCACCGGCTCCGGGTCGACCGGGATCTTGCTCGCCCACGGTGCCGGGACCAACCAGGACCATCCATTCATGGTCTCCCTGCGTGACGCGCTCGCCGACCGCGGCCATGTCGTGATGACCTTCAACTATCCGTACACCGAGCGGGGGAGCAGGCGTCCCGATCGGGCCGAAAAACTGCTCGACGCGCATCGGGCGGCCGCAGGTCAACTTGCCCGGCGCGTGGATCGCCTGGTTCTCGGCGGCCGTTCCATGGGTGGCCGGATCGCTACCCACTTGGTCGCCGAAGGCTATCCCGCTGCTGGTGTCATCCTCTACGCCTATCCGTTGCACCCTGCCGGTCGGGAGGATCGCCTTCGCATCGACCACTTTCCGCAGGTCGAAGTTCCCTTGCTCTTCTTCCAGGGAACGAAGGATGCATTGAGCAGGATGGAGTTGTTCGACCGCTACCTGCGGCCGCTTCCCAACGCCACAGTTGAGGTGCTCGAGGGGGCCACTCACTCCTTCCGGGGCGGAGGTTGGGATTCCCAAAGGATGGTCGCTCGGCTCAGCGAGGCGTCTGCGACATGGATCCAAGGTCTCTGATCTGGCAGAACAACGCGACCCGGACCATAATTGGATGTCCACCACACCCCTTCAAGGAGTCTTTGAATGTCTGAAGTGACACTGCGCGCCGAGTCGGGTCGGGAGACCGGCTCGAGAGAGTCGCGGCGTCTTCGCCGGACCGGCCGCGTGCCTGGCATCGTCTACGGGAAGTCGATGGAGCCCATCAACGTGGCGATCGACGCCCATGACCTTCAGGTGGCTCTCCACACCGAAGCCGGGTCGAACGCATTGATCAACCTCGAGATCGAAGGCGGGGACACGCTGCTCACCATGGCCCGCGTCATCGAGCGACATCCATTTCGCAGCGAGTACCGGCACGTGGACTTCGTGACGGTATCCCTCGACGAGACCATCCAGGCCGAGGTGGCCATCCATTTCGTCGGCTCTCCCGTCGGCGTGAGGGAAGGCGGGGTCTTCTCGCCTCGTCGCACCCACGTCCTTGTCGAGACGCTTGCCAACACCATTCCGTCAGGGGTGGAGTTGGACGTGTCCGACGTCGAGGTGGGCGGTTCGCTGCGCATCGCCGATCTTCCGAGAATCGAGGGAGTCGAATACGTCGAAGACCCGGAGGGTGTGGTCATGAGCGTCACCACACCGGCTGCCGAAATCGTCGAAGAGCCCGAAGAAGTCGAGGGTCTCGAGGGTCTCGAGGGCGAAGAGATCGGCGAGGGCGAGGAGTCTGATGAGGAAGCTGAGGGCGCTTCGGAAGACAAGCCTGAGGCCGAATCGGCCGAGTAAGCCGATGAGGCTCGTAGTCGGGCTCCGCAATCCGGGCTCCGACTACGAGGGCACCAGGCACAACGTCGGCTTCGAGGTCGTAGAACGGGTGGCCGAGAGCCGAGGGGAGAGTTGGGCTCGCGGCCCAACACGGATTGCCGGCATGCTCGCGGTCCTGGGGGCCGGACCGGAACGGACCATCCTGGCGGCGCCGCTCAGCCTGATGAACGAGTCGGGTGGACCTGTGCGCCGCATCCTCGACTACTACTCATTGGCCTCGGAGGATCTTCTCATCGTCCATGACGACATCGATCTCCCCTTCGGCCGGTTGCGTATCCAGGAAGGTGGTGGCAACGGCGGCCACAACGGGATTCGCTCGGTCGAGAAGTCGTTGGGATCGGGCGAGTTCACGCGGCTCAAAGTGGGGGTGGGACGACCACCAGGGTCGATGGACCCCGCAGACTTCGTGCTGAGGCGCTTCTCCAAGGCGGAGCGGGAGGAAGTGGACTTGCTGGTCGAGGACGCGGCAGACGTGATCGAGCGCTGGCTCACCGACCGGGCCTCGGCACAGGAGATGGCCGCGCTCCGCGGCAAGGGCTGATACTCGCCGGGGCCGTCCCGGTAACGTCTCCGACATGGGCGAATTCGTTGGTTCCCTCGACCAGGGGACAACATCGACGCGGTTCATGATCGTCGATCACGATGGTGCGGTCATCGCCATGGATCAGCAAGAGCATCGTCAGATATTTCCCCGATCGGGGTGGGTGGAGCACGACCCCGAGGAGATCTGGTCGAATTCGGTGACGGTGATCGAGGGCGCCCTCGAAAAGGCCGGCATGAGCAGTCATGACCTGACTGCGGTTGGCATCACCAACCAGAGAGAGACGGTCGTCATCTGGGAGCGGGCATCGGGGCGGCCCGTCGCCAACGCGATCGTGTGGCAGGACACCCGCACGGCGGACCTGTGTGACCAGCTTGGGGAAGATGTGGGACCGGATCGGTTTCGGCCGAAGACCGGTCTGCCTCTGGCGACCTACTTCGCCGGGCCCAAGGCCCGATGGCTCCTCGACGAGCATGGGTTGGGAGAACGAGCTGAGCGGGGAGAGCTGGCCTTCGGGACCATCGACTCGTGGCTCGCCTGGAAAATGACAGGAGGGCCCGGCAGAGGAAGACATGTGACAGACGTCACCAATGCCTCACGCACCATGCTGATGGACCTGGTGACCACATCATGGGACGCCGACCTCGCCATCGCCCTCGGCATCCCGGTGGCAATGCTCCCAGAGATCGTCTCCTCGATCGATGAGATCGGGGTGTGCAGCGGGCCCTTGGAGGGTGTTCCGCTCGCTGCGATCTTCGGCGATCAGCAGTCCGCGTTGTTCGGTCAGGTCTGTTTCGCTCCAGGCGAGGCGAAAAACACCTATGGGACCGGCAATTTCTTGTTGCTGAACACGGGTGAAGTCCCGGTCGCGTCCAAGGCCGGCCTGCTGACCACGGTCGCCTACCGAAGGGGCACGGAGCCGACCATCTATGCCCTCGAGGGCTCCGTGGCGGTGACAGGCTCCTTGGTCCAGTGGCTTCGGGACAGAATGGGCATGTTCGACGACGCACAGGAGATCGAGACGTTGGCGCGAAGCGTCGAGGACAACGGCGACGTTTACTTCGTGCCCGCCTTCTCAGGACTCTTCGCACCTCACTGGCGGCCCGACGCCCGTGGGGTCATCGTCGGCCTGACGGGTTTCACCAATCGCGGTCACATCGCCAGGGCGGCCCTCGAAGCGACAGCCTTCCAGACGAGCGATGTGCTCGACGCCATGGTGGCGGATTCCGGTGTCGAGCTCAGCGAGCTCAGGGTCGATGGCGGGATGACCGCCAACTCACTATTGATGCAGTTTCAAGCGGACTTGCTCGGTGTGGACGTGATCCGTCCTGGTGTGCCCGAAACCACTGCCCTGGGGGCTGCGTACGGCGCTGGTCTCGCGGTCGGATTTTGGTCGGACCTGGGGCAGGTCCGAGAGCTCTGGTCAGAGCAGAGCCGGTGGGAGCCGAACATGTCGGCAGAGGAGCGCGGCCGGCTCCGGGCGCGTTGGGACGAGGCGTTGAGCCGTTCTCTTGGCTGGGCCTGATCGCTGGTCAACGCCTGCCCGGATAAGATCGAGGAGCTGAGTCGAGGAGTGGCGCATTTCAACACCTGACATCCTGGCGCTGACCAGGATTCTCCTAGTGCCGGTGATCATGGCGTTCACGCGCTCGGACCGAATCGACAATGCCCTTGTCATCGCCGCGGTGATATTCGCCATCGCGGCCTTCACAGACTTCCTCGACGGGTATGTCGCCAGGCGGACCAGCGGGGGGACCCTCCTCGGTGCCTTCTTGGACACGACTGCCGACAAGATTCTCATCACGGGGACTCTCCTGGCCCTGGTCTCGATCGATCACGTGTCGATCTGGCCCGCCTCGATCATCATCTTCCGCGAGTTCGCCGTCATGGCCCTGCGCGGGGTCGTGGCCGCCCAGGGTGGCCTGATCGCCCCGTCGACCTGGGGAAAGATCAAGTTCGGGACCCAATTCCTCGCCATATTCCTTGCCTTTCTCCGGCTCCCCAATCGGTGGGGCTTTTGGTATCTGGACCAGTGGGTGATGCTGTTCGCAGTGGTGGCCACCGTTGGGTCCGCTTGGGGATACATGTCCGCTTTCTTGCAGACGGTTCGTTCCAAGCCTGATCACGCCAAGACGTGATCACTGCCGTCACCGGCGGATCCGGTGTAGTCGGCACCGCCCTGATGCGGCATCTAGTCGCAGCCGGGCACGAAGTCACCGCTCTCGCCCGTTCTGGCGAGTCCGCAGCGAAGCTCCTGGATCTCGGAGCGCGACCGATGCGCGGCGACGTTCTCGACCGCGAGTCGATTGCGGCACTGGTGAAGGGCAGCGAGTGGGTGTTCCACGTTGCGGGTATCAACGAGATGTGCTCGCTCGATCCCGGTCTCATGGATCGAGTGAACATCGAGGGAGCTCTCATCGTTCAGGACGAGGCTCGGCGCGCCGGTGCGCAGCGTCTCATCCACACGTCCTCGGCGGCCACGATTGGAGAGGAAAAAGGATCGGTCGGCAGGGAGGACAGCCCCCACCGCGGGTCCTATCAATCGCGCTATGAGCGCTCGAAGCATCTCGCTGAGAATTTGCTCGTGGAGCGTGCCGGCGATCTGGAGATCGTGATGGTCAACCCGGCCTCGGTGCAGGGGCCGGGACGGGCTACAGGGACTGGCAAGCTCTTCCTCGACGTGCTCAATGGGCGTCTGCCCTTCCTGGTCGAGACCAGTGTCGCGATCGTCGACATCGATGACACCGCTCGCGGACATCTGGCCGCGGCCCGGCACGGGTCACCAGGGGAGCGATATGTGCTGTGCGGGGCCAACTTCACCATCTCGGAAGGCGTGCGCCTCCTTGACGACTTGGTGGGTCGAGAATTGCAGGTCCGGTACCTGCCGGGAGGACTTGTGGCGACCCTGGCGGGTGTGGCCGAAGCGGCGGCCCGTATCGTGGGGAGACGCCCCAGGTTTTGTCGCGAGATGGTTCGGGTTCTGCGTGCCGGCCACGTCTACGACGGGACCAAGGCGTCCAGGGATCTGGGCCTGGCCTACACGCCGGTCGAAGACACGATCCGCCGCACCATCGAATGGTTCCAAACCGCCGGTCTGCTCACCTGAGGCCCTGGGTACCATCGTCCCCTCCGATGGTTGCACCTCTCTCTGCCCTCCTCGCCCATTGGCGCTCCGCCCCCCTCCCACCATTCGACGGCACCTGGGCGGTAACCCCAAACGGCCGTGCCTTCGCTCTGGCCGGGCTTTTCGACCAGGTCGGCTCCACCATGCTGGTGGTGGTCCCGGGGGAGCGGGACGCCGAAGAGCTGACCGACGACCTCAGGCTTTTCGTGGATCGAGTCCTGCTCGCCCCGGCCTGGGAGACACTTCCGTTCGAGCATGTTTCACCCAACATCGCGACGATGGCGCACAGGGCACAAGCTCGGCACGGCCTCGAACGCGACTCCCCTGCGTTGGTTGTCGCCAGCGTCCGCAGTGCCATCCAGCGTCTCAGCCCCTCGTCATACCGGCCTTTGACACTGGGACAGGGCGACGAGATACCGATGAGCGACCTGAGCCGTGCCCTGTCGGACCTCGGATACACGAGGACCGATCGTGTCGAGTCCCGGGGAGAGTTCGCGGTTCGTGGCGGGATACTGGATGTCTATCCCGCCCAGCTCGACCAGCCGGTTCGCCTCGATTTCTGGGGGGACCAAGCGGAGGAGATCCGGGCCTTTTCGGTCGGGTCGCAACGTTCCGAGGGGCCGTTGTCGGGCTTGGTCGCGTATCCGGCGCGTGAGGTCAGACCGGGGCCGGAGATCGAGGCCAGGGCGCAAGAGCTCCTGCGCAGTGAGGCTTGGGCGGCATCGACCTGGGATCGCGTCGCCGAGGGCCAGATCTTCCCTGGTGTCGAATCGTGGCTGCCATGGTTCGCCGACCCTGTCTCTTTGATCGATGTTCTGCCACCAGACGCCAAGCTCGTGCTCGTTGAACCGGGGCGGGCGATGGATCGGGCGAGGGACCTGGTCAAAGAGGAGAGCGAACTGGCCGCCGCACTGGCTCCGACGTGGGGCGAAGCCGCCCCCGACGCCGGGGAGCACCCTGCTTTGTTTCTCGACTTGGAGACGAGTCTGGAGCCTCGGCACTATTTGAGAGTCCCGTCGTCTCCCACCGGTCCCTCGGACTCCGTTCTGGAGATAAGGGCCCTCGACGTGGTGCCCGGGGTGCCCGGCTCGGTCGCCGCCGGTCTCAGCCGCCTGGTGTCGAGCGGTGTCGACACCGTTGTGGCCATGGACGGCGAGGGAGCCGCCGACAGAGTCGCCCGCGCCCTGGCAGAAGAGGGCCTGGCTCTCGATCGGCTTGCCACATTGTCGACTTCGAGGTCGGCAGTCGTTCCCGTGGGCATCCACCGGGGCTTCGTGGCGCCGGCCATCGGTGTTGCCGTCGTTGGCGAGCAGGAGATCGCCGGGCGTCGCCGTGCCCACCGGCGCCCGGGTCGTACGGGTCGGGTCGGCCCACAGCAATACCGGGACCTCACCGACGGTGACTATGTCGTCCATCACCAACATGGGATCGGCCGTTTCGAGGGTCTCGTCTCGCGCACGATGGCCGGGATAGAGCGGGACTACCTGGTCATTGGCTACGCCGGGGAAGATCGGCTCTACGTCCCGGTCGATCAATTGGCGGCCGTGCGCCGATACACGGGTGGCGAGGTGCCAAGGGTGTCGAGAATGGGGGGCAAGGACTGGAACGATCAGAAGTCCCGGGTGCGAAAAGCGGTCGCAGCCGTCGCCGAGCAGGTGGTGGCGCTTCACAGGCAAAGGGTGGCGGCGACCGGCCACGCCTTCGACCCGGACACTCCCTGGCAGCGCGAGATGGAGGCGTCGTTCCCTTTCGAGGAGACCCAGGACCAAATGCAGTCCATCGTCGATGTGAAGTCCGACATGGAGTCCGATCAGCCCATGGATCGGCTCATCTTCGGAGATGTTGGCTTTGGCAAGACCGAAGTGGCCATACGTGCTGCGTTCAAGGCGGTGCAGGCCGGCAAGCAGGTCGCGATCCTGGCCCCGACCACACTGTTGGCCCAGCAGCACCACCAGACCTTCGGCTTGCGGTTCGCGCCATACCCGGTGCGAGTCGAGGCCTTGTCCAGGTTCCTGACGCCGAAACAGCAGCGAGGAATAGTGGCAGGTCTGGCAACCGGCGAGGTGGATGTCGTGATAGGGACACACCGCCTTCTCTCCGACGACGTCCATTTCAAATCACTGGGACTTCTGGTCATCGATGAGGAGCAGCGGTTCGGTGTGTCGGCCAAGGATGCCATCAAAAGACTCAAGGTGGGCGTGGATGTTCTGACCCTCACCGCGACCCCGATCCCGAGAACCCTCGAGATGGCGTTGACGGGAATTCGCGAGGTGTCCCACATCAGGACGGCGCCGGAGGACCGACACCCGATCCTCACCTATGTCGGTCCCTACGACGAGCAGGCGGTCTCTGCGGCCATACGCCGTGAGTTGCTGCGCGATGGCCAGGTCTTCTATGTGCACAACCGGGTCCGATCCATCGATCGAGCGGTGGCCCGGCTACAGGAGCTCGTCCCGGATGCCCGGTACGTGGTGGCCCACGGCCAGATGTCCGAAGGACAGCTGGAACAGGTGATGATCGACTTTTGGAATCGTGAGTACGACGTGATGGTCGCCACCACCATCATCGAGTCGGGTCTCGATCTCCCCCAGGTGAACACATTGATAGTCGAGAGGGCCGACCTGCTTGGACTTGCCCAGCTCTATCAACTCCGGGGTCGAGTGGGTAGGTCTGACCAGCGGGCCTATGCGTATCTCTTCCATCCCAGCGATCAGTCCCTGACAGAGGATGCTCATCGCCGGCTGGAGGCGATCGGCGAGGCGACGGACCTCGGGTCGGGATTTCAGCTCGCCCTTCGTGATCTGGAGATCAGGGGAGCCGGTTCGATCTTGGGAGAGGTCCAGAGCGGGCACATTGCCGCGGTGGGGTTCGATCTCTACGCAGAGCTGGTGGCAGAGGCGGTCTCCGAGCTGGAGGGTCGCCAGCCACCCAGCGAAGAGACCAAGGAGATTCGGATCGACCTCCCGGTCGATGCCCACCTTCCCGAGCCCTACGTGCAGGAGCAGGAGCTGCGGCTGGAGGCATACCGACGACTGGCGACGACCACTACCAACGAGGAGGTGGACGACGTGGCCAATGAATGGGTCGATCGATTCGGGCCACTCCCGCCCGAGGCGGAGAACCTCCTCTCGTTGGCGAGGCTGCGTTCCGAGGCCATCCGCGTTGGGCTCGAGGAGCTGGTCCAACTTCGCAATGAGATACGCATGGGGCCGGTCGATCTGAAGCCGTCCCAGGAGGTGAGGCTCAAGCGCCTGCAGCCCCGTTCGGTGCTGCACGCCGGCGAAGGCGTGATCTTCATCCCGGCGCCGCGTGACTTGGTCGGAGGCTTGATTGAATTCCTCCGCGCCATGTGGTGACCTGATGCTTATAGCTTGTCGCTGGAGGTCTCTACCATCTCCCCGGTCTTTTTCCCCCAACAAGGATTTGTCTTGAAGAAACTCGTCTCAATCTCGATGCTGGTCGCGCTGGTGCTCTCTGCCTGCGGTGGCAGCTCCGGAGCCACCGCTGCAACCGTCAACGGGACCGACATCACCGTCGGCGATGTTGAGGCCCTGATCGACCCGGGGACCGATTCCACTATCGCCAAGGACACGTTTGCCCAATTCCTGGGATTCGAGATCCAGTGGGAGGTCGTGATCGCCGCGGCCCAGGAGGAATTCGAGATTTCGATCTCCGACGAGGAGATCCAGGCCGAGGCCGACCGGATCTTCAGCGAGAACGCCTCGGAGGGCCAGAGTCGCGAGGACTTCCTGTCGGGCAACATGGTGACTGAGGAGTTTCTGCAGAGTGTCGCCCATCAGCAGCTTCTCGACGCTCAGGTCCGGGAGAAGCTGGCTCCTGACGTGGCCGACCCCACGCAGGAGGAGATCGATGCCCGGCGCGATCTGGCGGCCCAGGGCCTGGCGGAAGTGTGTGTATCGCACATCCTGGTGGCTACCGAGGAGGAGGCCAATGCAGTCCTCGATCGGCTCGATTCCGGTGAGGTCTTCGGTGACCTCGCCGCTGAGCTCTCACTCGACACCGGCAGTGGAGCCGACGGAGGTGTCCTCGAGTGCAGCCCGCCCTCACGATTCGTGCCCGAATTCGCCGATGCAGCCATGACGGCCGAGATCGGCAAGGTGACCGGCCCGGTGGAGTCCCAGTACGGGTTCCACATCATGATCGTCACCGACAGGACCGATGCCGACCCGACGCAGCTCCCCTCTGACGAGGACATCGTCGCTGCCCTCACCGAGGAAGCGATTACCTCGGCAACGAACGACTGGTTCGTGGCCAAGGTGGAGGCAGCCGACGTCACCGTCGATGAACAGTACGGGACCTGGCAGGCGAACCCACCCCAGGTAAATCCTCCAACCGGGTGATCACCGTCACCGGTCTCGGCCCCGGTGACTTCCACCGGATCCCAAAGATGGTTCAGGACTTCCTGCTCGATCCCCAGACGGTGGTGATCGTTCGGACACTTCATCATCCGGCCGCCGAGCAACTGGCATCGATGCGAGAAGTCATCACGTGCGACGATCTCTATCAGAGCAGGGACACCTTCGAGGAGGTCTATGCCGCGGTCGCCAATCGTGTGATCGACGCAGGGAGGCACGACCATGTGGTCTATGCGGTGCCAGGCAGCCCGATGGTGGGTGAATTTGCGGTCCGGCGGTTGCTGGCCGAAGCCTCCGATGTTCAGTTGATCCCGGCGGAATCGTTCATCGATGCAATCCTGGCCGATGTCGGATACGACCCCTTTGAGCGTGGCCTGCAGATTCTCAACGGGCACGATCTGCCCTACCCGCTGGTCTTGGACAAGCCCACGATCGTCGGTCACCTCGACCGACCCGAGGTCCTGGCGGACGTGACCGCCCAGCTGGGAAGGGCATTGCCCGAGGAGGCGGTGGTCACCGTGCTCTCAGGCATGGGGGCCGAGGACGAGCTCAGGCTCGATGTGACGGTCGACGACGTGGACGTCTCCCTGGCGGGATATCGGACCTCGATCTTCGTCGACAGTGATCCCGGTGGGCTCATCGGGGCAGTCCGGACGATGGCGATCTTGCGCGAGGAGTGCCCTTGGGACAGGGAGCAGACGCATCGAACTCTGGTCAAATACCTGGTCGAGGAGTCCTATGAGTTGATCGAGGCCATCACCGACCTGGGAGATGGCGAGGGCGATTGGGCCGCTTATGCCGGAGTCGAGGACGAGCTTGGTGACGTGTTGCTGCAGGTGTTGTTCCACGCGACGATCGCCAAACAGGCGGGAGCATTCGACATCAATGACGCCGCCGAGGTTCTACGCCAGAAATTGGTGCGGAGACATCCCCATGTCTTTGGGGACGTGGAAGTGGGCACGGCGGCGGAGGTGAAGCGAAATTGGGATCGCATCAAGGAGGGCGAGCGCGGCGGTCACGCCGCTCCGTCGGCGCTGGACGGTGTGCCCGCCGGAATGCCTTCGATGCATCGTGCGTCGAAGATCCAGAATCGGGCGGCCAAGCTCGGTTTCGACTGGCGAGAGGCAATCGAGGTCCTTCCCAAGATCCGGGAAGAGCTCGACGAGTTGGAGGAGGCGTTGGAGGACTCCGATCGCTCCGAGTCCGAGTTGGGCGACGTCCTCTTCTCTGTGGTGAACCTGTCGCGCCATCTCCTCCTCGACCCGGAGTTGGCATTGCGGGGAGCCATCGGCCGATTCGAGGCACGCTTCCGGACGATGGAGGCGGAGGGGCCGCTCGATGGCCTCGAGCTCGACGAGCTCAACGAACGCTGGGAACGCGCCAAGGAGTGAGCTGAGTCGTGCGGACAGGGTCGTCGGCAGAATCGAGTGTCGCTGGTAGTTTGGCGTGTCAGCCGACCGGGGAAATCTCCTGAAATGAATCAGTCCGCGATCGAGAGCGTCGTCGCCCGCCAGGTGCTGGACTCCCGTGGAAATCCGACCATCGAGGCAGAGGTGCGCACCCGGACCGGGGCGGTGGGGCGAGCGATTGTCCCTTCGGGGGCCTCCACTGGTGCCCTCGAGGCCGTAGAGCTGCGTGACGGTGGCGACAAATGGAACGGCAAGGGCGTCAAAGACGCCGTCTCCAATGTCACCGAGAAGCTTGGGCCCGTGGTAGTTGGGATGGATGTGACGAGACAGGAGCACATCGATCAGCTGATGTGCGACCTCGATGCGACTCCCAACAAAGCCTCCCTGGGGGCCAACGCCATCCTCGCGGTTTCGATGGCCGTTGCCAGGGCGGCGGCCGCCTCAGTGAGCCTTCCGCTTTACCGCTATCTCGGTGGGCCTTCCGCACGTGTCTTGCCGGTGCCCTGTCTCAATGTCCTCAACGGTGGGGCTCATGCAGCCAATTCGGTGGACATCCAGGAGTTCATGCTCGTTCCGGCCGGCTTTGGCACCTACAGCGATGCACTGCGTGCCGGGGTGGAGGTCTACCACTCTTTGAAGAAGGTGATCGGTGGCCGTGGCTTGGGGACGAATGTCGGCGACGAGGGCGGCTTTGCCCCCGATCTGCCCACGAATGAGTCTGCCTTGGAGCTCTTGGTCGAGGCGATCGATGTCGCCGGATACCGGCTGGGCGACGAGATCGGCCTGGCCCTCGACCTCGCTGCAAGCGAGATCCACCGGGAGGGCCTCTACCACCTCGAGGGCAAGGAGCTCACGTCGCTGGAGATGGTCGACTATCTGGCGGACCTGGTGGAGCGGTACCCCCTGGTGTCGATCGAAGACGGGATGTCCGAGGAGGACTGGGAGGGTTGGAAAGCTCTGACGGCCCGTCTTGGACGACGGGTCCAACTGGTCGGAGACGATGTGTTCGTCACCAACGAGGAGATCCTCCGGCGCGGCATCTCCGAGGCAGCTGCCAACGCCATTCTCATCAAGGTCAATCAGATCGGAACCGTCTCAGAGACACTTCACACGATGGCAACCGCGCGAGAGGCATCCTTCGGGATGATGGTCAGTCATCGCTCCGGGGAGACCGACGACACTTTCATCTCGCATCTGGCGGTCGGGACCAACGTAGGTCAGATCAAGTCGGGTGCCCCGGCCCGTGGCGAGAGGACCGCCAAGTACAACGAGCTCCTTCGGATCGAAGAATCCCTTGGTGACAGTGCCCGCTTCGGCGGCTGGGAAACCTTCCGGAGATCGCGGTGACACTGATCCGACGCCCGGGGATCGCCGTGATCACCCTCTTGTTCATCTTGGTCGGAGCGGCGTTCTTGACACAGGTCGTCCCGTATCGGCAGATACTCGACTCGCATCGTCAGGTGTCGAGCGCCGAGCAGCGTCTCAGCGACCTCGAGTCGGAGAATTCCAGGCTCCAATCGGATGTCGACGCCCTCAATACCGATGAGGAGATCGAGAAGCTCGCCAGGGACAAGCTGGGGTATGTGCGGCCGGGTGAGATCGCATATGTCGTTCTGGAGCCACCCGGTGCCGATCAGCAGATCAAGCCCGCCGACCCGGCCCCGGTGGCGCCACAGGAGACCTGGGTCGACCGTGTGTGGAATTTCGTCACCGGGCGGGATCTGGAATCCGGCCGGTGACGGAAATGGATGACCGGGAGGTCATCGAAGTTCAGATTGGGAGGCCTACGCGTTCGGACTCCACCCCCGTGTCTCGTTGCCATCTTGGGCTTCCCGTGGTGGTGCGAGTCCCGCCCCTCCTCGACGACGGAACACCGTTCCCGACGCTGTTTTGGCTCACCTGCCCCCTCGCCGCCGGCCGGATCGGTCGTCTGGAGGGTGCGGGGGGAGTGCGAAGGATGGAGCAAAAGGCTCGGGCGGACCCAGATTTCTCTGAGAGACTCGAAGCGGCGCACCGGTCCTATGGCAACGAGCGGGACAGCCTGGTCCCGGACGGCGCCGGCCCGGTCCCGACCGGCGGAGTCGGTGGGTCGACTGTGGGCGTCAAGTGCCTCCATGCGCATTACGCCCACACGAGGGCCGGCGGCGACAACCCGGTGGGTGAGCTGGTCCAGGCATGGATCGAGCCGCTCGATTGCTTGCAGCCTTGCGTTCGAGATGGCGAGATGAACCCGGAGTGGGTCAACAAGCCATGAACGTCGGGGTAGTCGACATCGGCACGAATTCGATGCGGCTATTGATAACCGGCGGTGGTGGGGAGATCGGGCGATGGGTGGAGGTCACCGGGTTGGGTCGCGGGGTGGATGCCACCGGTGTGCTGTCTCCCGATGCGATGAGGGATACCCTTGCCGTCCTCGCCCGCTTTGGTGAGCTGATGGACGCGGAACATGTGGGGGTTCGGGAGGCAATCGCAACCTCGGCCTCTCGCGATGCGGCCAATAGGGAGGAGTTCTTCTCCGAGGTGCAAGCTCGTATTGGTGTCCGACCCACCCTGATCTCAGGCGACGAGGAAGCACGCCTGGCCTTCGAAGGAGCCACTCGTGACCTCTCTCTCGAGCCTCCTGTCGTGGTGTCCGACATCGGAGGGGGAAGCACTGAGTTCGTGACCGAGGACGGTGGAGTATCCATCGACATTGGCTCGGTGCGGCTCACCGAACGGGCTATCGCCAGTCTTCCGGCCTCTAGCCAGGATTTGGAGAAGGCCAGGTCCCTGGTTCGCTCGATGTTCCAGCAGGTCGGATATGCGGCCACCTCGGTCATAGGCGTGGCCGGAACATGGACCAGCCTTGCCGGCGTCGCCCTCGGTCTTCCGCGCTATTCCCGGGAGGCTGTGCATGGGAGCCAACTGTCCAAGGAGGCCGTCAGCCATTTGGTGATGTCGTTCGCCGAGAAGACGTTGGAGGAGATTGCCGCCATTCCCTCTCTCGACCCAAAGCGTGCGCCTGTCATCCTGGCCGGCGCACTCGTCGCCGAGGCGGTTATGGATCGCCTGGACATGGGCATGGTGGTGGTTTCGGAGAGAGACACACTCGATGGCGCCGCTCAGAGACTGCTCGCTTTACCCTGACAACTGCCCGAGCCCGGGTGGCGGAATGCAGACGCGAGGGGCTTAAACCCCCTTGAGCCGAATCGGCTCGTGTGGGTTCGAATCCCACCCCGGGCACTGGAGGCAGCGGGGATAGAGTTTCCTCAGATCCGTGCCGGGATGTCGAGCTCAGCAAGGAGGCCGCGGACCCGTTGTTCTAGATCGTCCCGAATCGGTCTCACTTCCTCGACGGTCTTCCCGGCCGGATCTTCCAACTCCCAGTCGACATATCGCTTGCCGGGGAAGAAAGGGCATGCGTCGCCACAACCCATGGTCACCACTACGTCCGCAGCTCGGACGATCTCATCCGCCCACGGTTGAGGGATCTCGGTGCTGATATCGATCCCTTTCTCCGCCATCGCGGCAACCGCGGCCGTGTTGACCTGGTCGGCCGGCTCGGAGCCCCCGGAGAAGACGTCGACCGAGTCGCCGGCGAGATGATGCATCCATCCGGCGGCCATCTGTGATCGCCCGGCGTTGTGGACGCAGAGAAAGAGGACGCTCGGCTTCAATGTCGACGACGCTGCCTCGAGCCGCACCACAGCACGCAACCGGTCGCGGGCGAAGCGCTCTGTGAGCAGCGGGATCCAGGTGGCGGTGTTCGCTCGGGCCACCAGAACATCGAGCGAGCCGGTGATGAACCGCTCGATCGTCTCGACGTTCAACTGCCCCTCGAACTGTCGTCGAAGCCGTTCGGCCGCCTGCCGAATCTGAAGTTTCTCAGCAGTGGTGAGACTCACTGCCATGTCGCGCCCTCCAACGTGTTTGCAGTCGTCTGTTTGGTTCGTCCGGCCGCCAACTGTGCTGCGACGTATGCGCCGGCCTGAGAAGCAGGGATCCGATCGTCCCTGCCACATCCCCAAAGGTCACCGAGGCGTCTCGATGTCATGATCCCGACTCGATCGAGCCGGCCAGTCGGTTGACTCGATCACCGATCTCGTCAAAGGCGTCGCGAAATGCCCGTTTCGTGCCCATGAGCACGGGATCAGGGACTGACCAGTGGAGGTTCGACCGGGCGGACGGCAAGTCTGTCTCTCGCGCCCGGTCGCACACACTGACGACGAGATCGGGTGTGAAGCCGATGCTCTCGTACCCTGCAGGGATGGAGGTTGAGAGGTCGACCCCGAACTCGGCAGCTACCTTCACGGCCATCGGATTGACCTGAGTTGCCGGATGGCTGCCGGCGCTGCCGGCGTCGGCACCCGTCCGCATCCTCCACACGGCGGAGGCGAATTGCGAACGAGCCGAATTTCGTGTGCAAATGAAGACGACCGACCCAGGACGTCGGCCGGGGGGTGGCACGACCGGGAGGCTCTCCCATCGAAGCGACACATATCGACGCCGTCTATCACCTTCGGACACCCGACGCTCGATCAGCGCTGCCTCCTCCAGCACACTGAGATGATGGGCCAGCAGGTTGGTCTTCATGCCAGAGGCCGCGGATAGCTCGGCAACGGTCAGATCGCCCAAGGCCAGAGCATCGACCAACCGTAGCCGGTGCGGATCCCCCAATGCCGCGTGCCCTCGCGCCCGATCTTCGACCTTCATAACTCAAACAATATTGAGTCAATATTATTTGAGCAAATCACCGGCACCCGATCACGTGACAGCGCCGATATTCAAAGAGGCCGCGGGACCCGGGCCGGTGGGTGGGGGAGGGGAGAGGAACCGGGCCCGGGTCCCACGATGCGAGAGGGAGGATCTAGGTCTCCGAATCCCCTTGGTGCGGTAGATCTCCCCCCATGAGTCGGATTGTAGACCTATGTAGGGCGCCGACCCTGGTGTCTTCGCGCTGGTTGACATCGTCGCTACCTTTCTTGGCGAAGCGAGGTGCACTTGGGCGACTACCCATCCGAATTCGAGCTCGACGTCGTGCTGAGGGACGGCGGAGGAGCGCGGATACGTCCGATCAAGCCCGATGACGGGCCGCTGCTCGTCGACTTCTTCCAGACACTCGGACCGGAGTCTCGCTACTTCAGGTTCTTTCGAATCAAAGAGACGTTGGAACCGAAGGAGGTGGAGTTCTTCACCCACGTCGATTACGGCGATCGCATGGCCTTGGTGACCATCCTGGACGGGAAGATGATCGCCGTTGCCAGATACGACCGCGAGGACGAGGGCACGGCCGAGGTGGCATTTGCCGTGGCGGACACCCATCAGGGGCGTGGCATCGGCACCCAGCTCCTTCAGCTTCTCACCACCCACGCCAGCTCTCACGGTGTAACTCGTTTTCGTGCATATGTGCTCCCGGAGAACCGCCAGATGATGCGTCTTTTCAGGAACTCGGGGTATGAGCTCACCCGGACCATCGAGGATGGCGTGTTCACGGTCGATTTTCCCGTTGCCGACAGCGAGGGCGTGCTCGAGGCCGAGTGGGAGCGAGAGAAGAGGGCGGTGGCCGCATCGGTGCTTCCTCTCTTCTTCCCGAGGTCGGTGGCCGTGATCGGCGCTTCCAGTGACCCCAAGTCGATCGGGGGGAAGCTCTTTCACAACATCATTTCCTCTGGCTTCACCGGCCCCCTGTACCCGGTGAACCCGAAGGCCAAGGTGATCAACTCGGTTAGCGCCTATCCCACGGTGGGAGAGATCCCCGATGAGGTCGACCTCGCCTATATCGTCGTACCGCAGAGATTCGTCATCGATGTGGCGCGGCAGTGTGCCGCTGCGGGGGTGCGGGGAATCGTCGTGATCTCTGCCGGTTTTTCCGAGGTCGGCGAGGAAGGTGCCCGGCTCGAGGCGGAGCTGCTCGAGATCGTCCACGATTCGGGGATGCGGATGGTCGGCCCGAATTGCATGGGCCTCCTCAACACCGTCTCGTCGGTGAACCTCAACGGGACGTTCGGCCCCGTCTATCCGCCACCAGGAAATGTGGCGATGTCCAGTCAGTCGGGAGCGCTTGGGATCGCCATCCTCGATTACGCCACAAAGAACAACATCGGCATCTCGCAATTCGTGTCGGTCGGCAACAAGGCCGATGTCAGCGGAAACGATCTGATTCTCTCCTGGGAGGACGACCCCCAGACGGACGTGATAACCCTCTACCTGGAGTCGTTCGGCAACCCCAGGAAGTTCTCCCGCCTTGCCAGGCGAATAGGGCGGCGCAAGCCGATCATCGCCGTCAAGTCGGGAAGAACCTCGGCCGGGAGCAGGGCCGCCTCGTCTCACACAGGTGCGCTGGCATCGTCCGATGTCGCCGTTCAGGCGCTGTTCCGTCAGGCCGGTGTGATCAGGGTCGACACGATCGAAGAGCTGTTTGCGGTGGCGAGCCTCCTGGCCAGCCAGCCAATTCCAAAGGGTGAGAGGATCGGGATCGTCACCAACGCCGGCGGCCCAGCCATCCTCGCTGCCGATGCGCTCGAGGCCAATGGGCTGAGTCTTCCCGAGCTGTCGAAGTCACTTCGGGATGAGATCGCGGCCAAGTTGCCTGCCGAGGCATCCACCCGGAATCCGATCGATCTGATCGCCTCAGGCGGGCCAGAGCAATTCGAGCACGCCACTTCCCTTCTTCTCCGGTCGGGAGAGGTCGATGCGGTGATGGTCATCTATGTGCCCGTTTCTCCCGAGGGCGCTCAGGATGTGGCTGCCGCCATCAGACGGTCCGAGGCAGCCAACAAAGATGATGTCCCTCTCCTGTCGGTCTTCATGCAATCGGGTGACGCGGCTCGCTTGTTGGCCGGCGCCCAGGGTGAGAGAACGGTGCCGACGTATCTCTTCCCGGAGTCGGCGGCTCTGGCGCTTGCTCGCGCCGTGCGTCATGGCAAGTGGCGTCTTCGCGATCCCGGGATCGAAGCCCGACTGACCGATCACCAGGTAGAGGAGCTTCGAGGTCTGGTCGATGCCGCTTTGGAAAGGGTTGGCCCGGAGGGTGGATGGCTCGAGCCCGAGATGGTCGACAGATTCCTGCGGACTGCAGGTCTTCGAGTTCCCCGCTCGGCAGTGGCGCATTCCAGGAAGGAGGCGATTGCGGCCGGTGAGGAGCTCGGTGGACCGGTGGTCCTGAAGGTGATCTCCGAATCCGCCCTGCACAAGTCGGACGTCGGGGGAGTCATCCTCGGTGTGGAGGGCTCGTCTGCCATAGGCGATGCCTATCGAAAGGTCAGGTCGGCCGTTCCCGATCCCGAGGGCGTTCTGATCCAAGATTACGTCGAAGGGGGTCACGAGGTGTTGATCGGGATGACCCACGATCCCAATTTCGGGCCCCTGGTGGTGTTCGGGCTGGGTGGGGTCTATGTGGAGCTCCTCAGGGACGTCGCCTTCCGCATACACCCTCTGACCGATGTCGATTCCAACGAGATGGTGCGCGAGATCAAGGGCTTCAAGTTGCTCCAGGGTTACCGGAACGAGCCCCGCGGAGATGTGGAGAGCCTGGAGGAAGCTCTGCTCAAGGTCTCCGGGCTGATCTCGGCGGTGCCGGAGCTCGTCGAGATGGATCTCAACCCGGTGAAGGTTCTTGAGCCGGGAGGCGGCGTGGTTGTGGTTGACGCCAGGATGCGATTGCGTCAGGTCGAGGCGAGGAGCCATCCGAGAATGCGAGATCTCCCCGGCGTCACCTCCTGATCCAATGCTTCCCGACCCCGAGTTCCCAGCCGAGATGACATCGCTCGAGGGTGCCTCTCTCCGAGGCCGACCCACTGCTCCAGTCGGGGTACTCAGGCGGTCGGGCACGATGGGTCGAAGAAGCGCTCACCACTTGCCGAGGCGATCGATCCCGGCCACGTCGGAAGGTGAATCCTCGACGCCGGGTTGCAGCTCTCGGGTGTGTCCCGGGCCCGTGACGACCGGCCAGTAGCCCGGTTTGCCTGGTCGGATGTCGTCTAGCCTCGCCCCATGGACCACGTCGAATTGACCGTCGAAGAACAGGTAGCCCTGGTATGGCTCGATCGTCCGCCGATGAACGCGCTTTCAGAGGAAGTTGGCTCAGAGCTCAAGGTGACGTTCGAGAACTGTCGTGACACGAAGATCCGGGCGGTGGTGATATCAGGGCAGCCTCATTTTGCCGCCGGCGCCGACATCAAGGGATTCCAGGCGACCTTCGAGGCGGGCGGTGAGGAACGATCGGCCTGGAGCCTGCAGGAAGCCACCTCCGTCTTCGAGTCGCTTGAGAAGCCGACTATCGCCGCCATTCACGGTTTTGCGCTCGGCGGAGGGCTGGAGTTGGCGATGGGAGCAGACTTTCGGTTCATGGCCGACGATGCCCGGGTTGGTCAGCCCGAGATCCTGCTCGGTCTCATCCCCGGCGCAGGGGGAACCCAGCGTTTGGCCAGGTTGGTCGGGTATCAGCGGGCCAAGGAGTTGGTCCTCACCGGTCGGTACGTCGACGCGGAGGAGGCCCTGCGGATCGGTCTGGCCGATGAGGTCTTTCCCTCGGATGACTTGATGGACCGGACCATGGAGCACGCCAGGCAGATGGCCAAAATGCCCACCCGGGCCATCGCCGCAGCGAAACGGGCCTTCAATCGGGGCTTCGGCCTGCCCGTCGATCAGGGATTGTTGATCGAGCGCGAGGCATTCCAGGAATCCTTCTCCACCGAAGACGCCCGGGAGGGCGTCGCCGCCTTCATCGAGAAGAGGAAGCCGGACTTCAAGGGTCGCTGACCAGTCTCTTCCCGAGGCGCTCCAGGTTCCCGCGCCAGATGTATCTAAGTATCGGTTGGGCGATCCATGCTCCGATCGGCCCTCCCAGCCACCATGGGAAGTGAAGTCTCTCCGACCAGGTGAGAGTCGACCCGTCGCCAGATGACTCGACCACGAACCTGCCAACGCCGGAGACCGCTCCCACGTGCTCGACACCCACCGCCCTCCCCTCTACCCACTCGACGACGGTCATGATGTCGGTCGTCCGCAAGAGGCCGATGCGAGTTGGCACCCGCATCTGTGTCCCGAGACCGGTCGTCAGGTCGGGATCGAGGAACTCGATCGTTCCGGCATCGGCCATCCATTCCGAATGTGAGGCAAAGTCGGCGAGTTGTGCCCACACTGCTTCGGCGGGTGCCCCATATCGAATCGTTATCTGGATCATGGCTGCTTGCAAGGGGTGGCGACCCCCCTCGTGCTCCTCCGCTGCGCCCCGTGTCTTCGGGTCGGGTACGAATTGGGGTTGAGCATTGGGCATCGGTCCCTTTTCGTCACTCAGCGTATAGGTGGATGGCTCAAGGGCGCGATGCTGCGACAATTGGTCGTCTTGATCTACCTGGACCACGCTGCCACCACACCCATGCGCCCCGGCGTCTGGGAGGCCATGGAGCCCTATGCCAACGAAGTGTTCGGCAACTCCTCGGGCATCCATGGTGTGTCACGACGCGCCAAGAACGCCCTCGAGGAGGCGCGGGAGACGGCCGCCTCGATAATCGGTGCCAAGCCCATGGAGATCGTGTTCACGTCGGGCGGCACCGAGTCGGACAATCTGGCGATCAAGGGGACGGTGCTCAACACGCTGCCGCGCCGCGGCGTGGTGACGGTGGCAACTGAGCACGAGGCCGTCCTGGAAACAGTCGATTTTCTTCGGCGGCTCGGTTCTCCGACCGTGATCGTCGCCGTCGACGGCTCGGGTCTCGTGGATCAGGAAGCCTTGCTCGACGCCATCGACGCCAATACGGCCGTTGTCTCGATCATGTACCTGAACAATGAGACAGGGGCGGTCCACGACCTGGGACGGCTCGTGGAACGGATCAGACGTCACGACCCGGAGGTGGTCATTCACACCGATGCCGTGCAAGCTTTCTCCTCCGAGCCGATTGACGTGCGCGGTCTCGATGTCGATCTCTTGACCATTACCGCCCACAAGTTCGGCGGGCCGAAGGGTGCCGGCCTGCTCTATGTGAGGGAGGGCTCGAGACTCGAGCCGATCCTCCACGGCGGGGGTCAGGAACTGGGCCGCAGGTCGGGGACTCATGATGTGGCGGGAGTGGTTGGTCTCGCCACGGCGATGAACGCCGCCCGCTCCGATCGCCAGCGATTCCGCAGCCAGGTGGGACAGATACGTGACGACTTCGAGAAGAGGCTGCGCGCGGGCGTGGATGGCCTGGTGATTAACACACCGGAAAGGCAGCGCTCTCATCACCATCTCAACGTCCGAGTGCCCGGGGTGAGCAATGAGTCTCTCCTGCTCCGCCTCGACCAGGCAGGAGTGGCCGCGTCCGCCGGGTCGGCCTGTCAATCAGGGGCCTCCGAGGTGTCGCATGTCCTGGAGGCCATGGGATTGACGCCCGACGAGGCACGTCAGAGCGTTCGCTTCAGCTTTGGCTGGGACAGCACCACCGATGAGGCGATCGAGGCGTCGGAAATCGTGATAGATCTGGTGGGGAGCCTGCGATGAGAGCTCTTGTGGCGATGTCGGGGGGTGTCGATTCCTCGGTGGCCGCTGCCCTGATGAAAAAGGCGGGCCACGAAGTGATCGGAGTCACCTTGAAGCTCTGGTCGGGCCCCAACGGTGAGGCTCCAACGGCCGGTTGCTGCACGGTATCTGATGCCGAGGATGCGCGTCGGGTTGCAGCCCAACTCGACATCCCCTATTACGTCCTCGACTACACCGACGACTTCCGGGATGGGGTCGTGGATCGATTCATCGGCGACTATGTGTCAGGTCGGACACCCAATCCGTGTATCGAGTGCAATCGGACAGTCAAGTTCGATCGTCTGCTCAACCGGCTGGAAGACTTCGGATGCGAGGTCTTGGTCACCGGTCATCACGCCCGCAACTCGTTGTCTGGCGGGGCCTGGAACTTGTATCGCGGCACCGATAGGGCCAAGGACCAGTCATATGTGCTTTCCATGCTCACCCAACGGGAGCTTTCGAGAACCCGCCTCCCCGTGGGCCAGCTGACCAAAGCGGAGGTGAGGGTCATTGCTGCTGAGATGGGTCTTCGCACGGCGATGAAGCCCGAGTCGATGGACATATGTTTCGTGGGCCAGAGGGATTACCGGGGCTTTATGAGGGACGTGGCGCCGGATGCCTTCTCGCCTGGTCCGTTGATCGACAGCAATGGCGACGAGTTGGGGCGACACGATGGGATTGTGGGATTCACGATCGGCCAACGGCGCGGGCTCGGGGTGGCCCTGGGCGAGCCGCGATTCGTGATTCGCATCGAGCCCGGCACCTCTACGGTGGTCCTCGGTACGCGTGACGAGCTCACTATCGACGGGGTGGCACTCGAGAAGTTGACCTGGACCACCGGCTCGCCCGCATCGGGAAGGGTCCTGGCGCAATACCGGGCCCATGGGGAGGCCTTTCCAGCCTCGCTCGATGAAGGGCGACTGTTGTTCGACGAGCCTCAAGAAGCGGTGGCCCCGGGGCAGACAGTTGCCTTCTATCAGGAGGACCGGGTGATGGGTGGAGCGCTCATCTCCCGGGCCATGGAGACGGTTGCTTGAGTTCGAGCGAACGCGGTCTCATCTTTGGTGTTGACGCTGTCGCCTATGACGCGGCCCGGCCCGGGTATCCAACCGCGGCAATCGATCGCATCCTGTCGTTGACCGACGTCGCCAGCGCCGTCGAGGTCGGGGCAGGAACGGGAAAGGCAACCATCGGATTCGCCCAAAGGGGCGTGGCGCTGATCTGTCTGGAGCCGTCGCCTCAGATGGCGGCGATCTTGCGCGGCAAGGGTCTCACTGGCGTCGAGGTGGTTGTCTCCTCATTCGAGGACTTTCTTTCACCTGAGCCCGTTGTGGACCTGGTGTTCGCCGCGCAAGCCTGGCACTGGGTCGAGCGGGACACGGGATATCGGCGAGCCCGCTCCATATTGCGCCCCGGTGGCGTCCTCGCGCTCATGTGGAACATCCCCCAGGACCGATATGCCCAGTTTCGCGATGTTTATGAGCGGCATGCTCCCGAGATCCTGGCCGAACAGGACGAGCGTATCCGACGACGTGACTCCCAAGGTTGGCTCTCGGAGATGGCGGGGGCCGGTTTCGAAGACGTTGAGCTGTTCTCGCATCGGTGGTCTACGGCCCTGACCGCACCAGAGCTGTGCGAGCTCCGCGCCACCTACAGCGATCACATGATGCTGCCGGAGCGCCGCCGGAGGCTCCTGCTCGACGACCTGGCCAGCCGGGTCGAGGAGTCTGGCGCGTCTGTCGTCGTCGACTATGTGACCCATGTGTTCACCGGTCGCAACTGACCTCGGCACGCGCCCGATCCCTCCGACGCTTCATGTCGTGTGCCGGCGGTAACGTCCCCGACCATGTCTGAGGCCGTCGAGCGGATCGAACACCTGAGGTCGGAGATCCGAGAGCACCTCTACCGCTATCACGTGCTCGACGATCCCGTAGTCTCTGACGCCCAATTCGATGCGCTGATGAAAGAGCTCCGGGAACTCGAGGCGGGCCATCCCGAGCTGATCACACCGGAGAGCCCGACACAGAGGGTGGGAGCCCCCGTGGGGGACCTCTTTCAGCCTGTCCGGCACCTCAGGCCGCTGTTCTCGCTGGACAACGCCGATTCGCCGGAAGACGTGCAGGCCTGGGAACAGCGAATCGAGCGCCAGTTGGGTCATGCCGCCTCGGGATATGTCTGCGAGCTGAAGATCGACGGCCTTGCTGTGGTGTTGGTGTATCGAGCTGGCGTCCTCGAAAGCGGCGCCACACGTGGGGATGGGGTCACAGGTGAGGACATCACGCCGAATCTTCGGACGATCAAGTCGGTGCCGCTGCGTCTGTTGGGTGGAGAGCCGCCGCCACTGCTCGAGGTGAGAGGCGAGGTCTACATGCCCGACGACGCGTTCGAGGATCTGAACCGGCGCCAGGCCGAAGCCGGAGATCGCCTCTTCGCCAATCCGCGCAATGCCGCCGCAGGGTCGGTCAGACAGAAGGATCCGGCCATCACTGCCTCGCGGAATGTCGACATCTGGATCTACCAGATGGGTGTCATCGAGGGAGGGCCAGAATTTCAGACCCACACCGAGACCATGGACTATCTGAGAGGTCTGGGCTTTCGGACGAACCCCGCCAGCCGGCAGGTCCCGGGGATCGACGAAGTGCAGAAGTACTTGGCTGCGGCCGAGAAGGGGCGCCATGAGAACGGATACCAGACCGATGGCGTGGTCATCAAGGCCGACTCGCTGTCAGAGCAGGCCGACATGGGATTCACGGCACGAGCCCCGCGCTGGGCCATCGCATACAAATTCGCTCCCGAAGAGCAGGTGACACGGCTCGAGGACATCATGATCAACATCGGGCGGACCGGGGCAGCCACACCCTTTGCGGTGCTCGAACCGATTTTCGTGGGTGGCGCCACGGTGGGTTTGGCGACATTGCACAACGCCGATCAGGTGGCTCTGAAAGACGTGAGGATCGGCGACCAGGTGATCGTGCGGCGGGCAGGAGACGTGATCCCCGAGGTCGTCGGCCCGGTGGTCTCGGCGCGGACGGGCAAGGAGAAGGTGTGGTCGATGCCGGCCAAGTGCCCATTCTGCGGGAACCCGATCGTCCGACCGGAGGGTGAGGCCGTCGCCCGCTGCACCGGTGGGTTCGAGTGCCCCTCCAGGGTCCGTGAGTGGCTTTTCCATTTCGCATCACGCGGGGGCATGGACATCGAGCATCTGGGCTATAAAACCATCGACTTGTTGCTCTCCGAAGGCCTCATCGAGGACCCGGCCGACATCTTCACCTTTGACACCGACCAGCTCCTGGAGCGGGAAGGGTGGGGAGAAATCTCGGTAGGGAACCTGAGGCGGGCCATCGAGGACGCGAAGGATCGGCCATTGGCCAGGCTCCTGGCAGCGCTGGGAATCAGGCATGTCGGAGGAACCATCGCCCGGACTCTCGCCAGGCATTTCACCAGCCTTCCTGCCCTGATGGAGGCGAGTTCGGAGGAGGTCGCAGAGGTCGAGGGAATAGGCCCGATCATCGCGGCCGGGGTTGCCGAGTGGGCCGCCGATCCCGCCAACCGCCAGCTTGTGGAGAAGCTGGGCCGGGCCGGGGTGCGTCTGGCCAATGAGATGGAAGAACAGCATGGAAGCGACCTGCTAGCCGGCGCGTCGTTCGTGGTGTCGGGGACTGTCGAAGGCTTCACCCGGGAGGAGGCCCATCTCGCGATCGAGCAGCGGGGCGGCAAGGCGACGGGCTCCGTGTCTTCGAAGACCACGGCTCTGATCGTCGGGGACACTCCCGGGGCTTCCAAGATGAAGAAGGCCGAAGAGCTGGGCATTCCCATCATCGATGGGGTGATGTTCCGCAAACTGCTCGAAGAGGGTGTTTCGGTGTTCGGGTGAGAACGTGACGACATCGCTTCTCGTCCTGACGCGGCAGCAGATCCTCGGTCATAGACGCAGGGTGGGGGCGCTCGACGAGCGGCTTCCACCCGGGCCGGCCTCACTCAGGCGGGCAGCATGGGCGGGGCTGCAGGACAGCATGCCCCGGGCCGCCCTGCTGTCTATTCACGCCCGCGTCGAGGGGATCGGGCCTGCCGGCTGGGAGGATCCGTCCCTCGTGCAACTGTGGGGGCCGCGCTTCAGCGCCTATGTCGTCGCCGGCCAAGACATCGCGGTGTTCACACTCGGCAGACTCTCGGACGATTCCCGCAAGAAGCGTCTCGCGGAAGACCTGGCTGCTCGCCTGCATGAACTGCTCGATGGCGGAAGAATGTCCTATGCCGAGGCGGGCCGGGCCCTGGGGGTGAATCCAAACCAGCTGAGATATGCCGCACCGACCGGCACCGTCTTGATCCGATGGGAGGGTGCCCGACGACCGCTCATCTGGACCATCCCGTCGCCCGAGGTCGACCCCTACGTCGCTCGACTCGAGCTGGCACGCCGCTACCTCCACGTCTTCGGCCCCGGCACAGCGGAGTCTTTCGCAAAGTGGGCCGGCATCCAATCCACCCGCGCCATCGCGGCTTTCGAGGCTCTCGGAGACGTCTTGACCCCGGTGCGGGCTCCAATAGGGGAGCGGTGGATCCTTGCCGACGACGAGGCACACTTCCTTTCTGCCCCAGGCCCGCCGGCTGCCGCCCGTCTCCTGCCGAGCGGGGATGCCTATTACCTCCTCCACGGTGACGATCGAGGGCTGCTGGTCGAAGATGCCGGGCATCGCGATGCCCTTTGGACCTCTCGTGTGTGGCCCGGCGCCCTACTCGTCGAAGGCGAGATCGTGGGGACTTGGAGGCGTTCGCAGGGCAAGGTGTCGATCGAGACCTGGAGCCATCTGTCCTCATCGACGCGCGATGCCGTGGAAGCGGAGGCCGGCTCGTTGCCACTGCCTGACATCACCACGCCAATCTCGATTCGTTGGAACGATTGAAGTCAGTGCGCCCCAGGAGCTGAATCGCCTGAGCCCGCTCGTGGCAGAGCCTTCTCCGGATCGTCGAGACCCAGCCAACGGTCTACGGCGAAAAGCCAGACGACAGCCAAGATCAGGACCAGGAGAAGTGAGAGCAGCCAGGGAGCCGGCGCCAACCAGCCGGCGAGCAAGACGACCAGGATTGCGACGAGCACTGCTGTCCTCACCGGCCGGTACAGCGTTGGTAACCGTTGGAAGTCCTGGAGGGCGCCCATGTTCATCACAAGACCGATCAGCCCTACGGCGACCGATCCACTGAGCAGCCAGGCGGTGACCGTTGGTGTCGCCCCGGCGTCGGCATGGTCGACGAGGCTGACCATTGTCGCCCCGGCAGCAGCGATGGACAGCGTGATCGGAAGGTGGGTGACCATCCAGGTGTTGAGGGTTCGCCGATCACCACGTGGCAAACGACGCCCCACGAAATCGAAATAGGTCCACCAGTAGGCGAAACCGATCATCAATCCGAGGAGACCCGTGGCTATCGAGCGTGCCGTTGGCTCCGCGTCGGATATCCCGGCGACCACGCCGACCACTACCTCCCCGAGGACGATGATGACGAGAAGGCCAAAGCGCTCTGCCATAGAGTCGGTCGCCGTCACACCGGATACGGTGGAATCACGGCCGATGAGGTTGACTCCTATGACCCACCCGACGATGAACAGGGCCCAGGTGAGGATCCGTGCACCATCCGGTAATGCGGCCGCAACCAACATCACCGCGACGGACAGGGCCATCCCGGTGAGGTAGCGGGCGGTGGCAGTGGAGTACTCCTCTGCGTCCTGGCGTCGCACCGTGTACCAAAGCCACATCAACAGCGCCATGTAGATGGCGTAGACGATGGCGAACTGGGTTCCGGACGAGCCGGCCGCGTCCGATGTGAACACGGCAAGTAGGGCCAGCAGGAGCATCTGGGCGAACACGAAGACCCGAGTGCGACCGTCCTCACGACCATGCAACTCGTAGTACAAGGTCCCGTTGAGCCAGCCGAACCAGATGAGCCCAAAGATCACGGCAAACTCGCCGAAGGCCTTCCAGGTCCCTTCCACGGCCAGTGTGTGGGCGGCCCGACCGATCACGACGACATAGACCAGGTCGTAGAACAGCTCGAGGAAGCTGACGGTGCGATCCTCGATCACGTCGCCATGGGCCCTGGGGGGAAGCCAGAACCTACGGCGAAACTCTGATAGCAAGGTGCTCATCTCCGGTCGAGCTCGGGCAATCCTCCCATGCCGGTTCGACCGATGCGGCTCTTCGGGGAATTGTCCGGGCGGGATGGGTTGCCCGATCGGATCGATGATCAGTCTCTTCGGACTAGTTCGGGGAGGGGGGTCTGGTGGGTGCTGGCTGTGTTGAAGGCTGATTGTGTCTGACCGGGTGTCCGCCATCTGCGCCATCGTCTGGGTGGTGGCAGGCTGGCTTCTTCGAGTTGGTGGGTGAGGGTGTGGTGGTAGCGGCAGAGGAGCCGACAGTTTTCGGGGTTGGTTTCTCCTCCGTCGGCCCAGTGCAGGTCGTGGTGGATGTCACACCAGGGTGGGGTCCGGTCACAGCCTCCCCGCCAGGTGCATTGTCGGTCTCGGATGCTGATCCCCCGGCGTAGGGCCGTGGGGATGACCCGGGTTCTCCGTCCCACATCAACAATCTCCGAGGCCGGGCCCAACACGATCCGACTCACCGACGAATCACAGGCCAAGGTTCTGATCTGGGTGACGGTTAACACTTGTCCGGTCATGGTCTCATGTGACCCTCCTGCCAGGCCTTGTAGGGCGTTGAGGTCACAGACCAGGTTGACATGGGGTTTCTCCCCACCGGTAGTGGTTTCGGTCTGATGGTCGAGGTAGTAGCGGGCCAGGTCTTCGAGGGCGTCGTGACGACGTTGACGGGGGGTACGGGTGTCTTCGGTACCGGGTGGTCCCGTCAACGCGTCCAAAGCGGTGTGGAGGGTTTCTCGGGCCAGGGTGGTGAGATCCCCGTCGATGCGTCCCATCCCATCGAAACCCTCTGACACGGACACTCCCCGACGTTGCGACTGTTTCTGTTCGTCGTCCAATGCTCCGGGGCCGTCCACCGACTGAAACCAGTATTCGAGGGCCCGTCTGGTGTCCGAGACGCTCAAATCCTCCATGATGTCAACCAGATCGTCTTCGGCTGACCCGAACTGTTCGGGATTCCGGTCGGCGGTCCGGAACAACTGGAAAACCTGATCAGAAGACAACCGCCCGTCAGTCCAGGCTGAGAACACGTGCGGTGTGGTTGAGGCGGTGTGGGCGTGATGGACGAGACGATGAGCCCGGACACCACCCATGCGACACCGGAACTTCAAGAAGGCGGTCGGAGAAGAAAACCCGAAAGAATGATGGCCACCTTCGCGTTCGAACACTGCCAACCGTTGCAGCCGGGCCGCCTCCACCAGACCCGACAGACGTTCCAATTCGACCAGCTCCCCAGCCAGGCGATCCACATCCAATCCCTCGACATCCACGACCAACAGGTCCTCGACCGCTGAACCGATCCCCTTCATTTCCCTCTCGAACATACGTTCGACCATACAAGCCCCCAACGACAAGAAACAGAGGCTCCTTCGAGATTTCTCGCAACTCCCCGACAGCGCAGATGATCTGCTGAGCTAATCCAACCTCGAACTCGCGAGATCAGATGATTTAGCGTTGGGTGGCCAGCGTCGTCGACACAAGATCTCCATCTCACTCGGCTCGGAGGGCACCCTCGATGTCTATGGACAGGCCCGTCAACTGCTCCGAAATCGCCCACAGGTTGGAGATTGCCTGGTCGAGCCCGATCAGGCGGAGGATGGGTCGGCGGACCGGGTCCCCGAAATTGATGAAGCGTGGTGCGTACATCTCCCCTCCCCGGGCCCTGGGGTCGGTCGCCGCTCTCAGCTGGGGGAGGGCGCCACGGGCCGGGCTCATCCCGGTGGTCGCTGCCAGCCATCTCCAGAACCCGGCTGAACGCCCGGCCCCGCCCTCTTCGTCGGTGTGCACCTGGAGGTTCGTGTGTGAGAGCCCGGGATGGGCGACCAGGCTCTGCGAAGAGACATGGGCCTTCTCGAACTGGCGCTGAAGCCCGAGGGCGAAGTGGTAGTTGGCCAGCTTGGATTGGCCATAGGCTCGCCAGGGGTCGTAATTACCGTCCAGGTTGGGATTGTCAGGATCGACGGTTCTCCCAAAATGATGAGCGGTGCTGGTGACCGTGACCACTCGTGCCGCATTGCCCGCCAGAAGCGCCGGCAGGAGACTTGCGGTGAGCGCCCAATGGCCAAGGTGGTTGACTCCCAATTGCATCTCGAACCCGTCTGCGGTGCGTCGCTCCGGCATGGCCATCACACCTGCGTTGTTCAGCAGGATGTCGACCACTGGGTGTTTCTGGGCGATCGCCGAGGCGGCTCTTCTCACCGAGTCGAGTGACCCAAGATCGAGCGCGACGATTTCCAGCGATCCGTTGGGGCTTGAGGAGAGGATGTCGTCCAGTGCCACTCGCGCCTTCTCCTGGTCGCGTGCGGCCATCACGACGTGTGTGCCGGCGGCGGCCAGCGCTCTGGCCGACTCCAGCCCGAGACCGCCATTGGCCCCGGTGACGACTGCCACTTTGCCGGAGAGATCGGGGATGTCAGACGCGTTCCACGACATCGTGGCGCCTCTCGATCGTTGTCTGAGCTCAATCTACGAGTGACGGAACCATAGGTCAGCGACACGAGTGGGCGGCAGCCAGCCCAATTAGGGTTAGGTGGTGACCGTTCTGACCGGTGAGCGAATTGCGCTGCGACCGGCCGTCGAGGCCGATGTCGAGCGTCTCATCCACATCAGATCGACGCCCGAGGTTCATCAAAGGTGGCGGGGCGATGACCTTTCCTCGGAGATTCGGGGGGACATTGCCGAGGGCGGGACCGAGTTCTTTGTCATCGAGGACCGAAAGGGGCAAATCCTTGGCGCAATCCAGTTCCATTCCGAGGAAGAGCCCGACTACCGGCATGCCGGTATCGACATCTACCTACACCCCGACTTCCACGGCCAGGGGATCTGCACCGAAGCAGTGAGGACCCTCGCCCGGCATCTCTTCGACGAACTGGGGCATCACCGAATCACCATCGACCCCGCCGTCGACAATGTCGCCGCGATTCGTTGTTACTCGAAGGTTGGATTCAGGAACGTGGGTGTGATGAGACAGTATGAGCGCAGACAAGATGGCTCCTGGCACGATGGGCTGTTGATGGAGCTGTTGTCCGACGAGTTCGACCGCCGATAGTCGTCAACCGAGCTCGGATCTGCTTAGGCGCCTTCCTTTGCCCCCTTGCGGACAGCCGGTACGGGGAGCTCGTAGGTCGAGCAAATGCAATGCGGGACGGTGCAGCCCTCTATCGAGTGGTGCTCCTTGCGAGGGTGGCCACACCCGACACAGCGTTGCCGGCCACCGTCGTAGGGACGACCGGTGGGGGGTTTCAGCGCGAGCGCTCCTTGGCAATGTTGACGGTGAGATTTCGACCGTCCAGGCTGTGCCCGTTGAGGGAGTCGATGGCCGCTTTGGCCTGCTCGGCCGTTGCCATCTCCACGAATCCGAACCCACGTGACCTGCCGGTCTCGCGATCGGTGATGACCTGTGCCTTGGTCACCTCGCCGTGTGCGGCGAACAGCGCCTCGAGGTCGGCGTTGGTGGTGTTGAACGTGAGATTTCCCACGTAGAGATTGTTGGACATTGCCTGCTCCTTCCGAAGCTCTGAACCGTCGGGGCTCACCCCCCGCGTGATCTGCAACGGGAGTCGGCCTTCAGCCGACGAGAACCAGCATGTCGTGCGGTAACTTCACCGGACGGATCCAAAAGGTGAAGCGGCGGGGCACGCGATATCGCGCGCCGTCATGTCATTGTAGCCCGCATCGCGCTCCTCAGTGGTCGGGCGGGGTGGGTAGGGCGGAGATCCCTGGTAACATGACCGTCGCCGCATTGGGTGGAGGCCAGCGTCGCAACGCTTCCCCGATGTTGACACGGCATAGTTTCTCACCCGGTTGGACTGCCTCTTCGACCGAATCTCATAGCCATTCGCCGTTGGCGCATGGTCGAGCGAGATCGGCAATTCCAACTATCGAGCCTTCGGGCTGAGGAGCAAATCGCATGTCCAACTTCGCCCAATTGGGCCTATCCGAACCGCTGACGCGCGCACTGACAGCGTGTGGCGTGATCGAGCCCTTCCCGGTGCAAAAGGCAACCATCCCCGATGCCTTGGCCGGTCGGGATGTGTCGGGCAAAGCACCGACCGGTTCCGGCAAGACCTTGGCCTTCGGGCTTCCCGTCATCTCTCGCGTCGAGAGAGCCGACCCTCGCCGGCCGCGTGCCCTGATCCTGGCACCCACGAGGGAGTTGGCCGACCAGATCAAGGTGGAGCTGCTGCCGCTGGCCAGATCGGTGGGCCGGAGCGTCCTTTCTGTCTATGGCGGCGTCGGCTATGGCCCCCAGGTCAGTGGGCTCCGTAAAGGTGCCGACATCCTGGTGGCCACACCGGGGCGTCTCGAGGATCTGATGGCTCAAGGGATGGTCGATCTCTCGAAGGTGAGCATCGTTGTCGTCGACGAAGCCGATCGCATGGCTGACATGGGGTTCATGCCGGCAGTTCGGAGAATCCTCGATCAAACGTCAGCTGACAGGCAGACGCTCCTGTTCTCTGCCACCCTTGATGGCGATATTGCAGTCCTCAGCCGGGACTACCAACACAACCCGGTGCGCCATGAGGCTGACGCGATCGAGCCGGACAGCACTGAAGCCCAGCATCACTTCTGGTTGGTCCAGCATCATGATCGGGTGCAACACACCGCCGATGTCGTCAACCACTCCGGGCGCTCGATCGTCTTCACTCGCACCCGCCACGGAGCCGATCGCGTCGCCAGGCAGCTGTCCAAGTTGGGTGTCCAGGCAACAGCCATGCACGGCGGTCTGTCGCAGAACCAACGAACCCGTTCGCTAAAGGCCTTCTCATCGGGAAGGGCGGCCGCCCTGGTTGCCACCGATGTGGCGGCGAGGGGAATCCATGTCGACGAGGTCGCCACGGTGATTCACTTCGATGTGCCCGGCGATCACAAGGACTACCTGCATCGGTCAGGTCGCACGGCCCGCGCCGGCGCCGGCGGTCTGGTGGTCAGCCTGGTCACAGGCGATCAGCAGCGCGACGTGCGGCGGATGCAGCGCGGCTCTCGATATGAGTGCCCCAATCGGTGCCCCGCGTCTCGATGAGTTGGGTGGCCCGGGCCATGCGCTCGGAGACAGCGGCTCGGCGAGCGCAAAGGGTCGTACCGACCGCGAGGCGAAACACCTCGACGCAAAAGCGGATCCCGGGCGAACCAGCGAGTCCCAGAGCCTTTATGTGGCAAACATCCCATGGAGCGCTACCTCCGATGACCTCGAGTCGCTGTTTGCAGGGCACGGCAAAGTCATCGGCGCCACCGTCATCATGGATCGAAAGTCAGGCAGATCGCGAGGATTCGGTTTCGTGGACATGACCGGAGGCACCGCCGATCGGGCCATCGCCGCACTAAACGGGTCGACGATGAGCGGTCGCAGTCTCAAGGTCCGAATGGCCCGACCGACGCCGCGTCGAGGCTGAGGCTCAGCCGACCCGAAAATCCCACTCGAACTCGCCCGGATCGGGGAGGCCGGTGATGGTGTCCCAAACGACCCGAACCGTGTGCTTTCCCGGCGTCCACTCGGTGATGGTGGGATTGGACGGCGACGGCGACCATCGGTATACACCCGTCCCTTCGACAAAGACCGCGTCGCTCACCTGCCATCCATCGACGAAGATCTCTGCCCGATATCCGACGGGTAGGTCGACCTCGACACTTGCCTGCTTGGGAACCAGGTCTCCCGGGGCTGGTGACACCGCCTCGATTTGTTGGGGGAATACAAGCTCGTCGCCCCCGCGGCCGAAGGCGACTCCAAAGGCGATCGCGGCAACGGCGATGAGGCCCAGCCCGACGTAGATGAGGCGATAGGGCATTCATGGCGCACCGTAGCCATGGCCCCGGGCAATTACGCTTTGACCCGATCGCCAAAGAGGTGAGCTCCAACTTGTCCCATCAGGAAGACATAAGCGCTGCGTACAGCGGTGACATGCCACTCGAATCGGCTGCCGACGCGGTCGAGTGGGCCATTCGGTCCCTGGACAGGGGCGAGGTCAGAGTGGCCGAGAAGATCGATGGCGCCTGGCAGGTCAACGAGTGGGCCAAACAGGCGATCCTGCTCTATTTCCGGTTGCGTCAAATGGAGACGTTCGAGATCGGGCCCTACGAGTACCACGATTTGATACCGCTGAAGAAAGGTCTCGCCGAACAGGGTGTGAGACTGGTGCCGCCTGGCACGGTGCGCTATGGGGCGCATTGTGAGCCAGGCGTGATCGTCATGCCCGGCTACGTCAACATCGGCGCCTATGTGGGGGGAGGGTCCATGGTCGACACCTGGGCCACGGTCGGATCCTGTGCCCAGATCGGCCGCAACGTCCATCTCTCTGGAGGTGTGGGGATCGGCGGCGTCCTCGAGCCTCTCGGCGCGAGCCCTGTCATCATCGAGGACGGGGCCTTCATCGGCAGCCGATCCATCGTCGTCGAGGGCACCGTCGTCGAAGAGAGGGCCGTCCTTGGCGCAAACACCGTCATCACTCGTTCCACGCCCATCATCGACGTCACAGGCCCCGAGCCGGTCGAGTATCGCGGCCGGGTCCCCGCCGGGTCGGTGGTCGTGCCGGGGACCAGGCCCAAGCAGTTCCCCAGCGGCACCTATGACTTGACTTGTGCCCTCATCATCGGCACTCGCACCGAGGCCACCGACGAGAAGACATCGCTGAATGAGATGCTGCGTGACCTGGGCGTGCAGCTTTGAACGACCTGGTCGAGACGCTGACCTGGCTCATCGATATCCCATCTGTCACGGGGGATGAGCGTCGCCTTCGCGACGAGATCGGGGATCGGTTGGCCGGCCTCCCCCAACATCGGGTCGCCGACTCCCTCGTGGTGGGATCACCGGCCGCCGACAGCGTCCTCCTGGTGGGTCATCTCGACACCGTCCCTCTGCAGGGCCACGTTGGGGCGCGCGTCGTCGGAGATCGGGTCCATGGGCTGGGGGCGACCGACATGAAGGGTGGTTTGGCCGTGATCATCCACCTTCTCGAGGAGATCGGCGGCGCCGGTGGGGTGACCGGGGTGTTCTACGCAGGAGAAGAAGGCCCGCTCGCCGGCAACCAGCTCGGGATCATCCTTGAGACGCTCGACTGGGTCGCGAGAGCTCGCGCCGGTTTCGTCCTGGAGCCAACGGACCTGGCCATGGAAGCCGGGTGTCAGGGTGCGATCAACGCCGACGTGATCTTCGAGGGTGAGCCCGCGCACTCCGCCCGGCCGTGGCTGGGTGACAACGCCGTGACCAAGGCGGGGGAATTCCTCACCGCCATGGCCGAAATGGAGCCAGACACGCATGTCGTCGACGGCCTGGAGTTTCGCGAGGTGATGTCGATCACAATGGCACATGGCGGGGTAGCCAAGAACATCATCCCCGACCGATTCGTGATGAACGTCAACTATCGATTTGCCCCGGATCGAGAGCCCTCAGAGGCTCTGGAGAGATTGAGCGAAGTATGTGCTGTGGCCGATCGAGTGGAGATAACAGATCTGGCTCCCGCCGGCTCAGTCGACGTGTCCGATCCGCTGTTCCAGAAGATATTGGCGATCTCGGGTGCACCCGTGCTTCCCAAACAGGGTTGGACAGATGTAGCCCAGCTGACGGCTGTGGGAGTGCCTGCGGTCAACTTCGGGCCCGGTGAGCCATCCCTTGCCCACAAGCCCGGGGAGTCGGTCCGGATCTCCGATCTCCGGTGGGCCTACGACTCTCTCTTGCCCGTTCTTCGTTGACGGCCCAGGCCGAACCACAGCACCCAACCGAGCAGCGCCGCCCACACCAGACCCGGCCGGGCGAGGGCGAGGAGCAACCCAGCACCCGCCACGAGGATGGTCGAGATCTTTGGCTTGCGGATCGTGGGCAGGACCAGGGCGATCGCACCGATCACGGCTCCTGACCTGACTGCGAGCCCGCCGGTGGCATCCGTGGTGCCGATATCAGAGCTCAGGATGAGGACCAGACCGACAGCCATCATTAGAACGGCGATCAGACCGAGGGCGATTGCGGTTCCACGGAGCTCACTCGAATCGGCCATGGCACGACAGTATCGGTTGGTTTCTACACTCCGACAGCTATGCCTGTCGAAATCGATATCGAGCATGTGGCGCGTCTGGCCCGTCTCGCCCTCGGCCCCGAGGAGCTAGATCTGTACAAAGCCCAACTCGCCGGCATCCTCGAGCACGCCGCCCGCGTCCAGTCGCTCGAGGCGGAGCCCGACGCCGAGCCGACTCACCCACTCGGCCTGGTGAATGCATTCCGGGACGACGTGGTCGCGTCGTCGTTGAACCGTGAAGAGGTGTTGGCTCAGGCGCCGGAGGCGGTCGACGGGTATTTCGCGGTGCCGCCGGCCCTGGAGCAGGAGTGATTGCGACCAGCCTCACCGAGGCAGCGCGGCAGTTGAGAGCGGGCGAGGTCACATCCTCGGGTCTCCTGGAGAACGCACTGGCTACGGCCGCGCGCACCGAGGCCCAGCTTCACTCGTTTCTGACCATCGACACCGAGCGCGCCCGGGAGAGAGCGGCACAGGCCGACAGCGAGCTGGGCGAGGGGCGAGATCTCGGGCCGCTCCACGGGATACCCATCGCGTTGAAGGACAACATGTGCACCCGCGGCGTCGAGACGACATGTGCTTCACAGATCCTTTCGGGTTACCTGCCTCCATACGACGCCACAGCGGTGGCCCGCCTTCGGGCAGGAGGTGCAGTGATCGTGGGCAAGACCAACTTGGACGAGTTCGCCATGGGCTCATCCACCGAGAACTCTGCCTACGGGCTGACCTACAACCCATGGGACTTGGATCGGGTCCCAGGAGGCTCGTCGGGCGGTTCGGCCGCGTCAGTGGCGGCGGGCACCTCGCTGGCCGCATTCGGCTCTGACACCGGGGGATCGATCCGCCAACCGGCATCCCTGTGCGGTGTCGTCGGGATGAAGCCGACCTATGGGACCGTCAGCCGATATGGGCTCATCGCATTCGCCTCGTCACTGGACCAGATCGGCCCATTCACTCGCACGGTCGAGGACTCGGCTGTGTCACTTCAGGCGATCTGGGGCCACGACCCGCTGGACGCCACTTCCTATCCAGGCGAATACCCCGACCCGGCGCGGTCGCTCCTCCGTGGTGTCGAGGGCCTCAAGGTCGGGGTGGTCAAAGAGCTGGCGGGCGAGGGGTACGAGCCCGCTGTGGAGAAGGCGGTCGCCGACATGGTGGCGAGCCTGGCGAAATCGGGTGTGGATGTCGTGGAAGTCTCGCTCCCAACCTTCGAGATCGCTCTCTCCGCCTATTACCTGATCGCTCCGGCGGAGTGCTCCGCCAACCTCGCCCGCTTCGATGGCATTCGCTACGGGCTTCGCGTGGCCGGGGCGACAACAGAGGAGCTGATGGCTCGAACCAGGGCCGAAGGTTTCGGCCCCGAAGTAACCAGGCGAATCCTCCTCGGGACCTATGCCCTGTCTGCCGGGTACTACGACGCCTTCTACGGGCAGGCTCAGCGAGTGCGCGCAGCCATCCGTGACGACCTGGCTGTGGCCTATCAAGAGGTCGACGTCCTGGTCTCACCAACCAGCCCGACGGTGGCATTTCCAGCAGGAGCGAGGACTGCCGATCCGCTTGCGATGTACCTCTCGGACATCTGCACCATCCCCTCGAATCTGGCGGGTCACCCGGCGATATCGGTGCCGATCGGGCTCGACAGCGATGGTCTGCCCATCGGGTTTCAGGTGATGGCCCCGGCGTTGGGGGAGGAAGTGATGTACCAAGTGGCTGCCGAAGTCGAGAGATTGGCCGGCTTCGACATCTCCCCGCCCCCGATGGAAGTGGAGCTCTGATGGGTTGGGAGCCGGTCATCGGAATCGAAGTGCACGTCGAGCTGATGACAGCCTCGAAGATGTTTTGCCGTTGTGCCGTTGAATTCGGGGCCGAGCCCAACACGAACGTGTGTCCCACCTGTTTGGGGCTCCCCGGGGCGCTGCCGGTTCCGAACCGAGCCGCCATCGAGTCGATCATGGAGATCGGCCTGGCGCTCAACTGCTCCATCTCGGAACGCTCCGTGTTCCATCGCAAGAACTACTTCTACGCCGACCTTCCGAAGAACTATCAGATCTCACAATTCGACATCCCGGTTTGTCACGACGGATACCTCGAAATCGACGTGGATGGGAGTGTGCGGAGGATCCGCATCGAGCGGGCCCACATGGAGGAGGACACCGGGAAGTCCACTCACCTGGGCGGGGGTGGCCGCATCCACTCGGCCGAAGCGACCCTTCTCGACTTCAACCGGTCCGGTGTCCCGTTGGTCGAGATCGTCTCCCGGCCGGATATTCGATCGGCCACCGAGGCAAGGGCCTACGCCCAGGAGCTGAGGTCGATCGTGGCCAGCCTCGGTGTCTCCGATGCCCGGCTCGAAGAGGGCTCGATCCGCTTCGACGCAAACGTGTCCATACGCCCCGAGGATCAGGATGAGTTGGGGACGAAGGTCGAGGTCAAGAATATGAACTCGTTTCGCTCACTGGAGCAGGCGGTGGATTATGAGATCCGGCGTCAAGTCGAGCTGGTGGGCTCGGGCGGTGAAGTTGTTCAGGAAACCCGTCATTGGGATGAGGAGGGCGGTGTCACCCGTTCGATGAGGGTCAAGGAGGGCTCGTCCGACTATCGCTATTTCACCGAGCCTGACCTCGTGCCCATGGTCATGGGCGAAGCCTGGGTGGCCGACATCGGGAAGCGTCTGCCGGAGTTGCCCGCACAACGGAGACAGCGGTACCGCGACCAGGGCTTGGATGAGGCTGCTGTTGGGGTCATGTCCAACATGGAGGAGCCGATTCGCGCCATCTACGACGAAGCGGTGTCATCCGGCGCGCCTCCCCACGCCGCAGCCAACTGGGTGACCGGCGAGGTTGTCGGGTGGCTTCGCCGCAACGAGATCGAGCCGTCGGACCTTGCTCTCGACGGCTCCGAGGTTGCCGAGCTGGTGGGGTTGATCGACGACGGCATCATCTCGAGCTCGGCCGCAAAAGAGGTGCTCGATGGCGTTCTGTCCGGTGAGGGGCGTCCTCGGGCGGTGGCGGAGAGAAGGGACCTGATCCAGCTGCGCGATGTCGGGGTGATCGAGGAAGTCGTCGACCATGTGCTGGCCGAAAATCCAACGGCGGTCGAGCAATATCGGTCCGGCGAGCAGAAGGTCATGGGTTTCCTGGTCGGTCAGGTCATGAAGGCATCGCACGGCAAGGCGGATCCCAAGGCGGTCAACGAGATTCTTCGCCAGAGATTGGCATGAGATCTTCGGGTGCGAGGTCTTGAGACCCCGGGGCAATTAGCTTCAATGCAAATGCATCGCCACACCAAGATCATCGCCACGCTCGGCCCGGCCGTTGCCAGCCGGGAGAAGGTGCTCGAGCTGGTGGAGGCCGGTATCGATGTGGCCCGTCTCAACTTCTCTCACGGCGACCACGAGCTTCACCGCTCGTTTGCCGAGTGGGTCCGCGGTGCGTCCCGAGAGTCGGGGCGGACCGTGGCTCTCATGCAAGACATCCAGGGCCCAAAGCTGAGGGTGGGGGAGTTCTCCGATGGAGCGGTCGAGCTGGAGCAGGGGAGCGAGGTCTTGCTGGTGGCCGGCGGGGGCAAGGCGGGACAGGGCGTGATCCCGGTTGGCTATGCGCCACTTCTCGATGACGTGCGTGTTGGGGATCGCGTTCAGCTGGCCGATGGCCTGATAAGGCTCGAGGTCACAGACAGGAAAGATGACGGGTTGGTCGCCTTGTGCCGTACCGGCGGGACCCTCTCCGACCACAAGGGCGTTGCCTTCCCAGACAGCCGGTTGTCGTTGGAGAGTGTCACCGACAAAGACGAGCAGGATCTCGCGTTCGGTAGGGAGATCGGTGTCGATCTGGTGGCTGCATCTTTCGTGCGGAGCGGGGACGACGTGCGGAAGGTGTCTGAGCTTGCGGGTGATGTGCCGGTGGTGGCCAAGATCGAGCTGGCCCAGGCATATGAGAATCTCGACGACATCATCGGGCCTTCCTTCGGGGTCATGGTGGCCAGGGGGGACCTCGGTGTTCAGCTGCCGTTGGAACGCATACCCCTGATTCAGGCCGAGATATTGAAAAGGACCAATGCCGCCGGGCGAGTGTCGATAACGGCCACCGAGATGCTCGAGTCGATGACCAAGAGCCCGAGGCCGACCCGAGCCGAGGTGACCGATGTGGCCACGTCCGTCATGGCGGGAACGGATGCGGTGATGCTGTCGGGTGAGACCGCGGTCGGCATGTACCCGATGGAGACCGTCCGCGCGATGGCAGAGATCTGCCGGGCGATCGAAGAGGGCACCCTCTCGGATCGCGGCGATCACCCGGTGCCGTTCGTAGGGGATGGGAACACGGTCGCCTCGGCAGTGTCCCAGGCGGCCACCGAGATCGCGGTCAACTTGGGGGCTGAGACGATCGTCGCCTTCACCGAGTCGGGCAACACGGCCCGCCTAATCTCCAAATACAGACCAGAAGCCCGAATAGTCGCCTTCACCCCGAATGAGCGGACCTTGCGGATCATGGCCTTGTTCTGGGGAGTCACACCGCACGCGTTCGAGCGGCGCACGTACACAGACGAGGAACTGGCTGCGGCCGCCTTGGCGCTCGAGCACGAGGGGTTGGCCCAGCCAGGCGACCCGGTTGTCATGGTCGCGGGAGTGCCACCAAACCAGAGGGCCTCGACCAACCTGGTCAAGGTTCACGTGGTCGGCGAGCTTTCCGGCGGTCTCGGGTCATGAGTACGATCGCCTAGCCAATGGGTCAGACAGTCGTCATCAAAGAATCAACCGAGATGGGAGATCTGCTCCTGGTCGATACCGATCGGAGCTTCACCGGACAGGATGGTGTGGCGTTAGGCCCCGACAGCCCTCGTGTTGCCGTTCCCGGGCTGCTCGCCGAGCGCCTTTTCGGCCTGGGTCTTGGGATCGACCACGTGTACATCCTGCAAAACCAGGTGACAATGAGGCGCCCGGGTGGCTGGGATGAGGGGTCCCGCACCGCGGCCCTCTCAGCAGTGGAGAGTTTCCTGCTCCACTATTGACCTGTCGATCAACCGCCGGTGCTCGTCGTCGTGCTCGGGGCGGTCGTAGTGGTTGTGGGGATGGTCGTGGTCGTCGTCGTGGTGGTAGTGGTGGTGGGGCAGGTGGTGGTGGCGCCCGGCATCTTGCACGGGTTGACTTCATACACCGCGAACTTGGGGGCGTAGCGCACCACCCATTCCTCTTCGTCGACCACCTGGTCCGGGTCCCCATTCAGGAGGATCCGCCGGGTCACACTGACGCTCCACCCTTCCGCCTCGGTCTGAGTCTCAACCGTCTCCTCCGGGTCCAGATCCGGGTTGGCCACGTACTTGGGCTTTGGGGGCTCGGTAGTGGCGTATCGGTCGGAGACGTTCGCCTTCACGTGGAGAGCATTGGGCCCGCCGGTCTTGTCCACCCAGATCTTGTCTGACCCGTTGGATTGCTCGCCCTTGAGAGTTCGCCCGTCGTTGTCGCCGAAAATGCGGACCGTGATCGAGGTGTCGGTATAGACCGTGTCGATCAGAATTGCTTCGTCGGTGTTGTTGCGGAACCTGAGGTCGGGGGTCCTCCAGTTCAGTGTCGCCTCGATTCCCTCTGGATACCGGGAGAAGTAGTAGCTGTGTGGCTTGTGCTCGACATCCTCGTATCCGCCCCAGAAGACGGCGTTGTAGAGGGTGGTGGTGAATTGACTCACCCCTCCTCCCACCGTGTCCTCCAACTCTCCGGCAATGATGGTGCCGGCGGGCAGGTAACCCTTCTCCAACGTCCTCTGCCCGACGAAGTCATTGAGGCTGAAGACCTCGCCTGGCCTGAGGATGACACCATCGACCGTGTCCGCGATCGTGTGGATATTCACAACGCGGTCGGCACAGCAGTCGTGGTACGTGGTGAACTGGGACACCAGGTGGTGGATATTCAATGCCTCGAGATCGGCGGTGGTCACGTCCGGCTCGGCTCCTTCGACCAGAGGCAGCTGGCCGACTCGCTCGACAGAGAGCCCCACCTCGGCCAGGCGGGCGGCTGTTTCATCGGCATCGATCTGGGTGCCGTTGGCGCCGGGGACGATGGAGATGGCATCCCCCGATATCTCGAACCTGGCATCGACCGGCTCGTCTTCGACCTGATCACGGATCGAGTCGAGCAACCCGTCGACAACATCACTGTCGAAGTAGTTGACGATTTGCCCCCCACCCTCCGTGGTGATGCGGGAGCGAAAGGCGTCGAGCAGCTCGTCTCTCTCGAACACGGCATCGGTGGCGTTGTGACTGAGTCGGATCGGCCCGTCCAACATCGTCGCCGCCTCGGCTACTGCCACATCGACATCGGCGTCGGTGAGGGTCGGGACGATGGTCCTGGTGGGGATGGTCGCCCGCTCTGGCTCCATGGCCAACAGGGCCGCCTCGACCACGGCTGCGGCCGCCGCGCGGTCCACGCCGGTTCCGACCTTGGGATATGACGGGACAGGTTCGCCGTCCTGTATCTCGACGCTGCCCGGATCCACGGGCAGCCCGATCACTTCGGCGTCCCAGTTGTCGAATACCTCGCTGATGGCCTCGGGGTCGATCGACCCCCGCACTGGAAGCTCCACGGTGTCGAATATGTGACCGAACCACCAGCCGAAGTCTTTGATGACATTTCCGCTTCGGCCCACCTGAAGCGCCTCGGCCACCATGGCGTTCGTGTCGATCGACAGACCTGACTCGGGAGGGTCCAGACTGACGTACTTGCCGTCGACGTTGAAGACCGCCGGGCGTGAGGTGTAGTCGTCGTCGACCACGATCAGAGCTGTGAGGGCCTGCTCTTCGTCGAGGCCACCGATCGGTGTGCCGGCCACCTCGACTCTCCCCATCACCTCTTCGCGCGAGACCAGACGCGTCAAGCCATATGCGGCGAGCAGAAACAACGCAACGGCGCCAAAGGCGAGGAGGAGCGCGTTGATCGACGACTTGGCTGGAGAAGGATGCTTGTTCATTGGAAGGTCGCCCCAAATCGACCTTGAGCCAGAAGCCAAAATCGTAACTAGAGGATGTGACTATCGGAACTCCCGACCTTGTCTGGTCTACCCTCGCCGAGTGACTCTCGACTTCCCTGAAGTGGTCGATGGGGACGACATTCGCATCTCTGCCACGACCTATGTGGCTTACAAGAGGTGTCCGGGCCAGGCCGGTGCCCGCCTCCAGGGGATCTATGGCCCGGACAGTCGACCCGCCTTCCTGGGGAGCCTTGCCCACCGGATTTTCAGCCGGCATCTGACCAGCGGCCCGATCTCGAACGAGGAGTTCGTGCAGGCCTGTCGCGAGGAGATCGGTGGCTCCTCGTTGAACAACAAGCTCGGGTCACTCGAGATGCGCCCCTCGGCTTTGGCCGCCGCCATCGAGGAGGTGCGGGGCCTTTACCAGCGTTTCATCAGCTGGCCCAACGAGGGGTTCGAGGGCTCCGAGCGAGCGTTGGAGGCATCGCCGGCCACGGGGGTTTCCCTCGTGGGGACGATAGATGCCGTCTATCGGGAGGATGTCGGAAAACATCGCCTGGTGGATTGGAAGACAGGGGAGTTGGGCGACCCAGAGGACCAGTTGCTCTTCTACGCGCTGTTGTGGGCCCTGGAGGTCGGTGAGATCCCTGCCTATGTGGAAGCGGTCTCGGTGCGCACGGGTGAGCGATACCGCTCCATCCCCACCCCCGATGACATCAGGAGCGTCGCCGTCGAGGTCGGGGGAATGATCGACGAGATCCGGCGATCCTGGTCCACGTCGTCAGAGCTGGAGCGGACCGGTGGGCCGTGGTGTCGGTACTGCCCGATTCTCCCGGACTGCACGGAAGGTCAATCGGCGGAGGCGTTGCTCGAACGAGCAACGCCTCCGGCCTGAGCGTTGGTCAGCCGCAGCAGCATCCTCCGCCGCCACAGCATCCTTCCGCCGTTGATTCGAACGAGGTCATACGCACTCCTTTCACATCGATGACCTTCGATGTATCGATAGTTGTCGATGCATGAGCTAATGTCAATCTCATGCAGTGTTGTGTCCCGGTATTTGCAGGAGCCCTGGATGAGACGGACGCCGAGGGGATATCGTCCCTCTTGGCGGCCCTGGCCCATCCGGTTCGGCTCAGGATCGTGTCGATCCTCGAAGCAACCGCCGGTGGAGTTGCTTGTGGCTGCGAGCTCGAGGAACCACTTGGCCTCAGCCAGCCCACGGTGTCACACCATCTGAAGAAATTGCGGGAGGCCGGCTTGGTCACCGGGGAGAAGAGAGGCCGGTGGGTTCACTATCGAGTGGTTCCCGAGAAGATCAGGGAGATCACTCAGGCGCTTGCGCCAGCCGAGTCGTTGGCTCTCTAGACGCCAGGGGAGCCCAGCTTGTCGGCCACTTTGAGGACGGTGTTTCGATTGCGGGCGGTGCCCCGCCTTCTCAGCTTGGACTCCAGGTAGGCGAGGGTGAGCTTGGAACGCCCCATTCCGTTCGGATAGTGGAGATAGATCACGTCGTCAACGACCTGAAACCGATCAGAGGGTGAACGTTGAGGGTCGATGGAAGCAACATCGGAGGGTTCGGGGGCCCCCTCGAGGAAGACGATGTGAAGTCGGGAGAGGTTGTCCTCGTCTTCGAGAAATGGGTCGTCGCCCAGGACTCGGGCCAGCTGATCGCCGCTTCGAAGGATCACGGCCACTGAAAGGCCGAATCGGTCCTCGATGAGATCGCCAACCGCCGATGCCAGCTCCCTTGTGCCCCAACCCTCGTCGTCGAGGAGCAGATTGCCCGTCTGTAGGAGAGTCTCGACCTGAGAGAACCCCGCATCGGTCGCCGCAGCCCTCAGGTCGGCCATTCGCACTTTGTTGTGGCCACCGAGGTTGATGCCTCGCAAGAAGGCAACGACACGGCTCACCCCAGGTACCCGGCCATCGGCTATTCGGAGAGCTCGGACTGATGATGACTGGCCCCGGGCCCCTTCGGGGCTCGCACGCCCCGAAGCTCCCAGTCTCCTCCGAGAGCAGTCGAGACGACTTCCTCGGACTCACTTGGTTGGGCTCCGACATCGGTGCGTACGCCCTCAGGGCCCTCGACGATGGTGTTGGTCAGGGAGCCCAACCCTTCGACTTGTACCGAGACCACATCGCCGGGCTCTACCGGCCGAGATCCCGCGGGAGTGCCGCTCAGTATCACGTCACCCGGATTGAGGGTGATGGTCCTGGCCAGATCGCTCACCAGATACTCCATGTCCCACTCCATCTCATCGGTGCTCGCCTCCTGGCGCACCTCATCGTTCACCAGTGTGCGAATGGTCTTGTGGTGGTAATCCCAGTCAGTGACCAGACCGGGCCCCAGCGGGCACAGGGTGTCGGAGCCCTTCACCCGGAGCATCGACCCGGCGTCGGTATCCCGGAAGTCGTGCAGCCCGAAGTCATTGGCGATGGTGTATCCGGCGATGTGGTCACCGGCTTGGTCCCGCGCCACGTTTCTGCAAGTGCTTCCGATGACGATTGCGATTTCGCCTTCGAAGTTCAGGTACCGGCACCCCTTGGGTCGCACCACTTCGCCACCATGGCTATTGAGCGCCGTGGTCGGCTTGTGAAAATACGTCGGGGCGGGTGGGAGTCTCGTCATGAACTCCTCGACTCGGCTGCGAAAATTGAGATGGACGGCGATGATCTTGCTGGGGACGACGGGAGGCAGGTGCACCGCATCGCTCACCTCCATCGACCGGCCGTCGCCCGAGATCAGGTGATCCCCGTCTCGGACCACTTCGACCTCATAGCCACCGAATAGGACTCTGCGCGTCTCGCTCATCGGTTCACACGGTACCCATTGGCCCCGAGCGATTATGTTCGCTTCCTAACGACCCATGTCCTCCAACATCCTTCACTCCGATTTGGGCGAGAGCGACGCCGACATCACGTCGCACGACACCTATGTGCGCTGCGTCCCGCACGCCGCATTCGCCGAGATGAGGGCATCCAGCCCGGTGGCATGGGTCACAGAGGAGGATGGCGAGGGGTTCTGGTCCTTGTTCAAACATGACGATATCTCGATGGTGAGCCGCGACTACAAACGCTTCACCGCATCGCGCGGAATACGCATCGAGCAGATGTCACAGGACGAGCTCGAGGCGCGGAGGACGATGATGGAGTTCGACCCGCCCGAGCATGCCCGGCTGCGCCGTTTGGTCCAACCCGGCTTCACGCCGAAGGTAGTGGCGACATACGAGAAAGCGTTCCGGGCCCTCGCCGGCCATGTGCTCGACATCATCCTCCCGATGGGGGAATTCGACTTCGTCACCGAGATCTCGCGGCAGCTGCCGATCCGCCTGTTGTGCCGGCTTCTGGGTGTGCCCGAGGCCGATGCGGGCCGTCTGGTGGCTTGGGGAGATCAAATGATCTCCAACGCAGACCCCGAGTACACGCCGGTGGTGATCGACAAGGTCGACACCGAGGAATACCGCCTTCTTCCGTTCCGGTCCCCGGCTGCCCTGGAGGTGTTCAGATACGCGGAACAAGCTGCCATGGAGCGGCGCAAGGACCCACGGGACGACATCATCACGGTCCTGTTGACCGCCGAGCCGGACGGGCAGCGCCTGACCGACCTCGAATTCAAGAACTTCTTCACGCTGATGATGGTGGCCGGCAACGAGACGACTCGACACACCATCAGCCACGGATTGACCTACCTGATCGAGCACCCCGAACAGATGGACCGGCTACGCGACAACCCGGGTGACCTTTCGGTCTCCGCCACCGAGGAGATATTGCGAGCGTCGGCGGTGACCATGCACTTTCGGCGGACGGCGGCTGAGGACGTGGAGCTGAGAGGCCAGAGGATCACCCGGGGTGATCGGGTTGTGATGTGGTATCCGTCGGCCAACTACGACGAGGAGGTATTCGACGATCCGTTTGCCTTCGACATCACACGGGACCCCAACGATCACCTCACCTTTGGCACCGGACGACACGTGTGTCTGGGAGCCTCGCTAGCCCGGCTCGAGGTGCGGGTGGTGTTCGAGGAGTTGCTCCGGCGTATCTCGGGCATCGAGCTGACCGGGCCACCTGACCGATTGCGCTCCAATTTCATCAATGGCGTAAAGCACCTTCCGGTGAGAGTCACACTCAGCTGAAGGGCGATCCGCCACTCAGCCGATCAGGGTCTTCTCGATGATGTCGATGGCGTGGTCGATGTGATCCTGGGTGGTGCGGCGGTTCAAGACTGCGAACCTGAGCACGAAGCGGTCGTCGATGGTGGTTGGCGAGAGGTGCACACGGCCCTCCCGGTTCACGGCCTCCAATGCGCGGCGGCCCAGCTCGTCGTCATCGAACATGAATGCAACGATCGAGAGGTCGGGCTCCCACCGCGCGTCAATTCCCTCGATTCGCTCCAGCCTCACGAAGGCGGCGCGAGCAAGATCGAGTGAGTGGTCGAGAGCTTCACGAAATGGGGCCACCCCGTACAGATGGAGTGGCAGCCACATCTCGAGGGCCCGGAATGGCCGGGTGAGCTCGGGCCCGAGCGCTGAGATGTCCCTGAGCCCCGAGTAATGGTCTTCCTCCCTGAGATATGCGCCACGCCCCTGATTGGCTTCGATGAGGTATGACTCGTCTTGCACGAGCAGTGCTCCGACGCCAAAGGGGACGGACAGGCCCTTGTGGGGGTCGACGGCGATGGAATCGGCCGAGCCAATGCCCGTCAACCGGGAGCGACCGCGTTCGGTCAACTGGAAGAAGCCCCCATAGGCAGCATCGATGTGAAACCAGAGTCCCTCGCGCCGTGTCACTTCACCCATGGCAAAGAGCGGGTCGACTGCACCGGTGTCCGTCGTTCCCCCGGAGCCGACGACGAGGAACGGCTGCATCCCGCCGGCCCGATCCAGGGCTATGGCCTCCTCGAGTGCGGCAATGTCCATACGTAGCGATTCGTCAGTTGGCACCTTGCGAATTTGGTCCTGTCGAAATCCGGCCAGTCGTGCCGATTTCTCCAGGGAATGATGAGTGCGCGGTGTGAGATAGATCACCCCGTCTCCAAAGTCGTCACCGAGCCTCGAGGTGCGGGCGGCGACAATTGCGGTGAAGTTGGCGAGAGAGCTGCCTGAGAGGAGTAGGCCCGAGGCGCGCTCGCCGAGCCCGAACAGAGATGCCATCCATCGCACCATCCCGTGCTCGATCGCCGACATGCCGGGGGCAGCCCCCGAAACACCCGTGTAGCGATTGAGGCCGGCGGCGAGGAACTCGGCTGCCGCCCCTGCGAACAGGCCGGCGTTGGGTATGTAGGACAGATGCCCACCGGACGGGTGGAAGATTCCCGATCGCCCCGCCTCGTCGACATCGGCCAGGATCCCTTCGAGATCGCGGCCCTCCTCTTGAGGGGGCGCCATCAGGTGGACCATCAGGTCCGGTTCCAGCTCCTCGCCAGAAGCAGAAATCTCGGCGGCCTGATCGAAGTAGTCCTGCAGATGGGAGACAACCTTCGAAATGATCTCCGCCCGCTCTTCACGGTCGGGCTCCAGTGTCCGAGACATCCCGATCAAGGTAGCCAACCTCGAGCCGGTTCGCCCAACTACCCACATCGACATCTACGATCAGCCATGTCGTCGTGAGAAGTGGCTGATGCAAGGATTCATGTTCCCCCAGACCCCCAGTGGTCGATCATCGGTGATACCGCCACCGCCGTGGCACTACTCCGGCGAGATGCTCACGGTGGAGTACCGCACCGATCCCGACCGGGTCTCCGGGCTGCTCCCGGAGGGAGTGGAGCCGGCGACTGATGATCCCGGTGCCGTCGCTTTGATCTGGGCTGACTGGCAAAGCTGCAGTGACGACTTCTCGGAGTTGTCGGACCCGGTTCGGTCCCAATACAAGGAGTGCTTCGCGGTTGTGAGGTGTCAGTGGCGTGATCAGACATGGAGTCGCTGCGTCTTCATCTGGGTGGACAAGGACTTCGCTCTCGTTCGCGGATACCACCAGGGCTATCCGAAGAAGCTCGGGAGCATCTGGATGACTCGCCCGGTCGCCCTCGGTCGGGCCGGGCCTCGTCTCGAGTCAGGAGGGGTTTTTGGGGCGAGTCTCGCCGCCGGCGACAGGAGGCTTGCCGAGATCGGTGTCACCCTCGAGAGAGAAGTCGGGGCCCCGGGATTCGTCAATGGCCACGCCATGCTTCACAACCGGCGTTGGCCCTCGATCGAGTCCGATGGCACAAACTCGATCGACGAGCTTGTGACGATGCGTGGCTATGACGGTGAGATCGGAGACGTGTGGTCGGGGCGGGGGCACGTTGAGGTCTTCTCCTCGCCGGGCGATGAGCTGAGCATCCTGACGCCGGGCGAGGTGATCGGGGCCTATTACCACCGTGTGGCCGTCTCGTGGCGCGGCGGTACCACACTCGAGCGCACTATTCCCACGGAGGTGAGCCAATGACATCGATCCTCGATGAGCTGAAGACGACCGGCAAGACCGGTCCCTTTATCGGCGGTGATTGGTCGGTGGGGTCTGGTGGGCTCGAGGTCGTCGACCCGGCAACCGAAGATGTGATCGCAGAGGTGGGCCTGGCTGAGGCCACGCATGCCGACCAGGCCGTGGCGAGCGCGGCAGGGGCTGGGGCCGAATGGGCGCTCACGCCGCCCCGAGAGCGCGGAGAGATCCTGAGACGGACGTTCGAGTCGATGCGTTCCCGTGAGGAGGATCTGGCCGAGTTGGTGGTGCTCGAGAACGGCAAGGCGTTTTCCGATGCCCTCGGAGAGATTCGGTATGCGGCTGAGTTCTTCCGGTGGTTCTCCGAAGAGGCCCCGAGGGTGGGAGGCGAGATCCGCACCGCCCCGGCGGGCGACAAGCGGATCATGACCATGAGACAACCGGTGGGTGTGAGTGTGATGATCACCCCGTGGAACTTCCCGGCCGCGATGGCCACGAGAAAACTCGGCCCGGCCCTCGCCGCCGGCTGCACTGCCATCGTCAAGCCGGCCTCCGACACCCCCCTGACCACCCTGGCCGTCGTCCACCTGATGGAGGAGGCGGGTCTGCCCCCCGGTGTCGTCAACGTCGTCGTCGCCAGGGGCTCGTCAGGTGTCGTCGAGGCGATGCTGCGAGACCCGAGGGTCCGCAAACTCTCCTTCACCGGGTCGACCGAGGTCGGCCAGTCGTTGCTCAAGGTTGCGGCCGATCAGGTGTTGCGCGTGTCCATGGAGCTGGGGGGCAACGCCCCGTTTGTGGTATTCGAGGACGCCGATCTCGAGCTCGCTTTGAATGGGGCCATGGTGGCCAAGATGCGCAATGCCGGCGAGGCGTGCACTGCCGCCAACCGGTTCCTCGTCCACGCCTCGATCGCCGAGAAGTTCACCGGGATGCTGGCCGCGGCCATGGGCTCGCTGCGCATAGGCCCGGGTATCGATCGCTCCACCCAGGTTGGGCCGATGATCAACGCCGATCACGTGACGAAATCGCAAATCTGGTCCAGGAGGCGGTAGACGGCGGCGCCAAGGCGGCCACCGGTGGGAATGTTCCCGGATCGGAAGGGCTACTTCTACGCTCCCGACCGTGCTCTCGGGCGTGGCTCCCGGCGCAGGCATCCTCGGACCGGGAGATCTTCGGACCGGTTGCGCCGGTGGTTACGTTTGAGACCGATGACGAGGCGATTGAGATGGCCAACGACACCATCCATGGCCTGATCTCGTACGTGTTCACCGGATGATCTCGCCCGCGGGCTGAGAGCCGCCGAGGCAATCGAGTCCGGGATGGTCGGACTCAATCGAGGTCTCGTGTCCGATCCCGCAGCGCCGTTCGGGGGAGTAAAGCAATCCGGAATCGGGCGTGAGGGGAGCCACGAGGGGATGGACGAATACCTCGAGACCAAATACGTCGCACTCGACTGGTCGTGACGCTCAGCTCACCGAGCCCTGGCTGATCTGGAGTGTCTTGAGATCCGAGTGAAAGTCGAGGGCGTAGTCGCCACCCTCCCGGCCGATGCCCGAGATGCGACAGCCACCGAAATGGAGCGGTCAGGTCCCGCACCAGGAACGTATTCACCCAGACCGTCCCGGCTCGGATCCCTCGGCCCACTCGCTCGGCCCGTTCCTCGCTTCCGGTGTAGACGATCCCGGAGAGCCCGTACGCCGTCGAGTTGGCCAGGTCGATCGCTTCTTGTTCGTCGGCAAACGATTGCAACGTGAGAACGGGGCCGAACACCTCCCGTTGGACGATCTCGGAGTCGTTGGAAACGGGATTGACCAACGTCGGCTCATACCAGAGGCCGTCCTCCTTCCAACGCTGCCCTCCCCGCAGGATCTCGTCGCCATGTTCCCTCGCCCGCTCCACGAACCCCTCGACACGTCTGAGATGATCCGGGTGGATGAGAGGGCTGATGGTCGTCTTTGTATCCCGGCTGTCTCCGAGGACCTGCTGGTTGGTGAATCGGTTGAATAGCTCGAGGAACTCGGTCCGCACCGTCTCCTCCACAAGTAGGCGAGTCCCCGCCAGACAGACCTGCCCCGCGTCGTCGTACTGACCCGCCGCCTTCCTGGCTGCTGCCTCCAGATCCGAGTCGGCGAAGACGACGAGCGGCCCCTTCCCGCCGAGCTCGGCGGTGAAGGGCACGATGTTCCTGGCGGCTGCGACCCCGATGTGCCGGGCAGTCTCCGGCGATCCGGTGAACGAGATGCGGCGGACGCGACGGTCGGAGACGAGGGCTGCTCCCACCTCTTCGCCAATCCCTTGGACCACATTCAGCACGCCGGGCGGGAGCCCGGCTTCGTCGGCCAGGTCGGCCAACATCGACGCAGAGAGGGGTGCCCACTCGGCCGGTTTCAGTATCACCGGGTTCCCGGCCGCCAGGGCCGGAGCCAATTTCCAGGTGGACAGGATCCAGGGAGCATTCCACGGCGTGATGATCACGGCCGGCCCGGCAGGCATCCGGATCACCTCGTTGTCGGTGCCCTTTGAAGACCACCGTCTCACCTCATGTCCGGCCGCCAGATCCGCATAATTCCGGAAGTTCTCGGCTCCCCGGTGGATCCCGCGGGCCAGAAGGCTCTCGAGGAGCATCCCCATGTCGGCACACTCCACCGTCGCCAGCGCCTCGGTGTTCTCATCTATGAGGTCGGCCAATCTGTGGAGGTGTTCGCCCCGTCGTTTCGGGCCTAGGTCGGACCATGCGGGAAAGGCCTCGACCGCTGCAGTGACGGCCTGGTCGGCTATCAGAGAGTCACCGCGTGCGACATCGGCCAACAACCAGTCCCAGTCGAGGGGCGAGCGAGATTCGAAGGTGTGAGAGGACGCCACCCTGCGGCCCCCGATGTAGTGATCCGGGGACACCGCGTTCTGTGAGATGTCGACTCTGGGTGAGGGCATTGTGCCCGCCAAGGATAAGCTGACCCGTCTCCGAAGATGCCTAAACCACTCAGCGATCATGACGAAGAGGTGGTGTTGGATGCCGAGCGAGACATTCGATCGAAGCTCGGCGGCCGACCACTCGATTTCGAAGCCCTGTTGGCCGTGTCCAACATCTATCGTGCGGCCACTGCGGTTCGCAATCGGATGGAGAGGGAGCTGCTCACTCCGGCCGGCCTGAGTTGGGGCGGATTCACCATCCTCTTCGTGTTGTGGATCTGGGGCGGTCGTGAAACTGGTGAGCTCGCCGACGACTGCGGTTTGGCCAAGGGGACGCTGACCGGGATGCTCACAACCCTGGAGAGATCCGGGCTGGTCGAGCGGAGCAGGCATCCCGAGGACGGACGCCGGGTGAATGTCATGCTTCTCGACGCCGGGCTCGCCAGGATCGAAGGGCTGTTTCCGAGATTCAATCGACTGGAGACACAGTTCACCTCGAAACTCTCCGATACCGAGAGAAAAGAGCTGGCGAGGCTGCTCAGGACCGTCACCGCCACAGCAGAAACTCCCGGCTCCATCGCACCGAGAGCGTCGAGCGAATAGCCTGTTCGTTAGCTAGCTAAAGAGCTCAGCCTGCCAAAGAGCTCTCGAGGAGGAACCATGGGTGAGATAGTCGGCGCCGGGTTGATCAGCCATTCTCCAACGATCATGTTCGATGAGGCAACGAGGCTCGAGCTGAACGAGGGCAAGGAGATCAGCCTGGTCCCCGGTCTGGTTCGCCTCCGCGATGAGGTTTTCGATCGTCTCCAGCCAGACACGATCATCATCATCGACTCTCACTGGTTTTCAACGGTCGAGCATCTCCTGGCCGCACAGAAGAGACGCCACGGGGTCTTCACCTCATCCGAGCTCCCGCGCGGGATGGCACAAATCCCCTACGACTATCCAGGAGACCCCGAATTGGCCAAGTTGGCGGCCACCCTCGGTGATGAGCTGGGGACCCCGACCCATGCTTCCGAGGACGACAATCTGCCGGTCTACTACGCCACCATCAACCTCCTGCACTATCTGCGCAAGGGGGAGAAGGTCGTATCGGTCTCGGTGGTGCAAACCGGTGAGACCGATGACTTCATGGTCATGGGGGAGGCGATTGGCGAAGCGGTGTCGCGTCTGGACCGGCGGACGGTCGTCCTCGCTTCGGGCGGAATGAGCCACACGTTCTGGCCGCTGAAGCAAATCGCCAAACACGAGGCGTCCGATCCGGTCCACATCATCACACCCGAGGCTCGTGCAGCGGATGAGGAGCGAATCGAGTGGATGAAGGCGGGCCAGCACGCCAGGATCGTCGACACCATGGGCTCCTACTTCGATTATTCACCGGAGGGGATGTTCGGGCACTATCTGATGATGCTGGGTGCCATCGGCGGCCGCGACTGTATCGCTCCGGGAAGTCTGTTCTCGGACTATGAGAACGCCACGGGCACCGGGCAGGTGCACGTCTGGTTCGACCGGCCCGATGGTGGTTGGACGGGCTGACGCAAAAATAGGGCTCTCCCATGCCACAATTCGCCAGGTGGTGACAGAGTCCGTCGCAGCCGAGCTAGCCCGGGACCTCGATGACCTGGCCATCGCCCTCGACGCATTGGGGCCGCCCCCTGATCCGGAGGTGGGAGGAGCCGTCGATCGACGGGACCGGCTGATCAGGACCATCCGCAGCTATCTGATCCCGCGCGCCACCGACCCCACTTCGCCACTTCTCGTCGTGTTCGCAGGTCCGACGGGCGCCGGCAAGTCCACACTTCTGAACTCGATTCTGGGGGCAGCCCGCACTCCCGCCGGCCCTCTCCGACCAACCACTGACGTACCGGTGGTGCTCACGACCCCGGAACGTGCCTCCGGCTACCAGGTTATCGACGGGGTGACTTGTGTCGTGGTGCCGGGGCGCGCGCGGATCCTCGATGAGCTGACACTGATCGACACCCCGGACATCGATTCGACCTCGAGAGACCATCGGGCGCTCGCCGAACTGATGGTCGACAACGCCGACGTCGTTGTCCACGTGACCTCGGTCTCCCGCTATGCGGACCTGGTCCCGTGGGAGGTGTTGAGAAGAGCCCATTCGAGGGGAACATCGGTGATCCATGTGTTGAACCGGGTGACCAGGGCATCGGGGGGAGCCATATCCGACTACGGCCGGCGGTTGGACACAGAGGGCCTCCGATCGGAGGTGGTAGTCGTGCACGAGCAGCACATGAGGCGAGGGGCGCAGCTGATACCCGGTGCGGCGATTCAGGAGCTACGCGATCGATTGATCGGTGTGGTCACGGCGCGTAACCAGGACAGGCTCCAAACCTTTCGCTCGGTGCTTCGCACGGCCATGGAGGAGGCCGCCGATGTCCTGGCAACAGTTGAGGATGACAACTCTGGATGGTCGAGTCGATCCGATCATGCACGGGACGCCTTCAAACCAGCGCTCGATCGCATCGCAGAGCGGATGGTCGTGGAGCCCCTCGACTCTCTCGGCCTATCGAGTCTCGCCGCATTGTCCGATCGCCGTTTCCTCGTCTCGATGCGAGCAAGGCGCCGCCTTCCCTCACCAACCTCGATAGAGAAGAGTGCCTTCATCTTCAGATCAGCCATCTCCGTGGCCGTCTCCTCCGACCTCCGCCGTTCATTGGACGGCTTCTCCGATCTCAGCCGTGACGAGAAGACGGCCCTGCTCGAGGAGGCACGGAGAGCCGTGTCGTCCGGGATAGACACGTGGTGGTCCGAATTGGGCAGCCTCGACCATGTGCGGACTTCGATCTCATCTGGCCTGTCCGCTCTCCTCGTGGCGCGAGCGAGCGTCGCTACGGAGGAGCGTTCGGCAATTGGGGGCATCCTGGGTGTTTTGGGCGAGCGCACCGCCTCGACACCGCCGATACCCGATGTGCGATCGAGCCTCCTCTCGCACCTGACTCCCGTCTACGCCGGCATCGAGTACCGGGTCCTGGCCCAATTGACCTCAGGCATCGCCTCTCTGGCCGAGATCAACAGGGCCAGGCTCACCATGTCGACGGTGATCGCCAGATCATCGTTCGCAAATGCGTGACCAGATCCTGGCCGCGTTGGACAAGCTCGATCTGGCGGTCGCCGAGTGCGTCGGCGTTGTCCCCCCAACACACATAACCGAGGTCGCAGAATTGGCGTCGGGCGCTCGCGCTCGGCTGTCCTACCCGGAGGAGATCGTGGTGGTGGGACTCGCCGGGGGGACAGGCTCGGGAAAGTCCAGCCTTCTAAATGCGGTCCTGGGCGAAGACATCGCCTTGACCGGGGGGATGAGACCGACGACTTTCGATCCGATGGCGGCCGTCCCGGCAACGAGAGCCGACGTGATGGCCGGCTGGCTCGAGGCAATCGGGATAGAGCACCATGCCGTGCACCAAGGGCCGCAATGGCTGTGCCTGGTCGATTTTCCGGATAGCGACAGTGTCGACATCGGTCATCGGGTCACCGCAGACTTCCTGGTCCGGGCTGTCGACGTGGTCGTCTGGGTCACCGACCCCGAGAAGTATCGGGATGCGCGCCTTCACGAGACGGTGGCGGCTCTTGCCGAATACGGGGGGCAATTCGTATTCGATCTGAATCAGATCGACCGTCTCGATCCGGCGGATGTTGAAACCGTCAGTCAAGACCTCCTGAAAGCGGTCATGGACGATGGCGTTTCATCGCCCAACATCGTGCCCACCGCTGCTTCCCCCTTTGCCGGTCCTCCGATCGGTGTCGAAGGTCTCTTGTCGGCATTGGACCGGATCGGTCGCGACCGATTGCCGTCCCAAGGCAAGATCTTGATAGATCTGACCGGGGCGGTTGCCCGCCTGGACGAGTCGATCGGCCCGGTTTCGGTCGAGTTCGACGATGTTTGGCAGCGGGCGCTCGATGCGGCTCTCCCCCTGATCGACTCGGGAGAGCTGGCCGGAGCCGCACACCTGGTCGCTGCGCACGTCGAAGAGCTCTCTGCGCAGGTTGGCGGCGAGACGGGGCGGGCGCTATACGAGATCTCTGAGGTCATGTCCGAGCGACTGATGAAAGCATTGGCCGACTCCGATCGGCCTGCGCAGTCGTCGAGAGCTCGCCGACAGCCACCCGACGAGGGCGATGAAGGCGAACCGGAACCGAGCTTTGTGGCAGAGAGGGATCGCTTCATCCGACAGCACGCCCGATCGGGTGCGGAGATCAGGGGTGTTTTGGCACGAAGGGCGAAGGCGAGAGCGAGTTTGACCGATCTGGCTCTGGCCGTGGCAGATTTGGAACGGCGGCTCGCAAAACTAGCCTCGGCTGCAGATGGAGACTGATCTCGGGAGATGGCTGGGCACGGGTGTGTTGGTTGGCACCACGGTCGTCGCCTACCTCGTGTTGACCCGTCTCGGGTCCCGTTTTGCGCGACGCCTCGGAGAGCGCACGCCCGATTCGGCGGCACGCGCCTCCACCCTCTGGGTCATGGTGAGACGGGTCGTCGCGGTGGTCCTGGTCGTGTTCGCCATCCTCATGGCCTTCTCGATCTGGGGTCTCAGCCTCACGCCCTTCCTGGCGCTCGGGACCGTGGTGGGGGCGGCCGTCGGATTTGGCGCCCAGGATGTCGTCAAGGATCTGTTGGCCGGGTTCTTCATCCTGGCTGAGGACCAGTATCAAATCGGCGATGTGGTCACCATCGCAGGTACCAGCGGGACCGTCGAAGACATCCAGTTCAGAGTGACCGTGCTTCGTGATCTGGAGGGAAACGTCCATTTCGTGCCCAACGGGCAGATCAGTGTCACGTCCAATTACACAAATCTCTTCGCCCAGCCAGTGCTCGATGTGTCGATCGCCTACCGGACAGATGTCGACCGGGCCATGGAAGTGATGCTCGACGAGTTGAAGGGCATCTCACAGGATCCCGACTGGGCGGATCGCATCAGCGCCGAGCCAGAGATGCTAGGAGTCCAGGAGCTGGCCGATTCGGCCGTGGTCCTTCGGGGTCGCATGACCACGACTGCCGAGGAGAGGTGGGCGGTGAAGAGAGAGGCTCTGAGGCGGATCAAGAAGCGGTTCGACAAGGAAGGGATCGAGATCCCCTATCCCCATCTGACCATCTATCACGGAGACGGCTGAGGCGTCGCCACGACGAGAGAATCGGGGGACCATCGCATCGTTCCGCCCTCGACCAGGCCAAGTGCCTCACCATCGGCTTGAGCTGCGATCGCCTCCCCAGCCTCGAACTCGAAAGCATCAACTCCGGTATAGGTGCGGATCTCGGGGATGGTGTCTAGATCGCCCTGCCGGAGAAGTGTGAACATGATCCTCGGTACCCGCCGGCGATGGAGGCGACCGAGGGTAAGGACCGTCATCGGGTCCGGGGGCACTGAGGCGAGTCGCACCGGGAACGCACCGAAGTACGTGTAGATCTCCCTGAACTGGACCTGCGCGGCTGTGACCGCGTCTTGTTGATCGCCGATGGTGACGATTACATCGGGTTTCTGCCGCGGGAAGTCCCGGAGGGCCACCCTGAGTGCCGTCGTGGCGTAGTGAATCGAGCCGAAGCGATACTTCCGGTACGGGTCCTTGTCCGCCTCCACCACAACCGTCGCATCGAGACCGATGCCACATGCGAACACGGCGTGATGGGTGGTCTCGACCGCTCCACGCGCCAAGGTCATCTCAACAGTTCCCAGCGATCGCGTCGATCCGTCCACGATCGTCCTGGCGGCCTTCAGAGGCTTGGAGGGAATTCCGAGGAGCCTCGCCACCACGTTGGTCGTGCCGGCCGGGATGATCCCCATTGGGACCCCGGTGCCAATCAGCCCCTGGGCCACATGATGGACTATTCCGTCGCCTCCCATTGCGATCACCACGTCGGCACCTGAATCTGCGGCTTTGGCACTGCGGCTCTCTGCGTCGGAGGCCGTTTCGGGCCAGATGGCCTCTACATCGCCCTGTTTTCCCAGCAGCGACATGATGTCTCGATGGGCGCCACCCGTGAACTGGGAGGCAGACGGGTTGGCGATCACCACGAACCGGTGCATTGAGCTTCGAGCCTACAGCGGTAGCCTCAGGTTTCGTGAGTGACAGAGAGGCCCGATTCACCCTGGTAGCCGGAGAGGGTGATGGGGCGATGCTCGGCCTCGCTGCAGGTGACACCGCCGGGGGCCTGTGGGAGCTCGGCTACTCGGCGACAACCCAGCAGGCAACCGTCGTCGCCTATCAGCTCATCGAGTCGGGGCGGCTCGAGCCCGATGCCCTCGAGCGCTCGATTCGGGAGTTGGATGGCGCAGACGGCGAGGAGCCCGTGTACCGGTCCGAAAGCCCTGCCTTTCGGTCTTGGCTGGACCATCCAGGCACACGCCCACCCGACACCCCCGTGCCGGTCGAGTCAGCGAGCAGGGCCGTTCCGCTCGGTGTCACCTTCAGGCGAGATCCCGATGAGCTCTGCCGGGAGGCCATCGAGCTCGGCCGGGTCTTTGGCGACGATCCTCAATCGATTGTGGCGGGTGTGATCGCGTCTGCTTCTGTCGCCGCATCCTGTTTTGGCCAATCGGGTCGCGATCTTGTGGCGGGTGTCGCCGAAACAGTATCGGTCGCCGCCGGACTGGCCGCCGCCGGGGGCTCTGGACGCACATGGCCCGATGTCGGGCCCGAGCTCGAGGCCCTGGTCCCCATGGTCGGCGCAGTGGAGGGGGACGAGGCGGTGCAGATGGTTGCCGGCTCGGCGCATCCGACGTCATGGGATCTGGTCAAGATAGGGCTGCTCCTGGCCGCTGCTCCGGCAGGGCGGCCCCACCTTCCCATCGAGAATGCGGCCCGTATCGGTGGAAGCCACCTGGGTGCCATGGTGGGCGGGATCGTCGGGGCCCGCGTCGGAATTCGGGCTTGGCCATGGGCCTTTGCCAATGACACCTGGTTCGCCGAGATGGGGAGAAGGCTGGTGAGGGGGCCCAACCAAATAGACGACCTTCCGATTCCTTACGCAGTCGAGCATCATCTCAACCAAGGTGAGCGCCAGGGTCTCTACTGATCGGGCCTTTTCCTGGCCCGTCCCGGCCTCAGAAGGTGACAGCGACCGAGATGAGCTCCTCACGGCCGAGCAGGCCCGCCGCAGCCTGAAGGGCGCGGGACGCTTCCGACAAGGGAAACTGGTGGGATACGAGGTCGTCGATTCGAGGATCGGATTCGATCTGTCGGGTCGCCCATTGGTATCCAACGGTCGTGGCTCCCATGGCGCCACGCACCGTGAGCTGCTTGGCCACGAGCACGTCGCTGATGAAGTGGAAGGCGCGGTTGCCCTTTGTGGAGGCGAGGATGACCCTCCCCCCACTGCGCACCAGGTCCAACGCGGTGAAAAGTGCCTCCGGGTCGTCAGATGTCACATCCACGACGATGTCGGGTCGTCTCCCGATGGCCCCGGCAATGGCACCCCCGACATCCTCCTGCTCGGCGTCGATCGTCAGGTCGGCTCCCAGGCGGGCTGCCAGGTCGAGACGGTCGCGGTCGTGAGAGAGCCCGGTGACGCCGATCCAACCGGCGCCTGCTGCCTTGGCGGCGATGAGGCACGCCAGCCCGCGCGGGCCTGGTCCCAGAATCAGGAGGTTCTCACCCTGCTGCAGGGAGGGGAGCTCCACGGCCCAGGTGTGGCCTGCGGCCAGAGGGTGGACGAAGGTGGCCACCTCTGCCGGCACATCGTCGGTGAGTGGGTGAACTCTCGCTGCCGGATCGATGTACATGAACTCGGCAAGACCGCCCCAGAGCCCGGGTGGCTCGACCGACGGGATGAAGCCGTAGGAGTTGGAGGGGCGTCGTCGCATGCAGGTTGCCAGGCCGAGCCGACACCGGTGACACTCCCCGCAATGGATACGCGGCTCGATGACGACTCTGGTCCCCACGGGGTAAGGGATGCTGGGGGCGCCGCCGGCGATCCGCCCCACCACCTCGTGGCCGGGTATGAGCGGGTATACGACATCACTGGCATCACCCTTCCAGACTTGCACGTCTGCGCCGGAGATGCCCGTCGCCTCCACCGCAAGCCACCCCCCGGCCAACTCCGGCCGGGCATGAAGATTGGTGAGGGAGAAGTGTCTCGGCTCGACGAGCATCATTGCCCGTGCGTTGGTGCCTTCCATCGAGGGCGAGTGTAAACCTGGTCCTGGGCCTTGCCGTCAGCCGGCCAGAAGCGACGCTATTCGCTCGATGCCCCGCTGAATGTCGGATTCACCCACTGCATAGGACAGTCTCAGATACCCGGGCGTGCCGAATGACTCACCGGGTACCAACGCCACCGCGGACTTCTCGAGAATCTCGTCCGCCAGCTCTGCCGTGCTCGCCCACCGATCACCCATTGCCCCGGTCACGTCGGGAAACACGTAGAAGGCGCCTTCGGGCTCGACGCACGTGACGCCCGGTATCTCAGCGAGCAATGAGTACATGAGCCTTCGCCGGCGATCGAACGCCTGACGCATCTCCTCCACGGTGTCCTGGGGGCCGCGCAAGGCAGCAACCGCGGCTTCCTGGGCGACGTTGTTCACATTCCCCGTGGCATGGGATTGGTGGCTGCTGGCGGCGTCGATGATGTCAGTGGGGCCGACCATCCAGCCGACCCTCCAGCCGGTCATGGAATAGGTCTTGGCCACACCGTTGATCAAGAGCCAGTTGTCGAATCGCGTGGTGACCCCGGCGATGGACGGCGCGACGTCGGTGAAGTAGGTCAAACGCTGGTAGATCTCGTCGGCCATGACCCAGATATCGTTGGCCGCGGCCCACTCGCCGATGAGACGGGCCTCTTCGGTGGTGTACACCGCACCTGTCGGGTTCGAGGGCGAGACGAACACGAGCAGCTTGGTGCGAGGGGTTCGAGCGGCGTCCAGGCTGTCGACTGACACCTTGAAGCCATCTGCGGCGCTCGTAGGGACCGCCACGACCACCCCGCCGGCCAGGTCGATGCCCGCCGGGTAGGTCACCCAATGGGGGGAAGGGAGCAACACCTCGTCGCCCGGATCCAGCAATGCGGCGAAGCCCTGGAAGACCGCTTGCTTGGCGCCGTTGGTGACCATCACCTCGCTCCAGTCCACCTCGACCCGAGAGTATTTGGCGACGTCTTCGGCAATTGCCTCCCGAAGCGGCCTCAACCCCGCCGCAGCCGTGTATTTGTGATTGATCGGATCGTGGCACGCTCGCGCCGCCGCGGCCACCACGTGCTCCGGTGTGGCGAAATCCGGCTCACCCGCCCCGAACGAGACGACATCGATCCCCTCGGCCCTCAGTTCCCTTGCCCGGGCGCTGATCCCCAGAGTCGCAGAAGGTGGGATCTGGCTGAGCCGTTGTGACGCTCTCTTCATGACTTGGCTCCAATGGGCCCCATGTTCGGGCTCGGATCTCCGCAGGTGACCAGGACTAGTCGGTGATTTCCTCGCCGGCGTCGGTGACCGTCTCGGTGGCCTGATCCATGGCGTCCTCGACCGACTCCTTCACCGACCCGGCCGCCTCGGCAGCCATTTCCTGGGCGTGGTCCGCAACACCCTTTGCCTGCTCGGCCATCTCCCCGGCGGCTTCGGCCGGCTCTGCGGACTCCGCTTTGTCCTTGTACTCCTCGATCCTCGCCCCAGCCTTGTCGAGTGCGCTCTTCGAAGTGCTCACGATCTTCTCGCCGGCATCTTGGGCGAAGTCCTTGGTCTTCTCCATGTAGGGTTGCGCCTTCTCAGCAAGCTCGGCGCCCTGCTCCTTGGCCTTCTCCATGTAGGGCTGTGCCTTCTCCGCCAGCTCAGCGCCTTGTTCCTTCGCCTTGCCGAACATGCTCTTCAGGCTGTCCATGAATCCCATCGTGTCTCCTTAGAGGTGTCCGGTCATGGTAGGTGTGTCTAATCCCTGTTGTGGCCGTATCGTGGCGGGGTGTCGAGGTTGATCGCGGCCGCCATTGCCATGTTGGTACTCCTGGTGGAGATCTTCTCCACGGGGCCTTCCATATCGGCGGCACCCGTGACCACCCCCCCGATCGAGGCTCCCACCGGGATCGTCGGTGATCCACTCGTCGGGCTCAAGGCGACACTCGTGGCCGACGGCTTTGGCCCGCTGACCGATGTCGTGGGCTCCCCGATCGACGATCGGCTGTTCGTGGTCGAAAAAGCAGGCCGGATACTCGTGGTGGATCATGGCCAAACTCTGCCCAAGCCCTTTCTCGACATAGCCGATTTCGTCTACAGCCTCGGGAACGAACAAGGGCTGCTCACGTTGCTCTTTCATCCCGACTTCGCGGACAACGGCAGGTTGTTCGTCTTCTTCACCGATCGCGATGCCGATTCGCGTCTGGTGGAGATGAAGGTGTCGTCATCGGATCCGAATCTCGTGGACCCCAGCTCGGTTCGGGACATCCTCGAAATACCCCAAAGCCGCCAATACCACCAATCGGGCTCGATGGTCTTCGGGCCGGACGGGATGCTCTGGCTGTCCATCGGCGATGGTGGGGGAATGGGGGACCCTGACCGCAATGGGCAGAATCGGGGCAATCTGTACGCCACAGTGGTCAGGATCGACGTCGACCACGGCGACCCGTACTCGATCCCGGAGGACAACCCCTTCGTTGGCTCGCGGAGTGGCGAGCGACCCGAGATCTGGGCGTATGGGGTGCGGAACCCGTGGAGGATCACGATCGACCCGCAAACCGGGTATCTGGTGATCCCAGACGTCGGCCAGGAGGGAGCCGAGGAAGTGGATCTCGTGAAACTGGACGACGGCGGGCGCAACTTCGGCTGGTCGACGATGGAGGGCACCAGTTGCTTCAGGGACGAGGGGTGCGACACAACCGGGATCACTCCTCCCGTCTTCGAGTATCTCCACAACGGATACGGATGCGCCATCGTGGGCGGTCCCGTGTATAGGGGCTCGGCCATGCCCGAGCTGGATGGCCAGTATTTCTATGCCGACTATTGCCTCGGCTGGGTGCGCAGTCTCAAGCTGGAGGACGGTCAGGTGGTTCAGCGACGGGACTGGGAGCAAGACTTGCAGAGGAAGGGCAACGTCTCGACCATCGGCACCGATCGAAAAGGTGAGATGTACATCGTCAACCTCGATGGCGAGGTCTGGCGCATCGACCCGGTGCGTGAGCCGGATCAGGGCTGATCAGCTTCAAGCGCCTCGGAGTGGTCGGGTCTAGAGCCTCTTCCGGCGTCTCCGGCGATAAATGAGGCCGACGACCTCGGTGACCAGGATGGTGATGCCCGTCGTGACCAGAATCACGAGTGCCAAGGAGAAATTGCCTGACATCCAGAGGAAGTCGATCGAGACATTGCGGGTGTTCTGGATGGCAAAGACGACGACCAGGGCGACGAACAGGAGTATGAAGATGGCTCCCCAGGCCAAACCCGAGCTGGGAGCGGGTGCATCTGGCTCTGGTGTGCCCTCGCCCGGGATCAGGGCCTCGAACGAGTCGCCGTTGTCAGGTGACATGAGTCGACTCTAAGTCCATGGCGGTTGGCTCCGGTGCTACGGGCGGGGGGTCTCGGTGTCCTCGCTGCAACCCTTCGAGGTGACCCGACTCGAGATTGCGGCCTGAGCAGATGACGGTAGCCATGCCGGCCGGCCTGATCTTTTCAGCAAGCAGGGCGGCAAGGCCGACCGCTCCGCCGCCCTCGAGCACGAGGCCATGGGCCCAGTACGCCCACATCATCGCCTCCCAGATCTCCCCCTCCTCGACCAGGACTATCTCGTCGACGAGGGATTGAACCATGCGAAGCGTGAACCGATTGTCGGCGCCTATGTCGCCTTGGAGGCTGTCTGCGAGAGTGGGCTGTTCGGGGAGGCTGACCGGATTGCCTGCGTCGAGACTGGCTTTCATGGCTGCCGATCGGCTCATCGAGACACCTACGACCCGAGTCGACGGGCTGAGGCTCTTCACTGCGAGACCGATTCCAGAGATCAACCCTCCCCCCGAGAGTGGGACGATCACGTCCGTCGCCTCGGGAGCCTGCTCGAGGAGTTCGAGGCCGATCGTGCCCTGGCCCGCGATGACCTCGCGGTCATCAAAGGGGTGCACCAGTGTCGACCCGCTGTCGTCTGCCACCGCGGCCGCGATTTCCAACGCCTCCGCCTGCGATCTTCCGGCGATGCGGATCTCACAGCCCATCGACTCCAGCGCTGCCACCTTGCCCGCAGGGACGTTCTCGGAGACGCATATCACTACGGGGATCCCGAGCCTCTTTGCCACGTGGGCCACCGCTCTGCCGTGATTGCCGGTGGAGGCGGTCACGACGCCCCGGTGGCGCTTACGCTCGTCGAGGCCAAGGATCTTGGCGGCCGCACCCCGCACCTTGAAGCTTCCTGTGGGCTGCAATGTCTCGAGCTTGAGTCGTGTCTCCGTCCCGATGATCTTGGCGAGACCGGCGGAGGGGATCGCCGGTGTCTTCCGGACGTACGGAGCGACGCGGAGCAGAGCCTCCCCGATGTCGGCCGCTGAAGTGGGGCGATCAGGTCTCAATGGTGATTCCGGCCCCCGTCTGATGACAGCGTTCCATCGCCAACGAGGCGATGGCTGTGTCTTGGGCGCCGGTCCCGGTCAGATCGCAGATGGTGATGGACCTCGCGTTGGTGCGTCCCGCCTTCTTGCCCGAGATCACATGCCCGAGCTCGACTGCCCTCGACACTTCGAATCCCGATGCGATCGCGGCACGGAGCTCCCCGAGGCGCCGGCTCTGGGAGACACTGTCACAGACGAACAGGTCGGCGCCTTCGATGACCTCAACATCGAGCTCCTGCTTGGTCTCGGCGTCCGATCCGATCGCCGTGATGTGCAGGCCGTCGTGGAGCATGGCGCCGGTCACCAACGGAGCGGTCGCAGGTGTCGTCGTAACCAGTATCTGGGCCATGGCCACCGCCCGGATCGGGTCCACCGTCGCCTCGACGGGTATGCCCAGGGTCGTGGCCAGTTGACCTGCCAACAATGTGGCTTGTTCCGGTCGGCGGCTCCATATGAAGGCCTTCTCGAGTTTCCGCACCAGTTGCAGGGCCTCGAGCTGGATGCGGGCCTGCGCTCCGGCGCCAAAGATGGCAGCGATCGTGGCATTCGGATCGGCCAGGTGCTTCGCGGCGACGGCTCCAGCCAGCCCGGTGCGGAGGTCGGTCAGGTACCCGTTGTCGAACAGGGCGCAGCGTGGGAGACCGGTCTCGGCGTCTAGCACCACCATCAGACCGCCCAGACTGGGGAGACCGAGCCGGGGGTTGTCGAAAAACCCTGCTGAGAGTTTCACCGCGATTCCCGGGTATCCGGGCAAGTATGCGGACTTGATGTCGATCTCACCGTTGCGTTCGGGAACCTCTATCCGCATGATCGGCGGCATCGACCCTCGCCCGTCGCTGATGATCGGGTAGACGGCCTCGATTGCATTCAGTTCCCCGTCCCCGAGTTGAACTGCACGGCGGAGATCGGTCTCGGTCAGAACCCGGATCTCGCCCATCAGCCCAGCCCCGGGACCTCGACCGATGAGAAGGCGATGACTTTGGGGTCGGTCATGGCCTGGACGGCGTAGGAGACCCCCTCCCGGCCGAGACCGCTGGCGCCGAGACCGCCGAACGGCATCGCATCGATTCGAAAGTCGGTCGACTCGTTGATCATCACTCCACCCGTCCTGAGACGGGCAGCTGTGGTGAGAGCCGTCCCGATGTTGTCGGTGAAGATGGCGCCCTGCAGCCCGTACTCCGTGTCGTTCGCCGAGTCGATGGCCTGATCGAGGTCTTCGAATGGTGCAACCAGTGTGACCGGCCCATAGATCTCCTCTGTCAGGGCTCGGCTCCCCGCAGGCGCATCCACGATCAAGGTGGGCTGGAAGACCGGCCCCTGCGCCTCGCCGCCGGTCACCAGCCGTGCCCCGGAATCCACTGCATCCTGGACTATGGATGCCACACGCCGCAGGGCGCTGCCGTCGATCAGCGGGCCCATGTCACTGTCCTCGCTCAACTTGGGCCCGAGATCGAGTGATTCGGCGTACTTGGCCAGGCCGGCCAGCAGATCGTCGTATATTCGCTCGTGGGCGTACACCCGTTGCACATGAAGGCAATTCTGGCCGGCCGCCCAGAATGCACCCGAACCTATGCGCTCGGTGGCCAGTTGGAGGTCGGCGTCGTGATCGACAATGACTGGATTGTTCGCACCCAGCTCCATCTGGACCCGCTTGAGCCCGGCCCGTGACATGATCGCCCGACCGGCTCTGACCCCGCCAGTGAAACTGACCATCTTGACCTCCGGGTGAGTCACGATCGCATCGCCGATGATGGCGCCCCTCCCGGTGAGGACTTGGAGCCAGCCGGACGGCAGACCCGCTGCCATCAGCTTCTCTGCGAGGAATAGCCCGCTGAGCGGCGTGTTGCTGTCGGGTTTTAGGATCACTGCGTTCCCGGCGGCGATTGCGGGGCCGATCTTGTGGGCCACGAGATTCAAGGGATCGTTGAAGGGCGTGATCGCGCCGATGATTCCCAATGGCTGGCGAACGGTGAGGCCAAATCGACCCGCCCCCGACGGATACTGGTCCAAGTTGAGGGTCCGACCCGAAATCCTCGTCGCCTCCTCGGCTGACAGACGGAGGGTGGCAACCGCGCGTCGCGCCTCCGCCCTGGCCTCGGTGATCGTCTTGATTCCCTCGGTTGCGATGAGGCGCGCTGCCTCTTCCAACGAGGCCATCAGCTCGTCCGCGGCCACATTGAGTATGCGTGCTCGCTCATGGCCCGGGAGTGGGCTCTCGAGCGCCTGGCCGGAGCCTCGGACGGCGTGCTCGACGTCGTCGAGGACAGCAGCGGGAACCTGATCGATCTCCGCGAAGGTCTCGGGATTCACCACTGCAATGGAATCGTCTCTCTCCACCCATTCGCCATTGAGCAGCATCCGTCTCATCGCCTTCTCCCCGTTGTGATCTGGTGGAGGTCGCTGAGAACCGCGTAGGCGGTCTCGGTTCGTCCAGCGCCTGGTCCCACAAGGGTCACCTCACCCAAGAGCTCGGTCTCGTACGTGATTGCGTTTGTGGGCCCACCGACCGCCGCAAGGGGATGGGCCGACTCGACCAGGCGAGGCTCTACTCTCGCCTTCCATCCGCCCTCCTCCCGCGTCAGTGAGGCCAGATACCTCCAGCGTTGGCCTGCTGACTTCGCTGCAGCGACGTCTTCGGCAGTGAGAGCTCTCAGTGACGTGCGCTCAACCGCATCGATGGGAATCACCTCGCCGGTCAGGATCCTGGCCAGGATCACCAGCTTCCCGGCGGCATCGAGGCCCTCGATGTCCCCAGCGGGATCCGCCTCGGCATATCCGTGTTCTTGGGCATCGGACAGCGCTCGGTCGAAGCTGGAGCCGCTTTCCATCCGGCTGATGATGTAGTTGGTGGTCCCGTTCAGGATGCCCAGAGCAGCCTTGAACCCGGCCCCTCGTATCGATTCTCTGCTCACCAGCACCGTCGGGGCACCACTCATGACCGTTCCCTCGAAAGCCAGTACCACGTCATTGGCCTCGGCCATCTTCTCCAGTTCGTCCAGATGGAGGGCGATCGGGCCTTTGTTGGTCGTCGAAACGTTGAGACCGGTCTCGAGTGCCGTCTTGATGTGGGTGGTCGCCGGCTCGCCAGTCACGAGATCGGTGAAGGTGAGCTCGATCAGGGTGTCTGCATCGACCTTGGCGATCGCGTCGAGGACATCGGCCTCGGGCAAGTACCCGGGAAGCCCAGCGAACCCATCGCCGTCGGTGGCCTCGAGGAGCTCTTCGGGATCCAGGGGGTCTCTCGACACCACCGTGCCAAACCGGGGGTCGCTCACGGCGACGACCGAGATCCCATTCGTGGCCGGATGACCCCCGGCGACGAGTCTTGTCACGGCCTGCCCCACGTTGCCGAACCCGGCTATGGCGACTCTCTGCTCGAGTCCCAATCAGATCGCCGCCAACGCCTGGTCGAGATCGGCGAGCAAGTCAGCGACCTCTTCGATTCCGGTGGAGTATCGGATCAATCCCTCCGGGATCCCCAGTGCTGCCCGGTCCTCCTTCGGGACCTCGACGTGGCTCGTCGTGGCGGGTGGCCCGATCGTCGTCTCGACCGACCCCAGATTGGCCGCGGCATGGGCCAACCTGAGACGAGGCAGGAACTTTCTCACCGGCTCGAGGTCTTCGCCGAGGCTGAAGCTGAGCATGCCACCAAACCCTCGCATCTGGCGTCTGGCGATTTCGTGCCCGGGATGAGACGAAAGACCGGGATAGTTCACAGTGGCCACCTTGGGATGTCCCTCGAGATACTCAGCGATCTGCTGGGCGCTCTCGTTCTGCCGGGCGATCCTCAGGTGCAGCGTCTTCATCCCCCTCAACAGGAGGTATGCCGCCATGGGATGGAGCGTGGCCCCGTTGATCTCCCGATAGTGGAAGATCTTGGCGATCAAGTCGGGTGAGCCAACCACCACTCCGCCCAAGGCGTCGGCATGGCCACCCAGGAACTTGGTGGCGCTGTGAACCACCAGATCCGCCCCGAGAGCCAACGGGCTTTGATTGATCGGCGTTGCGAACGTGTTATCGACTACGACGACCGCACCTTGTTCGTGACCCGCGCCGATCAGCCGGCTCAGATCCAGCACCTTGAGGGTCGGATTGGTCGGGGTCTCCAAATAGAGAAGGTCGCAACCTCCGGCTATGGCGTTCTCGATTGCTTCGAAATCGGTGGTGTCGCACAGGACGGTCTCCACGCCGTACTCGGGAAGGAAGTGGGTGAAGACCTTGCTGGTGCCCCCGTAGGTGTCTTTGACGCTGATCACCCGTCGCCCCGGTCGAACCAACGCGTAGATCGTGTTGGAGATGGCGGCCATGCCGGTCGAGGCCGACGTGACGGCCTCGGCGGACTCCAGAAGACGGACTTTCTGTTCGAACACGTCCACGGTTGGATTGGTGTTGCGCCCGTATATGTGGCCCTTGGCGCGCCCGAGAGCAACGTCGATCCACTCGTCGAGGTCGTCGTAGCCATACGCAACGCTGTGCACCACGGGCACCTGTGTGGCGCGGTCGACCAGATAGCGGTCTTCACCGCCCCAGACCGCGATTGTCCCGGGAGCGTCGTGTCTTTCGGTCATCAGGTGCCTCCTCGGTCTGTGGCGTCTGCTCGTGCCGGAAACCTGGGGAATGTGGTCATGCGCAGGTTGAAACGGCTGAGCAGCCGGTTCATGTGATCGACGCGGATCCCGGCCAGGACCTCTCCCGAGTCACCGCGAAGCGCCTCGAGGGTTTGGACCACTTCCTCCTCCATGACCGCTATCTCCTTGTCGAGGTCCATCTCCGGGAGGAATTGCATCCAGACACGGGCCGTCTGCACATAGAGCAGGTCCTGTATGCGTGCCAGGGCGGCATTGTCGACGACGGCAAGCATCGACTCGTGATACCGGTTGTAGAGGGCGCCGAGGGCCCTCATGTCACGACTCTGGCTGACCTGCTCCAGCCCTGTGCGCAAATGTTCCACCTTTTCGATGACGGTTGCAGAGGCGGGCAGGCGAACGAAGTCGCCCACGAGCTCGGCCAGACGCAGCCGGACCGCCCAGACGTCACGCAGGGCCTTGGTGTCCAGGTGTGAGACACGTGCCCCGGCTCCCGGTACCTGCTCCACCAGACCTTCGAATTCGAGACGGCCGAGGACCTCGCGGATCGGCCCGCGACTCACCCCGAAATGCTCGGCGAGCTTCTCTTCACGGAGACGGGCGCCGGCGGGGAGGTCGAGCAGGAGTATCTGCTCACGGAGATCCGCATGAATCTCCTCCTTGGTGGGTCGGGTTGTCATTCAATGAACCTCGTCGTTCTGGGCTCGGATACCGGTTGTGAGATACCTAAACTGTAGACACTCTGTAGACAGCTCGTAAACAATCTGGTTACAATCGGCCACAGCGATTGGAGGAGGATCAATCAGGGGCGGCAACGAGGCTATTCGGGACATGACGTGCCCCGCTTTGCCGACGGAGTCCTCTCTGCGTGGGCACACCTCCTCATCGGTCGCATGTGCATGTCTGGGTCTGCTCGACAGCCCGACGTAAACCGAGGAACACGAGGAGGAAAACAATGCGAATCAAGAGGCGCCAAATGGCGCTGCGCGTTGCCTCGATTGTGGCTGTGATGGCCATGGTTTTGGCGGCCTGTGGTGGTGGCAGCGGCGGTGACACCACCACGACTGCCGGTGGCGACACAGGCTCCGACGGCGGTGAAACGGGTCTGCTCCAGGAGCTACAGGACTCCGGAACGATCACCGTGGGGATCGCAAACGAGATCCCTTACGGGTATGAGGACGAGGCCACCGGTGAGGTCACCGGCGAGGCCCCCGAAGTGGCCAAGGCGGTGCTCTCGGAATTGGGCATCGACAACATGGAGGCCAAGGTCGTCGAATTCGGCGCGCTGATCGGTGGGCTCCAGGCCGGCAACTTCGACATGATCGCGGCCGGCATGTACATCAATGCCGATCGTGCCAAGGAGGTCATCTTCTCGGACCCCGACTACTGCATCAACGAATCGATGCTCGTCGCTGAGGGAAACCCATTTGGCCTGACCAACTACAACTCGGTGGCAGACACTGATGCCAAGCTGGCCGTCGCCTCCGGCACGGTGAATGTGGACTATGCCCACTGGGCCGGGATCCCCGACGATCAGATAGTCGAGTTCGCTGGTATCGAAGATCAGTACGACGCTCTGTCCGCCGGCCGTGTCGACGCGGTTTCCGGAACGGTTCTCACTGTCACGCAACATGCTGATGTGATGGACGGCTTCGAAGCACTTCAGAGCTTCCCGGCGTTGGACGAGGCAGGCAACCCGATCCTGGGTTGTGGTGGCTTCGGCTTCCGCGATCAGGGCTTCCGCGACGCGTTCAACAACGTGCTCAACGATCTCCAGGACCAGGGAGTGGTGCAGGACATCGTCGCCGAACATCTCGGATCTCGTGAAGTGGCCGAGGACGCGGTCGATATGACCGTTGCCGATCTGACGGGCGGTTGATACCCGAGAGTCACCGACCTACGACTGACGTGTCCCGGGCTCGGTCCCGGGACACGCCGGTCGACTACTGGGGCGAGGCAGGACCCACTTGCTACAAGATCTGATACTCAATTCGAGGCAATACTCGAATCTCCTGCGGGGCACTGTGGTGACCGTTCAGGTGTTGCTGGGCTCGATCGCCCTGGGGACCGTGATGTCACTGATCTTTGGTGTAGCCCGTCTCTCCTCGAGGAGATGGGTTCGGTCCGGCGCTCTGGTCTATATCGAATTCGCCAGGGGCATCTCGGCCATCATCCTCCTGTTCTGGGTCTTCTATGCCCTGCCCATCCTCTTCGGGCTTCCCTCGATGCCACCGATGCTGGCCGGCATCCTCGCATTGGGCCTCAACATGGGCGCCTACGGCGCTGAGATCGTTCGCGGTGCGATCCAGGCCGTCCCCAAGGGCCAGACGGAGGCCACGATCGCGCTGAACATGTCGGCCGGCCAAAGACTGCGTCATGTGGTGCTCCCGCAGGCGATACCGATCATCCTTCCCCCTTATGGGAATCTGAGTATCGAGGTGCTGAAAGGGACGGCGCTGGTCTCGCTGATCACGTTGTCGGATCTCGCCTTCGAGACCCAGAAGTTGCGCATCAACAATGTGATCTCTGCTGACCCGATCCCACTGCCGATCCTCTATCTCAACACTCTGATCATCTATCTGGTGCTGGCGCAGATCCTCGCCCAGCTGTTCAAATTCGCGGAGCGCCGGTCGGCGCGTCGCTTCGGGAGCGGTCGATGAGCACGGCATGGGACTGGGACTTTGCCTGGGAGATCCTCCCCGATCTGGTCAAGGGGATGCTGGTGACCATCCGATCGACTCTGGCGGGGATCGTCATCGCGGTCATCCTCGGGCTCTTCCTGGCGCTGGGTCGTCGCTCGGAGCGACGGTGGGTCTCCTACCCGTTCGCCTGGTTCATCGAATTCGTCCGGTCCACGCCACTCCTGATCCAGCTCTTCTTCCTCTACTACGCCCTCCCCAAGGTCTCATTCCTCCCGGACATGATCCGGCTACTTCCGGCCGATGTGGCGTTGATCATCGGTCTCGGCGTGCACTACGGTTGCTACGCCTCGGAAGCTTATCGGGCAGGTATCAACAGTGTCCCCAAAGGCCAGTGGGAAGCCTCCACCTCCCTGAACCTGGCCAGCATCACCAAATGGCGTCAGGTCATCCTGCCCCAGGCCATACCGCGGACGCTTCCCACACTGGGCAACTACTTCGTGGGGATGTTCAAAGACGCTCCCCTCGGCTCTGCCATATCGGTAGCGGGCGTCCTTTTCCTGGCTCGAGCCATGGGCTCGGCGACCTTCCGTTTCGTGGAGCCGATGACCATCGCCGGGATCCTCTTCCTCATCGTCAGCATCCCTGCGGCGATCTTCGTCCGCTCTCTGGAAAGGAGAACGTTCTATGAATCCTGAGCCTGGACGCCCCAACCGAGTCGGGGCCGACCGCAGCGGCTCGCAAGATCCTCCACCGGTCGGGGCACCGGCCCGTACCGGCGCCGAGGTTCGATTGTCCAAGGTGGTCAAGGCGTTCGGGGACCATGTGGTCCTCAACGAGCTCGACCTGAACGTGGATCCGGGTGAGGTGGTGGTGATCATCGGGCCCAGCGGCTCGGGAAAGACCACGATTCTCCGTGTGATCATGACTCTCGAGCGCATCGACGCAGGGACCATCGAGATCGACGACAAGCACCTCTATCACGAGATGAAGGATGGAGAGCTGGTCCTCGCCGGTGAGAAACACATCCGCGAGGTCCGTTCCGAGATCTCGATGGTGTTCCAGCATTTCAACCTGTTCCCCCATATGTCCGCCCGGGAGAACGTGATGCTGGCGCCGATGAAGGTCAAAGGGTTGAGCCAGGATGAGGCAGATGTCAATGCCCGACGCCTTCTCGATCAGGTGGGGATGGGTGACAAGCTCGACCATCGGCCGTCCGAGTTGTCCGGGGGCCAGAAGCAACGGGTGGCCATCGCCCGCTCACTTGCCATGGAGCCAAAGGTCATGCTTTTCGACGAGGTGACGTCCGCGCTCGACCCCGAGCTGGTCGGCGAAGTCCTCGGAGTGCTGCGTGAGCTGGCGAAGAGTGGCGAGATGACCATGATGCTGGTCACTCACGAGATGGGCTTTGCCAGCGAGATGGCCGACCGTGTGCTGATGTTCGACCACGGTCAGATCCTGGAGCAGGGACCGCCATCGCAAATATTCAAGGCGCCGGAGCACGAGAGGACGAAGGCCTTCCTCCGCGCCGTCCTGAACCATTAGGTAGCTGGGGCTCATCCGGTGGGCCGGCCGGGGCCCGGGACAGAGCGGAAAGGTCGAAATTGCCCAACTCTACATTGCCCTTCTCACTCGATGAATACGGGGCGCGGCTGGCCAAGGTGCGATCGGCCATGGCGGAGCGTGGCCTCGACACCCTGGTGGCCGCCGACCCGTCGAACATGGCCTGGCTGACCGGCTACGACGGCTGGTCCTTCTACACGCATCAAGCGGTGATCGTCACCCACGACCGCGATCCGATCTGGTGGGGGCGGGTACAGGATTCCAATGGCGCCAAACGCACGGTTCACATGAGCGAGTCATCGATAATTGGGTATCCGGACAATCTGGTCCAGTCGACCGACCGACATCCGCACCAGCACCTGGCCGAGACTTTGAAGGAGTTGGGTGTCGGAGGTGAGGTCGGCGTGGAGATGGATAACTATTACTACACCGCGGCCGCGCACAGTCACCTCACCGACGGCATGCCCCGGTCTACGTTCCATGATGCCACGGGTCTGGTCAACTGGCAGCGGGGGATCAAGTCGGAGCGCGAGCTGGAATACATGCGGGCGGCAGCGCGAATCGTGGAGCAGATCCACCGTCGAATCCTGGAGGTGGCTGAGCCCGGGATGCGCAAGAACGATCTGGTAGCCGAAATCTATCAGACGGCGATCTCGGGGACACCGGAGCATGGTGGCGACTATCCGGCCATCGTTCCGCTCCTCCCCACCGGTGAGGACGCCTCGGCGCCACATCTCACCTGGGACGACCGGCCACTACGGCGCGGGGAAGGGACCTTCTTCGAGGTGGCGGGTTGCGTTCGCCGATACCACGTGCCGTTGTGCCGAACCCTGTTCTTCGGTGACCCGCCAAAGCGAATGGTCGATGCCGAGAGGGCCCTCGTCGAAGGTCTCGAAGCCGGTCTCGAAGCCGCCAAACCGGGGAATCGGGCAAGTGATGTGGCAAATGCGCTCGAAGCCTCCCTCGAGCGTGCCGGCATCGAGCGTGAGGGCCGGTGCGGCTATCCCATCGGGCTCAGCTATCCCCCGGACTGGGGAGAGCGGACCATCAGCTTCCGACCCACCGATCACACGGTGCTGGAACCGGGAATGACATTTCACTTCATGCCGGGGCTTTGGAAGGATGACTGGGGGATGGAGATCACCGAGAGCATCGTCATCCAGGAAGAAGGGCCGGCTGCCACACTGGCCGACTTCCCGCGGCGTCTCTTCGTGAAGCCCTGATGCCTCTCCCAGGTCCGGCCCTCGAGGATGTGGAGAGGGCCCGGGAGCGAACTCGCACCTTCGCCCATCACACGCCGCTGATTCCGTCGTTCGCACTGTCGAGTCATACCGATAGGGAGATCCGACTGAAGCTGGAGTCGGTCCAGGACACCCGTTCGTTCAAGGTGAGGGGGGCCGCCAACGCGATTCTGGCCAAACGGGCGAATCTCGCATCCGAGACGGTCGTTACCTACTCCACCGGAAACCACGGGCGCGCCACCGCCTATGTTGCCTCGCGCTTGGGACTTTCAACCATCGTGTGCCTGTCACACAACACCACCGAGGACAAGCGCAATGCCCTGGTGTCGATGGGTGCCGAGCTGAGATTGGTTGGCGATTCCCAGGATCAGGCACGGGAACTGGCGCTGGAGTTGTCGTGTCAGGGACCCGTGCTGATCGATCCGATCAATGACCCCGATGTCACGGCCGGCCATGGGACCATCGGGCTCGAGCTATTTGAGGACTGGCCGGATTTGGACACGGTGGTGGTGCCTGTGTCGGGAGGAGCCCTGATCGCGGGAATTGCAGTTGCGATCAAGGCCGTTGCCCCTCAGGTCCGCCTGGTGGGGGTCTCGATGGAGAACGGGGCAGCGATGCACGAGAGTCTGGTTCGCGGCGAGCCCACGATCGTCCTTGAGCACGAGAGTCTCGCCGACAGCCTCCAGGGCGGTGTCACTTTGGACAACACCCACACTTTCGAGATAGTGCGCGAGCTTGTGGACGAATTGCTCCTCGTCTCCGAGGAGGAGATCGCAATGGGGATGACCGAAGCCCTGGTCGAGGAGAGTCTCGTGGTGGAGGGTGCTGGTGCCACACCCATGGCTGCGCTTCTCCATCGGGCGGGTGACGACTTCGGTCGACGGGTGGCATTGGTCGTCACCGGTGGTGTGGTTGAGGCGACTCGCCTGTGCGACCTGGCCCGCAGTCATCGCGCGCCGCTGGCCGAGTTGCTTGGTGGTGGCCGATGAGCAGTCTCCGCGATGAGGCCATGATGATCCTTGGTGACCTGGTCGGATTTCCCACGGTGACCACCGAGTCCAACCTGGCGCTGATCGAGTATGTGACCGGACTGCTCGAGCCACTCGACGCCGATCTGCGTGTGACCCACGACGGATCAGGGCAGAAGGCGAATCTTCTCGCCACCCTCGGTCCTGAGAGTGAGAGTGGCGTGGTCCTCTCCGGACACTCCGACGTGGTGCCGGCAGAAGAGCCGGACTGGACAGGGGCTCCATTCGTGGCCATGCGCCGCGATCAGAGGATCTACGGTCGTGGCACCGCCGACATGAAGGGCTTCATTGCCTGCGCCCTTGCGATGGCACCCGCATTTTCCGCTGCGCCGCTTCAGCGTCCGGTGCACATCGCTGTCACGTTCGATGAGGAGATCGGTTGCAAGGGCGCGCCGCTGCTGATTGACGACCTGATCCGCCACCTTCCCACGCCGATGGCGGCAATCGTTGGCGAGCCGACGGGGATGAATGTCGTTACCGCCCACAAGGGTTGCTATGAGTACACGACGACGATCACCGGGTTGGAAGGACATGGGTCCGCCCCCGGCAAGGCGGTGAATGCCGTTCAATTCGGCGCAAGGTATGTCGCCCGCCTGATGGACCTCGCCGAGATTCTCCGGTCGAGCCCCCCACCCGGAAGCCCATACGACCCACCGCACACGACCATCAGCGTTGGGCGGATGAGTGGGGGCACGGCACGGAACGTCGTCGCCGGCGAGTGTGTCATCGAATGGGAGATGCGCCCGGTGCTTGGCAGCGATGCACGTCTCGTTCTGGACGACATCGCCACATTCGAATCAGAGTTGACCGCCGAGATGCGATCGGTGTCACCCGAGGCGGCCATCCTCACGGTCACCGAGGGCGCCGTGGACGGGCTCGAAGATCACGCCTCCACAGCGGTCGACTTGACCACAGGGTTGTTGGGGGTCTCGGGCACAGGTGTCGCCGCCTTCGGCACCGAGGCCGGGCTCTATCAAATGGCCGGGATCCCGGCGGTCGTCTGCGGGCCGGGGGAGATCGGTGTTGCTCATCGTCCGGATGAGCACATCAGCCTCGAGCAGCTCGAGAAGTGCCTTGGCATGATGGAGAAGCTGATCGCCAGGCTGTGCGCCGGGTGATAGAGAAGACGTTCCTGCTATGTGGACGCACGACTGGTTGCCGGAGTCTGATCGGCTAGACCACCATCGTCCTGGGCGTGTTCGTGATCAGTTCGGTGCTTTCCTCTCCCACGATCGCGGTGTCGGAGACCAGATAGTCGCCCTTGGAATCGTCGGTTACCCACGACAGGATGTGGAATACCATGCCTGCCCGAACACGCACCCGCCCGTCTCTCCGGATCCCGAGTACGGTCGAGCTGCCGACCCAGCTGGGTGGAAACCCAATCCCGACCGAGTAGCCACAGTGATGCCGGCGGAGCCGGTGATGGCCGAGGCCTTGGTCGATCACGTCCTGCCACGTCTCGTACACGACACCGGTATCCACACCGGGGCGCAGAGCCCGAACCACTGCCTCGAGTGCTCGGATAGCCAGCTGGCGGACCTCATCCGCGCCCGGCGTGGCCTCACCGACGAAGGCCATTCGCCCCAGGGGCGCGTGGTAGCGAGCACTGGATCCGGACAGCTCCATGAAGAGCTTCTCGCCCGTCTGGAGGTTGTGGTCCCTCCAGGTCGAGTGCTCCTCCCTCAGAGTCGAGGTAGATCTGATGAACGGCGCAAACCCTGGGTACTCGCCGCCTCCCCGGATCATGGCCCGATAGACCTCGGCCGCCACTTCTTTCTCGCTCACTCCCGGGCCGGCCGCCGCCAATCCGGCTTCGGCGGCCAGATCGGAGATGGCCGCCGCCCGTCTCACGTGCTCCAATTCGGCCGGTGACTTGACGATGCGGATCTGGTCGACCAGGCCAGTCAGAAATCGACGATCAGATTCCTGTTCCTGGGGGCGGCCTATCTCGATCCAGTCCACACCGGGCAGGTTCTGCTCCATGGCCACCCAAACCCCCGCAGGGAGAAACATGCTCGATCGATCGAGCCCGATGCGACCACCGGCCAAACCTCGCTGGCGGATCGCCGAAGCGCAGAAGGAGCCTGCTTCCTCATCGTCCTCATACCCGAGGTGACGCACTTTGGGCGCCTGATGGCTGATCGTGTGACTCTCCATATTTCGCGCCACAAGCACGAGTTCACCATCACGTGGCAACAACAGCATGGTGAAGGCGAAGTACCCCTGATGGCTCAGGCCAATGAGGTAGTAGATGTTCTCCGGGCTGTTGACCAGGATGGCGTCGAGGTCTCTCTGGTCCATCTCGGCCCTGACGGTGTCGATTCTGCTTTCCAGCTCCGCACTGGAGAACGGAGAGAGAGCGAGTGGCCCCTGGCGCCCCCATCGCGGTTGATGCACAGCCATTCCCGGACCTTACGGGTTCACGAAGTCCCACTCCCGTCGCGATGCGCGGCCCTCCTCGACGTCGACGCGGAACAGCAGAACCATCCCGATGACCAGGAAACCAACAACGGAGAGGATGGCGGGGCGGCCGGAGCCGGTGCTGCCGCTGACTACGGCGAACACCAACGGGCCCCAGATCGCCGAGAATTTGGAGAAGACGGTGAAGAACCCGAAGAACTCGGCCGAGGCCTCTTCGGGGACCATCGACGCGTACAAGCTCCTGGAGAGTGCCTGGGCCCCGCCGAGCACGAGCCCCACCACCGCTCCCAGGGCGTACAGCGGCGTAGCCTGGCCGGTCGGCAAGAAGTAGCCCGCGATGGCGACCCCGATCCAGATCAGGAGTGTCACCACGATGGCCGGCTTGGTCCCGATCCGACCGGCCACCGCCCCGAAGAGGAGGGCCCCGCCGAAGGCGACGAATTGGACGATCAGGAAGGTGATGATGATCTCCGTGGTGCTCAGCTGGAGTGTTTCCTCGGCGTATGCCCCGGTCACCACGATCACCGTGTTGATCGCGTCGTTGTAGAAGAAGAAGGCCACCACGAAGAGGAGTATCTGCCTGAACCCCAGGAGCTTTCGCCCGGTGGCCAGGGTCCGGCGAAAACCAATGCGTGCGTAGCCGGTCCAGCGGGTGGGTGAGTTGCCCCCCGTCGCAACCGCCCCATCGGCGGGAAGACGGCGAAGGGAGAAGAACCCGAATCCCAGCCACCACAGCCCGGCTCCGGCTATACCGACCCTGGCCGCCGCCTCCTCGCTGAGCCCGGTCACCCCGCCATCGCCGCTGAGAAGGATCACCACCAGAGCGAGCAAGACGTACAACCCGCCACCTATGTAGCCGAAGGCATAGCCCTTGGACGAGACACGGTCCACCGTCTCGTCGCTTGCAATCAGAGGGAGATAGCCGTCATAGAAGACATTCCCGGCGACGAACCCGATCTGGGTGACGAGGACCACGGCGAGGAAGGCGATTACCGAACCGTCGGGAACGAAGGGGAGGAAGAGTGTGGTGCCCGCCCCCACGACGGCGAAGATCGTGAGCAGCCGTTTCTTGGCCGATGCGTAGTCGGCGACCGCTCCCAGCACCGGCATGAACAGAAACAGGACGAAAGCTCCGATGGAGACCACAAGCGACCACAGCGTCTCCCCGGACAGGCCGTGAAATCCACCTTCCGGGACGATGACCCCGGTGAAGAAGGCGGCCACGATTGCACCGAAGGTGGTGATGTACGCCGAGTTGGCCCAGTCGTACATCGCCCACCCGAAGATCGTCCTCGGGTCGTTCTTGGTGATGGTGGTCACGATTGGGCGAACCTAGTGGTCCGTCTCCCGAACCGGGCGAGCGAGAGAGGCGGCCAGTATTTGCGGGACGGGCCACCAGACATATCGTGGAGTCCTATGCGTCGCTTCATCTTCCTCGCCGCCGCCGTGGTGCTCGCCGCCTGCACCGGCTCGACGGCGAGAACCACCGTTCCCTCGACCGTGGCGGGGACCTCCACCACCAAACCGTCCACGACCTCGACCAGCTCCACGTCAGCGACCGAAAGCACCAACGCCGGCCCCACGACCACCTCCACCACCATCGCCTTGGACCAGACGGTTCTTGCCTATCGGGAGCTCGGTGGTCCACCGTTCCCGGTCCAGATGACAGCGCGACCGGGGGCCGATCTTTCCTATCTGATAACCAAAGACGGCCGTGTCTGGGCGTTCGATGGGGAGATCGTGTCCGAGGAGCCGGTGTTGGACCTCTCGAGCGAGATCAGGGACAGCGGGGAACAGGGCCTGCTGTCCATCGCCCTCCATCCGACGGACGAGGGCCTCTTATATCTGCACTACTCCGACAACAGCGGCAACACCGTGGTCTCCGAGTTCGAGATGACCGATCCCGTCACTGCGGATCCAGCCAGCGAGAGGGTCCTCTTCCAGGCGCGGCAGCCGGCCGCCAACCACAACGGGGGCATGATCTCGTTCATGCCCGACGGCCGCCTCCTACTCGGGCTCGGCGACGGCGGCGGGGCAGGTGACCGCTTTGGCAGCGGGCAGTCGGATGAGACGTTCTTGGGGGGTCTTGTCGCCCTCGACCCGGAGGGTGGCTCCGACCCGATGCGATATGCCAAGGGGCTCCGCAACCCGTGGAGGTTCTGGATCGACGAGGGCATGCTCTTCGTGGCGGACGTTGGTCAGGGCAGCTACGAGGAGGTTTCTGTGGTCCCGCTGGGGCCGGGCCTCAATTTCGGTTGGCCGATCACTGAGGGCAATCACTGCTATCGGCAGCCGTCCGGATGTGACAAGACCGGCCTGGTCGAGCCCGTGATCGAGATCGAACATGGAGACGCCGGCACCTGCTCGATCACAGGGGGAATCGTCTATCGAGGATCTCAGATCCCACAGTTGAGTGGTCAATACTTCTACTCCGACTACTGCGGTGGATATCTGAGGAGTTTCTACGAAGGCCCGGGGCAGGGCGTCGACCCTGTCGACTGGACCGGGCAGGTGGGTTTGATCGGCAGTGTGACCGGATTCGGGATCGATGGTGAGGGGGAGATGTACGTCACCACGACAGACGGCCTCTACGAGGTTGTCTCGGCCGGTTGAGGATCGGGGGATAGGCTCGACGGTCATGGCTACCTTGTTCACCCGGATCATCGAAGGGGAGATACCCGGGACGTTTGTCTGGCGGGATCCCGACTGTGTTGCATTCATGTCGATCAACCCGATCAGAATCGGTCATGTGCTCGTTGTCCCTCGGGCCGAGATCGACCACTGGCTCGACTGCCCGCCCGATCTCCTGATGCACCTGATGTCAGTGGCACGGACCATCGGGAGCGCGCAGAAGCAAGTATTCCGACCCGATCGGATAGGTCTCATCGTGGCTGGATTCGAGATCCCGCATCTGCACGTTCATGTCCTGCCGGCCGATGGCCCTGCCGATCTCGACTTCTCGAATGCGGCGGCCTCGGCTGACCCCGGCGACCTCGAGGAGACGGCTGCCTCGATCCGGTATGTCCTCCGATCCAACGGCGCGGAACAGGTTTCCGACTAGGTGGAGGTCATCCTCGGAGGGCTCAGCTCCCTCCTATATGGCGTGGCCGACTTCCTGGGCGGCGAAGGGGCCAAACGCGCGCCCGCCGCATCGATCGTGCTGTGGTCGGGACTGCTCAGCTTCCCGCTCATAGTCGGGTTCGCCCTCGTCCTAGGTGGCGAGGCATCGTCTTCCGACCTCTTGTGGGGTGGCCTCGCCGGCGCATCGGGGGCCATCGGGCTCGTGCTCCTCTTCGCCGGTTTGGGTTCGGCGAGGGCGGCCGCGGTCGCACCGGTGTCCGCGGTCGTCGGGACGATCCTCCCCGTCTTCATCGCCGTTGTCGACGGTGAGCGGCCGTCCCGGTTGGCCTGGGTGGGCGTGGCGGTCGCCATCCCTGCCATCGTCCTTTGCGCCTGGGCCCCCGAGAAAGGCACGACGCCATTCGGTGGGTCGCTGTACGGGGTGGGCGCCGGATTGGGCTTCGGGGGATTCACCGCCCTGATCCGAAACACCTCCGATGGGTCCGGCCTGATGCCCTTGATCACGGTGCGTGGGGCGACGGTGTTGGTCGTGTTGATCCTTGCCGCACTGGGCATGTGGCGAGTCAGCCGTTTCTCCGCCGTACCCAAGCGGATCGTTGGTGCCAACGCGGTACTCGATGTTTCCGGCAACGTGGCCATCCTGCTCGCCATCAGGGCCGGCTCTCTAGCACTGGCGGCGGTGGCGGCGTCGTTCTATCCGGCCGTCACGGTGATGATGGCTCGGCTGGTGAACGGGGAGAGCTTGTTGCGTACCCAGGGCATCGGCATTGTGCTGACCATGTTGGCCTTGGCCACGATCGCCCTCGGCTGATCAGCCGTCGTGAACCTCGTAATCGAGGATGGTTTGCTCCAGGTAGGCGAGGGCGTGGTCGTAGCCGAGGGTGGCATGGGTGCTCGTGTAGGCCAGGACCCGAATCAGCCAAAGCCGAAAGGCCAATGATCGCCACGCCTGATTCTCCAAATCGAACTCGGCGAGCAGCACTTCCACCACGCCACGCCAAACGTCTGCGTCCATGAGGTGGGTGAGATAGCTCCCCAACGCCTGGTCGGGCCCCATCCCGGTGAGCCCCGGTATCCGCTCGGCAAGTTGTGCCTCCTCCCTGGACCAGGGATCGCTGAGAAGCGTTTGGCTCGCGTCGACGTCATACGCGACCAACTGTTTCAGGTCTTCGGGGACCGGACCTGATGGATCCGAGTGGTGGAGCGAGCCAGGCGGTGGCGGTGGGCGCCCTCGCAAGCTCGCCGCCGCATCGAGGCATTCCAATGCCATGTCACGAAGCTCCGCGAGCGAACCGTACAGCGAGTGGCGCTTCCCGGCGGGCACAGCGTGCTCATACAGCCCCAGGCCAAGCACTGCGGTGGTGAACGTGATGACCGTGTCGATGCCCCAATCGGAACGCCGGCCGACCAATGAGCTCTCCGCCAGGCTCTCCAAGGCAGGACGGCTCAACAGAAGCTCGCCTCCGAGCGGTTGGTTGATGCGAGGGAGGAAAGTCCCTGGGAAGAGGAGAGCCAGCGAGGGTCGGGTGATCATCCAGGTGATCATGGCGTCGGTCGCGGCTCGGGGAAATCGATGCCTGACCACTCCAAATCCGCGGGACATGGCGCTCTCCGCCCCCTCGATCCACGAGTCGTCGAAGTTGGTGATGTCGGCGTCGTAGAAGTGGACACGCTCCCGGCCCTGCTCCGCTGCCAACCGAATGGCCGTGTTCAGGCCGTCGCCCTTGCCGGGGCGAAAGGCGCCGATCCTCTCTTGGAGGATCACCGAGACCGGCTTGGAATGATGGCTGGAGATATCTGCGGCCAGGTCTCGTACCGGGTGAGACTGCTCGGGGTCGGCCGCGATCGCCCACACCTCGTCCACTCGGGCGTTTCCGGCCGCCGTGGCCAGGTTGGCGGCCACCAGCGCCGGATCTTCGTTCTTGAACGGAAATACGACCAGACTCAACCGGTGGAGGAGCCTAGAACCACCAAACCTGTCGGGGCCTGTGTCTACGCTCGACGAGATGGAGGAGATGGTCGGAAGGGTCCTCGGCACCATGGATGCCACCCCGCTCGAGTTCTGGGTGGGAGTGGCCGAGGGCGAGTACCTGGAGCTCGACGACGTCGTGGCTTTGGAGCGGGTGTTGCCCACCGGTGAGCTAGTCCGGATTTTTGGTGCGGTCAGCCAGGTGAGGGCCCGCCACGAGGGCGCCCGATTCGACTCCGACGTCTTCTTGATCGAGGACGGGGTCCTGCCTGCCGAGGTTGTCGAGGCTGCCCAGGTGACCGCGACGCGGGTCGAGCCGGAGATCTTCGTGCCTCCGCGCCCCGGCCAGGCGGTGCGGAGGGCGCGGGGTGACGAGAGAGATCAGGCGCTCTTCTTCGATCGCATGGAACGGAGATTCCCCATCGGGGCGTCGAGAAACGGGGAGCCGCTCTATGCGAACTTCGAGTTCCTAAACGGCCAACGGGGTGCACATGTGAATATCTCTGGGGTCTCGGGCGTCGCCACCAAGACCAGCTACGCCACCTTCCTGCTCCATTCCCTCTTCACCTCGCAGGTGCTCGGGTCGGCCGCGGTGAACACGAAGGCCCTGATCTTCAACGTCAAGGGGGAGGATCTTCTCCACATCGATCGATCGAACAACCTCCTCGACGACGATTCGATTCGCTTGTATCGAGAGCTCGGGCTCCCTGCCCAGCCCTTCTCTTCTGTTGCCATGTATGCCCCGCCTCGGCCGGGGTCCGATCGCGGCGTGGCAGACGTCAATTCGCGAGCCGACATCACATCGTTCTTCTGGACCCTGGCCGAGTTCTGCCGTGAAGATCTGATGGTCTTTCTCTTTGCCGACGCCGAAGACGAGCGCGCCCAATACACGATGGTGGTCTACAACGTCATGGCTCAATTGAGACATGCCGAGGAGGCCGACGGGGGAGCAGTTCGAATCGAAGGTGAGACGACCAGGACCTTTCGTGATCTGGTTGACGTGATCACCCGAAAGGTTCAGGACGATGAGTCACGATACGACTGGGCCGGTCCCCACATCGGACAAGGCACGGTCAATGCCTTCATCAGGAGGCTGCAGGGAGCCGTGCGCCACGTCGAGCGTCTCATCAGGGGTGACATACCCAACCCGGAGCGTCACAGGATCGAGCTGCAGAGCCAGCAGGTCACGGTGGTCGACCTGCACAACCTCAATGACCGGGCGAAGCGGTTCGTCGTCGGGGTCACGGTGAGGAAGGCATTTGAGGACAAAGAGAGCGCCGGTCAATCCGACGAGTTGCTCTTCCTGGTGCTCGACGAGTTGAACAAGTACGCCCCGAGGGAGGGGGCCAGCCCGATCAAAGAGGTGTTGCTGGATGTGGCCGAGCGCGGCCGCTCCCTCGGTGTCATCCTGATCGGCGCACAACAGACCGCCTCCGAGGTCGAGCGTCGCATCATCGCCAACTCGTCACTCCGGGTGGTGGGCAGACTGGACTCTGCGGAGGCCTCACGTGAGGAATATGGGTTCCTACCTGCTGCCCAACGGGCCAGGGCGACCATCCTCAAACCCGGGACCATGCTCTTCGCCCAGCCCGAGATCCCGATTCCGCTCGTTCTCCAGTTCCCCTTCCCGGCCTGGGCCACGCGTGCTTCCGAGGCGACGGCGGTCCCGTCGCCCAGTGATCAGCCGGAGGATCTGTTCGAAGGTCTCTGACCAGGCTCCCCGAATCTGTCACTTGGCCTTCCTACGATCGAAGCTATGGAGCCCTGGGCAGAGACATGAGGTTGCTTCACACCTCCGACTGGCATGTCGGCCGGAAGATAAGAGGCAGATCGAGGGCGGACGAGCACCGTGCCGTTCTCAGCGAGATAGCGGGGATAGCCCGTGCCCGGGACGTCGATCTAACTTTGGTGGCCGGCGATCTCTTCGACAGCTCTTCGCCTTCGGCCGAGGACGAGTCGATCGTCTACGACTCCCTGCTCGACCTCGCAGAGGTAGGCCCGGTCATGGTCGTAGCCGGAAACCACGACCATCCCGCCCGTCTCGAGGCGATTCGCCCGCTTCTCGACCTGGGCCATGTGACCGTGGTGGCGCGGCCGACACATCCCGGCGAGGGTGGTGTAGTCAGGTTGGATTCGCTAGGAGTCACCGTTGGCCTTCTCCCATTTGTGTCCCAGAGGGGAATCGTGAAGGCGGAGGAGATCATGAACCTCGACCCCGATCAGCACGCCCAGGGCTACGAGGAGCGGATGCGGAGGATCATCCAGACCTTGACCGAGGACATGAGCATCGATGCCGTCAACGTGCTGACCGGTCACCTGACCGTCTATGGGGCAGAGACAGGTGGTGGGGAGCGACAATCACACATATTCGGTTATGCGGTGCCCCCACAAGTCTTTCCCGGTTCTTTGTCCTATGTGGGCTTGGGCCATCTCCACCGTCAGCAACGGGTAGCGGCCTCGGCCCCGGTTTGGTACAGCGGCTCGCCATTGCAGATGGACTTCGGGGAGACCGAGGACGCCAAGGGTGTCCTCGTCGTCGAAGCCGAACCGGGGAAGCCGGCCAGAGTCGAGCCCGTCCCACTGGTTTCGGGCATTCGACTGGTTCAGCTCATCGGGACGCTGTCTCAGGTCCTGTCCAAGTCTGACCAGGTGGAAGGCGCATATGTCAAGGTGATCTTGGAGGAAAAGGCGAGATCAGGTCTCAACGAAGAGGTGCGCGCGGCCATCCCCGGTGCGGTGGACGTCGTGATCGCCTCGTCACCGGATGAGCAACGGCCCAGGCGCCTCTCAGGCGACGGGCAGATGCCGGTGGAGCTGTTCCAGTCCTATCTGAGCTCCAAGCAGGTAGACGACCCCGCAGTCGTCGAGCTGTTTCGCCAATTGGAGCAGGAAGTGTCGGCGTGAGGCCCCAACTCCTCGTCCTGGAGGGCTTTCTCGCCTACCGCGAGCGCACCGAGATCGACTTCGCCGACTCCGACCTCTTCGTCCTCTCCGGCCCCACTGGTGCCGGCAAGTCGAGCGTCATCGATGGAATGGCCTTCGCCCTCTTCGGGACCATTCCGCGCCTGGACGATCGACGTACCGTGGCGCCGGTGATCTCGGCGCTGGCCGATCAGGCGAAGGTGTCGTTCCAATTCAGCATCGAAGAAAAGAGCTACACCGCAGTTCGTCTCGTTCAGCGCACCAAAACCGGGGCCACCACCCCCGAGGCCCGGCTGCAACAGGGCGAGGAGGTCTTGGCCTCGGGGGCCGACGAGGTTTCCGCAGCCGTCACCGACCTTCTCGGTCTGAGCTACGACCACTTCACAAAGGCAGTCGTGTTACCCCAGGGTGCTTTTGCCGACTTCCTAACCGACCGGCCGAGCGACCGGCAGGCCCTCTTACGCGCCTTGCTCGATCTCGAGCTCTTCGAGAAGATCAAGGTTCTCGCGAACGAGCGGGCCGCCGCCTCCCGAGCCAAGATCGAGACATTCGAGGAGAGCCTGGCCAAGCTCGACATGCCGACCGACGATCAGTTGGAAGCGGCTCGCGTCGTCCTTGCAGACCTCACCCGTGCGGCCGTGGAGATGAGCTCGCTACTCGATCGGCTGACGGGTCTCGAGCGGACGGCGTCCGAGACAGCCCAGGGCATGCGCGGCCTGGAGTCGAAACTCGCAACCTTGCGAGGATTGGCCATCCCTGAAGCGATTGACGAGTTGGCCGTCGACAAAGCCGCGGTCGCAGGCGGCATCGAAGAGCTGGAGTCCCGTCTCGTCGAAGTCAAGACCGATCTCGCCGAGGTGGAGAAGGAGCTACAGGGACATCATGACTTGGCCCGATTGGACGCCTGGCTCGAATCCTGGATACGCCTGGGCCAGCGGCGAGATCAGCGAGACGCACTGGATCTTCCCGGCCGTCAAGCTGTGGTCGAGTCGACCATCGCCTTGCGAGATCGAGCTCGCTCTGACATGGAGCGATACCGGACCGAGCATGTCGCTCACATGTTGAGGTCGGAGTTGAAAGAGGGTGGTCTTTGTCCGGTGTGTCTCCAACAGGTGGACCTGGCTCCCGCCGTCGGCGAAGAGGACATCGACCTCGGCTCGTTGATGTCTGACGTCGAGGCTCGGGATGAGGAGGCAGAGCAGGCTCGTGACCGTCTCAAGGCGGCAGAGGGGGAGATGCGCCAGATCCAGGAGCGAATCGCCGAGGCAGAGACTCGTTTGACCGACGCTCCGGCCCGGGCCGAGTTAGAGGCCGAGGCGGCGCTCGTCAAAGGCCTCGTCGCCCGGCGAGACGAGATCGCGGGATCCAAGTCCGGGCTCGAAGAGAAGTTGGAGGGCCTGATTGCCCGTTTGAGCGAATTGGACGGGAAGTCTCGAGATCTGGCAGAAATGCTCATGCGGGCTCGTGACTCGGTTGCCGCCGAGCAACCCCCGCTACCAGGTGACGACTCGGTCCAGTCGTGGCTCGAGTTCGCCTCGTGGCGTGACCAGTTGGTCGATCTACGTCAGGCCGAGCTCGAACCTGCTCGAGCTCGAGCAAAGGAAGCCGACGAAGCGGTGGCTGAGACACTCGAGGCCATCGACGACACCCTCGACCGGTTGGGGGTGGAGCGGTCGGGATCCCCTGATATCGATCTCGCACTCGCTGTCGAGCGGAAGACAGCCGAACTTGCCGAGATGGAGAGGAGCCTACGCGAGGCCGAAGAGCTCGATGAACTCTTGAAAGCCGAACAGAGGCACGCTCAGGTTGCGACTGCACTCGGCACCCATCTTCGAGCCAACAACTTCGATGCATGGTTGATGGAGGAGGCTTTGGACATCCTGATCGAGGGTGCCAACCGCCTTCTTGCCGAACTATCCAAGGGGACCTACTCGCTCCGTGCCTCCCACAGCCAATTCGAGGTGATCGACCATCGCAACGCCGACCAGATACGGAGCGCACGGTCTCTGTCGGGTGGGGAGACGTTCCTCGTCGCCCTGGCTCTCGCTCTGTCGATGGCAGACCAACTGGCCCAGCTCACCGGGACGTCCAGTCGGTTGGAGTCAGTCTTCCTGGATGAGGGTTTCGGCGCTCTCGATCAGGAGTCGCTCGAGCTCGTCGCGGCGGTGCTCGACGAATTGGCCGACCAAGGACGGATGGTCGGTCTGGTCACTCACGTCCGCGAGCTCGCAGACCGAATCCCGGTGCGTTTCGAGGTGACCAAGGGCCCGGACAGTGCACATGTCGAGAAGGTGTTGGTATGAGATTCAACGTCGAGAGCTGGGATCCGGATTATGGCTCGCAATCCGTTCCCGACCTGATCGACTCGACCGAGAATGTCGATCCCTCGGTCGAGCTAGCGGCCGATAAGTGGCGCCCGCTTCTTCCCGATGTCGATGCCGCAGAGGACATCCTGTTCGTCGACGGGGTGCGCCGGGTCGATGCCAATCTTTGGATAGAACGGGACGGCCAATTCCCCGGATTCGGGTTGGCCGCCACCTTTGCCGCCGGTGCCGTTCGGTGCAACGGTGGTGCGAAGGTGATCGCGGCAGAGGTGCGTCGTGGTGTCTTCACCGGTGTGGACGCCGATCCGGTGGCTACCAAAGTGGGTGTCTACGAGGTGATGAGCACCCGCGGCTCGACTCCTGAGGAGCTGTGGCTCGGGATCCAGGAGCGTATGGGTGATTTGGAGGGCGAGGTCGCCGAGGCGAATCAGGACGTGGCGCTGGTCGTCGTCGATGGCCCGCTTTCGCATAGAAGACATGTCGAGAGAGCCGTGGGATACGTGAAGACCCAGCATGTCCAGTATCTGCCCGATGAGTTGAGATCGACCCTGACGGAGCTCCCTGCGGGTTATCGCACGCCGTTGTTCCTGACGACAACCTCCTGGAGTCGCTTTTCGTGGTATCTGCGTCTTTCCAACGGCGCCGGACCGGCCGGTGGCCTGGTTCGCTGCGAGGTGAAGGCGGACATGCCGGTGGGCGAGGCGGCCCGTATCGCCGGCCTTGTCAGTGCGACTCTGCCTAGGTATGCATCAGCCCGTCACAAGGATCCGAGAGCACCGCAGAATCTCTATCCGATAGGTGGTCTCGAGCGCGAGCTGCGAAGGCGGCTGGGCGATCGGGACCTGGCCATGCGAGCCCTGCGCGGAGCCGCTGCAGCCTGAAGAACACAGGAGGGGCGGGAAGTCCCGCCCCTCCTGCAGTGTGGAGGACCGCAATTGGTTGCAGTTGCGGTCGGGCCGGGTTTTCACCCGGATCGTTTGACGGCACCCTGCGTGCCGCCTCACTGATAGCACTCGGGAGGAATGCTTTTCTAGTTGTCTATTCCATCCCCAATTGTGGCGTGTCCGGATTGTCGGGCACATGAACAGCCTCGGAAGCGAGGAACTCGTCATCAGGTATCCGGTCGAGGAAGCCGTTCGGCTCGTAGATGAAGCTCGACGGGTCGGCCGGAGCGGCAACCGGCGAGTTGTCGTGGGTGGCGGTGGGGAGTGTGCCGGGAGCAACGCCGACTGCCACGATGACAGCCAGTGACGTGAGCACCATGGCACCGCTCTGAAGCAGCGGTCTGAGTAGTGCGCGCAACCGTCTTGCCGCCATGTGGGCGGGTGAGGGCAGTGAGGCATGGCGGTTGCGTCCAGCCTCGTCTCTAATACGAAGATCGAGGCGATCGATGTATCCCTCGATCGCGATCGGTCCTGGTCGACGCATCTCAGAGGGCATATTCCGCCTCCTCCGGGGTCGCCCCAACCACCGCAGTGGAATCGAGATGGGCCCGGACCGCCCGACGAGCTCGGGACAATCGGAGGCGGGCAGCATTCGGGGTGATGTCCAGGGCAATCGCAGTTTCCGAAGGGCTGAGCCCGTCATAAGCGACCAGTTCGAGTACATCCCGTTCGGATCGGGTGAGGCGGGCCAGGGCTTCTTCGAGGATGGGCGCCTGGCGGGAGGCGTCGATTGCAGAAGCCACCGCTTCGTCCTCGGATGCGGTGAAGGTCGGGAAGGCATTTCCGACTTTGACCTCGAGTCGGCGGTTGCCGGCGTATTTCCTCCGTTGTTTGGCCAGGAGCCGTCTCGAGATCCCGAACAGCCAGGGCAGGGCGGTATCGGTTTCGGCGACATAGCGATGAGACGCCTGGAGGGCGACCAGAAAGCATTCGCCAACCAGATCGGCAACATCTTCGGGGTTGTGGCACCGTCGAACTGCATATCGAGTTATCGCATTCACATGCCGTCGGAAGAAGACGGAGTAGGCCTCCGCCGACCCCGCCGATGAGGCCCGGAGCAACTCCGCGTCAGAACGGTCCACCACGTAACCATTATGCCGGGACCATGAGGTCGCATGTCAGATTCGACACTGACCCGACATTGGAGAGTCCCTATAGGTCGGACTTGATGCTTTTCATGCGGGGTTGGGCCCGCAAAAGGGCGAGTTCCTGGTCGTCGAGACGACGGTCGAGCAGGATCCGTCTCTTCCCCGAGCTCGTCACCAGCACCAGGCCCCTGTTGCGGGGGCGAGTGATGCCGGCCACGTCCTCCCACGGCGTACGTTGCCTTCGAAGGATGCACAACCGCTCGATTCCCGTGTCGTCGATCGAGATCGCCTTCGCATAGTCGAAGAGAGCCACATAACCGAGAAAAGCTGCAAGAGCGGCGAGGGCCAGCGTCAGGAAGACCGGTGCACCGACCAGATCGGCTCCCCAGGCCATCGCAACCAGGAGGGGCGGGGTGGACATTGAAAGCACGACGCGCCAACGAGCCTCGTCCAGTCTCAACCGGGCGTCTTCCCATTGGGCATCGGTCGCGCGCTTCTTGACGACTGGTGGGCACTTGGCCCGTCCGGCACCTCGCGGCGAGACGCGAGGAGTGCACCGGCGATTACCAGCAGAGATCCGAGAATGGCGACCGGGGATACCACCTCCCCACGGAAGACCACCCCGAGCAGCAAAGCGACGACGGGGATCAGGTATGTGATGAAACTGGCTCGCGTCGGCCCGACGCTTCCCACCAGTGTTCCCATCATGGCGAACGCGAGACCGGTCCCGAGCAGGCCAACGGCCATCACCGCCAGCAGCGAGTCCCAACCGAAAGACGATTTGGCCAGACCGTAGATGCCGTAAGGCGTGACCAGCGCGAATGCTGTCCACAGGACGCGGGCCATCACGGCGACCGAGCCATATCGTTGTTGGATTGGCGCCACGATGTTGGTGGCGAAGGCGTAGCAGACGGTGGCGAGGAGGACCAGGGCGACGCCGATGGCGGCGGTGGAGCCGGACCGGGCCGATGGAAGGGCGATGCTCAGAATCCCGCCGAATCCGACGAGGAGACCGAGCGTTTGGAGACGACCCGGCAGGTGGCGAAGCAGGACAGAGGCGATGATCGCCGTGAATAGCGGCATCGCACCGTTCAACATGCCGGCCACGGCCGAGTCGATCCACTGTTGTGCGATGGGGAACAGAGTGAGCGGGATCGCTATCCAGATCAGCCCCAAGGCGCCCAACCTCATGGTGTCATCACGTGGAATCGGCGTTCTCCGCGCTTTGGGCAAGGCGGCCATCACGGCGGCGCCAAAGCCGACTCGAAGCCAAGTGACCAGACCCGGATGGAAATGATCGAGGCCAATTGCCATGAACAGGAAGGAGGCGCCCCAGATCAGGCTCAAGCTGGAGAACAGAGCCCAGTCCTTGCCCGTGAACGCCTCTCGGTTGGTGCCATGGGATGTTGTCAGTAGTCGATTGGCCATGCTCTCAGAACACCAGGTGGAAGGTATCGGTTGCAGTCACCGATCGGAACGTCGAAATGCCAAGAGATAGTCCGGGGTCCTGATGTCGGCCTCGAGGTCCGGTGAGGGGAGTGGAGCGCCAAACACTTGGGTGACCGGCACCACTCCAGCCCACACGCCGGTCCCGATATCGCCCTCATCGTCCTCCGGAGGGCCGTCGGAGACCTTTGCCGAGCACTCATCGAGGGAGACCTCCACCACAGACGTCTTCCTCAGCTCGATGTCGGTGGGCCGCCGCACATCTGCCAGCCGCCCCGGGATGAGGCCGTCCACCAAGAGGTCGAGAGCCCGCGAGTGCTGGGTGCCGTCGAGGATCCGTCCCAGCCCATGAAGCACCACACTTCGGTAGTTGATCGACGACTGAAACCCGCTTCTCGCCACCACGACGCCGTCCACGTGTGTGACTGCGATGCTCAACGGAGACCGGCGTCTCACTGCCGACATGATGCCGGATGCAGGTGACCCATGGAGCAGCACGCGATCTTCGTCGCGAACGTAGAGCGTGGGTATCACGACTGGCCTGGAGTCGTCCAGGTAGGCCACGTGGCACACGAACCCTTCGTCGAGGATGGGGTCTATTACCTCTCGGTCCGTCGATCCGAGCTCAGGATGGCGACGAATCCTGGTTCTATCGGTCATCAGTCCTCCGGCTTGGCATCACGGGTCATCAGTGACATGACCGCCTCACGGGGATGCATCCCCTCGTACAGAACCAGACCGACATGTGTGGCGATCGGCATGTCGATGTCGTTTCTGTCCGCCAAGTCGAGCACTGCCCTTGTCGTCTTGACACCCTCAGCCACCATGCTCATCTCGGCGACTATCTCGTCCAGGGTTTGTCCCTGTGCCAGCCGGAACCCCACACGGTGATTGCGGCTCGATGTCGAGATGCAGGTGGCGATGAGATCTCCCATCCCGGCCAGCCCGGCAAACGTCGCCGGATGGCCACCGAGTGCGATTCCGAGCCGGGTCAACTCCGCCAGCGACCTCGTTATCAGGGTGGCTCGGGTGTTGTCGCCGTATCCAAGACCGTCTGACATTCCGGCGGCGATGGCCATCACGTTCTTCAGGGCGCCTCCCAATTCGCATCCGGTCACGTCATCGTTGGTGTAGACCCGAAAGGACGGTGACATGAAGACCCTTTGCAATCTCGTCGCGGCTTCCATGTCCGCCATGGCCATCACCGACGCGGTTGGCTGTCCTGCCGCGATCTCAATCGCCAGGTTGGGGCCGGTCATGACGCCGATGCGATCGCGGTCGTGATCAGGTGCAACTTGAGCGATCACCTGGGTCATCGTCGCCAATGTCCCTTGTTCGATCCCCTTGGTCAGCGACACGACCGGGGTGTGACGATCGAGTCCCGGCGCGACGTCCTCGAACACAGTTCGAAATCCATGTGAGGGGACTGCCATGACCAGAGCAGTCGCACTCTCGCCCGCTTCGCTGAGGTCGCTGGTGGCCGTCAACAACTCAGGTAGCGCCAGGGCGGGTAGGTATTGGGCGTTGAGGCTCGTCGAGTTGATTTGCTCGGCGACCACCTTGCGGCGCGCCCAAATGATGGTCGGCGTGGCGCGAGCAGCCAGCCACGCCACGGTCGTGCCCCACGACCCGGCGCCGATGACGGCAATTCTCTCCATGGCGGCACGGTAGTGGCCTGGCCGGCCACGAATGAAAGGGATCAGAGCGGCCATCGCCGCCTGGACAGAGCACGAGCTGGGTAGTCGTTCGACGGTTCCTAACCTGCCTCGAACATGAGTCTCTCCATCGGCATCATCGGTCTGCCCAACGTTGGGAAGTCCACTCTGTTCAATGCACTGACCGATGCCGGGATCCTGGCCGCCAACTATCCCTTCGCAACGATCGAGCCAAACACTGGCGTGATTCCGATCCCGGATCAACGGCTGGACACGTTGGGCGAGATCTTCGGATCGAAGCGAATCGTTCCGGCAACGGTCACTTTCGTCGACATCGCAGGTCTGGTGAAGGGCGCCTCGGAGGGGGAGGGGCTGGGAAACCAGTTCCTCGCCAACATCAGGGATGCCAGCGCAATTTGCCACGTGGTGCGTGTCTTCGAGTCTCCGAGCGTGTCACATGTGAGCGACCTCCCAGACCCGCAATCAGATATCGACGTGATCGAGACCGAGCTCGCCCTTGCTGACCTCCAAACGATCGACAAGAGACTCCCAAGGCTGGAGAAAGAGGTAGTGCTCGACAGATCGCTTGGTCCCCGGGTGGAGCTCCTGCGTCGGCTTCGCGCCGTGGTTGCATCGGGTGACATGGTGAGCAGATCCGGCGAGTTGATGGGTCGGGCCGATGAGTTCGCCGATCTGCATCTCCTCACGGCGAAGCCGGTCGTGTACGTGTTCAATGTGGACGAGGCCGGGCTGGCGAGTCAAGACCGAAGACGAATGCTGGAGACCATGGTCGCCCCGTCCACTGCCCTCTTTCTCGATGCCCAGGTGGAGGCCGAGCTCGGCGAGTTGGGACCTGACGACAGGGCCGAGCTGCTTTCTGAGATCGGACAGGAGGAGCCCGGCCTCAATGCGGTGATTCGGGCTGCCTACCAGACTCTGGGTCTCCAATCCTTCCTGACTGCGGGCGAGAAGGAGTCGCGTGCCTGGACCATCGCGTCGGGGGCAACGGCGCCCGAGGCGGCGGGAGTCATCCACACCGACTTTCAGCGGGGGTTCATCGCGGCCGAAGTGGTTGATTTCGATGCTCTTGTCGAAGCCGGCTCATGGGCAGCGGCTCGGTCCCGCGGGTTGGTGCGGACCGAGGGCAAGGGCTACGTGATGCGTCCCAACGACGTCGTGGAGTTCCGGTTCAACGTCTGAGGTGACACTAGGTTGGCCGCGGTGATCTGGCCGGCTGTCCAGAGCGAGGGCGTCATGGCCTCCCCATTGAGTGAGCATGAGGTGCTCGTATTCCTCGTGCAGCTCTTGCTATTGGTCGGTGTGGCACGCCTCGCCGGGTGGGTCCTGAAATCGATCGGACAGCCTGCAGTGGTCGGCGAGCTTCTTGCCGGCGTTCTGCTTGGCCCAACCGTCTTTGGGCGTCTTGCTCCCCAGACGTTCGATTGGGTCTTTGGCGAGCCGACGGTCCGATCGGTGATGTTCGGGCTGGCATGGCTCGGCGTGATCATGCTCCTTATCGTCATCGGGTTCGAGACCGATCTCGGCATCATCGCCCGCTACAAGGGAGCTGCGATCTCAGTCGCCGCTGGCGCCCTGCTCGTCCCTCTCGCTGTTTCGGCCGGGCTCGCGTTCTCCGTCCCGGACTCATTCGTCGGCGAAGGTGTCGATCGTGCCATCTTCGCCGGGTTCCTGGCATTGGCCCTGTCCGTGTCGGCCCTGCCGGTGGTAGCGAAGATCCTCCAGGACCTGGGTTTCCTACGTCGCAATTTTGGCCAGGTGACCCTTGCAGCCGGAATGACGATGGACTCCGTGGGCTGGTTGTTGCTGGCGGCCCTCTCGGGTATCGCCCTCGAGGGATTTCAACCCCAGCTGTTGGTCCGCTCCTTCGTCGGCTTGGTCATCTTCGTTCTGGTCGTAGCGACCATCGGGCGATGGTTCCTCGATCGGCTCCTGCGATTCGTCATGGCGCGCGGGTCTTCGATCACAGCGGCGGTCTCCATCACATTGGTTGCGGCCTTTCTCGGCGGCGTGGTGACACAGGCCCTGAACCTCGAAGCCATCCTTGGCGCCTTCATCGTCGGCATCCTGGTGGCCGGTCTTCGACACCAGCTACCTCAGGTGAGGTCGACATTGGAAACGATGACCGCGGCCTTTTTTGCCCCAATCTTCTTTGCCTTCTCGGGGCTCCGGGTCGACGTCGGGCTGCTCGAGTCGACTGAAGCGGTCATATGGACGATTGGGCTGATTCTGGTTGCGATATTGGCCAAGATCGCCGGCACGTTTGCCGGAGGTTGGTTTGTCGGTATCAGAGGCCGCGAGGCGTTGGCGTTGGGTTCCGGTCTCTCCGCGCTCGGAGCCATGGGGATCGTGGTTGCGATCATCGGGCTCAACCTCGGTGTGGTCTCGGAGACCGGGTACACCGTCATGGTGCTTGCCGCCATCGTCACGTCAGTGGTGTCCCCACAACTCCTCCGGTCGGTGGTGAAGGGATGGCAGATCCCGCCAGAAGAGGCAAAGCGCCTGGAGCGCGAGGAATTGCGAGCGTCGAGTGAGATCCTCGGGGCCAAGCGAATCCTGATCCCGACCCGCGGCGGAGCCAATTCCAGGTTTGCCGCACAGCTGGTCAATGCGGTGTTCCCGGAGGCCGAGGTGACCGTGCTGGTGGTCGACCTCGTCAAGCCGGGGCTGTGGCGGCGGTTGCTCCGCCAGGTCGAAGGGGAGCCGGGTGATCCGTCGGAGGTGATGGCCGAGCTGAGGGAGCCACGTCTGATACACCGGCTGGCCCGTGATCCGGCCAATGCAATCGTGCGAGAGTGCGGTCTGGGCTACGACATGGCCGTCCTGGGAGCCACCGAGTCCCGGGATGGGACCTTCAACTCGGTCATCGACAAGATCCTCGCACGGGTCAGGATCCCGACCGTGGTGGTCCGATTCCCCGAGTCATACCCCGTCTCACCTGACCTGCCGAGCCGCGTCCTGGTGCCGGTTGCGGCCACTCGATCGACTCGCGCCGCCGAGGAGTTCGCCTATTCGGTCGCCAGGGCGGCGGAGGGAAGCGTTTTCGCCCTGCACGTTGTGAATCGCCCCGAAGGGCAAGGGATGATGGTTCAGAGCGGGGCGATCGACGATGGCCTTCGGGCCGGCCAGGAGATGGTGGGCACCGCAGCAGCCTTCGGCGAGCGCCTCGGCGTAGCTGTCGAGGTCGGCGTCAGGGTCGCTCCCAATGCCGAGGAGGAGATCGTCCATTTCGCCAACTCAGGCACTTTTGAGTTGTTGGTGCTCGGCACGTCGTCGCGATCGTTGACGGATCGCCCCTTCTACGGCCATCGCGTCTCCTACATTCTCGAGCAGGCAGGTTTGCCCGTCGCCGTGATCAGCTTGCCGCCGACTCGATTAGGCCCGGGCCCGATCTGACGCCGCACCGGCCCAACCTAATTACTCACCTAGAATGCTCCGGCCGTCGACACCGGACGGGAGAGCCTCATTCTTGGGGCGCCGAAGGGGCAACACCTCCCCGGAAACTCTCAGGCACTTGGACCGCCCGGTCGAGGCACCGCTGGAGGAGACGACAGCGGGGGAGGGCATCGAACCAAGGAGACGAATGCCCAACCCACGAGAGAGATTCGCCGACCGGCACATCGGTCCCGGGCCTGACGATATCGAGAAGATGCTGGCCACCGTTGGCGTTCCCAGCCTCGCCCAACTCGTGGCCGAGACGGTGCCATCGTCGATCATCTCGGACGACCTGGACTTGCCGCCGGCGCTGTCTGAGACAGAGGTGATCGAGAGGTTGCGCGATATTGCCGACCGCAACCAGGTGATGACCTCTCTGATCGGTCTCGGCTATCACGACACCATCACACCACCGGTGATTCAGCGCAACGTGCTTGAGAGCCCGTCCTGGTACACGTCGTATACGCCTTACCAGCCGGAGATCTCCCAGGGTCGGCTGGAGGCACTTCTCAACTTCCAGACCATGGTCTCGGATCTGACGGCGCTCGAGATATCCAACGCCTCCCTACTCGATGAGGCCACTGCCGCAGCGGAGGCGATGTCAATGTGCCATCGCCTGTCGCGAACCGACCGCAGAGTCTTCTTCGTCGATGACGACTGCCATTTGCCCACAATCGGGGTGGTGCGAACCAGAGCCGAGGCAGCCGGTGTCGAGATAAGGCTGCTCTCGGATGGCTTCGTGCCCGACGACGCTTTCGGCGTCCTCCTCCAGTATCCCGGCTCCTCGGGTGAGCTGACCGATCACCGTGACTTGATCACGCGGGCCAAGGAATCAAGTGTGATGGTGGCGATGGCGACGGACCTGCTGGCATTGACCTTGTTGGTGCCACCAGGGGAGATGGGAGCAGACATCGCGGTCGGGTCGGCTCAGCGATTCGGGGTGCCTCTCGGATTCGGCGGTCCCCATGCCGGGTTTATCGCCACACGAGAGGCCAACGTGCGGGCCATGCCGGGGCGGTTGGTGGGTGTCTCACACGACAAAGCGGGTCGGGTAGCACATCGTCTCGCCCTGCAGACCCGGGAACAGCACATCCGTCGCGAGAGGGCGACCTCGAACGTCTGCACTGCACAAGTCCTCCTGGCGGTGATCGCCGGTTTCTACGGTTGCTGGCACGGCCCCGAAGGCCTCAAATCGATCGCCATGGAAGTCCACCGCCTCGCCTGTCTCCTGGCGGCGGGTCTCGAGTCAGCCGGGCTGGAAACAGTCAACGACCGCTGGTTCGACACCCTCAGCGTCGCCATGCCGGGTGGGAGCGCTCCGGTGCTGGCAGAGGCAGTATCCCGCGGGATCAACCTCGGTGTGAGCGGGGCAAACGTTCGCATCGCTCTTGATGAGAAGACCACCGAAGAGACGGTCACGGAGGTTCTCGCATGTTTCGGCGTCTCCAACCCCGGGGAAGCCAAGGTCTCCCCGATCTCTGACGACCTCATCAGACACAGCGAGTACATGACCCACCCCGTTTTCACGATCCATCGGTCCGAGCACGCGATGCTGCGGTATCTGCGCCGGTTGGCCGATCGCGACCTCGCACTCGATCGGAGCATGATCCCACTGGGCTCTTGCACGATGAAGCTGAACGCGACGACCGAGATGATCCCGATCTCCTGGCCCGGTTTTGCCGACGTTCACCCCTACGCCCCAACTCAACAATCCGGTGGATACCTCGAGATGATCGATGAGCTGTCCGAGTATCTCTGCCGCATAACCGGCTACGACGCGGTATCCCTCCAACCCAATGCCGGCTCCCAGGGTGAGCTGGCCGGTCTGCTGGCGATCCGGGCGTATCACCGGAGCCGCGGGGAAACGGATCGCAGAATCTGCCTGATCCCATCCTCGGCTCACGGGACGAATGCTGCTTCGGCGGTGATGGCAGGGATGCGCGTGGTGGTAGTGGCGACCGACGAGGCAGGAAACGTCGATCTGGGCGATCTCGAGGCCAAGGCGGCTGAGCACGCCGAGCACCTGGCGGCAGCCATGATCACGTATCCTTCGACCCACGGCGTTTTCGAGGAATCGGTCAGGGAGCTGATCGAGATCGTGCACCGACATGGAGGTCAGGTGTATGTCGATGGCGCCAACCTCAACGCATTGGTTGGATTGTCCAAGCCTGCCGATTTCGGTGCCGACGTTGGGCATCTCAACTTGCACAAGACGTTCACGATCCCTCACGGCGGCGGTGGCCCGGGGGTGGGACCGATTGGAGTGCGACAACACCTGGCGCCGTTCCTCCCCAACCATCCTCTAGCGCCGGCCGCAGGACCGGAAACCGGGATAGGGCCGATATCCGGCGCGCCGTATGGCTCGGCCGGGATCCTCCCCATTCCTTATGCCTACATCCGATTGATGGGCCCCGACGGGCTGCGAGCCGCAACGGAGGTGGCGATCCTCTCCGCCAACTATGTCGCCCGACGTCTCGACCCCTATTTCCCGCTGCTGTATTCCGGTCGAAACGGCAGGGTGGCCCATGAGTGCATCATCGACATCCGCCCCATGACCAGGGCCACAGGGATCGGCGCCGAGGACGTGGCAAAAAGGCTGGCCGACTTTGGGTTTCACGCGCCTACGCTCTCGTTCCCCGTAGCGGGGACTCTCATGATCGAGCCGACCGAATCGGAGACTCTCGAGGAGCTCGATCGATTCTGTGAGGCGATGATCGCCATTCATGGCGAGATGACGAGAGTGGAGACCGGGGAGTGGCCTCGAGACGACAACCCCCTGGTCGGCGCCCCCCACACTGCCGAGGACGTGTCGGCAAACGACTGGCCACATCCCTATCCAAGGGAGTTGGCTGCGTATCCGGGCACCACCGCCCGTGCCGACAAGTACTGGCCGCCGGTAGGCCGCATCTCGGGCCCGGACGGGGACCGGAACCTGATTTGTGCTTGTCCTCCCCTAGATGCGTACCGATGATTCTTCACTTGACTTTGTTCGAGAGGATGGGATCGTGATGTATGCCGAGCGTGCGGGTAGGGACGCAGAAAATGCGGTGAGACGGTGAGATTCACCGGTCAGGTCCGGGTTCCGGAGGTGGATCACCCCGGCGTCCCGGCGTCGATCGTTGTCGAAGAGGACCAGGCCGAAGTGCTTCTGGAAGGAGAATCACTTGGGCGTTGGTCTCTCTATGACGTGCATGCAACCCGGTTGTTGTCGAGCGCGTTCTCGTTGTCGTTGGGCAACGAGGAGATCACGTTCATCGCGGATGAGCCGGTTGACTTCGCCTACCGGGGTGTCGAGCACATGGCGGGGGTGTGGGCGACTTTCAAGGCCATGTCCCTGCCGAGGCGCACCGTCGCCGTCGGCCGATCCCGAAGGGGCACGTCGCAATCACGTATTGAGGATCTGCGCCAGGCAATGCTCCAGAACCTCCAGGCGATCGAGGACGTCCCCGCCCCCGAGCCCTGGTCGGATGCGCCGCCGGCCAAGTCTGAGACGACCGTCGAACGACGGATCTCCCAACGGGCCGCCGAGCCGATGTACCGGCCGGCCGGTGCCGACAAGGTCGATTCCGTCGCCTCTCCTCCAGAGATCGCTTCCCGTCCGACCACCCCCGACGATGGCGCCGAGGAGACCGGACGGCCGACGGCCCCGGACACCGATGAGGATGCCGGGCGCTCGTCGTCTCTGAGACCCGGACCAGGGTTGTTGCGCTCCGGTGCCTCCCGGCCGGTCGACACGCCACCTGATGTGGCGAAAAGAGTCGAGCCGGTCTCGGTGCCGACAGACGATGGCCCTACCGAGGACGATTACCGAGTGGAGGAGGTACACGTCCCGATCGAGACAGGGGAAGTGGTCGGGGAGCCTCGTTCCGACGAGGAGGCTGCCGAGCCGGTTCCACCTCCAACCGAGCCCGAGCCCGAGGCCAAACCGGAGCCGGAGCCCGAGCCCAAACCGGAGCCGGAGCCCGAGCCCGAGCCCGAGTCGAAACCGGAGCAGGTGGTCGTCGACTTGGGCCGCTATGAGGACCGTGGTTATGACGAGGACGAGAATCCCCCGAGGCCACAGGTCGAACCGCCTGAGAAGGAGCCTGCGCTCGCTGCTGTGAGCCCGGCACCCGATCGGAGTGGTCTCTTCGGAGCGGTGCGCTCCGCGTTCGTGCGGAATCGCATAGAGCACGAACATCACTTCGTGGAAGCTCCCGGTGGAATCGGGATTGTCAGGCAGATCTGCGAGGACTGCGGGTACATCTCCATCGGCGTATCCGACTGACGGTCGGGGGCCCAAACAGGCTCTTCGCCGCGCACCTTCGGGTTACCCTCCGCTGGTGACAACCAAACTCCGACCTGTGATCCTCTCCGGCGGTGCCGGCACTCGGTTGTGGCCCATCTCAACGCCAGAACATCCCAAGCAGTTCGTCGAATTGCTGGGCGAGCCTCTATTCGAAGCGACCCTGCGACGGACCGGGCACATCGAGGGCGCAGGCCCGTTGACGGTGGTCACGGGCGTTGATCACGTCGAGAGGGTCGAGCTCGCCGCGGCACATACCGGGACCGTGCTGGATCAGGTCATCGTCGAGCCGACCGGTCGCAACACTGGACCGGCGGTGATAGCAGCGGCTCTCCTCGCCGACCCGGATGACATCTTGGTCGTCCTGCCCTCCGACCATATCGTCACCGATGTCGGGGGGTTTGCCACGGCGGTAGCCCGGGCGGCGGCTCTCGCAAACGATGGCAATCTGGTCACGTTCGGGATAGTGCCCACCCGACCAGAGACTGGGTACGGATATCTGGAGAAGGGCGAGGCATTGGGGGACGGATTCCGAGTGGCTACCTTCAACGAGAAGCCGGACCCCGATGTGGCGGCTTCATACGTGGAGGGGGCGGTTCATCTGTGGAACTCGGGGATGTTCGTCTTCAAGGCATCCGCCCTACTCGACGAGGCACGCCGATTGCATCCTGCGATGGTCGAGAGGGTGAGCGAGACTTTGCCTGGAGAGCGCTCTGGTCAGATAAGGCTCCGCCCGGACTTCGCCGGCGTGGAGTCGATTTCGATCGACCATGCTGTCATGGAAAGAACGGAGAGGGCCGCCCTGATACCTATCGAGGTCGGGTGGAGTGACCTCGGCTCCTGGCAGTCGCTGTGGGAGGTCATGGACAAGTCACCCGAGGGAAATGCCGAACACGGCGATGTGGTCTCGGTTTCGGTGAGTGATTCCCTGCTCTATGCGACCTCTCGTCGAGTGGCAGTGGCCGGGGTCAATGGCCTGGTGGTGGTCGAGACGCCCGACGCAGTCTTGGTCCTCCCGTTGTCCGAATCTCAGTTGGTGCGCGACCTGGGCGATGCAGGCTCCACCGATTGATGCTTTGCGAGGTGGCCCAATACCATCCAGCCCCATGAGGCGCCTTTTTGTGGTGATCGCCGCCGGGCTGATCGCGACTGCATGTGTGGGACGACCTCCGGAGAACGCGACTGGCGAGGAGATCTATCTGCAGTTGTGCTCGAATTGCCATGGCGACGATCTCGGGGGCGGGATCGGGCCCGCCCTCGGGCCGGGATCGGATGCGGCCCTGGAGCCTGACGAGTTCCTCAGGGTGACCCTCACCGACGGGAGAGGTCGGATGCCGTCCTTCAGGTCGTCGTTGTCAGACGAGCAGGTCGAGCGTCTCGTTGGGTACATGCGCCAGGAGCAGGAGAGTTGAGCGGGATACTCGAGGTCCTCGAGTTGCATCCGGTGCGGATCCCGATGCGGCATCGGTTCAGGCGAGTTGATCACCGCGAGGCAGTGTTGATAAAGGGGCCGTCAGGTTGGGGCGAGTTCTCACCCTTCCCCGAATATCCGCCCAACGTGACGACTCGCTGGCTGGCATCGGCCCTCGAGGCCGCCTGCAGCAGCCTCCCCGCGCCTGGCCGGACCCATATCCCGGTCAATGTCACCGTCCCAGCCGTCGCCCCAAACGTGGCTGTGGGTTTGGTCCTCGAATCCGGGGCCACGACCGCAAAGGTGAAGGTGGCCGAACCGGGTCAGTCGCCCGCCGATGACTTGGCCAGGCTCTCGGCGGTGCGGGAGGCGATGGGCCCGACTGGGAAGATCCGCATCGACGCCAACGCTGCCTGGGATGTCGACACCGCGGCGACGAGGATGGCCGACCTGAGTCAATTCGACCTCGAGTATGTCGAACAGCCCGTCGCCACCCTCGAGGAGATGGTGGCTCTCAAGAGTCTCACCGACATCCCGCTCGCTGCTGATGAGTTGGTGCGTTTGAGGCCGGATCCACTCGAAGTCGCCGAGATGGGTGCGGCAGATGTCCTTGTGGTCAAGGTCCAGCCGCTGGGCGGTGTCACCAGGACCATCGATCTCGCCGCGCGAGCCGGGGTGCCGGTTGTGGTCTCCTCGGCTCTGGAGACCTCGGTCGGCATCTACTCCGGCTTGCTGGCGGCGTCGTTGCTGCCCGAGCTTCCCTATGCATGTGGGCTGGGCACGGTCGCCCTCATCCAAGGTGACCCCACCCGGGCTCCCCTGGTCTCAATGAACGGGACACTGGAAGTTCGTCGACCCGAGCCCGACCCCGAGCTCTTGAAACGTTGGAGGCCGGACAGAGACCGGGCGGCCGAGATGCTCCGTAAAGTTCGGTCGGCAGCCATGGTGCTCACGTGAGCAGCCCAAATCCAAGCACAGCCCTCGCCAGGGCGCTGATCGATGAGTTTCACCGCAACGGGGTCGAGTATGCGGTCATTTCGCCGGGATCTCGGTCTGCGGCATTGGCGATCGCCGCTGATCAGCATCCGGACGTGGAGACCGTCGTCGTGCTGGATGAGCGCTCGGCTGGGTTCCATGCCCTGGGTCGGTCTCTCGCATCAGGTCGGCCGGTGTTGGCCATCGCCACCTCGGGGACGGCCGTCGCCAACTATTTGCCGGCCGTTGTGGAAGCTGACCTTTCCGGAGTGCCTGTCATCTTGCTCTCCGCGGACAGACCGCCGGAGCTCTTGGGGGTGGGGGCCAACCAAACCATCGATCAAGTCAAGATCTTTGGTGGTCGAGTCCGCCAATTTGCGGTTCTTGACCCCGCTGAGGCTTCTCTCGATCAGAACGGCTTGTGGCGGAGCACCGTCTCACAGCTGGTTGCCCGCTCCGTCGGCCACGGGTCCAGGCCCGGGCCGGTTCACCTCAACGTCGCATTTCGCGAGCCCACCGTTCCCGCCTCGAATGACGGGAGGTCGGCGGCTTCCCCCTATCAGTTCCCCACGGAGGGACGGGAAGGCGGTGGACCGTGGCAGAGCCATTCCGTAGCTCCTGCCGGAATCGACGGATCCGGGTTGTCTCCTCAGCGGGGCCTGGTAATCGCCGGCCAAGGGGATTACGACCGGGGACAATTGCTCCGGGCCGTCACGAGCGGTGGTTGGCCACTGCTGGCGACTGCCCCGTCGGGGCTGCGCTCCAACGAGGGAATGGTCACGACGTATCACCATCTCCTCGTGGACGGAGTGCCGGCATCGTTGCGCCCTGACGCCGTGATCACCGTGGGCCAAATCGGCCCTAGCGACCGGCTTGCGGCGTTGACCAGGCTCGAGGTCTCACAAGTCCAGGTCGATCGATGGGGCCGCTGGCTCGACCCCCGGCGCCATGCCACCCACCTTGCGCAGGCCGATCCGGCCGTATTCCTGTCCGAGTTCGAGTCGCAGGGCACCCGATGGCGTGAACTGTGGTTGGAAGCCGATCATGTCATGGGCGAGTCGCTTGACCGGGTGCTCGAAGGTGGCGTGAATTGGACGGGGCCAGGTATTGCCAGGTCCCTTTCCGGCCGGGTGAGCGGCCAGCTCGTGGTCGCCTCGTCCATGCCCATTCGGGACGTCGACGCCCACACTCGGCGCACGGGTGGGCCGGTGCTCTCCAATCGCGGCGCCTCGGGCATTGACGGTTTCGTCTCTACTGCATTGGGTGCCGCCTCCACAGGCGCCGAAACCGTGGCCTTGTCCGGTGATCTGTCCTTTCTGCACGACTTGGGTGGCCTCGTCGCCGACCATCTCCCAGCCATCGTTTTCGTTGTCGTCGACAATGGGGGGGGCGGTCTTTTCGATCTGCTTCCACAAGCCGAGCACGCGCCTGGCTTTGACCGGCTCTTCTTCGCGCCCCATCACCGCGATCTGGATGCGCTGGCAACCGCCCATGGTCTCGGTGTCGTCGAAGTGGGAAAGGACGATGTCATCGCCGATCAGTTGCGTGACGCTCGAGTCCGAGGTGGGGCACAAGCGATCTTGATCGGAGTGGACCGGGAGGCCGACCTGAAGCTGCGGAGATCTTTGGACGAGGAGGCCCTGGTCACCGTGTCGAAGTTCAGCTGAGGCCCAGTGCCCTCAGCATCGGCACGAGCTTGATCTCGGTCTCCTCGAACTCCTGGTCGATATCTGAGCCCTTGACGAGGCCGGCTCCGCTGTAGAGCGTGATCCGGCGGCCATCGAGCCGACCACAGCGAAGAGCGATGGCGAACTCTCCCTCACCCTTCTCGTCGATCCATCCCACCGGCCCGGCATACCTCCCACGATCGTGATGTTCGATCTCGCGGATCAACTCGACCGCCGATTTGGTGGGTGTGCCCGCCACGGCGGCGGTCGGGTGGAGAGTCGCGAGTATGTCGGTGACAACGGTGCCGGGATGAGCTGTTCCCTCGAATCGAGTGGCGAGATGTTGGATCTTGCCGAATGTGGCAATGGTGCTCTTGGAGCGCTCGACGTGACCACAGTGCGGGGCCAGGGCATCCTCCACCGAGTCGGCTGCGAGCATGTGCTCCATTGTCATCTTCTCGGTGGAGAGGGCTTCGGCCTTTTCTGCCGGGGCTGATCCCGCCAGTGACAGCGAACGCACCACCCCCGAGCGAAGTGATACCAACAACTCGGGGCTGGAGCCGATGAGGCCCTCGATGAGGTAGGTGTGGGAGGCCGGCTCCGTCTCCAAAAGCGATTCCAACAGTGGAAGTGTCGGGATGTCGTCCTCGAACTCCACCTCCATCGTTCGAGAGAGCACCACTTTCTCCATCTCGCTCCGGGCTATGGCACGGAGGGCCTCAGCCGCGCCGGTCTTCCATCCATCGCGATCGACCGGCGAGATACGAGCGCCCGGGACCAGGCGAGCCGGACTCACATCGGGCAGCTCTTCTCGGGTGCCGAGGATGAAATCGACTCCGTTCTCGTCGATCCGGGCCAAAACCTCGGGAACGGTGAGGATCGAACCGGGTCGGTCCTCATCGAAGCTGAAGCTGGCCAGGGCGATGGGGGATCCGGCTGCCCTCAGCTGACGCAAGGCGCTGTCGAAGCGGTCCGCGCCAACACCGGGGTCGATCTCGTGTCTGGCGCCCCAGCCGAGCAGTGTCAGTCCTGGCCGGGCCCAAACGCTCGATGGGTTACGTTGCAGAAGCTCGTCCAGGGGCTGCATAGTGCCGGCATCAGATCTCATTCCACCTCCAGGCTAGGACCGGCCGCCGGGTTCGAATTCCCGCCACCTCCCATGCGAATCGTTCGAGGCGGCCGGGGTTGCCGGATGTTGCCATGACGAGATCGCCTTGGCCATCCGTCCCGGAGGCCACCCTCTCGACCTGCCGGGCGATGGCGGGGGCCGGGTCCATGATCCTGACCTGTGGTCCGGCGACGCGTCGGATCATTGGCGACAAGAAGGAGAAATGGGTACAACCGAGGACGAGCGTGTCCGCTCCCTGGTCGAGAAGCGGTTGGAGGCATTCTCGCACAGCGGACTCGACCTCGGGGCCGTCGAGCCGTCCCGACTCCACCACCTCGACCCAACTGGGACAGGCCTGGGCCAGCACCCGGGCACTGCCGGCATGACGCTCGACCACCGCCGCAAAGAGCTCACCCTGGAATGTGGCAGAGGTGGCAAGGACACCGATGACGCCGGACTTGGTCGCAGTTGCTGCAGGCTTCACTGCCGGCTCCATCCCGATGAATGCGATTTCCGGGTGTGACGCCCTCAACAGGTGTAGGGCGGACGCCGAGGCAGTGTTGCATGCGATGACGATCGCCGTAGCGCCGCGCTCCACCAGCCAGTCTGTTATCTCTGCTGACATCTCGGCTACCTGGGAGAGGGTCTTCACCCCATATGGGGCCCGCGCCTGGTCGGCAAAGTAGAGGAGGTCGGCGGTCGGGAGCCCACGACGTATCTGAGACAGGACGCTGAGACCGCCCACTCCCGAATCGAAGACTCCGATCATCGCCTTCATCTCAGCAGGACCAACAGGTTGTCACTGGTAGCGTCGCCGTGCGGAGGTGATCGAAGTGGAAATCTCAGGATCTGTCTCGGTGATCACCGGGGGTGCGTCCGGTCTCGGTTTGGGGGCGGCAAGAAGACTCGTCACCGGCGGCGGATCGGTCGTGGTGCTCGACATCGACGAGAGCGCGGGGCTCGATGTCTCCCGTGAGTTGGGCGAAAGTGCCCGGTTCATCCCGTGCGATGTCCGTGACCCCGAGAGCGTGTCAGTCGCAGTGGAGGGAGCCGTCGAGGCGTTCGACAAGATCGACATCCTGGTCAATGCGGCGGGGGTGGCTCCCGCGCAGCGGTTGGTTGGGCGAGATGGCCAGTTGTTCGACCTCGACCTCTTCCGGTTTGTCATCGATGTAAATCTCATCGGGATGTTCGACGTGATCCGAAACGTCGCCGGAGAGATGTCGGGTAACCAGCCTGGGCCTGACGGAGAGAGGGGAGTGATCGTCAACGTTGCCTCGATCGCAGCCTTCGATGGTCAGGTTGGCCAGGCCGCATACTCAGCGTCAAAGGGGGGGATCGTCGGCATGACATTGCCTCTGGCTCGAGATCTCGGGCCTATTGGGGTCAGGGTGGTGGCGATAGCGCCCGGCATCATGGACACCCCGCTGCTGTCCGGTGCACCCGACGCGCTGAAGGAGTCACTTTCTCACATCCAGGTGTTTCCCCATCGTCTGGGGACGCCAGCAGATTTTGCCCATCTCGTGCAGGCGATCGTGGAGAATCCGATGCTCAATGGCGAGGTGATCCGTCTCGATGCCGCCGCCCGAATGCCCCCAAAGTGATCGTGGCCCCCGACCCTGATCGGTTCGTCGCGGGCTCGGTCGACACGGGCTCGAGTCAGAGTGGCCGGATTTGCTCGAGGCTCTCGGGATTCTCGAGACTGGAAAGGTCGCCCGGCTCCTGACCCAGCACCAGGGCCTTGACCACCCTCCGCATTATCTTTGCCGATCGGGTGCGAGGCAGATCGTCGACCCACCTGATCGTCTTGGGCCGGAAGGCCTTTCCCAGGACGTCGATCACCGCTGACTGCACCGCTCCCGTCAGGGCGTCGTCTGGGTCGATGTTGGGCGCCGGGACGACGAAAAGAGCTATCGCCTCTCCCTTGATTTCGTCGGGAACTCCGATGGCCGCGGCCATCACCACCTCGGGGACGGTCACGGCAGCGGACTCGATCTCCGCCGGGCCGATCCGCTTGCCCGCGATGTTGAGCGTGTCATCGGACCGCCCGTGCAGGTACCAAAAGCCGTCCTCATCGATCGAAGCCCAATCACCGTGGACCCATGTGTCGGGGAACCTGGACCAATAGGTCTCGAGATATCTGTCGGGCTCCTTCCAAAAGCCCCGGGTCATTCCCGGCCAGGACCCTCTCACGACCAACTCTCCGACCTCTCCATGTAGATCTCGGCCCTCCCGGTCGTAGACGGCAGCGTCGATCCCGAATGAGGGCGCCCCCAAGGAGGTCGGCTTGATCCCCTGAAGGAGGTTCACCGACAGGAGGCAGGCGCCGATCTCCGTTCCCCCCGAGAGATTGACGATGGGGCGGATCGATTGGCCGACATCGCGGAAGAGCCACCACCACGGATCGGGGTTCCAGGTCTCGCCGGTGGAGCCGAAACTCTTCAGCGACGAGAGATCGTGACGATGGGCCTGCTCCGCGCCATGCGGCTGCAGCGCCCTGATCAGGGTGGGGGACACGCCGAGAAAGGTCACTCCGAGATCGGAGACCACTTCCCATATCCGGTCGGGCCCGGGATGATCTGGCGCCCCGTCGTAGGTGGCGATGGCGACTCCGTTGGCCAGTCCGGCGATCACCATCCACGGTCCCATGATCCAACCCATGTCGGTAGCCCACATGAGGACGTCTCCGGGTTTGAGCTCCGCCTGGAAAGCGCCTTCCTCGGCGAGCTTCACCGTCAGCCCCGCATGGACATGAACTGCGCCCTTGGGTCGGCCAGTGGTTCCCGAGGTGTAGGCGATGAGAACCGGGTCCTCGCTCCCGGTCATTGCGTAAGGGACCGGTTCAGCGAGAGCCATCCGGTCGTGCCACCAGACGTCACGTCCCTCGTTCATGGGCGTCACATCTCGTTCCGTGTAGTCGACGACGACCAAATGGTCGATCCCGCCGGCGATGACGACGGCGCGGTCGGCGACCTCTTTCATCTCGACCACCTTGCCGCGTCGTTGGAAGCCATTGGCACAGATCAGGGCCTTCGGCCTCGGGTCGATCAGCCTGCCGGCCACGGCCTCGGCCCCATATCCAGAGAAGACCGGGATGAATATTGCCCCGATTCTGGCCACTGCGAGCAATGACACAACCGCCTCCTGACCCATGGGCAGGTACACGGCGACCGCATCGCCCCTGGACACACCGAGGTCGGTGAGGGCGCCGGCCAGGCGGCCAACTTCGTCCAAGAGCTGGGCGAAGGTGATCTCACGTGTCTCTCCGGTCTCCTTCTGGCTCTTCAACGCGGTCCGGCCGGGATCGATCTCTGCCCAGCGATCCACACACGCCCGACTCAGGTTGAAAGAGGCACCCACGAACCAGGTGGCCCAGGGGTGGCCCCGCGAGGTGTCGCGCACTGTCCGCCATGGCCGATCGAAGGGGAGACCGAGATGATCGACCACGGCCTTCCAAAACCACTCCGGCTCCGCGGCAGCCTTTCTCTGGAGCTCGGACAACTCGTCGATCCCGTGTGCCCTCATGAACCGGGCGGTGTTGGTCGACTCAGCCTGGTTGGGCGACGGTCTCCACGCAATCTCGAAGTCAGACATCGATGCCGAGGCTAACTGCGTCATCGGGCATCGCTGCGCTCTCTAATCTCGCGTCGATGGCAAATGAACAGCAGCGTCGCGACAACTCGAGATTCCGCCGCAGGACGATCGTCGTGGCCGGGGTGCTTCTGGCGACAGCAGGTGTGGTCTGGCTTGTCTTCAGGCTCTCCAACCTGGTCTTCATGATCTTTGTATCGGTGTTCGTGGCAGTGGCTTTCGAGCCTCCTGTGCACTACCTGGCCAAGAAAGGCTGGAAGCGAGGATTGGCCACGGCGGTGGTCTTCTTCGTGGCTTTCGTCTTGGTCGTGACCTTTTTTGTCCTGCTTGCACCCCTCTTCGTGGAGCAGATCAATCAGCTGGTTGCGTCGTTGCCCGACTACATCGCCTCTGTGACCCATTTGCTTCGTGACTGGTTGGGCATCGATATCTCCACCGAGCAGTTGCAGCAGGAGGCCTCAGACTTGCCCGGTCTGATCAGCGGGGCCGGAGGGACCATCATCGGGGGTGTGGTCACCTTGACCACCGGTGTCGCCAATGTCCTGTTCTTCGGGGCGACGGTCGCCCTCTTCTCCTTCTATATGGTGGCCGAGCTCCCCAAGCTCCAGCACACCGTGCTGTCAACCATGCCGGAGAAGCGGCAGCGGGATGCGCTGCACGTTTGGGACGTGGCCGTTGAGAAGATGGGGGGCTACATCTACTCGAGGCTGATCCTCGCAGTGCTGAGCGCCGTGATCTCCAGCGCCTTCCTGTCGATGATGGGCGTTCCATTCGCACTGTCGTTGGGGATCTGGGTCGGTGTCCTCAGCCAGTTCATACCGGTGATCGGCACCTACCTCGCCGCCATCCTCCCGGCGGTGGTTGCCCTGTCCTCCAAAGGCACCGCCACCATGGTCTGGGTGATCGTCTTCTTCATCGCCTATCAGCAGGTCGAGAACTTCCTTTTCGCGCCCAGGATCACGCAAAGGACCATGGAGATCCATCCGGCCGTGTCCATCGGCGCCATCATCATCGGGGGTCAGCTCCTCGGACCACTTGGTGTGATCCTCGCCCTTCCTGTGGCCGGGATCATCCAGGCTCTCATCTCGGAATCGCGTCGTCGACACGAAGTGGTGGTAACGGAAGCCGCTGATATGGCCGAGGAGGTCACGGAAAACTGACGGATATCCGACGTCGGCGTTTGGTGTTGGGCGACGACTGCTTTACCTTTTGTTCCTACCGGGATATATTTCCGGGGCTGTTCCCGGAAACCTTCCGGGAACGACCGTGGGCAAAGAGCCCCGCTCCTTGCCTTCAAGTAAGCCACAAGGGAGGAAACAAATAGTGCGAGCCCTGCGCACATCGCGGGTCGCCCGATGGGCGTCCCTCCTCGCCGTCCTAGCCATGGTTGCCGCCGCTTGCGGTTCAGGCACCACCACGGAGACGACGACCGGGGGGGAAACGACCACTACGGCACCCGCCGAAACGACAACCTCGACTGCTCCACCGGAGACCACAGTCGGGGAATGCCCGGACGTGTTCTGTGTGAAATACAACATTCACCCAGATGCGGCTTGGGCAGATGGGACTCCTGTGACCGCGGCAGACTTCGCGTTCACTCAGGACACCATCATGAACGACCAATTGGATCTGACCACCCGTGAGGGGAACAACAAGATCTCCGGCTATCAGATCGTCGACGACAAGACGATCGTGTTTGCCTTCAGTGAGATCTATGCCCCGTGGCAGACCCTGTTTGGCACAGTCCTTCCCGAGCACGAGATGGCCGGCAAGCCGTTCAACTCGTACTGGGACGAGGCCATCACCCTCGGTTCCGGGCCCTTCCAATTCACGGAGTGGGTCAAGGACGAGCGAATCGTTCTCGACAGGAACCCAAATTACTGGGCTTCCGAGGACCGTGCCTCAGGCAATGCGCTCGGTGACGTCCAGACCGTCAACATCGTCTTCCTCGAAGACTCCCAGACGCAAGTCCAAGCCCTGAAGGGCAAGGAAATCGACATGTTCTACCCGCAGCCTCAGGTCTCGCTGGCAGAAGAGGTCGACGCGATCGACGGAGTCGAGTGGGAAGCCGGGTTGGGCCCGGTGTGGGAGCACTTCGACTTCAACCAGGATGTCCCGCTCCTCCAGAACCTGTATGTCCGTCAGGCCATCGCCCAGGGGATCAACCGTGACGCCATTGTTGAAGCAGTGGTTCGTCCGATCGCCCCCGACGCGACACCTCTCGGCAACACGGTGTGGATGAACACCAGCTCCAACTACGAGGACCACTTCAACGAGAGGTTCCCGTACGATCCGGCTGCTGCCGAGGCCCTGCTGACCGACAACGGCTGCACCAAGGGCAACGATGGCATCTATGTCTGTGACGGTGAGCGGATGTCCTTCACGTGGAAGACCACCGCCGGCAACGAAGGCCGTGAGCTCCAGTTCGAGCTGGCGCAGGCCGACCTTGCCGCCATCGGCATCGAAGTCACGGCAGACTTCGGGCCCGCCTCGGAGGTTTTCGCCGACGAGAACTTCTACGGTGACGCCAGTGCATGGAATATCTTCAACTTCGCATGGGTGGGTTCGCCTGACCCGGCAGGTGGCAACACCTTGTACTACTGCGAAGGCGATACCCCATCTGGGTTCGGTGACTCGAACGACCTGAGATACTGCGATGAGGAAGTCGACGCGTTGATCAAGTCGACCGATTCCATCGTCGATCCGGCCGAGCGTGCCGCGGTGTACAACCAGGCCGACGACCAGTTCCTGGCACAGATCCCGATGATCCCCATGTATCAGAAGCCCACGTTCTTTGGCTGGAACTCTGACATCAAGGGACCGAAGGACAATGCCACTCAGATCGGCCCGTTCTGGAACATCGCTTCCTGGACCGGCAAGGACACGGTCATATTCGGTGCTGATCAGCAGCCCGAGTCGATGAACATCCTCGAGCCCGATGGCAACCTGTTTGCCGCCGGTCTCATCGCTACTGCTGTTCTGGAGGGTGCTTACACCATCACTCCGGACTTCCAGTACGTGCCGGTGCTCATCGAGAGCGCAGAGCCGATCGTCCCAGCGGGTTGATCGACTAGGCCTTAGCAGTGAAAGAGGGGGCTTGCCTTCGGGCAGCCCCCTCTTTCTTTTCCGCATACCCACTACACCAGGTGCCGGCAAACCGGCCCGGTGTAGAGTGTTGGGCGGTTCGTAGCCCGGACGGAGGAATGGCATGGGAACATTCATCGCGCGGAGATTGCTCTACAGCATCCCGGTGCTGATTGCGGCGTCCCTGTTGGTTTTCTTTGGTATGTCGTTGGTGACGGACCCGCTGTCTCAACTTCGACTCATCCCGAACATGAGTCAGCAAACGCTGCAGAACATCATCGATCGGAAGCACCTGGACGATCCGATCATCATCCAATACGCCTTCTGGGTGAAGGACATGTTCTTCAACCAGTTCGGAACCACGGCCATAGGTGATCAGGCGATCTGGCCCGACCTGAAACGCGCCATCGGTAACACCCTCGAGTTGGTCCTCGTCTCCGAAGGCATTGCCGTCATCCTCGCAGTGATCCTGGGAGTCACCTCGGCCAAGAGGCAGTACAGCTTCTTCGACTACGCCACCACCACGATCAGCTTTTTCGGGTTCTCCGTCCCGATCTTCTGGTTTGCTCTCGTGCTTCAGGCATTGGCCACCGCCTTCTTCTTGAAAACGGGCATCCGGCTCTTCTATACGTTCGGACAATCGAGCCTCGACGCGGCCAATCCCTTCCTGGATCGAATACAACACATGGTCCTTCCCATCACCACCCTGGCGTATGTGTCGATCGCCACATACAGCCGCTATCAGAGAGCGTCGATGCTCGAGGTACTCCACTCCGACTACATCAGGACGGCGCGGGCCAAGGGGCTCAAGGAGCGCACCGTCACCATGAAGCACGCCCTCCGCAACGCCCTGATACCAACGGTCACCATTGCCGCCCTCAGTTTTGGTGCGGTCCTGGGTGGGGCGGTCATCACCGAGACCATTTTTGCCTGGCCGGGGATGGGCAAGTTCTTCATCGATGCCCTGATCCGAGGTGAGATATACACGCTAATGGCATGGCTGATGGTCACTGCTGTGGCGGTGATAGCCGCCAACCTCGCCGCCGACATCATCTATGGGTGGCTCGACCCGAGGATTCGCTATGACTGATCAGCAGCTGAGGGCAGATCAGGAGATGGAAGTCGCGGCCACTCAGGCCGCCCTCGACTCCGTCCATCTCCAGGGCCTGGAGATCCAGTCTCTCTCACAGTGGCAACTGGCTCGACGCAAGTTCTTCCAGCACAAGCTGGCCATGACCTCGCTGATCGTCCTCTTGGTGATCACGGTCGCCGCGCTGTTCGCCGAAGTGGTGGCACCATATCCGTACGACGTGCCGAATGTGCCGGATCGGTCGTTGGCCCCGACTTTCGAGGGCTTCCATGTCTTCGGGACCGACAAGATCGGGCGCGACTACTTCTCGCGCACTCTCTATGGAACTCGGACCTCTCTGTATGTGGCATTCATCGTGGCAAGTGTTTCCAGTGTGATCGGAATCATTGTCGGGGGCATCGCGGGCTATTACGGGGGAAAGGTCGACAATCTGTTGATGCGATTAACCGACCTGTTCCTGACCTTGCCGTTCCTGGCGATCCTGCTCGTCCTCTCGGCGTTCCTCGGGGCGGGCAACCCCGTCCGGGTCGCCTTCATCCTTGCCTTTCTGTTTTGGACGGGTCTCGCTCGAATAGTGAGGGGAGAGTTTCTCTCCCTACGTGAGAAGGAGTTCGTCGAGGCGGCCAAGGTCCTGGGCGCCTCCGACAACCGAATCATCTTCCGCCACATCCTTCCCAACACAATGGGGCCGATCATCGTCAATGCCACGTTGACGGTGGCCACGGCCATCCTGGTCGAGGCGGCGCTCAGCTTTCTCGGATTCGGCATCCAGCCACCTTTCCCCGCTCTCGGGAAGCTGATCTCGGACGGACAGGACGCCCTCACCACCCAATGGTGGCTGGCCACTTTCCCCGGATTGGCCATCGTGCTCATCGCGCTTTGCATCAACTTCATCGGGGACGGCCTTCGTGACGCCCTAGACCCGAAACAACGAATCACGTGACGGAGCCTGTTCTCGCTATACGCGACCTGGTCGTGGAGTTCGACACGCCCGACGGTGTGGTACACGCTGTCGACGGGGTCAGCTACGAGGTCTACGAGGGCGAGACGATCGGGGTGGTGGGGGAGTCCGGCTCTGGCAAGAGCGTCACCGTGATGTCGGCGCTTGGGCTGATCCAGATGCCCCCGGGGAGGATCGTCAGCGGTGAGGTGCTTTACAGAGGTCGCAACATCATCGGCCTTCCCATCGACGAATTGCGGAAAATCCGCAACAAAGAGGTGGCGATGATCTTTCAAGACCCGATGACGTCCCTCAATCCGGTATTCACCGTTGGCAATCAGATCGCCGAAGCCCTGCTCGCCCACAACGAACACATGTCCGACGATTCCGCAAGGGCGGAGTCGGTAGGCCTGCTCGAGCTCGTTGGCGTGCCCAACCCGGATCGAAGATTCGACCAATACCCCCACGAGTACTCGGGTGGGATGAGGCAGCGAGCCATGATCGCCATGGCCATGGCGAACAAGCCCTCGGTGCTCATCGCCGATGAACCGACCACGGCTCTAGACGTGACGATCCAGGCTCAGGTTTTGGAAGTGATGAAGGTCGCAGCGGAGGAGACCGGGGCGGCCACCATCATGATCACCCACGATCTGGGTGTGGTGGCGGAGATGGCTGACAGGATCGCGGTCATGTACGGCGGGAAGGTCGTCGAGACCGGCACCGTCGACGAGATCTACCATTCTCCCCGTCATCCCTACACGTTGGGTTTGATGATGAGTCTCCCCAGGATCACGGGTGAGATGAAGCGTCTGCTTCCCATACCGGGCAACCCACCCTCGCTGATCAATCGCCCACCGGGTTGCGCATTCCACCCCAGGTGCCGCATGTCGGAGGGCCGCGAGCTCTGCCGGACGGTCATACCTGACCAGTTCGAGGTGTCGGAGGGTCATTTCACTGCCTGTCACTTCCGCGATGAGGTAGCCGATGAGGTGCAAAGGGAGGCAGTGGCCACCGGCATCGCGGTGGAAGGAGGGGAGCTTGTCTGACGCCATCTCATACACGGAGCCGATGGCCGAGCCCTCGGATGACGCCGTGCTCAAGGTGGATGATCTCAAGGTCCATTTCCCGATAAAGGAAGGCGTTCGGCGGAAGACGGTCGGGTACGTCTATGCGGTCGACGGCGTCTCTTTTCAGGTCGGCCACGCCGAAACCCTGGGGTTGGTCGGGGAGTCGGGTTGTGGCAAGTCGACCACGGCTCGTGCCGTGATCCGGTTGGTAGATCCCACCGCCGGGAAGGTGGTCTTCCAAGGGCACGACATCACCACACTCAGCCGCAAGGAGCTGAGACCGGTGCGGCGCGATATCCAGATCGTCTTTCAAGATCCATACGCCTCGCTCAATCCCAGAATGACCGTACGCGAGATAGTTGCCGAGCCCTTGAGGATCCACGGTTTGTACGAGGACGGGGGCGACGAGCGGGTGGCCGAGCTGCTGAGACTGGTTCAACTCTCCCCGGAGCACGGCAATCGCTTTCCTCATGAGTTCTCCGGAGGGCAACGTCAGCGCATCGGTGTGGCCCGTGCCCTTGCCTTGAACCCGAGGATGCTTCTCCTCGACGAGCCGGTCTCAGCCCTGGATGTATCCATCCAGGCGCAGGTGATCAACCTGATGGTGGAGATCCAAGAGGATCTGGAGCTCTCCTACCTCTTCATCGCCCACGATCTGTCAGTGGTTAGGCACATCTCCCATCGAGTGGCCGTCATGTATCTGGGACACATCATGGAGACGGGCGCCCGAGAGGAGATCTTCCAGAACCCGACCCACCCATACACCCAAGCCCTGTTATCTGCCGTCCCCATCCCGGATCCCCGTGGCCGACAGGATCGTGAGCGAATCGTGCTGCAGGGCGACGTCCCCAACCCCGCGGACCCACCTTCAGGGTGTGTCTTTCGCACACGGTGCTGGAAGGCGCAGGACATCTGTGCCGAGGAGACGCCACCCCTCGTCGAGCAGTTCGGTCATCTCGTCGCATGCCATTTCGCCGCACCCGTCGAGATCCTCTCGTCCGAACGCGCCTCGGCATGAGGCGATGGCTCCAGGGGGTTTGAGCGAAAGGTTCGTCGGCTGATGGCGGGACCACTCGAGGGTATCTCTGTCCTGGAGCTCGCCGGCATAGGGCCGGCCCCGTTTTGCGGGATGATCCTGGCCGACCTCGGGGCGGACGTGATCAGTGTCGATCGACCCGGCGACGACGACCGGCGGGGGGTCGTTGAGAGCCGCTTCGACCTCCTCACCAGGGGCAAGTCCTCGATCGCGATCGATCTCAAACACCCGGAGGGCCCCGGGCTGGTAGTGCGGCTGGCCGCGAGAAGTGACATCTTCATCGAGGGCTATCGGCCCGGAGTGGCCGAGCGTCTCGGGGTGGGGCCCGACAGGTGTCTCGAGGCCAATCCATCGCTGATATACGGGCGCATGACCGGATGGGGCCAGACAGGCCCATTTTCCGACAGGGCCGGTCACGACATCGACTACATCGCCCTATCCGGCGCCCTGTATCCCATCGGGCCCAGAGAGATGCCGGTCCCACCGTTGAACCTGATCGGCGACTACGGCGGTGGTGGGATGCTGCTCGCTGTGGGTGTCCTGGCGGCACTGACTCATTCAAGGGCAACAGGCACCGGCCAAGTAGTCGATGCATCCATGGTCGATGGATCTGCTCTCCTGACGACCGCCATACACGGGTTGCGGGCCGGCGGTATGTGGAGCGATCAGCGCAACTCCAACCTCCTCGATGGTGGTGCCCCGTTCTACACGACATATAGAACATCCGATGGGCGACACGTGGCCGTGGGGGCATTGGAGGCGTCCTTCTATGGCGAGCTCGTCGCAGGGCTCGGGCTCGACGCGGAATCGCTGCCCTCGAGGGAAGATCCCTCCAAGTGGGATCGGCTACGACAGGTGTTCCAGGAGGTCTTCCTCACACGGACGCGGGATGAGTGGGCCCGGGTGTTCGCCGACCGGGATGCCTGTGTGGCCCCGGTCCTCTCGATGGAAGAGGCGCCGGCGCATCGACACAACACCGAGCGCACCGCCTTCGTCGAGATCGGCGGTGTCACCCAGCCGGCACCTTCCCCGAGGTTCTCAGAGACCCCGGCTGCGGTTCCAAACGTGCCTTCTCGCCCCGGAGCCGACACCGACAGGTTGCTTCGGGAGCTCGGCCTTAGCAACCAAGACATCGGTAAGCTCCGCCAGGTCGGAGCTGTGGCCTGACCCCGGAGGAGAGATGACCAAGGAAGCGCTTTTGGCGGAGCGAGCGGCGATTGACGCCGAGGTAGAGGGCAAGACGATCGTCGACTTCCTGAACAGGAACGCCGAGGTCTATCCGGATCAGCCCGCCATCCACTTCAAGGACGGTGACTGGGACAACCTCACATGGCGTCAGTATGTCGACGCCATCCACCAGGCGGCGGCAGGCCTGCAGACCCTGGGCGTCGGCCCGGGCGAGTTCGTCGCCATCATGGCCGGCAATCGCCCCGAGCACGGCATCGCCGATTACGCCGCGATACACACCGGCGCCACCGGAGTGACCATCTACTCCACTCTCACGGCCGGCCAGATCCAGTACATCGCGGACAACTGTGGCGCCACGGTGGCCATCCTCGAAAACCTCGACTACATGAAGAGATGGGACGAGATCAGATCCGAGTTGCCGAGCCTGCGCTACGTGGTCCTGCTCTCCGGAGCCGAGAACTACGACACCGCCGATTGGGTTCTCAGCTGGGAGGAGCTCATGGCACGGGGCAAGACCCGACTGTCAGACGATCCCGAGACGGTGAGCAGGTCGGCCAAGTCGATGTCCCCGGACACATTGGCCACGCTCATATACACGTCGGGAACGACCGGGACTCCCAAGGGCGTGATGATCACCCACAGGAACGTCGTCTGGACCGCAGAGTGCCTCCGACGGGCCGCCCAGATAGACCTGGGCCCGAGAATGGTGTCATATCTTCCCCTGGCCCATATCGCGGAGCGCATGGCGACGCACTACCTCGCCACGTATCTCGCAGGACAAGTTTGGTTCTGCCCCAACCTGTCAGGTGTCCTCGAATACATCCAACAAGCGAGGCCCACGGTCTTCTTCGGGGTTCCCCGCGTCTATGAGAAGTTCCATGCCCGGCTAATGGCCCGCTTCGAGGACACACACGGAATCAAGCGCGCTCTGCTCGACCGGGCGCTTGCAGCCAACCGCAAACGCGTCCTCGCCGAGGAAGCCGGCAAGCCCGCACCGATGCTGGCAGGTCTGTTGGACTCGATCGTGCTGTCCAAGGTGCGGGATGGGCTCGGCCTCGACCAGGTTCAGATCGCCATCACCGCGGCCGCTCCCATCAATCCGGACCTCGTACTCTTCTTCCAGACCATCGGCGTGCCGCTCTACGAGTTGTACGGGATGTCCGAGACCACTGGCCCCGCAACTACCAACCTGCCCAGGGCGAGCAAGATCGGTTCGGTGGGCAAGGCCCTGCCCGGTGTGGAGGTGACCTTGGCTCCCGACGATGAGTTGCTGATGAGGGGCGGTGTGATCACCCCTGGCTATTACAAGCTGCCCGAGGCCACCGAGGAGACCTATGACGCTGCCGGATGGCTCCATTCGGGCGACCTGGCGCGCATCGACGATGACGGATTCGTCTGGATCGTCGGCCGCAAGAAGGAGATCATCATCACCGCGGCCGGCAAGAACGTTGCACCCGCCAAGCTGGAGACGGCGCTCGGCAACCACCCCATCATCTCCAAGGCCTGCATGATCGGGGACGGGAGAAAATTCCTGGCGATGGTCATTGCCATCGACGACGAGGAGGCGCCGGCCTGGGCGGCGGCGAACGGTATCCCGTACACCGACCTGGCGAGTTTCTCTCAGCTCCCCGAGGTGAGGGCGGAGGTCGAGAGTGCCATCCGGGAGGCAAACGAGGCGGTGTCCCAGGTGGAGAAGATCAAGAAATGGATCGTCGTGCCCGACGCGTGGACACCGGATTCCGGGGAGCTGACACCTTCGCTCAAACTGAAGCGGAGGGTGGTCCTGGAGAAGTATGCCGACGAGATCGATGGCCTCTACGTGGGGGTCTGAGCAAGGGCGCCGCCTGGCAGCATGAGACGAGGTCTATTCGACTCCGACCATGAGATGTTCCGTGAGTCGGTGCGGCGGTTCGTGGAGGTCGAAGTCGCTCCCAATGTGGCCAAGTGGGAGTCGGCCGGCCGTGTCGACAAGGAGATGTTTCGCCGCGCCGGTAAGGCCGGTCTGCTCGGCATGGCCGTTCCCGTAGAGCACGGCGGTGGGGGAGTCGCCGACTTCCGATTCAACACGGTGGTGATCGAGGAGTTGGTCAGGGGCGATGCCTTTGCCTCCGGCATGTGCATCACGCTCCACAACGATGTGTGCCTGCCCTACTACATACGTCTGGCCGACGAGGAGCAACGCGCTCGTTGGATGCCCGGGTTGGCCGATGGCCTGCTCATGTCGGCCATTGCCATGACGGAGCCGGGGGCGGGCTCAGACCTGGCCGGCATCCAGACCACTGCCACCCGCGATGGCGACACATATGTCGTCAATGGCTCCAAGACCTTCATCACGAGCGGCATCAACGCCGACCTGGTGATCACCGTGGTCAAGACGAACCCGTCTCAGAAACACTCGGGGATGAGCCTGCTCGTGATAGAGGATGGGATGGCCGGCTTCACCCGCGGCCGCAACCTGGAGAAGATCGGCCTTCATGCTCAGGACACGGCGGAGCTCTTCTTCGACGACGTGCGGGTCCCGATCCAGAACAGGCTGGGCGAGGAGGGGGAGGGTTTTGCCTATCTCATGGAGAACCTTCCCCAGGAGCGACTGGGTCTGAGTGCAGGCTCGATCGCCCACGCCCAGCAGGCCTTCGACTGGACACTGGAATACATCAAGGAGAGGCGGGCATTCGACCAGCCCATCGGGGCTTTTCAGACGATCAAACATGCAATGGCGGAGATGCGAACCGAGTTGGACGTCGCCCAGACTTACGTCGACACCCAGATACTCGCCCACAATGCCGGCGACCTAACGGCCGATGAAGCGGCAAAGGCGAAGTGGTGGGTCACCGAGCTCGAGAAACGTGTCATAGATCGGTGTCTCCAATTCTTCGGAGGCTGGGGATACATGGAGGAGTTTCCGATAGCCCGCGCATATCGCGATGCTCGCGTGCAAACCATTTACGGTGGCACGACCGAGATCATGAAGGAGATCATTGGCCGTTCCCTCGGTCTTTAGATAGAAGTCGTTCGACTGAAGGAGCCAGGAGAGTGAGTGAATCGATCACGTTCGATGGCCGGGTTGCGGTTGTCACCGGGGCAGGTGGCGGTCTTGGCCGGGAGTACGCCCTGGAGCTGGCGCGCCGGGGCGCCCGAGTCGTGGTCAACGACCTGGGTGGCGCGGTAGATGGCAGCGGGTCTTCACAGAAGGCCGCGGACCTGGTGGTTGACGAAATAGCCGGGTCCGGCGGTGACGCCGTCCCCAATTACGACTCGGTGGCAACCCCTGAGGGGGGCCAGGCCATCATCGACACCGCACTCGATGCGTACGGGACCGTCGATATCGTGATCAACAACGCCGGGATACTGAGAGACAAGTCTTTCGCCAACATGAGCTTGGACGAAGTCGACGCGGTCATCGATGTCCATCTCCGGGGAGCCTTCCATGTCTCGCATCCGGCATTTCGCGTGATGAAGGAGAAGGGCTACGGGCGCTTCGTCCATACGACATCCGCGTCTGGGCTCTTTGGCAACTTCGGCCAGACCAATTATGGCGCCGCCAAGGCTGGTCTGGTCGGCCTCTCCAACGTACTGGCGATCGAGGGTGCCAAATACGGAATAAGGTCGAACGCGGTTGCCCCTACCGCGCGCACGCGCATGACCGAAGACATCCTCGGCCCTTTCGCCGAGATGTTCGACCCGAGACAGGTGATGCCGATCGTTGTCTATCTCTGCTCGGAGGCCAATGAGCTCACCCACGAGATCTTCACCGCCGGGGGCGGGCGCTACGGGCGGGTCTTCATTGGGACCAACACCGGTTGGTTCGCTGGCCAGGGCGTCGTACCATCCGTCGAGGAGCTTGCGGATCAGATCGATACGGTGCGCGACGTCAGCGAGTACGTGATCCCTGGTAACAACAACGACGAGTTGATGATCCTCGCCAAGCTGGCGCAAGGCTGAGGGTGCCGATCGAGCTCGACAGGGTACTGGGGGCCCAGCTCCCCGACAGCACCTTCTCCTGGTCCGAGGAGGATGTCATCCTCTACCACCTCGGCATTGGCGCCGGCAACCCGCCCACCGACCCGGCCGAGTTGCGATACGCGTACGAGAGCGATCTACACGTGCTTCCCACCTATGCCACCATCCCTCAATTCAACATGATGATGAGCATGGCCCTGGTGGAGGGAATGGACATCAACCCGGCCATGATCCTTCATGGAGAGCACGAGATCATCCTGGATGGGCCGATCCCCACAACCGGGGAAGTCACCCAGCGGGGACGCATCGTCGACATCTACGACAAGGGCAAGGGCGCCCTCGCAGTCATAGAGATCGAGTCGACCATGGACAAGACGGGCGAGAGGCTGTTTACCAACCGCGCCTCGATCTTCGTCCGCGGTGAGGGTGGGTTTGGAGGGGACAGCGGCCCGAGCAACCCCATTTCGGAACCGGACCGGAAACCGGACCACATAGTCGAGTCACCCACGTTGCCACAGCAGGCACTTTTGTATCGCATGGCGTCGGGGGACAAGAACCCCCTGCACGCCGACCCGGCATTTGCCGCCTTTGCCGGCTTCGACAGGCCAATCCTCCATGGGCTCTGCACCTACGGGATCGTGGCAAAGGCTGCAGTTGACCACGCCTTGGGTGGCCTACCCGAGACCGTATCCTCATTTGGCGCCCGTTTCTCGGGTGTGGTGTACCCGGGCGAGACCATCGTCACCCGGCTCTGGGATGAATCCGATGGCGTGATCCTCTCGGCGACTTGTCGCGAGCGAGGCACGCCGGTGGTCTCCAACGGCGTCATGACGATGGCCTGATCAGGGCCGGATCTCGACGGGGGTCCCAAGACGGACCAGCTCCTGGAGGACGATGATCATGTCATTCGGGACCCGAACACACCCCAGCGATGCCGCCCGGCCGATCGACCCAGGCCGATTTGTGCCGTGGATGCCGATGATCCCGTCGCCCCCGTTGTACTCCGTGATGGTGTCCGATCGCGCCGATAGGCCCAATGCAGCCGGGCCCCAGGGGCTGTTCTGATCGCTCAGTTTCACGTTGTCGGTCACGTAGAACGACCCGGTGGGTGTCGGGTTTCGTGGCGATCCCACCGCGACATCGGTCGAAAGCACCACCTCGCCTTGCTCGAGGTAGGAAAGCTCGCGATCCGAGAGGTCGATGATGAGGCTGCCACTCACCGTGTAGAGAGTCACATCACCCGCCCTGATCCAACCCTCGGATCCGTTGGGCCTCCCCGGCAGCAGAACACGGGCCCAACCCTCAACCGGGCCCTCGATCACATCCAGGACCGTGCCGGTCCCGAGGATCGTGCTGGCGTCGAGAGACCGCACAGGGAACGCCGCCCCTGGGCGGTCGTAGACATCGAGCGCCTCGGTGGCTCGGGCAACCAGGGTTGTCCCCTCTGGAAGGGTGGAAGTTTCCAGCGAGGGGCCGGCCGTGTCGGCGATCTCGATGATCCGAGGCCCCTGGCGGGCGATGGTGCTGCTGGTCGACGCCGGCGAAGTCGTCGCAGGAGAGGGCGGGCTCACCGTGGTAGGTGGCGCGGCCTGGGTCGTTGGCCGGCCGCCGCAGGCGGCGACCACCGCGACGAGGGCAAAGAGGAGAGCATGGCGCCGCATCATCGAAGATGGTATCGGCGGATAGATCGATGATCTTTTGCATTCGGACAGGCCCGGGCATCTCTAGCCTGGCTCTCGGTGAAGGTATTTGTCAGCAACCACATACCCGATGACCTCCTCGAGCCACTCTTCGAGGTCTGCGAGGTGGCAACGCCCGAGGACCCGGGCCCCGTCCCGCCCGCGCGCCTGCGCGAGAGCTTGGCCGGTTGTCGCGGCCTGCTCTCGATGCTCACCGACGTCATCGACGATGACCTGCTCTCACATAGTCCCGACCTCCGAGTGATATCGCAGATGGCGGTCGGGGTCGACAATATCGATATTGCCTCGTGCCGGCGTCGCGGAATCGCAGTCGGTCATACCCCCGATGTTCTGACTGAAACGGTCGCGGACGCCGCCTTCGCCCTGATGGGGGCGATCATGCGGCGTCTGCCAGAAGGGGAGCAACGGGTCCGAGACGGCACTTGGGGCCCGTGGAGCCCTTGGGAGTTCTTGGGAGCCGATCTCCACGGGTCGGTTCTCGGCTTGATAGGCATGGGTCGCATCGGCGAGGCCGTGGCCAGGAGGGCCAAGGGCTTCGACATGAAGGTGCTGTACGCCTCTCCATCAGTGAAACCGGTGGTGAACGGCGTGTGGGTGGATCTCGACCAGCTCCTGACCGAGTCGGACATCGTGATTCTGGCTGCGCCTCTCACCGATGTCACGAGAGGCATGATCGGCGCCAGGGAGCTGGGTCTGATGAGGCCGGACTCGTTCCTCATCAACATCGCCCGAGGCCCCCTGGTCCAGACGGACGCCCTGGTTGACGCGTTGACCCTAGGCCGGATCGCGGGAGCCGCACTCGATGTCACCGATCCGGAGCCATTACCCGTCCAACACCCGTTGCTCTCATTTCCCAATTGCCTGGTGGTGCCTCACATCGGGAGTGCAACAGTGAGTGCCCGACGAGGAATGGCGCGGCTCGCGGTCGCCAACCTGGTCGCTGGTCTCAGAGGCGAGCCAATGCCGGCGCGGTTGGCGGGCAGTGCCGGTCAGCACCAAATGTGATACGGGATCAGGTTGAGGGGATCACGACGAGCAGGCACCCCGACGCAACCTCGATCTCGGCAATCGGGGAGGTCATGACATTGCTCACCCCCACGGTCGTGCCTGCCTCGAGGACGGCTCCCTCGAGCTCCCATTTCAGACCGCTGGTGGTCACTCCCCGCGCCGTGCCACCGATTGGGATCAGACTTATCACCGCACCGATATCGGCATGAATGATCCGGTGGCGATGCACCACGTGGGCCCATCCACGGGCAGACACCCAGTCGATCTCCCCGGCCCCCTCCCAACGCGATGAGCAAATGAGGCCAACGGCCGCAAGTTCATGGTCGAGTCGGCCGCCATCGCCCCCCACCACCACGATCCGAGCAGGGTCCTCTCTCATTGCCAGCTCGAGCGCGAGCTCCAGGTCGGTCTGGTCCTTGTCGACCGGGTGGCGTTCGATCACCACCGTCTCGGGCACGTCACTGGCCTGTATCGAGTCCATGTCTCCCACCAGCACTCCAACCGGGTGCTCGAGCCGTTGCGCCAGGTCGTAGCCGCCATCGGCAGCAATTGTCAGATCGGCAGATGGCAACTCGTCGGCGAGCTCGAGCCCGGGTTGATCCCCTCCGGCGAAGATCAGGATGGTGCTCATGAATGACAAAATCGTCTTACGCGCGCTTGCGTGAGTAAGAGATAACCCTCAAGTTGACGTTCAGGGTTGACTTGGCCCATGGATACTGGCCTTTCGAGGCATTCGACATGTCTCATTCGACGACGACCCTCAGCATCGACATCGCCTGGCGCAGCGAGCTCTCCACATCGCCAGGCTCCGGCCCACGGGCGAAGACGAAGCCGAGATAGCGATCGCCGATGGGCGGTGGGCTCACCAGCTCACCGACGGGGATCGTGATGTCGACACCTGTCACATGGTCCAACCTGCGGGTGTCCTCGACGCCCTCCAGACCCGCAAAACGACCCGCCCTGGGAATGGGGATCATCAAGACCCCACTTGCTATGGGCTCTCGGTGCAGCTCCGCTTTGTCCATCCCCAGAGCGTTACGGAGTATCAGGGTCTCCAGTGAGGTCCCCATGAGCCCGAAGTTGAGGCTTCTCGAGCACAGCCCGCCGATCGACCTGGCCGCCACCTCGATCACCCGCGCCACCTCGCCGTCCACCATCAGTTCGACATGCACCGGCCCGTGGGTCAGCCCGAGCGCGCTGACGGCGGCCGCGGCCACCCGTCTGCACTCGTGCTGGGCCTCCGCCGGCAGCCGCGAGGGGGTGATAAGGAGTGTCTCGGGGAATGCAGGCCCGGTTCCAGCATCGGGCTTGTCGAAGAGTGCCAGCTCGACCATCGCACCTTCCATGATCACGCCCTCCAGCGCGACCTCCGAACCCGTCATGTAGGCCTCGATGAGGAGGGTCGAGGACTTTCCCACGATCTCTCGCGCCTGGTCGACCGCGGCGCGGAGTTGTGCCTCGTCGTCGGCCCTGATCACACCTTGCCCGGCCGACCGATCGAGCGGTTTCACCACGACCGGGAAGTCGACGCCGGCCATCGCAGCTAGCACGTCTTGCCCGGGCTCGAGCCGGGCGAATGCCGGTTGTGGCACCTCGGCCCGTTCCATCAACGATCGCTGTCTCGCCTTGTCGCGAGTTGCCTCTGCCGCGGCCGGGTCGTTGGCCCGTAGACCCAGTTTGGAGCCGGCCAACGCCGCGACGACCACTCCGGCGTCGTCGGCGGCGACTATCCCGTCGATGCCCACCCGGTCCCCGGACCGGACTATGGCCTCCGCCGCCAGATGTGGTTGGTCACAGTCGATTTGGATATACGAGTCGCCCATGTCGAGAGGTGGCGGCTGCTCGGATGCCACGATGAGGTCGACGCCCAAATCGCCGGCGGCCCGGACGAAATCCGACGCTCGATAGGTGGTGCTGGGGAGTACGACGACTGCGGTGGGCACGGGCTTGTCCTCGAGACGGGTTACCATCCTGGCAGATGTCCGAAAACAGCGTTGTCAGCATCGAACAGGACGCCCTCGGCATGATTCTGCAGCTGAGGGACCAGGAGCCTGGTGACGGGGAGTTTGCCCTGTCCATCGAAGTGACGGGTTTTCGAGGCCCGCAATTCACGTACGAGCTGGCTTTCGTGGCGGTCGATGACATGAGGGATGGCTGGTCCATCGAGCGTCACGGCGACCTGGCCGTCACCTTCCCCGAGTCAGATCGAGCGAAGTTGGATGGAGCGGCGTTGGAGCTCACCGACCAGGGCTTGTCGATGAACAACCCGAATAGCCCGGCACCACCGAGCATGTCTGCGCCACAGGGGGACCTTTCAGGTCCATTGGTCGATCAGGTCCAGCAGGTGATAACCGAGGAGGTGAACCCCGCCATCGCAGCCCACGGCGGGGGTGCCGAGCTGGTCTCGGTCGACGGGACGATTGCTTACCTTCGGCTATTTGGCGGATGCCAGGGCTGCGGTCTGGCCCAGGTGACCCTCAAACAGGGGATTGAGAGAATCCTGCTCGAGTCGATCCCTGAGCTGACTCAGGTGATTGACGTCACCGACCACGCCTCCGGCGACGATCCCTACTACCAAAGCCAGAAGAAGTAGAAGACTGCGCCGCCCGGCTCCTGCCCATGATCTGCTGCGGCAACCCGAGTCCTTCCCTCTAACCTGACTCGTCGATGTCGACTCGCCCCGTTGCACCACCCTTCCCGATAGTCGCGTGGCTCGATCGGCGCACACGTTTTCAGCGTCGGCTCGGTCTTGGCGCGGTCACTCTCATCGCCCTCTTCGCCGTGGCCCGGGTAGTGGCCGACATGGTGCTGGACAAGTGGTGGTTCGACACTGTGACCGACAGTCATGTGTGGTCGACGAAGGTTGGGGCCCAAATCCTGCTCGCGGTGGTGGCGGGGTTGATCTCTGGTGTGGTGCTGATCGGTTCTGCACTGGTCGCGTTTCGAACCGGTCCTGCTCCGGACAACTCGCCAAATCGCGTGGTCATGCGATATCGGGAGCGCATGGGGCCGGCGCACGGATGGGTGTTGTTCGGTTTGGCCGGCTACATGACATTGCGCATCGCTGCCACCGCAATGGGCCGGTGGAAGCCGTGGTTGCTGTTTTTGCAGGGGCCAGATCTGGGTGTGACTGCCCCGGACGTTGGGTGGGATCTCGGATATCACCTGTTTCGGCTCCCATTCCTGACGATCGTGAGCTCGTGGCTGCGTCAGCTCGTCGTAGTCGCCTTCGGGCTGGCCGTTTTCTTGCAGATCGCCAATGGCGCATTGAGGCTTCCCCGACAGGGTCGCCGCTCGTCGGAGCGAGCCCTCAGACATCTCGGCTTGCTGGCGGCAGCATTTGCGGCCCTCCAGGCACTCGACTACCTATTCGTGCGTCGAGCTGCCATCGGCACCAATCAGTACGGGGCCTTCGACGGGCCCGGGTTCACCGAGATCAAGGTCCTCGTGCCGGCTTATTGGGTCATGGCCATCGTCGCCTTTGCCACAACCTTCCTTCTCCTGCGAGGGGTTCGAGTGGGCAGGTGGCGACCGGCCCTTCTCGGTGTCGCGGCATGGGCGATCCTTCAGGTGCTCCTGGTCGCCGTCGTCCCGGGTGTGGTGAACCGGCTGGTGGTGGCGCCGGCCGAAGCTGAACGCCAGCTCCCTTACATCGCCCACAATCTCGAGGCGACGAAGAACGCATACAGCCTCAACTCTGTGTCGCAGATGACGGAGAGCTTCGCCGACGGATTGAGTGCTCCGCCGGGGCCGGAGAGTGACGAAGAAATCGACAAGGTCCCGCTGTTCGGGGAGTCGATGCTGGTTGCCCCGCTGCAGGTCCTCCAAGGAACGACCGGGACACGAATCACCGATGTCGATCTCGATCGCTACCTGATCGACGGAGACATGCTGCCGGTCCTGGTGGCGGCGCGCAACGCGAATCGGGCCGACCTGCCCGAGCGCGGTTGGGTACAGCTGCACCTCGTCTACACCCATGGCGATGGCGTCGTCGCGGTTCCAGCAGACTCAACATCAGCGGATGGACGCCCTGACGTGGACACTTTTGCACAGGAGCTGTCGCCGCCCCGTTCCGAGCTCTATTTCGGGGAGAAATTGGCCGGCTGGTATGCGATTGTCGGCACGAAGCGGACCGAGCTGGGCGGTTCGACCTTCGCCGGCGATACCGGCATCCCGTTGTCCACCCTCTGGCGGCGCCTCGTCCTGTCCCTGAGAGTTGGGGAGATCGAGCCTTTGGTATCGACCGAGCTGGGTCAGGGCTCCCAACTCCTCTTCAGGCGCGATATCAACGAGCGTCTGGGCACGCTCGCCCCGTTCCTGTCTTTCGACGCCAACCCCTACCCGGTGGTCGCCGACGGCCGGATCACCTGGGTCGTCGACGGCTACACCACGGCCAACACCTACCCTCATTCACAGTTTGCCCGCGATGTCGGTCTGCCGGGCGACAGCGGTCTGGCCGGCCATTCGTTCAACTATGTACATGCCTCCGTGAAGGCAACCCTCGACGCATACGACGGCACGGTTCACCTCTACCGGACCGAGATTGGTGGTTCGGACGACCCGGTGCTCGATGCCTGGGCGAAGATCTTCCCTGGGTTGATCGAGCCGATCTCCAAGATGCCCGCGTCGCTGCGGCAGCACCTGCTCTATCCCCAGGACATGCTGACCGTGCAGACGGCGATGCTTGGCCGTTATCACGTGTCGGACGCCGAGACCCTGTTCAACGGGTCGGACAGCTGGGCCATCAGCGCAGCGGCCGGCGAAGGTGTCGCCCGGGCCTCGGCCACTTCAACAACGCCCACGGCGACGACGCCGGCTTCGGCAGTGTCCCTGTTTATGCCGGCGTCTGAGCCACTGGGCGGGCATTGGGTCGCCATCAGGCCATACGGTCCGGGATCCTCACTCAATCCAACATCGACGCGGGATGAGCTCGCCGCCATTGCCATTGCCGATCACGACAATCCCGAGAATCTGGTTCTGGTCAGAATTCAGGTCGATGCGGGCCGGCTGGTCTCCAGCCCCAAGGTGGCGCAGGCAGCCATCGACACCGATCGTGATCTTGCCGCGTTGTTCACCCTGCTCAACGCCAATGGCTCGGCCGTCCAGTTCGGGCCTATGACTCCCATACCCCTGGAGGGTGCCCTGGTTTGGGCCAGGTCCGTCATCGTTACCGGGACGGCCGACACCACGGCTCCCCGGCTGTACGGAGTGACCGCAGTGTCCAATGGTCTGGTTGGTGAGGCAGATTCGGTGGCCGATGCCCTGGCCGAGGCTGTAGACGCCCTTCCCGAGAGTTGAGCCGAGTCTTCAGGGCCGCGCCGCGTCGGCGTACTTCTCGTATTTGGCGATGATGCTGCCTGCCGGGCCGTCGGCGCGCAGCCTTCCGTTTTCGATCCAGAGAACGCGTGGGCATTGGGCCTCGATCTCGTTGAGCGAGTGGCTCACGAGTAGCAGGGTCCCAGCCTTCTCCAGCAGAGCGTCGATCCGCTCCGTGGACTTCTTTCGGAAGGCGTAGTCACCAACAGATAGTGCCTCGTCGATGAGCAGGATGCGGGGTCGCACCGAGGTAGCGATGGCGAAGTGAAGACGTCCGCGCATCCCCGACGAATAGGTGCGGAGAGGCCGGTCGAGGGCCTCCCCGAGACCGGTGAAGGCGGCTATCTCCGGCATGCGATGTTCGAGCTCGTCATTGCTCATGCCTAGAGCTAGGCAACCGATCCGGATATTGCGGTAACCGGTGGCGGTCGGGATGAGGGTGGCCCCGACACCGAGCAGCTTTGGCTCATCTGACACGAGTATGTCCCCCGACGTGGGTGGGAGGAGGCCGGCGACGGCCGCCAGCAGTGTCGACTTGCCCGAGCCATTCGAGCCGATGATTCCGACCGCCTCACCCTCGAGGACGTCGAATGACACGCCCTTCAACGCACGCACCACCTTGCGGCCGGTGCCCTCGCGCTTGAGGAGTCGGTCGCGGATGGCGGCGCGTCGGTCTTCGAAGATCTCATAGTCGAGGTAGAGATCGCTTACCCGTATGGAGACTGGTCGGGTCATGCCCGTCCGTAGCGCCATTCCGCCGCTCGGAAGAAGCGGAATCCAAACCAGAGCACCAGGCCTGCCATCAACGCGGTCCAGGCCATACTGCTCCAGTCCAGTGACGTGCCGAGGAACACCCATCTATAGAGCTCGATTATCCGGGCGATCGGGTTGAGCTTGACCAGACTGGTCGCCGCCTTGTTCTGTCCGAGGCCGGAGAGGAGCCGCTCGATTGGGAACATGACGCCGGAGAGGTACTGGAGAAGTCGAAACAGGAATGGGATGATCTGCTGGACGTCCTTGAATGCGTCGTTGAGCCGAGCCGAGATGAAGGCTCCCCCGAGGTTCAGGGCGGTGTGTACCGCGACCACCAGTGGCAGGAGTAGCCATCGTTGCGAGAAACCCACGCCGGACAGGACCACCAATGCCCCGATCACGCCCAACTCGATGAAAAAGGTGAGGAGCTGACTCGTGACCACGGACACCGGGAGCAGGGCACGGGGAAACTTCATTGCCTTGATCAAGCCCACGTTGGAGGTGATCGCGTTGGCCCCGCCCAGCACTGTGCTGCTGGTCAACCGGAACGCAAAGACCCCGATCATCAGCCAGAGGAGGAAGTGGTCGACGCCCCGGTTCACCTCGAATATGACTCCGAATATCAGGTAGTAGACCCCGACGGAGAGAAGCGGATTGCCCAGGTGCCACAGGTTTCCCAGCAGTGTGAGCTTGTGGGCCGAGCGCAGCTGCTCGAGGGGCACCTCGATGGCGAACTCACGTCTGTCCCACATCGCGGCCAGGTATTTGGTGGTCGAAAGTGGGGCGTTTATCGAGGTCAGCCCGGACGTGGCGCCGGTGTCTGCGGTATCCATTTCTGGGGTCTCCATCGGAGATGAGCGGTCCAGAAACGTTACTACCAGACCCCTTCCAACCCGTGGGCATCGACGCGAGGTCGACCGCCGGAGTGGTTGGAACCTTCGGAAAACACTTATCGTGCGCTGCGATGGGATTCACCAAGGAGGAATTGGCCCAATTCGCCGGCGAGACGGTCGACGACCTGCTCGGGCCAGAGGTGCGATTGTTGTTCGTCGGCATCAACCCGGGTCTGTGGACAGCGGCGACTCGGACTCATTTTTGTCATCCGTCGAACCGGTTCTACCCGGCCTTGCGGCGAGCCGGGCTCATCGACTTCGCAGTGAGCCCCGACATCGGGATGACGCAAATGCAACGCCGGGAAATGATCGATCACGGCTTGGGGATCACGAACCTGGTCTCGAGGGCGACGATACGGGCGTCCGAGCTGAGCACCGATGAGTTGCGCTCAGGTGGGGCACGGGTCGAGGTGGTTGTCGAGAGCCACCGCCCGCATGTGGTGGCTGTTGCCGGTGTCACCGCGTATCGCACCGCATTTCGACACCCAAGGGCGGGGCTGGGACGTCAACCGGACGACATGGGAGGCTCCCAGCTCTGGGTCGTTCCCAATCCCAGTGGGCTCAACGCCCACGAGACGGTCGAGTCGCTCGCCGACTGGTACCGGGCGGTGGGAGAGGCTGCCGGGTTGGTTTGAGCGACCCGACAGAGCGGCAGGTTCTCTATGCGCTGGTGGCCGGCGGCTTTCTGGCCGTGGTGCTGGTGCTGGTGGTGGGAGCAGCGGTCTCCGGTCTTGTTCCCCTGTGGTGGACATGGGCCGCCTCCATCACCCTGGCGGTCCTGACGACCTGGGCGGGTCTCAATTGGAGGCGAACTGGGGCCGTTCTCACCCTGGCCATGGCCGTTTTTCTCCTGTGGGTCGTCGTGACATTGGTCATCGCCCGCTGAGCTCGCCCCTCGCCCGGCGATTAGGACCTATTCGCCGGGAGGCGCGTCGTTTAGCATCTTGAGCCGTGTCAAGTGAAGTGACTGCTCCGGAGTCCTCCGCCTCCGAGGCTATCAAGAGGATCGGCCCCGCCCTGGTCGTGGGTTCCGTGCTCGGCTCCACCCTGGGGATAGTGGTGGCGCAGTTCCTCGATGATTTGGGTGACGGTCTTCTCGCGAAGATCCTCGGCGGCGACGCCGTCCTGTTCAACAACAGGGTGACGTTCACCGGCGCCACAGACGTCGCCTGGGGAGGAGGGTTTCTCCTCTGTTTGATCGTCGGGTTCTTGTTTCTCTTCTCGTATCCGACAGCACGCGGCCACGGTGTGGCCAGGCTGACGCTGCTCTGGATGGTGCTACATGTCTTACGGCAGGCGTTCGCCCAGGCCGTCCTCATGCCATTCGACGCCAGCAGCCATCTCGCTCTGGCCTATAAGACGCTCAACGCCCCGCCCGGGCTGGATGTGGTCATCGCCGCCGGGGGCGGGGTTGGCCTGTTGCTGATTGCCTTGTCTGCGGCGTCCGCCTTCCTCACCTTCACACCCCATCACCGTTTGATCTCCAACGGTCGCAAGCGATTCACCTTCTCGCTTTGGATGGCGCTGATACCGGCTGTGGCCTCGGTTTTCCTCGCTATCCCGTTCTTTGCCCCGGACGCGGGAAGCGGTGTCATACCGACCCTCCCACTGGCCGCGGTCATCTTCCTCGCGACGGTGGCGGCTGCGCCCGGCACCACCACCGTGTTCGGCCCTGAGGACGAGCGAGCCACACCGTGGCCGTGGGGTCTGGGCGCCACACTCTTGGTGATCCTTCTCATCGAGCAGTTGATCTTGAGTGGCGGCGTGTCGATCGATCCCACCCAGTGGGGCTGAAATCCCAACCGCACGCGTCATAACCGTCAGTGACGGTGTCCACGCCGGTGCGCGCGAGGACCTGTCGGGCAAGGCTTTGGTTGCGTTGCTAACCGACAACGGCTTCGACGTTTCGACGGCCTTGGTGCCCGACGAGCAGTCGGCAATCGTCTCTGCATTGCACGAGGCAACTCATCATGCCCGTCTGATCGTGACCACTGGCGGAACGGGTCTGGGACCGAGGGATGTGACCCCGGAAGCCACCAACCTGGTCCTGGAAAGGGAGGCTCCCGGTCTCACCCATCTGATGCTCGAGGTCGGTTTGAGATCGACCGTCAAGGCTGCCCTTTCCCGGGCCCGTGCGGGGACAGTTGGCTCCAGCCTGATAGTCAATGTGCCCGGCTCGCCCAAAGGGGCGGTCGAGTCTCTCGGAGCGATATTGGAGCTGATCCCCCACGCCCTGGATCTGCTCGCAGGGCAAACCGAGCACACCTAGCCGGTCCCTGCCCTCGGGTGACGGCATCATTGAGCAGACTCCTACCCACTTTTGGTTCACTACCGTTGCCCGGCCGGCCGGAACGAGGAGTGACATGAACATCGAACAGGAATTTGTCGTCGAGCGCGCCCCCGGTGTGGTCTGGGACTTCTTCCAGGACATACCGTCGGTGGCGCAGTGCCTCCCGGGCGCTGAGCTGCAAGGCCAATCCGAGGACGGGACATACGACGGGAAGCTCACCGTGAAGCTGGGCCCAATGGAGGCTGCCTTCGAGGGCAAGGCGACGGTCTCCCCCGATCCCGCGGCCAAGACGGCTCTGATCGAGGGCAAGGGCGTGGACAAGCGCGGCGGGTCGAGGGGCCAGGTGAAAGTGAACTATGCCCTCCTGCCTGAGGGGTCCGGGACCAAGGTCAGCGTGAGCGCCGACATAACGCTGTCCGGGCCGGCAGCTCAGTTCGGCCGAACCGGTCTGATCAACGAGATGTCCAAGCGGCTCATTGGCGAGTTCGTCGACTGTCTCGAGGCAAAGCTGGGAGCGACGACGCAGGCCGAGGCCGGGGCGATACAGGCGGGAGAGGTCCGTGGGATCTCACTGTTCCTTGCATCTCTATGGAGTTGGTTGAAGGGTCTCTTCGGAAGAGGAGACCAATAGCGTTGAGACGGGTCGCATGGGCCCTCGTGGCCGTGCTCGTATTGGCAACGTGCGGTGGCGGCGACGGAGGCGGGGAGTCGATCGAGGGAGACAATGTCACCGTCAGGATGTTCGACAACCGTTACGAGTTCACCGAGATCCGGATCCCCGTCGGAGGCACCGTGAGCTTCGTCGGGGCGGGCAGGAATCCGCACAATGCCAACGCTGCCGACGGCTCGTGGTCGACCGAGGACGACTTTGGGAGTCTCAACCAATTGGAAGGCGACTCGGCACATCTCTCATTCGATCAACCGGGTGAATATGTCTTCTTTTGCACGTTCCATGGCAATGCACAAGGTGAGGGGATGGCGGGCAAACTCATCGTCGAGGGCCCGTAGGCCCATGAGATTGAAGAGGACGATGTTCGCGATTGGGCTGGCCGTTGCACTGGCCGCGTGTGCGGGCCCCCCGACCGGAGCCCCCTCCCCGGCCGCGTTGGGTGACCCGACGACCGATGCTCCCATTGAGTGGACGGGCACGACGAGGCGTGTCCCTCAGGAGTACCCCACCATCCAGGCGGCCGTCGACGCCGCCGTTCCGGGTGACCTGGTCCTCATTGACCGTGGCACCTATCGGGAGGAAGTCCAGGTGACCACACCCGGTCTGACCCTGCGAGGTGTGGACAGGAATGAAGTCGTGATCGATGGCGAGTTCACGCGCCCCAATGGGGTGACCATCCTTTTTGCCGACGGGGTCTCAATCGAGAACCTGACCGCGATCAACGCAACGGGCAACGGATTCTTCTGGACCGGTGTGCGTGGCTTTCGGGGCTCCTATCTCACCGCAGTCAACAACGGCGTCTATGGCATCTATGCATTCGATTCAAGTGATGGGCTGTTCGAGCACTCCTATGCATCCGGCTCACCGGATGCAGGTTTCTACATCGGGCAGTGTGACCCGTGCCAGTCGACCATCACCGACTCGATCGCCGAATGGAACGGCTTGGGGTACTCGGGCACCAATGCATCGACCGACCTCTACATCGTGAGCTCTGTCTTCCGGCACAACGTGGCCGGAGTAGTCCCGAACACTCTGGACGGCGAGCTGCTGCCTCCCGTCCACGATGTGAACATCGTGGGCAACCTGATCCACGACAACGGGAACGTGGACGCGCCGGCTCTGGCCTTCGAGTGGGCCGGCCAGGGGAACGGTGTGATCATTGCCGGGGGTGACGCCGCATACATCGCGCGTAACCGGGTCGTGAACCATCCACAGAGCGGGATAGCAATCTTCCCCATCATCGACAAGAACTTCTACATGTCCTCGGGCAATCGGATAGAGGACAATGTCGTGGAGGGCTCGGGTCTCGCCGATATCACCCTCGGCGGTCCCTCAGGGCCCGACAACTGCTTCCAGGGCAACGAGCTGACGTCCTCCCTCCCGGCGGGTCTCGAGCTCCAGCAACCCTGCGAGGGCCTCCGCCTCCCGGCACTCTTCGAAGTGGGGTCCACGACCGCGCAACTTGGCCGGCTCTTCGAGAGCGGGCTCGACCTACAACCCGAGATCGATGTGGCCGACCTGCCTTTGCCCGACCCTCAGCCACAGATGCCTTCCGGCGCCGACGCCCCGGTGACGCCGGCCGTCGAGGTATTCGCAAACTCAAAGCCAGATCTGGCCGCAATCGGTGTACCCGACCTGCCGGCGGGTCTGGAAGTCACTCAATCGAAAGGAGTGAACGTAATGGGTGTCACCTTCGCCTCGGCCGCAGGGGTGTTCTTCGGCCTCTATGCCTATGTCCTCCCGCTGGTGCTGTACACCTCGTGGGTGGTGCTCGCCCTGTGGGACCTCGCCCGCCGGGAGGATCTCACCCGGGGCCGCGTCACCGCGTGGATGGCGGTCATCCTCGTCATACCGTTCCTGGGTGTGGTGGGGTATTACGTCTTCGGGAAAAGCTCAATACCCAGCTGGCAGAGGTGGCTGTTCATGGCCGGGGGAATCGGCGTTTACGTGTTGTTCCTGGGTCTTGGGCTCGTTGTCGGTGGGATCGTCTGATCGTTCGATGGACGACGGCCTATCCCGCAGGGAGCTGTTGAAGAGGGTGGGGATGGGGGGAGCCGTGTTCCTCGGCGGTTCCGTCCTCGGTCGCACGGTGCAGCACGCCGAGGCGGCTTCGGCCCAGGAATATACGAATCCGGGGGTGATCGGCCACTCCAGCATCCACGACAACGGAGCACCGAGCCTGTACGGGACCTCCAATGGTCCCCCGGGCGGTATCGACCCTGCAGCCCTGGACGCTCACACATTCCCACCGCCCCCGGACGGCCGCCCGCCGGGAGTCGTTCGCTCTCTCGAGATCTCGGTTGAAGAGCGACTCATCGAAGTGGCTGCAGGTGTCCACTTCGAAGCATGGACGTATAACGGATCGGTTCCGGCCCCCATCATTCGAGCTACCGAGGGGGATTTGTTGCGGATCCACTTCCAGAATGACACCGGCCATCTTCACAGCCTTCACTTCCACGGCTCGCATGTCCCCGAGCAGGACGGGTGGGAGCCGATTCCACCCGGGGGTGAGACGATCTATGAGATCGTGGCCGGCCCTGCCGGCGTTCATCCCTATCACTGTCACACGGCGCCCCTGGCCGAGCACATCTCGAGGGGTCTCTACGGCATGATGATCGTCGATCCTCCCGGTGGGAGGCCGCCCGCGCAGGAGGTCGCTCTCTTGCTATCCGGGTTTGGAGACGACGAAATCGGTCGCAATGCAGTCGTGGCCTGGAATGGCGTAGCCGGCTTCTATCACCACTTTCCCATCAAGCTGGCAGTGGCGGAGCCGGCTCGGCTATATGTCGTGAACATGCTCGAGTACGAGCCTTTGGCGTCATTTCACCTCCATGCCCAAACGTTCGACGTGTACCCCGCCGGCATCGGCGAAGTGCCTGCCTTCCAGGACGACACGATTGCGCTGGCCATGGGCCAGAGAGCAATGCTCGAGCTCACCCTTCCCCATCTCGGCCGCTACATGTTCCATCCCCACCAGCATTGGCTGGCAGATTCCGGGGCAATGGGATGGCTCGCGGCCGTGTGAACCCGTGCTGAACTACCCGCTCCTCTATCTGGAACATCTCACCGAATCCGATCTGAGCCTGATCGCCCGAGCCACCGGCCATGTGGCGGGCGTCAGGGAGATTCGGGAGGCGTTCGGTCGCGATGCCGAGACGCTCGACCGGTTGCTGGGGGCACCGGAGTTGTTCGCGGCCATCTACGAGCCAGAAGAGGGCGACTTGGGCCCATTTCCTTCGCCTTTCCTCCTATTTGGCGCCCTCGTGCACCGGGCTGCCGGCGAGCTTTCCGGCACCTCACAAATAGCAGAGTGGTCCGGGCCCGGTCGACGACTTCCGGTGTTCGACGCCGGCAGTTTGAGTGACTTCCTGCGTGATGGGTCGCGCCGCTATTTTTTGGTCGAGCTGATGGCGTCTTTCACGAAGGTGGCCAGCGGCAGCTTCTGGGTTAGGACCGCACGTGGATATCGACGAAGGCGTTTTAGCGAATTGGATCCGGTGCAACTGCTGGAGCTGGTGGAACAGCTACCCCTCGTGCAGAGGGCGGCCGGCTACCGCCGGCTAGGTGACGTTGGGCTGTTCCTGTCCGGTGTCTTCCCCGACCACACCTCCCGTCATCCCTTGCGCCCGATGGAGCGGGAGCGTCTTGCTCGCTCGGCGTCTCTGCCCATCGGAAGCGCGGCCACCGACGATGCCATGGTCTTCCTGGAGATGGCCGGGGCGGGGTGGTACCGGAAATCGGCAGAGACGGCTGAGGCCGCAGTCGGTGCCCGGTGGGAATTTCTGGGGGACATCGCCGATCATTTCCGCGAGGCTCGCCGTATCCTCAACTACTTGGCCGACAGGCACCTGTTTCGCCGCGATGTCGGGCTGATTCGACCGCCGGGGTGACGATGGTCCCGTTGACCGACCGGATTTACCACTGGTGCCCGGATCAGGACTGGGTGTCCACTGTCGACGAGTACCACGCTCCGAGCCTGGAGCATGAGGGGTTCATTCACTGTTCGTTTCGACACCAGGTCGTACACACAGCCTCGACCTGGGATCGCGGAACGGCGGGATTGGTGCTGTTGAGCATCGATCCAGGGGGTCTGCCGGTGGTGGTGGAAGACCTCTATCAGATTGGGGAGAGGTTCCCCCACGTCTACGCGCCGATCCCTGTGTCCTCGGTCATCGCCGTGTTCCCGTTCGAGCCCGAGCGAGACGGGTCGTTCCGTTTCCCTGGCGAGCCGCTCGGTTGATCACGGCGGCCCCGCCTGACCGGTCAGCTCCGAGAAGGAGTTTCGTTCGATTCGGAACAGCCGCACATCGACCAAATCTGTGACCACATAGAGCCATTGCGGGTCCGGGCTGCTGCGGACATCGATCATCGAAGGCGTGGCGCCGCCAGTGGGATGGGAATGGAAGACACCGCCGATCAACCATCCGTTCGACTCCGCATGGCGCATCGCTTGAAAGTGCTCGTCTGGATCAATGGTGAAAGTGACCGGTGAGGGGTTCACATTGGTCAAGGGGTAGACGAATCGGACCCGGCCCGCGTCGTCGGTTGCCAGCAGTCCGCAACATTCGTCGGGAGAGCACATCTCGGCGTGGGCGAGTATCGCCCGACGCCCCTGCTCAGGCAGATACGAGGGTGCGGTCGACATTGCCTTGGTGGCGACAGGCTTCGTCATACTCCACGATGGCCGGTGGCAAGTCCGGATCTGCGCATGCCGGGCAATTCGGGTCTCTCGTCACCTTCACGCTGGTGAACTCCTGGTCGAGGGAGTCGTATAGAAGGAGCCGTCCAGTGAGTGGTTCGCCGATGCCGAGCAGCAGCTTTATCGCCTCCATCGCCTCGATTGACCCGATGATGCCGGGCAGGACTCCGAGCACACCCGCTTCGGCGCAGGATGGTGCCAGCTCGGGCGGGGGTGGTTGGGGAAACAGACAGCGATAGCAAGGTCCCTGGTAGGGGTGGAAGACCGATGCTTGGCCTTCGAACCTGAAGATTGCACCGTGAACGACCGGGACACGCAAATGTAGCGACGCGTCGTTGACCAGGTAACGAGTGGGGAAGTTGTCGCCGCCGTCGACCACGACGTCGTACCCGCTCATGATCTTCAGGGCATTGTCGGCCCTGAGACGCTCATTGTGGGTCACCACCTTCACATCAGGGTTCAACGCCGTGATCGCCTCCCGTGCCGAGTCGGTCTTGGCCATGCCGACTCGATCGAGGTTGTGGAGGATCTGACGCTGCAGATTCGTGGCATCCACCGTGTCATAGTCGACGATCCCGATGGTGCCGACTCCGGCGGCTGCCAGGTAGAGGGCGGCCGGTGAACCGAGACCACCGGCCCCGATCAACAGGACCTTCGAGTCGAGAAGGCGGGTTTGGCCCTTTTCGCCGACTTCCGGGAGCAGGGTGTGTCGGGAGTATCGCTCACGTTGCTCTTCGGTCAGCCCTTCTCCAACCCGCCACGTCCGGCCCTCCGACTTCCACCGGTCGAACCCTCCGAGAAGAGAGGAAACGTCGGTATAGCCCATGTCGACCAGACTCGCCGCGGCAAGGACCGATCGTTGCCCAGCCGCGCAGTAGAGGACGAGTGGGGTATCGAGGTCGGCGAAGACCCCTAGGACATCTCGCTCGAGTACTCCTCGGGGAATCAGACGGGCGCCGGTTATAGCTCCCTGAGCGTGCTCCCCGGCCTCACGAACATCGATGATGTTGACCCGGTCGAGTCGGTTCTCGACTTGTTCGGGGGTCACCTCGTTGATCCGCGCCCGGGCTCTTTCCACGAGCTCTCGATATCCGGGCATCAGTAAGCGTGCGCCGGGTCGGGCGCATTCGGGTCGATCTGATATCGCTCTAGGGCGTCATCGACTGCGCTCTTGGAGATCATTCCCTCGCCGGCCAATGTCGACAACGTCGCCACCACGATATTGCCGGCATCGATCTCGAAGAACCTGCGGAGAGCCGGTCTAGAGTCCGATCGGCCGAACCCGTCCGTTCCCAGGGTCACGAACGGGGCCTTCACCCATCTCGAAATCTGATCGGGCACGAGCTTCATGTAGTCGGAGACTGCAATGATCGGGCCGCGCACATCCTTCAGTATCTGCGTGACCAACGGGGTCCGCCTGGGCTCGCCGGGGTGGAACATGTTCCAACGGTCGATCGTCAGGGCCTCCTCGCGGAGGTGCTTGTACGAGGTCGCCGACCACAACTCCGCCGCCACCTGGTAGTGAGAGGCCAACTCTTGTTTGGCTTCCCTGGCGGCCAGGTTGGCCGATCCGGAGAAGAGAATGGCTGCGTTGGGCCCGTCGGCGCTCGGGGCCTCCGCCCAGCGATAGAGCCCATCGATGATCCCTTTCCCGACCCCGTCGGGTCGCGCCGGTTGGGGGTAGTTCTCGTTGTACAAAGTCAGGTAGTAGAAGACATCCTCTGGCTCGGGCCCGTACATCCGCCGCAATCCCTCTTCGACGATCGTGCCCACCTCGTAGGCAAAGGCCGGGTCGTACGCCTCGCAGACCGGGACGGTGGAGGCCAACACGTGGCTGTGACCGTCCTGGTGTTGGAGGCCCTCCCCGGCCAAGGTCGTCCTGCCCGCGGTGGCGCCGAGCAAGAAGCCCCTGGCTCGTGAGTCGCCCGCCGACCATATGAGGTCTCCGACCCGTTGAAAACCGAACATCGAGTAAAAGATGAAGAACGGCACCATTGGGACGCCTCTGGTCGCATAGGAGGTCGCGGCAGCGATCCACGAGGCGATCGAGCCGGCTTCCGTTATGCCCTCCTCGAGGATCTGGCCATCCTGGCTCTCTGCGTAGGAGAGGAGCATGGCGGCGTCCACAGGCTCGTATAGCTGGCCTCGCGATGCATAGATCTTCAGTTCTCGGAACAGCGAGTCCATGCCAAACGTGCGCGCCTCATCGGGGACGATTGGAACGACACGCTTGCCAAAGTCGTCGGCCCGGGCCAGACCTCGGAGGAGTCGGGTGAATGCGGTGGTGGTGGAGGCCTCCACCTTTCCCGATCCGGCGTGGATCTCGGCGTAGGTCTCCGCTGGGGGGAGCTTGATGGGCTCGGCCAAGGAGGCCCGCTTGGGCAGGTAGCCCCCGAGTTCCCGGCGATGTTGATGCAAGTACTCGTATTCGGGCGTTCCTGGACCGGGTCGGAAGTAGGGCGGGGCCTTGTCGCCTTCGAGCGCTTCGGCCGGGATCTCCTCTTCGAGGTGGAGAGTAGAGCGCAAACCCATCAGCTGCTGGTTGGTCAACTCCTTGATCTGGTGGGTCGCGTTCCTGCCTTCGACGTCTGGGCCCAGCGTCCAGCCTTTGATCGTCTTGGCCAGAATCACCGTGGGTTTCCCGTTGTCAAGGTCGGAGGCCACCTTGTAGGCGGCGTAGACCTTCTTGAAGTCGAGGCCACCGCGACGAAGAGCCCAAATCTCGTCGTCGCTCATGTTGGCGACGAGCTCTTTGGTCCTCGGGTCCTTCCCGAAGAAGTGATCCCTCACGTAGGCCCCGTTCTCGGCCTTGTATCGCTGGTACTCACCGTCGACCGTGGTATTCATGACCGTGATCAGCGCACCTTCACTGTCACGCTCCAACAGCTCGTCCCAACCCGAGCCCCAGATCACCTTGATCACGTTCCATCCAGCGCCACGGAAGACGGCCTCGAGCTCGGTGATGATCTGCCCATTGCCTCGCACCGGGCCGTCGAGACGCTGCAGGTTGCAGTTGATGACCCAAGTGAGATTGTCGAGGCCCTCCCGAGACGCCAGGGAAATGGCACCGAGGGTCTCCGGTTCGTCGGTCTCGCCGTCTCCGATGAACGCCCAGATGCGTGACATGGAGGTGTCGTCGAGACCGCGATTTTGAAGGTACTTGTTGAATCTGGCGTGGTAGATCGAATTGATCGGCCCGATGCCCATCGAAACCGTCGGGAATTCCCAGTAGTCGGGCATGAGACGTGGGTGCGGGTAGGAGGAGAGCCCGTGCCCTGCGATCTCGAATCGAAAATTGTCGAGATGCTCTTCGTCGAGGCGCCCCTCGAGGAACGATCGCGCATAGATGCCGGGTGCAGCGTGACCCTGCATGTAGACATGATCACCGCCGCCTGGGGCTCCCTTTCCCTTGAAGAAATGGTTGAAACCGATCTCATAGAGAGTCGCCGAGGAGGCAAAGGTGGAGAGATGGCCCCCGATGCCCTTATAGCGATGATTCGCCTTGATAACCATCACAGCGGCGTTCCAGCGGACGAAACGACGTATCCGGCGCTCGATGTGCTCGTCGCCTGGGAATGCCGGTTCGTCCTCGGGTGGGATGGTATTGATGTACGGAGTCGTTATGGCTCCGGCTATTCCGACACTCGACTCATGAGCCCACTCGAGGAGTTTGGCGACCAGGTACTTGGCCCGATCGGGTCCCTGCTCGGCGACGACCGCATCCAGGGAGTCGATCCACTCCTGAGTCTCCACGGGATCGGAGTCGGGCATCTGATTGACATATTCTTGACCGAGTGTCCGACTGAGATCACCTGCCATGTAGGCAAGCCTAGTTAGCGGGCAATATTGGGAACCCTGGGGCTATCGGGCATCGACGACGACGGTCTGGGGTTGGTGCAACCACTCCAGGGCAGTCTCGAGGAACCTCAACGGGGCATCCATCTGCGGCGTGTGACCGGTGTCATCCAGATGAGCCAGTGCCCAATCAGGACGCAACGACGCCAACCACTCGACGGCCGTTGGGGAGACGATGTGATCCGACATGCCCTGGATGATCAAGGTCGGAGCCTCGATCGACTCGATCATGGAGACAAATCGGGCTCGTCGCGCATAGTGCCAGGCGATAGAGGTGGCAGTCCGGGCGGTTGCGACGCCGGCCCAGGGCAGCTGCTTTCGGATCCGAGCCATCCATCTCGATTCCTCGATCATGCTCATCGGCACCCGGCCCGGATTGTGTGTGATCATTTTGAGACTCTTCCAAACGAGCTCTTCGGGGGTGTTGCTGTTGATGAAATGCCTCCCGTAAATCTCACCGACACCGGGAGTGGCCTCGATCGTGAGCCGTAGCACCGTCGGCCAATCGAGCCGCGGATCCGGCAGGCGAGGTGGTGTGGCGGGAGACACGAGCACGAGACGGCTCACCAGGTCGGGCCGCCGTGCCGCAACCATCTCGGCAAGGAACCCTCCCGTGGAGTTCCCCATGAGTGTGGAGGCGGCGTCCAGAGTCTCCAGGTAGCTGATCAGTGAATCGCGGTGGGTCTCCAGCCGGAAGTCCTTCCGCGGTGGTGTCAGCCCGAAGCCCGGCAGGTCGATTGCCCTCACTCGATATTCTCGCGCCAGCGTTGGGCCCACGGCACCCCAATTGGCGGTTGATCCGCCCAAACCGTGAACCAGGACCAACGGCTCACCCGCTCCGCCATAGTCCACTTCGTGCATTGGGCCTTGGGGCGTGGCCACGTAGTTTCCCACGATCCAAGGCTACCCAGGCACGTCTCGTACACTCCGCAGGTGCGTGTCCTGATCGTTTCCACCTACGAGCTCGGCCGGCAGCCGGTTCATGTGGCCTCGCCCCAAGCTCGGCTCCGGGCGGTCGGTGTCGACACGGTGCCGCTCGACCTCTCTGTCGAAGGCCTCGAATTTGTCGACGACCTCGACGACCTTCTTGCCGGTGTGGATGGAGTTGCGTTCTCCGTCCCCATGCACACCGCGATGCGCTTGGCCATCCCGGTGGCCCGTCGAATCAAGGAATCGAAGCCGGATCTCCCGGTTGCCTTCTACGGGCTCTATGCGCGGGTGGGAGCGGATCAGACCCTCGGGGTGGTTGCCGATGCCCTCTTCACTGGCGAGTACGAGGACGACCTCGTCCAATGGGCCTCGGGCATTGGATCGCGCACAGGCCCGATCAACCTCACCACAACCCGGAGCACACGGTTCGTGACACCAAATCGATCCGGACTCCCGGGCCACTCTGAATATGCGAGACTCGAGTGGGAAGGGGAGGCCAGACCCGCCGGAGCGGTCGAAGCGTCGCACGGATGCCGCCATCGTTGCCGCCACTGTCCTATACCCGCCGTTTACGACGGTCGGATGCGGGTCGTGGGAAAAAGGCCTGTTCTGGAAGACATCCAGCAGTTGGTGGGATCGGGTGTGACACATGTCAGTTTCGGCGACCCCGATTTCCTGAACGCACCTCGCTACTCGATGGACATCTTGCGCGAGGCACACGCAGCTCACCCCGGGGTCACCTTCGATGTCACCGTCAAAGTGGAGCACATACTGCGGCATCGCGATCTCTGGGCCGAAATGTGTGATCTCGGGCTCCTCTTCGTGGTGAGTGCCTTCGAGACCGTTGATGCCCACAGCCTCCAGGTTCTGGATAAGAACCACACCGTGTCCGACATGGTCGACGCGGTCTCGGTGCTAAGGGGAGCAGGGGTCCACATCCGGCCCACCTGGCTTCCTTTTCTGCCATGGACCGAGCCCGGCCATTTGAGGTCGCTCTCATTGTTTCTCGACGAGCTTCGCCTGTGGTCGGCCACCGATCCGGTCCAGCTGGCCATCAAGCTCCTCATACCTCAAGGCTCCCTCCTCGAGGCTCATCCTTCGGTGACTCCTCATCTGATCGAATATCTCCCCAGGAGCCTGACGTGGTCATGGCGCTTCTCGCATCCTGGTGCCGAGACGATGTGCGAGGAGCTGGAGGGGATAGCGGCGAACGCGTCGGACTGTGGGCAGGAGGCGGTCGAGACCCTGGAGGTCATGCGACGGAGGGTTGGCGAGCTGACCGGTGAGCCGTTTGGTGCCATGGCGGCCTCCCCGCCGACGCCACGGTTGACCGAGAGTTGGTTTTGTTGTGCCGAGCCGACGGCATCCCAGGCAAAAAGTGTTGGCCTCCAGATAGCTAGGGTGCGCGCCACCGCGACCTAGCGGAGGCGATGTGGAAACGATCCTCCAGGCCAAGGGCCTGGTCAAGGCTTATGACGAGTTGACCGCGGTCAACGGCGTCAGCTTTGGTATCGATGCCGGTGAGACTTTCGGCTTGCTCGGCCCCAACGGGGCCGGCAAGACAACTGCAATCTCGATGGTGGCCGGTCTGCTTCGGCCAGACGCCGGTGAGGTCACGGTCGCCGGCGAGCGCATCGTGACCAATTCCACTGTCGGCAAGGGGGCCATCGGCCTCGTCCCCCAGGAGCTGGCGATCTACCCGGACCTCACCGGCGAGGAGAATCTCACCTTTTTCGGGAGGCTCTATGGGATGGGCGGCCGTGACCTGATGACCCGGGTTGACCAGGTGCTCGAAGTCATTGGCCTCGTCGACCGAAGGGGGGACCTGACCAAGGAATTCTCCGGTGGGATGCAACGGCGCCTCAACATCGGCATTGGCCTGCTGCACGAGCCAAAGCTGTTGATCCTCGACGAGCCAACCGTTGGCGTGGACCCGCAATCGAGAAACGCAATCCTCGAGTCCGTCGAGCACCTATCCGACCTGGGGCTGGCTGTTCTGTATACCACTCACTACATGGAGGAGGCTGAACGACTCTGTGACCGGGTGGCGGTGATCGACGAGGGCTCGGTCAAGGCAGAGGGAACCCGAAGAGAGCTGGTCTCCCTTGTGGGGGAGAAGGACAGGATTCGCGTCGTCGCGTCCGGTGACCTCGTCGAAGCCAGTCGTGTGGCCGGCGAGCTAGAAGGTGTCGCCAGCGCTTCGGCATCCGATGACGGCCTTGACATCCTCGCACCAGACGCTGCCTCGCTTCTCCCTCAACTCCTTGGCCGTCTGGCGGCCACCAATGTCAACATCACAGGGGTGCAGGTGGCCGAACCGAATCTCGAGGCTGTCTTCTTGCATCTGACGGGGAAGGCACTTCGCGACTGAGATGAGTGCCGCCACCCAGATCGCGGCGAAGGACCTGAGACTCCGGGTGCGCGACCGCTCGGTCTTCATCCTCGGCCTTGTGGCACCTCTTGCTCTCGCTCTGATCTTCAATGCGATCTTCGGCAGTGCGTTCACGACCGGCCAGGTCGACCTCAACTACGGGTTGGTCGATCTCGACGGAACTCATGTGTCGCAGTCGTTCGACGACTTGATGAGCCAGATCGCCGCCGACGGGACCATTGAAGTGACGAGCTACGCCACCCGTGGTCTGGCGGAGAGCGCCGTCGAGGATGGGGAGATCGACGCATATGTCCTGCTGAGCCGCGGAATGGAGCAGGCAGCCCTGACCGGGGAGCGATACACCATCGAGGTCGTCGGCGATATCGATAAGCCCACGTCGACACAAATCGCGACGTCGATAGCTCAAGGCTTTGGGGTCAGGATCGGAGCGGCCCAGCTGGCAGTCGTCACCAGCTTGGGGCTGATCGGCCCCCCGCCTCCGGTCGATTCCGCCACCTGGGGTGAGGAGGCCGCGCAGGCCCCGCCGGCGTTCAACCTGGTGGATCGATCGGCCGAGACGCGTCAGTTGGATGGGCCTACCTATTTCGCTGCAGGCATGGCAATCTTCTTCCTCTTCTTCACCGTGCAGTTCGGTGTCGTCGGCCTCCTCGAAGAGGATCGCCAGGGCACGCTGGCGCGTCTTCTCGCCGCCCCCATCTCGAAGGCAAGTGTGATCGGGGGAAAGGCGATCCTCTCGTTCCTCCTGGGTCTGGTGTCGATGACGGTGCTCGTAGTGTCCACCGCCCTCCTTATGGGCGCTGACTGGGGCCCACCCTTGGGCGTGGCCCTTCTGGTCATCACCGGCGTCCTATCTGCGGTCTCGATCATGGGTTTGGTGGCCGGTTTCGCCAAGACTCCGGAGGGCGCCGGGAACCTGGGGTCGATAGTCGCCGTGATCCTGGGGATGCTGGGTGGCACCTTCTTCCCCATCGGCGAGGGAGATGACCTGCTGAGCAAGCTCAGCTATCTCACTCCGCATGCCTGGTTCATCCGGGGCCTCGGAGACATATCCGGCGGTGCGGCGTGGTCCGCTGCGCTTCCTGCGGCCGGCGCCATGCTCACATTCAGCGTTGTGCTCGGCACGGTTGGATGGGTGGTTGTCTCCCGGAGATTCGGCCGATGAAGGTTGTCGCCATCGCCTGGTCCAACGTGCGGCGGATGCTTCGGGAGCGTTCCAACATCTTCTTCGTCTTCATCTTCCCGGTTGCTCTCATCCTGTTGATCGGCGCCCAATTCGGTGGAGACTTCAATCCGCCAATCGGGATTCACCAGGCGGACTCAGATCCCCTCGCCACCCAGGTTGCTGCCGAGATAGAAGCTGAGGACTCTCTCGAGGTCCGGCGTTTCGATTCAGCCGACGCTCTGACAGCCGGCGTCGAGCGTGGGCAAATCCAGGCCGGCGTCCTTCTCCCGGCAGGAATGAGCGCGACCGCCGAGGGCGGTGGGGTCTCCGACATCGGGTACATCGCAGGACCTGACGGCTCAGGTCAGCAGCTGGCCGCGATCGTGGAGGCAGCGATCTCTCGGGTCATGACTCCTGTCGGTGCAGCCCAATTTGCGGTCACCAAGACGGGAGCCGACTTTGGCGGCGCCCTCGATGTTGCTCGCTCCTCTGCAGATTCGGCTCCCGGGCTCGATGTGGAGCAGACCGCCGTCGGCGAGGCGCTGTTCCCCTCCACATTGGGCCGTTTTGACCTCGGTGCCGCCCAACAACTGGTCCTTTTCACATTCCTCACCGCCCTGGCGGGCTCGGCTGCCTTGATCCGCAGCCGGCAGTTGGGTGTCACCCGCAGGATGTTGTCGACACCCACCTCGACCCGGACTGTGGTGCTGGGCGAAGGCGCGGGCCGATGGGCGGTGTCGATGGTTCAGGGTATCTACATCGTGTTGTTCACATTCCTCGCATTCCGGGTGAACTGGGGTGACCCCTTCGGGACCCTGGCAATCTTGATCGCGTTCTCGGCGGTGGGAGCAGGGGCGGGGATGCTGATGGGATCGACGTTCAACAACGACCAACAGGCCAGCGGCGTGGGCATCGTTCTCAGCCTTGGTTTGGCTGCTCTGGGTGGCTGCATGCTCCCGATCGAGCTTTTCCCGTCGACGTTGAAGACGATCGCGCACGTCACACCGCATGCATGGGCGTTGGATGGGTTCGCTGAGTTGGTCAGGCGGGAAGGCACGATCCTCGACATCATGCCTGAGCTGGGTGTCCTCTGTCTCTACGCGGCTGTGCTGCTGTTCTTGGCGGCCTGGCGCCTACGGGCGGTCATCACCCGAGAGTGATGTTTGAATAGGCACGTGGAAGCCGAGAACGCCAACGCGGTTGGGTGTCTGGGACGGACGTTGAGCGTCTTCGGCCTGGCGTGGGCCGGTCTCGTGGTACTTGGCGGCCTCGGGATCCTGGAGCAGCTCGGCATGAGCCCCGCTCTGGTTGCAGCACTCGGCGGCTCGATAATCCCGGCACTCATCTTCATCGCCGTGGGCCGCGGGATTCAGAAGCGGTCCGGGGCAGGCACTCCGCAGCCATCGTCCCGCGGCCCATCGGCCCAGATTCCGCGAGGTCAGCGGAGCCCGGGCGGCTCTCGGCCCCGACCTTCTCCGCGTGTCACACCGCCCATTCTCCCCGGTGGTCCGGTTCCCGGCCCCGCCGCCCCCAAACCCCCGGCCCCGAGACCGGTAGAGCCGCCGCCGATTGCACCCGAGGCCGCTCCCACCATCACCGAGCCCGAGCGCGGTGCCCCGGTCATGGAGTCGAAGCCCGGACAGCACACCGTGCAGGCTCCGAGGTACCCGTCCACCGGCATTGCCAAGCCCGACAGTCCCAAGAAGACCAGCAAGCAGATGATCGAAGAGGCGCGCCGGAAATGGGGCTCGGGGCGCCGGTAGCGCTCAGAGCCCGTCTGCCGCCAAACGTCGGGCCACGCGGACTTCTGCGGCGAACTCGGCACGACGGCGCTGCGTGTCCTCGCCTCGCTCCAGCAGCCCGCGGTTCAGGGCGAGGGCCAGCGCAGACTTGAACAGGACCTGGCTGGCGCTCTCGCCGGAGATGAGGCGCTCTTCGATTCGATACATGCGAGCTCTGTCGAGACACGCCTTGAGGAACGACTTCTCGTCGAACTCCCGTGTCATCGACTCCAACTCATCGCCGACCACCTGGTAGGCATCGAGAAAGGGCAGCACCGACCAGAAGGCAACCCGGCTCCCGAGCTTGTCCAGGACGGCTTGGGGACCTCCGTCGTGGAACACCCGACCCCAGTCGGGAACGTCGACAGAGACATCCTGATCGACGTTGTGGAGAAAAGCGTCCTTGTCGGGGAAGAAGAACTCGAACTTCAAGAGGTCCCGAAAGGCGAGGAGAGATGCATTGACCGCGCCTATGTCCGGAGGACCCTTCCTCTCTGTCGCGCCCAGAGCCATCTCGGCAAGTGCGCGGTTGACGAAATAGTGGACGACCATGTTGCGGTAGTAGGAGATTCGGATCATCTGGTCATCGTCCAGCCAATAGGCCTTCCTTCCCAAGGCCTCGTGACTGCTCACATATCCGTTCTCCACCAGTCGTTCGAGGACCGGCCCGACATGGCTCGGGTCGAGATCCTCGGTGGTCGGTATGTCACGGGCCACGATGAAGTCGATCAACCTGGCGCACTCCTTCTCGACCTGATCCACCGAGCGCGCCGTCCCTCGCGCTGCGAGGAGGGCGACACTCACCAACGCCGTTGGCGTCACAGGGGTCACCTGCCCGATCCGATACATCACCTCGAATGCGAGTTTTTGCAGGCCCACCGAGGTTTCGTCGTCCCCCTCGATCGATCCAATCACCGAACTGACCGAGACGGGATCACCGAAGCGAATGTGGATGTCGCCGTAGCGGCGTCTCAGTGAGCGGATGGTCCTGAGCAGCCAGCCAATGGACTCCTTCTCCTTCGCCCTCCCTTGCGCTTCTCTCGCGTAGTCGGGCACGTCCTGAATCTGGTCGTAGGCGATCGAAACCGGCACCAATTGGATCTCCTCGGCCTTGCCGCGCCGGTAGGCGTCGACGATGTAACTCAACAGGCCAAGCCTGGGTGGCAGAAGTTTCCCTGACCTGGATCGCCCGCCCTCGATGTACCACTCGAGTGGGAATCGCTTCTCGACGAGATAGTCGAGGTAGGCGCGAAGCACCGTCCGGTATAGAGGATTGTCCTTGAACGTCCGTCGGATGAAGAACACCCCGGTCCGACGCACCAGAGGGCCAATCGGGAAGAAGTTGAGATTGATGCCTCCGGCGGTGTGGTTGGGTGGTAGGTCGTTCTCCCAGAGCATGAACTGGAGGCTGAGGCGGTCGAGGTTGGATCGGTGCGAGGGGAGGAAGACGATGGTTTGGCCCGCGAGCCCAGCGACCATCCGCACGTCCGACTCGGAGTATCGGATTTCCGAGTACCCCTGGCTGTACAGCTTGTGGATGCCATTGGCGATGAGATCGATGACATGGGGTGAGTGGGTCGCTGCGATCTCCCTCAGGTAGATCTCGGCTTTCTCGAGGGCCACCTGTCGCGGCATTCCGGTCTGCCCCGCCACATCGGTCACAGAGTCGACGAACTCCCGACGTGACAAAATGGCCTCGGGAACGAACCGTGGGATCTTGTAACGATTGCCGCGGAGTCTTCGCTCTGCTCTGTCGAGGACCAGCCACGCCCGGCGTGTCACATAGCTGGACAGGGGCTCCAACTGGCCGGATGAGTCGTAGTCGGCAGCGATACCGGAGGCCACGGCTCCCCGGGCTGCGATGAAGCGAACGCGCCCGGGATGCATGGCGCGGGTCCATCGTGCGCGAGTGGCCCGCGGATCGCGTGGGTCGCCAAAACGAAGAAGGTCGAACCAGCTCACCGAGCGCCGACCCTTCTTGTTCGGGGCGAGCCATATGACTCTCACCGGGATCAAGAAGGGATCCTGAGAGGAAGCCAGCAGCTCCGCCAGGGTCTCGACGTCCCCGCCTCGGCCCCGCCGCGAAGAATCTATGCGCACGGCATCGGGTTCCTTGCCGAGCTCGGTGCGCAGCCATCCAACCAGCATCGAGACTTCGAGCTGCGACGCAGCGTCGAGGAGATATACAACCGAGGATCCCGGAGGCCCTTGGAGGAATTCGTTGCTAGCGCTGCGCTTACTCGCCACGGAACCACTCTATTGGGTGCCACAATCCCGTCTCGTGCGACTGGTGATCCAAAGAGTCTCAGAGGCCTCGGTGAGGGTGGGCGGGCGCCAGGTTGGGTCCATCGGGCGTGGATTGGTGGTCCTGACGGGCATCGGGCCGAGCGACGGCCATGAGGACATCCTGACAGCTGCCGGCAAACTGCCCCACCTCCGCGTCTTCTCCGATGACTCTGGTGCGATGAATCTCTCTCTGCTCGACGTGGGCGGGTCTCTGCTCGTGGTCAGCCAATTCACCCTCATGGCCGACATGCGCAGAGGTCGGAGACCCTCCTTCGTGGGTGCGGCCACTCCCGAGGTGGCCGAGCCCCTCTTTGATGAGTTGGTGGCGCTCCTACGAGACGCAGGAGTCACCGTTCAGACCGGTGTCTTCGGTGCCCACATGGAGGTTGAGCTGGTGAACGAAGGGCCGGTCACCCTGGTTGCCGAGGTGTCTCAGGGGCGGTTTCTCTGAACGGATGACGGGCGTCGTACAGGTGCTTTTGGAACATGATGAGACTTGCGCCCCATCCGAGCAGCGGCAAGAGCCGCGTTTCGCCGACACCCCACGCCATGCTCGCCCCGAGGAAGACCCAGGTCAGTGAGGCAGCACACAACACCGCCAGTGTCACCAGTGCTCCCCGGCCCGACGACCGTGTCGAGTAGGTGACGAGGACGAGAACCACTATCAAGATCGGCAATGGTGTCGGCCAAGCCGCCAACAGCACTCCGGCCGTGATGGCAAGGCCCTTGCCACCTTCAAAGGAATACCACACGTTGTAGACATTGCCACCGATCGCCCCGAGGCCTGCCGCGACCGCACCTCCGTCGCCGCCGATCAGATGTCCCAAGACAACGGCCACCACTCCTTTGCCCAGCTCGACGACGAGGACGAGCATGCCGAGAGCGGTCCCACCGAGCCGTCTTGCATTGTTGGCGCCGGGGTTTCCTGACCCGGACCCACGGATGTCCACCCCCCAGAGACGGGCCAGCCACCCAGCGGTCGGGAGAGATCCGATGGCGTAGCCGACAATCAGCGAGAGGACGGTCACTCTCCGGCTACTTGTTGCTGCCCGGGCCCGCAGAATTTGACGAAGTCACAGTGCCGACACCACGGGCCTGGAGTCGGTTCGAATTCTTCTCTCTCGATGGAGTCTGTGAGTGTCTCGAGATGAGACATCGCTCGCTCTTGCCACTCGGAATCTGCATGCTCACTGATGACCTTCAAACCACCGCCCAGATAGACGAAGGAGACCGTGATGTCTTTGGGCTTCCGTGGGCCGAAGTCAACCTGGGACGCTGCCACGGCGTATGCCTCGAGTTGCACGACGCGAGAGAGATCTTCACTGGGACGCCCGCTCTTGAAGTCCACGATCTCCCAGTCCTCACCATCTATGTAGATCGCGTCGATACGACCGCGAACTTCGTATTCATTCGAGAGTCTGAGATTGAACGCCGACTCGACCAATGCGGCCTCACTCTGTCCATAGGGAGACTCTTCAAACCGCTCGAACCCACCGCCAGGGCCTGTCGCACCGTCGCCAACCGCGTCATAGAGCTCGGGCCGCATCTCCTCGAAGGGCACCTGCCCACGCTGATGCAACTCGATCCGGCGATGAAGCTCCGTTCCGGCGATGGCTGCCAGGTTGCGTCGCCGGGGGAGTGGGTCGACCTCCGTCCAGAAGTAGCGTTTCGGGCATTGTGCATATGTGACCAATCCGGTGACCGACACTCGACGGCCGCCCTCGCTCACGGGATCCGGTTGCTCCACCGCTGCCAGGTCGAACAAGGTCTGAAGTGCCCGCTCCGAGAGCTCCTTCATGTCGTTGCCAAGACCCATCCCTTCGGCGACCCTCATCGGGAAGCCTGGCTCGGACTGAGACTTTCTGAGCGCACCGTCCCAACCTTGTTCGAAAAGGGGATCAGGCGCCATGCCTTCGTTTGTGGTCGTGAGGAGAGCAGGTCGGGGGGTCTCCTCGGCGTGCCCCTCCACGCGCGTGGCCGAGTCGTTTTCGACCAGGTCGAAGAGTTCCGACGGCTCCTTGGGTGTCATCGACGGCTCTGGGAGGCCGTACCAGTAGGCACCCGTGAAGATCAGGGTTGATCGTGCCCGAGTCGCGGCCACGTATGCCACTCGCCACTCCTGAAGATCGTTCCTCTCTTTGAAGTACTCCTTGCGACCGGCATCGTCGGCGGGCATGTCGGCGAGGACCTCATCTATCCGAAACGCCGGCGGCAGGTACTCGGCGAAACGGACGGGGTCGGGGTATTGCTGGGATTGCCCCGGGAAATTCTTCTTCGTGACGGCCGGCACGACGACCACATCCCACTCCAACCCCTTCGCCCGATGGACCGTCACGAGGGTCACGGCATCCTCACCGGAGAGATGAGCGGAGTCGAGCTCTTCGGCGGGCTCGTCTTCCATGGCGTCGAGGTAGTCCAGGAACGCACCGAGCGACGGTCTCCCCATCAAAGGGCTCCAGTCTTCGGCGAGGTCGAGGATCCGATAGAGATTGAGACGCCCTGTCATGCGTTGACTGGGTGGCAGCGACTCGACATCCTGCCATGCGCGGATTCGATCGAGAACGAGCCGCGCGGTCTCGACCAAGCTCATTCCTTGGCTCACGCCGAGGAGGTCGCGGTAGACCTCGAGGAAGTGCAGGAGGCAGGCTCGCGCCTCAGGTCGAATGCCCGAGGCCTCGTCGAGGCGCTCGACCGCCTCGAGCAGAGAGACAGGGGGGACATTGTCTGCGTCCACCTCGCGATCGTCGCCGTGCCCGGCGACCCAGGCCGTCATTGGCGCGATGTCGGCCAAGCCGAGCCGGTACCTGCTGCCGAAAAGGATCTGGGTCAGGGCCGCGCTGTCCTCGGGTCTCTCGAGGACGGTTAGCCAGGCTCTCAGCTCCCCGACCTCGGGCACCGACAGCAGACCGCCGAGATTGGCGACCTCGACCGGGATGTCGTGACGCGACATCGAGTCGACCACGACCGGAAAGTCTTTGTTCTTGCGAAAGAGGATCGCCATCTCGTTCCAGGGGACACCCTGATCGTGCAGAGAGGCAAGCCTTCGTGAGATCCAGTCGGCTTCGGCAATGGCGTCGGTCGCCCAGTGAGTGACAACCACACCCGGCTTGTCCTCGTGTTGAGATGTCAGATCGGAGGCGTCCGGGTTGGCGTGGTGCCGGATCTGGTTGGCGATGTGGAGTATCGGGTTGGCCGACCGTCGATTGAGGGTCAGTGAAAGGCTCTTGGGCCGGTCGCCGGTCGCCGTGCGAAAGTGATCCGGGAACTGCTCGAAGTTCTCGGCCGAAGCCCCACGCCACTCGTAGATCGTCTGATCCTCGTCGCCCACGGCGATCACCGGAAAGCCGTTCGAGAAGATAGTGGTGAGCAAAGCCCGTTGTGCCGGGTTGGTGTCCTGGTACTCGTCGAGAACTACCGCCTGGTAGCGACTGCGGATCTCGGCGGCAAGATCGGGATGTCCTCTCAGTATGCGATGGGACAAAGTCACGAGATCGGAGTAGTCGACCACTCCCAGCCGTCGCTTGTCCCTCTCATAGCGGGTCAGGGTCTCCAGCATCTCGATCCGTCTTGCCCAGACCTCGTCATCGGGGCTCAACGGGGCTGTCACAGCTGAAGGTGTGAGCAGGTGGTCACCGAGACGGTCACCAAGCATCCGGACCTTGTCCACGCCTCGAGGCGACGTGATATCGAGATGCTCATAGGAAGTGTGCTCAAAGGTCTCCGTGAGGATCTGGCGTGAGAAGGTGGGTGTGATCACCCGGAGAGCCCCTTTGATGCCTGCGAGAACGCCGAACTCGCCGAGGACCTGTGCGGCAAACCCATGGTAGGTGTGAACCTCGGCCTGTCTGCCCTCGTCGATCGAAGGTCCAAGGAAAGTCTTGACCCGCGCCGCCAGCTCGGCTGCCGCCTTGTTGGTGAATGTGATTCCAAGCACACGCTCGGGATCGATTCCGTGATTGGCCACCAGGTTGGCAATCACCATGGCCACCGTGGTGGTCTTGCCAGTACCCGCGCCTGCCCTGATGCGGGTGCTTCGGAGACCCTGGTCCAGGATCCGTCGCTGTTCTTGGGAAGGGGTTATGTCGATCAAGGGAGAAAGGCTCCCTTTCCCTCAGGCCAGGCCGGGCAGGACAGGCGAAAGTCACATCGGTTGCATCGGTCGCTGACCCGTGGCTCCCACATCTCGGACCTGATGGAGCGTGTCACGTCCTCGAGGGCCTGTTGCAGGTAGGGGCCACGTCGCATCTCCAGCCGTCGCACGGTCACTTTCTTGGTGCCGGTGCGGGGAAACCACATTTCTGCCTGCACCACCGGCTCACCCATCTCCGCTGTGACCGCAGCCGCGTAGAAACCGAGTTGGATCGACTCTTCGGCCTCGGCAATGCTCGGTGGGCTCTTGGTCGTTTTGTAGTCAACAACCCTCAAGCCTTTCGACGTCCTCTCCAAACGGTCGATGTAGCCAAGCCATTGGATGTCACCCACCTCCATCTCCACTCGGTGCTCGACGTCCACCGGGATCCCGTCTGGCGTGGGCCAGTTCTCGTAGAGCTTGGTGATCGCCTCCCGGCCGTGTTTGAGCCATGCCTCATCGAGCTGTGGTGTGCCGAAGTCGGCGTCAGCCCACACCGCTTCGAGATGCCCGAGAGCCTCCTGCAGCGGGGCGTGTGCCGTACCGGTCTCGAGGTTCTCCCTCTCGGCTCTCTCCAGGGCTGCGTGTACCAGCGTCCCGAATTGGGCATATGGCGACGACGAATCGCTCAACCGCATTCGACGCTCCAACGCATACCGGCGAGGACAACTCAGGTAGGAGTCCGCCTGGCTGGGCGAGAGCCGTATCGTTCCGGCGAGGATCGGACGGTCGGGGCCCGGCTCAGCTACGCCGGCAAAGACCGAGGTGTCCCACCACTCACCGGGGGCAGAGCTGAGCACATCCAACGCAACAAGTCGGTCCATGGTCGGCGCACCCGGGTCGAGCAATGTCCGCCGCAGGCGCACCTCGGCCTCGCCGATGGTAACTGCGGGACGGTCTTCCTCTTTTGGAGGGCCGGGACGGCCCATATCTGGCTCGTTGGCAGCCAGGAGGAATCTCGAGGGTCGATGCTCACCCTGGTCGACTCCTGCCTCAGTGGCCGTCCAGACGACTCGCCTCCTGGCTCGAGTCATGGCCGTGTAGGCGAGACGCATCTCCTCCTGAACCTGGAACAGGTGTTGGGCGCTGGGATCGGTGGTCCGCTCGGGCGAGAGCAATTCGGGACGCAACATCCGACGCCCTCGTCCCAGGTCGGGGAAGACGCCCTCGACTGCGTTTGCGATATAGACCAGGTCGAATTCGAGCCCTTTCGCCTGGTGGAGCGTGGTCAGGGTGACCCTCTCGCCTTCGGCCTCGAAGGACAACAGTGGATCCGATTCGAAGCCTTCCTCCTCGGTGAGTTGGAAATATCGGTGCAGGGTCACCTTCGGATCACGGTCTGCTTGACGCCCAAGGACCTGGGAGAAGGATGTGAAGGCGAGCCGCCAGTCCTGTCTTGCCGGATCGTCGATGATCGCATCGATGCCGTCGATCTCCGTCCACAGTTCCCAGAACCCGTCGACCGCGGTCTCCTGAGTCGCCCAGGCCGGGTCGGCGAGCAAGCGGGCGAGGTTTGGGTGGTTGGGGAGGTTTCGGTCGATAACGTCCGACCAGTGGTCCCATGTCCGGCGGCGGTCGCGGAGAATCTGGCGCTCGAGACCCAGGCCGGCGCCAACCAGAGGCCCGAGCAGGACCCGGCGCATGGCGCGGTCCGCTTCGGCGGCCTCGCCCGGTGTGACCACCGGGATGCTTCCTCCCGAGGTGGCGGCGATGACAAGGTCGTGGAGCAGCCTGACGGCCGGGTGTTCCACCAACCTCGAGTCCGGGGCGTCATGAGCTATGCGCCGACGGGCGAGCGCACGCCCCAGCTCGTTGAGCATCTGGCGCTTCGACCGGACCAACACAGCGATCTGAGACGGTCCGGTCCCATGTAACCGGATCGAGTTCTCGATATCCCGGGCGATCCACTCGGCCTCCGCGGTCTCCTGATCGAAGATCAGGCACTCCACTACGCCGCGATGATCGGCAGGCTCCACGGGGCCGGCCGCGCCGGGAAGGTCGCCGCTGGAGACGATCCTGAGTGCAGAGGTCATTATCTCGGGGGGCACTCTCAGGCTCTTGGTTAGAACGATACGGTGGGCATCGGGGTGTCGCTCGGTGAACTCCGCCACGTTTCGCACCTCCGCCCCGCGAAACGAATAGATCGATTGATATGGATCGCCGGCGACCGTGAGATTCCCACCGGGCGTCGACAGCCGATGTGCTATCTCGGCCTGGGCGGGTGAGGTGTCCTGGTATTCGTCGACCACGACATAAGCGAACGTCGCAGCCAGATCCCGGCCCTTCTCCGTGCCCAGCAAGGTGGCGGCGGACACGAGCATGGTGCCGTAGTCGGTTCGCCCGATCGTGGCGAGCAGGTCCCGATACTTCCTGAAGAGGCCGGGGATGCCGCGCCAATCCGCTCTCGACTTGGCGCGCTCGGCGAGATCGTCGGGCGAGAGCAAACGCTCCGAGCAGCGCATGAGGAAGTCGGCTATCTCGCCGGCGAACGCCGGTGTGCCCAGGATTCCCCGATAGATCAGAGGCCACCGGGCGGGATCCTCGGCTCGCAAGAGCTCGGCGACGAGCGATACCTGCTCAGGTGTGGTTAGGGGGATTGGTCGTGCGCCTTCTCCACCGACCTCGAGTAGGCGAAGGGACAGGGAGTGGAATGTCGACGCCTGCACCGGCACTCCCGACCGACCGAGCAGGTCCTGCACGCGCTGTTTGATGTCCGATGCCGCTCTTCGTGAAAAGGCGAGGACCGCCACCTCATCACGTCTCGCCTTACCGGACTCGATCAAATGAGCGACTCTGCGAACGAGGAACTCGGTCTTTCCAGTGCCGGGCCCGGCCACCACCAATTGGTGCCCGGCTCCTTCTGAGACAACCGATTCCCATTCCTCGGGTGCGACCCGAGTCTCCCTTAGCGGCACATGACCGATCGTAGGCTCAGGCCGCGGAAGGCAGGTAGACGATCTCCCCGACGAGTTCGGCAATGAGGCCGAAGCGCGCCAGGTATTCGACCGGGTCCTGGAAGGGGTCGGGGACCCCGATCAGCTCAGCGATTGCCATGTTGTTCAAGTCTGCTGTGAAGGCGGTCGTGTTGCTCATGATGGTCAATTTACGAAGGGGGTGTGACAAGAACCATCCTGAACACCATCGTGCTTAGGATGAGCTGCGTGCGTCTAGTTGAACGGAGGATCCGGTGACGATATCCACCGGTCATGAGTTTGAATCCCCGATGTACAACGAGGCAGCGGGCCAGTTCGATCGAGTTGCGAGATTGATGGGCCTGGACGACAACGTTGCTGATCGGCTTCGGGTCCCTCAGAAATCCACCGTGGTGAGTTTCCCGTTCCGTCATGACAACTACTCAGAGGTCGACACTCTGTTCGGCTATCGGGTCCAACATCTGACGACGATGGGACCGACCAAGGGTGGGATCCGATTTGCATCAGACGTGGATCTCGGTGAGGTGGCTGCCTTGGCCATGCTGATGACTTGGAAATGCTCAATCGTCGGAGTCCCATTTGGCGGTGCCAAGGGCGGCGTGCGGGTCGATCCCATGACTCTCTCACGATCGGAGCTCCAGAGAGTCACCCGTCGGTTCACCATGGAGATCATCAACGTGATCGGCCCCGAGACAGATATCCCTGCCCCCGACCTAGGCACCAATGAACAGGTGATGGCGTGGCTGATGGACACCTATTCCCAACATGTCGGGCACTCGGTCCCCGCGGTGGTCACCGGGAAGCCCCCAGCGCTGGGTGGGAGCGTGGCGAGGCGCGAGGCCACGGGCCGTGGGCTGATGTTCCTGTTGCCACAGGCGGCCGGGGTTCGCGAGCTCGACCTGAAAGACGTCTCCGTCGCCATACACGGGTTCGGGAACGTGGGGCGCTATGCCGCTGTGGCCGGGCATCAGATGGGAATCAAGATCGTGGCGGTGTCCGACATCTCCGGCGCCCTCTACAACCCGGACGGGCTGGACGTCGATGCCGTCGGCAAATGGGTTGACGACAACAGGTTCGTCGAGGGATACCCGGACGCCGACTTCATCGACGGCAGCAAGATCTTCTCCCTACCTGTCGACGTGCTCGTCCCTGCGGCCATCCAAAACGTGATACGAAAGGACAACGCCGGCGACATCCAGGCGAAGATCATCGTCGAGGGCGCCAACGGGCCAACCACGATCGAGGCCGATGACATCCTCCGTGAGAAGGAAGTCTTGGTCGTACCCGACATCCTGGCCAATGCCGGTGGTGTGACGGTCTCCTACTTCGAGTGGGTTCAGGACGTTCAGAAGTACTTCTGGACCGAAAACGAGATCGTGGCCCGGCTCAGGGAGATCATGACGCGTGCGTTCAGTGACGTGCACAACATCATGATCAACGAGAACATCGACATGCGCACCGCGGCCTTGATCAAGGGGATCCGCAAGGTCGCCGACGCCAAGCTGGTCCGGGGGATCTTTCCTTGAGATTCGCCGCCTAAGGCTCTAAACATCGCCGCCGAAGGCTCTAAACATCGCCGCCGAAGGCTCTAAACATCGCCGCCGAAGGCTCTAAACATCGCCGCCGAAGGCGGGGCAGATCTCCTGGAACGAGCACCAGTTGCACAGAGTCCCGGGCCGGGGTGGGAAGTGCTCTTTGGACATGGCGCGGTCGATGGCGGTCCACAACGCCCGGAGCTGTGACTCCATCGCATCCAATTGCCTCTCATCGACCTCGAGCCGGTAGAGAGTCGGTCCGTTCAAATAGAGGAGTCTCAACTCTTTGGCCGTCTCCCCCAACCGGAGTCGAATCAGAAGGGCGTAGATCTTGAGCGCAAAGAATGCAGGCAGGGCGTAGCGCTCTGGTGGCGCCTTCCCGGTCTTGTAGTCGGTGATTACGAGCCGACCATCACTGTCACGATCGATCCGATCGAGAATCCCGCGGATCGTCATGCCGTCGACGTCCTCGAGCATGTCGAGCTCTCGATCGACCGGGTCGAACGAAGTGGGATCTTCGACTCCGAAGTAGTTGGCGAGCAAGACGAGCGACTCCACGCCCCACTCACGCTCCCCGTCGACATCGGGGAAGAGCGACTCGAATTCCTCATCGGTGCGCAGCTCGGTCCAAGCCTCACGAAACAAGTCGTAGAGAAGCTCGGGTGTTCGGTCGGGCGCAGGATGGTCGAAGAGCCTCTGCAGGGCGAGGTGGGCGGTGGTGCCCCGAGCCTGGTAAACCGATGCCGGCTCGGGTAGCCGATCGATCGCCCGAAACTTGAACAGCTGCGGGCAGGTCTTGAAGTCGCCGGCGCGGCTGGGCGACAAGGTTTCGAGGCGGGGCAATTCCAATTCGACGGTCACCTCGCCGAGTGTAAGGACGGCTAGTGACAGGAACGGGCGTTTCACCTCGAGAGTCGAGAATTCACCACGAAAGTCGATCCGATAGGCGCGAAAACAACTCTTAACCCGCGAAAAAGAAGCTCTGATCCGGCTTGACGCTGGTTTTTGCCTCTATTTACCTTCCGATCACCAAAGCCGGGGCAACCTGGAGTTGGGGAAGGAGAGGCTTCGGTCGCTCCGGATTGCCGCCTGATCGGGGGCCCGCTTTCCTGGTCGGTGGCACTGAGAGCCCCGAGAGGGCTGAGGCTTCGGCCGAGGCTCCCTCGGGGTTTCTCGCGTTGCGAGCCCAGATCTGGCTGATTCGATAGCCCCTGGCGGCGGCCCGGCCACTGATCGCGATGCTCGCGAAAACTCAGCATGGGGTCGCGAAAAACAATCAGGCTCCTGGGTTGCGTGGGCCGGGGTGAAGCTCTACTTTCCTCGTCACGCCGAAGGGGAGACCCCGAGGCTCCCGAACAAACGGGTACGGGGCGGTGAGAGCCGAACCGGGAAGAAACCCCGCAGTACGGGTTCCTGGCCAAAGGGAAACCGGAGGTCGGGAGACCGGAGAACGAACGGGGATCTTTCGGGATCGTCGAGCAGTTACCGGTCAGCGGGTTGAGGCCGCATATCGCCTGGAAACGGGTGGCAGGCACGTCGCAGACCGCAGGGACGATCTTCGGATCGCTCCCGCCGGAGACTTCGGTCACCGGCATCCGCACGGAGTTGGGTCCCCGGCCCGACACCGACGGACGAGAGTCCCGAGAGGGTTGAGACTTCGGTCGAGGCTCCCTCGGGGCTTTCTCGTTTTCCGGGCATCTCGGCGAGAGGGCTCGCGTCCTTTTCGCTCTCGTTTCGGGCTTTCACTCTCCACACGCGCGCCTGGGATATGGTCGGCCGATGCTGGAAGACAACAAGCACGTCGCGCGTGGATGGTTCGAGCTGGTGATGAACGGTCGAGACGTATCTGCCATCGATCACCTGTATTCCGAGGACTACGCCTATTGGGGTCCGAACGGGCGTACGGCAGCCGGCCTGGACGAGACCAAGCAGATGGCGCGGTATCTCATCGACTCGATGCCGGATCGAGTGTCCACCGTCGAGGACCAGATAGCGGAGGGCGACAAGGTGGTGACCCGTTGGGTCAGCCGCGGCACGCCCATCGAGCCACTTCTGGGACGATCACCTGATGGCGGTCGGGTCGCGGTCCATGGGATCACCATCAGCCGCGTCTCCGATGGGAAGATCATCGAGGACTGGGAGATGCTGTGGATGGTCGAGAAGGATTAGGAACCAGGTAGACCAAGTCTCGATCCAGGCGACCTCCGATTCACGCCTCTATCAACCAGAGCTGTTCCTGACGGCCGTCGAGGAATTCACAGCTCTCTCCATCGAACCATGCGTTCTCTTCCAGCATCGCCTGAACCGGCTGATGGTCCCACTCCGGCACGGACGACTCGGTCATGAGCTCGATCGACCACATGGTGTCCCTCACCAGCACGCGGTCGCCCGGACCGGAAACTCCCGTCTGGCGGTCCCAGAGACCGATCGTTGGACCAGCCCCATGCCCGTGGATGCCGATGGGGTGCGTGTAGATGCGGCCGATGAGCCCTTCGTAGGTGGCCTGATCGAGGGAAGCGCGCAAGATGTCGTTACCAGTGCGCCCGGTTTCGAAATGCCCGATCAGGATGTCTTGTAGCCGGTTCGAACCGGCCAGGGCTTGGATCAGCCCCTCGGGAGGGCCGCTCTCACCCCGGTTCAGGATGTATCCGTGTTGCTGCTGGTCGGTGCAAAGGCCATTCCAGCGAATCCCGAAGTCGATGTGTATCAGATCCCCGCGTTCGATCACCGTCTGGTCCGGCCTTGCCGAAGCTGAGGGCTGCGGGCCGCGACCCCTTCCTTGCACGGACACGGTGGGATGGAACCAGGTCGTGGCCCCTATGTCCTGGACTCGATCACGCAGCCACCATTCGAGATCGGCGGTGGTCGTCGTCCCCGGGGTCACCGCCTCATTCGACAGGGCTCGTCGCAGCAAACCGTGTGCCACCCGACACGCGTCGACGGCAGTGGGTCGTTCCTCGGGCAGGCGTCGCTCCAGCCAAGCAACGGCCAGATCCTCTGCGCTGGTGAGGCGTCGAGCGATCTCTGGGCCTAGAGCGTCGGCCAGACCTTGATGTTCGGTTGCGGTGACGCCATCGGCATGGGCAAAGAGGGCTGAAGTGTTGATTGCGATGGATTGCGGATCGAGGATGCCGAGGATCTCCGCCAGGGCCTGCAATTGATCAGGCTGTTGTTCGGGGTCCCAGCGTGACTCGAAGAGCTCGTCGATCCGGTAGCGAGAGATGGAGAACCTCTCCAGGCCGTTCTCGCCGCGGGCAAAGACGAGGATGGTTCGGCGTCGCGAGCTCATCCAGGTGGCCGGGAGCATGCTCATCACCACCGGATCGTCCGCATACTCGCGCGACACCAGCACCCAACAGTCGATTCCGGCCTCATCAAGGATTCGGGGAACCAGATGATCCAGCCGACGTCGGGTCAGGTCGTCGCGTCGGTCGGCGATTTGACGTAGTTGAAGACGGCTCACCACCAAGATCCTGCCACGTCGGGCGAGGCTCCGATCCTCACGATCGGTACTGTGTTCATATGCGCTATCCAGAGAAATTGCTCAGCCCAGGTGAGAAGGTCGTCACGGAGTTCAGGCCCCACTGGTCGAGCATCCTGCGAGAGGGAGCCTTGTCGCTCCTCGTCCTCGTGCTGATCGTGATCATCGCCTACATGGATTTCTCCTGGAGGGGGTGGCTGATCCTGGCACTGGTCGTCGTCTGCTTGGCTCTCATCGCCCGTGGGATGATCAGATGGTGGAGCACCCTTCATGTGGTCACCAACGAGCGGCTCATCCACCGGACCGGTCTCATAGCCAAGAAGGGCAGGGAGATCCCACTCGAGGTGATCAACGACATAACGTTCAACCAGGCGGTCTGGGAGCGGATCCTGGGCACGGGCGATCTGGTGATCGAGTCCGCCGGCGAGCATGGCCAGACCATGTACACCGACATCCCCAACCCTGAGGGTGTGCAGTCGCTGGTGTACCAGGAGCGGGAGAAGCGTAAGCTCGAGCTGGAGGGTGGGGGCCAAAGCAGAGATGAGAGCACGGCATCGCAGCTGGCCACCCTGTCTCGCCTGCACGACGAGGGGAAGCTCACAGACGTCGAATTCGAAACCCAAAAGGCCAAGCTATTTGGAGGCGAATGATGCACATGCAGGATGATTTTCCGCTGATCCTCTCCACCCTCTACGACCGTGCTGTCTGGTTGTACCCCGATCGTGAGATCGTGTCGGTCGAGTCCGACCGATCGCTGGCGCGCACCACCTATGGAGAGACGGACGGCCGGGTGCGAAGGCTGGTCACCGCGCTCGAGGGCCTGGGAGTCACCCAGGGTGACGCGGTGGGCACATTTGCCTGGAACAACCGGAGACATCACGAGCTCTACTGGGCCACGGCGAATATGGGCTTCGTATGTCACACGATCAACATCCGGCTCTTTGCCGACCAGATCACCTATATCGTCAATCACGCCGGCGACAAGGTGCTCTTCGTGGACCCCGACCTGGTGCCACTCCTCGCACCGATCGCCCCGACACTCGAGACGGTGAAGACGTATGTGGTGATGGGGGAGAGCGCGTCCGATGATCTCCCGGGATCCATCGCCTACGAGGATCTGATCGCCGACGTCGAGCCACACGGGGCATGGCCCCTGCTGGATGAACGCTCACCGATGATGTTCTGTTACACGTCCGGCACGACGGGCAACCCCAAGGGCGTGGCCTACACGCAGCGGTCTACCTACATCCATACGATCTCCAATCTGGCGAACATTTCGATGAGCGCCAGTGACAACGTGTTGCCGGTGGTGCCGATGTTCCACGCCTCGGCATGGGGATATCCGTTCATGGCGGTCACCCAGGGCGCCAAGCTGACCTATCCGGGCCCCGATCTGACCCCCCAGGGGCTGGTCCCCCTCCTCGAGAAGGAAAAGGTGACTTTCTCGGCCGGCGTTCCGACCGTTTGGCTCGGGATCAAGTTGTACCTGGAAGCTCATCCCGAGGCGGATCTCTCATCTATCAGGGCATTCCTCTGTGGAGGGTCCGCCGTCCCCCGCTCGCTCATCGAGTGGTTCTGGACCGCCCGTGGGATCAGGGTGATCCAGGGCTGGGGGATGACTGAGACCAACCCGGTGGCGTCCACGGCGGTCTTGAAGCCGGACATGGAGGAGTGGGACCTGCAACGTCAGCTCGACTTCATGGAGACGGCCGGGATCCCGATCCCTGGTCTCCAGGTCAAGATCGTCGACGATATCGGCGAGGAGCTGCCCAAGGACGGTGAGGCCTTCGGTGAGTTGCTGATACGCGGGCCGTGGATAGCAGCCGAGTACTACAAAGACCCGCGCTCGGCCCAATCGTTCGAAGACGGCTGGTTGCGAACTGGCGACGTGTGCAAGATCACTCCGGAGGGATACATCCGCATCACGGATCGGGCCAAGGACGTGATCAAGTCGGGTGGCGAGTGGATCTCATCGCTTGACCTGGAAAACGAGCTGATGGCACATCCCGACGTGGCCGAGGCCACCGTTGTGGGCCTCAAGCACGTCAAGTGGCAGGAGCGGCCCGCCGCCTTCGTGGTCAAGAGGGAGGGAGCCGAAGTCACCGAGGAGGAACTGAAGAAGTTCCTCGAGACGCGTGTCGCTTCGTGGTGGCTGCCCGACAAAGTGGTGTTCATCGACTCCATTCCCAAGACCGGGACGGGAAAGTTCGACAAGAAGGTGGTCCGGGATCAGTACGCGGACCTGTTGCTGGACGAGGGCTGACATCACCTCCGCAGACCGTTGAGCGACTCACGGGAGCCGGGGCTGGTGGCCGCCGACTGGCCGGCCCCGGTCGCCATGGCGGTCAAGGTCTCTGCGGTCATCGGCTACGGGTTGGCCCTCGCGGGGCTCATCCTGGGCCTGACCGGCGGTGACCTGTCGGCAGGATTGTCTTGGCCTCGCGGTGTCGTGGTCATGTGCCTCCTGGCCGTGCCGGCCACCTTGGCCATTCTGTCTCATCCCCAGCGGCCGTTGATGCTGCTCCCGGCTGCCATGATTGGCTTTGCCGGGCTATTCGGTGCTCTTTCCATCCTCGGGTTGCCCCTGATCGTCCTCGCCGCCATCTGGTTCTGGGCCGACGTCAAGTTGACGCCTCGCGGGAGTTGGATGAAGAGGGTCGCGATGATCGTTGTCCCACTCCTCTGGTTGGCGGCTGCGGCGGCGCTATGGGTGCATGTCGATCCGGCTTGCGAGCAGAGACTGGCCGACGGCACGGTGGTCGACCTCGATCCAGCCAGTCGCTCGATGGTGTCGGGCTGGGTGTGGCAGGTGGGCGATACGTCATCGGGCAGCGCAGAATCGATATCGAGTGATGTCGTATACGAGGTGTGTGACTCCGACGTCGTGGTGGCCTGGGAGGTCGCCCTGGCAGTTCTCTTCAGTGGAGCTGCAGTCCTCTACGCCTACTGGACGGCTGCCCCGCCGGTATCGTCGAGTCGAAGCGCGGACGACACCTTGCGTCCCTTCTTCGGCCAGTGAGCTCGGGCGTCAGTCCTGGCCTATCAGACCTCGACTAGCTGGCCAGTTGCCAGGTCGAGGACGAACTCCTTGTCGCTCCTCGAGTCGGAGATGAATTGGGCGAGGCGGGCACCCTCCTGTCGGACGACCCACCAGGCAAAGTCGACGGCCCCGGATTCGATGAACTCCACTTTCGCCTGCCGGGCGGCCTTGACCGCCCCCATCTCGTCCTCGAATTGGCCAACTACCCGTTCGTCGGGCTCTTCGCGCCCGCGAACTTCGATGAATTCAACCGCCTCGAACATTTACCTTCCTCCTCATTTCTATTTTAGGCCAGAGATTGGAGCGAAGTGGCAGATCTCTATGCTCAGACCAGTGAGTCACTTCCATTCGGTTTGGGGTTACATCGCGGTCGTGATCAGTGGCGTCGTCGGTCTTTGGGGTGTGATCCTGTCGCGACGCCCCGTGCCGCCTCGGGCGTTCTTCTATGGTGTCGGCGTCGCCGTTGGAGCGTTGCTCCTGCAAGTGGTTCTCGGGGTGATCGTGGCGAGTGGCGGCATCGATCCCGGCAATCAGCACATCTTCTACGGCGTGGTGGTGGCGGTGACGTTCTCGTTCGCATATATCTACCGCGCCCAGTTCCGCAAGCGCCCGGCGCTCTATTACGGCTTGCTCCTGCTCTTCACCATGGGTCTGGGGATTAGGGGCATCATGACATTTGGCGGCAATTTCTAGGAGGTCCCGTGTTGCTCGAGAACAAGAAGCTGCTCATCACCGGTGTCCTCACCGACGACTCGATCGCGTGGCACGCTGCCCGGATCGCACAGGAGGAAGGGGCGGAGATCATCGCCACGGGTTTCGGGCGCGGCCTTCGGCTGACCGAGCGATCGGTGCAACGTCTTCCGCACCCGTGCCCCGTGCTGGAGCTCGACATCAACGATCCGGTGCAGGTCGAGGCTTTGGGGGCGGACCTCACGGAGCGCTGGGGCTCGATCGATGGGGCCCTGCATGCAATTGCATTCGCACCCGAAGACGCATTGGGTGGCAACTTCCTCAACACTCCAGTCGAGTCGGCGCAGACCGCCTTTGTGACCTCGGCTTTCTCCTACAAGACCCTGGCCGTGGCGCTTCTCCCGCTCCTCGAGGCTGCCGGAGGAGGGTCGCTGGTGACGCTCGACTTCGACAACAGCCAGGCCTGGCCGGCGTACGACTGGATGGGTGTGGCCAAGTCCGCCCTGCAAAGCGTGACGAGGTACCTCGCTCGTGACCTCGGCCCGCACGGGGTGCGGGTCAATGCGGTTTCAGCCGGCCCCCTGGCCACAGTCGCTGCCAAGTCGATACCCGGTTTCGATGCCTTCCACCGCGTCTGGAGTCAGCGGGCGCCTTTGAAATGGGACGACACCAATCCCGACCCCGTCGCCCGGATGATCTGTGTCCTGTTGAGTGACTGGGCTCCGATGACCTCGGGAGAGGTGATCCACGTGGACGGCGGGTTCCACGCCATCGCAGCCGGGATAGACGAGGGAGGCTGACTCAGTCGACGTGTTGGAGTGCGGGCGCCAGGGGGAGCTCCACCAGGAAAGTGGCCCCGCCCCCTTCGGTCTGCTCCACCCGTACCGAACCATGCATGACTTCGGTCAAGCTCTTCACGATTGAGAGGCCGAGGCCGGTGCCACCCTTCGACCTTGTGTCCGACTGGTCGATCTGAGTGAATCGCTCGAAGACACGGTCCTTCTCGTCCTCGGGGATTCCCGGGCCGTGGTCGACGACCGCGATGAAAGCCTTCTGGCCCCGCTCCCACGCGTAGAGCTCGACGGGGCTGTCGACGGCGTACTTGGCGGCGTTTTCCACGAGGTTTATCAGAATCCGGATGAGGTGGTCGCGGTCGGCTTCGACCGCCATGTTCTCCGGCTCGATGGTGAAGGTCGGCTCGATCGACACCACCCGGTTCACCTCGTCGAACGCCACCTTGATCGCTACCGACTCGAGATGGACCGGGATCGCTCCTCGATCGATCCTGGAGACCACGAGCAGGTCGTCGATCAGCCGCTGCAGACGGCCGGCCTGTCGTCGTGCGGTCGAGAGGAGCTGTTGGGCAACGGGCTGGGTCGGGGAAAGCTCTGGGCGGTTGACGGTGTCCAATGAGCCGATGATCGAGGTCAGGGGGGAGCGCAACTCGTGACTCACCGTCGACACGAAGTCTGTCTTCATCTGGGCCACTTCCTCCAACCGCTTCGTCATCTCGGTTTGTGCCTCGTAGCGGCCGATCTGAGAGAGGACGAGACCGGCCGGCGCGGCGAGTGACCCGAGTTGCTCCAGCTGGTCCTCGTTGAACTCACCGACGTAGGGGTCACCGACGATGATCGCTCCCACCCGGAGCGACTCGACCTTCAGGGGGGCGACCAGTGCCTGTCTGAGGCCTAGTTCCTTGAGCAGGGTGTGGGCGTCCGTGTCCTGGTCGACATCCTTGACGAAGAAAGGCTTCCCGGCGCGATAGACCTGGGCCACGATGGCGGGGCTGGCCACGTCGAGCACGATCGGGTCGGCGTCCAATGGGTACCCGTTCACCCAAATGGGGCTCATGACCTCGAGACGATGGCGATCGGGGTTGTAGAGGAGGACCACACCGACCTGGGCGTCGAGATACTTGCAGATGGTCCCGACGAGGTGAGGGACGATCTCGGCCAGGGACTCGGCTCTGGCCAGGGTGGCGCTGACCTCGTACAAGCGCTCGAAGTCGACTCTCTGCTGGTCAATCTGCCCTTCTCTCTGTGCCGATCGCACAGCCTCTCTCGAACTCGAGGCCGACCAGGGCCGTGGCCGCCGAGACCACGGCCACGGTGAGCACCTGAGCCAACACATCGGCCGGTGCCGTGAGCTGGCTCACCCTGATTGCGATGAATGCCACGGCGGCACCTACCAGCACGGTCATGAAGGCATGTGCCCACCAGACCAGGAGCAATCCGGACACGGCAGCGATCCCATAGAGGATCGGCGTGGAGGTGGCGGTGAGTTGTGGCACCAACGCGAAGGCGGTCAGCCCGAAGATCAAAGAGCTGAGCCACCCGACGGCGATCCAGGGGGCAAACCGGGTTGCCATGAGACGGTCCCACCTGGTGGCGGTCGAGATCACGAGGAGACCGCCGAGGGCGGCCATCGGCACCCAGAACGTAGGCTCGCCGAACACTTCCCGCCGCACGGCCTGTGCAGAGATGATTATCAACACCACCCATGCCACGGCCGAGGCGCGTCGGAGCAGAGAGGCGCGAAAGCGTGCCATCGCCTGATTCGTGGTTGGCATCGAAGCGTCCGTAACGGTTGAAACTTGTCTGTCGACTGTATTCTCGGCACTTCTGTCTTACCGATCGAGGATTGATACGTGGCTTTGCGCGGCATACGCTGAGGGCGCACTGTTCGCAGAGGCCCTTGGTGATGAGCCCTCACGGGTCCTGGCCTTGCACGGCTGGGCCCGTCGGGGTAGTGATTTTCGCCTGTCGCTGACAGGGATGCCGGCCCTGGCGGTCGATCTTCCCGGGTTTGGCGCCTCACCGGCTCCGAACAGCGTCATCGGCGCCAAGGGGTATGCGGAGGCCCTGGCCCCTTTGCTCACCGAATTGACGAGCCCGATGGTTCTGGTCGGACATTCCTTTGGAGGCAGGGTGGCTGTCGAGATAGCGGTTTCCCACCCCGAACGCGTCTCGAGTCTGGTGCTGACGGGAGCACCTCTGGCCAGACTTGGACCACCCACCCGGCCCTCGGTTTCGTATCGCGCCCTGCGGGCGCTTCACAAATCCGGTCTGCTGTCAGAGGAGAAGATGGAGGGGATCAGGGCAAGGCGGGGATCGGCCGACTACCGGGCGGCGAGCGGTGTGATGCGTGACATCCTGGTCAGGGTGGTCAATGAGAGCTATGAGTCCGAACTGGAGGCGATCCGAGTCCCGATCGAGCTCATCTGGGGCGCCGATGACGGCGAGGTCCCGGTGGCAGTGGCTGAGACAGCGATGGGGATCATCGGCTCCTCAGGGGGCTCGGCGACCCTCGAAGTCCTCGAGGGGGTGGGGCACATGGTCCCCGTCCAGGCACCTGAGGCGCTTCGTGGTGCTGTGGAGAGGGCATTGAGCAGATGACCTGGATCCTGGTCGCCCTCTGCGCGATTGCCGCGGTCCCGGCCGGCCTCCGCTGGCTGCGGATTGCCCAACGTGAGCACTACTTGGCGCCGGCGACCACCAGATTCGCCATCCGCTGGTGGCGACGGGGGCCTCTCAACTCTGCCCTGGCCCTGGCGGCTCTCGCCGGGGCAATGGGCTCTTTGTGGAGCCCGTGGTGGGGGCTCCTGGTGGTCGGCGCCCAGGTGGGCCCGGTCGGCCTCGGCATCCGGGGGACTACATCCCCATTGACCTGGACGACGCGCCTGAGGAGGTTGAGTGTCTCTGTGGGGATGGTGATGGGGGTGGTTCTCATCGCCGGCGGCCTCTCCGACTTGCCCGTCTTGCCCGCCTTTGGGCTGTTGCTGCTCCCTGGGGTCATCGACTTGTCCCTGCTTGCGTTGTCACCGGTGGAGCATCGCCTGGGCGATCGCTGGGTGGCCCGGGCCGCTGCCAGGCTGAAGATGTCGGGCGCCACGGTGGTCGGGATCACCGGTTCGTACGGCAAGACCACGACAAAGCAGTATCTGGCCCACCTGGTGAGTGGCTCGGTGAGCGTGGTGGCCAGCCCTGCCTCATACAACAACCGGATGGGCCTCGCTCGTGCAGTGAACGAGCAACTCTTCCCCGGCACTGAGGTGTTCATCGCCGAGATGGGGACCTACGGCCCGGGGGAGATAGCGGATCTGGTCAGCTGGCTTCACCCCGTCGTCTCCGCAATGGTCGCCATCGGGCCTGTCCACCTCGAGCGTTTCAAGACCGAAGAGGCCATTGTTGCCGCAAAGGCCGAGATCCTGGAAGGCGCTCGATCTGCCGTTATCGCCATCGACCACCCATTGCTGGCCGACCTCGCTCGCTTGCGATCGCCCCACCTCGACTTGGTCACGGTGGCGTCGGGCCCCGATCAAGCGGACGTGGTGGTCCGGAATGGCTCGCTGATCGTCCATGGAGACCCGGTGGCCACGGTTCCCGAAGACGTGTTCCCGATCAACCTCGGAGTGGCCATCGGTCTCGGGTTGGCGTTGGGAGTCGACCTGAAGGCGATGGTCGAACGCATCAACGACCTGCCCCGAGCCGATCACAGACAGAACATCATCCGATCAGAGCGCGGGTTTTCCATCGTCGATGACACCTTCAACTCGAACCCGGCTGGTGCCAGGTCAGGCCTTGCCATCCTGGTGCGCGTCGGCGCCGGTGGGCGGAAAGTGGTGGTGACGCCGGGGATGGTCGAGTTGGGGCCAAGTCAATACGAGGAGAATCGAGACCTGGCCGGCCTGGCAGCCGATGTGGCAGACGACCTGCTCATCGTCGGCCATACCAATCGGGCGGCTCTCATCGATGGCTCCAGTAGCGGGAAGGCTTCGGTTACCGTCGTGGGCTCGCGTCGAGAAGCAGTGGATTGGGTGCGTGAGAACCTCGGCACCGGTGACGCCGTCCTCTACGAGAACGATTTGCCCGACCATTATCCGTGAGGAGTGTGAATGGCCAAGCCGGCAGTGATTTTTGGCGGTCCATCGGACGAGCACGACATCTCCATACTGACCGGTCTCCAGGTCACCCATGCCCTCGGCGACGTCCATGCCGTCTATTGGTCGAAGCTCGGTGATTGGTTCCTGGTAGACCCCGGGCTCGAGGCAGGCGACTTCGCAGAGGGCGTGCCTGCTCGCTCGCGCGAGCTGAGATTCGTCGCCGCACCCGGCCAGGGCCTCATCCTCAAGAAGAAGCCACTGGATATCGACGCTGTCCTCGTGGCATGTCACGGCGGTCCGGGCGAGGATGGCACCCTCCAGGGACTTCTCGACCTGGTTGGGCTCCGATACACCGGCCCGGGTCAGGCGTCTTCGGCGCTGGGAATGGACAAGCTCGCCTTCGGCTCGGCGATGAGCGCGGCCGGCCTGCCCACGCTTCCCCGGGCGATGGTCGTCACCGGCGAGGAGCCGGCCCCGGAGTTCGAAGGGCCATTCATCGTGAAGCCGAGATTCGGCGGATCCTCGATAGGGATCGAAGTGGCCGACGACTGGGTCACGGTTCTTGCCCTGAAACGGAGCTCCTCCTTCTTCGACCAGGGGGCGGTGGTCGAGCCTTTCCTCGTCGGGAGTCGTGATCTACAGGTAGCCGTTCGCACCTACCCCATCTGGCAGCTCTCGGCCATAGAGGCGCCGCTTCGGGCGGAGACCGGTATCTACTCCTACGACCAGAAATACCTGGCCTGGGGTGGCGAGGTGGGCTCTGGACGAGAGTTGCCGGCTCGCATCGTCCCCGAACTGGAGGAAACCCTCCGCAGCATGTCGAGACGGGTCACCGACGTGGCGGGCCTGCGGGGGGTCGCCAGGATCGATTACCTCGAGAGGGAGGGCAACCTGGTGGTGAACGAGGTCAACACCATCCCGGGATCGATGGCGGCGTACCTCTGGATCGACCCGCCCCTCAGCAGGGAGAGGCTGTTTTCGGACATGGTGGCCGAAGCCCTAACCGGTCCGGTACGGGTGTTCTCGGTGGCCGGTAGCGACGGGACTGCGCTGAGAAGCGCGGGCGCCATCGCCTCGAAACTCGGTTGACCAGGGGATCGCCATTTGGCCGATCCCAAATCACAGCTCTCTAGCTCAGATCAGAGATGTACTACGGGGCAGGTGAGAGTGCGGGTGATGCCGTCAATCGCCTGGATCCTGGCAACCACCAGTTTCCCGAGCGAATCCACGTCGTCACTCGTCGCTTTGACTATGACGTCATAGGGGCCTGTGACGTCGTCCGCAGTGTCGACGCCGGGGATGTCACGCACTTCCTCTGCGACGAGGGCCGCTTTGCCGACCTCCGTCTGGATCAGGACATAAGCCTGGACCACTGAGCCTCCTTAGGGTCTCGAGTGGCCCGGACCCTAGTTGATGGATCTGGTGAAGTGCGAGGGGTAGCTTCCTCATTTCTCTCCGGAGGTGCCGATGACGGTCGAATACGAGATATCGAGCGATCCGCTTCGCTTCGACCGCGACCGGTATCACCACTGGATGTCTGATCTCGCCTATTGGGCGATGGGCAGGACGCGTGACACCTCGGAATCCGCCTGTGACGGGAGCCTCCTGTTCGGGGTCTATCGATCCGGTGGCGAGATGGTCGGCTGTGCCCGGGTCGTGACCGATGGGGTCACCTTTGCCTGGCTCTGCGACGTGTTCGTGGCGGAGGAGCATCGAGGAACGGGTCTGGGCAAGCGTCTGATGAGTGCGGTGATGTCCCATCCGGGAATGGCTGAGGTCAAACGCTTCACCCTGGCCACCGGTGACGCACACGACCTCTACGCCAGGTATGGATTTGGCCCTATGGAAGAGCCGGAGCGGTGGATGATCCGATTCGGCCCGACGGTCTGAGACTCTGATCGTTGCTCAGTACCCGTCCTGGCCCAGTCTCACCGACGAGATGAATTGACGGCCGTCCTCCTCGACGGTCTCGAAAACGAGACGTTGACCCTGGCGAAGCGTGCGGAAGATGGATCCTGTCAGCGAACCCGGTCGGAGGAAGACTTCGGAGCGGTCTTCGTCGCGAACCACGATTCCGGCACCGGTCACCGGGTCGTACACCTTGACGACGCCCTGCATCATCTCAGGCCTTCTCAACCTTCCCGGCGCGGATACAAGAGGTGCAGACGCGAGCCTGACGTGTGTTGGAGCCGTGACGCACTCGCACCTTCTGGATGTTCGGGAGCCAGCGGCGATTGTTGCGCTTGTGGGAGAAGCTGACGGTCTTGCCGTAGCTCGGCTCCTTGCCACAGATTTCACAGCGATAAGACATCTCGAGAGCTCCTGGGACGGTCTGGAAGGGTAGATGAGCCACCGGCTCATCGCGACCGCACGCCAGGATAGCGATCATTCGGGCCAACAGCTAGCCCGGCGGTACCGTTGGCCCGTGGGCACATCTCATCTCGAGGGCTTCCGATGGCCAAGCTGAGCCGGCTGACCGAGGTCGAGGTCTCGCGTGTGAAGGGTCTTGGCGGGCAGAGGACCAAAGTGCTCGGCAAGGGCGGTATCCACAACGTCGTTGACCTGATCCAGCACGTGCCGAGGCGCTACATCGATCGTTCCCGGGTCGAACCGATCTCCTCGGCCCCGGTCGGCCAGGAGGTCACCATCCTCGGCGAGGTCCGATCGGTTCGCACTCGTCGCCCCCGGAAGAACCTGGTGATCGTGGAGGTCCGCGTGGCCGACGACACGGCCAGTATCAAGGCGGTTTGGTTCAACCAGGCCTTTCGCGGCCGGCAGCTCAGTGAAGGGACTCAGGTAGTCCTCTCGGGCAAAGTCGAGTCGTTCCGCGGGAATCTGCAGATGTCCGGCCCAGCCGTGGACGTGCTGAACCGCCGCACCGAGTCGCTCGAGACCGGCCGCGTCGTCCCGATATACCCGGCCATCGGTGAGGTCAGCTCCGGGGTGTTTCGCCGCGCGATCCACAACGCATTGACCCGGGCGCGCCCCATCGAGGATCCCGTCCCTGGCCCATATCTGGAAAATCTCGGCCTGATCGGGAGGGACCAGGCCTACGCGGACATCCACTTTCCCGAGTCGCTGGAGGCGGTGACACCCGCCAGGGAGCGTCTCGTCTACGACGAGCTGTTCCGACTGGAGCTGGCGCTTGCACTCCAGAAACGTCGTCAGATGTCCGAGTCCGCAGGGTTCTCCCACCAACCGACAGGTGAGCTGGCGGACCGTTTCCTCGCCGGTCTTCCTTACCGGCTGACATCGGCCCAGACGAGAGTCCTCGAGGAGATCAGCTCGGACCTGGCCATGAGCCACTCGATGCATCGGCTCCTCCATGGAGAAGTCGGCTCGGGCAAGACGGTCGTCGCGGTGATCACCCTGCTGCACGGTGTGGAAGGTGGGTGGCAGGGAGCGATAATGGCGCCGACCGAGGTACTGGCAGAACAGCACTACTCAGGTGTGGTCAGGCTGTTGGCGCAGGCAGGGCTCTCACCCGAGCCATTCGCCGTCAGCAGTGAGTTGGGCATGGAAAGCCTCTTCGCCAACGATGGCCCCGCCGTCCATGTCGGGATCCTCACCGGATCCATGGCGGTGGCCAACTACAAGCCCGACATCACCAGGCAGGAGCTGACCGACGATGTGGCGTCGGGACAGGTCGACATCGTGATCGGCACCCACGCCTTGATCCAAGAGGGGATCAGCTTCGCCAGGCTCGGGGTGGCGGTAGTCGACGAGCAGCATCGGTTCGGCGTGGCTCAACGGGTCCTTCTGAAGGACAAGGCAACCGCGATCGACCCGGATCTGCTGATCATGACGGCGACACCCATCCCGCGCACACTGTCGATGACCCTCTACGGCGATCTGGACGTCTCCATGATCGACGAGATGCCCCCAGGGCGCTTGCCCGTCGTGACACGGGTCTTGTCGAAGAGCGACGAGGCGGTCGCATGGCGAGCCGTCGTGTCCGAGGTGGAGGCAGGTCATCAGGCGTTCGTTGTCTGCCCGCTGGTCGACGACAGCCCGAAGGTGGAGGCGGCGTCGGCAACAGCCGAGTTCGAGCGGCTTTCGGCCCTGATGGCCGATCTCCGGGTCGGCCTGATCCATGGCCAGCTTCGACCCGCCGACAAAGATGGCGTCATGACCGCATTTCGCGCTGGCGAGATCGATGTCATGGTGGCCACCACCGTCATCGAAGTTGGGATCGACGTACCCAATGCCACGGTGATGGTCATCGAGGACGCCGATCGGTTCGGGCTCAGCCAGCTCCATCAGCTCCGGGGCCGGGTGGGGCGGGGTGATGCACCCGGCATGTGCCTTCTGATCGCCGATCCCTCCACCGAAGAAGGGGAGGACCGCCTGACCGCCATGATCTCGACCAGCGACGGCTATCGGTTGGCCGAGGAAGATCTGAGGATCAGGGGTCAGGGGACCGTCTTCGGGACGAAGCAGTCCGGTATGCCCGACCTCAAGCTGGCTGACGTCCTGGCCGACATCAAGCTCCTCGCGTCGGCCCGACACGATGCCTTCGAGCTGGTGGCCCGGGACCCCGAGTTGAAGAGCCACCTCGAGCTCGCCGCGGAGGTCAAGTCGATGCTGGGCGATTCGGTCGCATGGCTCTTCGTGAGTTGAAGCGGCGATGAGGATCATCTCCGGTGTCGCCAAGGGCCGACGTCTGATCGCTCCCTCAACTGCCACTACCCGCCCCGTCCTGGACCGGGTGCGGGAGGCGATCTTCTCGATGATCGGCGATTGGGTGGCGGAATCCCGGGTCCTCGACCTGTATGCCGGGTCGGGCTCCTTCGGCCTGGAGGCGCTGTCGCGGGGAGCGGAGTCGGCGGTCTTTGTCGAGAATGGCCGGCTGGCGGTCCAGGCGCTTCGCTCCAACATCGAGTCACTCGGGCTGGGTGGAGTCATAGTCACGTCTCCGGTGAGCGACTTCCTGGCCGGTGCGGGTCACGATTTCGATCTCGTCTTCATTGATCCTCCGTGGGACCTGCCATCCGTCGGTTTGGCCGGCGACCTGTCGGCTCTGGACCGCCGGCTTTCGGCGAAGGGCGAGGTGGTCACGTCGCGCCGATTCGCCGATGAGTCTCCTTCTCATCCCGAAAACTGGCGGGTTGCCACCGATAGGCGCTACGGGGATACCAGAATCCTCAGATACGAGAAGGAAACGGACGCCAGTTGACTGTCGCACTTTGCCCGGGGAGCTTTGATCCTCCCACCAATGGCCATGTCGATGTCATCGAACGGGTCCTGGGGGCCTTTGATGAGGTCGTCATCGCTGTCGTGGACAACCCGTCCAAAGACGCCTTGTTCTCAGTAGCGGAGCGAGTGAGCCTTCTCGAGGAGATCTTTGGCGATCGTGTCGAGATCGACTCCTTTGCCGGTCTCCTCGTCGACTATGCGCGTCACAAGGAAGCGGACGTCGTGGTCAAGGGTCTCAGGACGGTGGACGACTACGAGTACGAGATGCAGATGGCGCAGATGAACCGGCATGTCGATGGGATGGAGACTGTGTTCATGGCCACCAGGGCGGAGTGGAGCTTCATCTCCTCGTCTTTGGTCAAGGAAGTGGCCCGGCTCGGCGGCTCCATCGAAGGTTTGGTACCAAGTGTCGTAGAGAAGGCCCTGAAGGAGCGGTTGGCATGACAGACGAGAACCAGGCACCCGACCAGGAGACCTCAGCCCCAGAGGAAGCATCCCCCGAGTCTGAGCATCGCACCGAACTGGGCGACCTGCAGGACATGGTCGATGACTTGATCGTCTATCTCCACGAGGCCAAGTCGGTTCCCCTGTCGGGAAATGCAATCGTCGACCGGGAGCAATTCCTGGGGCTTCTCGAGGGAATCAGAGCCGGGCTGCCGGATGAGTTGCGGGCCGCCCGCTGGATGGTGCGCGAGCGTGAGGCGTTCATCGCACGAACCAATGAGAAGTCGAGAGAGATGGTGGACCGCTCCCGCAAGGAAGCAGATGAGCTCGTCTCCGACTCGAACATCGTTGCCGAGGCAGTCGAGGAAGCCAACATCCTGGTGAGGCGGGCGGAGGGAGAGGCCCGACGACTCCGCCTCGAGACTGAAGATGAGATCGAGAAGAAGTTGCAGAGGGTGGAGTTGATCCTCAATGAGGTGATGACGCAGATCCAGACCGCACGCGCCGAGCTCCACCAGGCCCGGCCCAAGCCGCCCGACGTCCCGATCTGATGACCCCCGAGATATCGATCCACGTAGGCGACCTGCTCGGATCGCCCGGCAAGGAGCGCCCGTTTGACGAAGAGCCCCCGGTCATGTTGCGGCTCGGAGAGGTCAGTGTCGACGGCCCGATGAGGCTCAAGGGAGTGGTGACCGGGCTGCTGGACGCGGTGCAGGCAGATTTCCGCGTTTCAGCCACAGCCCATCTGGTTTGCACGCGCTGCCTGGTCGAATGGGATGACAAGATCGAGACAAATGGCCGCCAATACTTCAGGGTCATGCCTGATGAGGACGGGTATGGCATCGTCGCAGGTGAGATCGACGTGTATGGGCCGGCGCGCGACGAGCTGGCGCTGTCCCTTCCTGCGGCACCGGTGTGCAAGCCGGACTGCTTGGGACTTTGCCCAACTTGCGGAACCGACTTGAATACGGAGCCTTGTGGCGGCCATGGCGACATAATTCAGTCGCCTTTCGCCGTCCTGAAAGACCTGTTCGATTCCTGACCGAGGAGACCGCCATGGCGGTGCCCAAGAAGAAAATGTCGCGCTCACGGACCCGACAGCGGAAATCCGCCTGGAAGGTCGCCCGCCCGAGCACCGTGGCCTGCGAGCAATGTGGCAAGCCAAAGCTGCCACATCGCGCCTGTCGTGAATGCGGCACATACGCCGGCCGCGAGGTCATCGAGACCAACTGAGCCTTGGCTCGCATCGCCCTCGACGCAATGGGGGGCGACAACGCCCCCTCCGAGACCGTTGCTGGCGCGCTTGAAGCGTCACGCGACGGGGTGGACGTGGTCCTGGTGGGTGATCACGACACGCTGGCAGCCGAGCTCGCCGAGCACGATGTCCGGTTGCCCATCGTCGATGCGCCCGAGATCATCGACATGGGTGAGGATCCCGCCCGGGCCCTTCGTGAGAAGCCCGGCGCATCGATAACGGTCGCAGCAAAATTGGTCGCAGAGAATTCGGCCCGTGGCCTCGTGTCTGCGGGTTCGACCGGTGCCGCCCTGGCCGCCGCGGCGATCCTGATCGGCAGGATCAAAGGGGTCTCGAGACCATCCATTGCATCGATATTCCCCACACCGGGCACACCGACTCTGGTGCTCGACTCCGGAGCGAACCCGGATGTCAAACCTGACCAACTGGTGCAATTCGCCATCATGGGTGCGGTCGCCGCCGAGGTGCTCCTTGGAGCATCGGATCCGCGTGTGGGCCTCCTTTCGATCGGCGAGGAGAAAGGCAAGGGGAGGGACCTGGAGAGGGCGGCCCACGACCTCCTGGAGGCAGCCCCGATTCGATTCGTGGGGAATCTCGAGGGCAGGGACGTCGCCACCGACCGGGCCGACGTCATCGTCACCGACGGGTTCACAGGGAACATCTTCCTCAAGACGATGGAGGGCGCTGCCCAGGTCGTCATCCGATATGCGATGGAGGAGGTGGCCAAGCTCCCCGCCGAGGTTCGCGCGGCGGCACTGCCCGCCCTCGATCAAGTGCGCCTGCGGCTCGACTATGAGACGTACGGCGGTGCCCAGCTGCTGGGGGTGAAGGGTGTGGTGGTGATCTCGCACGGGTCTTCCACCAGGGTCTCGATCGCCAACGCACTGAGAATGGCCCACGAGGCAGCCGAGCAAGACCTGCCCGGTCGGCTGGCTGCCCGTCTCGGCTCGTGACGACACTCGAAGACAAGATCGGGTACAGCTTTCGCGATCGCTCTTTGCTCGAGTTGTCCCTGACTCATCGATCTGTGAGCAGTGAGGACTCCGACCGTCCGGACAACGAGAGACTCGAGTTCCTGGGTGACGCAGTCCTCCAGCTGGCGGTAACGGATTACCTCTATTCGGCCTATCCGTCCCTGGCCGAAGGCAAGCTGGCGAAGGTTCGGGCCGCGGTCGTGAGCAGGCCAACGCTGGCGGAGGTGGCTCGCAGCATCGACCTCGGGATTCACATCGACATGACTGCGGCCGAGGATCGCACCGGTGGCCGGGACAAGGACTCGATATTGGCCGACGCGGTCGAGGCAGTGATCGGAGCTGTCTACATCGATTCGGGGCTCGAGGCCTCGCGGCAGCTGGTCTCCAGGCTCCTGGGCGGAAGAGTGGACGAGAGGGCGAAGCAGCCCGGGCTCAAGGACTACAAGACCCGACTCCAAGAAGTTCTGGCCAAGGGCGGCAAGCGCCCCAATTATGACACCGAAGGCTCAGGCCCCGACCACGAGAGAGTCTTCCGCGCCAGTGTCCATGCGGAGGGGATGACCCTGGGCGAAGGCACCGGGAGGTCGAAGAAGGAGGCGGAGCAAGAGGCGGCCCGACTGGCGCTCAGGTCCCTGCACCGAGACTCGAGGTGAGCAGGGGCTCCGAGCGGGCCCTGAGGTCGACGTACCAAATTGTGAGCATCACCAGGATGGCGGCGGAGATGAATCCCTGTACCACGATAAGGAACACGAATGACAGTCCCACCAGCAATGAGACATCCCCTGCGCTCAGCGCGGGGAGGGCAACGAGTTGGACGAGCTGGGCCGCCACGGTGCCCATAAGGGCCACCATCAGCAGGAATGCAAGGGTCTGCCACCATCGCGCTCGCACCAACTCGTAGCTGCGACGGATCGCCGGAAGGGGCCCGGCCCGTTCCAAGGCCATCACTGGGGTGATCATCGACAACGAGATGGCCAGCCAGATCCCGGGGAGAATGAGGAGAACCAGGCCCGCGGTCACCCCCAAACCTGCGATCAGGATCGCGACCAGGACACGTGGCAGGTTTGTCAGAGCGAAAATGGATGCCTCACCAGCGCTGATCGGGGTGTTGGCCAGCTCAGAGCCCACCAGGCGATGCATCGCGACACTCAGGAAACCGGTGGCGACGACATTGAGGATCACCACCACGAAGACTGCGAGGAGGAGTCTCATGGTCGGCTCGAACAATTGCTCCGGCGTGTATTGCTCCAGTGCGCCTGGGTTCGAGATCACGAGATCGATGAAATCGTCGGCGCCGGTGAGGACGAAGGTCACGATTGTGGCTGCCCCGAGGATCACGTAGGTCCAGAAGGCGGGGGGCAACAGCCTGCGCCACACCAGGCCTAGCACCCGCATCCCCTCACTGAGGACATCTCCGAGCTGTCTTGGGGATATGAGCATGGGGATGGGTACGGTAACCGACCCATCACTCGAGGGCCCCGATGCCTGAGTTGCCTGAAGTCGAGATAACCCGCCGCCACCTGAGTTCCGCAATGACGCGTCGCAGGCTGGTCGAGGTGAAGACCAGTCATCCCCGCACGGCACGCCACAATCACGGGCCTCGCCAATTGGACGAGCGCCTCGTGGGCCGGGTCGTCCTCTCGGTTGGCCGGATCGGCAAATTCTTGACCGCTCCACTCGAGGATGGACAGACCTTGGTCGCCCATCTCGGCATGTCGGGGCGTTTCTGGGTGGGACAACCCGACGAGCCGGAGCCAAAGCACACTCATTTTCGGGCGCTGTTGGACAACGGCGACCAAGTCCGATTCATCGACCCTCGCACCTTCGGGTTCGTGGCGGTGATGGGGGAGGAGGAGATGGCGCAGTCAGGGGTCGCCCGTCTAGGCCCCGACGCATTGTCGATGCCTCCATCCGCACGGGTCTTGCGTCACGCGCTGGCCGGGCGGGTCGCTCCTATCAAGGCGCTGCTCCTCGATCAGGTCGTGTTGGCCGGTCTTGGGAACATCTACGCCGATGAAGCACTCCATCTGGCAGGGATCCATCCGCTTCGCCCCGCCAACAGCCTCGACGACGACGAGGTGAGTCGCCTGCTCGATGTTGTGAGCAGTGTCCTGGAGGATGCGATCGAGCATGGTGGAACGAGCCTGGAAGACCTCGCCTTCCTCCTCCCAGATGGCCGGGCGGGAGACAACCTCGATCGCTTGGGTGTGTACGGCCGCACCGACCTGCCATGTCCCATTTGTGGGACGCCCGTGCAACGAGTTGTCATCAGGGGACGATCCAGCCACTTCTGCCCCAACTGCCAGCAGCTCGACACATGAAGGCAGTGCGGGCCCTCGTTTCCGGCCAGGTGCAGCAGGTCGCATACCGGCAGAGCTGTCGGCAGGTGGCGCGTTCGTTGGGTCTGGTCGGTTGGGCGCGAAACCTCGCCGATGGGCGGGTCGAGGTCTTCGCCCAGGGTGACCGGGCTTCTGTCGACCGTTTGGTGGATTGGCTCTGGGGCGGGCCGGTCTTGGCCCATGTCGTCGGAGTCGAGTCCGACCCAGTGGCAATCGATGAGACGCTCACCGACTTCTTCATCCAGCCCAATCCGGCGAAGGACAACTGAGCCGGCACAGGCTGTTAGCCTGCCGTGCGTAATCACACCGTTGTCATTTACCAGGGAATTGCTGTGTATTTGAAGACCTTGAAGCTTGTCGGGTTCAAGTCCTTCGCCGACCGCACCCGTCTCGAGTTTCGGCCGGGCGTGACGGTTGTGGTAGGCCCCAACGGGTCCGGGAAGTCCAATCTGGTGGACGCACTCTCTTGGGTCATGGGCTCGCAATCCACCAAGGCGCTTCGTACCGGGAAGATGGAGGATGTGGTCTTCGCCGGAACGGCGACACGCCCGGCCCTGAACCGAGCGGAGGCCACCCTGGTCATCGACAATGGCGAGCGAATGCTGCCGCTCGACCTGGACGAGGTGGCACTCACGAGGAGGCTGTATCGCGATGGGTCCAGCGACTATGAGATCAATGGCGTTGCCTGTCGCCTCCTGGACATTCAGGAGCTGCTGAGCGACTCGGGTGTGGGCCACCATCAGCATGTCATCATCGGCCAGGGCCAGGTCGACAGCGTGCTCAATGCGTCGTCAGAGGATCACCGCGCCATCATCGAGGAGGCGGCCGGCATCCTGAAGCATCGTCGGCGCAAGGAGAGGGCCGAGCGGAGGCTGGAGAGAACGGACGAGGACCTTCTCAGGCTTAGCGACCTGACCGGGGAGATCGAGCGGCAACTACGGCCGCTGCGGCGTCAAGCGAGGGCCGCGGAGAGGTACGACGGCCTGAAAGCCGAGGTGCGCGCCCTCAAGCTCCATCTGTCGGGGATCGCCCTGGCCGGCCACGATCGCGACTTGGCGGCGATCAATGCCTCTCTCGATGCATTGAGAGCGTCGATCAGCGAGGACGAGACCGTTGCGCGCGCCTTGGAGAGCTCGCTCGAGCGTCTGACTGAACGGGCCGCCGCGATCGGTGCCGATCTCGATCGCGACACGACTGCCGCGGCGGTCCTCGAGACGACCATCGAGCGAGTCCGGAGAATGGGGTCGGTTGCTCACGAGAGAAGCCGTGCCGCGTCGGGCCGCATCCAGGCGAATGTGGAGCGGAAGACCGACCTCGAGATGGAGCACGGTTCCATCGTTGAGGAGCTCGAGGACATCCGATTGGGTGAGATCGAGGCAAAGGCCGAAGCCGACAGCGGGGAGATGGAGTTTCGCCGGCTCGAAGACCGGGAGCGATCGATCTCGACTCAGAGCGCTTTGTCCCCCGAAGGAGCCCTGGCTGCGGTGCGCGGGGAGATCTCGGTCCTTCAAGCTGCGGCGATTCGAGACGATCGGGAGCTGGATGCCACCGGGCACCGGCTGGAGGTAGTGGCTTCGAGGCTGGGTGGCGAGGTCGAGGAGATCGGAAGGATCAACGACGAAGTCCGGGACCTTGACGGGGTGGTGGCGGGCCGGCAGACCGACTACGCCACAGCCACCCGGCGCAGGGTGTCGGATCAGGAGCGATGGGAGAAGGCCGAGTCGGAGCTGACCGAGGCCCGGTTGCTGGTTGCCGGCGCCGACGCGAGGGTCGAGGCTGTTCGTGCCGCTCTCTCGGGCCGGTTCGACCTCGAGGCCCGTCGCACCATCGAAGATGCCCGGGGGGCATTGGGGAGCCTCGTTTCCCTGCTGGATATCCCCAAAGGCCTAGAACGCGCTGTCGATGCCGCCCTGGGCCGATGGGTCGACGCGGTCGTCTTCAGCGATGACGGATCGTTGAGGCACACGGTCGAGGCCCTGAAGGGTGCGGGAGGGGGAGGGGTGCCTCTGGTCAACGCTTCGGGAGAGGGGGCCGGGTCCTCAGCATCCGATCTGGCGAGGGAACTCGGTGTTTCCGCACTGGTCGAATCCTTGGGACCGGACGCCGATCGTGGGCTGGCAGGGCGACTGTTGGGGGATGTCCTCCTCGTCGAGGGCTGGGTTGGTGCTTGGTCGGTGGTCGCCAAACATCGGGGCGTGCGAGCAGTGACACCCGAAGGCGACCTGGTCTCGGTGGACGGCATACAGGTGTCTCATCCCGACGGGGCGGGTCCGGCCATGCTCGAAGCGGCCGAAGTGGCGGCAGAGCAGGCAAACACCGCATTCTCCAGGGCCCGCTCGATACACATGGCCGCCAAGCGCGACTTCGAGGCGAGCCGCTCTGCGGAGCGAGGATCTTTGGAGAGACTGGAGGCCGCCGAGGCAAGCCTCGCCGGAAAGACAGAGGCCATGGCCCGGCTGCAACAATCGGTGGACGCATTGGAGAGCGAGCGAGAGCGGCTCCTCCTGCGAATGAGCTCGCTACAGGCTTCCGACAGGACGCGGGCGAAGGACGTCGAGGGCCTGACGCGGCGACTCGAGTCTCTCGAGGGAGAGGAAGCCGAGCAGGCAGCGGTATGGGAAGAGCTCGAGAGTCACAGAGACCGGATGGCGGCCGAGAAGGAGGCCGCACGATCGGCGTGGCAGAGCGCCGCAACCCAAATGCAGGGGTTGATCGAGCGACGTCGTCTTCTCGAGGAGCGGCTCTCCCGCATCGAAGGCGAGATGACTCAGGACGATCCTGGACGTCTCGGAGCCACCGACACGGAGCACCTCGACCAGGTCGTCGAGTACGCCCGGCGCGCAGTGGAGGTGATGCAACGACGTCTTGGTGAGCTTCGTGAGCGTCAGGCGGATCTCCGCTTGGCCAACGCGGAGGTCATCTCTGAGATCACGGCCAAACGCTCTGAGCACGAGACGCGACGCGATTCGTTGTCGATCTCTCGTGAGAAGGTGGGCGAGTCGCAGGTTCGGCTGACCGAGTTGAGGCTGACCAGGGAAAGCTTGGCAGAGAGTGTTCGCAGGGACGCAGACTGTGATCCCGAGGACTCATTCGGGGCGCCGCGCCCCGACTACCCCGCAGATGCCGACCTGGATGCGGTCCTCGAGGAGAGGGCGGCGCAGCTGCGGCGGCTGGGGCCCATCAACCCCTTGGCTGCATCGGAATACTCAGAACTGGATGAGAGGTACCGGTTCCTCTCCGACCAGATTGCCGATGTGGAATCGTCGAGGTCAGAGTTGCGCAAGGTCATCAAGGCCCTCGAGGAAGAGATAGAGGTTCGCTTTCAGCTGGCGTTCAGCGAGGTTGAGGCTGCGTATCAGAAGTATTTCGCCCTCTTGTTCCCCGGTGGGCGAGGCCGAATCCGACTCACCGACCCAGATGATCCCCACTCCGGAGTGATCATCGACGCACAGCCGCTCGGGAAGAAGGTGAGCCAGTTGAGCCTCTTGTCCGGCGGTGAGCGGAGTCTGGCGGCCCTGGCGTTCCTCTTTTCCGTCTTCGAGGCGAGGCCAAGTCCCTTCTATGTGCTGGACGAAGTGGAGGCGGCTCTCGATGACGCGAACCTCCGGCGTTTTCTTCGAATAGTCGACGAGTTCCGCCAACGGGCTCAACTCGTGATCGTGACCCATCAACAGCAGACGATGGGCGCGGCGGATGTGCTCTACGGAGTCACGATGGAACCGGGCGGGTCCTCACAGGTGATTCGCAAGGACATGGTCGAGGCGTCTGTCGGTCACAACCTCTAGTTTCCAGCCGCAGATGGACACGACGACTCTGGTGATCTTGGCGCTGGTTGCGCTATTGGTGGTCGGGGGTGGGCTCTTCCTGGTCCTGGCACGAAGGCGCGATTGGGGTGAGAGAGGCGCCAAGCCGGATCGGCACGGCCATCTGGCGCGCAGCGCCAAGGCCATCGGATCTGGTCTGAAGAGAGTTTGGGGAACGGGGCTGGATGGGCAGACGTGGGAGGAGCTGGAGGAGGTCCTGCTGTCAGCCGACGTCGGCATCGAGGCCGCTTCGAGCGTCGTTACGGGGGTGAGGGCGAGCGGAGCCTCGACGACGGAGCAGGCGCGAGCGGAGTTGGGCAGACAGCTGCGCCGACAGCTCGAGGGAGGCAATCGGGCACTACGCCTCGACGGAGCGCCTTCAGTGATTTTGATGGTTGGGGTCAATGGGACGGGCAAGACCACCTCGATTGCAAAACTCGCCGCCCGTCTAGCGGATGAGGGCAAGACAGTGCTTCTGGCCGCAGCGGACACATTTCGCGCCGCTGCCGGCGCCCAGCTGAGCACCTGGGGCGAGCGTCTCGGAGTCCGCGTCGTCTCTGGTGAGGATGGGGCCGACCCCGCCTCGGTTGCCTTCGACGCCATCAGTGCGGCTCGGGCGGGCGATCGCGATGTGGTGATCATCGACACCGCCGGCCGGCTTCACGCCAAGAAGAACCTGATGGCCGAGTTGTCCAAGATCCACAAAGTCGCCTCAGGTGACCGGGGTGAAGTCGACGAGGTGCTCCTGGTGCTCGATGCCAGCGGTGGCCAAAATGGGCTGACCCAGGTCAGGGAATTCGCCGAGGCAGTCCCGGTAACCGGGATCATCCTCACCAAGCTGGATGGCACTGCTCGGGGCGGCATCGTGATTGCAGTGGAGAAGAAGCTGGGTGTCCCGGTAAAGTTCATCGGCCTTGGTGAAGGACTCGACGATCTCGTGCCCTTCGACCCAGACCGCTTCGTCGCCGAGCTGTTGGAGTTCTCTTGAATCCTGGTCAATTGGTCACGGCGGCCCGTGACGCCGCTGAGCACGCATATGCCCCTTACTCCCGTTTTCGGGTCGGTGCGGTGGTGGTGACCGGCGAAGGCCAAGTCGTGAGCGGTGCCAATGTGGAGAACTCTGCCTATCCATCGGGGGCATGCGCCGAAGCGACGGCCATCAACACCGCCGTGGCTGCGGGGGCGCGTCGAATAGACACCGTTGCCGTCGCTTGCATCGACGCCGACTCCATCGAGGAGGCATATCCGTGTGGCCGTTGCCGACAGGTGATGACGGAGTTCGAGGTCAAGACGGTCCTGGTCACTGCCGGGGCGGGCTCAGAAGTGAGGGAGCACACACTCGACGAGTTGATCCCGCACCACTTCCGTATGTGACGAGGCCGTCAGGTGCTTAGGGGCCAATCGCCACGATTCTCCCTGCGCACCACGAAGTGGAGCCCCGACCATGTCTCATCGATTGCGCACACCTTGTTATCCACCATCCCGGTGAGCAGGAACAGGTCACGCAAGGTGTCTTCCGTGATGTCTGTGGCTACCCCAGACGCCTTTTTCGGCCAGGCCACCCAGATGGCGCCATCGGGTGGAAGCATCGTTGTGGCGCGTCGAAATCTCCTCTGCGCTTCAGCCGCGCGATCAGCGAAGATGATGTAGATGTCGGCGGGCTTCTCAGTGTGATGAAACCTGACGGCTGGGGGCAACTCATCCATATCCAGGTCGAAGTAGCTCGGCGCGTCGAGGACAGCGACGGTCATCCCTTCCTTGATGCCGAGCTTCTTCGCCAAAGGGGTGCCGCTGTAGCCGGCCATCAAGTGGCAGGTGTGAGATCTCGATGCTCCACCCTGGCGTCGGCGTGTATCGCGAAGCGCCCTTCCCCCCTGGAATGGACCGGATCGCGACGGGACCATGGCCATCCACCGAATTGGGTGCGGTGATAATCCTCCACCGCTTGTCGAAGCTCTTCGGCCGAGTTCATGACGAAGGGTCCCAACTGGAAGACCGGGGCACCGATCGGCTGGCCCTGGAGGAGGAGGAATCGAGCGGTGCCGCCATGGTTTCGGATCCTGGTCGCGACGTCAGGCCGGAGCCGGGCGCCGACGTCAGCCTCGAGGACGGCTCCGCCAACCCTGACGTCGGTGCCTTCGTAGCAATGGAGCAGGCGATTCACCCCCGATGGGGCGGTAGGCAGGTCCCAGGCACTTTCCGCCTCCATGTCGATGACCCAGATCGCAAGATGGGAGTCTGGGCTCGAAGCCCATGAGTCCGGCGGCGCCGTGGGCGGGGTATGACCATCGATCGCACCGGCCACCACGTCGATCACCACGCCTGGGGAAGGGGAGATGGTGGGGACGTCCTCGGCCCACAGCATCCCGAAGTAGGCCGGGACCATCTTCGACGAGGGTGGGAGGTTGAGCCAGATCTGAAACAGCTCCAGCGGGTTTGGCGCGTCCGTGTGGACCAGAGGGAACATCTCCGCGTGCATGATCCCACTCCCGGTCGTGAGCCACTGCACATCGCCCTGGCCGTACCGGGCAGTGGCTCCGAGAGAGTCCGAGTGGTCCACGTATCCGCTGCGGACGACCGTCACCGTCTCGAAACCGCGATGAGGATGCTGGGGAAACCCGGGGACCACTCCGCCGTGATACATGGACCAGCCGTTCAAATAGGAGAAGTCGGCTCCGATGTTGCGTCCCGAGAGCGGGTCGGAAGGCCCTAGCTCGTCATTTCCCGCCGGGTAGCCATCGACGTGATGAACGGTGAAGATGAATGGATCGAGCCCTTCCCAGGGAAACCCGAGTTGAACGAGTTCGATCACGGGCTCGATGTTCATCGGGCCATGTTAGGAGTGATCGGGAATTGGCCCGGTGCGACTGCGGGATGAATCTGCTCCGGTTGTCAGGCGACAGCGATCCGAAACTCTCTGAGCCGGACGCCACCGAGTAGCGAAGCCTCCTCGGCCCGTGAGACCAGTCGTCGCGTCAAGGACTCGATCACGGCCTCTCTTCTCGGGTTGGGGCCGCATCCGAAGGCGAGCAAGGCTGCCTCAGTCGAGGTAGTGGCCGCTCTGACGGGATCGGGGAGGATCGAGTTGAGGGCTACCAGCCATACCGCCCTGTTCACGACGGTCGACCCCTCGAGCCCGGCGATCAAGGCTCGTTCGATGACCTCCAGCTCACCATCGCGGTCCGCTATGACCAGCCGGCGGGCCTGGTTGAGGAGCCGGTACAGGAGATCTTGGGCCGATTCAGTGAGGTCCGGCAGGTGTTGCCTGTAGACGATCGATGCGCAATCGTTGGCGAATAGCCTCGCCGATGTCTCGTCCCATCCTTCTAGTCGAAATCTCTCGACTCCGAGCATGTCGGCGATGGAATCGAGGCTGTCGATCCGGCTCGCCCGCTGCTGCCCAGATCCAGACCAGTCATTGCCCCGCATCTGTGTCCCAGTCCTTCCCGGTGTCCGTTTCCCTGTCTTGTGGATAATTCCAAAGAACTGGGCGGTTGTGGATGGGCCGGGTGGCCCATTCTCCCAGGTGGCGGGATGGTTCTTGCGACCTAGGACTTCCGACCTAGACGTTGAGGACGATCACCGCGCAGCCGGGGTCGGTCAGGAGTCGCTCGACCTTGGGGCCGAGATACAACCTCTGCGAGCCGGCTCGCACCGCGGTCCCCAGGATCATGAGGTCGATGTCTCCCTCATCGATGCGCGCCGCGATCGCATCGGTGGTCTCGCCTTGCAGTCTCACTTCGGTGACGACCCGGGCTCTGGCTTCTTCCCCGACCGACCGCAGGTCCTCGACCACCTCTTGACCTATTCCGAGACGCACGGCAGGCGACGATGCCACACCGGTTGCCATGCGTGTCGACAACCCTTGATCCACAACATGAAAGATCACGACCTCGCCATCCTCGCCGGCGATCGTGAATGCCAGCTCTGCCGCTCGGCGTGCCCCCTGTGACCCGCCGGTCGGCACCAGGATCTTCCTTGGTGGCCATTTCCCGACCCCTGCCCGAAACACCAGAGTCGGGCACGGCGCGAGACGGACCACCTCATCGACGATCGAAGAGTAGAAGTGCTCGCTGTCACTCTTCCGCTCAGTCGCACCCAAGGCGACCATGTCATAGCCCTTGTCGACCTCGCGCAGGATCGCCCGGCCGATGTCGGTGTCTGACACCACCTTTCTGGAGATCTCGGTCCCGGTGGGGAAAAGCCGTGCGAGCTGCTCGAGCTGAACGGCTGCCGCCTTCCGATTCTCACGGCTCACCCCACTCAGCAGCGTCACAGCCAGGCCTTTGCGGCCGATGCGCGCCAGGGCCGCGGCTTCGAGAGCCTGCACACCGTGCTCCCCGCCGGGGCGCCACCGGACCGGAACCAGAACGCGACGCACATCTGCCAATGAGCCATGCACTCGCCCCTCATCAGCCCCGGAGGAAACCCCCAGCGTCAGACGAAGTCCAAGTGGTGCCACCAGCGAGGTGAGGATCGAGATGACGACCATGATCGAGTAGATCTCGACGGAGAAGATCTGCATCGACAGCCCAATAGAGGCGACGATGATCCCCAGGACGCCACGCGCGTTGAGGGCGAGCCCGTAGGCCAGTCCCTCTCGTCGGCTCGTTCGCCCCAGCCAGGTCGCACCTATATATGCACCCAGGACCTTCCCCGCAACTGCGACGAGCAGGAGCACCCCGGTGAGTGCGAGCAGGCGCGGCTCGGCGAGCCGCCCCACTTCGAGGCGTAGCCCAGCCGTGGCGAGGAAGACCGGGGCGAAGACGCCGTAGGTGATGCTCTCCAGCTGGCGCCCTACCTCCAATGGCATGCGTCGGGTCTGCCCGAAGAGGATCCCGATGGCGAAGGCTCCGACGATGGGCTCGAGATGAAGCGCCTGGGTGAGGGCGCCCCATGCAAAGGCGAGACAAACGAGGAGCGTCAAGACCCGGTCTCGCGAGATCATGCGATCCTGGACCAGATGCAGTGACCGCTTCACAACGGGGCCTGCCACAACGACCGTCGCCAGCAAGAACAGAAGCACGGCGCCGAGTGTCGTTGCAACTGTCATCAGGTCGAGCTCGCCCGCCGCGGCGAGCGAGGTGACCACGCCAAGCAAGGCCCATCCGACGAGGTCATCGATCATGCCGGCGGCCAGGACCGTTTGCCCGAACGGTCGCTTCATCAATCCCAGATCGCCCAGGATCTTGGCCAGCACCGGGATCGCCGATAACGACAGGGCAACCGCCAGGAAGAGGCCGAACACGCCACGTCGATCGGGATTGGGGATCAGATCACGAGGGATCATCAGTGCCACGGCCAGACCCGAGGCCAGCGGGACCAGGAGACCCCCCAACCCGACACTCAGGGACGTCCTCAAACGGGCTCGGATCAACCCGAGATCCGTTTCCATCCCGATGACCAATAGCAGGAACATGACGCCGAGAAGCCCCAACAGGTCGAGCAGTTGAGCCTGGTTCGCATTCTGCGGGAGTAGCAGGCGGCCAAAGCTGGGAAAGAGGCCGGATAGCCCCGAAGGGCCAAGGACCACACCGGCCAGGATCTCACCGACGACCGGTGGTATCCCGATTCGGGCGCTCAGCTCTCCGAGGAGGCGCGCGGAGGCGAGGAGCACTGCAAATGCAAGAACCAGCTTCAGGAGATCAGCATGAGGTATGCCAGCCAGGGGCGCCATAGAACCCATTCCTTCCTCTTTGGCCTACGGGGTTAGCTGACGGGCTCGAACTGGAAGGTGCTCTACCCGGTTGCTCCGGGATTCGCCCCAATTTCGGGTCCCCCGCCCCGGTGTCGGCACCGGGTTCGGCGTTTGGCGGAGACTAGCCGCTACGTATTGGCTGTAGCGCTGTTTTGGAGGGAAATCAGCAGCCTGGTCGTGTGGCGAGGTTCGTCCCCGACTCGACAGGCACCTCGGCGAACCCGGTCGGTGTTTGTGTCACGTCGATGGCTTCGAATCGTCCCGATCTAGCCAGGAAGACACAGGTGTCGGGATCCTGAGTGGCGCGATTCACATCACCTGCGCCGACACCCCCTGTCTCGATCCTGGCGAACGAGGTGTCCACGAGCGATGGGTAGACCATCCGGTCGGCTGCCCAGGCAAGGCCCTGCTGGTCCGTGACGACGAATCGATCGGCAGGGATTCCCGCAATGACGTCGACGATCTCCTGCTCTGCCAGGGAGGGGTGCACCACGCTCGTGATCGGTGTGGTCAGCCATTGGAACGGCAGGGCCAAAAGGACGAAACCAAGGGTGAGGTTGGTGGGGACACGGGTGTGAAGGGCCATCAAGATCAGCGGCGGGACCAGGAAGGCTGCGAAGCGGGCAAACCCGTCGGTCACCGGGGTGATGGCCACGATCATGATGAAGGTGGTGGCGAACCACGTGTACAACATCCGCCCCGAGAGCTTTCTCCCCCTGGCGCCGGTGATGTCCACGCCTGTCCCGATGGCGAGGAGGGCTCCGGCGCCAAGCAGGATCAGGAGAGGCAACTCGGCGCCCCACATCTCGGAAAAGAGGTTGCCCATGTTGCCGAGCAGGTCGAAGCTCCTCTCTTTGGCCAAGTGGAAGAGGACATATTGCTGCCACACCGCCGAGGCACCCCATGGCAGGGTCACGACTGCACCTGTCACCAGGCCCGACATCCAGAATCGTGCGCTGGCCCTCCAATGGCCCTGGAGCGCGACGGTCACCGCCACCACGAGAGCAATGGGGAGCAGGTTGAGGCTCTTGGTGGCGATTCCGAGAGCGAGGAGGACGCCGGCCATTGGTGCGCGCCAGCGTTGAGCGTCGTGGTCGCCGAGGGCAGCAATAAGCGCGAACAGACCTAGTGCAAGCGCCATGCCGTCGCTCTGCAATGGCCCGGCCGAAGTGAGCAAGATGCCACTCGAGGCAGCAACCAGCCCACCGGCCAGCGATCGGACACGGTCGTGGTCGAGGCGTGCCAACCCGTACACACCCAAACCGAGCATGGCACCGGTGGCCACCATGGCCAGTCGGCTGGCGCGATTGCCTCCGATGCCCAGGATGTCGAATAGGCGGAGAACCGGCAGGAAGAATGGGCCTTGGCTGGAGAAGAAATCCCTGAAAGGGGCCAACCCGTGTCGCATCAGGAGCACCGATGAGGCGTAGACCCCGTCGTCGTAGTTGAGATGGCGAGGCGACAGAAAAGCCGGGATCCGAAAAGCAGCAGCGGTCAACATCACGGTGCCCGCAGTGACGATTCCCCCCATGCGCCTCGATGGCGTCATGGCAATCAATCTAGGAGTCGCCCGCAATTAGCCGATCACTCGTATTGGTAGAACCCCTGACCAGTCTTGCGGCCCAGCATCCCCGCCTCCACCATCCTGGTCAACAGGGGAGGCGAGGCGTAGAAAGGCTCCTTGAACTCCTCGAAGAGCACATCGGCGACCAGCTTCATGGTGTCGAGCCCGACGAAGTCGGATAACTCCAAGGGGCCCATCGGGTGGTTGGCGCCCAGTCTCATCCCGGCGTCGATGTCTTCCTTGCTGGCCACACCGGCCTCGAACATCCGGATGGCCCCGAGCATGTAGGGCACCAGGAGCATGTTGACGATGAAGCCGGCCCGGTCCCGAGCCTCGATCACGGTCTTGCCGATGGACTCGGCATATTCCTTGACTCGGGTCGCGGTCTGGGGGGATGTCATCACGGTGGTCACCAGCTCGACCAAAGCCATCACCGGCACCGGGTTGAAGAAATGGAGACCGACGACATTTTCCGGCCGGCCCGTCGCCGAGGCGATTCTCGTGATCGGTATGGAAGAGGTGTTGGAGGCGAAGATCGCCGTCTCGTCGGTGACAGTCCGATCCAGGTCGGCGAAGATCTGCTTCTTCAGACCCTCATCCTCTGTCGCCGCTTCGATGACGAGCTGGCGATCGGCCTGATCGGAGAGGTCGGTCGACAGCACGACCCTTTTCAGGATCTCCCGCCGCCCCTCCTCATCCAGCTTCCCCCGTTCGACGGCCTTGCCCAGCGACCTCTCGACTCGCGTCTGAGCGGCTTCTGCGGCCACTGCATCGACCTCGTGGACGATCACATTGCTGCCAGCCCGTGCGCAGGTCTCGGCGATCCCTGATCCCATCAACCCGCCGCCTATCACGCCCACCCGATCAATGGTCATGTGCCTCCCCCCCTTGGCCTTGGGTCGGTGCGGCGGTCGAGGATTCCTCGCGATCGAATTGGCGATAGTCGCCGGTCCTCAGGTGACACGACGCAACGTGGTCGCTCGGCCCATCCTCTCGCGCTCGCAGCGTCGGGTCGAGCACGTCACACACACCGGGGTGGGCGATGGGGCACCGAGGGTGGAATCGGCAGCCGGAGGGCGGGTTGATCGCACTGGGGATCTCACCGTGTGGCATCGGCTCCGTGCGCCGGTGTCGGGGATCGGGCACGGGCACTGCATTGAGCAAAGCCCTGGTGTAAGGGTGGGTCGGAGACTCGAACACGTCGTGAAGCGTCCCCATCTCGACGATCTCACCCAGGTACATGACGGCGATCCGGTCACAGACATATTTGGCCGTCGCCAGGTCGTGGGTGATGAAGAGATAAGTCAGGTTGAACTCCTGTTTGAGCTCCATCATCAAGTCGAGGAGCAGTGCCCGGACGGACACGTCGGCCATGGCTATCGGCTCGTCGGCCACAATGAGGTCCGGCTTTGTGATCAAAGCCCTCGCGATCACGATGCGTTGTCGTTGACCACCCGATATCTGGTGCGGGTACTTGTCGTAGAACTGTTCCGGCGGCGACATTCCGACGGCGTCCAGCATCTCGAAGACATTTTCTCTTCTTGCCGCAGGCGTGAGATTCGGCATGTGGATCTCGGCGGGATGCCCTATCGCCTCGCCCACCGTCATTCGGGGATTCAGCGATGCGAGGGGATCCTGGAAGACCACTTGCATCCGGGAGCGAAGCCGTCGCAGCTCCTCCTCCCCGAGCTCGGCGAGATCCATCCCATCGAACTTGACGGTCCCCTTGGTCGGGGAGAGAAGCCCGAGGACGAGGCGCCCGACGGTCGACTTGCCCGAACCAGACTCACCGGCGAGACCGAAGACCTCGCCTGGGCGGATGTCGAATGAGACATCGTCTACGGCTCTGACGCTTGGCACCTCGCCCCCGTTGAACAGGTTGGCCAGGAAACCAGTCTGAAGCGGGAACCACTTGGTGAGCCCGGAGACGTCAACCAGTGGTTCAGCGAAAGCGTCGGCGTTTCGGGCCACTCTTCCGCCCTGTGAAGTCTCAGCCATGGGAAGAGCTCCCCGCGCCCGCCTTCTGATAGAGCCAGCAGGCTGCCAGATGACCCTCATAGACCGGGTCGAATCCGGGGTCGGTGGTCGTGCAAATCTCCATCACCTCGGGGCAACGCGGGTTGAAGGGGCACCCCTTGGGAGGATGGAGCAGATTGGGTGGTGCTCCTTCCATCTTGTAGAGCTGACCATGATCGAGCTTGATGTTCGGCACCGAGCGAAGCAGGCCACGGGTGTAGGGGTGCTTCGGATCGGCAAAGACGTCGTCGACCTCACCCAACTCCATCATCCGGCCGGCGTACATGACCGCAACCCGGTCGGCCACCTCGGCCACCACCCCGATGTTGTGGGTGATCATGAGGATGGTGAGGTCGAACTCTGCCTGGAGCTCCTTGAGCAGGTCGAGGAACTTTGCTTCGACTATCACGTCGAGCGAGGTTGTCGGTTCGTCCGCGATGACCAGGTCCGCCCTGAGAGCCAGCGCCAAGGCGATCATCACACGCTGCCTCATGCCGCCCGACATCTGGTGCGGGTATTCGTCGAGACGCTCGGGTCTGATGCCGAGACGCTCGATGAGCTCGGCCGAGCGCTTCCGGGCCGATTCCTCACTGGCCCCGGGCTCGTGGGTGACGATGGTCTCGATCAGGTGGTCCGAGATGCGTTGAACCGGGTTCAACGAGGTCATCGGGTCTTGAAAGACCATGCCGATCCGGGCGCCCCGGACCTGACGCATCTGGCGATCGGACAGTTTCATCAGGTCGGTACCGTCGAAGATCAACTCCCCGTCGAGGATTTTGCCCGGATGGGAGAGGCGAAGAAGAGCCTTGCCCAGCGTCGACTTGCCGCATCCTGACTCACCGACGAGGCCGAGGATCTCGCCGCGGCGGATGTCGAGGCTCACCCGATCGACCGCTCGAACGGGGCCGTCGCGGGACTCGTATTCGACGATCAGGTCCCGGATCGAATAGAGAATGTCCGTCACGATGTTGCCGCCCTGGTTAACCGTCGCTCCGCGAGACGGATCCGGGATGGGAGTGGACGACCAAACATCAACGCTCACGCAACTTGGGGTTGAAGATCTCCATGAGGCCTTCGCCCATCATGGTAAAGGCGAGCACGACCAGCATGATCGCCGCGCCGGGGAAGGTGACGAGCCACCAGGCCGATTGGATGAACTCCTGGCCACGGGCCACATCGATGCCCCAATCGGCGGTGTTGGGCGGCAGCCCAAGGCCGAGGAAGGAGAGCCCGGCGCCCGTGAGGATGGCGTCGGCCACGTTCACAGAGAAGATGATCGCCACCGAAGGGATCACATTGGGGTAGATGTATCTCCTGAGAACGGAACGGGATCGAGCACCGATGGAGCGGGCCGCTTCGATGAACACCTCTTCCTTGGTGGACAGCGTCTGGCCGCGAACAATCCGGTAGTAGGTCGGGACGTAGAGAACGGCGATGGCGACGATCACGTTGAGGACGGATGGGCCCAGGACTGCTGTTATCGCAATGGCGAGAATCAGACCCGGGAACGCATAGAGACTGTCCATCAAAAGGGTCAGGGCACGGTCCAACTTCCCGCCCCGATAGCCGGCGATCAGGCCCAGCGGCACGCCAAGCACCAGGGCTACCAGCGACGATGAGAACCCGATGATCAACGCGACCCTGGCACCCCAGATCAATCGGCTGTACAGGTCCTGGCCGATCTGGTTGGTGCCCAGGGTGAAGCCACCCTGGTTGGCCGCCTGTCCTGTGATCGAATTGCCCGCGACCAGTGATGGGAACTCGTCTGCGACGGACTCGTACTCCACCGTCTGGACCACTGCGGCGTCGACCTCACCGTCGACCACCGCCTGGAGGGTTGCCTCGAGTGTGTCATAGCGCTCGATCTGGGGGCGAAGTCTCAAATCGGGCGCTTCATCCCCAAGTCGGGCATCTATTTCCTGAGCTCGCTGTCTCAGGGCGTCAGCGGTGGGTACGCCACGTACCACTCCGATCGGAACCCGACCACCGTCAGGAGGCACGGCCATATCCTCGAGATCCTGGATCTGCGAGTTGTTCGGGACGATCAAGACTGGGACATCCGGCTCGGCCCCGGGCGCCAGAAAGCGAGGCCCAACCTGGGTATAGGGGTCGTAGGGGGCAAGCAGGCCAGGGATGAGGGCAATGACGATGAAGGCCGCCACCATTGCCGCGGAGATGGCGACAAACCACCAGTCGGCGCCATACCAGCGGCGGGCGCGCAGCAGTCTCCTGACCAAACCGACCCGACTGAGATCATGCTCCCATTCGTGGCTGTCTGGTGCCTCGGGAGCCATCTCTTCCGTGGAAGTCATCGTTTCACCTAGTACCTGACTCGGGGGTCGATCAATGAGTAGAGGATGTCCACCGCCAGACTGATGAGGGCGACGAACAGGGCGAAGACGGTAACGACGCTCTGCACTGCCGTGTAGTCCCTTGCCGATATCCGTTGCACCAGATACTGACCCATGCCCGGCCAGGAGAACACCGTCTCGGTGAGAACCGCACCGGCGAGGAGAATGGCAACCTGGAGACCGATCAGGGTGACGACCGGAATCAAGGCGTTGCGCAGGGCATGTCCGTAGACAATGACACGCTCCCTGATCCCCCGGGCCCGGGCCGCCCCTACATAGTCCTGTTGCAGGGTCTCGATCACGTTGATCCGAGTCAAGCGGACGAAGACACCTGACAGGACCAGGCCGAGTGTCACCACGGGCAGGATCAGATGTTGGACCACCGACTTGAGTGCTGCCCAGTTGCCGGTGATGCCGGAGTCGATGGTGTAGATGTTGGTGATGTGGGTCAGGGTTGTCCCCACCACAGGGTCGATCCGACCGGCCACAGGTAGCCATCCCAGCCTTATCCCGAATATGAGCTGGAGGATCAATCCCAGCCAGAAGATGGGTATGGCGTAGATGACAACCGAGTACAGGCGGAGCCCGTAATCGGTGGTCCGTTTTCGGCGCGCTGCGGCGAGCGCACCGCCAAAGATCCCGAGAATCAATGCCAGGGCCGCGGCCGGTATGACCAACTCCAGCGTGGCGGGGAACCTCTCACTCATCTCATCGACGATCGGTCTCCGGCCGCCCGTGAGCGCCTTCCCGAAGTCGAAGGTGACCATGCCGCCCAGGAATCGGCCGTATTGGGTGAGGATCGGGTCGTCGAGACCGAGTTGCGCCCGTAGTCGCACCACCATCTCCTGAGTTCCCCTCGGTCCGAGGGCGGATCTAACCGGGTCCCCGGGCAGGACACGCAGCACGAAGAAGATCAAGGTTCCCAGGATGAAGACCATGGGCAGGGTGAGGGCGATGCGGGCCAGCATGAAGCGACGCAAACCGGTGCTCCCTCGCACGAATATGTAGATGAGCCCGATCAGGGCCGGGATCCCGATGATGAGAAAGATCAGGGCGAGGGGCGACATCAGTGACAGCGGGAGGTAACGGTGGGGGCGGATGACATAGTCATTCGCCCCCACTCATCACTCTCTAACCACTCTTGGATAGAAGCGAGTAGTTGAACTCGAGAGTCGGACCGACGTTTAGCGTCTCCGGAGAGCCGTAGGCGCTGTCACCCGACACCGTGTCGGGGAACAGTATGTGCTCGGCCTCGAAGAACAGCGGGAGAGTCACAACCTCATCAGCGTAGACGTCCTGCGCCTGACCATAGATAGCGGCTCGTGTGTCCTGATCGGTCTCGACCGACCCCTGCTGGACCAGGTCCAGGAGTTGGGTCGACAGCTCGTCAATCGGCTCGCCGAAGGCGTTGCCTTCCACGGAGGGCGCCACGTTGGTGCCGCTGCCCCCGTTGTATATGAAGGGCTCCAGGTAGTTGGACGGATCCGGGTAGTCGAAGAACCAACCGAGGACGCCGGCGGGATACTCCTCACCACCGGTCAGTGCGGTCACGTAAGTGCTCCACTCCTGTGCCTCGAGCGTCACGTCGATTACACCACTTGCCTCGAGCTGCTGCTCGATGACACCCATCCACTCGGCGGTGTTGGCGCCGTAGTGCTCGGGTGGGTACCAGAGGCTCAACTCGAGGTGGTTGGACTCGTCGTAGCCGGAGTCGGCGAGGAAGCCCAGGGCAGCGTCGACATTCGGCGACGCATAGAGGCTGTCGAAAGCCTCATTGGCTCCAAGGAAGCCCGGGGGCACCATGGAGTAGAGAGGCTCGACCTGGCCTCCATAGACCACGTCCGAAATCTCATCACGATCGATGAGCGAGGCAACCGCTTTCCGAACATTCGAGTCGTCGAACGGAGCCATGGTGTGGTTGAGGATCAGATAGCGGATAGAGCCGCCCTGAACCGTGCCCACATTCATCCCCTCGACATCCTGCATCTGGGCCGAGAGCTCAGGTCCGAGGATCCTCCAGGCCACATCGATCTCACCGTTCTGCACGGCAAGAGCCATCGTCTGCGGATCGGAGTAGTAGCGGATGATGATCCGGTCCGCCTTCGGCGTCAGATCACCGTTGTAGTACGGGTTGGGCTCGAGCACGGTCTGCTCGGACTGGGTGTACTCAGAGATGAACCACGGTCCCACACCGTAGATCGGTGCATCCGGAAATAGGACGCACTCGTCAGCGGGGAAACTGGCCGGACTGCTGGGCACGTATGGCGCCCCCGCCAGAATCTGTGGGAAGTATGCGACCGGTGCCAGCAGGTGGAAGACAACCGTGGAATCGTCCGTGGCCTCGATGGATTCCACATAGGGAGAGGCGAGTGTTCCTGCCACATTGTTGGGGCAGGTCTCACCGTTCCCGATCGTCAGAAGACGACTCACCTGATCTGCATAGATCTGGGCAGTCAGAGGGCTTCCATCGGCGAACTGAATTCCGTCACGCAATGTGAAGGTGTACGTGAGGCCGTCAGCAGAGATCTCGGGGAAATCGGTCGCCAGCCCAGTTTGGAGCTCGGCGGTACCCGGCTTCCATTTGAGCAGGCCCTCGCTGATGTTCTTGATGAGCTCCCAGTCGTGGATCGCATAGGCATCGGCCGGATCCAGGCTGGAGATGTTGTCGGTGGTGCCGATGATGATCGTCCCACCGCCAGACGGCTCGGGTGCGACAGAGGTTGTCGTTTCGGCTTGTGTTGTTGTCGTCGTTTCGCTCCCGCCACCGGTGGTGGTGGTGGTTTCCTCGCCCGAGGTGCCGCATGCGGCGACCACCATGGCCAGGACTGCGACGAGCGCCAGCCAGCGCACTCGTTTCATAGATTCTTCCTCCCTTGTTGGGTTGTCGCGTGGGTCTCCCCACACGAGGTGATCACGGTACAGGGTTTGTCCGCCATCCGCTCATGAGTGAATGGCCTGTGAGCCGAATTCATGTCGATCGCCAACGTGGGCGGTGCAATTAGCCTTGTTCCCACATGTCATACGACCACAATGCCATCGAAGCGAAATGGCAGGACCGTTGGGAGGCCGACAGCACCTTTCGCGTGGTCGAGGACGAGTCCATGCCCAAGTTCTACAACGTGGCCATGTACCCATATCCGTCGGGCGAGCTTCATGTCGGGCACATACGCAACTACACATACATCGATCTGATCACCCGCTACAAGATGATGCGGGGCTTCAACGTCCTTTGCCCCATGGGCTGGGACAGCTTTGGCCTTCCCGCTGAGAACCTGGCCATCGAGACTGGCATACCGCCGAAGGTCAGCGTGGAGCAGCAGATCGCCAGAATGAAGAAGCACTTCCGCAGGCTTGGCGCGGCGTTCGACTGGAGCCGGGAGATAGCCAGCCACCACCCGGACTACTACCACTGGGATCAGTGGATCTTCCTGGAGCTGTTCGACCGCGGGCTCGCCTACAAGGCGAAGGCGCCGGTCAACTGGTGCCCCAAGGACCAGACCGTCCTGGCCAACGAGCAAGTGGTCGACGGGGCGTGTGAGCGGTGTGGGACACCAGTGGTCAAACGAGAGCTTGAACAGTGGTTCTTCCGGATCACCGAGTACGCCGAGCCGCTTCTCGACGCGCTCGAGGGCCTGGATAGATGGCCTGACCGGGTGCGCACCATGCAACGCAACTGGATCGGCAGGTCGGAGGGCGCTCGTTTCAGCATCGAAGTCGACGATCTGGATGCCTCGTTCGATGTCTTCACTACCCGCCCGGACACCATCTTCGGGATGACGTTCTGTGTCCTCGCTCCCGAGCACCCGCTGGTGGAGCAGCTGATCGCCGGCACAAACCTCGAGGGCGATGTCGAGGGATACGTGGCGGCCGCGGGTCGCGCTTCAGAGATCGAGAGGCTGGCCGAGGGTGACAAGACCGGGGTGTTCACGGGCCGACATGCGATCAACCCGGCCAATGGGAGGAAGGTCCCCATCTATGTCGCCGATTACGTCCTCATGGGTTACGGGACCGGAGCGATCATGGCAGTGCCCGGCCAGGACCAGCGGGACTGGGACTTCGCGGTCAAGTACGGCCTCGACATCGTGCGGACTGTTGAACCACCCTCCGATTGGGAAGGCGAGGCGTACACGGGGGAAGGGCTGACCGCGAACTCGGGCTTCCTCGACGGTTTGGCACAGGCCGAGGCGAAGGAGCGCATCATCGAGTGGATGGAGGATCGGGGGATTGGTCGAGGAACCATCCAGTACCGCCTCCGAGACTGGCTGATATCGCGCCAGAGATATTGGGGCTGTCCGATCCCGATAGTCAGCTGTCAGGAGTGCGGTCTGGTCCCGGTTCCCCGTGATCAGCTCCCGGTGTTGCTCCCCGAGGTCGAGGATTATGCCCCATTGGGCAAGTCCCCCCTGGCGGCGGTGGACTCATTCGTCAACACCACCTGCCCCGACTGTGGCGGTCCCGCACGTCGCGAGACAGACACCATGGATACCTTCGTCGACTCGTCGTGGTACTTCCTGCGCTACACCGATCCCCATAACGAAGATGCTGTGTTCGATCCCCAAAAGGCGGCATATTGGATGCCGCTGGACCGATATATCGGCGGGGTCGAGCACGCCATCCTCCACCTGCTCTACGCACGTTTCATCACCAGATTCCTCCATGACATCGGCCTGAGCCCGGTGGAGGAGCCCTTCGAGGGCATGTTCACCCAGGGCATGTTGGTGAGGGACGGCCACAAGATGTCGAAGTCGAAGGGAAACGTTGTCCCACCAGATGTCTATTACGACGACTACGGAGCAGACGCCCTCCGGCTGTTCGAGTTGTTCGTCGGGCCACCCACCGACGACGCGGTGTGGAACGATGCCGGTGTGCCCGGGACCAAGAGGTTCCTCGATCGCCTGTGGAGGGTCGTGATCGAGACCGAGCCCGACGGCACTGGTCCCGACTCGGAGCTGATCGCAGAGATGCACCGGACCATCGAGAAGGTGACCGGTGACATCGAGGAACTTTCCTTCAACACATCGGTCCCGGCATTGATGACCCTGACCAATCGTCTCATAGAGGCGAGCCGGAATGGCGTAGATCGAGCGACCTTCCAGCAGGTGGCGGAGACCCTGATCAAACTCCTCTCGCCGATGGCGCCGCACATTGCCCACGAGCTTTGGGAGCGGACAGGCCACACCTCGATGCTGGCCACCGAGGCATGGCCCGAGTGGGACCCGGCACTCGTTGTGCAGAAGCGGGTCACCATGGTTGTCCAGGTCAATGGCAAGGTCAGGGATCGTGTCGAGGTGTCCGCCGACATCTCCTCGGATGAGGCGGAGAAGATCGCATTGGGCCTGGACAAGGTCCAGGGTTGGATCGACGGATCGGTGGTTGAGCGGGTCATCAGCAGGCCGCCGAACCTCGTCAACGTAGTAGTGGGTTGAAAGCCGCCGATCTTCTCGCAGGCAGCGGTATCGACATCGTTTTAGTTCGTCAGCTCATCGCGCCGGTCCAACCCGAGGACGTCGAGGTCAAACCCGCTCCAGCCGTGCTCCGTCGCATATGGGGCAAGGGGATCCAGGCCATGACTCTGATCGGCACCGTCTATGTGGATCCGGTGATCCTCGCTGGGCCTCACGAGGCAAATGCGCCGCTGATCATGCACGAGCTGGTCCATGTCCGTCAGTGGCGCTCGCTCGGCGTTGCCCGATTCCTCGCTCGCTATGTCTGGCAGTACCTGAGGGGCCGGTTCGCCGGGCTCGGTCACCGTGACGCCTATCTCGGAATAGGCCTCGAGTCTGAGGCCAGGGAGGCAACCGCCCGCCTCATCTGATCACTCAACGACCAGGATGTCGACATCCTGGTCGGGTTCGGGGTAGGTCGGCGCCATTCGGTCCAAGGTCTCGGTCAGGATCTGGGAGACGACCAGGTTGCGATACCACTTCCGGTCGGCCGGAATTACGTACCAGGGTGCGTAATCGGTCGATGTGCGAGTAATGGCCTCCTCGAAAGCGTCCGTGTAACGATCCCACAGCCGGCGGTCGTCCAGATCACCCCTCGAAAACTTCCATCGCTTGTCCGGTTCATCGAGTCTTGCCTGGAGCCGCTCGCGTTGCTCGTCCTTTGAGATGTGGAGGAAGAGTTTGACGACTGTCGTGCCCTCATCGGTCAACATCCGCTCGAACTCTGCGATGTGCCGGTAACGGCGCCGCCAGACCTCTTCAGGGACGAGGTCCTTCACCCGGACCACGAGGACGTCCTCGTAATGCGATCGGTTGAAGATGGCGATCGCCCCGTCCTCGGGGGTCTCCCGATGGATTCGCCACAGGTAGTCATGGGCTCGCTCCCGCTCCGACGGAACCCCGAAGCCGCGCACATGGACCCCCTGCGGGTTCACCCCGGTGAACACATGTTTGATCGTCCCGTCCTTTCCGCCGGTGTCGATCGCCTGGAGGACGACCAGGAGACTCTGAGAGGATTGGGCCCACAGTCGGTTCTGGAGGTCGGCGAGCCGCTTTCTCGATGCGGCCAGAGCGGCCTTACCAGTCTTCTTGCCACCCTCGAACCCGGACTTTGAGTGAGGGTCCCTGGTTTCGAGCCGGGCCGGCTCGCCGGGGCTCACCAGGAATCTGGAGGTCTCGATCATGTGCCGACCCTAACGGCGGTATTCAACACGGGGCCTGTGGTTGGTAGTTAGGTCATTGATCCTGAATGGGTCGACAGAGCGAGCTCGGGTGGGGAGATGAGCAGGGCGCAGACGACGGCTGTTGGGTTGGTCTTGATCGCGGTGGTGATGGGAATCGTCATGGGCTCCAAGCGGGCTCCCGAGCCGTCGTCGGACTCCCCGCCTTCACTCCCTACGTCCACTCTTGCCGGCCAGAGGCTCCGCGTATACGTCTCGGGCTGGGTGGCGAGCCCTGGTGTGGTCGAGTTGCCGGAGGGGGCCATCGTGGCGGAAGCGATAGCGGCTGCCGGCGGCGCCTTGGGCGGTGCCGGCTTGGACACGATCAACCTGGCCGCAGTAGTCGGCGAGGGCGATCACATTCATGTCCCGGGCCTCGAGGCGGCCGCCGATGGGGTAGCGCGCGCCGCCGACGATGGCCTGATCTCGTTGAACCGTGCCAGCGCGACGGAGTTGGAGGCGTTGCCCGGTGTTGGACCGGTGCTGGCACAGCGCATCGTGTCCTACCGCGATGGGAGTGGGCGTTTCGAGTCGGTCGAGGATCTCCTCGACGTGCCCGGGATCGGGGAGGCGAAGCTGGCCGCCATTCGCGACCTCATCTCGGTCCCTTGACCGCGCGGTTGTCACAGATTCTCCCACCAGCGTCCCGAGCGTGGGTCGCCGCCGCCGCTGGTGTGGTCTTGGTCACAGGAGTGCTCGGCTCACACCCGGTTTTTGCCTGGCTTGCCCTTGCTTCGGTTGTGTTGACCGCCTTTCTCAGACACCCGGTCGTGGCCACGGTCCTGGCGCTGGCGATCGTGTCCACCGTGTCCTGGGCGTCGCCTCTGTCGGACCTGGCCGACGGGGAATGGGCCGGTCAGGGTGTGATGATCTCGGATGTCATCGACGGTCGGTTTGGGCCGTGGGCGATGATCGAGATCGATGGTGGGCCAGTGCTGGCCAACCTTCCCACAGGTCTCACGCCATCGCGTGGTGACCGGGTGGCCATCGGCGGGAGGGCAGTGAGCCGACCGGGGTCGGCCCGGGGCATCAGATACCGGGGCGTGCTGGATGTCGAATCCCTCGAGGTCTCTTCCGGGAGCGGCTCGCCGTTTCTCATTGCCGGCCACGCTCTGAGGACCAGGGTCCACGAACGGCTGGCGCCGCTCGAAGGAGGGCGTGGCCTCGTCGCCGGGTTCCTGGTGGGGGACACGAGCGGCGTCGAGCAATTGGACCAAGATGCTATGAAGCGGGCAGGCCTCTCTCATTTCACCGCAGTCAGCGGCTCCAATGTCGCCCTCTTCCTCGCCCTGCTCTTCGTGATCTCAGGCCCCCTCGGCATTGGCCCAAGGCGACGCGCCGTCATCGGACTGCTGGGGCTTCCGGTATTCGTTGCGGCCACCGGGTTCGAGCCATCGGTCATGAGGGCGGGTGTCATGGCGGCCATCGTCCTCATCGGGCGCCTCGTGGGTTTGGCATTGGAGGCGTGGCAGGTGCTGTCACTGGCAGTGATCGTGTTGATGACATTGGACCCTGGTCTGGCGGGGAATGCGGGGTTCCAGCTTTCGGCGGCGGCCACGGCCGGAGTCATCGTCGGAGCTCGATGGCCGGTGGAGGGAGCCGTATGGCGTGCCCTCGCCGTCACAGCGGGAGCACAGCTGGCGGTGGCGCCGCTGCTCCTCATCTACTTCCACCGCGTGCCGCTGTTGTCGCCTCTCACCAACGTCGTGGCTGCCCCGCTGGTGTCACTGGCCACCGTCTCCGGTGCGATAGGCGTGATGGGAATCGGCCCAATGGTCGCCGTATCCGCGGGGGCGGCCGATGTCGTCCTCTGGATGGCCCGTGTCACATCGGTGTGGCCACAGATCGGATGGACCGGCCTGGCGGTTGCTGGAATCGTCGGCTCGGCATGGCGGGGGTTGCCCCGACGTCGCGGTCTCGTGGCATGTGTCGCAGCAGCGGCCATCGCCCTTGCGGTGACCCTGCCCCCGCACCGGCCACCCGACTCGGGCGTGGTCGTCCTGGATGTGGGCCAGGGTGATGCCATCCTCCTCTCGGGCGGAGCCGGGCATTTCGCTCTTGTCGACGGGGGCGTCGATCCGGCGCTCCTCTTGGAGAAGGTCAGGTCCTACGGGGTGAGTCGTCTCGATCTGATGGTTCCAACGCATGGCGATGCCGATCACGCGCTCGGTCTGACGGCTCTGCCCGATCGGATCCCGATTGCGCTGGCGTGGTGGAGCATGGCACCGCATCAGACCGAGGCCTCGGTCCTGCTGTGGACCCAACTCGGGGAGCACCATGTCGACGTCCGCACCCCGACGCCGGGGGAGACGCTGCGCTTGGGGTCGCTGGAGATCGTCGTCGAAGGCCCGCTGCGTCGATATGCGGCCCCCAACGACCAGTCCATCGTCTTGCTAGTCCGCGGAGAGCGCAGGACCATGCTTCTCACCGGTGACATAGGTGAGGTGGCGCAGTCGGAGTTGACCGGCCTGACGGCGGACGTCCTGAAAGTCCCGCACCACGGTGCCGCCACCTCCGATGCGGCCTGGCTTCGGTCGATTGGCGCCGATGTGGCCGTTATCTCAGTTGGGCCCAATGACTACGGGCACCCGGCCCAATGGGTACTCGATCTCTTCGAGGAATCCGGGGCCACGATCGTCAGGACCGACGAGTCGGGTGACGTGATTGTCGACCTGGCCACCGGCTGAAGTGGAGAAGCAGCGCGGGGAGTGGGAAAATCCTGGGATGGCCAAATGGCTCGATCTCGGAGAGCGTCGGCTCCCACTCGGTGAGGTGACCCACGTCATGGGAGTGATCAACGTCTCCCCAGAGTCACACAACCTGCACACCGTGGCGCGAACCACAGACGAAGCCTTGCTCATGGCGGATCGCTACCGGAAGTGGGGAGCGACCCTGATCGACATTGGCGGCCAGTCCTCTCACTTCGAGGCCGAGACATTGGGCGCCATGGACGAGATATCTCGCGTGGTGCCCGTCATCGAGGGCTTGGTGTCCGAGGGGCACCTGGTGGCGATCGACACCTGGAAGCCCGAGGTAGCCGAGGCCGCCGTCGATTCCGGCGCCGTAATCGTCAACGACACCGGCGGGCTCGGTGACGAGGACATGAGAGACCTGATCGCCACTAGAGGAGTGGCCGTGATTGCCGTCCACGTCGAGGGACAGAACCCCCACTCGGTGGGTGAGGTGGAGGTCAGGCCCGACAAGGCAGAGCACACGGCTGAGCGATTTGCCCTGCTATTGGATGATCTCGCCGCCATCGGAATTGAGAATGTGATCGTCGATCCCGGCATTGCACTCAACTACCGAGGCGACTACGAGAGCTACACGGGTCTGCAACTCGAGGTGATCGCAGGTTCAGCATCGTTGCGCCGGCTGGGAAAGCCGCTACTCATCCCCATCCCCAGAAAGCGAGACTTCCATCGTGTCGTTGCCTACATGTCGCTCGCCTTGGAGCATCGGGCCGACATCATGCGCGTCCACGATGTTGCGGTTGCCTGTGACCTGGCCCGTCTCTTCGGAAGGGCGGTTTGAGCTTCGCTGACAACAGTCGGGGCCGGTGTCCCTTCCCCCGGTTACCGTCATCGACGTGCCACTGATCCTGATCACATCGCCTTCGAGCGCCGGCCCCGGAGAGCGCCAGCAGATGCTGGACACGGCAGCCGCTCACTTCGCCAACGCCGGTCTGACCCGTGACCAGGTGACCCGGATCGATGTCCCGGGCCGTGGGGCCGGGGAAGAAGGCGACGGGGCACTCAGGGTCGAATTGGAGCCCGTCATACCGATGCTTCAGTCGGGATCATTGTTCGGGGACACCCAAGGATTGGAGATGGTCGACGCCCAGAATCTGCAGGCCGCCGAGGGGAGGTTGATCGAAGGGCTGATAAGGGGCGCCGACTTGTCCGGTATCGAGATCGTCCTGGTGGCTGCGGGAGCGATTCCCAGGGCGATGTCGTCTGTGGTCAAGGAGTTCGGCTCGACAGTGTCGATTCAGAAGATGAGGGACCGCCAGGCGACCCAGTGGCTCGAGGCCGAAGTTCGGGACCGGGGCTTGGTCTTGGAGAAGGGCGCGGGGGAGGCCTTGATCCAACGTTTTGGCACCGATACTGCCTCTATGGGCCAGGCGTTGGACCAGCTCGAGGAGACATCGGTCAAGATCACCAAGGAGCTGATCCTCGAGCGATTCAAGAATCGCCCCGACGAGCCCACCTTCATGATCACGGACGCCATATCCAAAGGTGACGTGGGCGAGGCGTTGCGACGTCTCTCCGATTTCTTGGTTCATGGCCACCCTTTGGTCTTTCTGGCATCGGTGGAGAGCGACCTGAAGAAGCGGTCTCTTGCCGCAGCAGCGCCGGATCAAGCGTCGCTCGGGGAGTGGATGGGAGCCAGGCCGGGAGATCGGGCAGTCTCACGGGCCTGGAGTCAGCGGGGCAGGGTTCGAGAGTCCTCATTGCGGAGGGCGCAGGAGGCGCTGGTGAGAGCCGATCGGGTGATCAAGTCACAGCCGGAGGAGATGCATCGGGTGACTCTCGAACGTCTTACGGTCGCCCTTTGCCGTTGGTATGGCTAGCTCCCGGCGGGAGCCCGGCGGCTCTCAGCCGTTGACCCTCTTGGCGAGGCGGGCTTTCTTGCGCGCTGCGGTTCGCTTGTGGAGGACGCCCTTTGAGACAGCCGTGTCGATCTTCGACTGCGCCTCCCGGAACAACTCATCGGTTGACTCGCCGGCAGCCACGGCCTGATCGATCTTCCGTGTGGTCGTTTTGAGACTGCTGCTGACCGACTTGTTGCGGACACGCCGAACTTCGTTCTGTCGGTTTCTCTTGATCTGTGACTTGATGTTGGCCATGGTTGAAAGACACTCGTACGGTCGGGGAATCGGGACGGTCCATTTCGGGCCCGCTCCGGGCGGCAGAGTAGCAGCGGCCCAATGGAAGGTACAATGGCCTCCCCTCCCCCTCACCCGTGACTGATCAAACGCGCATTCGCAATTTTTCGATAATCGCCCACATCGACCATGGGAAGTCGACTCTGGCCGATCGCCTCCTCGAGCGGACCGGGGCGGTGACCTCGCGTGAGATGCGCGAACAAGTTTTGGACACCATGGATCTCGAACGTGAGCGCGGGATCACAATCAAGGCCCAGACGGTTCGTCTCGACCATCGAGCGCCCGACGGCGAGACCTATGTGCTCAACCTGATCGACACACCCGGTCACGTCGACTTCTCCTATGAGGTCTCGCGCTCCCTGGCGGCGTGTGAGGGAGCGCTCCTGCTCGTCGATGCCGCTCAGGGAGTGCAGGCCCAGACCATGGCGAACGCCTATCTGGCGGTGGATGCGGGTCTGGAGGTGATACCCGCGATAAACAAGATCGATCTGCCCGCGGCCGAGCCGGATCGTGTTGCCGCCGAGATAACCAACGTGATCGGCGGCTCTGCCGACGACATCCTCCGCATTTCGGCCAAGACCGGCGACGGCCTCGATCAGCTGCTGCAGAGGTTGGTCGAAGCGGTCCCGGCGCCGAAGGGGAACCCTGACCAAGAGCTGAGAGCCCTCGTATTCGACTCCTACTACGACGCCTACAGGGGGGTCGTCTGCTATCTCCGCATCATGGATGGGACGCTGAGGGCGGGAGACCGCCTGAGGTTCATGGCGACAGGCGAGACCCACGATGCCACGGAGATCGGAGTCCTCACACCTGCGGCGAAGGAGGTAGGCAAGCTCGGGCCGGGGGAAGTCGGTTACCTGATCACCGGGGTCAAGGAGATCGATCGGATAAAGGTCGGTGACACGGTCACCAACTCCGCCCGGCCGGCCTCCCAGGCACTGCCGGGCTATTCCGAGCCAAAGCCGATGGTGTTCTCCGGGCTGTTCCCCACCGACGGTGACGATTTCGAGCGGCTGCGGGAAGCGCTGGAGAAGCTGAAGCTGAGCGACGCTTCGCTCCAATGGGAGCCGGAGACCAGCCGTGCCCTCGGATTCGGGTTCCGCGTCGGCTTCTTGGGTTTGCTGCACATGGAGATCGTCCGGGAGCGTCTGGAGCGCGAGTACGACCTCGATCTCGTGGCGACCGCCCCGTCGGTGGCCTATCGAGTCACCATGCCGGACGGTTCAGAGATCGAGATCAAGTCACCACAGGATCTTCCCGACCCGGGTGAGCGGAGCGGAATCACCGAGCCCTACGTCCGGGCGATGATCCTGGCTCCATCGGAGTACGTCGGGCCGATCATGGAGCTCGTCACTTCGAAGCGGGGCGAGATGGGCAACATGAGCTATCTGGGCCCGGAGCGAGTCGAGCTCGACTACCAGGTTCCACTGGGGGAGATCGTCTTCGACTTCTTCGACCTGCTCAAGTCCAGAACCAAGGGCTATGCCTCGCTCGACTACGAGCCGGCCGGATACCGGGAAGCCGACCTGGTCAAAGTGGACATCCTTCTCAACGGGCAGGCGGTTGACGCCTTTTCGGCCATCGTCCATCGGGACCGTGCGCAGGACTACGGAAAGATGATGACCGGCCGGTTGCGAAATCTCATTCCGCGTCAGATGTTCGATGTCCCCATCCAGGCCGCTATTGGGGGGCGCATCATCAGCAGGGAGACGGTGCGCGCCAAGAGGAAGGACGTGACCGCCAAATGCTACGGCGGTGATGTGAGCCGGAAGAAGAAGCTCCTTCAGAAGCAAAAAGAGGGCAAGAAGCGCATGAAGATGGTGGGCTCGGTGGAAGTCCCCCAGGAGGCATTCGTCGCTGCACTCCGCGTCGAAGACGACGGATGACGTCCGATCCCGGCGAGCAAGATCGCACAGGCTCGCCCAGCGCGTACGTCCACATCCCCTTTTGCAGTGCAATTTGCCCCTATTGCGACTTTGCGGTGGTGGCCGGCCGTGACGAGCTGGCAGAGAGGTATGTCTCAGCCGTAACCACCGAGATCGGGATGTCCGAGCCCTGGGCTCCCCTGGGTGCGGTCTACTTCGGGGGCGGGACCCCCAGCCATGTCGAGCCTTTGATGCTCGGGCGACTGCTCGAGGCGCTGGAGAACCGTCACGGCATCGCCGGGTCGGCTGAGATCAGCCTCGAGGCCAACCCCGAGGACTTCAGCACCGATTTGGCGCGAGAGCTGCGCTCGGTCGGTTTCAACCGGGTCTCGTTCGGTGCTCAGAGCTTCGACCCGGGTGTCCTGGCAGGTCTCGGCCGCCGCCACGTTGCAGACGACATCCGGCGATCAGCCGCGGCGGCCCGTAACGCCGGATTCGAAAACTTCTCACTCGACCTGATCTATGGGGCTCCAGGCGAGTCCAATGAGTCTTGGGAGGAGAGTCTCGAACACGGGCTCGCCACCGAGCCCGATCATGTCTCCTGTTACGCGTTGACGGTTGAGCCGGGAACCCCTCTCCACCGGATGGTCCGGGCCGGGGCACCGGCCCCTGACCCCGATACACAGGCAGATCGGTACGAGTTGGCGGATCAGGTTCTGGGAGCCTCCGGGCTCGGGCGTTATGAGGTCTCCAACTGGGCACGCCCGGGTATGGCGTGTCGGTACAACCTCACGGTGTGGGCGCAAGGCGAGTACGAGGCGTACGGAAACGGCTCGCATCGATTCCGGGATGGCGTCCGATCACACAACGTGAGGAGGGCCGAGGCATACATCGACAGGGTCGAGTCGGGCAACAGGCCCACCGCCGGCGAGGAGAGATTGGAAGGCTGGGACAGCGAGTTGGACCGCCTGTTTGTCGGCCTTAGACGTTCACAGGGAGTCTCCCTCGGTCCGGGCACGGCGGCTCTCCTCCAGTCGCGCGAAGGGGAGATGCTGTTGCGCGAGAGGGTGATTGAGGTGTGGGACGAGAGACTGGTCATAATCAGGCCACTCCTGACCGATGAGGTGCTCAGGGCGGTGGTCGGCCTGGTAGACCCCGCTGGGGAGGGGAGTGCCCCCAAGGCGGAATAACCTGTAGGGGAGAGGTTGTCATGCTGGAAGACCGCAGAGAAGAGATATTGAGGGCGCTCGTCGAGGAGCACATACGCACCGGCGAGCCGGTGAGCTCCCGCGCCGTGCTGGAGCGCGCACATCTCAATGTGTCGGCCGCCACCGTGAGAAACGATCTCGCCGTTCTGGAGCAAGAGGGTTACCTGATCCAGCCTCACACGTCTGCAGGGCGAATTCCCACCGCGACCGCCTATCGCTACTACGTCGATCACCTGGGCCCGGGAAGGCTGAGATTGGCGACCCAGGCGAAGATCAGCTCGGCATTCGGCGAGGTGCACCTCGAGTTGTCGAAACTCCTGAAGGCGACTTCCGAGCTTCTGTCCGAAGTGACCGATCTCCCCTCGGTCGTCGTGGCACCGGGCTGGTCGGGTGACGTGGTCAGGTCGCTGCACAGCGTCCAGGTCACCGGCGATCAAATACTCCTGATCGTCATCACCGAAGCTGGTCGGGTCCTCCAACAGAGGGCCCGGGTTCGGGTCCCGGTGACGCCGAACGAGCTCGAGGACGCCAGGCGGCTGGTCAGCCAGGGGGTCATCGGCACGGATCTGGGCGGAGACCTGATCTTCCCTGAGGATGAGATCGCCGAGCTCGAAGAGCCGGTTCGTGAAGCCGTTCTGACACTCAAGGACGGCCTTCACCTGGCTGCGTCGGTGGGTACCGAGGTGTTCATTGGCGGCACACAGCGTTTCACCTCCATGTGGGACGACCTGACCGCGGTGCAGCGAATCCTGGAGGTGATGGAACGGGAGGCCGAGGTGATGAAGTTGCTCGCCGGCGCTTCGGGCACCTCGATTCAGATCGGCTCGGAATTGCCGCTCACAGATCTCGACCTTGCGGTCGTGTCGAAAGGCTACGAGGTCGGGTCGGTCGGTGGCTCAGTCGGCGTCATCGGCCCGATGAGGATGAATTACAAGCGGGTCATCTCCGCGGTCGAGGAAGTCTCCCGAGAGCTCGAGGACCGGATCGGGTCCGAGCAAGACTGAAATGGCCAAGGACTACTACAAGGTCCTGGGTGTGGGCCGGGATGCTTCCACCGACGACATCAAGAAGGCGTTCCGCCGTCTTGCACGAGAGACACACCCCGACTCCAACCCGGAGGACCCGTCGTCCGCGGGGCGTTTCCGGGAAGCGGCCGAGGCATACGAGGTGTTGTCGGACCCCGAGCGCCGGAGACGCTATGACAGGGGAGACACGCTCGACCTATCGGACTTGTTATCGGGATTCGGTGGGTTCGACGACCTCCTCCGCTCTGTATTCGGCGAAGGGTCGGTTTTTGGCTCGGGCGGCTCGAGGCCGGCCCGGGGACGGGACGTGTTGGTCTCGACACAGGTCGACCTCGAGGGAGCAGCCTTTGGCACCGAGGTCGAGATCAGTTTTCGGGCACAGGTCACATGTCCGGTGTGTGCCGGCTCTGGATCCGAGGGAGATGGCGGGCGGACCACGTGCCCCGATTGCGGCGGTTCGGGCTCGGTCCGGATGGCGCGGAGATCACTATTCGGCACCATGATGACCGTGGGGCCATGTCCGACGTGTCACGGTGGGGGGATGATCATCACCGACCCGTGCCAGCGGTGCCGTGGGGCTGGATCGGTAGAGGAGGACACCTCGATCATGGTGGAGGTTCCTCCCGGTGTGTCGTCGGGTACCAGGCTTCGCCTCTCGGGGCGAGGCGAGTCGGGTGGTCGTAGCGGCCCTCCTGGTGACCTATACGTGGAGATCGTCGTTTCGCCCCATGATCTGTTCGAGCGAAGAGAGTCGGACTTGATCCTTCACACCTCCGTCGGGATCGCCGAGGCCAGTCTCGGGACCAGGATCGACGTTCCGCTGTTGGGCGGTGGCGTCGAGGAGCTCGAGATCCCACCTGGAACCCAGCCGGGCGCCGTGTTCAGGCTCCCCGGACGTGGCGTGACCAGGCTGGGCCGGCGAGCGCGTGGCGATCTGCACGTGGTCGTGGCAGTGAGGGTTCCCGACCGGCTGTCTCCAGAGGAAGCCGACCTACTGAGGGAGTGGGCGGAGCTTCGAGGGGAGCGGGTCGACCGCCCTGCCTCGGCTGGCTGAGTGTGGGCCACATCCCTCACCTCCTGATCGATGGGCCGTGGGCCGGGGATCGGCTGGAGATAACCAAAGCTCAAAGAGACCACGTGGAGCGTGTTCTACGTCTTGCCAAAGGTGATCCCGTCTCGTACACCAATGGCGTCGGTGACAGAGGCTCGGGCATCTACGCCCCCGGCCTTGTTGTCCGGGGCGAGGAGTCCTGGGTCGTGCCCCCTTCCGACCTCGTTGTAGTGACGGCGCCGCCCACTGCCCGCGACAGGCTGCGATTCATGGTTGAGAAGCTGGCCGAGTTGGGTGTGGCGGAGCTTCGATGGCTCGACAGCGCCTACTCCCAGGGGCGGTTCCCCCCGGCGCACAAGACGAGGGCGTGGTCAGTGTCCGCACTGGAGCAGTCGCGGGGCTCGTGGTCGATGCGACTGCCTGGCGGCAAGACGAGGCTGGATGACCTGGTGACGCCCTACGCCGTGTGTGATCCTTCCGGTGATCGGGATATCCCACAGGTTCGCACCCTGGTGGTGGGGCCGGAGGGTGGATGGGCTCCAGATGAGGTCCCCGCCGAGGCCATGCGATTCGGGTTGGGAGACACGACTCTCCGCGTGGAAACCGCCGCCATCGTCGCCGTGGCGCGAATGATCTGATGCTGGAAAGATGTGTAAGGGACAATTAGCATGATTCCGGGCTCTAGGGAGGCCAACTTCTTGGCGGACAAATTCAGCGTCACCTTGGGCGTGCGGTTGCGTACTGCGCGTCGTCAGCGCGGGTGGTCCTTGGGCGAAGTGGAGACACACACCGAGGGCGAGTTCAAAGCGTCTGTCGTGGGGGCCTATGAGCGGGGTGAGCGCTCACTCAGCGTGCAAAGGCTGGTGCGGCTTGCCGAGGTCTACAACGTCCCCCCCGTGGATCTGCTGCCTCTCTTCTATGCCGACCAGACTGCCCTCATCGATTTGGGTGCACTGGCCGAGACAGATGAGGACGACCTCGTGGAGAGATACCTGGCCGCGATCCAATTCTTGCGCCGGGAGGGGAGTCCCGACGAGGTCCGTGACTCGGACAAGGCCGTCATCGCATCGCTTCTCGGGTCTTCGGTGGCCACGCCCGCCAACGAGAATTCTTAATCCCTAGGCCAGCAGACCACTAGAATGTGACTGACGTCACAGACAGGGCGTCTCTCTTGCTATCCGCTGATCACATCGAATCGCGTTTACGCGTCCCCAGTCATCATCTGATGTTGGATTTGCTTGGGGAGGCCGACCGGCACCTTCGACAGGTCGAATCGCACTTCCCGGAGGTGCGTTTTGTCGCGCGCGGTGACGAGATCGCCATCAAGGGCGCCGACGGCGAAGTCGAGTTGGCACGCACCGTCCTCGAAGAGCTCCTCATCCTTGTTCAAGAGGGCCAATCCCTCGACGCCTCACGGGTCTCCGAGGTGGTCAAGATGGTCATAGACGATGTCCCCAGCCCGTCGGGAATCCTCTCCGATGGCATCCCGGTGGGCCGCGGCCGCATGATCAGGCCAAAGACTCATGGCCAGCACCGCTACATGGAAGCGATCAGGGAGAACACTCTCACCTTCGGCATCGGGCCGGCTGGAACCGGCAAGACCTACCTGGCCATGGCGGCCGCCGTCGACAGCCTGGTCAGCGGGACCGTGCGCCGGATCATCCTGACCCGGCCGGCGGTCGAAGCGGGGGAGCGGCTCGGGTTCCTTCCCGGCGACCTGGCGGCAAAGGTCGATCCCTATTTGAGACCCCTCTATGACGCCCTTTGGGACATGCTGGGGCCTGAGGAGACAGCGTCGCTGGTGGAGCGGGGAACTATCGAGATAGCTCCGCTCGCTTACATGCGTGGAAGGACACTCAACGATGCCTGCGTCATCCTCGACGAAGCCCAAAACGCGACGCCGGAGCAAATGAAGATGTTCCTGACCCGTCTCGGCTTCAATTCCAAGATGATCATCACCGGGGACATCACGCAGACCGACCTCCCGGACAACCGCAGCTCCGGGCTCTCCGTGGTCCGCAAGATCCTGACCGACATACCCGGTGTCTCTTTCGTCGAGCTCAGCGCGCGCGATGTGGTGCGACATCGCATCGTGGCCTCCATCGTCGAGGCCTACGCCCGCTTCGAGAACAAGGGTGAATGATGCCGAGGCCCACCGTCATCCGGGTCGCCACCTTCCTCGCAACGGTCGTCGCCGCCTGGGGGGTTCTCTCAATCGGCTCGGGTTCACGCGAGTTCGACAACCTCGCCGTTGGCCAGGTTGCTGACCGCGACTACTTCGCTCAGACGGCCGACGAGGTGGTGGACACGGTCGCAACCGATGAGGAGCGACAGGTGGCGCGGGATGGGGTCGACTCGATCCTTCGTACCAACACGGAGGTGCAGACCCAAGTGGAGACGCAGGTAAACGACCTGTTCGACCTCGTTGCCGAGTCCGTGGCCGGCCCTGTGGCCAACCCGACAACGACTTCCACGACGATCCCAGCGACGACCACCACCAGCGAGCCCCCTCAAGACAGCTCGACGTCCACACCTGAGGTGGTTGACACGGAGATGGCGCATGTCAACGGTCTCGTGTTCCTCGACGTCGACGGTGTGCCTGGTTACCAGACCGAGTCGGAGGGCCAATACACCGACACCCCGCATGCAGGCATCGGGGTTGTCGTGTCCTCCAACGGTGTCCAGGTAGAAGCGGAGTCGACTCCCGACGGTACGTGGACGGCGGACATCGCGCCGGGTGACATCGTGGTGACGGTCATGACGGGTGACGATGCGGTTCCCAACTCATTCACATTGGGAACCGCCAATGGGCAGCAGCAATTGGAGTGTGGCGCCGGGGACGACTGTGTGGCCGACCCGGTTGGATTCACCCCGAACTCCACTCCCACCGACCAAGTCGCAACCGAGATCACGGCGACCAACCCACTCCCCGCCGGAACCGTGGACGTCCTGGCCCGTGCCGCCACTGAGGACATCACCAGAGAGGCGCTCGGCCTCCCCAGTCATCTCGACACAGTTCGCAACGCCACCCTCGATCGCATCTACAGCGAGTTCGGGACAGGGGTCACTTCGGAGAACCTCCCACAGGTGAGAGCCCAGCAGGGAACCACTCCGCCGTTGGTGTTCTACGAGGGTGAGGGCACCGATCCGGAAGCTGGCCAGGCCGCCGGTGACGTGGTGGCCGCCTATCTGCAGCCCAATAGGGTGGTCGACGAGCCGGCAACGGAGTTGGAGCGCACGGCGCGCGCCAACGAGGTAGGGGACGTCGTCGTCCCCTACGACGAGAACCAGAAGATCGTCTCGGCCGGAGACCGATTCACCCAGCTCGACATCGACGCCATCCAGGCTACGAGTGGCAGCATCGCCGACACTCAACAGGGGGCCCTTCTCGTGGTCCTGGCGGTCCTCGTCGGGATCATCGGGCTGTATCTGTCCCGCTTCCGCCCGGAGTTTTGGGCGAGGCCACGGATGGTCGCCCTACTCGGCATACTGATCGTCCTTGCCGCCGGTGCGGTGAGGGCAACCGTGATCTTCCAAGGCGACACCAGCTGGTACATACTTCCCGCTGTCGCCTTTGGCTTCATCACTGCCGTCCTGTTCGATTCGAGGATCGCCGTCTTGATGGCCCTTTGCATCGGTGTGCTGTCGGCGGTGGGTGCCGTGGACGCTGGGATAGCTGTGTATGGCGCGCTGGCCACGATGGCGCCGATACCATTCGTAAGCGCTGTGAGCAGCCGCGGCGCATTTCGTACCGCGGTTGTCTACTCCTCTTTCACGGCCGCGGTGACCGCCGGCGCAACCTCATGGTTCTTCCATTCGGTACCGACTGACGTCCCGGTCGAGGTGTTGGGCTACCCGGTTTCGGTGCCGCTCGTGGTGATCGGCACTTCGATGGCCTGGGCCTTCGGCATCTCGGCGGTGGCCTCCTTGGTCGGCCTGGCAGCCCTGCAGTTCTTCGAGTCGGCCTTCGATATCACCACCAGCCTGAGTCTGCTCGACCTCACGGACCGCAATCATGAGGCGCTGCAGCTGCTCCAGGAGAAGGCATTCGGCAGCTTCAACCACTCGCTGATGGTGGGAACGCTGGCACACGCCGCCGCTCGGGCCATAGGGGCGAACGCCCTCCTGGCCCGTGCCATGGCCTACTACCACGACATCGGCAAGACGGAGAACCCGACGATGTTCATCGAGAACCAGTTCGGTATCCAGAACCCACACGACTTCATGACACCGAGGGAGTCGGCACAGGTCATCCGATCCCATGTCAGCGATGGCATCGCCCTGGCCAAGCGCTTCAAGATCCCGTCCGACGTCGCCACCGGGATCGTGAGCCATCACGGGGACGGAATCATGCGCTTCTTCTACGAGAAGGCTCGATCGGAGGAGGGCGAGTCGGTCAACCCCGACGACTTCCGCCATGTCGGTCACAAGCCTCGGACCGCCGAGTCGGCGATAGTCATGCTGGCCGACTCGCTGGAAGCGGCCTGCCGGGCCGTGTTCCAAACCGAGGAGCCGACACCCGACGCCATCGAGAAGGTGGTGAGCCGTGTGGTCGACGAGAAGATGAACGACGGGCAATTGTCCGAATCGCCGCTGACCCTGGGCGAGTTGACTCAGATCCGCGCGGCCTTCCTCGAGTCCCTCGTCGGTCATTACCATCAGCGGATCGCCTACCCGAACTTCCCCGGATCCTGATGGACGACCCCTCCAGTCGAAAACCCGGCGCCGGCCAGTGAGCGTCTTTCTGGCCGATGAGCAAGCCGAGCCGGTCGATCTCGAACAGCTGCAGAAACTGGCAGAGTTGATCCTCGCAGAGGAGAAGTACCCGGATCTCACCGAGGTGACCCTTCTCCTGGTGGACGAAGACGAGATGGCTGCCTACAACGCCCGATTCCTGAACCGGACTGGCCCTACCGATGTCCTGGCCTTCCCGGTGGAGGAGCTCGCCCCCGGGTTGGTGCCAGACTTCGACCCACACGGGCCGCCGCTTCTGGTTGGTGACGTGGTGCTGGCCCCCGCCTACGTCAAGGCCCAGGCCTCCAGATTCGAAGTCCCATTCGAGGACGAGATGGCCTTGATGGTCACCCACGGAATTCTCCACCTGCTCGGATATGACCACCAGTCCGACGACGAAGCCGAGGGCATGGAAAGACGCGAGGCGGAGTTGCTGGCCCTCGTTGGGAGGAAGAGGAGGTGACCATCGCTGTATGGGTCATAGCCGTCGTCGCCCTGTCCCTGGCAGGTTGGATCAGGGCCGCCGGGTCGGCGATCTCCCGTGTCCCCAGGGCTGACGCCCACCGTGACGCCTCTGAAGACGTCAAGGGTGCCCGGCGGGTGGCAAGCCTGATCGATGAGCGGGAGGTGATCACCCCCCCGGTGGCGGCGGTCGGCTCGGCCCTGCTGGTGATTGCCGCCGCGCTTGGAACCGCCGTGGTGGCCCATGGCGCCGACCTCGGCCCGGCAGTGATATTCGGGGTCCTCGTGTTCGCAGTGGTGTTCGTGGTCGGGGACCTGGCACCGAGACAACTGGGGAGGCTCAGACCCCGACTCATTGCCTATCGATCGGGTCGCTTGTTGTCTGCTGCGGTGCGCGTCGGTGGATGGGCCAGCGACCTGGTGACCGAGGGCAATGGCGATGCGGAGTCAGAGGACGAGCCCATCCCGGAGGAGGTCGAGCACGAGAGGGAGATGATTCACTCGGTGCTGGAGTTCGGTGAGACGATGGTGCGCGAGGTGATGACCCCCCGCCCCGACATGGTGATGGTGCCCGTGAATGCAAACCTGAGCGAGGTGGTTGCGATAACCACCGAGGAGGGTTTCTCGCGGATACCCGTGGTCAGTGACGGAGACGTCGTGGGCATGGTGATCGTCAAAGACCTGCTACCGATGCTCAGCCATGGCGAGCACGACCTCAGTGTGGCTCAGGTGATGCGCCCCGTCGAGTTCATCCCCGAGACAAAACTGGCGTCCGTGCTCCTCGGCGAGATGCAGGCCGGCCATGTCCACCAGATGGTGGTGGTCGATGAGTATGGAGAGGTTGCAGGACTGGTCACCATCGAGGACCTCCTCGAGGAACTAGTGGGCGAAATCGCAGACGAGACCGATGAAGACGAGACATTCCTCACGGCGCGACGTGACGGTGGTTGGGATGTGGACGCCCGGCTGGCCGTATCGGAGCTGGAGGATGTCACAGGTGTCGAGCTGCCCGACGAGGAGTGGGACACCGTCGGAGGCCTGGTGCTCGGGATCGCCGAACGGGTTCCTGACGAAGGAGAGCAGTTCAATCTCGGGCCTCTGAGCATGACGGTGACCAGGATGCAGGGTCGTAGGGTGGCCGAGGTCACCGTGAACCTGGTCGAGACGGGCGAGTCGGCCGAGGCCGGATGAGATCGGGCTTCGTCCCCGTCGTGGGCCGACCCAACGTCGGCAAGTCCACCCTGGTCAATCGCATGGTCGGCTCCAAGGTCAGCATCATCTCGACGCGCCCCCAAACCACACGCAACGCGATAAGAGGCGTGGTCACTGGCCCGGGTGAGGGTGAGCCCGCGTATCAGATCGTGCTGGTGGACACACCGGGCCTCCACCGCCCGAGGAACGAGCTGGGCAATCGTCTCAACTCACTTGTCTATGGGACCCTGAGTGATGCAGACTCCGTCCTCTTCGTCATCGATGCCACCGCCACGGTGGGGCCCGGTGATCGACTGATCGCCGAGAGGCTACGACAGGCGGGGTCGAACGTCGTCGTGGTGGTCAACAAGTCAGATGCCGCCAACAAGACGCAGATGATCGACCAGTTGGCCCGCGCCGGGGTCTGGGATTTCAGCTCCTATTTCCCGGTGTCGGCCAAAGAGGGCGCCGGCATACCCGAGCTGGTCGACGAATTGGTGGAGCATCTCCCCGAAGGGCCCCGCTACTACCCGGCGGGCATGACCACCGACCAACCCGAGAGTCACATCACGGCAGAGATCATCCGTGAGAAGTTCCTCGATCGTTTGCGTGAGGAGCTGCCCCACTCCTTGGTCGTGGTGGTTGAGGATATCGACCAGCGTGATGATGGCCTGATCGACATCTCGGCAGATGTCATCGTGGAGCGCGACAGTCAGAAGGGGATCGTCATCGGGAAGGGCGGCTCCCTGCTAGCTACAGCCGGCACCGAGGCCAGGCATGACCTGGAGGCCATCTTCGGAGAGCGGGTCAATCTGCAGCTGCATGTGAAGGTGGAGCCGGACTGGCAACGTCGCCCCCAACTCCTGGACAGGCTGGGTTTCGAAGGAGGCTGAGGCTCAGGTCAAGGCGCCGATTTTTCCTGCCAGGTCGGTGTCCTTGTTGGTCAACCCGCCCTCGGAGTGAGTGGAGAGGGCGACCCTGACCTTGTTCCAACGGATGTCGAGGTCCGGGTGGTGGTTGGCCTTTTCCGCCAGGAGGGAGACCTGGGTCACGAAGCCGATAGATCCGACGAAATCGGCGAATTCAAACGTGCGCACGATCTCCTCGCCTTCTCGTGCCCAACCGGGGTGATCCCGAAGGAACGTCTGGATCTCGTCGTCGGCGAGCGGGCTCATGAGCCGACTCTAGGCAGAGTGACATTTGGGCCGTCATGTCCGATCAAGCCGGAGCTTGCCCACCTGGTGGTTCTAGCCTGGTCGAACCATGGCCATCCGCCACGATCAAGGCATCGTCCTTCGCTCCTACCCGTTCGGGGACGCCGACCGCGTCGTGGTGCTGCTCAGCCCTAACAACGGCAAGATCCGCACGGTGGCCAAGGGGATCCGCAAGACCAAGAGCCGATTCGGCGGGCGGCTCGAGCCCTTCACCCACGTCGATCTGGTCCTCTACGAGGGACGAAACCTCGACACCATCACCCAAGTGGCGGTCATTGAGCCGTTCCCGCGGCTCAGAGGAGATCTGGACGCGGTGATGGCGGCCGCGACGATGGTTGAGGCGGCCGATGCGGTCGCTCAGGAGGACGAATCATCGATGCGGCTCTTCCTTCTCCTCCATCGAGGCCTCAGGGCCTTGGAGACCGGTCAGCGGGGCAGTGATTTCATCACCAGCTTTCTACTCAAGCTCGCAGATGTGGTCGGCGTCGCACCGTCGCTCTTGGTTTGCGCCTCCTGTGGGCGGGTCGACGATCTGCACCGGTTCTCCTTTGCCGGAGGGGGCGCGATCTGTGACTCGTGTCGAACCGAGGGAGCGGTACGGCTGCGCAACGGGGTCACCGCCTATCTGGCTGCGCTGGCCGGTGCCGAGTTCGGCGAGATGCCGGTCACCGATGAGAAGTTCTCGAGTGAGGCCATGGGAATCGCCCGTCGTTTCGTCGAATACCACCTCGATCGCAAGTTGTCCTCACTGGCGGTCATGGAGTGACACTTGACCTGAGCCGTGTCGATCCCAGCCATGTACCCCGCCATGTCGGTTTGATTCTCGATGGGAATGGCAGGTGGGCCAATGCGCGGGGCCTGCCCAGGACCGCCGGGCATCTGGCGGGAGAGACGGCTCTATTCGACACAGTCGAGGGTGCCCTCGAGATCGGGATCGAGTGGGTAACGGCCTTCACCTTCTCGACCGAGAATTGGGGGCGAGCGGAGGAGGAGGTCGAGTTCCTGATGTGGTTCAACGAGGATCTGCTCACGAGGCGCCGCGACGATCTCCACGCTCAAGGTGTCCGAATGCTCTTCGCCGGCGACATGGACGATCCCCGGATCCCGGATCACAACAGGCGTCACATGGCGGAGGCCGAGGAGAAGACTGCGGGGAACGACCGACTCAAGCTGGTCTTCGCCTTCAATTACGGCAGCCGTCGGGAGATAGCCGAGGCAGTGCGATCTATCTCTTCACTGGTGGCCGCTGGGGCTCTCGACGTCGAGGACATCGACGAGTCTGTGGTCGCCGCCCACCTCTACCAACCGGACATGCCCGATGTCGACCTGATAATCCGATCCTCCGGTGAGCATCGGCTCTCCAACTTCTTGCTGTGGCAGTCGGCCTATGCCGAGTTCTATTTTCCAGGGATTCTCTGGCCCGACTTCGATCGCCATGCATTGCTCGATGCCGTGGTGGACTATCAGGGGCGTGACCGGCGTTTTGGTGGCGCATTGGATGCTCCCCAGGTTGACTAGCGACGCCAACTAGGCCACCGTTGCCCCTTCGCCATGACTGAGCCGACACTCGACACCATCTCGAACCTGGCCAAGAAGCGCGGGTTCGTCTTCCAATCATCCGAGATCTACGGGGGCATTCGAAGTGCTTACGACTATGGGCCCCTCGGAGTCGAGCTGTTGCGGAATGTCAAAGAGGCGTGGTGGCGCTCGATGGTTCAGGAACGTGACGATGTCGTCGGGATCGACTCGGCCATCCTGCAGGCCCGCCAGGTGTGGCAGGCCTCGGGCCACGAGGAGGTTTTCACTGACCCGCTGGTCGAGTGTCGGAACTGCAATGCCCGTCATCGCCTCGACAAACTCGACGATCCCAACACCTGCCCCACTTGCGGCAAGTCGGGGACGTTCACCGAGCCGAGGCACTTCAACCTGATGTTTCGCACCTACATGGGGCCGGTCGAAGAAGAGGACAACCTCATATACCTGCGTCCCGAGACTGCCCAGGGCATCTTCACCAACTTCGAGAACGTCAGACGGACCAACCGCCTCAAGCTCCCATTCGGGATCGCACAGGTGGGCAAGTCGTTTCGCAACGAGATCACTCCGGGCCAGTTCGTCTTTCGCACTCGGGAGTTCGAGCAGATGGAGATGGAGTACTTCGTCCGCCCTGAAGAAGCCGGTGAGTGGTTCGAGTACTGGAAGGATCGGCGCTTCGGGTGGTATCTGGACTTGGGTATGACCGAGTCGAATCTGAGGATCCGAGCCCACGGCCAGGACGAGCTGAGCCATTACTCGGCGGGGACCGTGGACGTCGAGTATCAGTTCCCCTGGGACTGGGACGAGCTCGAGGGCATCGCCAACCGGACCGACTTCGACCTGAGGGCCCATTCGGAGCACTCGGGACAGGACCTCCGTTACTTCGACCAAGAGTCGAACGAGCGGTTCTATCCGTACGTGATCGAGCCGGCGGCAGGCGCCACCCGGACCACTTTCGCCTTCCTGATCGACGCCTATCACGAAGAGACGGTCAACGACGAGGAGCGGATCGTCTTGAAGCTCCATCATCGCCTCGCCCCCTACAAGGTGGCGGTCCTGCCCCTGTCGAAGAAGCCCGAGCTGATCGAGCCTGCTGATCGGGTGGCCAAGGAGCTGCGCCGGCGATGGATGGTCGAGATGGACGTCACCCAATCGATCGGGCGCCGTTATCGGCGACAGGACGAGATAGGGACTCCGTATGCGGTGACCGTCGACTTCGACACCTTGGACGATCACGCGGTCACCGTCAGAGATCGTGACACGATGGCCCAGGTCCGGGTGTCGATGGATTCCCTGGTCGCTTATCTCACTGAGAAGCTGACCTGATGCTTACCCCGTGTTGACATCTGATTCGGAGACTTTCGAGCAATGACATGGGCCAGACGACTCCTCTGGGCGTTGCTCGCCGTCGCCCTGGTGGGTGTGGCCGCGTTCGCCTACCTGTACTTTGCCGGCGGATCGGGTGAGCCTTCCACCGACCTCACCACACCGACGATCGCGGCTGGCTCCACGACGACCTCGGGTGCCGACTCCTCTGACGCCTCTGTCTTCGTGATCGATCCCGCCAGGTCTGTCGCCTCCTTCCAGATCGATGAGGTCTTGAGGGGAAACCCCCAAACGGCGACCGGGAGCACATCGGAACTGGCAGGCCAGCTCCAGTTCGAGCCCGAGGACCTCTCGACGGTCGAATTCTCACAGATCCTGATCAACGCCCGGACCCTCCAGACCGACTCCGCGAATAGAGACCGTGCGATCCGGACCCCAATCATCCTCAACTCCTCCTCAGACGAGTTCGAGTTCATCACCTTCGACGTCACCTCGGTCGACGGCCTCTCCGGGACCGCCACGGTGGGGGAGGAGAGGACCTTCACCATCAGTGGCGATCTCACCATCAAGGGAACCACGAGCCCGGCGACATTCGAGGTCACCGCCACCTTGACCGACGAGTCGACACTGGACGGGACGGCAACGGCCACAGTCCTCCGCAACGACTATGCGATAGGCATCCCGAACGCTCCCGGAGTCGCCAACGTCAGCGACGAGGTAGTGATCACCCTCGACTTCGTGGCTACTTCTGCCTGAAGATCGGCCATCCCAACATATGATCGGTTGGCGATGGCAGAACGAGCAGACATCGATCGGGTTCGAGAGTCCACAGATCTCGTCGATCTGATATCAGAGGTCACGAAAGTGAAGCGGTCGGGGAGGAGCTTCGTTGCGGTGTGCCCATTCCACGAGGAGAAGACCCCCTCGATGTCGATCGATCGGGCTCGTGGCCTGTACCACTGCTTCGGATGCGGCAAAGGGGGCGACGTCTTCACCTTCATCCAGGAGACCCAGGGTGTGGACTTCGGTGATGCGCTCGAGATGCTGGCCCGCAAGGCGGGTGTCACTCTGGTGGCAGATCCGGTCGAGGCGAAGAGACGTGGTCGGCGCGGTGCCGCCGTGGAGGCGATACGGCGGGCAATCGACGTCTATCAGACCCGGCTGAAGAAATCGGCGGAGGCGGGCCCCGCTCGCGCCTACCTGCGTGGCCGGGGCTACGACGTCGCCACCATCGACGAGTGGAATCTCGGCTTCGCAGGCACTGACTGGGACACGTTGACCAAGGAGCTGCGGGCCGGTGGCGTTCCGGACCGAGTCCTTGTCGACGCCGGTCTGTCCCGTCGTGGCCGACACGGTCTCTATGACGTGTTTCGAGGACGTCTCATGTTCCCCATCCACGATCTGCGGGGAGATCCTGTCGGGTTCGGTGCGCGCAAGATCGGGGAGATCGGCCGCGACGAGACAAACAACCCCGATGCCAAATACGTGAACTCGGCGGACTCACAGATTTACCACAAGGCCAATGTCCTCTTCGGCCTCGATCGGGCGCGCCGTGAGATCAGCGACGATGCGCCCGCGGTGGTGGTGGAGGGCTACACCGACGTCATCGCCATGCACATGGCGGGGGTGAAGACTGCGGTTGCCACCTGTGGCACCGCCCTGGGTGACGGTCACTTCGACCTGTTGCGGCGTTTTGGCGATCGGGTCGTCCTCGCCTTCGACTCCGACGAGGCCGGCTCCAAGGCGGCCCTGCGCGGAGACGAGCTCGAGTCACCATTTCGGCTCGACCTCGACCTCCGGGTGGCTGCAATGCCCGACGGCCTGGATCCCGCCGATCTGGTGCAGGAGGGGAGAACCGACGAGCTGGTTGAGTCGGTTCGCGCTGCCAGGCCGCTGCTGGAGCGGAGAATCGAGCATGAGGTCTCCCGCCACGACCTGAGTGGCCCTGAAGGGAAGGCCCGAGCTCTCCATGCTGCAGCGGAGCAGGTTCGTCGGGTCGGCGACGAGATCGCGAGACGTGAGTACACCCGATTCGTGGCTCGGCTCATAGGTGTGGATCTCGAGGAAGCACAGCGTGCGGTTGGAGGAACACGTCGCTCCCGACCTTCGGCGGCCACGAGCCAGCGCCCACTGGATCGGATGGAGTCCGAGCTGCTCCGGTTTCTGATCGCGAACCCGGGTCGGATGGGCGAGGTGAGCGAGGACGATTTCACCGACGACAGGCTGGCTGCTGCGTTTGCGGCTCTGAGCACGGATTTCGGCCCGAGCCGGGATCAAGAGGCAGGTCCGGAGTCCGATGCGAGTGGCCTTCTCCGCTCGTTGTCCATGGAAGATCGACCGCCTTCGGGAGAGGAGATCATGGGGAGGATCAGTGAGCGGAGGCTGGATCGGCAGATCGATAGCCTGCAGAGGGACCTCGCCGCGATGGAGCCCGGCAGCCAAACCCATTCCGACAGCCTCCGGCGCTTGATAGCTTTACAGAGAGAAAAGAGGTCCCTGGCGGAATCGTGAACGAGAAGCTCAACCCGGTCATCGCCAATCTGGTGAAGCGAGGACGCCATCGCGGCTTCCTGACCATGGCCGAGGTTCAACAGGAGCTCGAGGACGCCGAGGCATCGGGGGAGGCATTCGAGAAGGTGGCGGATGCCCTCCGCTCACAGGGGATGCGCCTCACCGAAGAAGGCCCTGGCGTCACCGAGGAGTTCGTCGAGGTGAGCCAGATCTCGGTCTCTGACCCGGTGCGGCTCTACCTGAATGAGATCGGGCGCTACCCGCTCCTCACCAGCCAGCAAGAGGTCGAGCTGGCAATGCAGATGGAGGCCGGCCTGAGGGCGCTCTCCCGTCTGGAGGACGACAAGGGCCTCAACGATGAGGATCGCTCCTTCCTTCGGCATGAGATCGACATGGGGGACGCGGCCCACGACCAGCTGGTGCAGTCCAATCTCAGGCTGGTGGTCGCGCTGGCACGCCGATATGTCGGTCGAGGCATGGCCCTGCTCGACCTGATCCAGGAGGGCAATGTCGGCCTGATGCGCGCAGTCGAGCGTTTCGACTATCGGAGGGGCTTCAAGTTCTCGACTTATGCGACCTGGTGGATTCGACAGGCGATCTCACGTGCCATCGCAGATCAGGGTCGGACTATCAGGATGCCGATCCACGTCCTTGATGCGGTCAACAAACTGACCAGAGCCCAACGTGAGATGACCCAGACGATGGGTCGCGCCCCGAGTATCGATGAGCTGGCCGAGGATCTCGACCTCGAGCCTTCTCGTGTTCTCGAGCTGCAGCGAATTGCCCTCGACACCGTGTCCTTGGAGACACCGGTCGGGGAGGACGACGATGGGACGCTTGGTGACCTGGTTGAGGATCTCGACTCCGACAAGCCGCCTGATGTCGCCACCTTCTCTTCGCTGCAGGATCAACTGGCCATGGCCCTCGAAGGGCTCAACG
>CAVSQY010000001.1:0-257826 GCA_963730285.1 uncultured Actinomycetes bacterium | reverse complement strand
ACCCCGGTGGGGGCTGGGTAGGGGGTTCCGCCGGTTTGCCGTTCCCGCATGAAGGAGGTGACTGTTGGGCTGCGGGTCTCAGGCTCCTCAAGGGGTTCCACCCAATCGTTGCCAAATGTGCCTTGCGCCAGGTTATGGCTTTCTTCCGTAGTAACCGGCGCCGGATACCTCTTCGATCCGCCCGGAGTCATCCTCATTGCGGGCTATGACCCGACGATCGCGACCTTCACCTTCCTCGGGGAAGTTCTCCTCATTTTCTGGCTCGGGTGGAGAGCCCTGAAGGGATTCCCCTCGGACAGAGAACGAACCGTTGGGAGAGTCCGTTCGAGAGCCGGAAGAGCTTGATGACAGCGTTGTATACGAAGGCCGCCGGAGAGTGGACCAACTTGCGCTGCAAGGTCGTGACCAGCACATAGCCGTCTGCTTGCGGGCCGGTGCAAGGCCTCGTGTCGTATTCGTCTGTCAAACATTAGGTTCAAGCGGGACGGTTTGATCCAAACACGCGGGGTCCGGCCCGAATCGTCCAGCCAGGATGCAGCATCGGAGTCGTCTCCACGCCCGCAAGCCCGATTTTCGTTTCGCCAAAAGAGCACTCGGGTATCCATGTGATAGTCGTGAGGGAAGGGACAACAGGATGAGCTATGACGGTTTACTCGATATCGAGAAGTCTTTTTGGAGGAGTTCAGGGGATCGAGATTTCTATGAAACACATGTCGCTGACGAGGGGAGATTCGTCTTGTCCATGGGAGTCATGGACAAACCGGCCGTCGTCGCAGCCATGGAAAACGCTGAGCCCTGGGACTCTTTCGAAATCCGTGAGACCTCGCTGATTCCGATCGCCGATGACGTAGTGGGGCTCGTTTACGAGGCCACCGGTCAAAGAAACGAGGACGGTGACGAATACAGAGCCAACATTCTCAGCGTGTACAAGCGGAAGAACGCAGAATGGCAGTTGGTGCTGCACCAACAGACTCCCGTCGACTTGTGACGACCAGATTCAGAGGTTCAGCTGAAGTCATTGAGAGCTCTTGGGCGAGACGGGCCGCCGAACGCATACCGACTGGACATTGCGTCTCACAGTTGGCAAGCGGATCCTGTGATCGCACAGGTTCGTACGGTGACCTAGTCGGTGGGTAGCGTCGGAAACCCAAGGCTGGATAGGAACGCGACCCCGAGGGAAGGCGGAAGGAATGGAAAAGGGTCGGTCGGACGAAAACGAATCCCCATCAGAGCTCATCGCCGCACAGATCGAGGACGTGGGCGGCTGGAGGGGCGAGACGCTCTCCCGGATCCGCGCCCTCATCAAGGACGCAGACCCCGAGGTGGTCGAAGAGGTGAAATGGAGAAAGCCGTCGAACTCGATGTTGGGAGTTCCGGTGTGGTCCCACGACGGCATCATCTGCACCGGTGAGACGTACAAGGACAAGGTGAAACTCACCTTCGCCAGGGGAGCGTCGCTCAACGACCCTTCAGGTCTCTTCAATTCGAGTCTGGGCGGTGGCACACGACGAGCCATCGACATCCACGAAGGGGAGAGGTTGGACGAAGGGGCTCTGAAGGCCCTCATCAGGGCGGCCGTCACCATCAACGAGTCGACGGCTCGCGGATAGCCCTGCGAGGCCGCCGATGGCGGGTGCCGTCGGTCGGTTCGCGCTTTTTTTCACCTGCTTCTTGGATCCGAAGCGGGAGCTGATGGTGCGCCTCCCATGGAAATGCCGTATTGTCCTGCCCCCATTTTGGGGTCGGCCAGAACCATGAGTAGGTGAGCCCTTCGAAGGGGTTGGGTCCAGACCGGACCGTGATGGGATAGCTATTCGTAAAGGGAGAGAAAATGAAACGCGTTTGGATTTTGCTGGTGGTACTGGCGTTGACCGCCGTGGCTTGTGGAGGAGGCGACGCCGACTCGGGGTCTGAAGACACCGAGGGCGCCCTCGCTGACACGACCACGTCGATTTCAGAAGGCCAAGAACCTTCCGGAGACACAATCACGACGACGACCTCCGCCGGTCAGGTCGCTGACGTGACCGGTGTGGGTGAGGCAACGGTGACGATCGAGGGTGAGACCTACTACTTCGGGGAAGGATCGCTCGGCGCCTTCCAATGCGAACCGGACTTCTTCGGCGTGTTCATCGTCGCCCTGGGAATGGTCGATGAGAGCGGGGCGGAGATACCGTCGGGTGGCAATCTACAACTCGCACTTCTTCTCGACGGGACCGATCCAGCGGTGGTTGATCAACTACCCGAAGTCAACGTTGGGATATCTGCCAAGGACGAGGATTGGAGTGCGGACGAGGAAGCGACACAGCAGTTCGACCAACTCGAACCAGGCAGCAGTCAGGTCGACGACTACACCATCGACGGATTGAGTGCCTCGGGAACGGCGACCTTCTTCGAGAAGAACAGCTACTTCGCCTTCCTCGGCGGGGCCGCCGACTCGATCAGGACCACACAGGGTCAATTCGAGGTCACGTGCGCCGACGGCTAGGCGAGGCTTGGCATTCGACGAGCTGAGGCTTAAGCCCGGTGGGCGTAGCAACACATCGAGAGCGATAGGCTCCGGGCCACACCGCCAAGATTCCTCTCGTTGGGTCTATGCACGCCCTTTCCGGATCGGTAGATTTCGTGTTGCCGCCAACACCGGCAGAGAGAACGGTTCCGATGGGTGCTTTGATCGTTGTCCTCCTGCTCGGCGGAGGCGCGTTTTTCCTGGCTAGCTTTGCCGGAGGGTTTGGCGGAGCGATCGCTGCGCGTGGACGCGAGGACCGCTCGCTGCTTGCGAACGCATTCATCGGATTCTTTGGATGGCTTCTAGCCGGCACACTTCTGTCCGCTCGCTCAGGGGAGTGGCCGGAGGAGATGACCGTGGCTTGGTTGGGTTTGACTCTGGCTTGCTCGGTGGCCATCGCTTGGCTTCTCGACCGTCGAGACAGCCGTCGCAACATGGCTGATCCCAAGCGTCTCGATACCGGATTGGCTCACCGGTAGCCCTTGGGGGTCGCCAAAGTTAGGGTTCCGGCCAATGGGCCAATTTCACCTCGACGCTGATTCGTATCTCGCCATGATTCGATCTGAGATCGACGGCTACGACGCGCTTCAGGCACAACTTGCAGATGCAACGGCCGATCGCGCTGCACGGAGGATTCTCGACCTCGGTTCCGGCACGGGCGAAACGGCCGCCGCGACCCTCGTACGGCATCCAAGTGCGACGCTGACTGGCATCGACAGCAGTGGCGAAATGCTGTCCATTGCCCGTCAACGACTTCCCGAGGCAACCTTCCTGGTATCGCGACTCGAAGATCCCCTTCCCGAAGGTCGATTCGATGTCGTTGTCTCGGCGTTTGCGGTCCATCATCTCGATGGGGAACAGAAGGCTCTGCTGTTCCGCCGCGTCGCGCAAGCATTGACACCGGGTGGTCGCTTCGCGATGCTCGACGTGGTCATCCCCACCGAAACCGTCGAAACGCCGATTCACCTCGAAGAGGGCGTCGACAGACCGAGCACTGTTGCCGCGATGCTTCAGTGGCTGGCTGAGTCGGGCCTGAGCGCCCGGGTCGTTCATTCAGCCGGGGATTTGACGATCCTCACCGCGACCGCGCCTGGCTGATCTGATTAGACCAGACCGGACCGAGAGAGAGGCCGCGACCTGGAGTTGGACCAGATGGAGTTAACCTTGGGGTTGACCGATTTGGGAGTACTTTGCACGTCATAGACATCACCTACTGCGTCGCCTGAAACTATCTCGACCGCGCCGTGAGCGCGGCCTCCGGCATCCTCGGCGACTATCAACACGTGGTCGAGTCCCTCACACTCACAACTGGCTCCAAAGGGGTGTTCGACGTAACGGTCGACGGGGAGGTCCTCTACTCGAAGGGGGACACAGGCAGACACGCCGAGCCGGGTGAGGTGTTGCGTCTGTTCGAGGAGCAGTACACAGACGGAGTCACTCGCTACGGGGCGACCTGACCCAGCTCGGTTCGTTCACGCGTTCAATATCGCAGGACTGGTTCGATATTGAGGTTCTCCCGCCAGAGCTCGAGAAGCGTGCCAAGATCACCCTTCATGTCCGTTTCGGGATCGTCTGACGCTTCGAGACTGTCGAGGATCTCGAAGGTGAACCCTTCCTCTCCATCGGCCACCCAGTCGCTTTGGAGCTGCTTGTTGGGGTGACTTCCCAGGCTCAGCTCGGCTCGGATGCGATTGATCCTTGCCGGGACATCGGGGCTGGTTGCGAGCAAGGTGCGACCGCTGGATCGATGAACCACGCGATAGACGCCCGCGGGCCGCGGCGTCTCTTTGTATTCGCGCACGGCGTCCTTGCGGTTGACCACAGCCATTCCTCTTGAGAGCGAAGAGGAGAGTAGCGGTCGGCCGTAGACCGGGTCCTGACCCTGCAGATGGCATTTAGGCTTCTGGCGTGAGCGAGCCATTCGTGCCCGATGCGTTCGAGGTCCCCCTCGGTGTGGAGGGGCCGGGATTTCACCTCGAGCCGCTTGGTCCCGCACACAACGAGAGAGACCACGAGGCATGGATGACCAGCATCGAGCACATCCGTGCCACGCCGGGGATGGAAGGGCGCGACTGGCCGGCGCCGATGACGCTTGAAGAGAACATGGCGGACATGGAGATGCACGCCGCCGAATTCGACGACCGGTCCTCCTTCACCTACTCGATTCTCGATGGTGATGAGGTCATTGGATGTGTCTACATCTACCCGGGCCACGCCGACATCGATGCAGAGGTGCGCTCATGGGTGACCAACGACCGGGCGGACATGGACCCACTGGTGTGGGAGACCCTGAGTCGATGGTTGACAGAGGACTGGCCGTTCCGTTCGATTGCCTACGCATCCAGGGTCTGACCGGGGATTGGCTCAGTCGAGGCCACCTCGATCACCCATACGATCTCGCCTTCCTCATCACGTGTGTCGGTCGAAACCATGCCGATCGCTTTTGCCACCTCTTGCGAAGCGGCATGATGCAGATGGATGTGGGCCAGCATCCGTTTGGTCCCGTTGCCGGCCAACCGGTCCTCCACGGCCGCGGCACCTTCCCTGGCAAACCCAAGGTCCTCGAGCGCGGCGAGGCTCGGCGGATCACCGCCGGTGAAGAGGTACAGGTCGGCATCGGCGAGAACACCCACCATCTCGACGGCATCTCCGGGATCGAGCGGGGTGAGAGTGAGCCTCGAGGTTCTAATTGGTGCGGGAGTTCGATGCGTCACCGAAGAGGTGTTTCGGGTCCCCACCGATCCCACGTTAGTGGTCCAGTGGTTGGGCCCGAGGGGTCATTTGATGACAATCGATCACCATGACTGTCGCACCGGCGACTCCTATCGCCACATCCACTCGAGCGACGGGAACGAGTTCGCATTCCACCGGTCCACGAGGTGCGAGCGAACGAGTTGATCGTCCAGACCTTCACTTTCGAAGAGATGCAGACGTCGCCCTGGAGCGATTGATCTTCGAGGACTTGGGAGACGGTCGCACCCGGCTCGGGGCTTCACTAGTGGACAGCTTCGAGGGGAGAAACGCCTTTGGCGCCAGCGGTATGGAGGATCCGGGAGGGCTACGAGCGACTCGACCAGCTTCTGGCCGGCTAACCCGTCAGATCGGGAGGAGGCGGTCCCGGGCGAAGCGCCTGGGGATAACCGTTGCGCGAGCGTAGGCATGATCGTTGAGAAATCGACCGGCCAACATGGTGCGAGGCTCGACGCACGATGACTCGCCACACACCACGCTGATCATCGCTTCCACTGGCCGGCCGGCTCCAGAGCGACGCAGCAACGCTTCGTTGACCGGCCCCTCGAACTCGGCGATCTGCTCTGGGTCGCTCAGACCCGTTGGGCTCGACGACCTGACAACCAGATAGTTCGAGCCGTCAGCGGACTGAGCTGAGATCAGATCGTCGTCCCCATCGTTGTCGAGGTCGAAGAACCTGCTCCACTCGAGCTCCGAGGAGAGGGTTGTGGCAAACGGCTCCGGCCCGGCAAAAGAGTCCCCGGTCGAGCGCTGGTGGTACCAGCAAGTCGCTTCCCCGCACGGTGCGATGAACACGATGTCATCTCTCCCGTCACCGTCGACATCCGCAGCGATCGGCGTGGATATTGCCGAGGCCGGGGCGCCAAAGTCGATCGGGTCGGCGAGGTGGTCTCCCATGCTCAAATGGGCACGCCAGCATGGCTTTGACTCGGAACCACAAATGCCCTGATAGGCGATGTCGTCTCGCCCGTCTCCATCCCAGTCACCGGTCAGAACATAGGTGGTCGAGTCGGCAAATCGGGCGCCATCGCCCCAGTTCGCTCCGGCCCCAATGCTGATGCCGGTGGACAGATGGACCCTCCAGCAACGCACCGAGTTGTCGCATCGACCCCGGTAGATGATGTCGTCCTTCCCGTCGCCGTTGAAGTCACCAGCTGTCATCCCGAAGCGTTGGGTTTCCAGGGAGAACCAGGCATTGTCACCCAAACGGGCTCGACCGGCGTCTGTGGCCTGTACAGACCGGATCTGAAAGCAGGAACCGCCAGGACAGGGCCCCCACCAGGCCTGGTCTTCGTAGCCATCTCCGGTGAAATCACCCGATATCGATCGCAGGGTCGAGTCGCTGCCCCCGCAACCGACTCGTTGGCTGTCGACGGCGACCTCGTCGATGACCAGCCCCAGATCGCGATCCGCCACCCGCTTTCCTCCGTAATACACGTTGAACCAGAACGACTCGATTCGGATGTCGGGCTCACCCGGACGGCGAAACTGAATCCCGTCGGCGTCGAAGGCGGGCGTCCCATCGACCCAGGACCGCAATGAGCCGTCGGCCAGGCCGAGTGTGTTCATCTGCACTTCACCTTCGATGCAGTACCAGTCACCCGGCTGCAGCTTTCCCGCTTCGTTCCAGGCCATGCCATCGCCGTAGCGCCCCTCTTGCCCGAGGTGATAGACGTAGTAGCCGAGCCGGGCCCGTGGATCGCTCGGCGATGTCCCAAAGAACTCCATCCGAGCCGACCACCCCGGATCGGTGGCGCTGCTCGGATATCCGCCTTTTCCGGTGTAGTTGTAGATGCCGGAAAAGCCCGGAAGCTTCCCGCTCGAGGTCGGGGCCCAGTCAGGGTCGAGACGAAGGAAGTAGCGGAAGTAGAGAAGCTCGGGGTCGGACCCCACGGTCTGATTCAGGTCGAGCTTGAAATCGGCCCCGAAATGGGAGCCACGAGGAATGGTGACCCTGAGCCCGCTCATCCCATAGCCGGATTCTGTGAGTGAGACCCTGTTGCGGGCGCTGGGTGTGCGCCCATCCCACAGGGCCAATGTCTCGAAGCCATCGGCGAACCCGATTGGGTCGGCCGTCGGGCTCTCGGCGGCAATGATCGTGGATGGCTGGAGGCCCAAGGCGGTCACGAGCGCAAAGGCAGCTTCATCACGCGCCACAGGCTGATTGGGGCACATTCGGCTGCCGATGGGCTCGTCGCAGGCCTCGAGACCGCCCTGATTGGCCAGGGCAGCCACCCACGGGCCGAATGGAGTGTCGACGAGGTCGAAGTAGGGGAACGTCGTGGGGGCCCCGTCCCACCCCAGAGTCTTGCCGATGAGGGTCGCCATCTCGCCCCGGGTCAGGGTTCGATTGGGACAGAATTGTCCCTCGCCACAGCCATTGGTTGCACCTGCCTCGGCGAGTGAGTTGATGGCGCGTTCGGACGGAAACCCGTCATCGTCGACGAAGTGATCCCCATTCGGTTGTGGGAGGTGGGCACCCCTTGACAACATGACGGCCATCTCACCCCTGGTCACCGTTCGACTGGGGCAGAATCGATCGTTGTCGGGGGGATTGCAGCCGTGTACCAGGCCGGCCGAGACAGCCGCTTCGATGTAGGGCTCGAATCTGCTGTGGTCGTCGTCGACAAATGAGCCGGTGTGGTCTGCGCCCCAGGCAGGCAGTGCCCAGGCCACGATCGTGCCAAGGGCGGCGAGCACGAACAGGGGTCGATAACGCATCCAGTGATGAACGTCGGCCGGGGCCAAAGGTTCCTGAATGGGATTCGCGGCCCAATCCGCACGGGCGTCCGGTGGGCTGTTTTGCGGGTGCGGGTACTCTGCTCTGAACAGCCCGAGCGAGAGCGATCGAGCGGAACAACATCGAGGTCCAGGATTGGAATCTGAAAACGAGCGAGCCGAGCGTCACGAGCAGGAGCGTAAGGAAGAACACGAGCGCGCCGAACGGGAGCGCAAGGAAGAACACGAGCGTCACGAGAAAGAGCGCAAGGAGGAGCGGGCCGATCAGGAGACGAAACGCTCTTGACACCGTTGCGTGCCGGCCACCGCCCCCACGATTGCGGTAGGCCGGGCCTGCCTTCTTCGTCAGGTCGATAGTCAGACGGAGGGGCTAGTCATCCCCTTGCCCTCCAAGGCATATCCAGACCAGGGGTTGGCGTCGACCTCGGACTCGATCTCCCAGACCATGTCGTTCACTACCCTGGCCACGCCCTCGATCCCCTTTACGAGACGACACAAAGCGCGGGCCTCCGCGCTGGTCTCCATCTCGCCAGCCAGTTGGACGACTCCCTCGCTGACCCTGGCATCCACATCGGATAGCGGGCTGGGCAGGACGCCGAGCATTGTGTTCACCTCATCGAGTATCTCCTCGTCGGCGCGGGCATAGGCCCTCACCAGGTCACGACGGGTGACTATGCCAACCATGGCCCCGGTTTGGTCGACCACCGGAAGTCGCTTGTAACCCTTGCGGGTCATGACTCGGGCAGCCTCCGAAACCGTGGCCAGCTCGCCGATCGTCTCGGCTGGCCGCGACATCAGATCCGCGACGACTTCACTCTCACTCACGGGTGACAGGTCGTCGGCGAAGAGAACGCGCGACATCCAGGATCGCGAGCCATCCCGCTTGAGGAGGTCGGCCTCAGAGATCACACCGCCAAGCCGACCGTTTTCGACGACCGGAAGACCACTGAACCCTCCTTCAATCATCATCCGAGCGGCACGGCGGGCCGGGGTGTCCGGTGTGACGGAGACCACGTCGCGAGTCATCACATCCACGATGTCCATGATTTCCTTTCTGTTCACTCAACGGACTACCTGGATCGAGGACGCCGGGCCAGGGCCGATTTCCCCTATCTGTAGGGCGGTTCGGCAGCTCAGTTGTAGTGGCGAACCTGATCCCAGACATCGGAGAGTTGCTTGTCCGGTGCCAGGCAGAGATAGATGGGCAAACCGGCCTCTTCGTTCTCAACGCCGTAGGGGCTGGTTATGGTGCCCACCTGGTCGAAGTGAGGGCATATGAGTGTCATCGCCCCATCGACCCTGCCAACACCGATCACCGGCCCGTGATTCGGTGGCGGGCCCCAGAGCCAGTAGTTGTTGTGACCGCTGGTGGCCCGTGGTAAACCCGAAACAAGGCCCAGGATGTCGATTGCGCCCGCTTCACCGTACGAAGAGGTGAAGATCGCCACGCGGTCACGGCTCTCGACGGGCACCATGTCGTACACGGCAGTGACCTGCTCGATCAACTCCGGCCAGCCCACGGTCTCGACCACTTCACCGGTGGCGTCGAAGGTCGACGCAAGTCGGATGGGCATCACGGGAAGAGCGATGAGGATGCCGATTGCGATACCAGTGCCTGTCAGTCCGACGATCACTCGTCGCCAGGCGTCGGAGAGTCTCTCAACCCAGAGCGACCCGGCGGCCAGCAGAGCGGGGTACAGGGGGGCGATGTAGTACGACTTGGCGCCGGTTAGGAGAAACAGCGTGAAAAGGAGCGCATAGGCAACCGCGATCGGTCGCCACTGCCTCATTTCGCCGGATCGGGCAAGACGCCAGAGACCGACGGCGGCGGGAATCGACAGGATCACCGAGAGTAGGAGCGGTTGGAAGAGTGCAAAGGCAAGTGGCCCGTCGCTGCGTGCGCCGATCGCCCTGGCCATGTCGAGTTGGGGAAACCCATGTGCGTATTGCCAGATGAGGTTGGGGAGGGCAATGATGGCGGCGACAAGGGCGCCCACCCACGGCCACCACCCGCGCAAGATCCTCCGCTGTCTGGTCACGAGCAGCGCGACGAGCAGCGCTGCCGCCAGGAACCCCATTGTGTCCTTGTTCTCGAGGCCGATCCCGACCAGCAACCCGACGACCATCCACAGTTTGGGGGGTGCTCCATCGAGTAGCTGAATGACGACGAGCAGGGATGCGGTCCACAGGGCGAAGTCGAATATGGCCGTGCTCAGCAGGTGGCCCTCTCCCAGGACTACCCCTGCAAAACCGGCGGCAGTCGCTGCGTATGCCTGGGCCAGTCGGCCGCCACCGAATCGTCTGGCCATTGCTGCAGCCATTACCGCAATTGACGCCACCGCTAGGGCAGGAACGACACGAATTGCCGTAGGAGTGGTGCCGCCGATCAGTTCCGAGATTCGGGCAACCAGGGGTGTGAGTGGTGGTTGGTCGACGAAACCCCAGTCGAGATTGCGACCTGCGACGAGAAAATAGAGCTCATCGCGGTGGAAGCCGTATCTAGCCGAAAGCCCGAGCAGCAGTGCGGCGGCCGCGCCGGCTGCCATCCACACATTGCGGTTCTTGGATGGAGCCTCCATGAACCGGTGAGTGTGCCATGTGGGCCCTACTCGTTGCCTAGCTTTCCGTCGGCCATGTCGGCAAACGTCTCATAGGCGCCGTCGTGGAGGAACACCACACTGGCGTTTCCTGCTGTGCCCGCCGATCCCGAAGCCACCACGTTCTCTGTTGCATCGGGATCGAACCTGGTGATGGCCGTCGCCAGGAGGAGCACATCCTCGGCTGTCATGTCGGTTAGATAGGACTCTCGGGCACCGTGGATTAGGCCAGGTATCGAAGCCGGGCCCATGGCGCGCAACATCGAGGCGGCCGCGATCAACGCCAGCCCACCGTTCTTCGAACGACCGAAGTCGCCATTTGGCAGCGTCTTGCGCACTCGGGCGAAAGCCAGGGCGTCCGCTGCTTGAAGGACCTGTTGTCCCGCGTCGATGTAAGCCTTGGCAGCCTTGTCATTGAGGCTGGTGGGGACATCGATCTCCAACCCGCCGAGCACTTCGATCAGATCCTGGAAGCCGGCGAAACCCGTGAGCAGATAGCCATCGAAGTCGACACCCGTGACGTCGGTGAAGGTCTGCATCATCAGATCGGGGCCGCCACGACTCAGGGACGAGTTGATCTTGCTCTTGCCGACCCCGGGGATCGGGACCCAAGAGTCTCGCGGGACGCCGACCATCGCAACGGAACCGTCCTCGGCCAGATTCATGAAGTGGATCGAATCGGCGCGGGACACGTTCGGGTCCTCGTCGGGACGTGCGTCGGAGCCAATGACCGCCACCCGCTTGGGGTATGTGCCCAGGACGGGCTCGATGCCGACAGATGGCCACCAGCCACCAACGACCCGCCAGGTCGGATCGGCCACAGCCAACGTGACGTCGTCCCCGGCCTCCACAACTGCCACGCGCGAGGTGTCGTCGAATTGCCCGACATGGCCAACTGCGCTCTGCGGGACCTCGGCACCTGGAGCAGATCGAAACCCGGCGATCACCGACGCGGGGGCCGCCGGTGGCTCTGTCCCAGCCCCGATCCCGTATAGGTCCCGGATCGTCGACGCCAGTGCCGAGTCGACTCCGTCGCCGGTAACCATGGGAAGGGGGATCGTGGTCGTGGTGGCCAAAGTGGTCGAGATCGTCGAAGTCGCGGGCTGTGTGACGATCGGGGTGGTCTCGCCATCATTGGTGCATGCCGACAGGGCTACTGCGGCTGCGACGATGAGCGTTGTCCGCCTCAATTCCACCTCCAAAAAGGCCGCCTCGCAGGCGGCTGCAACAAGGTACTTCCTCTTCGCGGCTAGGCGACTTTCCCCGAAGACACCGATTGGAAACAGGATTCGCCAGCCAATGCCGCGGCGATCGGCCCCAGCGATCGGGGACTTTGGTCCCTTTGTGACGCGTTGCCGACTGCGTATGTTGGGGAGGTGAGCTCAGCAGAATCGCGATTCGCCACGGTTGATGGCAATGAGGCCGCTGCCCGAATCGCCCACAAACTCAGCGAAGTCATCGCCATCTACCCGATCACGCCGGCGTCACCGATGGGTGAGTTGGCGGACGCCTGGTCGCTGCAAGGGCGACCCAATCTGTGGGGTGTGGTCCCGGACGTGGTGGAGATGCAGTCGGAGGGCGGCGCCGCCGGGGCGATGCACGGCTCACTTCAGGCGGGGGCTCTAACCACTACCTTCACCGCCTCGCAAGGGCTCCTGCTAATGCTGCCCAACATGTACAAGATTGCCGGCGAGCTGACCCCGGCAGTGATTCACGTTGCCGCCCGCACGGTGGCCACCCACGCGCTTTCGATATTCGGCGATCACTCCGACGTGATGGGTGCGAGGCAGACAGGGTTTGCATTCCTCTCCTCCAGCTCGGTGCAGGAAGCCCATGACCTGGCACTGGTCGCTCACCTGGCCACACTGGAGTCTCGAATACCCTTCCTCCACTTCTTCGATGGCTTCCGCACCTCTCACGAGGTGGCCAAGATCGAGGTGATCGACGACGACACTCTCCGTCGTCTGGTGGACGAAAACCTGATTGCCGACCATCGGCTGCGCGCCCTCAACCCAAACCAACCGGTCCTCCGGGGCACGGCCCAGAACCCGGACGTCTTCTTCCAGGCGCGGGAGGCCGCCAACACCTACTACGAGGCACTTCCGGCAATCGTCAGCCAGGTCATGGATCGTCTCGGCGACCTGACCGGACGTCACCATCGATTGTTCGAATACCGCGGCTCACCGGATCCCGACCGGGTGATTGTTCTGATGGGCTCGGGAGTCGGCGCGGCTTCCGAGGCCATCGATCGGCTGGTCGCCGATGGGGAGAGAGTCGGCCTGATCGCGGTCAAGTTGTACCGGCCATTCGACGCCTCCTCCTTTGCGGCATCCCTCCCCGAGAGCACAGCGCGTGTGGCCGTGATGGATCGCACCAAGGAGCCCGGTGCCGTGGGTGACCCGCTCTACCTGGATGTCGTTGCCGCGCTGGCCGAGCAAGGTCGGGATGTTGACGTCGTGGGCGGCAGGTACGGGCTCTCCTCCAAGGAGTTCACACCGGCGATGGTGGCTGGAGTGTTCTCCGAGTTGGGTGGTGATACTCCCAAGCGCCACTTCACGGTCGGTATCCGCGACGACGTGACCCGGCTCTCGATCGAGTACGACACCGACTGGTATCGGGAGCCGCAAGAGGTAACGCGGGCGGTGTTCTACGGCCTCGGGTCGGACGGGACCGTGGGGGCAAACAAGAACTCGGTGAAGATCATCGGCGAGTCGACATCTCTCCACGCACAGGGCTACTTCGTCTACGACTCGAAGAAGTCCGGTTCGCGCACCGTGTCACACCTTCGTGTTTCCTCAGAGCCCATCGACTCCACCTACTTGATCGACAAGGCCGGGTTTGTTGCAGTCCACCAGTTCGATTTCCTCGAGAGCACCGATGCGCTCGATCGGGCGGCAGCCGGAGCCAAAGTGCTGATCAACAGCCCGTATGGGCCGGAGGGCACCTGGTCGAAGATCCCGCCGAAGGCGCAGAGGACGATCATCGACAAGGGACTCGAGTTGTGGGCCGTTGACGCGATGACCATCGCCAGGGAGGCCGGTCTCGGGTTGCGAATAAACACCGTCCTTCAGACTTGTTTCTTCGAGTTGACCGATTTCCTCCCGACTGAACGGGCGGTTGCCGAGATCAAGCACCAGATCGAGAAGACCTACGGCAAGCGTGGTGAGGCCGTTGTGCGTCGCAATGACCAGGCAGTGGATCGCGCCCTCGGAGGCTTGTACAGAGTCCAGGTCGGCGAGCCGGCCGAACAACACGACTTGTCCCCCTCGATCCCGGAGATCGCCCCAGACTTCGTCAAGAGGGTGACGGCGATGATGATGGAAGGCCATGGCGACCTGCTGCCCGTGTCCGCCCTGCCGGTGGACGGCACCTTCCCAACAGGAACCGCCCGATGGGAAAAGCGCTCGATTGCTTTCGAGATACCGATATGGGACTCGTCAATTTGCATCGATTGTGGAAGGTGTGCCCTGGCTTGTCCTCACGCTGCCATCAGACTCAAAGCCTTCGATCCCTCCTTGGACATCCCGGACGGCTTCGCCTGGAAGGAGTCGACCAACAAAGACTTCGAAGGGAAGCGGATTGTCATCCAGGTCGCCCCTGACGATTGCACGGGTTGTGGTGTTTGTGTGGAGATCTGCCCGGCCAAGTCCAAGGAGGTCACCAAGCACAAGGCGATCAACATGGAGCCCAAGGATGAGCACCTCGAGCGGGAGCGTCGCAACTTCAGCTACTTTCTCGAGATTCCCGAGGTCGATCGCTCCGATGTGAAGGTGGCCACGGTCAAGGGCTCCCAGTTCCTCGAGCCTCTCTTCGAATTCTCCGGAGCCTGCGCCGGCTGTGGCGAGACGCCATATATCAAGCTGATGACGCAGCTCTTCGGTGACAGGGTCGTGGTGGCCAACGCCACCGGCTGCTCGTCCATCTATGGAGGAAATCTGCCCACCACGCCGTGGACCACGAATTCCAAAGGCCGAGGACCGGCATGGTCGAACAGCCTCTTCGAGGACAACGCCGAGTTCGGTTTGGGGATGCGGCTCGCCCTGGAGGCACAGAAGGATGATGCCGTGCTTCTGGTGACCGCCCTGGCACCCGAGCTGGGTGGCCTCGCTTCAAGGATCCTGGACACTGTGGAGCTTCCCGATCGCACCGACCCTGAGGCGTTGCTCGAGCTTCAGCGTGAGCAAGTGGCCGAGTTGAAGAAGCTGATTGCCGATCTCGAGGGGCCACTCCCGCGTCGTCTCGAGGGAGTCGCAGACGCTCTCATAGACACCAGCGTCTGGATCGTTGGAGGCGACGGTTGGGCCTACGACATCGGGTTCGGCGGTTTGGACCATGTGTTCGCGTCAGGGAGGAACATCAACATCCTCGTCCTCGACACCGAGGTCTACTCGAATACCGGCGGTCAAGCGTCCAAGGCGACACCGAGGGGCGCCATCGCCAAGTTCGCGGCCGGTGGCAAGGCGACGGCCAAGAAGGACCTGGGACAGATCGCCATGTCCTATGGGAACGTCTATGTCGGGCAGGTGGCGATGGGAGCCAATCCGACCCAGACCGTTCGCGCTTTCATGGAGGCCGAGCAGCACCCCGGGGTCTCACTGCTCATCGCATACAGCCCGTGCATCGCACATGGGATGGACATGACCTACGAGATGGATCATCAGCGAGAGGCAACCGAGTCGGGCTATTGGCCGTTGTATCGATATGACCCTGGGCGAGAGATCTCCGGCCACCCGGGTCTTCGCCTTGACAGCCGAAAGCCCACAATCCCCTTCAAGGAATTTGCCCAGAAGGAAGCCCGGTTCGCCATGCTGGGGCGGGCCAATCCCGACCGGGCCGAGGAGCTGATGACTCTGGCACAGAGGGACATCGACGACCGTTGGCACTTCTACGAGCAAATGGTGACCATCCATCGGACGGCCGAATATGCGGAGGTTGAGGAATGAGCGTCGATCTGTCGACCACCTACCTGGGTTTGGAGCTGGCGCATCCCGTGATGCCATCGGCCTCGCCACTCACCGGCGACATCGATCACATCTTGGCCCTGGTCGAAGCAGGTGCACCGGCCATAGTCCTCCCCAGCCTCTTCGAGGAGCAGATTGAGCACGACGCCATGGCCGTGCACTATGGGCTCGAACTCGGCGCCGGTGGCTTTGGAGAGGCCCCAAGCGGCTATCTGCCACAGCTGGACGATTACAACACCGGCCCCGATCTCTATCTCGACCTGGTGAAACGGGCTCGCGCCGAGGCCGGTGTCCCGGTCATCGCCAGCCTCAATGGTGTGTCGGCGGGCGGGTGGACGCTCTATGCCCGGGTGTTGGCCGACCATGGCATCGATGCATTGGAGCTCAACATCTACCGGGTGGCCGCCGGGATCGACGAGACCTCGTCACAAGTCGAGTTGGGCTATCTGCACCTGGTGGAGACGGTTCGCGCGGCCATCGATCTGCCCTTGGCCGTCAAGGTAGGGCCATATTTCTCGGCCATGGGATCGATGGCGCGGAGGCTCGGAGAGGCCGGTGCCGACGCTCTCGTGCTGTTCAACCGGTTCTATCAGCCAGACATCGATCTGGGGACCATGAGTGTGGTGCCCAACCTGGCGCTCTCGAGCTCGTATGAGCTTCGGATGGTCCTTCGCTGGATTGCCATCCTTCACGGCCGGATCAGCGCCGATCTCGCAGCGACCACGGGCGTCCATCAGCCCGACGACGCGATCAAGGCACTCCTTGCCGGCTCTACGGTGATCATGATGGCCTCGGCCTTGTTGCGGCATGGACCGGAGCAGCTGACGTTGGTCCGGGATGGGCTGCACGCGTGGTTGGACGAGAACGGTTACCTCTCCGTAGCCCAGGCGAGAGGGAGCCTGAGTCAGGAGGCGGTGAGCGACCCGAGCGCTTTCGAGCGGGCCAACTACATGAAGACGCTCACTTCGTATGCGCCGTCTTGGTGACCGGAAGGGTCATACCGGGGACGCTTCTATCGACCCGTTGACCGTCACCTCGGTGTTGACCGATCGGCTGACCAGGCACGCCTTCTCGGCCTTGTCCAAGATTCGATAGGCCTTCTCGAGCTTCGATGTGTCCGAGATCACTATCTCGGGGCTCAGTGTCACCGTGTCGACTCGATAGAGGCGGTTCTCATCCTGGGTGAGGTGGCCGACGGCGCGATCCACGTATCCCTCGACTTCGAGACCCGATGCCTCGGCGATGGAGCGAAAAGTGGTCATCAGACACGATGCAAGGGCGGCGACGAAGAGATGCTCGGGGCTCCACGTCTCCCCTGGCCCACCGAACTGGGGCGGCGATGCCACGCCGATATCCGGCAGCCCGTCTTCCGCCGACGTGAGCTCACCTGTTTTCAGACCGGTGGAGCCAACCCTGACCATGTACTCGTGATTCTGTGTCATGGCATCGATCTTCGCCGTTCAGGATGAGTGATCAGAGGGCCATTCTCCCCATATCTCCAGCCAAATGGACCTAATAGCCGTCACCAGGTGATCTCCTGGCACTCGGCGTGTGTCTCGGGCTCGACCTGGAGGGTGGCGTGGGCGATGCCGTGCTGATCGCGGAGCAGACGGGTGGCCTCATCGAGGACCCGATGGGGATCCGATGCTTCGGGGATCATGAGATGGACCGAGGCGACATCCATCTCGGACGTCAGCGTCCAAACGTGAAGATCGTGGACATCGGCGACTCCGTCTATGGCGGCCAGGTCACCCTTGATGGCGTTGAGGTCGAGTCGCGCCGGAGCGGCCTGCACCAGAATGCGCAAGCTCCTGCTTCCCAAACGGAATGCCCTGGGAAGGATGAACAGGCCGATAGCTGCCGCAAAAAGCGGATCGGCGTATGGCCATTCGGTCCAGATCATGATGAGTGCCGCCGCGATTACCCCGACCGAGCCCCAGAGGTCGGCTAGGACCTCGAGAAATGCCCCCTCGAGATTGATGGATCCACCGGCTCCCGCCCGGAGCATCCCGAGCCCGAGGATGTTGATCCCGAGGCCGACGACTGCCACCACCAGCATGGGGCCGGTCAACACCTCGGGAGGGCTCTGGAACCGGGATGCGGCCTCGTACAGCACATACCCAGCCACGCCGAGCAAGAGCACGGAGTTGGCCAGGGCGGCGAGTATCTCGACTCGATAGAGGCCGAAGGTCCTGTGATCGCCGGCGCGGGCGCGATCGGCGGCGATGATGGCGGCCAGGGCCATCCCGAGCCCGAGGGCATCGGTTGCCATGTGCCCTGCGTCGGACAGGAGCGCAAGGGAATTGGTGAGGAGCCCGGCTGTCGCCTCGGCCAGCATGAACACCGTCACCACTCCGAACATCACCGCAAGACGCGACCGATGTCGGGAGGCAGTTCGTCGGTCGTCTCCGCTTGATGGCGACGCAGTCAACTGGGTTTCCGAGCTCTCGGGATCACTCAACACATTGTTGCCCGTCCAGCCGGATCCGGAAACACCCTGGCCTCAGACGTTGCGAAGGGCCGCCAGAGTCTCCTCCAGGGCATCCTTGGCATCGGCGAAGTACATCAAGGTGTTGTCCTCGTAGAACAGCGGGTTGTCGATGCCGGCAAACCCGGGCGACAGGCTCCGTTTGACCACCACCACCGTCGTAGCGCGATCGACATTGAGGATCGGCATGCCGTAGATGGGCGAAGTCGGGTCGTCCCTCGCAGACGGGTTGACCACGTCGTTTGCTCCGAGGACGAGGACGACGTCGGTTTGCGGGAGTTGGGGGTCGGCCGTCTCGAGATCGAGCAACTGGTCGTAGGGAACGTCGGCCTCGGCCAAGAGCACGTTCATGTGCCCCGGCATCCGCCCGGCCACCGGGTGGATGGCATATTCCACCTTGATGCCACGATCTTCGAGGGCGTTGGCCAGTTTGCGCACCGCGTGCTGGGCCTGAGCCACCGCCAACCCGTATCCGGGGACGATCATCACGGTGTCGGCGTAGGCGAGGGCGATGGCGGCATCGTCGGCCGTGGCGCGCTTCACCGGTCGATCGCTCATCACTCCGGTCGGCCCTGAGCCGTCCCCGGTCCCGAAACCGGCAAAGAGGACATTGGCAAGCGACCTGTTCATCGCTTCGGTCATCTGGACGGTGAGGATCAGCCCGGCCGCTCCCACCAGGGCGCCACCGATGATCAGGGCGTTGTTGGAGATGACAAAGCCGGCTGCGGACGCCGCCAGCCCGGAGAACGAGTTGAGCAGCGAGATCACGACGGGCATGTCGGCGCCACCGATTGGGATGACAGCCAGGACCCCGATGACCAGGGCGATGGCTCCGAGCACCCAATAGCCCGTGGGGTTCTCGGCCACGATCATCCATATGCCGAATCCTGCTGCCAGCAAAGTCAGGCCCCCGTTGATCAGTTGCTGGCCGGGGAATGTGATGGGTCGGCCGGTCACGATTCCCTGCAGCTTTCCGAACGCGATGAAGCTCCCGGTGAAGGTGACGGCGCCAATCACTGTCGAGATCAGGATCGTGATCGAGATCTCGGGCCGCAGACCGTGGAGACCTCCGGTTACAACCGTCTCTGCCGCCACAAAAGCGGAGGCGATCCCGCCGAAGCCGTTGAAGGCCGCAACCATTTGTGGCATTGCGGTCATCTGCACTCGAACGGCCGCCCAGGCTCCCACTGCGGTGCCCACGGCCAATCCCGCCAGCACCAGGCCCCAATTGAGGATGTCCTCGCGGATCAGGGTTATCACCACTGCACCAAGCATCCCGATGGCTGCCAAGAGATTCCCTGAGCGGGCAGTTCGGGGCCCGTTCAACCGGCGCAGGCCAACGATGAACGCGACCGCACAGAGCAGATAGAGGATCTCTATCACTGGTCGGCTCGCTTCTTCTCGGTTGGCCGGCGGAACATGCCAAGCATCCGATCGGTCACCAGGAACCCACCCACCACGTTGATGGTCGCGGTCACCACCGCAAGGAATCCAAGGACCTGAGCCAGTGGGGCCACGCCCAACCCGGCGGCGGTGATGGCTCCGATGATGGTGATACCCGAGATCGCATTAGCCCCCGACATCAGGGGGGTGTGGAGCGTCGGTGGAACCTTGGCGATGACCTCGAACCCGACGAACGACGCCAGGACGAAGACCGTTATGCCGACTACCAGTGTGCTCACGCCTATGTCTCCAATCCGAGCGACCGTCTGATCACCGGATGGACGACCCGACCATCGTGGGTGATGCAAGCCCCTGAAATGATCTCATCTTCGAGGTCGATGGCCGGCCTGCCCTCTTCATCGGTCAGGCGCTCGAGCAGCGCAGTCAGATTTCTCGAGTACATCTGACTCGCGTCCACGGCCACCCGGCCGGCCAGGTCCACCGGTCCGATGATGGTGACCCCCTGATGGACCACCGTCTCTCCGGGGATCGTCAGCTCGCAGTTGCCTCCGGTTGGGGCGGCCACGTCGACAACGACCGATCCCGGTTTCATCCCCTCCACCATCTCACGGGACACGAGGAGAGGCGCCGGGTGACCGGGTATCTGTGCCGTGGTGATCACCACGTCAGAGTCGGCCACATGTTGGGCGAGGGCCCGCATCTGGCGGCGCTGAGTCTCATCGGCCACTTCCTTGGCATATCCGCTTGCGGCCGCGGCCGACTCATCGACGGGAGCCGCGACGAATCGGGCGCCGAGACTCTCGATCTGCTCCTGAACCTCGGGGCGGATGTCATAGGCCGAGACGACTGCTCCGAGTCGACGGGAGGTGGCGATCGCCTGGAGACCTGCGACTCCGGCTCCCAGCACCAGGAGCTTGACAGGCGGGATTGTGCCCGCCGCGGTCGTAAGCATCGGGAAGAACCGTGCTGTGGCGGTGGCGGCCACCAGCACGGCCTCATATCCGGCCGCCGTGGCCTGTGAAGAGAGGGCATCCATGCTCTGAGCCAAGGTCGATCTCGGTATCGCCTCCATCGCGAACGAGGAGATGCGCCGCTCATTTAGAGCCTTGATCAGGTCCGGCGAGTCGAACGGGTCGATGAGCCCGATCAGGATCGAATCGGTCGGGAATGTGCGCACGGCTGCTACGTCGGGTGGCCCAACCACCATGATCACGTCGGCGTCGGAAGTGGAACCTGAGACGACGTCGGCTCCGGCATCCCGGTACTCCTGGTCGGTGAAGCCTGCCCGCGATCCCGCTCCTGTTTCCACCATCACCTGGTGGCCCTTCTCCACCAACTTGTGGCCTGCCTGGGGGGTGATGGCTACTCGTCGCTCGCCCGGCGCCTCACTGGTGATAGAAATCCGCATCGACGTGGCAGGCTAACCGGACTGGATCGGAGGACGGCTAACGAGACCTGGGAAGGGCCACCATCGGTACGGTGGTGGCGATACTGTCCACAGTCTCATCGAGTGTCGGTCCGGCTTTCCCCAGCATGAATCTTGCCAGGCCCCGCAGCGCCCTTGGGTGACGCCGGGCGTAGTCCTGGAGCACTACCTGTGCCTCCTCGGGGGCGATGACGGCCGCATCGCTCTCGTATCTGTCTCCCCCACTGTGCACGATCACGTGGGGGTCGGCTTTGATGTTCTTCAGCCACTCGGCCCTCCTGCCCCAGGCTGCAGCCACATAGATGATCTCATCGCCCCGTGCGACCACCTCGAGCACGGTTCGCCGCCGAAGCCCGGAATGTCGCCCCCGATGCTCGAGCATGCAGATTCGCCTGCCGAGGAGCATCCCAAGATGTGCGCGATACAACCAGATCGGTGCTCTGAACAGCAATCTCTGCCATCCGGTCGGTGAGCCTCTGGCCTCGAGCTTGGTCGGCTCCACCTGATCGATGTTAGGACCGAGTGCGGAGAGTCACGCCGGGCTCAATAGTCGACCCCATAGGTGGTTGGAGTCGCATCTGTCACATCGTTCACGCTGGCCTCTGGTGCTCCAATCATCGATCCGCCCACACCCACCACGAACCACACTCCGTTGAATCCCTGGCCGTTGGTGTCCCCTGGGGCGGCGTCGGGTGTGTAGCGGTAGACCGGCTGGCCATTCACCGTGAGCTGACTCGTCCCATCCGTGCGGGTGGTCGACCCGAACATGCCCGAGTCGAGCCCCGATCCGACGGGCGTTTCTGCCGAAATGGCAGGCCACAGATCGGCGCAAGCGTCGTAGCAGGTGCTCTCTCCCGAGGTGTCGTTCGTGAAGGCGTACAAAGTGAATCCGTCTGGGTCGGCGAGCACCATGCCCAGGTCGGTGGCTCCGCCATGGATCGCGTCTATGACCTGTGAAGTCGTCGTCGCATCGCCGGCTCCGGTGGTGGTGGTGGGCCCGGTTTCATTGCCACCCCCACATGCCGTGATCAAGAGGAATGCCACCGTCAAGACGGACGTGATGGGTCTGATTCGCATCGTTCTCTCCTTTGTGGTTCTCCCCTCAATACGTGGTGACAACCACAATGGTTCGCGCTCTTTGGCACAATCGTCTGATGGACCCCGAGGTACTCCAAGGTTTCCGGATTGGTGACGAGAATGCGGTCAAGTCCGTGTACGACAGCTTCTCGGGGGCCGTCTATGCGCTCTGTCTGAGCATTCTTCGTGATCCCGGTCTGGCAGCCGATGCGACCCAGCAGACCTTCATCAAGGCATGGCGGGCCGCTTCCGCATATGACGCAGAGCGCGCGTTCGGCCCTTGGGTGTATGCCATAGCCAGACGCACCGCGATCGACATCTATCGAAAAGAGCGCAGGTCCGTTCCCAGTGAGGATGTCGATGTGGCCTTCTTGCCCGCATCATTGGAGACGATATGGGAAACATTCGAAGTGAGGTCGGCGATCGATCTCCTCACCGATAGCGAGCGGCAGGTGGTGAGGATGAGCCACTACGAGGGGCTGAGCCATGCTGAGATCGCCAAAGCGCTCGACATACCGGTGGGAACTGTGAAGTCTCGCTCCCATCGCGCTCATCAGCGGTTGGCAGAGCTCCTGAGCCATCTGGAGGAGAGATGACCGAGAACCGACGGGGGGACGCCAGACGTATGGAGTTGTGTGATGAATCCTGAAGATCCGAGATCGTCCTATCTGGAGACCGGTGAAGGCAACATGCCTGACAAGGACCAGCTCGACTTGGTCAGGTTGAAACTGGCCGAGGATGAGACATGGGCCGATCCCCCGAGGTCGGTCCTCGATGAGGTGCTCACGGCGATAGACATCGAATCGTCGGGTCAGCAGGTCGCCGCCGCGTCTCCCGGGTCAAAGCGCCGGTGGGCGGTCGTGGCAGTTTCCCTGGCAGCCGTAGCCGTGCTGGCGCTCGTTTTCGTGTCGCTGCCCGGTCTCCTCGGACAGGACAGCTCGTCGGTGGTGGCCATGAGTGGCACCGATATCGAGCCGGGCGCAACCGGGACTGCGACTCTGGAATCGACCAGTGGCGGATGGCTCATCCGACTCGACGTCGAGGGCCTCCCGCCCGCTACTCCTGGCACCTACTACGAAGGTTGGGTGTGGAATGACAATGGCGAAGGCGTCAGCATCGGCACCTTCCACCTCCGTGGCGGTGACCAGCCAGTCACGCTTTGGTCAGGCGTCGACCTGGGTGAGTACCCGTCGATCTGGGTCACGCTCCAGGACGAAGGCGGCGGAGCGGAGGCGTCCGATCAGGTGGTCATGAGGGGAAAGTGGGACCAGGCCGACGCCTAGGCGCTCGTGTTCTTGATCACCACTTTGCCGGTTTGGTCGCCTGACTCGAGATAACGGAGAGCCTCGGGCAAATCATCGAATTCGAACACTGCGCTGACCGGCGATCGGGCTCCGCCGGTGCTCACCCAGGTGGTGGCGCGGGCGAACTGGGCGTGATTCGCCATGCTCGAGCCGATCAGCTCGAGTTGGCGGAAGAACAGGTGAGGCATCGTCAGCTCGAGTTTTGGGCCGCTTGTGGCCCCGCAGATCACGATCCGACCCCCCTTCTTGGCTGCTCGCATCGATTGGCGCATGGTTGCGGCCCCGACGTTGTCGACGACGATGTCGGCGCCTCCCAATTCGGTCAACTGTTTGCCGAACTCACCGGCGGAGTCGAAGCCTGCCTCGGCCCCTTCACCGATTGCCCACTCGATCTTGTCCTGTGACCTGGAGGTGACGAACACCCGGGCCCTCATCGCCAACGCCAGCTCCATCGCCGCCGCGGAGACCCCGCCGCCAACACCGACTATCAGGATGGTCTGCTCGGCTTTCAGATGGGCTCGCTCCAGCATGCGGAGGGCGGTTGCCGTGGCCAGCCCGAACGAGCCGGCCACTTCCCAGGACAGGACCTGCGGTTTCCGCACGGCGTTGATCACAGGAATCACGATCTTCTCGGTCAGTGTCCCGTGGGCGTGCTCGCCAAGGATCTGGAATTGGTCGCAATAGACGATGTCGTCGTTGCGGCATTGAGCGCAACGACCGCAGGAGAGTGAAGGGTCGATGATGATCTCGTCTCCAACCTCGAACCCGGACACCCCAGCGCCTACTGCGTCGACCCACCCGGCGCCATCGGCTCCCGTGACGTGGGGGAGGTGCTTGGGGGCAGGAAGGCCCTGAGCCACCCAGAGGTCGAGGTGATTGAGGGCTGAATGGCTGATCTCGATCCTCACCTGACCTGGTCCCGGCTCGGGCTCTTCGACCTCATTGAGCTCGTAGGATCCGATCCCTTTGGTATCTGTGAGCTGCCAGGCCTTCATGATGGCGAGGGTAGCCTCGGGGGCCTGCGTGCCCGAGGAGAGAAGTTGGCCGTCGAGTTGCCCACTGACCGTGAGATCCACACGACGTCGTTGAGGGTTCGGTTCTACGAGCTCGACCCCTATGACCATGTCAATCACACCAACTACTTCTCCTACTTCGAGACGGCTCGAATCGACTATCTCGAAGACATGGGCTGGGGCCTTCATCGACTGAAGAACGAGGGCTGGCAGTTCGTCGTGGTTGAGATCCATGCCCGATTCCTCGCCTCGGCGCGATTCGGCGAGGAGCTGACCATCCACACCTGGATCGAAGAGGTGAGCCGGGTCAGGTCGACGTGGAGGCAGGTGATGCTACGGGGTGATGATCGCTTGGCCGAGCTGACGGTTTCGGCTGCTTTCACCGACTCGGAGGGCAAGCCGAGGAGGATCCCCGAGGCCTTCGTCGCCTATCTGGATCAGCTTCGGGGTTAGCTCGAGCAGGCCGTCGGGCGCGATAACACTCTGACCGTCGCTTCATGGCTCTCTAACAATCCACGTCGACACTTATCTCAGCTGCCAAAGGTAAGGAGTGACAGCACATGAAGAGCAAGATCATTGCCGCGGCCATCGCCGGAGGGCTCCTGGTTGCCGCCGGGTTCGTCACCTCACTGGTCTCGGCGCCTTCAGTCGCCTCGGCGCAAGAGGATGACACCGCCGATGGATCGGGCAAAGGAGTGGTCCAGCGTGGTGCCGATTTCCTGTCGGAGGTTCTCTCTGACCTCGTGGGCAACGGCACGATCGATCAGGGTCAGGCAGACGCAATCACCAATGCAGTCAAAACGAAGATCGAAGACGCGAAGGCCCAGAGGGAGGCCAACCGCGAGCTGATCAAGGGTTTCCTCGAAGATGGTGTCATCACCTCCGACGAGCTGGCGCAGTTGCCCGGCGATCATCCCTTCAACGATCCCAACGGCCCGTTCGCCGAGGCAGCCTCGGATGGTCAGTTGACCGCGGCCGAGATTCGTGAAGCGATGCCACATCCGCGGGTCGACGCCTTCCGCCATGGCGCCCGTTTTGGGGCCTTGCTCGATGACGGCGGCATCGATGCCACCGAGTACGCCAACCTCCCCGACGACAGCCCGTTGAAGCAGATCGACGTGTCCCCCTATCTCGATGACGACGGAGTCATCACCATCGATGAGCTCCGTCAGATCCGAAATGACTGGAGAGCCCTCCAATCGAGTGACTCTTCAGGAGCCTGAGCCAACTTCCTCCTCCCTAGCTAGCCCAGGTAGGGAAAGGCCCCTCATTGAGGGGCCTTTCTCATTTGAGGAAGCCGGTCACCCATTCGTCGACCGGATTGGCCAGGATCTCGTCGCGTGTGCCGACCTGAATGATCCTTCCGCGGTTCATCAGAGCGAGACGATCTGACAGGGCGGCTGCCTCCTCGTGGTCATGGGTGACCACGAGGGCGGTGACACCGCGGTCTTCGAGGATCTCTCGAGTTTCCACGAGGAGTTGCTCACGCAGGGCTCGATCGAGGGCGCCCAGGGGCTCGTCGAGCATCACAAACCGCGGTTCGGGAGCGAGAGTGCGCGCCAGCGCCACTCGCTGTTGTTCTCCACCGGAGAGATCGACGATTGCCCGGTCTCCGAAACCGTCGAGACCGACAGATGCCAGCGATGCGTCGACCCTTGCTCGGACTTCGCCCGCCGGAATCCCCTTCATTCGCAACCCGTACGCAACATTCCCGGCAACGGTGAGATGGGGGAATAGGGCGTATCCCTGGAACATGAGGCCGAAGCCTCGGAGATGGGTGGGAACCCCGGCCACGTCCTGGCCGTCCCATACGATCGAGCCCCCCGCAACTGGCAGGAGACCGGCGATGGCGCGCAGCAGCGTGGACTTTCCCGCTCCGGAGGGGCCGAGCACGCCGACCGTCTCGCCATCTCCGATCGCCAGGCTCACCTCGTCGAGGATGGTGGTCTCCCCCAGGACGACGGTCAGCTCGTCGACGACGAGCATCAGAAGGCTCCGATCTCGCCGAGCTGGGCTCGGTCGATCGAGAGCACGATGAGAGCCGTGACCACGGAGAGCAACACGGCCATTGCCATCGCCATGGCGAATGAGGCCGATCCCGGACGCGAAAGGAGTCTGAAGATCATCACCGGCATGGTTGCCGTGCTGGGACGGGCGACGAAGGACGTGGCCCCGAACTCGCCGAGTGACACAACTGCGGCGAAACCGGCTCCCACCAGGATGGCCCGGCTGACCAAGGGGAAGTCGATGGTCCACCAGAGGCGGCCCGGTGAGGCGCCGAGCGCGGCCGCCGCCTCCCTCGTATCTCCGGGGATCGACCTCAAAGTGGGGACGGTCGACCGGACCACGAAGGGGATGGCCACCAGTGCATGTGCGATTGGGACGAGCCAAAAGGAGGCGCGAAGGTCTACTGGCCAGTCGAGTGCCACGATGAATCCGAAGCCGATGGTGACGGCGGAGGTCCCCAGCGGAAGCATCAAGGTGAGATCGAACCACCTCGACAATGTCCCACGTCGCCGGGTGATGACTGCAGAGGCCATCACACCGACCACGGTCGCGATCACAACGGCGATAGCGGTGAAGATCAAGCTGTTGCCGACCGACGCAACCGGGAGCCCAACCACTGGATCCCTCGCCAACAAACCTGAGTAGGAACCCGGTTGGATCGACTTGGCCACCAAACCGACGATCGGTATTGCCAGGGCCCCCAGGGTCCCGAGGACGCTCACTCCGACCAGGACACCAGTCTTTCCCATGGCACGAGGTCTGGATGCCTCTGAGCGGAGCGTCCAGGTGGTGGCGTGCCGCTCTTGATAGCGCGAATAGAGATAGAGGGCGCCCGTGACCCCGACCAGTTGCACGACTCCGAGTGCGGCCGCCAAGGGGAGATCGAACAGGGTGACCGCCTGGCGATAGATCTCCACTTCCAGGGTGGCGTAGTCGAAGCCACCGAGAATGAGGATCACGCCGAAGGAAGTGAATGTGAACAAAAACACGATCGAGGCGGCGGCTGCGATGGCGGGGCGAAGCAGGGGAAATGTCACCGACCGGAACACCTGCCATTCACTGGCGCCAAGCACTCGGCCGGCGTCGTGGAGCGCCGGGTCGAGACGACCCCACAGCGAGCCCACGGTCCGCACTACCACTGCGATGTTGAAGAAGACGTGTGCGGCCAGGATCGCCCAAATGGAGTCGCGCCAACCCAGAGCGACGAAGGCGGTTCCGACCACCACAGTTGGGAGCACGAAAGGTATCGCGACCAGGGCGTTGGCGAGACGTCGGCCCGGGAACCGATATTGGGAAATCGCCCAGGTCATCGGCGCCGCCAGCGCCAGCGTCAACGTCGTTGACACCACGGCCTGCCACAGGGTGAACCAACCGACACGTACGAGCCTTGCCTCGACACCGGTTGCGCCGATGTTCAGCTCCCCGAGCCCCAGCGTGATGATGCGGGCGAGCGGGTACAGGAAGAAATAGCCGATGAAGATCGCGGGGACGGCGATCACCAGGGCCCATCCCCAGCGAATCCTTCGCATCAGCCCTCCATGACCGACGTCCAGTCGCCGATCCAACCATCTCGATTGTTGGCGATGTCCTGGGCATCGAGCCGGGCAGGCTTGGTGGGCAACGTCGTGTACCTCACGAATTCATCGGGGAGCTCGGTGTTCGCATTGGCCGGGAACACGAACCAGGTCAGAGGGATCGTCTTTTGGAAATCAGGCGAGAGCATGAAGTCGATCAGCTCTCCTGCTGAATCGGGGAAATCGGTTCCGGCCAGGACACCCGCGTACTCGACCTGTCGATAGCAGCCCGCCTCGATCACGCCGGTCGGAGCCTCGGTGAGCGGCGCGGTGGCATAGATGACCTCGGCGGGGGGCGATGAGGCATACGAAAGCACGAGGGGGCTGTCACCTCCATAGGGCGTGAACTCCGAGTAGTAGGCGGTGTCCCAGTCCGGCACCACTGTCACTCCACCTTCCTTCATGTCCCTCCAGAAGTCCTCCCAACCGTCCTCGCCGTAGAAGTCGATCGTGGCCAGGAGGAAAGCCAGGCCCGGTGAGGACGTGGCCGGGCTCTCCACGGTTGTAAGGGCGGGGTACTGCCCACTGCGGAGTTGGTCGAGGGAGGTCGGAACCTCGACGTCGTTCTGCGCAAACCATCCCTTGTCGTAGTTGAGGCAGACATCGCCGAAGTCGATCGGGGTCACCACCCCGGAGGTGGGGGCAAGCGACGACTCGACCTCGTCGATACGGGCACTTCGGTATGACATGAAGACATCGGCGTCGATCGCTCGGGAGAGGAATGTGTCGTCGACGCCGAACATGACATCGGCGATCGGGTTCCCGGCCGTCAAAGCGGCTTGATTGACCATCGCTCCGGCGTCGCCTCCCGAGATGACCTCCACGTCGATGTCGGTCTCGTCGGTGAACGCGGCAAAGGTCTCATCGGTGACTCCGCCGGCAAACGAGTCGTGGGCAAGCAGTTTCAGTGTCGTTGGTCGTTGTGCCCCGATGCCTCCGCAGGCGCCGAGTGTGATCGCGGCCACCGTGGCCAGTGTGGCGAACTTGCGCATTACTCATCAGCTCCTTGGTTGCCGGGAGCGATGAGACGAGATTTCCTACGCCGGCATTATCCGGTTCAGGTTCGTCGGTCGGGATCTTGCAGATCCCCTCTCAGCCCGGTCTCACCGAGCTCCCGTTACCCAAACCGTAACAGATCCGCTTTGCACGCTCCGAACCACGTTCCGTGAGTGTTTGGCAACCGTATCGGTACAAAAACACTCACAGAAAGGTCTCAGAGAGGCGTGAAGGCAAGGACGGTGTTGTGACCGCCGAAGCCGAAGGAGTTGCTGAGGGAAGGGGCCGGATCCCAAGGGCGTGGCTCGCGGACTATGTCGGTGAGGGGGATCTCGGGATCCTGGTTGGTCAGCCCGAGGTTCGGCGGTAGCTCGCCTCGTCGCATCGCCTCGATGGTTACGGCCGCTTCGATCGAGCCGGAGGCCCCGAGACCGTGGCCGGTGGTCCCTTTGATGGATGACACTGCCGGCTGGTTGTCGCCGAAGATCCGATAGATGACTCCTCCCTCGGTTCGGTCGTTGAGGTCCGTGCCGGTTCCATGGGCGTTCACGTAGCCGATGTCGACGGGTTTCAGCCCCGCATCTTCAAGAGCGAGCCTCATCGCTCGCTCGGCCCCGTCCCCGGCCGGATGCGGCGCTGTGATGTGATGGGCGTCGGCAGTCGAAGCTCCACCCTTCAGTTCGACCAGAGGTTTTGCCCCGCGCTCCTCGGCCACATCGGCCGCCTCCAGGATGAGGATGGCCGCTCCCTCACCCATGACGAACCCGTCACGGTCCACGTCGAAGGGTCTGGCCGTTCCACTCGGTGAGAGAGCCCGCGCCGCCTGGAACCCGGCTCGAGCCGATCTCCTTGCAGCGGCCTCGGCGCCACCGACCACAGCTGCGTCGGCATAGCCCCACTGGATCTGGCGGAGCCCGTCGAGCACCGCCTGTGACCCCGCCGCGCAGGCGACCACCGGTGTCGACACTTGGCCACCGAAACCGTATTTGATCGAAATCCCGGCTGCGGCCGCGTTTGCCATCATCATCGGCACCAGGAACGGGGACACTCTGGGATCGTCGGCGTCGGACCCATGAACCAACTCCTCTAGGGACTCCAGGCCCCCTATGCCGGTCGCCACCGAGACGGTGACCCGGTTGGGGTCGATGTCCAGCTGACCTGACTGCTCCAACGCCTCGTGGGCTGCGACCAGGGCGAACTGCGTGAACTTGTCCAGTCGCCGATACTCCCGTTTGGGGAGCCACGGCTCGGGGTCCCAATTGGCGACGAGATGCGGACCAGGCCCATCGGGGCCGACTTGGAGGCCTTTCCAGACGTCATCCATTCCGACACCAGGTGCCGCCACGACGCCCAGCCCGGTCACTACGACCTTGCGCTTACTCATGTCCATGATGATTGTGCCTCAATCCTCACGTTGGGAAAACCGTTCTTTGCAGGTTTCGCATTCCCTTCAGCCACCGGTCGTAATCGTTGGCCTTGTTCTGGAGGTATCTCAACACCTCCGGGTGGGGCAGGATCAGGAATTTCTCTTCCCCGATCCCGGCCACGACCACCTCCGCCACCTGCGCCGGATCCAGGGCGTCGGCATCGAGAAGATCGTGGAACTCCTTTGCCTCGTCCAGGAACGGGGTCCTCACCCCCATGGGGCAGAGACAACTCACCCTCAAGCCGCGGTCCCCGTAGGTGACGGACAACCACTCGGCGAAGGCCACCGCGGCATGTTTCGTCACCGAGTATTGGGCCGCCTTCAGATTGGTGAGTAGCCCTGCCGCAGATGCGGTGGCGAGGAAGTAGCCCTCGCCCCGGGCCAGCCAACCCGGGATCAAAGATCGGGCAGCGTGGACATGGGACATCGTGTTGACCTGCCACATCCGATCCCAGTCATCGGGATCCGTTTGCTCGTCGCCTGCGAAACCGATACCGGCATTGGCGCAGAACAGGTCGATCGGGCCGAATCGATCGTTGACGAAGTCGACCAGCGACTGGTTCGAGCCAGGATCGGCGACATCGACCCGGAACGGGGTACCACCCGTCTCGTCGGAGACGGTGTGTGCGGACTCGAGATCGAGATCGGCCAGGATGAGGGCAGCCGGCCCCTCTTCGGCGAACCTTCGGGCCATGGCAGCCCCGATGCCGCTGCCGGCCCCGGTGATGACCACCACCCGATCGGAGAGTTCCAAGGTGGGGTGGAGCCTAGAGGACGGCTTGCTCGAGTAGGCCTGCCCCGCCCTTTACCGCAGGGATGAGGCCGCGAGCCTGCGGCAGCAGCTGTTCGCCATAAAAGCGCGCCGTCACCACCTTCTGCGCGGCGAAATCAGGATCAACATCGGGGCCGTTGAGCGCCGCCACGGCGCCCCGCCCCATGAGCCATCCGCCGAGCACCATGCCGAACTGGCGGAGGTACGGAGTCGCACCTGCCAGCGCACCGTTGATGTCGCCCGCCTTGAGTCTCTCGCCCAGCCAGGCCGAGGTGTCGGCCAGGCCATCGATCGCGTCCGACAATGCACTCCGGAAGCCGGCCAACTGATCGTGCGCGGCCATTGCATCCAAGAGCCCGGTCATCTCAGCCAGGAGCTCCGTTACGACCTTTCCGTCCTCGAGGGGCAGCTTTCGCAGGACCAGGTCGACCGCCTGGATCCCGTTGGTCCCCTCGTAGATCGGCGCGATGCGCGAGTCCCGGAAGTACTGGGCTGCACCGGTTTCCTCTACATAGCCCATCCCACCGTGAATCTGGATCCCGAGTGAGGCGAGCTCGACACCGACATCCGTGCACCATGCTTTCACGATCGGCGTGAGAAGAGCGAGACGGTCAGATGCCAGCTTGCGCCGGTGGTCGGTCTCGGCGTGCGCACGCTGGTCACCCTCGGCCGCGGTCACGTAGAGCAGCGAGCGCATGGCCTCGACATATGCCTTGATCGTGAGAAGCATTCGCCTCACGTCGGGGTGCTCGATGATGGCGACACTTTCCCTGGAGCCGGAACCAACCGGTCGGCCCTGGACCCTCTCCTTCGCATACTGGAGCGCGTGCTGATAGGCCCGCTCTCCGATGGCCACCCCCTCCATACCGACACCGACCCGGGCGGCGTTCATCATCGTGAACATGTTCCGCATTCCCTCTTGCTCGTCACCGATCAGGTATCCGACGGCCCCTTGGCCGCCTTCGCCGTAGGAGACGACACAGGTGGGGGAGGCGTGGATCCCCAACTTGTGCTCGATGGAGACGATCTTCAGGTCGTTGGCCTCACTCGGTTTGTCATGATCGTCGAGTAAGAACTTGGGGACGAGGAACATGGAGATGCCTTTGGTTCCCGGTGGGGCTTCCTGCGTCCGGGCGAGCACGAGGTGAACGATGTTCTCCGTCAGATCCTGGTCACCCCAGGTGATGAATATCTTGGTGCCGAAGAGCCGATAGGTCCCGTCGGCTTGTTTCACCGCCTTGGTGCGTAGGGCACCGACATCGGAACCGGCCTCGGGCTCCGTGAGGTTCATGGTCCCGGCCCACTGGCCACTGACAAGCTTCTCGAGATACCTGTTCTTGAGGTCCTCGGATCCGTGGATGTCCAGCGCCTCCACTGCTCCGTGAGTGAGGGTCGGGGCAAGTGAGAACGCCATATTGGCGGTCTTGAACATCTCCTGGATGACAACGCCCACCATGTAGGGCAGCCCACCTCCGCCCCACTCCTGAGGGAGGTGGGCGCCCGCCCACCCCGACTCCACATACTTCTGGTAGGCCTCTTTGAAGCCTTCTGGGGTTCGGAGGGTCCCCTCTTCGGTCATCACCGTTCCCTGCTCGTCGCCGATCCGGTTGAGGGGGGCGATCACCTCCGAGAAGAACCGACCGGCCTCGCTGAGGATGGTGGCGACGGTGTCGGGGTCGGCGTGTTGGTATCCGTTCAGCTTGGAGACGGATTCGAGGTCAGCGACATGATTGAGTGTGAACAGGATGTCGTCCAGGCGCGGCTGATACTCAGACATGTCTTCAGGGTACCGCCGATCCCGAATCCGGGGTCAGGGATGGGGAACTTCGAGTTGGGAGATGACCAGCCCGTGGGTGACTTCGAACCCGATTCGCCGGTAGAGATGGAACGCACCGGTCGGGTTGTCGGCATCGACCCCGATCGCCCCGTGGGTCATTCCCGTGCGAGCGAACGCCGCGAGAGACTCTCCGATCAAGGCGGTGGCGACACCACGGCCCCGCCACGCTCGCTGGACACCGAGCGCCTCTATCCAACCCTCCTTCCGCCCGGTGCTTGCCTCGTCTTCGGGAAAGATGGCATTCAGGCAGACGCCAACCACGTCATCGCCGGCAAGTGCGAGAAAGGAGAGGTCCGGCCGAGTGCCGTCGGATGAGAGCCGATGCTGGAAGACCTTGGAGTCGGTTGGCGTCGATCCCCAGTGATCGGCAAATGCGTCATTGAACACCTTCCTTGCATCTTCATCCCTCTGACGATCCCAGGCGACGATGTCGACGTCGGAGGGGGAGGACACATCGATCGGGCCGTCGAGGCTCATCAGCATGTCCTTGATGTATCTCACCTGCTCGAGCCCGAATCGCCGATGAAGCCGATGTGACGGCTCGATCCAATCCCATTCGGCGGCTCGGGCATACCAGGGGAGATTGGGGTCGCTCGACTGGAGGGTTGAGCCGGCGCGTTCGAGTTGCCAGCTCAGTATCCGGCGACCATGACCCTCGCCGGTTCGTCCCGGGTCGACCAGACCCGACATGTGAGCCTTCTCAAGCCGCGCGCCGCTAGGGCGATGGTTCACGATGCCGTAGCCAATCAGCTCCCCGTTCGACCAGAGGCCACGGCTGTCGCTACCCAGGTCGATATGGGGCTCGGTCAAATCATCTTCAACCTGCGAGGCGGTGGTGACCATCGGCAGCTCCCAGTGACGCTCGAACCGATTCATCAGGTCGGTGAGCTGTGTGACGTCGCTCAGTGTGAGGGGGCGCATGGACATTGGTGACAAGATATCGGGAGTGGCCCGGTTCGGGCCAGTGAATTAGGGGCCAGGCTTGGCACCGAGAATCAGATCGACCATCCCGGGCAGCACATCGCCGATCGCATCGTCCAGCTTGACTGCGGCGAGATGATCCGCCTCGGTCTCGCCTTGGTTGACGATGACGATCGGCATCGAGCGGAGGGCCGCCTGGAGGACCACATCCGAGGCGGGCCAGACCGCCACAGTCGACCCGACGACCAGCAGGGAACCGGCCTCTTGGAGGAAGCCATTTGCCTTGTCGAGCTCCTCGCCGGGCAGCAACTCGCCGAACATGATGGTGTTGGTCTTGACCATGCCCCCACAGCGCGGGCAACTGGGATCGGTGTTTCCTGCCTCGATCCATCCGAGGACCTCCTCGGTTTCCCACTCCGCGGCACATTGGACGCAGTGGCTCGATCGGACATTCCCATGCAACTCGGCCACCTGGGTGGTCGCCAGGCCGGACTTGTGGTGAAGTCCGTCCACGTTCTGGGTCGCCACCCCGGCGAGCCGACCGGCGTCAGCCAGTCGCTTCAGGGCTAGGTGGCCGCGGTTGGGCTCGACGGCTGAACGTGCCCCCCAGAGAGCACCCTCGAGATGCATCTGCCAGCTGCGGGCCCGAAGGTCGGGATCGGACGTGTACCGCTCGATGTTGAAGTCCTCGGGATCCACCTTGGTCCACAGCCCATTCGGGCCCCTGAAATCGGGGATACCGGACTCGGTGGAGATTCCGGCCCCCGTGAAGGCAAGGATCAGCCCGGATTCGGCCAGCACACGAGCCGCCTCGGCTACGAGGCTCATCGGGGCTTATTGTCGAGCTTGATCGGGCCGTCGAGGTAGGTGCGCACCGTTGGATAGGCGAGATCGACTGCCGGGCTCTCGGCGAAGGCTTCCAGGATTCCCCGCCAGATGGAGGATTGCACTGCTCGTCGTTGGCGGGCTTCCACCAGGTACCTGGCGGTGAGCAAGACGCCGCTGTCCCTCACGGAGAGATAGACCGTTGGTGTCAGCGTGCCCATCCTTATCTGATACCGCCGTGCCGCCGCCCGGATCCGGTTCCCGGCGATGGTCTCCACGTCGGGGGCGCGCTCCTTGAGGATGTGTCTGATCATGTCCTCGGCAGCCTCCCAGTCGGACTCGAATGTGACCAACACCGCGATTTCGTCCCATATGTGCGAGAAGCCTTCGGTGAAGTTGGCCAGGCTCTCCGAGAAGACGAGGCCATTTGGAACGTGGATCAGACGCCCCGTCGACTGGTCGGCGTCGACCCAATTGCCTACTTCCATCATCGAGAAGCGGAAAAGGCGAATGTCCACTACATCGCCTTTGATCTCCTTCACTTCGACCCGGTCGCCCACCCGGAACGGCCGTCGAGTCAGGATGTACGCCCACCCGGCCATGTTCTTGAGCAGATCGGCAAGTGAGATGGCGATCCCCGCAGAAAGAAGGCCGAGGTACGTGCCCAACGAGTTGAAGGCCTCGACCCAGATGAAGGCGAGCGTTATCCCTGAAATCGACGTGATGGTGTATGCCGACACCTTGCGAGCGCGGTAGGAGGCGTCGGCGTCGTGGACCTGGACCCTGATCCAGCGCAGGACCAGCCATCTGAGCAAGATGAGACCGCCGACCACCGCCACGGACCCAAGGAGCTTTCCGAGGACCCCGGGATCCATTCCGATGGAGGCGGCGAAGTCTTCCATTGGTTGATTATTGACCGCTCCCGCCGCCGAGCCGGGCCTTTAGGCTCTCGCGGGTGAGCGACACATCCCACCCCGACCGGTCACCCGAGTCGGAAATGATGCATCTCGGCTGGGATCCGGTTGACGGCATGCTTTCCCTAAAGCCGCCGATATTCCAAACCTCCACCTTTGTCTTCGAGTCCGCCGCGGCAGCGGAGCGTCTCTTCGAGATCGCCTATGGGGGCGCGCCCCTCGAGCCTGGCGAGACCCCTGGATTCATCTACACGCGGATCGACCATCCCAACCTGGTCATGGTGGAGAAGAGGATCGCCACTTGGGACGACGCGGACGACGCTCTCCTGTTCTCGAGTGGCACCTCCGCGATATTCACTGCGCTCCTGACGCTGGCGTCACCGGGCAGCCTCATCCTCCATAGCTCACCTCTATATGGAGGCACCGGCACTCTGTTGTCCAAAGTGATGTCACCTCTTGGCTTCGACACAGAGGGCTTCACGAGCTCGGATGATGACGACACCTTGGTGACCCTGATCGGCGATCGCCCGATTGGGGCGATATATGTCGAGACACCGGCCAACCCAACCAACGAGGTGTTCGATATTTCGATGGCACGAGGAGTGGCCGATCGAGTCGGGACGGCTGATCTCCGGCCCCCCGTGGTCGTGGACAACACATTCCTGGGCCCCTTCACACAGAAACCTCTGACACTTGGCGCTGATCTGGTCGTCTATTCAGCCACGAAGTTCCTTGGCGGCCATAGCGACCTGGTTGCAGGTGCGGTTGCCGGCCCCAGTGAGCTGATCGATCGCATGCGGACGATGCGGTATCGGATCGGCACCACATGTGACCCGCACACGGCCTGGCTGCTCGGCCGAAGCCTGGAGACCTATGCGGTTCGGGCGGAGCGTCAGGCCGCCAATGCCTCTCGGGTGGCCAAATTCCTCCGGGCGCATCCTCGGGTCCTCGATGTGAGGCATGTCGAGCCGGGCGGGGCCATGATCAGCTTCAAGGTGGCAGGGGCCAAGCCCGAGGCGTTTTCCGTCCTCGACTCGATGGAGATGATCGGGCTGACCACCTCGCTGGGCGGGACCGAGTCGATCGCGTGCCATCCGTGGAGCACGACCCATTTCAGCCTCGACGCAGACACGAAGCGCGCACTCGGCATCTCCGAGTCGATGATCCGCCTCTCCATCGGTCTGGAGGCACCCGAGGACATCATCGCCGACCTCGACCAATCATTGGCATCGATCGCCACATAGGTCTTTCAACCCATTCAGAACGGTGGTGCCGGCGTCTTGAATGGCCCGTGGGGATTGCGCTTGGGAGAGGCGACAGAGGAGAGGAACATGCGGAAGAGTTTCGCCGTCATGACGACTCGACGCCGTTTCATCTTTCGCATTTGCCCGAGTGATCGCCTCGGCGCCCAAACGCGCTCGCCGCAAGGTCTACGGCCGCACCCGAGCCTGTGAACCACCCGCCGATGAGAGCGGAGGCGGGGAAGATCTAAAGATGCTCCTACCCAATGGAGCCGAGGGGCGGTCCCCACCGACGGTGGGGACCGCCCTTTCAGATTCGACAGAGACCCGACGCTGTCGGGCGGCCTACCGCATCCTGCCTGAGATCTGGCTGAGTTTCCGCTTCTTTGACCCCGTCTTAGGGCGGTCTTATGGAACTGAGTGGCAGCTTGTCCATCAACAGAGAAAGAGGTCTCGAGATGGCAATGGTCTGGATCGATTCAGATGAGTGCATGGGTGCAGGGACCTGCGCCGATATTGCACCCAACGTGTTTCATCAACGCGACGACGGCACGTGGGCCGTCAAGGAGGATCGTCCCTATTTCGATCGCGTAAGGGTCTTCGATGGCAGAAGTGGCGATGGTCACGGGCCGGATGGTTTCGATGGCCGCGCCCAGATTCCCGACGCCCTGATCGACTTCGTGGTCGAGGCAGCTGAAGAGTGTCCCGCCGAGTGCATCTACGTGGAGGTCTGAAGATGGAAAACAGGAACGCGCCTAGAACAGCTAAGAGGAAAGGGCCCAAGCCCCTATCGGTGATTGTGGGAACGCTCCTGATCCCACTCAGCGCCCTCGCGGCCTACGCACTTGTGCCGCCCTCAGTCACCGAGGATCCGTCAGTGGCCCTCGCGTCGGATGAGACCATCCCGACGAGCACGACTGTCGTCTACGACACGGGAGTGGCCACACCCCAAGACCTGGCCGAAGCCTGTGGGCCGGCCGGTCTCGCACTGGTCGACTCCGAGAACCAAGGGACTATCAGCGACCTGCAGCAGGCTGCGTTGGACGCCCTGCGAGAGGTCTGTGAGCAGCAGGGCATGGCCCTTCCTGGGAAGGCGGCCCCCGACCCGATCGTCCAGACGATCGTGGTCAATTCCGGGTCTTCGAGCCAGACGGTCGACGACTCGGCCGCGACGACCACACAGCCTCAAGTGAGTGATGACAGCGCCGGCCAGGGCCAGTACCAGGGCGAGCACGAGTCCGAGCACGAGCACGAGGGCGAGTCCGAGCACGAGTATGAAGGCGAGGGTGGCGATTGAGTACCTCCTCGTTGGGCGCTACCTCGGGCGTCGCAGTCCTGCTCATCGGTGCCATCGCACTCGGCTCGGTGCTCTACGGAGTCTCGAGCACCGAGTCCCCGGCGGTGTCGTCGACCACGATTGCACGTCAGGAGGTTGTGGTCGCCCCCGCACCTGATGTCGGTGGGATCCCTCCTTCGGTTCAGAAGGTCCTGTACTCGAGTGGCAAGTTGGAGGCTTTGGGCTCCAACCAGGTGAGTGAGCTACGGCCAGAGATATCGAGGGTGCTCGCCTACTACGGGGCCACGCTGACTGTCAGCGAGACGCCGAAAGTGAAACCATGAAACGCTTCGGTGTCTCGCGTTGGAATCGCATCATCGTTTGGACCGGCGCCGCCCTCGCTTGGGGAACGGCCCTGGTAGCGGCCAAGGTCGAGCCGGTCAGAGCACAGGACAGCGGATCCGGCGCCACCACCACGACAGAAGCGCCCAACCAGGCGATCATGCCCCAGCCGCCCCCGAGTGGCCTCACCATTCTCCGTTACACCCCGGTGGAAAGGCCCGCACCGGAGATCAAGAAGGTCTACGTGCAGGCCGGTGGTGGAAGCTCGAATGGCTCGTCGAGAGCTGCATCGGCCTCGTCATCTTCAGGATCGTCGGGTGGTGGGTCCGGGAGCTCGGGAAGCAAAGCTGCGCCTCCCCCGCCTGCTCCCGCCCCGGCCCCAGCCCCGGCGCCCGCACCATCGAGCAGCGGCTCATGATGTATCAGACGTTTCACGCCATGGGGACCACGATCGAGGCCTGGTTCGAGGACGATCGTGATCCGCGGGAACTGATCGACTGGTTTGAGTCGGTCGAGGATGAATGCAGTCGATTCCGCCCTCACAGCGCCCTCAACCGGCTCAACGACTCTCCCCTAGGGGCGATTCGCCTCGAGGGGGTGCTGGGCGAGGTGATGAGTGTGGCCCATGAGCTGCGAAACCGGACCGACGGGCTGATCGACGTTGGCCTGGGTGGGGCGGTCGCTGCGTGGGGTTACGACAGGACCTTTGACGAGGTAACGGATCTCGGCGAGGCCCCAACCAGTCTTGGGCACCCGGACTGGTCCGTGCATGGCGGCGTCCTCACCTGTGAGCGTGAGACCCGTTTCGATCTGGGTGGCATTGCCAAGGGTTGGGCCTGTGATCGCGCCATCGAGACGGGCCTGGCGTTGGTGGTGTCTGCCGGTGGCGATCTCAGGTCTGGCCACCGGGAGACAACCGTCCCGGTCATGGACCCGTGGGGTGACATTGCGGCGTGCATCGACGTCGGTGTCGCCGCCCTGGCTACCAGCTCGGTCACTCGTCGCCGCTGGAAGGTGGGCGACAGGGAAGTGAGCCATCTGATCGATCCCCGGACCATGTCGCCGGTGTCCTCACCAGTCCTCAGCGCAACCGTGGTTGCTGACACCGCAGCCGAGGCCGAGGCGGGGGCGAAGGCCGTCCTGCTTCATGGTGAGGACGGACTGGCCTGGGCCGAGGCACAGCACTGGATCACCTCGGCGCTGGTGATCTGGCACGACGGTTCGGTGTATGCGACACACGGCATCGCGGTGGCGGCGTGAGCGCCGAATGGCTCTTGATTCGAGGCTCGGGCCTGGTTGCTTTTGGTCTGCTCAGCGCTTCGGTCATCTGGGGGTTGCTGGTCAGCTCGAAGCTGCTCGGCCGTTTGGTCAAAGCCAAGCCACTCACCTGGTTTCACGAATCGCTAGGGATCAGCGCCCTGGTCTCCACCGGGATCCACATGATCGCGCTCTCGATTCACGACTATGTGCCGTTCAGCTGGACCGAGATCCTGATTCCCGGCCGCTCGAATTGGAGGCCGTTGGCGGTGGCACTCGGCGTGATGTCCTTCTACACCCTGGTTGTGGTGGCCGGGAGCTTCTATGTGAAGCGATTCATCGGCCAGAAGGCGTGGAGAGCGATCCACTTCGCTTCGTTCGGCCTCTTCATGTCGGCTCTCCTTCACGGCATGCTCTCCGGCACGGACACCGGGAACCCCTGGGTGCTCGGCCTCTATCTGGGATCTGCCGTGGTGGTGTTTGCGCTGCTGGCCCATCGTCTGACGCCCGAGCCGCAGGGTGCCGACGTGGCCATGTCGCGAGTGGAGGCCTGACGCCCATCGTCCGACATGTTGCTGGGGGCTCCGTCGTCCGAGAGTTCTAGCTTGCTTGGGCTACCGGCGCGATCGGTGTTGCGTGATCGGTGCCTTGGGCGTGTCGGAGGATGACGACTCTGGAGTTTGGACCGGGACCGAGGCGAAGATCTCGAGCCCACGTAGGTTCTTTTCCTCCAGAGTCATGTCGTCCCATTTCAGGACCTCTTGAATGGTCCGTTCCACCCACGATTCGACAGTTCTCAGGAAGTTGATGAAGAAGTCGACGGCGAGGGCTCGGATGTATGCCTGGTCTTGAAGGACTCCTCTACCTTCGAGGAACTCCAGTTTGACTTCTCCTCCGAATGCCAGCATCTCCTGAGCGTCGGCTCGTACCTGCTCGAGCGTCGAAATCAACTGTCCCGTCGTGCCCAGTGGAGCGATGAACAGACGGATCATCGCCTCGAAGTCCATCGCGAATGGCGACACCGGGGTCTGCAACCAATCGCGGAGAGCGTCGATTCCGTCGTCGGTGATCGTGTAGATGGTCCGTTTTCGCTTCCCGGTGCGCTCGGTGCTGGTATCGGCCAGTCCAGCGTTCGCAAGACGCTTCGCTTCTCGATATATCGCGCTTTCGGCACGCGGCCATACGAACCTGAAGTAACGGACCCGCTGTTCAGCCAATTCGTAGGTCGACCATGGCTTGAGGGCCAGTTGCGCCAAGAGCGCGTACGAAGTCGTTGTCAGACGCCTGGATGATTGGGTATCTCTTGACATGCTACAAACGCCAGTATATGTTTACTCGCGTTAGGAGTATAATCTTTGTCACTGCACCCCGGAGAAAAAGAGACGAGCATCGATGTCGAGCGATCGCAGCAGGCAATATCTCATCGAGATCGCGTCCGGGTGGACACCGTCGTTATCGGCGGTGGCCAAGCCGGTCTGATCGTTGGGCATGGCCTCAAGGAGAAGGACGTCGATTTCGTTGTTCTCGATGCGAGCACTCGGGTGGGCGACGCTTGGCGAAGCCGTTGGGATTCGTTACGCCTGTTTACACCAGCACGCATGAACGGCCTTCCGGGGATGTCATTCCCCGCCTCGCCGAACGCGTTCGTCGGGAAGGACGAGGTGGCCGACTTCCTGGAGGATTACGCCAAGGTCATGGCCCTTCCAATCCGTTCAGGTGTCAGGGTGGAAAGGCTCAGTCGTGATGGGGACGATTTCATCGTTGAGACAGGACAGCGGATCTACGTTGCCAACAATGTGGTCGTTGCGATGGCGGACTATCAGAAACCAAAGATTCCAGTCTTTGCTCCTGATCTCGACCCAAGCATCGTTCAGATGCATTCGAGCCAGTACAAGAATCCCGCACAACTCCGGGACGGGCCGGCGCTCATTGTCGGTTTGGGCAACTCAGGAGCCGACATCGCCTTCGAAGTAGCCGCGAGCCATGCCACAACAGTCTCAGGTAGAGAATCCGCAGCTATCCCATTTGCTCTTGAGTCATCGTTTGGCCGCCACGTCGGCACCAGAATCGTTCGATTTGCCGCCGTCAAAGTTCTAAACACGTCGACACCATTCGGCCCGCCGGGCTCGACCCAAGATGTTGAAGCAATCCGCTCCATTAGTCCGGATACGACCCAAGGAACTGGAAAAGGCAGGAGTTCATCGGGTTGATCGAATAGAAAGCGTCGTCGACGGCATGCCAGTCACAAGGGACGGGACTGTCCTGGACGTGGCAAACGTCATCTGGTGCACCGGTTACAAACCAGGCTTCGACTGGATCGACCTCGATGTCTTCGATCAGGAAGGGCACCCCCGCCACGAGCGAGGAGTCATCCCGAACGAAGCAGGTCTCTACTTCGTTGGGCTCTACTTCCTTCACGCCCTCTGGTCGGAAACGATCACCGGCGTCCAAGTCGATGCCAAATACGTAGTCAACCATCTCACCGAACACCAGCGAACGTTCCACCGGTAAATGAGCTTTTTGCGCTGAGCGGTAACACGAGGGCCAAGAAACGCGCCTCAACCCGATACCGGCCATCGGGGCGGTAGCCCTGGCCCGTGGCCACCCTGCATGATCGAGTCGTCGACTGGCGGCCGATGAAGTGAGCTCAGTCGTCGGCGACGTGTCGGGGTGGGAGACCGACTCTTTCGCTGAGGGCCTCCTCCCGGTCACGTACGATCCGGTGGGCGATCTGCTCGGCGGCATGCGTGAGCCACATGGCAGTTTGTGAGGCTTCGGTATAGACGGCTTCCCCGAATGAGTCGATCCTGTCCTGTTCCAGGAGCCGGTTTGCCTGCTCGAACTCGACTTGTGATCCGGCCCGGTACACCGCGTAGGTCTTGCCCCCATTGGCTCCGACGACGGAGAACACAGGGACATCTGATGGACCGTCGGCAACGTAGATCATGTTCTGGAACGGGACCCTGCGGTCTTCTCGGGCCATCTTGGAGTTGACATCGATGGCCGGGTTGCGGTTGGAGCCTTTGTTGATCTCGAAGATCGCTCGCGTCTTGGTGGTGTTGTCGATGGTGTAGATCAGCTGACGGATCTGGCGGTCAGGAGCGAAGAGGACTTCCTGGTGTTTCCGGTATCCGGGTGCGGCCACCAACTCGGAGAACTCGCATGCCCAGACGTCGCTGAGGTAGGGCGCTATCACCGATCCCAGGATCATCTGTCGGAGGCCGGTGGAGACTATGTAGTGCTCGATCGTGATCTGGTGCTCGGCGAATTTGGGTTCGGACTCGATTGTCTTCCGCGCCAGCTCCAGGAAATCCGGCATGCCCGGGTAGAACTCGATCTCTGATCCGAGGTCACGGAGGAGATCGTTGTTCAAACCAGGCATCAGGCCTTCGCGGACGTAGGTGAGGATGTGATGCAGATACAGCGTGTCACGAGCCACCCGATCGGCGCCGTGATTCAGATAGAAAGCAGCAAGCCCGTCCACTTCCTCCCAGAAGTCGTTTTCGTCGATGTCGAAGTGTCGGAAGAGGGGGCCTTGCATGTTGCCGGGGATCAGGGTCTTGTCGAAGTCCCAGATCATGGCGATCACGTTTTGGGGAAAGAGTTGTCGGCTGCTCATGACTTCTGTGTGGCTTGAGGGTATCGAGTTATCCACAGATGACAATCGGCAGACTCGCGGGTCGACTTTCGCGTGTGTTAGATCTTCGGCAATTTGTAGCCGGACTTCTCGATGACGTAGTCACGGGCCTCGGTAGGCGGCGCGCCTCACAGACGACCAGTCCACATGGAGGAGTCTGCCGCCCCGCTTCATCACCCGGCCGGCGATGATGACGGTGTCCACGTTGCCGGTGTCCATGCCGGCCACCACGGCGGTGATCGGGTCGTTGAGTGGGGTCACGTTGATTCGATCGGTGCGCAGCATGATCAGGTCGGCTTGCTTCCCGGGCGTCAGAGTGCCGACTTTGTGGTCCAACCCATTGGCACGTGCCCCCTCGATGATGCAGCATTCCAGGACTGCCCTTGTTGACAGCGGTGGCCGGCCATCGGCGGCGGCCTGTGTCCGCTGGAGGGCAAGGACCGATCGCATCTGGTTGAACATGTCGTTGGGGACATTGGTCTCGACGTCGACACTCAGGCTGGGTCGAAGCCCGCGGTTCAGGAACTTCTGTATCGGTGGCATGCCATGACCCATCATCATCTCCACCGGGGAAGCGAGGGAGACCGTGCCACCGGTGTCGACGATCATCTGGATCTCGGTGTCATTGAGTGTGGTGCAGTGGATATATGTCGTGTCCGGCCCAAGCAGTCCGGCCTCGCCCATCTCCTGCACCTTGCCGTCCAGCCCGTAGGAGCCCACTCCGACATGGGTGGTGATCCGCGCGTCGGTCTCCCTGGCCAGCTTCCAATGGTCACGGCTGACCTCGAAGTCGGTGAACTCCGGACCTGGAGCGGCCAGCGCCAGGGTGAGCATCTGGTCTTTGGTGTTGAAATGCTGGGTGGCCGCCCGAACGAACCAGCTCGGTTGCCTCTCCTCCCACTTGCCCCACCACGGGAACCCGTAGGCGAAGACGCTGCGGAGGCCCGAGTCTTTCAGGCCCTGTATGACCGCGTCGGTGTGAGCGGGCGAGCCCTGGATGTGGGACCAGTCGAGGAGGGTGGTGATGCCGGCGTCGATCGCACCAAGTGCGGACACCAGATTCCCGACATAGGCATCTTCTGGTCTAAATGCCGGGGCCAGCTTGTGCAGGACAAAGGAGATATAGCTGGTGCGGCCCTCGAGGGGTATGTCGGTGCCGAGGTTGCGGAGCAAGCCCTCCCAGATGTGACGGTGGGTGTCGATGAACCCGGGCATGACGATCATCCCGGTGGCGTCGATGATTTCGGCGTCGCCTGCTTCGAGCACTGGCCCGACCGTGAGGATCTTGTCGCCCTGGATGAGCACGTCGCCGCGCTCGAAGTCACCGAGGGCCGGATCGAGGGTGATCACCATGCCGCCACTGATCAGCTTCCTCCCGCTGGGGATCACGCTGAAGTCGGTCCCCTCGGGGTAGAAGGCGGGCAGAGGCGCGACCTTGGGCGGACGGCTGCCCAGGACCACCCTGCGCGCCCTCCGGTAGTTCCTCTTCACCAACTCTTTGATGTCCCCGACCTGGAACAGGGCGATGCCCACGAGGACGAGCCCGCCGACGATCATCGAGCCGTCGGTGGGCGACAGGCCCAGGTAGGGGAGCACGGTGAGGATGAGAGCCAGAAGCAGACTGGCCACGGTGCCTCCAAGGAAGGTTGCGCGGCCACCGGCCAGCGAGGCTCCACCGAGGACGGCCGCCGTGATGCTGTTGAGGGCGAAAGTCGAGCCAATCTGGGCATTGCCGATAGGCGACCGTGCCATGACGAAGAACGAGGCGACGGCGGCGAGGAGCCCGGACAGGAGAAGGGCACGGACCCTGACCCAATTCGTTCGGATGCCGCCGCGTTTGGCCGATCTCTCATCGAAGCCGACGGCCCTCACGGCCAGGCCAGATCCAGAGGCATGCAGCCAAAGGTCGAGCAGGCCACCGGCAAGGACGATGACGATGAACGCCACCGGGATTGGCCCGATGCTGGTCTTGAGGACCGAGATCAGGTCGCCGCTGATGATTCCCTGCGCGGTCGGGCGCATGGTGAGCGAGATCCCGTCGAGGATGCTCATCGTGGCCAGGGTGGCGATGATCGATGGGATCTTCACTCCCCTGATGAGCCCGGCATTGACCAGACCGAGCGCCACGCCGCAGGCGAGTATCGCTGCGATCCCTACCAGGATCTGGGAGAGGGTCGCGTCGGCTCCGATGATGAATGAGGCGAGGACAACCCCGAGACCGATCATGGCCCCGACCGACAGGTCGAGGAAGCCGACGAGCAGGGCGTGGGTCTGGGCATAGGTGGCGACGATCAGCGGGATTGCCAGGATCAGGATTTGTGACACGTTGGTCGAGTTGACGAAACCCGGAAAGCGCGAGTTTGTGTACCAGACCAATCCCACCACCAGCAGAATCTGGAGGGCAACCGGCATCCAAAGGCGCACCTTGACCACTTTGCGCCACTTGTTCTTGTCGCGGGCGTTGCGAACGATCTTCCGCGCCAGTTGTCTCGCAGTATCGGCCCGGGTGGTCACGACGCTTCGCTCCCGGTCGAAGACTTCGGCATTGCCACGCCGAGTGGCGACCGCCCCGCCTTCGACAATCCCGGCCCGCGGACGATTGCCTCGACTATCCGGACCTCGGAGAGCTCATCACCAGGGATCTCTTCGATGATCGTCCCCCGCGACATCACCAACACCCGGTCACACAACCCTGTCAGCTCGAGGGGGTCGCTCGACTTGACGAGGAGGGCGGCGCCCGAGTCGGTGCGAGCCCGGAGTGCCTTGTAGATATCGAAGCGTGACCCGACGTCTACTCCCTGCGTGGGCTCGTAAGCCAGGATGACAGAGGGTTCTCTCAGGAAGGTGCGCGATATGGAGACTTTCTGTTGGTTTCCGCCAGATAAGAATTCGACCGGCTGGGCCAGCGATGGGGTGCGGATCTCGAGACGCTCGACCAGGTCGTCTACGGCCTTACGCTCGACTCCCCTCCGCAGGAGGCCCGCCACCGAGAATCGGCCGAGAGATTGGATGGTCGAGTTGACCTTGACCCCGAGCACCGGCATCAGGGCCTCGTGCTTGCGGTCACCGGGAAGGAGCATGATCCCGGCTCCGACGGCTTCATGTGTCGAGATGAGGGTTAGCTCAGCCTCGTCGCACGCAACGCGGCCCGCCCTCGGGGGGACACGCCCGGCGAGGCAATCAAACAACTGCGGCTGACCGTTTCCCTCTGCTCCGGCTATGCCAACGATCTCGCCGCTCTTCAGCGTGAAGCTGACCGGGCCGAATGACTGCCCCTGAAGACCGTCCACCACGAGGACCTCTCTGGTCTCGCCGAAGGTGGGGCTCGAAGCCGGAAATGCCGCGTCGAACGGCCTTCCCACGATCAGGTCGACCAACTCGTGCTCGGACGTGGTCTTGGCATCGAAGGTTCCCTGATTTCGCCCATCTCGCAAGACAGTTATGCGATCGGCGATCTCGAGCACCTCGGGAAGTCGATGGCTGACGTATACAACCCCAACTCCTCGATCTCGGCAGGCGCCGATCGTCCGGTGTAGTGCCTCCACCTCGTCGGGCCCGAGGGCGGTGGTGGGCTCGTCCAGTAGCAGGACTTTTGGATTGGAGACGAGTGCTTTTGCGACCTCGAACATCTGGCGGTCGGCGAGGGTGAGAAATGCGGCCGGGGAGTCGGGGAATAGCTCGAGGTCGAGGTCGAAGTCGGCGAGGAGCTTGCGGGCCCATTTCTTTCGTCGCCAGAAGGCAGGGCGGCTTTCGGGGGGCGCCGCCAGATAGAGGTTGTTCTTCACCGGCTCGGCCTTTACCAGCGAGGTGTCCTGGTAGGCCATGGCCAGACCCAATTTTCGGGCCAGGGCAGGGGAATCGCGACGAAGGGGTTGGCCCCCGATCCGGACGGTGCCCAGATCGGGGTCCACAAACCCGGATGCAATCCCGAGGAGAGTCGACTTGCCCGAACCGTTCTCGCCCACGAGGGCGTGAACCTCACCGACGCGGCAGTCGAAGCTGACGTCGGTCAATGCCCGGACCGTCCCGAACTGACGGGATATCCCCGTCAGTTCGAGAACGGTGGTCGGCTCGCTTCCGGGATTGCCGCTGGTCATCCGCCGAACATGCTTGCGAGGATGCCTCCCGGCACCAGGGACGTCCCCGACACCACCGGGTTGGCCCGGTTGGGATCACAATCGGCAGCCGTAACTTCACGCATCACGTGAGGCACGACGACCTCGGCGGGTATCTCTGCGCCCTTCAGTGACATCATCGCCGCAGTCACTCCCACTCGTGACTGGAAGTTGCCACCAGCCGAGTAGAAGATCTTGTAGGTCGGCTCGTTGCGATCCGCCCAGTCGCAGAACAGGCTCTGCTCGTCGGTGCGCAACGCCATGGTGATGTTCTCCACCGGGATGTTCAGCTCCTGATAGACCTGAAGACCGGTCAGCATCCCGTCGGCGTACTCATAGGCGTATCCCTTGACATCTGGATCCGTGGTCAGAAAACCGCGGAAGATGTCGGGGATGATTGGGTTGTACCAACTCGTGTCGCCGGTGGTGCTGTTCTCGTCGGCCGGTGGGTTGACCAGCTCGAGGCTGTCACTCAAAGCAGCGATCTCGCATCGCTGCCATCCGAGTGAGAGGGCGTTGCCAGGAGTCCCACCCAGCGTCACCACTTTGCCTTCGCCAACGTTTTCGTTCAGCACTCCGGCAAAGCTCTCGCCAAGCGCACAGAGGTCCTCACCAACCACGGTCAGGTAGTCCTGACCGGGGACGAGGGCACCTTCCTGGTCGGGTAGCCCGACCCAGCCCGCAGAAAACGGGACGTATGGGATGCCGGCCGCGTTGGCTTCGAGGATCGCATCGGCGATCGCCACACCCTGATCGGGATATCCGACGATGAAGTCGACACCCCTCTGGATCAGGAACCTGATGTCATTGGCGGCCACGGCCGGGTCCGGATCGAAGTTTGCCGCGGTGGAGACGATGGTCCCAATCTCGGGATAGGTGAGTGCCTGGAGGACTGCCTCCATGTGGCTCACCGATCGCCAAACGTTGACATCGTTCCCGCCACCGTCGGCGAAGCCCATCACCAAGTCGCCACCGCTACCGGTGTCACACTCCTGGTTGCCCCAGCACTCCAGTGCCTTGGCGATAGTGGCGTCGTCCAGGTCCTGGTTGGCCCGTGCGATCGACGCCAGGATGATGTTCCAGCTCGCCTCGTCCGATGGCTCGACCGGCCCAAGGGCCTTCTCTACCAGCGTCGGATCGGCGGCCATGGGGTCCTCGTCATAAGCGGCCAGGGGATTCTCGACTGCAGCCGTGGTGGTGGTGTCGCCGCCGCCGGCTGTCGTGGTCGTCTCCGCCACGGTCGTGGTGGTCTCGGCGCCGCCGGCTGTCGTGGTCGTCTCCGCCGTCGTGCCCGAGCACGCCGCCACGACCAGCGCCAGAACGGCACCGATGCCGATGATCTTCGATCGTTTCATATTCCTCCTCCGATAGGGCGTTGCCGCCCTTTGGCTTTTTATGGATGTCGGCTCGTTGGGTGTGGAAACTCCTTTCTCAACCAGTCCCGCCGAGCGAGCTTTGGGTTCTTTCCTCATCGATGCGACCGGGTCGTCGCCGCTCGCGGAGCAGTCGCTCCACTGCTTTGATGATCCGATCGCCCGAAATCAGCATCCCTCCGATGATCACCAGTCCGAAGACGACCAGCTGGAAGTTGTCGGGCACACCCATCGCCCGCATCACGTAGTCGAGACCGGTGAGGAAGACTGCGGCCGCAAAGGTGGAGACAGGGCTGGCCAGGCCACCGGTTAGGGAGGCTCCTCCGATGACGACGGCGGCGATCGGTCCGAGGAGGTACTGGTTGGCGACGGCAACCCCTGGGGTGTTGCGGAGCCCGGCAAGGACGACGCCGGCGATGGCGAACAGAACCGCGGCGACAACGTAGGCCGATATCTGATTCATGTTGACCCGGAGCCCGACCACGTTGGAGGCGACCGGGTTTGCCCCGACCACCTGGAATCTCCTGCCGACGGTGGTGAAACGGAATGCCAGGATCAGGAGGATGGTGATCGTCAGCCCGATCCAGAAGATGGGGCTGACCCCAAAGATCCGGGTCGTGGTCCATGTTGCCCAGCCACGAGGAACCGCGCTCTGCACCGGGAAGGTACGCCCGTACCGGTTGAGCACCCCGATCACGACCTGTCCCACCGCCAGCGTGACTATGAGCGCGTTCAGTTTGAGCCCTCCGATGAGGATCCCATTGACCAGCCCGATGAGGGCGCCAACACCGATCGCGGTCAGGATGGCCACCCCGATCCGGTCATCCGACTGGCCGCCTACACCCACCATGATCACCGCAGCCAGGGTGAGTGTGCCGGGGGTGCTCAGATCGATCCCGCCGGTCATGATGACCAACATCTGCCCGAGGGCTGTGATTGCCAGCAGGGCACCATACGGTGCGATGGCGCTGAGCTGCACGCTTCCCAGCACGGCGGGAGCCCAGATCGATGCAACGATCACCAGCAGGATCAGCGCCACGTACACAGGCATGTAGCGGGAGGCGACGACGAAGGATGTCAGCGCCGAGGACGGGGCCCGTCTGGTCGTCATTGCGGATCACCCGTGCCAACCAGAATCCCGGCCGACTGTGATACCCGACGCTGGGCCGCACCGGCGAGCTCTCGGGCCGAGGCCACGTCGCCCTGGAGCACACCCTCACGCATGAGCGCTTTCCCGGCAGCGAACACCCAATCGATGTTGGAGGTGTCCATTCCCCAAACCACCGCGCCGATCGGGTCGTTGATCGGTGAGATGTTGGGGCGGTCGGCCCGCAGCACCAAGACGTCAGCCTGCTTCCCGGCTTCCAGCGATCCCGTCACGTCGTCGAGCCCGACGACGCGGGCGCCATCGGAGGTGGCGTAGCGGATCACTTCCCTGGTGGTGAGCAGCTGTGGGACGCCGGCCTTACCGGCCAGCTTGAGGTCGAAGAGCGTGGCGTGCTGGAGGGAAATGGCTCCACGCATCGGGGCGAAGATGTCGCCGGGAGCCATCCGCTCGTCATCGACGCCCAACCCGGGTCTGATGTTGCGGTCGATCAAACTCTGCAGTGGCGGCGCGCCGGCGCCGGCCGCCATCTCGCTCGACGGGGTCAGGACCACTCCTGTTTCGCTCGACTTGATGGCGTCGAGGTCGCCATCGGTGAGATGGGAGCAATGGATGAGGGTGAGATCGCTGCCGAGAAGATCGCGTTGACCGAGCTGGGCTATCACACCGGCCGTTGTCTCGTCCCATCCTGCGTGGGCGTGAATCCGCAAGCCGGATCGCCTCGCCGATTCCCATTCGACCGCCACCTGGTCGAGGGTGGATGGGGTGGGGTCGTCGAGGCCGGCCGCCAGCGTCATGGCTAGCCCGACAGACTCGGCCTTGGCCTGTATCTCGCGGAACAGGCCGGGTCGATCGGATCGGTTTGTTGCCCAGCTTGGTGTCGAATGGACATAGACAGTTCGGACCCCGACATCGGCGCGTGCCTGAAGCGCGGCCTCGACATGGCTCGGGTCGGGCGCGATGTCCGACCAATCAACCACGGTGGTGATCCCCGACTCGACAGCGCCCAGGAGACCAATCAAGACCGCTGCATATACGTCGTCGGCTTGGTAGTGGAGTCCCAGACCCGCCTTCGCTCCCCGCTCGTCACCTCTGGGGTCGATCTCGCCCTGGTTGCGGAACAGGGACCTCCACAGGTGCCGGTGGCCGTCGACGAAACCCGGCATGACGATGGTGTCGGTGGCGTCGATCACCTCGGCGTCCCGGGAGCGCAACCCGGGCCCGACCTCGACGATGGTGTCGTCTTCGATGAGGACGTCGGCGTGGTCGAAGTTGGGCGTACGCGCCCCAAGGGTGAGGACACAGCCATCGCGTATCAGGAACTTCGAGCTCAACCACCAGCTCCCGAATCGACCGACTTGGCCACGGTCTCGTAGATCCTCTGGACGGAGGGGATGGCCAGGTCCTCGAGTGCTGCGGCCGCCGGAAGAGGTATGTGAGGAGTGGTGATCCGAATGCTGGGCCCGTCCAGGTCCCAAAACGCCTCCTCGGAGATGATCGAGACGAGCTCGGCACCCCACCCGCAAAGTCTCGGGTTCTCCTCGACCGTGAAGAACCTTCCGGTTCTGGCGACCGAATCGAGCAATGTCTTGGTGTCGAGGGGGACCAGCGAGCGGACGTCGACGACCTCGGCCGAGATGCCGTCGGTCGCGAGGAGCTCCGCCGCTTCCAGCGCTCTTGGCACCATCAGCGCCAATGCGGCGATGGTGACGTCGCTGCCCTGGCGCACCACCTTGGCCTTCCCCAACTCATCGACGATCTCGCCGCCGGAGACTTCCTCCTTGGTTGCCATCAGCGACTTGTGCTCGAAGAAGACCACCGGATCGGGGTCACGAATCGAGGCCGCCATGAGACCCACCACATCGGTGGCGGTGGCGGGGGCGACCACCTTCAGCCCGGGGATCATCATGCACCAGTTCTCCACGGACTGGGAGTGCTGGGCGCCGAAACGAGCGCCGCCTCCATTGGCGGTCCGAACGACGAGGGGGAAGGTGACCTGACCGTTGGTCATGTACCGGCTTTTGGCGATCTCGTTGGCCAGCATGTCGAAGCAGACAGCGATGAAGTCGGAGAACATGATCTCGGCGATAACCGGCACTCCGGTCATGGCCGCTCCCATCGCTGCCCCCAGGATGGCCTGCTCCGAGATCGGCGTGTCTCGGACTCGGTTTGGCCCGAACTCGTCGAGAAGGCCGACCGTTGTCTTGAACACGCCGCCTGCGGCAGCAATGTCCTCACCGAGCATCACCAGGGACGGGTCGCGTCGCATCTCCTGGGCGATGCCGTAGGCCACGGCCTCCCGGTAGCTCAATTCCGCCATCGCGAGCCTCCGTCGGCATAGACATCACTGAGCAGCGAGTCGAGACCTGGCTCACGGCCCGCCTTGGCGAATTCGGTCGCCGCGTCGATCGCCTCGGCAACTTCGCGCTCGATGGCGCTGAGACGCGCTTCGGGCGCCCCCACATTGAGCAGGCGGTCGTGATAGACCGGTATCGGGTCGCGTTCTTTCCATGCATCCACTTCGGCTGTCGGGCGATACTTGCCCGGGTCGGCCCTCGAGTGCCCACCCGAGCGATATGTGGTCGCCTCGACCAGGGTCGGTCCGTCGCCTGTCCGCGCCTTGTCCAAAGCCTTACGGGCGGTTAGGTACACGGCATCGGGGTCGTTGCCGTCGACGACGATGCGTTCGAGCCCGTACGAGGCCGCTCGATCGGCCGCCGGGTTGGCCACAGCGGTGATCAGGTCGATGGGCGTGTACTCCATGTAGAGGTTGTTCTCGCAAACGAACACGACCGGCAGGTTCCAGATCTTGGCCATGTTCAGGGCTTCGTGGAAGGCCCCGATGTTGGTGGTGCCGTCTCCGAAGAAACACACCGCAACCTGATCGGTGCCACGCATCTGAGCCGACCAAGCCGCGCCGTTGGCGACACAGAGATGGGCGCCGATGATGGCGTAGGAGCCCATCATCCCCTTGGAGACGTCGGTGAGATGCATCGATCCGCCTTTGCCCCCGAGGACGCCGTTCTCCCGGCCGAGCAGCTCGGCCATCGCCTCGCCCAGATCCATACCCCGGGCGAGGGCATGGGCATGACCGCGGTAGGTGGCGAAGGTGTAGTCGCCGGGTTGCAGGGCCGCGCCGAACCCGGTCGCGATCGCCTCCATGCCCAGAGAAAGATGCGTGGTGCCCTTGACCAGGTTCTGTAGGAACAGATCGTGGGCGCGCTTGCCGAATTGTCTCAGCTCATGCAGCTTCCGATACATCCCGAGCCTGCGCTCGAGGTCGATGTCGGCGTGCTCCAGCGAGGTATCGATCGGTCTCGGGAGCCGTGGCTCCCGGAGGGCGTAGTCGTACCTTGGATCAGTAGGCATTCGCCACCATCAGCTCTTCACACGGGAAGAGCGTTATCACCTTGCAACCGTCGGCCGTCACCACCACCTCTTCTTCGATGCGGGCAGCCGAGCGGCCATCGGAGGCCGGCGCATAGGTCTCGAGGGCAAAGAGCATGCCCTCTTGGATCTCGACCGGCGACTCGAGCGAGTTGAGCCGGCTGATGATGGGGCGCTCGTGGAGGCCCACCCCGACACCGTGTCCGAACTGGAGCCCGAATGCATCCATCTCGTCCTCGAAGCCGAACTCTTCCGCCCTGGGCCAGACCTTGGCGATTTGATCGGTGCTCGCACCGGGCTTCACCAGGTCGATGGCCGCGTCCATCCACTCCCGGGACTGCTTGAAGGCGTCCCGCTGAGGCTGGGTGGCCCGCCCCACTACGAACGTGCGGTAATAACACGTCCGATATCCGTTGAAGACGTGGATGATGTCGAAGTAGGCCTGGTCCCCGGGTCGGATCAAACGATCAGAGAAGACGTGGGGATGGGGGCTGCAACGCTCACCGGCGATCGAGTTGATCGCCTCGACGAATTCCGACCCCATCTCGAAGAGCCGGCTGTGGGCCAAGGCAACGATGTCCGACTCACGGACACCTGGCTTGAGCGCCTCATAGATGTCGTGATAGACACCGTCGACCATGGCGCATGCCTGGGTGAGTAGGACGATCTCGTCGGGGCTCTTTATCTCCCTGGCGCGCATCATGGCCTGCTGGCCGTCGACCACGTTGAGACCTTCGTCTTGCAACGCGAGGAACACACCGGTCTCGGCCAGGTCCACGCCGAGTCGCTCGCCGGCGAGACCCTCGGCCGCCAGCACCGACTTGATCTCTGCAGCCGCTCGGGAGTGGAGACCGGTCTCGGGGCCGATGGCCCCTTGCAGCCCTGTGTTCCCGCCCACCGAATTGTCGTGGTCGAACATGTGGGGCAACTGGAGGCGATGGGCCTTGGCTGCAGAGCCGAAGTCCCAGATGCGGGGTCGGCCCTCACGGGTGACGAGGGCGTACCGCTCACCCTTGTTGAACGCCCAGTACCCGATCTGCGTAGCGGTGGCGTACCGGATGTTCGAAGTCTCGAAGAGGAGGACGGCGCCGAGGTCGAATTCTTCGAGCATGGTGCGGACCCGGCCGATCCGGTATTGGCGGAGGCGCTCGAAGTCGAGCCGAACCTCCCAGTCGACACCCATCACCCCTGGTGCCGGGGTAGTTGCTACCGGAAACTCGTCCATGTTCCTGCTCCTTTCAACTCAACGAATCTGTCGCTTGTCGGCCGCGAGGACTTCGGTCAGATAGGACCAATCGCGGTCGAATCGGTACGAGTGCCTTGGCGGTGGTTGTGGGGCCTGGGTCTCCAGCCAACGGACACGGCCCTCCCCGATGTTGCGGAAGGCGTGGACGCATCCCACTCCTGCCCAGGCCACGTCGCCTGCCGCCAGTTGATAGGTGTCGTCGTCGAATTTCGCCTCGACATCGCCCTCGAGGATCAGATAGGCCTCCTCGAGCGGGTGGTCATGGGCGCCGGCGAATCCGTTCGGTTCGTACTGGACCATGAACATGGTGGACAGGTCCGCGCCCAGGTCCGAGTCGACCATCATCTTGACGCTGATGCCGCTGTAGACGAGCAGTGCGGTGCGCATGCTTGCGCTCAATGCGAGCCGGTCCTGAGTCTGTTGGGCCGGGTCCATGTTCTCGGGGTCGATGTGGCCAAAGTTGCGGACTCTCGGGTCTCTCACGTCGACCTCGATCTTTTCCCCGGAGGGGAGGGCTCCGGGAAAGAAGGTGTCGTAGCCGAAACGCTGTCTTGGCAGCGGAGCGGTCATCTCGGCGAAGGTGGCCGTCTCGCCGGAATGGTTGCGAAAGGCGTGTGTAACTCCGACAGGCAGTAGCCCGTAGTCCCCGGCCTTGACCACGAACGACCCCTCGGGTATGTCGACCGTCATTTCGCCCTCGACAACGAAGAAAGTCTCCTCGAAGGAGTGGAGATGGGCCGCGATCTCTCCCTGGTGGTCCAAGCGCCCCAAACGGAACCCCATCTGGACCCCGCCGCCCGGCTCGTCGACCACCGGAGCTGCGGCGTATCCGGAGCTATGCCCCTCGAACTCGTCGGGTGTCGCGTAATCGAGTTGGTCGCGCTTGACCACGATGTGATGTGACATCAGCTTCCCACCCTTCTCAGATACACGGCGATGGCGCTCAGGTCGTCATCGCCGAGACCGGCGGCGATGGCACGTTTGACTAGGTCGAGACTGGTCTCGGCCTGGGCCAATGGCGCACCAACCCGGTGGCCGAGACCGGTGATCAACTCGAGGTCCTTGGCCACCAATTCGAGGCTGAAGGCGACTTTTGCGCTCTCTGGGTGCTCGTAGGCCTCGCGCTTGTATTGGACGAAGGGCGCCCCAGCAGCCCCATTGGCGAAAACCTCGTATGCGGTATCGCGGTCGACACCGGCCTTCTCTGCCAGGACGAGGGCCTCGGAGAGGGCGACGTTCAGACCGTGGAGCAGGCCATTGACCGCCAGCTTGGTGGCAGCGCCGGTCCCGCGGACGCCAACATGGATGACCCGTGTCGCCAGGGTGTCGAGCACGGGTCTCACCTCTTCCAGCAGCACGGCGTCGCCCCCGGCCATGATTGTCAATGCCCCCGACTCGACGGTGGAGACGCTCCCGGACACGGGGCAGTCCAAGAAACCAGCTCCGGTGGCGTCGACGGCCGCGCCTACCTTGTCGACGGTCTCGGGATCCACTGTGCTGGTGTCGACGGCGATGGAGCCTGATCTGATTCCCTCCGAGATGCCGTCGGGGCCGAGATATACGGCCTCGAGGGCACGGTCATCGGCGAGGCTGGTGATGATGTTGTCCGCCGCGGCGGCTGCTTCAGCCGCGGTTTCGGCCACTGCGCACTCAAGCTCTGAGGCAAGCGATCGAGCCTTGTCCTGCCCTCGATTCCACACCACGAGCTCGTAACCCCCGCGTCTCAGGGTCCTCGCCATTGCGCTTCCCATCCGGCCGGTGCCGATCACTGCGACTATGGGCGTCCCGTTGGTCACTGTTCAGTGACACTACACAATTCGGTCCAGGCCTGGTCCGCAAAATGATCTTCCGAATCACCGCCATACCTGGTGGCCGGTGGGCAAAGACGGATGACAATTACCGATCAGTGACACTGCACACGGTTGACCCGCGCCGAGTATCCTCACTGTCCAGACCCGAGCACGGGGTAGCGATGACCGAGGAGAGCAGGATGGGTGAAGACGGCGTTGTGTTGGTGGTTGGGGGCACCGGGGGCATTGGAGGGGCGATAGCCCGCCACTACATCGACAGAGGTCATCGGACTGTGATCACCGGTCGGGACCAGGCCCGTGCTTCTGACATTGCCGCATCTCTCGGAGAAGGGGCCAGCGGCCTCGGATTCGATCTCGGCCACCCCGAGACGATTGCGCCAGCCTTGGAGGGCGTCGGGCCGGTGTCACGTGTGGTGTTGTCGGCCATCGCAAGGGACAACAACCCGATCAAGGATTACGAGTTCGAGAGCGCGGTCTATCTGACCACCATGAAGCTGGTCGGCTATGTCGAGGTCATCCACGCCCTTCTCCCAAAGCTCTCCGACGACAGTTCCGTCGTCCTCTTCGGTGGGCGTGCCAAGGATCGGCCCTATCCCGGAGCCACCACCGTGGCCACGGTCAACGGGGGAGTCGCCAGCATGATCGTCCCCCTGGCGACCGAGCTGGCGCCGATCCGCTTCAACGCCATCCACCCGGGCATAGTTGGAGACAGTCCATACTGGGAGGGCAAGGCGCTGGAGGCGTTCATCGCGAGGACGCCCACCGGCCGGCTGGCGACCATGGTGGATATCGTCGACGCAACCGTGTTCCTGCTCGAGAATCGAGCAGTGAATGGAATGAACCTCTATGTCGATGCCGGCTGGATGCTGATGTGACCGAGATCCAAAGAGCAACATCCAGCCAGGACGGTCTCGAGGGAATCGGCGATCGGCTGCGAGAGGAACGGGGCAAGGCGGGACTGAGCCAGCGAGAGTTGGCGCGGCGCCTCGGGCTTTCCGCCAGTCTGATCTCACAGCTGGAGACGGGTTTGTCCAAGCCCTCCGTCGGCACCCTCTATGCCATCGTCACCGAGTTGGGGTTGTCACTCGATCGGATCATTCACGGTGAGAATTTCGAGCCGGGAGCGGGTGAGGACTTCCAAATGAGAGAGGCCGATCGCGAGCCGTTGACACACCCGGGCTTTCGATCGGCCATCGACCTGGCCTCGGGGGTGCGATGGGAGCGGCTCACCTCGGGCACCGAAGATGAGATCGATTTCCTACACGCCATATATGAGGTGGGGGGAGCATCGACGCCCGACGAGTCTCTCATGCGTCACCACGGTCGTGAGTACGGCTATGTGATGTCGGGGACCCTCGGCATCCAGATCGGCTTTCAGGAGTACCAGCTCGGGCCCGGGGACTCGATCGCATTCGACTCCACCCGACCCCATCGTCTCTTCAACCGAGGCGACGTGCCGGTCCATGCGATTTGGTTCGTGCTCGGGCGCGAAGCCGATGTCAGGACTTCGACCGACTGACCGGTCCTCTCCGTGAGGGAGCCGTTCAGTCCGTGGGTCGTTCCTTCCACACCGCGATCTGGCGTTGCACCTCGGCTGCGTCGAACCAGGCGTTCTCGTAGCTGATCAGCCCGTCTCGCACCTCGAAGACATGAAGGATTCGCACCGACACCGGGGCTCCACCGCCTTCGACACCGGCCCAGGATCCGACGACGTGACCCGTGAGCAGGGACTCATCGACGACATACCTTCCTTCCTCACCGGTGAAGCGTTTGACGTTGGCGAGGTTCACATCCGGGATGGCATCGATGATCCCTCCGTAGACCTCCCCCACCTCCTCCTTGCCGTGGAAGGGCGAGTCGGGATGGGTCACGTCGTCCCAGACGATGTCATCGGTGTAGGTGGCAAGTGTCCCCGCGACATCGTGGGAGTTCTCGGCGGCGAAATGTCGGTCGATTATGTCCAAGGGTGTCACCTCGCAGGCTATTGGTGAGGCTACCGGCCCGGTCGAGGGGTTTGCGCGTCACCAGGCGCTGAGCAGCCATACCTCCGGCTCGAGCCCGCCCGCATCGACGTCTGCAAAGAGCGTCACGGCCTGCTTCAAGGCGTCCCGGGCTTGCTCTTCCCTGCCCGCGCCATGGTGGAGGTCGGCGAGTTGGTTGAGAAGCGCTGCCTCGCGATGCCTGTGGCCTGAGCGGGCGGCGATCTCGATTGCCTCCTCGACCATGGCCACGGCCTCCGTGTCTCGACCGGTTTTTCCCATCAGGCGGGCCTTGTTGTTGAGTGAGGCCATCCGAGCCACCTCGTCGTCACCGACCAGGGAGAGGGCCCTGTCCAAATGAGTCATGGCTCGTTCCGGATCGGTCGAGACGACACCGAGGATGTTGAGCGCACGCGCGATGGAGCGTCTGTCCCCCTCGGTCTCGGCAAGCTGCAGGGCGCGCTCGGCGGACGCTTCCGCTCTTGCCTGGTCGCCGAGCCGATGGTGCAGGAGTGCCCAGTCGGCGTAGACCGCCGCCGGGTGTGGGTGACCGTTGGTGGCTCTCTCGAAATGCTCCTCGGCGATTGTGAAACGTCCCAGGAGTCGCTGGACTTCACCCAGTCGGTGCTCTATAACGCCGAGCCTCTCCCCCTCAGACTCGGCAGCCGCCGTCCTGAACTCTTTGATCGCTTTCGAGTAGTCGCCGCTCGCCATGGCCAGCTCGCCCAGCTCCAAGTGGAGAAAGCCGGCGTCGCCGTCCCCCAAGGCCATCGCGGTCTCATACAGAGCTCGGGCCTCGGCGTTGGCGTTCACCCTTCGAGAGAGAGATCCTGCCAACCGATACCACTCGGAAGCCTCTGGGCTCCCTGCCTCCCGATGGTGGGCGGCCACGGACGCCGCCATGCGGGCGTCACTTCGCGCTCTGGGCCGCGACCCCAGAGCAGAAGCGGCCCTCGAGTGGAGCACACGGCGGCGGGTGAGAGACGTCGAGTCGTAGACAGCTCTGGCCAGGAGGTCGAGACCGAATGTCAGTCCCTCCGGGATTTCGCGGAGCAGGCCTGAGTTGATCAACTCCTCAACGGCCTGAACGACCTCGTCGTCACCCCGTCCGCTCACTTCCCTGAGCAATGGGGCGTCGCAGATTCCTCCCAACACCGATGCAGACGCGAGAACCTGGCTCCCCAACTCTCCGAGGCCGCGGAGACGCTCTTCGACGTAGCGGATCACGCCTGGGGGATCGGAGCCTTGGAATGCACCCGCAATCGTCTCCTGGACCAATAATGGGATACCACCGGTGCGGGAGGTGATCGACTCGGCGTCGGACCCGACCGGCACTCGTCCCTCCAGTTGTGCGGGGGTCAATGGGCCAAGGGTGATCTCCTCTTCGACCTGGTCCGACAGATCGGAGAGACTCGGCGGGATCTCCTCGCCGCTTCTGACCGAAATCACCAGCAGGACCGATACCTCCTGGATCCTCCGCCCCAGATAGGCAATGAGGGCGGCAGATGCCGGGTCGGCCCATTGGGCATCGTCGATGGCGAGCATGAGGGGCCGGTCCTCGGTGAGGAGCCTGATCGTCTCCTTGAACGACTCGAAGAGTCGGAGCTCACCCAGCTGGTCAGGGGGCAGAGGGTGACTTCCCGGGTCAAGGGCCGGGTCGAGCCGACCGAGCTCCTCTCTCACCCATACCGGCACCCGTTCGGAGATCGGTTCGATCATCGGCCTCAGTTGGGACAGGATCTGAGCGGCCACCCCGAAGGGAAGTGTCTGCTCCATGCGAAAGGCGCGGCTCAACACGGAATGGCCGCCCGTTGCCGTCACCTCGTCGACCACCGTTTCGAGAAGGCGGGTCTTTCCCATCCAGGAGGCGCCCTGCACGAAAAGCACGCGCCCCTTGTCGGAAGATGAGCTCCACGCCTGCCGAAGTGCCGTCAGTTCCTCGACGCGATCGATCATGTCCGCCGATGCGGCCGGCCGGGGCGGAGAAATGATCTTTGGCCTGTGTCTGATGCCCGGCGCCGGAGGAAGATCGTCGTCCAGGATTGCCTCATAGAGTTCGGTGGTCTCTTCGAGGGGTGCGACTCCCAGCTCGCGGTCGAGGACGGCCAGGCATTCGTTGTAGGTCTCGATGACTCCCGGTCGATCACCGGACCATGCGTTGAGAAGCATCAGCTGGCGATAGGCAGGCTCGTGAAGCGGGTCGAGGTCGACCCATCGGGTCACTGCGACAATCGCACCACGGAAGTCACCAGCAGCGGCCTGGGCGGCGGCGAGGCGATTGAAGGCGTCCCCGGCCTGTATCCGGAGCCCTTCGGCGACACTGCGTGCCCAGTCTTCGAAATCCGGGGCACCCCGAATCGAGAAACCCTGGAGGAAGTCTCCCCGGTAGAGCCTGGTGGCTCGTGTGAGGAGGGGAATGCAGTCGGCGCACACATCGGAGTGGTCGTGTTGGTGATGGGAGGTCGCTTCGAGATCGGCTTGGAAGGCGACGACATCACATGAATCGACGTGGTCCAGACGGACCAGGTCTCGGTCTGCGCTCACGCGATCGGGCCCGAGACCGCTACGCAACGCGGACAGGGTTCTGCGGAGACTGGCCCGTGCCCTTTCGGGGTTGGAGTCCGCCCAGAACAGGGCCGCCAGCGTGTCGCGGGTGGTCCGCCCCTCGACCGCCAGGTAGGCGAGCATCGCCACGGCCTTGCGGGTGTCGACCACCAGGTCCCGGCCGGCGATTGTCACTTCGGGTGAGCCAAGCAGACATATAGCCAGTGAGGGTTTACTCGTTCCCAAAGCGGACCAAAGCTAACTGCCGGCGTTACGAGAAGCCAAGTTCACGGGGTTCGGAACGCGGGATCACGAGTTCTCGTTGCGTTTGCGTAACGGTCGATCGGGAATGGTGGGGTCGATGACCAAGATGGAAATAGGGAACCCAGCGATCCGCTGGAGCTCGAGGCTTGGGTGGGGCATTTGGGGCTTTGCCATCCTGTTGTACGTAGGTGATGTAATCCTCTTGTTGGTCAATGGCCCGGCAGCTCCACTGGACCCGTCGGTTCCCTTCGCCGCCGGCGAGGACTTCGCCTTTGTGCTGGTGGCCACCCTGGCGCTGACGATCATCAGATCCCAGCCCGGCAACAAGGTCGGGTGGTGGATAATGGTGGCCGGTGTCAGCACGTTGGTCGAGAGTTTTTCGGTCAGGTTCGCCAACTACGGGCTCGGGGCTTGGGGGAAGACGGCGCTGGTGGTGTTCTCCGCCTGGTTGGTCCGCTGGGTGTGGGTCGCCGGCCAGGTCAACATTCCGTTCACCCTGCTCTACTACCCCAATGGGGAGCTACCGACACGGAGATGGCGAGGCGCTGAGATCGCAATGTGGGTCGTGGTCATCGCCACCGTCTTCATCGCAGCATTCTCACCTGGAGCGTCGCCGGAAACCGCAGGTCTCGACAATCCCGTTGCCATCAGCGCCTTGTCACCTATTGACGGCTCGAGTGCCATCAACATGGTGGTGTTTGCCGGTCTGAATGTCTTGCCACTGTTTGGGCTGGTCTCGCTTGTGGCGCGGTTTAGGCAAGCATCTCCGGTCATCCGCCAGCAACTCAAATTGATCTTCTGGGTGGCCATCGTGTCCGCCCTGTTCTTCCTCGGCACGAATTCGATCGAGCTGTCCCCGGAGGGCACAGCCCTTCTCGATATCGCGTTCACCGTGTTCGTGGCGGGGATGATCACAGCCAGTATCGTCAGGTTTGGCCTGTTCGACATCGACAGGCTGATCTCGCGAGCTGTCTCCTATGCGGTGGTGGTGGGTGCCCTCGCCGCGGTGATCTTTGGGATCGTCTCGGTGTTGACCCTGTTCCTACCCTCTGACAACCCCATCGTCGTCGCTGCCTCGACGCTCACGGTCTTTGTGCTTTTCAACCCACTGCGTCGACGAACGCAGCGTTGGGTCGATCGCCGCTTCAACCGCACCAGATACGACGCAGAGAAAGTCGCCGATCGCTTTGCGCGGTCGCTTCGCAATGAGATCGACCCGAACGATGTCATCACGGGATGGGTCGAGGTAGTGGGTGAGACCATGGAGCCCTCTGCAATCGGGGTCTGGCTGCGTGACCATTGAGAACTACGTCTCAATCTCAGACCCGAGTGCCGGCTCTCGTAACGATTCCGGAACGAATGGCAGGTAGAAAGGTGTCATGGTTCAGCTGATGAGGCGGCGAAAGTCAGACAAGCCCACGGAGAGCGACGAGACATCACCTCCGGTGTCGGCTCGCACCACCCCGGTGGTGCCAATCGAGATCCCGCCCGGAGACGCTCTGGAGACTGCCCTCCTTTCCATAGGGGGGCCCGTCGAGTTGAAGGATTTGGAGGTCTCGTCCCCCGCCTTGGCTCAGTTGCGCGAGGCGGGAGTCGACTTGGTCGTTCCGCTCATCGGCCAGGGAGCGTTGATGGGAGCCCTCTATCTCGGCTCCAGGCTCTCGGACCAGCCGTACTCGAGTGACGATCGCAGGCTTTTGGGGAGCCTGGCCTCTCAGGTGGCACCTGCCATGAAGGTGGCACAGTTGGTGCGCGAGCAGCAGGTCGAGGCCAAAGAGCGAGAGCGAATCCAACAGGAGCTCCAGGTCGCCGCCCTGATTCAGCAGACACTGCTCCCCAAGGAGCTCCCCTCGATCCCGGGGTGGCATGTCGACGCTTTCTACCGTCCCGCCCGAGCCGTCGGAGGGGATTTCTACGACTTCATCGACCTGGGTGGCAATCGTCTTGGTGTGGTGATCGGTGACGTCACCGACAAGGGAGTGCCGGCCGCATTGGTAATGGCGACTTGCCGGTCGATGCTTCGGGCCGCGGCACAGCGCCACGATTCACCGTCGGCGGTGCTGGCAGACGTCAACGAGGGGCTGGTGCCCGAGATCCCCCCGGCCATGTTCGTCACTTGTCTCTATGCGATTGTCGACACAATCCGCGGCGACGTGGTCCTGGCAAATGCCGGACACAACCTCCCCTATGTGAGGACATCCGACGGGGTGATCGAGTTGCGCGCCACCGGGATGCCGTTGGGCCTCATGTCGGACATGATCTATGAGCAGCACACCTATCGCCTCTCCGATGGAGACGTGATGGTGCTGACCAGTGACGGGATCACTGAAGCTCACAACGTGGCCGGCGAGATGTATGGATTCTCCAGGCTGATGGACCGAGTCGGTCTGCGGGGAGACGATTCGAACGTCGTGGGTGGTTTGGTCGGCGACCTCGAGAAGTGGACCGGGGCTGATGCCGAGCAGGAAGACGACATCACACTCGTCGTGGTGCGGCGCACCTCATCGGCGGCATCATCGGCAATCGCCTTCGAGGCCGCCATCGACCCCACGGTCCTCACCTCGTTCCAGGTGCCGAGCATCGAGGGAAACGAGCGTCTCGCCATCTCTGAGGTCGCCAAGGTCGTTGGCCCCCTCGGTCTGGCCCATCCCAGGCTGGAGCGGCTCAAGACGGCGGTCGGTGAGACGGTGATGAATGCAATCGAGCATGGCAACGGATTCGACCCTGTGCTCGAGGTGCGGATCAAAGTGGTTTCCACAGAGGAGAAAGTCAGTGTGATGGTCACTGACTCTGGAGCCGACCGGGCTATCCCCGCGGCAGAGATGCCTGATATCGAAGCCAAGTTGGCCGGAGAGCAGTCCCCGCGTGGATGGGGGTTGTTCCTCATCGAGAAGATGGTCGACGAAGTCAAAAGTCACGATGCCGACGGGACCCACACCGTCGAGCTTGTCATGAACCGGGAAGGAGATGCCTGATGCCAGGCGATGAGTTCGATACGACGCTGTCGACCGGTGACGCCGGTCCGGTGATCGAGCTACATGGGACAGTCAATCGAGGGGCGAAGGAGGCAATCGAAGACGCCTACCACCAGGCCACTGCCCAAGAGGGTGAGATACGTCTCGATTTCAGAGACGTCGACTACATCAACTCGACCGGGATAGCGGTCATCGTGGGTGTTCTCGCCATGGCTCGAGCCGAGGCACGCCAAGTCGGGGCCTTCGGGCTATCCGATCATTACCGCGAGGTCTTCCAGATCACTCGCCTGTCCGATTTCATGCACATCTACGAAGACGCAAATACGGGTAACTGAGAAGAGGAACATTGATGCCCACCGCAAACCTGACCATGGACATTCGCGAGATCGCCGAGGGCATTCGCGTCATCGACATCAAAGGCGAGATCACGTCTTTTGCCGAGAGCGAGATCGCTACGGCTCACGAAGAGGCCGGAGCAGGTGCCCGTGCTGTCATCCTCAACTTCGAAGGCCTCGACTACATGAACAGTGGCGGGATAGGTCTGTTGGTCACAACTCTCATCCGTGCCCAGCGAGCGGGCCAAGGCCTCCTCGCCTATGGGCTGAGCGACCACTATCGAGAGATCTTCTCATTGACTCGCCTCGATGAGGCGATCGGCCTCTTTCCAGACGAGTCTTCGGCTCTCGCTTCGGTCGCCTGAGACGTCGAGCTCAGCTGAGCGCAGCTCGCGCCGAGTAATACCCGCACATCCCGTGAACGCCGGCGCCAGGCGGGGCGGCCGACGAGCACAGGAAGACACCGTTGCCGAAGTCGAATGGCCGGCTATTCCCCATCTGCAGGACCTTCCTCAGGCCGAACCGGCCGCCGCCGATGTCGCCCCCGACGTAATTGGGGTTGTAGGTCTCGAACCCCGATGATCCCCTGGTCGCCCGCTCCAGGATCAGTTCGCTGAAACCCGGGGCGAATCTCTCGACCTGCCTCTCGATTGCCTCTGTCATGTCCACCGATGACCCGTTGGGGACGTGGCAGTAGGCCCAGGCCGTCTGCTTGCCGTCGGGTGCCCTGGTTTTGTCGAACAGTGATTGCTGCGCCAGCAGGACGAACGGTCGCTCAGGGTGTCGTCCGTCGAACACCGCTCGCTCCGCTGCCTCCACCTCGGGAAAACTGCCGCCCAGGTGAACTGTCCCCGCCTGACCGCTGAGGTCATCCCCCCAGGGGATGGCGGCGTCGAGTGCCCAGTCGACCTTGAAGATGCCGGGCCCGGGCTTCCAGGCGAGCAGACGCCGTCGGCTGGAGGCCGACAAACGATGTCTCGCCATCCGATAAGCGGCGGGCGGCATGACATCGAGCAGAACCAGCTCGGCTGGCAACTCGTCGATCGAGTCGACCATCCGCCCTGTCTCGATGACCCCGCCCAGGCCCGTGAGTTGTTGGGCGAGAGCGTCAGCGATCGTGTGTGACCCGCCACGTGCCAGCGGCCAGCCATGGGCGTGGCCGATCGCTCCCAGCATGAATCCCACCCCCGAGGTGGCCATCGAGGTGAATGGGGCTATGGAGTGAGCGGACATCCCGGCCAGAAGCGCCTTTGCCTCTTCGGTCGAGAAGAGCCTTGCGAGCATCGATGCGGGCAGACCGCCGACTGCAGCCACCCGGGTGAAAGAGCGGAGATGCTTGGGGACGATGGTCATGGGGCTGAGAACATCCTCTACCACTGCCTCGATCTGGTCGACGAGCGGTCCCATCAGACTGATGTATCGATCGCCGTCCGATCCCAACTGAGCTGCGGTGTCCTCCACAGAGCGATGAAGGGCCACGGCGCGACCCCCGTCGAGAGGATGAGCGAAAGGGATCGGAGGTTGGACCCAGTCGACGTCTAGGCCGATCTGGTTGAAAAACGGTGAGGCGATCCCCGACGGGTGGATGGCTGAGCACACATCGTGCAGGAATCCGGGAAGGGTCAGCTCCGCGGTCCTGGTGCCGCCTCCGATCTCATCGGCACCCTCCACCAGGAGCACGCTCAATCCCGACCGGGCGAGCTCGACCGCAGCCGCGAGACCGTTGGGGCCGGCGCCGACAACGGCCGCGTCGTATGAGCTCATCGCTTCCATTGTGGTCGCCCATCGTTACGGAAGGGTTAATCGGATCTCGTAACGATGACGGAACGTCCACGCGATAGATATGGGCGAAAAGGAGATGAGATGACCGAGCCAAGAGACACGGAGAATTGGGCCAAGCCGATCGATGCATTTCATGTGGGCGAGACGGCCGAGGGGGCGGCCTTCAAGGGGAATGTCGAGGGGACGCAAGCCGACCGGCCCGCTCCAGGGCTTCGGCCAGCTTTGGCAGAAGACCTACGAAACCAGGGTGGTAGGGCCGACACCCGAAGAGTTGATCGCCACCTGGAAGGCGAACTTCGGGGAGTTCTGGTATCCGTCCAACAAGTTCTACGCACCTGCCGCCGGCATTGCGCCCGGCGAGATCGCCGTCATCGCCGGTGGCAAAGGCCCCACCAAGGTGACGACCGGCGTCAGGGTGATCTACGCCGACGATCGCTCGTGGTCGTACATGACCCCCGAGGGCCATCCGTGGGCAGCGATCATCACCTTCAGCGCCCACGAGGAGGATGACGCCACCGTGGCTCATATCCACCTTCTGGTAAGGGCAAACGACCCGTTGTACGAGGCGAGCTTCCGGCTCTACACCAGTCGTCTGGAAGACAAGATCTGGACCCACACTCTCACCCAGCTGGCTGCCCACTACGGCACCGATGCGGTGGTGATCAAGCAGATGAACCTGGTCGACAGGCGCCGCCAATGGGACCAGATGGGCAACATCTGGAAGAACTCGGCCGTCAGGACCCTGCTGCGACGGGACCGAAAGGTCTAGGGCGTCAGCCCGCAGCGACAAGCCCGCAACAAACGGCGATCACCAAAGAGATCGGGCCCCACAGTCGTTCAGGCTTTGAGCGTGACGCCAGGTTGGCCAGTGTCCCCAGGAGGAAGTAGCCGGTCACGACCCATGTCGCCACGGTGAGCCAGTCGCTCGGGATGGGAGAGACGTCGACCACGCTCGATTTCGCCGGGACCACCCATCCGGTCAGGGCCAGCACCATGGCTGAGACAGCGCTCGCGATCCAGAGGCGTCTGGAGAGGACGCCATGGTTCTGGCCACCCCAGGCGGCGATGCCCCACGGAGCCCCGATGGCGAGGGCGATCTGGAACAGGGCGACGAGCGCTATGAGGCTGACGGCAACTACTGCGGCGGACATGGGAGGCACCGTAATCGCGTAATCGTCGCCCGTTGGGCCGGAAGGTCTGGCGGCTCAGCCGAGGTCGACCGTGGGAGCCTCGCCTTCGATTGGGTCGATTGCGAAGAAGTCAGCGCTGGTGAAGTTCCCTGTCGCCGCCACCCATCGCGACGGTATCGACTGGATGAGGATGTTGTTGTCCCGCACATTGGCGTTATAGATGCGTCTCGCCAGTTGGATCCGGTCCTCGGTGCTGGCCAGCTGATTCTGCAGATCGAGGAAGTGCTCGGAAGCCTTCAGCTCCGGATAGCTCTCTGCCACGGCAAGGAGCCCTCGCAACCTCACGATCAACTCTTTCTCCGGCTGTTCCTGGGTCGCTGGGTCTTCGCCGTTCGTTGCCTGAGCGGCAGACCTGGCTGCTGCTACAGCTTCGAAGACCTCCCGCTCATGGGCGGCGTAACCCTTCACGGTCTCCACCAGGCTGGGTATCAGGTCGTAACGCCTTTTGAGCTCGGTCTCGACGTTGGACCACGAGTTGACGATGAGTTGGCGAAGCTTGACCAACCGGTTGTAGATCGCAATCCACCAGACCGCGAGTGCGAGGAGGGCGAGGACGACGATGAACGCAGCGGGGTTGGAAGTGATCACGCTCCTGACCCGTATTTCTCTGGGACAAGTGGTGGAATCCGCTTGGTGAACTCGAGGGCCGTGTCGGCGAAGCCGGGCATCTCCTCCCACGCCAGCTGCCGGGTCGCCGTGATCAGTTGAGCGCCGTCGATCTCGAATTGAAGAGACCTTGGCGTCGCCATCAGCCACTCCATCATGGCCGGGTCGATCAAGGTGTAGGCAAAATCTCGCTCGGAGCTCAGGATCGTGAAGGCACGGTTGAACTCGTCCGATTCGAACTGCACATCGTTGCCCACCGAGATGGCGTTTAGAAATCGCCGGCCCAGGCCCTCGGGGGCTATCGCGATCCAGGGGAGGGGTAGGTCGAGCGTCACGGCACAAAGCGACATACGGGTGTTGCTCTCATTGGTAGTGCCGTCTGCGTTATGGGTGACGTCGGTATAGACGTAGTCGCAGAGCGCAACTTGACGGCCCTCTCGAACCCCATACAGGGTGGTGTCGATTCGGCGTCGGTCCCCTCTGCGGAAAAGACGATGCGGGAGGTGGACCAGGTCCAGGGGATCGCCCGAAGTGTATTGGAGCCCCAGGCTCGCGGCCACAGTCTTGGCTGCGTCCCTGCGGCGAGCCGCACTGATCAAGGCCCCTGCGACCAGGGCCACTGCCAGGATGGCAAAGAGGACAAAGATGCCGCCATCCATCATCGGCGAGACGGTAGCTCGATGCTGGTGACAGGGCCGGCGCGATTTCGACTAATCCTTATGTGCCGCCTGGCCAAACGTCTCGTGGGTCCCCGGGGAATCGAACCCCGAACCTTCGGGTTAAAAGCCCGCTGCTCTACCAATTGAGCTAGAGACCCTGGAGCGGGCCGGTCTGACCGACAGCCCAATCCAAAGGATACCTTCGCCCCCCGCATCTGACCCCACAGAATGGGGTCAGGTCTGGGCCGTGGCCGGCCGGCTTACTCCCACACCACCCAAAGTGTCGCCGCCGAAGTGCTCGATCTCCGCCTGGAGATCGAGTCTCCGAGCGGTGGGAATCATGTCGTCGGTCAGTCGGTCCGCAGGCACCAACCAGGCGATCTCGAATTCGAGCCCGTCGGGGTCACGCCCGTAGACCGCCTTGGTCGTTCCATGGTCGGTCGCGCCGACCAACGCACCGCTCTCGGTCAGTCGCTGGCCGACGTCGGCCAGGTCGTTGAGGGTGTCGACCTCCCATGCGAGGTGGTAGAGGCCGACGGCGCTACGACCGGCTGGGGAGGGGGCAGCACTCTCGCCGATCGAGAACAGGCCGAGATCGTGGTCGTTGGTAGAGCCTTCCGCCTGCATGAAGACGGCACCGGGGAACTCCAACGGCAGCTTTCGGAACCCGAGTATCTCCGTGTAGAACTCTGCAGACTTCTCTGCGTCGCGCACGTAGAGCACCGCATGGTTGAGACGATGTATTGACATGATCCATTCCGTTCAGTGGGGCTTGTGATGGAACATAGTGGTTAACATGGTTGAAGGTTCAAATATTTCCGGCGACCAGGTGGCAGATGTCGACTCAGAAACTGACCCGATCCGAGCTTCGAGCGTGGTTTCGCCTCGTCGGTGGGATGCGATCTCTCCTCAATGCCCTGGATCGACAATTGAGAGATGAAGCTGGGATGACTCATGACGACTATGAGATTCTCAGCCACCTTCACCGGTCGATTGGCCGCACAAAGAGGATGAGTGACCTCGCTCTCGAGGTGGGGTTCTCACCCAGCCGTCTCACCCATGCCATCTCACGCATGGAAAAGGAAGGCTGGGTCTCACGCAGGCAGGGAACCGGGGACGGTCGTGTCGTCGAGACGCACCTGACCCAAGCCGGCGTGACGCATCTCGAGGGTGTTTCGAGCGGCCATCTGGCGACAGTCAGGAAGCTGGTGTTCGACACACTCGGAAATGAGCGAGCCAAAGCTCTCTCCGAGGCGATGGGCGAGATCGGTGAGGCTGCGACGAAGCCTGAAGCGACCGACGATCAATCGCCCCGGGTGTAGACCCTGACCCCGTCCTCGTCGATCATCATCAGCCATGGTGTCGAGGTTTCGGGCGTGACACCGAGATGAGCCGGGCTGCCCGGGTCGGAAGGGCTGAACGGGTCCCTGATCGGCTGGGAATCGCCGACCTGCCCATCGGCCGAGATGGTGAGAAAGGCCCCTACACCCATTGTCTCGTCCGATTCGGGTGCTCCATAGAGCAGCAGGAAAATGGACCCATCAACTCCGGTCGCGACCTCGATGCCGGCGTGGGCCACGACGTTCGGGTCCTCGGAGAATCGCAGTTTCAGAGTTCTGGTCAGCGGGACAGGCCCATCGGGAAGCTCGATCAGCACCCCATCGCCCTGGACCCTGGCTCGGTACCTCGTCCCGCTCCGGGTGGTAAACCATTCGACGTCTTCGATCGGCGGATTGTCAGGATCGAGCCGCACCATGGCGCCACCGCCGAGGCTGAACCCATACAGACGACTGCCGTCGGTGGTGGTCCAGGGGATCGAATTTTCGAGGGAGGTCCCGGATACGGCACCGTCGGCGATGCGAACAAGCGGGAGGTCGTACCCGCTGATGAAGATGCGGCCGTCGTCGAGCGCCTGGGGCAATTGGTACTGGAAGTAGATGCCTTGGCTCAGGAGGTCGGCCGGCATGACGATCTGATCGAGATAGTTGCCGTCCTCAGAGAAGTGGGCGATGCGCAAACTGGCTGCATCGAGAAACCACCAGGTCCGATCGGGGGTCTGCGTGCCGTACTCGGGTCCCCAGTCGACACTGCCGTTGTCACCGCCAGGGGAGGTCCCAAGGGTGTCCTCGGTCTGGCCGTATGGGATAAACACCTCGGACCATTCGGATCCGAGCTCGGAGAAGGGGTAGAGGAGCACGGTCGTGGTCTGATCGGGTTCCGGGGCCGTGGTGGTCGACTGGCTCGCTGTGGTCGTAGCCGCCACTGTGGTCGTGGTGGTGGTGGTTTCAGATGTGGCAGTGACCGAAACCGGTGTGGTTCCCGTGGTGCTCGTCGTGTCCGCCGTCGTCGAGCTGCATGCCGTCACGATGGCGAGAACGGTTGCTGCGACCAGGAAGAATTGAACCCGTTTGTGCATGAGGCACACTACAGACGGTGACATCGATCCGTTTTGGGATTTCGAGCCTCCCTCCCGAGGAAGACAAGGATCAGACTTTCCTCGATGAGCTGGTGGACAAGGGCCATCGAGCTCTCGAGCTTCCCTTTGTCGATGGTTTCCCGTGGAAGGAAAAGCGGTGCCGCGACTTTGGGGCTCTGGCCGCCATCCGGGATCTCCGACTCTCCGTCCATGCGCCCTACTTCGCCGGGCTGACGCTACCCGACCCGGATCGGGGGAAACAGTCGCTGGCCGCCCTGGAGCACACCATGAAGCTCGGCCGTTGGCTGGGCGCCACTGTGATCGTGGCGCACTTCGGGTCCAACTACTCCGAGGATCCTGAGGTGCTGATGGGCCGGATCAGGGAGAGACTCGATCAGGTGGCGCCGAAGGTGATTGGGCTGGGTGTCGGTCTGGGGCTCGAGACAGCGGGCAACCAGCATTCCTTCGGGAGCCTCGGTGACATCGCCCAGCTGGCCTCCGAGTACGAATTCGTGCGTCCCGTCGTCGACTGGGCCCATCTCCACGCCATGACCGGGGGCGGGCTGACTTCGAAAGAGGCATTCGCCTCCGTGCTCGGCTTCATCCACGATCACTTCCCCGGCTGGATGGTCTCCCCCCTCCAGACCCAGTTCTCCGACAACGAATTCGGGGCCGCCGGTGAGATCCGTCACATCCCTTACGGCCAGGGCACCCTGCGCGTCGGTCCGCTCATCGAGGCCGTAACTCAGGTCGAGATGTCGATGATCCTGATATCCGAAGCGCGCGATCTCCGGAGCCATGAGGCGATCTGGGAGGAGGCGAGAGCTCACATCCCTGGTCAATCCGCGGCGCCGACCGAGCGGCAGCTGGCTGTGTCTCCAATCGAGTTTCCGGACTCGGTCTCCGTCGTCAAGCAGGGCGATCAGTTCCTGCCGGTCGGTATCGATCGCCCGCTCCGGCTGTCCAACGTAGACAAGGTCTTCTTCCCCGAAGACGGCTACACCAAGGGTGACCTCATCCAGTACTACGCCTCGGTATCTCCGGTGCTGCTGCCCCATCTGAGAGGACGACCGATCTCGATGAGCCGCTATCCCGATGGGATCAGCGGGTCGTCCTTTTACGAGAAGCGTGCCCCCGGACATCAGCCGGAGTGGATGAGAAGGGTCCCGGTCGACTCCGATTCGCAAGGCGGCGTCATCGACTTTCTGCTGGCCGACAGCCGGGAGGCGCTCATGTGGTTCGCCAACATGGCATGTGTCGAAGTGCACCCCTTTCACTCCCGGTACAACTCGTTGGAATGCCCGGATTACGCGATATTCGACTTCGACCCGGCGGAAGGGTCCCACTGGGGCCAGGTCGTCGCTGGGGGTCGCCTCCTCCATGTCGCCCTCGGCCGTCTCGGGCTCACTGGATACCCGAAGTTGTCCGGGTCCAGGGGCCTCCATGTTTACGTCCCCCTCGACCCCACCCACGACTTTGCGCGTGTGCGTCGATTTGTCGGAGAGGTGGGCAACTACTTGGCCGCAGCCAATCCCGATGATCTCACCATGGAGTGGGACAAGCCGAAGCGAAAGGGGAAGGTCTTCATCGACCACAATCGGAACGCGTTTGGCCAGACGGTCGCGTCGCCCTATTCGGTCCGCCCGAGGCCGGGTGCCCCGATTTCGGCGCCGATCACCTGGGATGAGCTGGAGTCGCTGTCGAATGGGGACATCACCGTCGCCAACGTGTGGGATCGGCTGCAGAGAAGTGGAGACCTGTGGGCGCCCGTCTCCCAGGGCGGTCAAACCCTCGACCAGGCAGAAGAGGCCCTTGGCATATCTCCCGGCGGAGGCGGGTGACCGGCCCGTTTTGCTCACCGTCCAACTCGGGTTGGTAGGTTCCTGTGATGGATCTGTACGCCCGCGTCAACATTCTGGGTGGTCTCTCGGTTCGTTTGCCCCATGGCGGCCTCGACGAGGCCATCGCGCTCGACAACGATCCCGTGGCACGAGCCAAGCACTGGGTCGAGCAGGGCGTCGATTACATCCACGTCGTCGATCTCGATGCCGCGGCGTATGGCGACTACAGGAACCGGGACCTCATCGACTCGATGATCAAGGAGGCCGGGGTACCTGTCCAAGTAGCCGGTGGGATCCGCTCGGAGATGGAGGCGGAACGTCTGATCGGCACCGGCGCCTGGAGGATCGTGATGGGCACCGCCGCCATCGAGAATCAGAACATGGTGTGGGATCTCTGTCGGGAGAACCACGACAAGATCGTCGTTTCGCTCGATGTCCGGCCCGACGAGGAGATCGCCACCAAGGGATGGACCCAGAACAGCGGTCGATATCTGGAGGAGGTCCTCATCGAGATGTCCTCGGCCGGCGTGGTCGCATTTCTCGTGGCGGAGGCTGGGAGGGACGCACTCGAAGACGCGCCCAACCTTCAGATACTCCATGAGGCGTTGACCACAGTGGAGCAACCGGTCATCGCATCCGGCGGCGTGCGGGACCTGGAAGATCTCAGGGACATCCTCCGACTCGAGGCGTCGGGTCGCCACCTGGCCGGGCTCATCGTCGGCAGAGAGGTCACCGCCGGCAGGTTCACCATCGAAGAGGCCAAACAGGCGATGGAAGGTGGAGGGCCAGTCCGCGCTCCCAACGACATAAGTGCGATCACGGTCAGAGTGGGTGTGGGGTCATTGACCAGTTCTCTCGACTTCTACGAGGGCCAATTGGGTTTCGAGCACCTTCGGACTCCGAGCCGTGGCGTTGCTCGCGCTGTCGTGGAATCAGCCCGCGGACAGCGAATCGAGCTGGTGGAGGGGGGCAGCCGACCCGATCTCCTGTGCTTCGAGGTCGAAGACCTCGAACGATGGGGTCAGCATCTGGGGAGTCTCGGAATCGTCATGGCGGCTGGGGACGACGCCATCGAGATCGACGATCCCGACGGTCTCAAACTCAGATTCGAAAGCCCCTGACGGCGCCGCAACTCAGCCTTTGATCAGAGTCCGTGACTGCTCGCGCAGGAACTGGCGCAGATACCAGGGCCCCCCTCCGCCGACACCCGATGTGCCCGATCCCTTCCAGCCGCCGAACGACTGAATGTCGGGCCACGCCCCAGTCGTCGCTCCAGCAGCCCGATTCACGTACGTGACACCGGCCTGGATCTTCGAGAACCACTCGTCGATATCGGCTTGGTCACCACTGAAAAGGCCGGCAGTCAGTCCCAGGTCGGTCTGGTTCGAGAGCTCGATGCCCTCGTCGAGGGTCTTGATCCTCGTCACCGTGACAAATGGCATGAACAGCTCGTCTTCCCACAGCCACGACTCGAGGGGTGCCGTTGCCACCGTTGGCTCGACGAAGTTGCCCCGGGCCATTTCTCCGTCGGAGAGGACGTGGCCACCGACGTATATCTCGCCACCGGCGCTCTTGACCTCTTCAACGGCCTTCTGGAAACGCTCGACCGCATCTCGATCGATGACCGGTCCCATGAAAGTGTCCTTCTGCAACGGGTCTCCGACGGTGAGCGACTTGGTCGCATCCACCAGCTTGCCCACCAGTTGGTCGTAGACGCCTTCTTGGACGAAGACCCGTGACGTTGCGCTGCATTTCTGACCGGAGAGACCGAACGCCCCCCGCACGATGCCCTGTGCTGCGACGTCCAAATCGGCACTGTCCATGACTACGGCCGGATTCTTTCCCCCCATCTCGCAGGCCACCGGCTTGGGTCGCTTCTCGTTGACGGTTCGATAGAGGTACATCCCGACCGGGTAGGAGCCGGTGAAGGTGAGCCCATCGATTCTCTCGTGGTGCGCGACGGCATCACCTGTCTCGTCGCCCCCCGTGAGAATGTGGAGGGCTTCCTTGGGCAGACCGGCTTCGCTCATCACGCGATAGAACTCGAGGGCCATGAGCGCACCCGTGTTGGAAGGCTTCACAACAACCGTGTTGCCGGTGATGAGAGCCCCGATCGACGGCCCTCCGGCAAGGGCAAGGGGAAAGTTGAACGGGGAGATGACAGCCCAGACTCCAAACGGCCGCATGACCGACGTGTTCTCGTCGCTCGGCCCATAGGAGCTCAGCGGCGTGACGAAGCCGTCGTGCTCCGTGATCTGCCTCGAGTAGTAGCGGAGAAACTCGATGGTCTCGGCAACATCACCCAGTGACTCCAGCCGGTTCTTCCCGATCTCATATGACATGAGCGCGGCGAGCTCGAACATCTGGTCGTCCATGATCTCGGCGGCGGCCAGCATGAGGTCCCGTCTCTTCTCCCAGCCCCAACTTTCCCATTCGGGGGCGAAGCTGCGGGCCGCGGCAACAGCGTCGTCGACGTCCTGGGCTGTCGCTTGGGCGTATTTCCCGATCACGAGGTCCGAATCGATGGGCGAAGTCTCCTCGAACATGTCTCGGTCGAGTCGCTCCTCGCCGTTGACGATCACACCGTGTTCCCTGCCGAGACGCCCCTTGACCTCCTCGAGCGCTTTCTCGAATGCCGCGTTCAGCTCCTCGTTGTCGGCCGACATGGTGGCGTAAGTGATCTTTGTGGCCATGAAATCCGTCTCCGTTGGCAGGTCTCATCCGACGATAACCAATCCGTCAACTCTTGGATATCGCTCACTCGGGGCGACGTGTCGATCCGATCGGATCGGTTCGTTCCCACGGTCTGGCCATCGAGAGTTGCGCGAAGAATCCCCGGCTCGAAGGAGGGGAATATGCCGATTTGGCCGACTCCTGTCCATCTCGAACTCGTGCCTCCCGGCGTGTGGCTGCTTTCACAGATCCAGGTGACTAGCTAGCGTTCTCCGAGCGGATGCCAGACACTCAATCGATTCTCTATTGGCCCTTGCTGATGGTTGGGGCATACCTTCTCGGGTCTATTCCGTTCGCCCATGTCTTGGGGAAGGTCAAGGGTGTCGACCTGCGCAAGGAGGGGACTGGGAACGTCGGTGCCGGGAACCTGACTCGCTCGGTTGGGTGGGCTTGGGGTGGCGCCGCCGGGATCCTCGACGGCCTCAAAGGTCTGCTTCCCGTCCTATTTGCACAGAGCCTGGGCTATGGCAAGGGAGCCGCCGGTCTGATCGGGATCATGGCTGTGGCCGGGCACAATTGGTCGATCTTCATGAGGGGCCGCTCCGGGCGCGGCCTGGCTACTTCGGCGGGGTTGTTGGCGGTACTCGATCCGGTCCTCCTCGTGTGGACCACAGGATGGTCGGTTGCCGGATGGAAGTTCGGTGGTGGGGTAGGTGGATTTCTCGGCTGGGGACTGCTTCCGATCGTGGCCGCGACCATGGGTCGCTCCGGGACCGAGTCGTTCGCACTTCTTCTCTTGTCGGTGGTGCTGATGGCACGCCGCATGCAGGGGAATCCCGAGAGTGAGCGCGGTCTCCGCCCGGCGATGAGACGGATCATCTTCGACACGGATCCTGAAGTGGACGGCGATTTTCAACATGGCACAGACGATCTCCTGACTCCGTGAGCCCAAAGCGCGTCGCGTGGATCGCGGCGATCGCAGCCGTCATCTACATCGGATTCGCCGGCTTCATCGTCAGCAACTTCGAGCTTCCACAGATGAGCGTTTCGGCGTGGAGCCTCGTTCTGGTCGCTGCAATTTCCCAGATCACCGCCAAGTGGTTCTTCGGCCTCCTCTACAAGGAATCGGTGGAGGAAGCGGGCGGCACTCTCCGTGCCTACTCAGCCTTCAAAGCGGCCTTGGTCGGTGCCGGCGTTGCCCGCCTCATTCCCGCGGGGGGAGCGATAACCCCGGTCGCGATGTCGTGGACCGTGAAGGACGAGGAGCCGGGTACGACCGGTGCGGCGGTTCGCACCGTGTTGCTGAACTACGCCGGTCTGCTCATCCTCACCGGTGTGGGTCTCCTCGTTGCGCGTCCGCGGGAGTCGGCTCAGATCTTCTCGGTGAGCCTGGTGGTGTTTGCGCCATTCGTGCTCGTCGCCGGTCTCATCGTCATGTTCGGCTCGGGCAAGCTCGGGTCGTTGTCCAGGTATCTTCCCAAGAGACTCAAGAAGCGCTTGGATGCCTCGGTCATAGACCACCTGCCGGGCGCGGAGTCGCAGACCTACATCTGGGCGCGTGTATTTCTCGAGGCGTCCGCCCTTGGGCTGGTATTGGTGGCGTTTGGCATCGACGTGAACATCTTTCAGGTCGCCGCGGCCTTTGGGATCTCACAGCTGGCGGGTGGGTTGCCCGGCACCCCAGGCGGCATGGGGATCACCGAGGCAGGGCTGGTTTTCATCCTCTCCGCCTATGGATTCCCGGCTGCCACCACTGTCGCCCCTGTGCTGATCTTCCGGATCGTCTCCTATTGGCTTCCGGCGGCACTCAGCTTCTTCGCAGGGGGCATGACCTTTCTCGGCTCGGAGGAGGCCAAGGCCGCCTCCGACTCCGGCTGAAGGGCTTTTCCCGTGACTGGGCTAGGGTCCATTCATGTCCGAAACGGTTTCTTTCGCACTCCAGAACCAGGACGGCGACGTGGTCTCCTCGGACGAATTCCTCGGCAAGAACCTCATCATGTTCTTCTATCCGAGAGCCATGACGCCGGGGTGCACCCAGGAGTCATGTGACTTCAGGGACAGCTACCAGGATTTCGCCGACGCCGGTTACGAGATCGTGGGTGTCAGCCCCGATCCGCCCTCGCGCAATGCCAAATTCAGGGAGAAGGAAGGGCTCAACTTCGACCTGCTCTCCGACGAGGACACCGCTCTGGCCACATCGCTCGGGGCCTGGGGCGAGAAGAAGATCTACGGGAAGATAGGCAAGGGTCTGATCCGCTCCACCTTCGTGGTGGGCCCGGACGGGCAGCTGGAGAAGGCCTATCGAAACGTCAAGGCCACCGGTCACGTTGCCAGGGTCAAGGCGGACCTGCTCGGCTGAGTCATCCGCCGACTTGGATCCCGGCCAATTCCTCCAATGCCTTGAGCAGGGCATGATTGCCCTCACCTCCCAGCCCCTGTGCCTGCAACGCGCGGTAGAGCTGGAATACCAGCGCGACCCCGGGCATGGGGACACCGACCTCGTCGGCCGATTCCAGCACCAGACGCAGATCTTTCTGCTGGAGGTCGATGGTGAATCCCGGGTCCCAATAGCGGTCGATCATCTGTGGGCCTCGGTTGGAGAGGATCCAGGAGGCGGCCGCGCCACCTTCCACTGCGGCCAGGGCACGTCTCACGTCGACGCCTGATCCTTGTGCCAGGAGCAGGGCCTCGGAGACGGCCAGGATGTTGAGGACGCAAATCGCCTGATTGACCGCCTTGACCGTTTGGCCCGAGCCGGGGGCCTCACCAACATGGACGATCGAGCTGGAGTAGGCGTCCATATAGGGACGCGCCCGTTCGAGTGCCTTCTCGGGGCCTCCGACCATGACCGCCAACACCCCCTTTTCTGCCCCCTCAGAGCCTCCTGAGACGGGGGCGTCCAGCCAATCGACCCCGAGCTCACCGGCTCTCTCGGCGAATTCCTTGGTGGCAGAGGCCGATATGGTCGAGTGGTCGACGAGGGTGTCGCCCTCGGTCATCCCGTGGATGACTCCGTAGTCGCCGAAGACGACTTCCTCGACGTCGGGGGTGTCCGAGACGCAGACGAATACGATGTCACTCGCCTCTCCCAAGTCGTGTGGGTTGGTGGCCACTGCCGCATCGAGATCGCTCGCTTTGGAGGCGGTGCGATTCCAAACGGTGAGCTTGTTCCCGCCCTCGATCAGATTGGCAGCCATGCCGTGGCCCATGATCCCGAGCCCGATGAATCCAAGTCGTGTCATGCCTTCGACTCTATCGGTGTGCTAAACCCGGGTCCCATGCCACACGAACGCCTCGACCCGGTGCTTCGGGCTGAGATCGACGACCTCGCCCGCGCCGGTACCTCCAAGGGGGAGGAGAAGGTGATCACCGGTGTCATCGGTGCGGATGGGCCCTCGGGCCCCCGTTATCGACTGGCCGGGTCGGATCAGCCTTTCATCCGGATGAACTCGAACAGCTATCTCGGTCTCTCCAGTCATCCTGCCGTGATCGATGCCGAGGAGACGGCCACGCGTGCCTTCGGGGCAGGGCCGGGCGCGGTCCGCTTCATCTCAGGTACCTATCAAATGCACCTCGATCTGGAGGCGGAGCTGAGCCGGTTTCACAAGCGAGAGATGGCATCGGTCTTCTCCTCGGCCTATGCCACGGTTCTGTCCACGCTCAGCTCGCTGATCAACGCGGAGACGGTGGTCTTCAGCGACGAGTTGAATCACAACTGCATCATCAACGCTCTTCGCCTTGCCCGCCCGGCCGAGCGAGTGGTCTATGGCCATCTCGACTTCGGTCAGTTGGACTCCCGGCTTGCCGAGGCGGCAGGGTCGGCCACCCGGGCGTTGATCGTCACCGACGGTGTCTTCTCGATGCGTGGCGACTACGCAAATCTCGCCGAGTTGATGGAGATCGCCCGTAGACACGACGCCATCTTCGATGACGGCGTCATCGTGGTGGTCGATGACTCACATGGTGTCGGGGCATATGGCCAGACGGGCCGGGGGACGGAGGAGGTCACAGGGTCGGGGCCCGTCGACGTCCTGATCGGCACCCTGGGCAAGGCCTTTGGCGTCAATGGCGGGTATGTCACCGGCACCCGGACCCTGGTGAGATACCTGAGAGAACGGGCGCCGATGTACATCTACTCCAACCCGGTAACGGTGGGCGAGGCGGCGGCCGCCGCCGAAGCGGTTGCACTGGCCGGGGGGCCCGAAGGGCAGACCCGGCTGCGCCACCTTTCGGCGATGACCGATCATTTCGAGTCTGGGTTGGTCGAACTGGGATTCGAGACGATCCCCGGGCCCCATCCAATCGTTCCCCTCATGGTTAGAGACACGGAGCGGACCACTGCCCTGGTTGATCACCTGTACCAGCAGGGCGTGCTTGCCACAGGTCTCAATTACCCGGTCGTGCCCAAGGGTGACGAGGAGATCAGGTTCCAGGTCAGCGCCGACCACACCGAAGCTGACATTGCCGGAGTGCTGGAGGTCCTGGGCCGCTTCACCGGCTGACTCTTCGGGTTATCGGCCTTCGACCACGACCAGCAAGGCTCCCGCCTCGACCTGGTCCCCCTCGGCATGGTCGACCCTGGTCACTGTTCCCGCATGGGGTGACCTGAGAGTGTGCTCCATCTTCATGGCCTCGAGGACAATCAACACCTGACCCTGCTCCACGTTTTGACCCTGCTCCACCTCGACTCGTATCACCTTTCCCGGCATGGGGGCATGCAGAGACCCGGGGGGCTCCTCGAGATCGCTGACGGGGAATCGGGGAATAGCGACCAGGCGAACCGGGCCGTGGATCGAGTCGAGATACCGCACGCTTCCATATCGGGTGACGGTTAAGTCAAAGACCCGGTCTCCGAACTCGATCTCCATCCTGTCCGGGTCGCAGACCAGGACCTCCAGGTCGTCCCCACCCTCCACGTGGAAGCCGTCTGAGACCGAATAGCGGATCACGTGGTCGGCATGCTCCCCTCGGTAGGACCGCGCCTGGAGCCCGGCGATGGAATTGCGCCAGCCGGATGAGATAGAGCCAAGCACCCTCGTCTTGGATCGAGCCAGAGCCTGGTCGGAGAGAGCTGCGGCCACCGCACCTACCCACTCCCGCTGCCGGTCCGCCAGTGGTGCAGCCAGGTCTTCGATGTCGTGGCGCTCGATGAACCCGGTGTCGACCTGGCCGGCGCGAAAAGCCGGGTCCTCCAGGATTCGTGTGAGGAGGGCCCTGTTGGTTGTCGGCCCATGTATCCGTGCCTCCCTCAGCGCTCGTGCGAGCAGGGCCACCGCCTCGTCACGACTGGAGGCGTGGGCTATCACTTTGGCCAGCATCGGGTCGTAGTGCACGGTCACCTTCGACCCCGATTCGATTCCCGAGTCGACCCGCAGGCCCTCCAGTTCGGGGAACTCGAACATCGGGAAGTCGCCGGTGGCCGGGAGAAACCCATTGAGGGGGTCTTCGGCGTAGAGCCTCGCCTCTATGGCATGTCCCTCGATGGAGGGGGTCATGTCGAGTTTCTCTCCGTTGGCCACCTCTATTTGAAGGCGCACCAGGTCCAGACCGGTCACCAGTTCGGTCACCGGGTGCTCGACCTGGAGTCGGGTGTTCATCTCGAGAAAGAAGAACTCTTCACGGTCGAAGAGGAATTCGACCGTGCCGGCTCCCACATAGCCCACCGCTTTGGCCGCGATGACCGCGGCATCGCCCATACTGGTCCTGGACTCCTCGTCGATGCCGGTTGCGGGGGCCTCCTCGATGATCTTCTGATGCCGGCGTTGGATGGAACAGTCCCTCTCGAAGAATGAGAGGACCTGGCCGTTCTCGTCGCCAAAGACCTGAATCTCTATGTGTCGTGGCGATGACAGGTACTTCTCGATGAAGACGGTTCCGTCGCCAAAGGAGGACTCTGCCTCACGGCCGGCGCCGGCGACCGCCTCTTGGAGATGTTCCGGTCCAGTCACAACTCGCATCCCCTTGCCCCCGCCACCCGCGGATGCCTTGATCAAGATGGGGTATCCAATCCGCTCGGCCGCCTCGGAGATGCCGGTCTTGTCGAGACCGGTCAAGTCCGTGCTGGGCAGGGTCGGGATTCCGAGCTTTTCGATCAATGTCTTCGATGCCAGCTTTGAGCCCATGACCTCGATCGCATCAGGAGGGGGCCCGATCCACGTCAATCCGGCCTCCTTCACCATTCGGGCGAACCCGGCGTTCTCGGAGAGGAATCCATAGCCCGGGTGGACGGCATCCGCCTCAGACTCGGTGGCGGCCCCCAAAACGGCGTCGATGTCCAGATAGGTCTCGGTTGCGCTGGATCCGGGGAGACGGATCGCCATGTCGGCTTCCGCGACGTGGGGCTCCGCCTCGTCGGGATCCGAGTACACCGCCACGGTCTCGATCCCCATCTCACGGCAGGTTCTCATGACTCGGCGGGCGATCTCACCACGATTCGCCACCAGAACTCGTCTAATCATCGGTGCGATGAGGCTACAGGCGGGAACTCAGCAGCGATCCAGGACGTCAAATAGGGCGTCACGTTCAATTAGTAGAGGGAGGAGCGCGCCATGAGCGAGCCATTCGTCAACCAATACCCGCAGAAAAGGTCGCCGGTGGTACCCCTGGCGATTTTGGGAACGATCGTCGCCCTGGTGGTGGCGATCGGCCTTTTCGTCAACAACGGCATACGCGACCTAGTGGGGGCAATTCCCGGTCCTGCGGACGTCGCGGCGGCGCTGGAGCCACAGCCTTATGCCCAGGTCGGACCGGTCGTCGTCAACTCGATCCGTGATCTGGCCACCCTGACCACCGTCGAGACGATCGAGACCACGATCGTTGACAAGGGCACCGACGAGGGATGGCTGGACTGGGCGCGGGGCGACTCGCTACGCCTCTTTGCAGTTGCCCGTATCGGCGCTGGTGTCGATCTGGCCAAGCTGACGGCCTCGGACTTCTCGGTGTCTGAGGAAGGCATAGTGACAGTTACCCTCCCGGCCGCTGAGATCCAATATGTGTCGGTCGACAACGAGGCCACCCAGATCCTCGACAGGAACAAGGGCCTCTTCACCAAAGGTGACGACCGCCTCGAGACCGAGGCGAGACAGCTGGCCGAGACCGTCCTGGTGAATAGCGCCGAGGACGAGGGCATCCTGGCCAAAGCCGAGACCAATGCCACCTCGGTCCTCACCGGTTTCATCGGCAACCTCGGCTATGCCGATGTGGTGGTTCAGTTCGAGAGCTGAGCGAATCCGCCCCGGGTTGTTTGCCTCATGGGTGACGTGTCGGCGACACTGACCATGTGGATTCCGTCGAGCTCTCGATAAGGACCGGCGGTCAGCCCACTGTGGTGGACATGACCGGTGACATCGCCGAGTTCGTGGAGGGTCGAGGGGACGGCCTGGTGTCTGTGTTCGTGCCCCACGCCACCGCCGGCGTCGCCATCATCGAGACGGGTGCGGGAAGTGATGCCGATCTCCTCGATGCCATCGACCGGCTCCTCCCCGCCGAGGAAGGACGTTGGTCACATCGTCATGGGTCTCCGGGTCACGGTCGCGACCACGTTCTCCCCGCGTTTGTCGGCCCGAGCGTGACGATTCCGGTGGTCGATGGCCGGATGACCTTGGGGACATGGCAGTCGATCGTGCTGGTGGACCCCAACCGGGACAACCCGAGTCGACGGGTGCGGCTCTCTTTCATCCCCGGGTGATCACATCCTGAAGACGCCGAAGCGATCCGTTCCCTTCACCGGCCCGGAGTGGATGGCGGACAAGGCGATGCCGAGCACCGTCCTGGTGTCGCGGGGATCGATCAGCCCGTCGTCACGCACCCGGGCGGTCGAGAAATAGGCCAGCTCCTCCTCGGAGATCTGACTCTCGATCTCGGCTCGTCGGGCCGCATCGGCCTCCTCGTCGAACTCCTCACCCCTTGACTCGGCGGCTTGCCTGGCGATGATCGACATGACACCGGCGAGCTGGGTGGGGCCCATGACCGCCACCTTGTGGTTCGGATAGCCAAAGACGAAGCGGGGCTCGTACGAGCGTCCTGACATCCCGTAGTTCCCCGCCCCGTAGGAGACACCTGCCATCAGGGTGATGTGCGGGACTTCGGAGTTGGCCACCGCATTGACCATCTTTGCCCCATCCTTGATGATCCCCCTCTGCTCGTAGTCCTTGCCCACCATGTATCCGGTGGTGTTGTGGATGAAGATCAGCGGTGTGTCGTATCGATTGGTGAGTTGGATGAACTCGGTGGCCTTCTGGGCTTCCTCCGAGAAGATCACGCCCTGCTGGTTGGCGATCACGCCGATCGGGAACCCGTGGATCGATCCCCATCCGGTCAGGATGGAGGTGCCGTAAGTCGCCTTGTACTCCTCGAGCTCCGACCCGTCGACGACGCGCCCCAGGATCTCCCTCATATCGAAGGGCACCCGGAGGTCGGCCGGGATGACACCGAGGATCTCATCGATGTCGTGGACAGGGGGCCGGGGGTCCTTGGTCGGCCCGTAGCCCTGCTTTCGCCAATTGAGGTGGCTCACGATGTCCCGGCCCATGCGGATGGCCTCGTGCTCGTCCTGGGCGAAGTAATCGGAGAGCCCGGACACCTTGGAGTGCATCTCGGCGCCGCCCAACTCCTCGTCGGTCGACTCCTCCCCTGTGGCCATCTTCACCAGCGGCGGCCCGCCCAGGAACACTTTGGCTTGATCCTTGACCATCACCGCGTAGTCACACATCGCCGGGAAGTAGGCGCCGCCTGCCGTGGAGCTCCCGAAGACGATGGCGATGGTGGGGATCCCCTTCTTGGACAGCCGAGTGAGGTTGCGGAACCACTTGCCACCAACGATGAACACCTCGGCCTGGTCGGGGAGGTCGGCGCCCCCCGACTCGACGAGGTTGATCAGGGGGAGGCGGTTCTCACCGGCGATGTCCATGATCCGGAGGGTCTTGGCCACCGAGTAGCGGTTCATCGAGCCGGCTTGACTGGTGGGGTCGTGGGCGAGGATGGCGCACTCGACACCGTCGACGACCCCGATGCCGGTGACCACGTTGGCCCCCAGGTTCTTGTCGGTGCCCCATGCGGCGAGCGTGGACAGCTCGAGGAAGGGGGAGTCCCTGTCCACCAGGAGCTCGATGCGCTCCCGGGCCAGCAGCTTGCCCCGGTCACGGTGTCGCTTGATGTACTTCTCCCCACCGCCCTGGCGCGCCTGTTCCATGAGGGACTCGAACTCGGCGAGTTTCTCCTCCATGGCCGTTCGATTGGCCTGGTACTCATCGGATCGGGGATCAAGCTTCGTCCCAAGTACCTGCACGGGAGGCGAGGGTAGCCAGGTGACGTAACCTCGGCCCATGAATGCAAGCCAACTTCAAGAGCTCGTCGGGACCGAGATCGGTCTCAGCGACTGGATGGAGATCAGCCAGGACCGGGTCGACGCCTTCGCCGAGGCCACCGACGACCATCAATGGATCCATGTCGACCCGGAGAAGGCCGCTCATGGGCCGTTCGGCGGCACCATCGCCCACGGCTTCCTCACCCTCTCATTGATTGTCGCGCTCGGCTCTCAGGTCGAGTTGGACGTCGGCTCGCCTCGCATGGCCATCAACTACGGGCTGGAGAAGGTGCGCTTTCCGGCGCCGGTCCCGGTCGGCTCTCGGATACGGGCACGGGTCGGCCTGGTGTCGGTCAGTGATGTCGAGAATGGGATTCAGGTGAATCGCCAGGTCACCATCGAGGTTGAAGGCCAGGACAAGCCGGCCATGGTCGCCGAGACCGTCAGTCGTTACTACCACTGAGGTGGCTGCGCTGTTCGAGCTCGATGGGGATCTGCTGGTTCCGACCGATCTGACCAGGGGTGGCTGGACGGATCACACCCAGCACGGGGGCCCGCCCTGCGGGATCCTGGCCAGGGCGGTGGAGGCGGTGCCGACGCTGGTGCCGATGCAGGTGGTCCGCTTCACGGTCGACCTGATCAGACCGGTCACGCTCGACCCGCTTCGAATCGAGACCGAGGTGATCCGAGAAGGCAAGAGGATCCAGCTGGTCGATGGCACCCTTTGGAGGGGGGAGACCGAGCTGGGGCTGGTGAGGGCGCTCAAAGTCCGGGTCAGCGATCTCGACCTGCCGGATCAGCAGACCGACCAGATGCCTTTTGGCCCGGAGTCACTCGAGGCACTGGATTGGAGTGGTCACTTTGGTGAGGACGATGAATTGAGGCGTTTCCACTACGACGCTGTCGAGATACGGACCTCGGAGCGCTCATTCGTGGAGCCCGGTCCTGGCATCTCATGGTTCCGGCTCCGTGTGCCTCTCGTCGAAGGAGAGATTCCGACACCGTTCGTGCGGATGGCCACGATTGCCGATATGGCCAACGGGAATGGCCAGTCGTTGGACCCAACGGTGCACAGTTTCGTCAACCCCGACCTCAGCCTGCATCTGCATCGCTACCCGGTTGGTGAGTGGATCGGGATGAAGTCACAGTCCCACCCTCACCCTCATGGTGTTGGCATGGCCGACACGACGGTCTACGACCGCGAGGGCCGGATCGGCCGGATCATCCAGTCCCAGCTGATCGACCATCGAGCCCGATAGGAGCCGCGGCTCGGGGATATCATTTCATGGGCCCGTTTCAGGGCCGGGGGTGTGATGAGAAGACGACTGCTCGGTTTGGCGATGGCCGGGTTGCTCGTGGCGGCATGTGGGGGCGGGTCCGTGGGCGGAGAGCCCGCGCCCGTGACCACGCACACGACACCCTTCTCCCAGATACGGGCGATCACTCCCAATGCCGGAGACCTTCACGTGATCGTGCTGCCGGACGCCAACGGCGACCTCCCACCCGACACGGTGATCGGGTGTATGAGTGACTTGAGCTTTCCCTATTCCGCCCTGGTGGACAACCACCCGTTCCTCGCAGACCGTGACATGCCGGAGGTGGAGGAGGCGATCAGGCCGTTTCTCGAGAGCCAGAAGGCGGCGGATTACTTTCCACAAGATGGCTGGCGGGTGCTTGATCAGACCGCCGATCGCGTGATCCTGGCCTATTCGGCCGGCTCCGTATCGGAAGTGACGGTCGCCTTCATGACGGTAGAGAAGCGAGACGGGACCTGGGTTTGGGCCGGCGCCAGCTCCGGTGATGGATGCCCGCTTGCGACAACTATCCCCAAGACATTGAGCACCGTCGATTGGCGTCTCGATCCATCCGCGGCGCCGCTCACCGCCGAGAGCACGACGATCCGGGTGCTCGCCACCGAGCTGGCGTGCACCGGCGGAAAGGCGATGGGCGATCGGCTATTGGGACCGGAGGTGGTGGTGACCGAAACCGAAGTGAGGACCGCCTTCGCCGCCCAGCCACTCGATGGCGAGGCCCACGAATGTCCCGGCAACCCCGACCAGCCGGTCGCCATCGAACTGTCCGGTCCTATTGGGGATCGCCAGTTAGTCGACGGTCTTGCCCTCGGTGTCTCCCTCGAAGACATCCTCCAGTCGAAGGATCGATAGCCGTCCGCCCTTCTACTACATGCGTTTCCCGAGTGATCGGAGGTACGGTCCGATGTCTTCGACCCTCTCCAGATCGACTCGAGCGACGTCGACCTTCCTCGCCGTGATCTGGACCACGACATCCCCGGTGCGTGCGATGGCGGCCCAGTGTTCGCCGATTCGGGCCCTCTGACTGTCGGTGGCTCGCCCTTCGATCGAAATCTGGGTCCCGGTCCAGGGCGGGGGCACGGTCTGCTTGATTCGCCTCTCTTGCTGCATGTGCCATCGATGGAGCTCCTGGATCGGAAGGCCGTCGGGTGGGCGACTCTGCCAGCCAGCCAATTCACGGACCAGATGTTCCTTCAGCCAGGATTCCGCAAATTCGGCGTCGGTCACTACCCCATTGTCGTGATCAGCACACCGATCGGTTCACTGAAATTCGAGCAGCGCACAGAGAACGCGTCCGTGAGCCGAATTCCGCGACAACCGCCCACTTCGGTTCACAGAAGTGCCGGCCATAGGTTGACGGCCCCTGGTCGGCTGAGCGGCGTGGGCGTTTGGCTGGTGGTTGGGTCGCTCGGTCTGTGTAGGTTCACCACCTCGAGGATCCAGGCGGAAGCAGATTGCTCTATGCGGGGTTTGCGGCTCGAAGAAGAGGTTGGCTGGCGGGCATTCTTCGTCTGGGCACTCTGTGGAGCGTTGTGGACTCTGCCCTGGTTCTCATTCGGTCCGGGAGTTGTCACGCTGCCTTTCGCCGGGTTGCTGACGTGGGCCCTCGGCCGACACGCACCGCACCTGGCGGACATCTGGGGTCTCGTCTTCGGGATCGGCGGGTTCGTCGCCTTGGCCGGTCTGGGGAACCTCGGTGAGCATGCTCTCTGGCTCGTCGTTGGTCTCGGGTTGTCGGTCACTGCGTGGCTTCTGTACCGGTTGACCCGTGGACACGGTCATCGGCCACCGTGACCCTCTTGGTCGGTGTTGGGGCGGTCGTGATCGTGGCCGCGACTGCATACCTGTGGCCACGCTCTCCGTCCCCGAACGGCACTGAAGTGGCCGGGACGGTGGAGGAAATCGAGTCGAACGGGGTCGTGTACCTGGCCGATTCGGGGATATACGTAGTCGCCACCGAGGAAGGCTTCGTGGCACTCGATGACGACGCACGTCACCTTGGTGAGCGTGTCCTATATTGCCCTCTCGACGACACGTTCACTTCTCCAGTCTCCGGTGGCAGGTTCGATCATCAAGGCCGCTACGCCGCGGGGCCGGCCCAGGGGGACATGGGGCAATTCCCGGTGAGCGTCCAAGATGATCGGGTGGTGGTCGATGTATCGGATGGCCCAGACTTGCCGCCCAGGTCGGCCGGCACACCGCCGAACGGGCCGACATTGTGTTCCAGCGGGCGTGAGGATCCGGCGGGCTTCTTCGAAGTCGGCTCATCGTGAGCAGCCGAATGCCAACACAACGCAAAGGCTTGAAGAAGGTTGTAGTGGTCCTCGCAGCCTGTTCCTTGGCCTGGGTGATCGGAGCGACCCTGTTCTACGAATCCGGAGACCTGAACCCGGCCGGGGTCATCCCCGGTCTCGGGTCTCTCATTGCGTTGTGGGGGGCCGTCCGATCGGAAGCCGGTGTCATGTGGGTGGGGACCGGCATCGTCCTGTTCACGGCGGTGGCCTTCCTATTCAGCGTGGGGCTGATCGTGGCGCCCGCTGCTGTCATCCTCGTGATCGGATCGATCGTGCTTTCACGCGGGGTGAGTGCGGAACACACATCGTGAGCGCTCAGGAGAGGCTGCGGCCTCCACCGACCACGACCACCTCGCCGGTGATGTAGCTGGAAAGAGGGCTCAACAGCCACCACACCGTGTTGGCGATCTCGTCGGGAGTCCCCATCCGTTGCAGTGGGATGGCATCCACCATCTTTTCCCTGATCTCCTCGGGGATGTCGAGACTCATCTCGGTGGCGATGAGCCCGGGGGCGACTGCATTGACCCTAATTGCCGGCGCAAGTGAGAGGGCCAGTGCTCGGGTCATGCCGACCACACCACCCTTCGACATCGAGTAGTTGAACTGGCCGAAGTTCCCCAGATAGGCGCGGGAGGCGATGTTGACCACCGCACCGCCATCGGTCATCAGGGGCGCCAGCTCGGTCGTGAGCCGGTAGGCGGCACCCAGGTTGACATCGAGGACGGCGGTGAAGTCATCGTCGGTCATGTTGACCAAACGGGAGTCACGGGTGATCCCGGCGTTGTTGACCAGACCGAGCAGGGGAACACCGGCATCCTCGACCGCCCGACGCACCAGGCTCGGGCCCTCGGACGAGGTCAGGTCGACCTGCACCGGGACGATGTGCTCGGACAGGGCCAGCTCGGGTGCCAGGTCGACACCAATAACGGTCATCGGCCCACTGGTGTTCAGCTTCTCGGCGATCGCCCGCCCGATGCCACGAGCGGCCCCCGTTACCACGATGGAGCCGTTCATGCCAGGGCCTTCCCGATGTGACCGGGACCGATCCGCACCAGCTCACCGGTGACTTTGCCGGAGAGGATGACGTGGTTGGCCCAATCCTCGGCCGCAGCGATGTCGGAGCCCTCGTCGAAGGCGATGACATTGGCCGTCCACCCCTTGCGTGAGCCCTCGATCGCCGCCGTTCGGGCCGCCGAGAGGAGACCGGTCGCCATCATCGCGTTTCCTGCCCCGCGCCGACCCAGCAGATCGTCCTGGTGGACCACGTAGACCAAGGAGCGTCCTGCCTGTGCCGCCTCCCGGCTGATCTGGAACGCCCTGTTCAGCTCCGCCCGCACTTCAGCCCAGTCATCACCGACGTCCTGGGCCCAGAAGACGACGCCATTCATGATGAGACCGCCCGTCCCGACTCGATGAGCTCATCGATGGTGCCGTCGTCGACGCCGAGCTCGTGCAACAGAGGTCGGGTGTGCTGACCGAGGGTGGCCGGGGGCAGTTCGGCCAGGACAGCGGCCTGATCGAGGTGGATCGGGGAGCCGGTCACCCTCACCGTGCCGGCAGTCGGATGCTCGAAGTAGGCACTCATCTCGTTGTGCTGTGCCTGTAGGTCGGCGAATGCCGCTTCGATGTCCAGAACCCGGCCCACCGGGAGCCCGGCGTCACCGAGGAGGTTGACCCAATGACCCGCCGCCTTGGTCCTGAAGACCCGTTGCAGTTTTCGGGCGAGGGACAGTCGGTCGGCCATGCGGGACTCGTTGTCGGGATACGACTCGAGCAGGTCGGGCCGGTCCAGCTCCCGGCACAGGATCTCGTAGTGACGGTCGGAGACGACGGCCAGCGTGAACGGGCCGTCGGAGGCCTGAAACACCTGATTCGGCGCCAGATATGGGCTGGCGCTGCCGGTTCGTTCGGGTTGGGAGCCGGCGTTGAAGGCCAAGGCGTTCCATCCGGCCTGGACCGCCATCAGACCGTCGCGTAGCGAGACGTCGATACGCCGGGCCCTGCGGGGCTGCTCGGCCAGAGCCGCGGCGATGGCCAGTGCGGCGTTGGTGCCGGCCACATAGTCACCGATGGTCGTGGCGGTCTTATGCGGCCCATCCTTGGGATCCCCGGAGATCGAGATCATCCCCGATTCTCCTTGGAACACCACGTCGATGCCGGCCCGATCGGCATAGGGGCCGTCGGCCCCGAACGCCGACACCGAGGTGTATATCAGGGTCGGGTTGAGCTCGAAGGCCCGGTCCTCGCCCAAACCCATCCGTTCCATCGCCCCGTGTCTCAGGTTGTGTATGAGTACGTCCGCTTTGCGCACCAGATTGTCCAGGACGCGCTTGGCGACCCAGTCGGCAGGGTCGACGCTCAAAGACTCCTTGCCACGGTTGACCGTCATGAAGAAGGCCGACTCGCCATTCTGAAACGGCCCGAACTGCCTGGCTAGATCACCGTTGGTGGTCTCGACCTTGATCACCCGCGCTCCCAAGTCGGCCAAAAGCATGGCTGCGTAGGGGGCGGCGATCAGGTTTCCGAACTCGACGACGACGATCCTGTCCAGGGGCCGCTCAGACACGTTCGATGACCGCGCTGATCCCTTGCCCGACCCCGATGCACATCGTGGCCAATCCGAACTTTCCCTGACGTCGTCCCAACTCGTGGACGAGGGTGGTGAGGATCCTGGCACCGGAGGCACCGAGAGGGTGCCCGATGGCGATGGCGCCGCCGTTGACGTTCACCTTCGTCGGGTCGAGGTCGAGAAGCCGGGAACAGGCGACGCTCTGTGCGGCGAAGGCCTCGTTCAGCTCGATGAGGTCGAGGTCGCCGACCTCGATGCCGGCTCGGGCCAGGGCCTTCTCTGTGGCCGGGACCGGCCCGATCCCCATGACGTCGGGGTGGACTCCTGCTGCGGCCGACGCCACGAGACGCGCCATGGGCTCGAGACCATGTTCCTTCAGCCCAGTCTCGGTGGCGAGGAGCAGAGCGGCGGCTCCGTCATTCATCGGCGATGAGTTGCCGGCTGTGACCGTGCCTCCCTCCTTGAACACCGGTGACAGTTTGGCCAGAGCCTCCAGAGAGGTGTCGGCGCGGGGACCCTCGTCGTGCTCGATCACGACTCGTGTTCGGTGGCGTGCATCGGCCGGCGCCTCGATCGGGGCGAGCTCATCATCGAATCTCCGCGCCTTCACTGCGGCCAGGGCCTGTTGATGACTGAGCAGGGCGAACTGGTCCTGGTCTTCACGGCTCACGTCGTACTTCGCCGCCACCACCTCAGCCGTCATCCCCAGGGTGATAGGGGGATAGAGCCTTTCCATTTGTGGGTTGACCAGACGCCATCCCAGTACCGTGTCCGCCGCATCGGGAAACCCGGTGGCAAAGGCCCGGTCGCCCTTCATCATCACGTACGGCGCCCGGCTCATCGACTCCGATCCACCAGCGACCATGACATCGCCCCATCCCGCCGAGAGGGCATGCGAAGCCGACACGACAGCCTGGAGACCCGAGCCACAGAGGCGGTTGACTGTCGCCCCGGGGATCTCGATGGGGAGACCGGCGAGCAGACCCGCCATCCGGGCCACGTTCCGGTTGTCCTCCCCGGCCTGGTTGGCAGCTCCCCAGGAGATGTCCTCGATCGCCATCGGGTCGAGATCCGGGTTTCGGTCGAGCAGAGAGCGCACGGCATGGGCGGCCAGGTCGTCCGGGCGCACGTGTGCCAGCTGCCCGCCCAGCTTGCCCATCGGGGTCCGGCACGCGTCAACGATGAAGATTTCCCGTGTCATCTCGATCCGTTCTCAGTTCCGTCACATGCTCGTCACGCGGACATCGTCAGATGGGGGAGAACCCCCATTTTCGATGACCTTATCTGAACTTATGTTCACCCCGGAGCAGAGAATGAGCCCAGCAAGACGAGACCCGACATCTTTCGCCGCCTACACACCGGCAGGCCTCCTCGTCCTTTATGTGTTGATACGCCTCATCTTCTGAGGGCTAGCGGCGGGCACTACCGTTGGGGGCAATGGATCGACCCGACCGCCTCTATTTCACCGAGTCCGACGAAGCGAACCAACTGTTGGCAACAGACGGCCTTGCTCTCCTTCTCGGAATGCTTCTCGATCAGCAGTTCCCGATGGAACGGGCCTTCTTTGGGCCCCAGCTCCTCAAGGTGAGGTTGAGCCGGGACCTCGACGCCGCCGACATCGCCGCAACGGATCGGGAAGAGTTGGAGACGATCTTCAAAGGCCCGCCGGCGATCCATCGCTACCCAGCTTCGATGGCCGGCCGTGCCCAGGACTTGTGCCAGGTCCTGGTCGACGAGTACGAGGGGCGTGCCGAGAATCTCTGGGAGACCGCCTCCGATGGGGCGGAGCTATTGCAGCGTCTGAAGGCACTTCCTGGATTCGGTGTCGGCAAATCGCGCATCTTCGTCGGGCTGTTGGGGAAGCGCCTCGGAGTCAGGCCCGAAGGGTGGGAGGAGAAGGCGGCCGATTGGCCTTCGATCGCCGACGTGGCCGGCTTCGAGGACGTGGCCACTCTCAGGCAGCAGAAGCGTGCGATGAAGGCTGCGAAAAAGGCCTGAACCCTGCTCAACCTTTCCGAGGTATGTGCCGATAGGGGGAGCAAGGTTTATGGAAGGAACCGATGCATCTCTCAGGCCAGCTCTCTGACTGGAGTATCAACGACCTGCTGCAGATCATGCAGGTCACCAAGAAGACTGGCTCACTCGACATCGAGGGAAGCAGACGCGGTCGTGTTCATTTTCGTGAAGGTCGGGTGACCGGGGCCGATCTCACGGGTGTCAAAGGCGTGTACGCGGGAAGTGACCGTGGGGGCATCGCCGACATTCTCTATGTTCTGTCCACGGTCGAAGAAGGTTCCTTTTCGGTGGGCGCGGCCGACGGCCCTGAAGGCAAAGGTTGGACCGTAGAAGAAGTCCTGACCGACGTCGAAGCCCTCCAGTCGCTCGAGGGCGAAGTCGTGGACGCCGGGCTTTTCGAGGCGAACGGCGTAAGGCTCATCGGATCGATCTCGGAGCCTCTGGCAATCGATCCTGAGGATTGGCATGTCTTCGTCAGTCTGGTTCCTCCCTTCACGTTCAATTTCCTCGAGACCCGTTTCGGTCGCGGCACCGCCGTCCGTGTGTTCCATACCCTTCATCGGCTCGGCATGGCAGAGGCCTTCGAGAACGGGGATGGGGAGGCGGAATGGCTAGATCGCCTCGCCGAGGGCGTGTCGCCCAAGCCACCCCAGACCGAAGAGTCCTCCGCGGCGAGTGATGGGACCACTGTCGAGGTCGAGCCCGAGGCCGATCCCGATGAGGAGCCGAAGGAGGCGGTGAGGCCACCGCGTATTCCTCAGCTGAAAGGCGTCTCGGCCCCAGCCTCAACCACTCTCACCGACGGTGTCTACGACGAGATCCGCCGTCTGCGGAGCAGAGTCGGCGACAAGTAACGTCGCCGGGCAATGCCCGAGCGAAGTCCCTGGAAGCCCGACCGACCGATCTTCATCGGGATCGCCGGTGGCTCGGGCTCCGGCAAGACGACCATCGCAGGGGCCGTCGTCGAGCGTCTCGACAACAAGGTGGCTCTCGTCCAGCACGACGCCTATTACCGGCACATGCCCGAGCTCTCCTTCGAGGATCGGGCCAAGGTCAACTATGACCACCCCGCATCATTGGAGACGGAGTTACTGGTCAAGCATCTGGTTTCGCTTCGCGAGGGTCAGGCTGTGAAGCGACCTGTCTATGACTTCTCCAAACATCTGCGCTCAGATGAGACCGTCGTCGTGCAACCGGCGCCGGTGGTGGTCATCGAAGGGATCCTGGTGCTCTCAGAGCCGGAGCTTCGGTCCGAGCTCGACCTCAAGATCTATGTGGACACCGACCCCGATGTGAGGCTGGCTCGTCGATTGGAGCGTGACATCAAGGAAAGGGGTCGATCGGTCGACTCCGTGATCGGCCAGTATTTCTCGACCGTGCGACCGATGCAACTGGAGTTCGTGGAGCCCTCGAAGCGTTATGCAGATCTCATCATGCCGGAGGGATACAACCCAAGGGCGGTCGCCACGGTGATCGAGCTGATCAGGAGCCGTCTCAGATGATCGGGCCGGCCGCCCCGTAGGACAGCAAGGGTCGGTGGCCACAGTGTTTAGAGGACATCGTCCCTAGGCCCAGTCGGCATCCCGTCGCATGATCTCACTAATTGTGACGTGGAGATCCATCAAGGGACGTGAGATGGGTGGGCCTGGCGCCTTGGTCCTGACCCTGCTGCTGGTCGTGGCGTCAGCCTGTGGCGTGTCACCACCACCGACCACCCATTCGACGACCACGTCATCATCAGCTCCCGCGACGTCGCAAGTCTCTTCGACAACCAGCACTGCAACCACTACCAGCACGATCATCACCACGACCACGACGACAGCCGTGGTCACGACCACCGAGACGTCTCTCACGACCACCGTGCCGGACACGACCGGACCGAGCCTGTTGATCACCAAAGGGCCGGCCACCCGGCGCGTGATAGCGCTGACATTCGACGCCGGATCGGACCGTGGGTTTGCCGAGGGAATACTCGATCTACTCGGGTCCAATGGAATCCGAGCCACATTTGGCATGACTGGGCGATGGGCCGAGACCAACCCAGACCTCCTGACCCGGATGAAGGCCGAGGGTCACGTTCTGATCAACCACACCTACGACCATCCCCACATGGAGACACTGAGTCGGGCCGAGCGCCTGGACCAGCTCGAACGAACCGAGGCCGTGATCCAGGGCCTGATCGGGGTCTCCACCAAGCCTTACTTCCGACCACCGTACGGGGCCTACAACAAACAGGTCCTTGCCGATGTGGGCTCGGCCGGGTATCCCTACTCGGTGATGTGGACGGTCGATTCTCTCGGCTGGAAGGGCATTCCTGGCGCTGAGGTCGTAGATCGGTGTCTGACGATGGCGGAGCCTGGTGCAATCTTGCTGCTCCACGTGGGCGCCGCCTCCACCGACTACGAGGCATTGCCTTTGATCCTCGCCGGCCTCGAGGAGGCCGGCTATCGGTTCGTGACGATTCCGGAGTTGATCTCGTGAGATCCAGATATGTCCTATTCGCCCTTTTTCTCCTCACTGCCGCGTGCACGGTGACCGAGTCAGGCACCGCCTCTTCGACCACCACGGATGCTTCGACGACGAGCACGCAAGTCGTAATCACATCGACGACCGTGACTCCTCCTCTGACTCAACCCGAGGCGGAGTTCGCGGTCTACTTCTTCTTCGATGGCTACCCGGTCGAGCCGGGGCCTTACCTCGTACCTGTTGCACGCCATGGCAACGGGGGGGTCGAAGAGGCCTTGGTCACCCTCGCACAAGGAGTGACCGCCGCCGAGTCTGGCATGGGGCTCTCGACCGTGCTGCCGACCGGGACCCGCGTCTTGGGTGTCGAGGTGGTGGAGCGGGTGGCCAGGGTGGATCTGAGTCGAGAGTTCGAATTCGGCGGCGGGTCACTGAGCGTCCTGGGACGGGTGGCACAGGTCGTCTATACGGCCACCTCCTACGACGAGATCGACGGGGTCGAGTTCCTGGTAGAAGGCGAGCCGATCGAGGTGCTGTCAGGCGAGGGATTGATCCTCGATGGACCCCAGACCAGGGATGGATATCAGGATCTGTTGCCGGCGATCGCAATCGAGCATCCGACGTGGGGGGCGGGCGTGTCGTCGATGATGGATCTCATGGGGAGCGCCGTCACCATCTCGGGTGAGATCAGATATGTCGTTGTGGATGCCGAGGGTGTCATCGTCGCCGAGGGAACAGCGATGACCGGGGAAGCCGGGATTCGCGGTGAGTTCAACGAAGCGGTCGGGCTGAAGGAGGTTGCTCACCCTGGGACCGGATCGATCATCGTCTTCGAGATCGCCACGGATGGCTCACAGACGCACGTCCTGGAGTACCCGTTGTCGGTAGGTGGATGAGCCGAGGAAATTCGGATTCGACGATTCATATACTTCGCCCATGGCCGACCGACCTTCAGTAGCGATCTTGGGCGTGGGAGCCATGGGGGAGTCCCTCTTCACCGGGCTCAAACGCGGAGGATGGTCGGCTAGCGATATCTCGCTGTGTGTCCGGCGGGAAGACCGGATGGCGGAGCTGTCCCGGCGATCGCGGTCGCTGATAACGGTGGACCCTCTCGAAGCAGTCCAGGGCCGCGATGTCGTCGTCGTGGCGGTGAAGCCGCGGGACGTGGCGGCCCTCGTCCAGCATCTGAAGGGCCGGATCCTCAAGAAACAGATGGTTGTCTCGTTGGCGGCGGGGGTGACCACCGCCTCCTTTGAGAGTTGGCTTGGTGCGGTGGCGGTGGTGAGGGCAATGCCCAACACGCCGGCCTTGGTCGGTGAGGGCGTGACCGGTATCGCCGCCGGCAGATACGCCACGTCCGATCATCTCACTGTTGCCGCTGAGATCCTGGGTGCGGTCGGTTCGGTGAGGGTCATGGACGAGTCTTTGCTGGATGCGGTGACTGCGGTATCAGGAACCGGGCCGGCCTACGTGTTCCTGATGGCAGAGGCCCTCACCGAGGCGGCCGTGCGCGAGGGCCTGCCCCGCGATATCGCCGAGGATTTCGTCCACCAGACCATCCGGGGCGCCGGGCACCTGCTGACGGATACCGAGAAGAGCCCCGCGGAGTTGCGTTCGCAGGTCACCTCGCCAGGTGGGACCACTGCTGCAGCGGTCCACGTCCTGGAGGAGAGGGGTTTCCGAGCACTCCTCGAGGATGCCGTGCGAGCCGCGGCCAAGCGCTCGGCCGAGCTCGGTAACGCTGATTGAGCTTGTTTACCCGCTTGGTGGTGGCCACCACACATGCGCAGCCGGTGGAGAAGATCATCACCCGTACCCGACCGGGCAAGGCTCTGGCTCGACGTTTCGTGGCCGGTGACACCCTCGAGGAGGCCGTCGACGCCGCCCGCACCCTCAATGGCGCCGGTCCTCTCGTCTCTTTCGACCTGCTGGGGGAGGAGGTTCATGACCTCGAATCTGCCCGGGCGGCGCGTGATGAGTACTTGGAATGTCTCGATGAGATCTCAGTTAGCGATCTCGAGGCCAACATCTCGGTGAAGCTCACCCAGCTGGGACTGGCCATCGACCGCGATTTGACACGGGAGCTGTTGGAGAGTTTGGCCGACCGGGCCGACGCGCAGGGCGTCACAGTGACAGTCGACATGGAGGACTCGAGATACACCGAAGGCACCGTCGAGACCTATGAGACCGTGCAGAAGAGCCACGGCAACCTTGGCATCGCCCTCCAGTCTTATCTGCACCGGACACCCGCCGACCTCGATCGGCTCATGCCCCTGGGTGGTCACATTCGCCTTTGCAAAGGGGCGTACGTGGAGGAGGCGGACGTGGCGTTGACCTCCAAGGCTGATGTAGATCAGGCCTACGCGAGGCAGTTGGAGACATTGATGCTCTTTCCCGGGGTCAAGCCAGCCATCGCGACCCATGACCTCGAGTTGGTGGATCGCGCTCGGGAACTGGCCGGGCAGCGCAGCGAGCCCTTCGAGTTCCAGATGCTGTTCGGTGTGAGGGGTGCTCTGCAATCCGAGCTGGTCGCTCAGGGCTACCCGCTACGGGTCTATCTGCCCTTTGGGTCCCAGTGGTACCCATACCTGACGAGACGCTTGGCGGAACGGCCCTCCAACGCCTGGTTCTTCGCCAAGGCCATGATCGGCTCTTGAGGTCGTGTTCGGGCGGCACCGCCCCCCGATCGGGGGACGGTGCCGCTGCTCACGCTGCCCTGCGGAGAGTCCCCGGATCAGGCATGGGGGGTTGATCCAGGAGCTTCTCCCCGATAGCGATGAGCCCGTTACCGACTGCCACCCGGACGGGATGCAAGCCGGTTCGCCGAAGCGAAGCTGTGCGGGCCACGTGCGCCATTCGGCGTTTGTCGGCCCGTTTCAACGGGTCTTGGATGCGGCTGGTGAGTACCGCGTTGTTGATGTTTGGTGACATGGAAGGGGTCTCTCTCATTCGTTTGCAGCTATGTCTCGATCGGTGCGGACATATGAGTCGAGGAAGGCTCCGGCGTTGGCCAGGGCCTCGCCTCTGAGGGCGTAGGTGTGGTTCTCCTTGTGGTCGGCTCGGTGACCCATGTGGACACGCACCAGACCAGCCACGCGCAGCACACTTATGTGGTGGTGGACGGTCGACTTGGACAGACCGAGGAGCTCGGTCAACTCGTCAAGTGTCGTTTCGCCCTCGGACAGTCGGCGCAGGATTCGCATGCGCCGCTCGTCGCTGAGAGCCTTGTATGTCTTGATGAGCCAGGAGGGTGGAGCCTCCGGGTCGGAGTCGATGAACTCGTCAGCCATCCCGTAGATGACCAGGAGCGTGTCTCGCTGCTGATCGATGAGTGACAGCGGGCGAAGCACCACCGATGGGATCAGGATCACCCTGGTCACGCCGAGCGGGATCTCGTAGTCCAAACCATTGGTGACCTGTTCGATCACCAACTTGGCGTGATCTCTGGAGGTGATGGCGCGTTGGGCTGCCGCGGCCCGCTTGATCGAATCCGAGAAGTCGGGCTCGAAATCCTTGAAGATCTCGGTGCGGAACCGGCTCAGGGCGGTCACCATGCGATTCCGCACGTCATTGGCGGGTATCTCGAAAATGGCGACTATCTCTTCCGAGCTCTCGCCGGACGTCCCGTCGCATACGATTCGCCGAACCGCATCGATGTCGCCGTCGGCTGCCTCCTCGATTAGTGAGGGATCGGCATGGTCGCCGACATAGTCGAGAAGCCACCGGCGCAGACGTTGTGGGTTGATCTCGGCGAGCCACGATAGGGCCCGGTCCGGATCATGGGGATGAGGCGCCGAAACGACGAGACCCAGCAGACCGAGCCACAGGCCACAGCCCGGGCCACCGAGTGTCTCGATCTCTTGACGCAGGTCTTCCGGTGTCGAGTCATGGAGCTGGGCGAGCCAGTCGTCGCCGACATCGAGTGCGGACTTGTCCTCGGTCTCCTTGTAGACACTCCACAGAGAAATGATGAGCTCATAGATGCCGGACCCGTCGACCTCGATGGGAATGTGTCGGTTGGCCGCGGTCAAATCGCGAACTCTCGATTGTGGGTTGATAACTTCGACCATCTTCGTCTCTTATACTGTCAATTCGAAATCTGTCGAACGTATTGTACCTCATACGAGATTCGTATGTCAACGGTGCATTCGATGATCATCGAATGCGCCTGGGAGTGGGTACGTGGCGCGACACCGCTACAGAGGCTGTTGGCACGAGGACGAGGAGGATGCCGGGTTGGTCGGGAACAGGGGATCCCACTCCTACACTCCGCCGCCATGGCGTTGACCGAAGAGCGATCGGAAGTGGAGACCCGCCGACGGGCCTTCACACCGAGTCAGATCCTGGAGGGGCTCGGGATCCTCCTGGGCCCGGTTGGCACGATCGTCCTTGGTGTGATGGGAACTCTCCCGACCGATCCCGACTTCGAAGTGGGTCGGCGGGTCTTCGGGAACATCCCGACGGTGGTCGTCGTGATTTTCTACGTGACCACGGCTGTCTTCATCTGGCTCATGTTCCATCTCTTCGCAATCCGCGCCACCAGTTGGTCGGTGGGAAGCCCCGACAAGCGCGATGGTGTCTGGGGCCGACGCTTGGCTCAGCTCTATGCCGGGCTTCGGATGAAGACGGTGATGAGGGATCGGAGGGCGGGGCTGATGCACTCTTCCCTCTACTACGGCTTTCTCGTCCTCTTCCTTGGCACCGTCACGCTCGAGATCGATCATCTGCTCCCTTCCAACCTCAAGTTCCTCCACGGCATCGTCTATGAGGGTTATTCGGCCGTGCTCGACGCGGCAGCCATCGCGTTTCTCGGGGGTGTGGCCCTCTTCGCCGTCAACAGGTACCTGCTCAAACCGTCCCGGATTCGCACCAAGACGAAACCGGAAGACGGGTGGACGCTGGGCCTCCTCGCCATCCTCGGCGTGACCGGTTTGTTGACGGAGGCTGCGCGCATCTCCCTGGTCGGACGGCCAGGCTTCGAGTTGTGGTCCTTCATCGGCTACCCATTGTCGGCCCTGGTCCCTGCCTCGTCGGCCGAGATGGTCCACAGGGCCATGTGGCTTACCCACGTTGGCTCATTCGTGGGTCTGCTCGTGCTGATCCCGATGACGAAGTTGCGTCACATGTTCATGTCCCCGGCCGATCTCTTCCTGTCCGCTCGCTCCCGGCCAAAGGGGGCGATGAGGGCCATGCCGAATCTGCTCGAGGCCGAGGACATCGACACGGTGGGCGCATCCTTGGTGACCGACCTCACCTGGAAGCAGCTCTTCGACACCGACTCGTGCACGGTCTGTGGCCGCTGCACCTCGGTGTGCCCGGCCAACATCACGGGAAAGCCGCTCGATCCTCGTGAGATGGTGCTCAAGACAGGCGAGGTCGCCGCCGCCATGGCCGGCGTCTCCCCTCCCGTGTCGACCCTGGCCACACTCGACACCGAAGGGCATCTCTTTGACAGGGTGAGACCCGAAGAGGTCTTCTCCTGCACCACCTGTGGGGCATGCGACGAGATCTGCCCGGTCAACATCGAGATCCTGGATCGGATCCTGGACATGAGGCGGTACCTCACCCTGATGGAGTCTGAGTTCCCCACCGAGCTGGGCAAGGCCTTCGTTGCGATGGAGAACCAGTCCAACCCCTGGGGTATGAGCCAACAATCTCGAGCCAGTTGGAAAGATGAGCTCGATTTCGAAGTGCCGGTATTCGGTGAGAACGGCAAGGACACCGCCGACTACCTCTGGTTCGTGGGGTGTGCCGGATCCTTCGACGATCGCAACACAGCGGTCTCGGTTTCGTTGGCCAGGCTCCTCCATAGGGCCGGCATCGACTTCGCCATCCTCGGGACACGCGAGCTGTGCAACGGCGACCCGGCGAGACGGGCGGGCAATGAGTTCGTCTTCCAGCAACTGGCGTTGCAGAACATCTCGACGTTCGAGGAGATCGGCGTCAAGCGAGTTATCACCCAATGCGCCCACTGTTACAACACCATCGCAAACGAGTACCCCCAGTTCGGTGGCGAGTACGAGGTCGTCCATCACAGCCAGTTGCTGGCCGAGTTGCTCAATCAGGGGCGACTGCAGGCCCCGACACGCCCGGACGGGGTCACCAAGAAGATCGCCTATCACGACCCCTGCTACCTGGGCCGACACAATGACGTATACCTGGCGCCAAGGAACGTCGTCGCCGCCTCGGATGCCGTCGATCTCGTGGAGATGCCGCGCCATGGGACACGCGCACTCTGTTGCGGGGCCGGCGGTGCCCGGTTCTGGATGGAGGAGCAGACCGGCAAGAAGGTGAACATCGAGCGGGCGGAGGAGGCCCTGGCCACCGAGGCCGATGAGATAGCGGTCGCCTGTCCCTTCTGCCTCGTGATGCTCGATGACGGTGTGAAAGAGCTGGGTCGTGACGACGTGCGCGTGCGGGACCTGGCGATGATCCTCACCGACGGTCTCGAGCCCGAGGAGAGTTGACCCGCGGCCTCGCCGCCGCTCTGACGGTGGCAACCCTGACGCTCTTTGCCTGTACCTCCCGGGCGAATGGGCCATCTCCGACCGATGACCACGGCTCGGTGACGACCGTCTCCACCACAACCACCCTTGGCTCGACTCAGGCAGTCGACGAATTCAGACAATGCCTCGCAGACAAAGGAGTGGACATAGAGCCCGTGCCACTCGATGCCACGGGCCGCCCCCGGCTGGACCTGGTCCTCGGCGATCTCGACTTCGCCGATCCCATAGTTCGCAATGCCCTCACCGAGTGTTCGCAGATACTCGAGACCGGGGCCCTCGACCTGGGTGGCGACGATCTGCTCAGAGAGGACATATACGACGAGCTGGTCGAGTTCAGTCACTGCATGGTGAGACTTGGCGTCGAGGACTTCCCGGACCCCGTGTCCGGGTATCTCGGGGTCGGTTCGCCGTTCCCAGTGGCCGAAATCCCCTATTCGGATCCGGGGTTCGAGGATGCAGTGACGTTCTGTCGCCAGGCCCTCCTAGAGCGTCTCGGGGTCAGCTCCGGCGGATCCTGAGCGGGCCTACGATCAAAAGACGTGATGACAACAGCTCCCACACCGGTGATACGACCCGAGACAGGAGAACAGCAGGATCTCGACCGGCCATGGAAGGTGGTGGTGTGGAACGACCCGGTCAACACCATGACCTACGTCGTGTACGTGTTTCGCAAACTCTTCGGCTACGACGAGGCCAAGGCGACCGGTTTGATGCTTCAGGTTCATCACGAGGGGCGGGCCGTCGTCTCCGAAGGGCCGCGGGAGAAGGCAGAGGTCGATTGTTTTCGACTGCAGGGCCACGGTCTGTGGGCGACGATGGAGCAGTGATGTCCCAGAGATTCAGGTCAGTCGGCGACGGTGTCATGGTGAGCCTGGCCCCGGAGGAGAAGGTGTTTCTGTCCGAGATGCTCGAGATGCTGGTGTCGCTCCCGCGCCAGGGTGACGATCCCGCCTCGCGACGGCTTCGCGTCCCGGTATACCTGGACGACCCCGACGCCAACGACGAGTGGTGGAGGCTGATGGGAGGCGAGCTCGACTCGGCCCGCACCGCGGATCGGCACCTCTTCGAGCGGGTGGTCTCACGACCCGAGGGATTGGTGCTTAGCGACGAGGAGGCGGATGGGTTTCTTCGCGTGCTGAACGAGGGTCGTCTGGCACTCGCCGCCCGTTTCGGGCTCGATGTGGAGGAAGACCACGACTCGCTTCCCGAGGCCCAGCGCGACATCCTCGACTTCCTCGGCTGGCTTCTCGAGGAGCTGACGTTGGAGCTGACGAGGTCCCTCTGACCCGCTCTTCTACCCAACGCGATTGTGTAGGTTCCGTCGCCGGTGCCCCGGAGGAACGCTGACCGGTGGCGCGAACCTGGATGCGGAGGCGGTGTTGCTGGCAGATCCGATAGCCGAGTTGCGAAGTCCGGCCGGCTCTCTCATCTCGTTGTATGTCGACAGGCCGAGCCCCGGCGGTATGGCGGCGCTTCTGACCGATCTCCTTCGCCCGGTGAGGGAGTCGGCCGAGGTCAAGGACCGGATGGTGCAGAAATCGGTGCGAGCAGACAGCGAGCGAATACGCGCCTATGCCGACCAGCTCGAGACCGACGCTGCCCCTTCCTACGCCATCTTCGCCTCGGAGATGGATGATGTCTTCACCCTGGAGTCCCTCTCTCACCCGGTTCACAACGTCGCGTCGCTGGGTCCCCGCCCCTACCTTCGGCCATTGCGGGCGGCACCTCGCATGCTTCGCGTCGGCGTCTTGGTGGCGGACAAGTCCCGGGCGCGGGTCTTCGTCGCGGCGGGAGACCTGGTGGAGGAGATGGGTGCGCCCTTCATCGCCGACATCGGCAAATCGAATTTTGGTGGATTCTCGGGATACGAGGAGCAAGGCGTTCGAGCGCGCGCTGACGTGGCGTCGGCACGGATGTGGAAGGAAGCCGGGTCGGCCCTGTTGGAGAGCCATCTCGAGCGGTCATTCGACTATTTGGCTTTGGGCGGTCATGGCGAGACCATCGACGAGATCGGGCGCACGTTGCACCCATATCTGGCCAAGTTGTACCGAGCGAACTTCGTCGCCAACCCGCACACCCTCACCCTGACGACCCTGCGGGCAGATCTGAGTGACATGGCGGTCGAGGTTCGCCAGCATCGCCAGTCGGCATTGGCCGGTCATGTCTGCGACACGGCATGGAGCAACGGGCACGCCATTCTCGGGCTCCTCCCAACCCTCGCCGCATGCAACACCCAGGCTGTTGACACCCTGGTGGTTGCGGGGAATTTCATGCGTCCCGGTGTGATCTGCAATAGCTGCGGCTATCTGTCGAGAGCCGGGACTGTGTGCCCGATCTGCTCGTCGACCACCTTTGCGATAGACGACATAGTGGCCGCGGCCATGGAGGCGGTGGTGGATGCAGGTGGACGGGTCCAACAGATCTCCGTCGCCTCGCCGCTCGACGTAGCCGGGATAGGCGCCCTCACGCGATTCTCGGTCCCCGTCTAAACCAAGCACCGCGGCCTCGTTAGCCTGACGGCATGAGGCAGTCGTTGTCCCAGCGGGCCCGCTGGGTCGAGCAAGGAAAAAGTGTGGCCCGTGCCACGGTGGTCAAGGCCTACGGCTCGGCACCGAGGGGACCGGGATCGGACATGTTGGTCTCGTCAGACGGCGAGATGAGCGGGTCGGTGTCGGGCGGATGTGTCGAGAATGACGTCGTCGTGAGGGCACTCACCGTCCTGGAGAAGGGGGAGCCCGAGCTCGTCACCTACGGCATCGCCGATGACGACGCCTTCGCCGTGGGTCTCGCATGCGGCGGGACCATCCAGGTCTACATCGAGCCGTGGTGACCGACCCGCTGATAGACGCCGTCGAGGATCTGGTCTCCAAGGACGAGTTCGGCGTCGTGGTGACCGTGATCGATGGTGACGACTTCGGCACCAAGGCAGTGCTCGACGCAGACTGTCGGCTTGTGGCCGGCCTGCTGCCGACGGCGCTTGGGGACCAGGTTCGAGAAGACGCTCCGAAGCTGATGGCCAGAGAGCGGAGTGCTGCCGTTGGCTACGAGAGCAGTGAGGTCTTCTACGAGATCGTCGCTCCCAGGCCGCGGCTGTTCATCTTCGGTGCTGTGCACATCGCCCAGGAGCTGATCCAGCACGCGTCGCTTCTCGGGTTCTACACGATCGTGTCAGACCCACGACCCGCGTTCCTGACCAGCGAGAGGTTTTCCGATGCCGATGAGCTTCGAGTGGGATGGCCTGGCGACGTGGTCGACGAGAGCTCTTTCGACAACCGCACATTTGTCGTGGTCCTCACTCATGATCGAAGATTTGAGGATCCGCTTTGGCCGCTCGTGCTGCCCACTCCGGTGCGATACATAGGTGCGATGGGCTCTGCAAAGACCACGGCCTCCAGGAAGGAGAGGCTGTTGGCTCATGGCTTCTCGGCCGACGACGTGGACCGGATCCACGGGCCCATCGGTCTCGACATCGGGTCGCGCCAAGCCGGGGAGACCGCCATTGCCATCCTCGGGGAGATGATCTCCGCCAGATACATGCACGACGAGAAGCCGGAGCTCGTCGGCAAGCTGCTGCGAGCCTGAGGGCGCTGCGATGTCGACTGCTGCATTGGTGCTGGCTGCCGGATCATCGAAGCGGCTGGGGCGTCCCAAACAGTTGGAGCCATGGGGCGAGTCCAACCTTCTCTCCAGTGTGGTGGCACGCACCATGGAGTTCCCGGTCGATGAAGTATGGGTGGTGCTGGGATCCGACATGGAGTCGATCCTCCTAGAGAGCGATCTTGGCGATGCGGGCGTCATCGAGAACCCCGAGTGGGGAGAGGGAATCGCCTCATCGATCAGGGTCGGGCTCGACGCGTTGCTTCGGCTCTCTCGTAGTGACCGGGTCCTGATCGTCCTGGGAGACCAGCCTGCCGTGCCGGTCGAGGTGGTGGAGACGTTGATGGCGTCCCATGAGCTGGCTTCGCATCCGGTTTCGGTGCCCAAGTACAGATACTCGTGGGGCAATCCGGTTGTGGTGGACCGACCGCTTTGGCCCCGCTTGATGTCGTTGGAGGGAGATGAGGGAGCCCAGCGAATGTGGCAGGCGCATCCCGAGTGGGTCAACGAAGTCTGGTTCTCCGAGCTGGCTCCCCGCGACGTCGACACCGAGAGAGATGTCGTCGAACTTCGCCCCAAGCACCACGGCTGACGACGCTCCGCGCGGTCTAGAGTCGGGAAGCGGTTCAGTAGCGGAGTGAAGGAGCACATGGCTCGTATCGATCAGGTGGCCGGTATAAACCACAGGACCGCCACCAAACTGAGAAAGTCGGGTGTACGGACCAGCAACGGCTTGATCGAGTCCGCCGCAACCCGAAAGGGGAGGTCTGAACTCGCATCCGAGACCGGAATCGACCAGCGCGACCTTCAACAGTGGGCCAATCACGCCTATCTGCTCAGGGTCAAGGGCATCGGAGCCGAATACGCCGAGTTGCTGGTGGCAGCCGGCGTGGACACCATTCGAGATCTGCGGCGTCGCAACCCCACCGCCCTGCTCGCAAAGATCATCGGTCTCAACGGCAGTTCGAAGGTGGTCCAGCGTCTCCCGACCGAGGGGATGGTCGAGGGCTGGATCGAGTCGGCCAAGAAGCTGGAGAGTGATTGAAGACGGAGAGGCCCCGAGTCGGGGCCTCTCCGTCAGTTGAGGAGGAGTGAGTTCAGGAAGCCTTCTCGGCCTGGGCCGAGGTGGTTTTCGCTGGGCTCTTCTTCGCTGCCGCAGACGCGGTGGCCTTGGCAGTCGAAGCCTTGGCCGCGGGCTTCTTGGTGGTGGGCTTCTTGGCAGCTGGCTTGGCTGCGGTCTTGGCTGCGGTCTTGGCTGGGGGCTGGGCCGTCTCCTTCTGACCCTCCGACTTTTCCGGGCGGAAGGATGACCGCCAGGTGGCGAGCATGTCCTCTAGTTGATCGCGCAGCTTGGTCACCTGCTCCTTGGCCTGGTCGAGATCGACCTTGGCTGTGATCTCGTCGACGACTTTGCCATCGCTGATCTGACTGACGACCTTCTCACCCTCGACTGCCCAGCTGTTGATCGCCTTCTCGGCAGCCTGGCCGTAACCAGAGGCCTCGTCGCTGATCTTGGATCGAAGGTCTTGCACCTTCACGCCAACCTTGCGGGCGGCAACCACGGGGGCGCCGACCGCTGCATACAGAACGTTCTTCGCCTGCATCGTCTACTCCTGTTCTATTGCGCTCCTTGACCCATTCGCATGGATCAAGGCCTTGTACATATCGAGAAGCACCTTCTTCTGGCGCCCGTCCAACCGATCGTCCGCTTCTACCGCTTCGAAAACGCTCGGAGCCGGCATCTCGTCGTCGAGTAACCCTGCCTTCGAGTAGAGCGAATTCGCCGAGATCTCCAATGCTCGGGAGAGTCGACTGAGGATCTCAGCCGACGGTTTGCGGATGCCACGTTCGATTTGACTGAGATAGGGATTCGAGATCCCGGCGGTGTCCGCCAGACGACGCAGTGAGAGGTTGGCCCTCTCGCGCTGCTGACGGATGAACGCCCCCAGATCGGTGTGCTTGCTCTCGTTCACTAACTGCAAGCTTACAGCTAAGTGCTAACTATTGCAAGCACGACGCGTGCTATATTACAGGCTTTCCGAGAGGGCCACCAATGAGGCGACGCCGGCCTTGATCCCGAAGCCGACGGCGGCCTCGTCGACGACGAAATCCGGAGAGTGAAGGTCGGTGCCTCTTCCCGACGAGCCGAGCCTGAGCAGCGCCCCTGGAACCACCGCGAGGTAGTTGGCGAAGTCCTCCCCACCCATGCTCGGTTCGGTGGGCACCACCGCGTCGCCGCCGAGACACTGTGCGATGCCGTCGGCCACGTGTGTGATCACAGACTGATCGTTGACCACGGGCGGTATCGCCTGGATGTAGTCGAGCGTGCATTCGGCCCCCGACCAGGCCATGAGACTGGTCACCGCTTTGTCCATGAGACCGGGGAGCACCTCCCACAGGGAGCGGTCGAGAGTCCGGGCGGTGCCCTGGAGCTCCACGGTTGTGGGGATCACGTTGCCGGAGCGGCCCCCGTGAATCGAGCCGAACGCCACGATCAGGGGAGAGCGGGCGTCGATTGTCCTGTGCAGCGCTGACGGCAACTCATGGATCAACCGAGCCGCATCGGCGATCAGGTCCACCGTCTGATGAGGCCGGGCCGTGTGCCCACCCGGTCCTTGCAGAGTGATCTTGAACTTGTCGGCGCTCGCAGTTATCGGTCCCACCCTCGTTCCAACTCTCCCGGTGGGGAGATTTGGGTCGATGTGGAAGGCGATGATCGACTTCAGTTGGTCCACCATCCCCTCTGCGACGAGCTCGGCCGCTCCGCCAGGGAAAGACTCCTCCGCAGGCTGGAACAGGATCCGAAACCCGGTGCTCAAGTCGAGTTGGCGTATGGCCAGAGCCACACCAAAGGCAACGGCGGCGTGGGCATCGTGGCCACAGGCATGCATCCAGCCCGGATTCTGTGATCTGGGGACGTTTTCCTCGGGCTCGTCTATGGGGAGGGCATCGATGTCCGCCCTGAAGCCGACGGTCGGCTCCCGGGGACCGATGTCGAGCCACAGCCCCGTCTTCGGCCGGCGGTCGTGATATGAGATGGCGTTCTCGTCCAACGAGGACGCGATCAAGGCAGTTGTTTGAGTTTCGCGGTAGGAGGGCTCGGGGTGGCGATGGAGAAGACGACGCAACTCGATCGCCTTGGGGACGATTCCCTCCACCAGCCGGTCGAGAGAATCGGCGGTGATCACATCAAGAGGTTAACGAGGTCACTCGAAGAATCTCCTCTCGAAGATCCGACGCGATCGCCTGGTGAGTCGCTGATACTCCTCTCTGAGCTCGGAGGAACGGGTGTATCCGAGCGAGCTGGCCAGACGTCGGAGGTCGCTCAGGTCGGGGGGCAACGAGTCAACGGCTCGGCCTGCCTGGAGGTGGAGGCGCAGTCGCACGCGGGTGCAGAACAAATAGGCCTCGGTCAGAGTGCGTACCTCGGCTGCCGGCAGGATTCCTGTGTTGCCCAAGATCTCGAGGGCGGTGAGCGTGCTGGTCACCTTCAACTCGGGCGTCTTGGCTCCGTGTTGAAGTTGGAGCAGTTGAACGAGGAATTCGATGTCCGACATCCCTCCCCGACCCAGCTTGAGGTGATAGTCGGGATCCTCACCGGCCGGTATCCGCTCTTTCTCCACTCTTGCCTTGATCTCCCTTATCGCTCGCGAGTCGCCGGCCGGGAGTTGCGGTCTCCAAACTCGGTCTTCGATCACGCCGATGAAATCGCGCCCCAGAGTTTCATCCCCCGCAACCGGCCGGGCCTTGACTAGAGCCATCATCTCCCAGGGCTCGGCCCACTCGTGGTAGTAGCGGTGATAACTGTCGAGTGAACGGGCCAATGGGCCTTTGCGGCCTTCCGGGCGAAGGCCGGCATCCAGTGAGTAGGCCTCCCCATGCCGGCTGCTCTGGGTGAGGACGACGCCGAGCTCGGCGGCCGTCTTCAGCGCGTCCTCGCGTCTGGGCTCGTCGTCGAAGACATATAGGAGGTCGAGGTCGGATCCATAGGAGAGCTCGCCACCACCCCACTTGCCCATGGCAATGATTGCGAATCCTTCTGTTTCGCCGGCGGCGGCCACGTGTAGGCCTCCCACGATCGCGGCGTCTGCGCTATCGGTGAGCGCCTTCAATGTCTCTTCCACATGAGGTCCCTCGAGGATGTCGCGCGCCGCTATGCGCAACTTCCTTCGCCGGGCGAATCGTCTGACCGTCCCGATCTTGGCGTCGGGGTCAGGTCTGGAGTCGAGAAGTGGTAGGAGACGGCTCACCTCGTTTTCCCCATCGCGAATCTCGTTGAGCTTGCGATCGTCGGCGAGACGGGGGATGAATTCGGGGATCCGATCGATCAGGTTCCCGACGAGGCGGCTGGTGCCGAGGAGCCGACAGAGACGCTCACCTGCCAATGGGTTGGTTTGCAGAAGAGTGACGAGACTCGAGTGATCGCGGGTGCGGGCCAGGACCGAACGCAGCTGAGCCAACCCCAGATCGGGGTTCGGGGCAAGTGAGAGCCAATCGAGCATGAGGGGGAGCACCTGATGCATGGCCTGTGATCTTCTCGAGAGGCCCTCGGTTAGGTCCCCCAATGCCCGGGTGGCGGCCCTGACGTCCTCGAAGCCCAGGGCTTCGAGTCTCAGGGCGGCCTGTTCGACACCGAGCCGGGCACTCGGTGACCCGACCAAGGCATCCAGGATCGGACGGAAGTAGAGCCGCTTGTGGACATCTCTGACAACGGCCTTGACCTCCGCCAACCTCGACGTGAGCAGGTGAGCCGGATCCACGCTCAGGCCCATGGAGCGACCCAGTCTCTCCAGCTGGTCGCGATCGGTCGGGACATCGTGAGTCTGCTGCAGGTCCCATAGCTGGACCCTGTGCTCGAGGTCACGGAGAAACCGGTAGGCGTCGGCCAGTCGTTGACGGTCTTCGGCTTCGACGAATCCATGCAGGTAGAGGGCGTCGAGTGCGTTCAGGGTGGCCGGCGTCCGCAGGTCGGTGTCGAGCCGGCCGTGAACCAGTTGCAGCAGCTGAACCGCGAACTCGATGTCCCGTATCCCGCCACGAGATCGCTTGATGTCCGCGGGTGACGCCGCGGACTCGACCTGTTCCTTGAGGCGTCTGATGCTGCGAAGTGCCTCCACATCCAGTCCCTCCGTCCAAACCACTCGCTCGACCAACGCCATGAAGCGCTGACCCAGCTCGAGGTCGCCGGACGCCGGTCTGGCCTTGAGGAGCGCCTGAAGCTCCCAGGGGGCGCCCCATTGCTGGTAGTAGCGGGCATACCCGTCGAGACTCCGGGAGAGCGGTCCCATGGTGCCCTCGGGTCGGAGGTCGGCGTCGACCACCAAGCCAGGACCGTCGAAGCTGCCTGCGGAAAGGTTTGCCATCAGGCTGGATGCCAGCGCGGTCGCGGCCCGACGACTTTCTTCCTCTTTGCCATCGATGGGGTCGTGGACGAACACCAGGTCGATGTCGGAGGAGTAGTTGAGTTCCCGCGCCCCCCATTTACCCATGGCCACGACGACGAAGGGAAGGCCGATGGCCGTGGGGTGACGCTCAGCGATCCCCTGACGGGAGGTTTCGAGAACCTCGTTGACGATCAGATCGATGTCGTCTGAGTAAGCGGCGACGGCTTCCATCGTGTCGACCCTGCCGGAGAGGTCGTCGCCGGCGTGAACCGCCAGAGTTGCAGCCCAGCTCAAGGCAACCGATTTGTGTGGGACGACTCCCACCAAAAGTGAAGGATGCCGCGCCAGCATCTTGCTCAGAGCACGGGAGGATCCGGCGAGACCGCATGCCCTCGCCATGGCGGTCGGATTGGTGAGAAGGGACGGTTCGGCCTCGAGAATGGGGACAAGCCTCTCCCATGTGCCCAGCGGATCGGGCCCGCTCGAGATCTCGGCGACCAGTGAGTCGCGTGCCTCGTTGGCGATTCCGAGCTGCTCCAGCCTGGTTGCGATCTCTGGCGGGGTAGCCGGGTTGGCAGCTCGGTCTGTCACGTGGTCAGAGTATGCGGGGCGTAACGTGGCGGCATGCCGCTACGTGTTGCCGGGGCTCAGATCAACCTGTGCGTTGGCGATTTGACAGGCAATGAGGCGAAGATCGTGGGGGCCATCGAGTGGTCGCAGGAGCAGGGCGCCGAGATTCTCCTGCTTCCCGAGTTGGCGGTGAATGGTTATCCCCCAGAGGACCTGGTTCTGCGCAACGAATTCGTGTCGGCCGGCCTGGAGGTGGTCGAGCGTCTAGCGAGGAAGTCGGGCGCTATGACCATCGTCGTCGGCTTTGTCGACCGATGGAAAGGGCTGCCCCGCGGCGGCGCGGACGCCCAGGACCGGACCGTTGCCAACGGCGCCGCCGTGCTCGCCCATGGCAGGGTGGTCGGTATCTACCACAAGGTCCTATTGCCGAACTACGGCGTCTTCGACGAGGACCGGTACTTTTCGTTGGGTGAGCAACCGGGTCGGGTGTGGGAAGTGGCAGACACCCGCGTGGGGGTGTCGATTTGTGAGGACATCTGGAGACCGGATGGTCCGCCTGCCAGCCAGGCGAAGGCCGGGGCTGAGGTGCTTCTCAACATCAACGCCTCGCCGTTCCATCGGGGCAAGGCAAGCGACCGGGAGGCGATGATCGCCGATCGAGCAACCACCACGGGCTGCTCGGTCGTCTACCTCAATCTTGTGGGCGGTCAAGACGAGCTCGTCTTCGATGGCTGTTCCCTGGTCGTGGCCTACGACGGGTCCATCATCCACCGATCTCCCCAGTTCGAGGAGGACCTGTTCGTCGTAGATGTCCCGTTGCCCGGCGAAGTGGTCGAGCCGGTCGGCCTTGCCCCGCATCTCGATCGGGTGGAAGAGGTCTATCGAGCCCTCGTCGTCGGTCTTGGCGACTATGTGAGCAAGAACGGCTTCGAGAAGGTGGTCCTTGGCCTGTCCGGAGGCATCGATTCGGCGCTGACGGCGGTCATCGCCGCAGACGCACTCGGGTCGGATTCGGTATGGGCGGTGGCGATGCCCTCGAAGTTCTCGTCGCAGCATTCCATCGACGATGCGAAACAGCTGGCGTCAAACCTGGGTATCAGGCTCGACCTGCTGCCGATCAACGAGGTCTACTCGGCCTACATCGATGCACTCGAACCGGTGTTCGGAAAAACTGATTTCGGGGTTGCCGAGGAGAATCTCCAGGCAAGGGCCAGGGGAGCGATCCTGATGGCGATCTCCAACAAGCATGGCCCCATGGTGGTGGCCACCGGGAACAAATCGGAGATGGCGGCCGGATATGCCACGCTGTACGGCGACATGGTCGGCGGTTATGCGGTGCTCAAGGATGTCTTCAAGACTCTCGTGTACGAACTGGCGCGCTGGCGCAACAAGGACGGCGAGGTCATCCCACAGAGCACCATCGACAAGGCACCATCCGCCGAGCTCCGTCCAAACCAGAAAGACTCCGACTCACTCCCCGGTTATGACATGCTCGATGCGATCCTCGAGCTCTACATCGAACGCGACATGGGTGTGCAGGAGATCGTGGCGCGCGGATATGACCCCGACATAGTGGCAAGCATCGCGCGCATGGTCGATCGCAACGAATACAAGCGGCGTCAGTCGGCGCCTGGCGTGAAGATCACAGTGAAGGCATTCGGCAAGGATCGGAGGCTGCCCATCACCAATCTCTATCACCCCCTGGCTCCATGAGTGAGCTCAAGGTTCTCATCAATGGGGAGGAGTCTTCGGGCACGGTGCCGGTGATCGACTCCTCCGTTCTGCGCGGTGATGGGTGTTTCGAGGTCCTGAAGGCATATGACGGCAAGCCGTTCACGCTGGAAGAGCATCTCGATCGCCTGGCCGCCGAGCGCGGCGGCATTGGAGCTCCCCATGCCAGAGCGGGGTGACCTTCGCTCTTGGGTGATGAGGGTCGCAGAGGAATGCGGGGATTGTGCGGTGCGGATCGTCCTCACCCGTGGCTCTTCGGTCCCGGGTCATCCCGGCCCACCGTTGACCATCGTGTTTGCCCACCCCTGGGACCCGCCACGTGGTCCGGTCACTCTAGGCCCTGTGATGGCACCATGGCACGCGGCCGGAATCGACTGGGACCTGGCCGGCGCCAAGATCCTCTCGTATGCCCCCAATCTCTCCGCCACTCGCCGAGCGGTGGCGGACGGCTTCGGAGACGCCCTTCTCCTCAGCCGCGACGGCACGATTCTGGAAGGGCCGACGTTCTCGGTGGCCTGGGGGGCCGATGGTGTCCTCGAGACGCCGTCATTGTCCCTCGGGATCCTCGACTCGATAACACGGAGAGTCGTGCTGGAGTTGGCGGAGAAAGACGGCATCGAGGTGGTGGAGGGAAGTTGGAGCCTCGATCGTCTCGATCAGGCGGACGAGGTGATGGCCATGTCGACCATTCGAGAGGTGCAGCCCGTGTCCGCCATCGGGGACCGGAAATTCGGTGAAGGCCCGATCACGAGCAGACTCTCCCGTCTCTTTGCCCAGAGAGTGGCTTGAGGCACTCGCTTCCGAGCTCATAGCGTTTACATGTCCGGGCGATTGGGGAAGATGGCTGGGCTTCCAGTTATCGGAAGGTGATGGTGAGCGTGGTGGTTGAACGGTCAGCCAAAGGGCCCGGGATCGGGCCGGACATGCCGGGAACTGCGGCCCGGCCGGGTTACGTTGGATGCCCATGAGGGTTCCCAGGACGTTTTCTTCCCTGATGGTGCTCATCGCGATCGCCCTGATCGTGGCGAGTTGCGACTCGGGCTCGGCCGATCTGACCACAACTTCCTCGATGGTGGTGACAACCAACCCGGACACGGGGTCGACGACTACCTCGGTTGAGCCGGGCGACGGCTCGACGACCACGACGACCCTGGTCGGGCAGGAAGTCTCCGGATTCGACATCGTCGCCCGCGAGTCGAGCACGGCTGGGGAGACGCTCTACATCGTCATCCCACCCGGCGCCTACACCGACGTGGACATCGAGAATTTCGTCCGTGACCTATACGAGTCGGGCACAGCTACCTATGGGGCGGAGGTTTTCAACGATGCCGCCACGGTCGACGCCTATCGAAAGGACCCGGCCGACCGGACCGCCGACGACGAGGCGCTGATTGCGTTGCACCATCTCGCCAGTCTGGAGAAGGGATCGACTATTCGCTTCCAGGGCCCATTCGAGGGCACCGGGCAGATGGCGGTCGGCAGTTGAATCGCCGGGCGGTGTTGACCAGGCATAGCCGGACACCTCTGGAACAGCCCTGACCACATCCCTTGCTCAGCTCGAATCAAAGGAGAGCGTGAGCGACCAGCAGGAACCCTCCAAAACCGATGACATCGGTGAAGGTGGTGAGGAGGATCGAGGCCGCAACCGCCGGATCCATGCCGAGACGTCGCAGGATCAGCGGGATTGCGGAGCCGAGGAAGCTGGCGATGATGAGGTTGACCATCGCTGCAACGGCCACGATCGCAGCGACTTCGGTGCCAGTGCTCCTACTGTCGAAGATGCGAACCGCAATGAGGCCATAGGTCAGGGCTGCGGCAGCTACGGCCATGGCGATCCCGTTGAGGAGCCCGACACCGGTTTGACGGGTCAGTATCCCGGCCACCTGAGACGGCGGCACGTCGTCGGAGGCAAGCGAGCGGATCATGACTGCAAGGCTCTGGTTGCCTCCGTTGCCCCCCATGGAAGCCACGATGGGCATCAGGGCAGCCAGCACCGGCTCGCGTGAGATCACCCCGGTTTGGTTCTCGATCACCAGGGCCACGATCAGCGCCAGGAAGAGGTTGAGGAGAAGCCAAGGCGAGCGCATCATGAACGACTTGCTGACGTCTGTGTAGACGGTCTCGCCGACACCGGCGCCGACTGCCGCTGCGAAGTCCTCTGTCGCCTCGTCCTGGACCGCTTCGATCACGGCATCGGTCGTGACCATGCCGAGCAGCCGCCCGGCGTCGTCGACGACTGGGACTCCAAAGAGGTGATATCTCTGACACAGCTCAGCGACGACCTCGCGGTCGGTCGTCGTCTTGACCGCCAACGCTTCTGGCACAACCACTTCGTCGAGCGATGCCCCCGGTCTCACGAACACCAGGTCGCGGAAGGACACCACGCCCTTGAGGATCCCCTGATCGTCGACCGCATACACGTAGCTCAGGTCCTCATAATCCTCATGCAGCTGTCTGATCCTCTCGATGGCTTCCCCGGCACTGAGACCGATCGGGAGAGCCGCGATCTCGGTCGTCATAAGGCCACCGGCTGTGTCCGGGGCGTAGTCGAGCAACCGCCGGATCTCCCGCTCCGACTCGTCGTCCATGAGAGCGAGGACGTTCTCCTTCAGCTCGTCGTCCAGCTCGAAGAGCAAGTCGGCGGCGGCCTCGCCGGTCATCTCCGTCACCGCTGCGGTCAGATCTTCGAGCGGGACCTCTTCAACGAGCTCTGCGGCGAGCTCGGGTGCGATCTGCTCGAGGACGTCGGCCGCATCTTCGGCATCCAGATCTGCGAGTAGCTCGGCTGCGTCCTGCTCGGTGAGCTGCTCGAGCACGTCGGCCGCGTCGCCGGGCACAGCTTCGACCAGAGCTTCCCATTCCTCGCGTCTCGACTCGAGGTAGTCGGCGACCTCATCCCGGTCACGGCGCGCGGCAGTGAGGAGAACTCTTGCCAGTTGGCGTGGACTTCTGAGTCGGAGTCTCACCGGTGGCCTCCGGACGGCGAACCGGCGTCAGGCTAACTGCGCTCAGCCCTCGTAGGGCCGCACTGCCTTGACTGTGACCATAAACGTGCCGGCGGGCGCCTTGTAGGTGACCGAGTCTCCGATCGAGGCACCCAACAACGCCCCGCCGAGAGGGCTGGTCGGTGAGGCCAGGAGAAGACCCGCCACTTTGTTCTCTTGCGGGGCGAGGAAGTACTCGAGCTCGTCACCGTCGGAGTCGACCACGGTGACGACGCTTCCAATCTCCACCTTGCCGGTGTCCGCCACCTCGCGAACCTCGGCGGTGTTGAGCAGGTGCTCGAGCTTGCGGATTCGCGCCTCCATGAGCCCCTGATCGTTCTTGGCGGCGTCATAGTCGGCATTCTCCCGGAGATCGCCATGTGAGCGGGCCTCGGCGATGCGCTCTTCGATCTCCTTGCGGCCTTCGGTTTTCAGTTCCTCCAGCTCACTACGCATCTTCTCGAAAGCGGCCGGAGTCAGAAACGTCAATTCCTCGGACATGAGGCAGCAAGGCTAATTGGCACCTGTCGGTAACCGGATCGCCGGCCCCAACTCCTCTCGTCGCGTCTCGGTGCCATCGCCGAGGTCGTCCTGGGGGCGTTGTATCTTTCGTGGATGCCCCACGTCAATCTCACCGAGTTCTCCCACGGCGCAGGCTGCGCCTGCAAGCTGAGCCCGGACGAGCTGTCGCAGATAATGGCCCACGTGCGCGGGCACCCCGCCGCTGTTCATCCCGACCTCCTCGTCGGTGTGGAGAATTCCGACGATGCCGGTGTGTTCTCGCTCGGAGATGGCCGGTCCCTGGTTCAGACGGTCGACATCTTCACCCCGATCGTGGACGATCCGGGCGATTGGGGCCGGGTCGCTGCAGCGAACGCCTTGAGTGACGTCTATGCCATGGGAGGCACCCCGACCACGGCCCTCCAGTACCTGGCGTGGCCGAGGGGAAAACTCGACTTCGACCTGGCCGGTGAGGTGGTGGCTGGGGGGTTGGAGATCATGGCCAAGGCGGGATGCACGGTGGTCGGCGGCCACTCGATCGACAGCCCCGAGCCGACTTATGGTTTTGCGGTGACCGGGTTGGTCGCGACCGATGCGTTCGTCACAAACTCGGGGGCAAAAGTGGGCCATGCCCTGGTGCTGACCAAGCCTCTCGGAGTCGGCATCGTCACCACCGCCATTAAGCGTGGTCATTGCCCTGAGGAGCTGGCTGCGCTGGCGGTCGAGACGATGACGGCGCTCAACGATGTGGCGGGTCTGGCGCTGGGGCCTAGCCTGGCGTCGGCGGCGACCGACGTGACCGGGTTCGGGCTTTTGGGGCACCTACGGGAGATGTGCCTCGGGTCCAGGGTCGGTGCGGATATCGAGATGTCCGGGGTGCCTGTCCTTCCCGGAGCCCGCGAGTTGCTTGCCGAGGGGATGTGGGCGGGGGGATCCGCCCGGAACCTCAAGTCGGTTCTGCCATACATCGAGCCTCACGTGCCCGAAAGCGAGATTCGGCTCCTTGCCGATGCGCAGACGTCGGGCGGCCTGTTGGTGGCACTCCCCCCTTCGTCCGTTGCCGGCTATCTCTCCGAGGTGCCCGGGGCGGTGCCGATTGGGCACATCACCTCCCAGTCGGGGATCATTGTCCGGTAGTGGAACCGGAAGAGCGTATCGAGGCGATATCCGAGGCCCTCTCGATACCGAGGGCCCAGCACCACATCTTTCTGTGTGCCGACCAGGCCAACCCGAAATGCGCACCTCGTGAAGAAACGGTGGAGTTGTGGCGGCACCTCAAGGCTCGGCTCAAGGAAATGGGGCTCACTTCGGCGCCGCCGAGCTGGTCGGGAGTCGAGGGAGCCGAGGCCACTCCCGTCGAGCCCGGTGCAGGCACTGTCCTGAGGAGCAAAGTGGATTGTCTTCGCATCTGTGAGCAAGGCCCCATCTGCGTCGTCTACCCCGAGGGCACCTGGTACGGCCATCTCAACGAGGAAAGGCTGAATCGGATCATCGAAGAGCATCTGGCCGGCGGCGAGCCTGTGGCTGAATTCGTCATCGCCAGCGGTGCTTTGGGCAAATGAAGACTCTCAAGAAGATCCTGCTCGGCTGGTTCCTCTGGAGGGCGTTTGCCCCGACCCTCACCCCTCGTTTCAAGCCTCCTCAGGAACATCCGTGGCGAACTCCGGGCCACACGGTGTTCGTTGGAGATAGGGAGTTCATCGTCAGGGAAGCCGGCCCGGTCGGGGCGAAGACACTCCTCATGATCCACGGCTTGGCCGGTTCCTCGTTGGCCGAGTGGTACCGAATCGGCCCGGTGCTGGCGGAGAAGTATCGCCTGGTCATGCTCGATCATCGAAGTCACGGTCTCGCTCCGCTGGCTCGTGACCGCTTCGAGGTCGAAGACGTGGCAGATGACCTAGCCGGAGTCCTCGATCAGCTCGGGGTGGGCGATGTCAATGTCGTCGGGTATTCGATGGGTGGCACCATCGCCCAGGCCCTGGCTCATCGGCATCCGGGACGGGTCGGCAAACTGATCTTGGTTGCGACCTTCTCCCACCATCCCCAGCCGGTCCGATTCTGGCGTGGGGCGGGTGCCGTCATCGCTCGAGCCTGGGAGCGGCTGACCGGCCTAGGCACGCCGGAAGTCCGCTCGGGGTACCTGCGTCTCACAGGAGCGGTTGAGGCGAAGCACGCCCGGTGGCTTTGGGAGGAGACTCATCGCCGCGATGTCGATGCCGGGGCCCAGTCAACTTTCGCCCTCCTCAGATTCGACTCGAGGCCATGGATTGGCCGGCTGGAAGCCGAGACCTTGGTAGTTATCCCAACCCGGGACCAACTGGTGCCCCCGGCATGGCAATACCATTTGGCGGCCGCCATTCCCGACGCCGAGGTGGCGGAGTTGGTCGGCGTGCGACACGAAGCGCCCTGGACCAACCCAGACGAGCTTGTCGACCTCATCACCCGATTCGTTGGGTGAGTCGGCTGGGTCATGACCACACCCATCACCGACAGTCGTCTTTCGAACATCGTTGCTCATCGAATAGTCGAGGGCTTCGAGGAGTACACGACGAGGTTCCACGGGATCAACACCCGCGCCCCGCGCCGTTTCGAGGAGCGCGACTGGAGAGGGATGCAGACCGATGCGATCGAACGCCTTCGCCTCTACTCCGTCGTGGTGGATCGGGTGATCGAGGCGATCCAACAGTTGGTCGGGGCCAGGATCGATGATCCGTTGGTCTGGGTGGCGATCAAGGCGGTCTACTCGGGTCTGATCTCGGATCATCAGGACTGGGAGCTGGCGGAGACGTTCTACAACTCAGTGACACGGAGGGTGTTCAACACAGTGGGTGTGGCCGAGCACATCGAATTCGTCGACTCGGACTTCGACACGCCGCCGATCCCACCCCGGGATCCGGTGTTCGTGACCTTCGACCGGCGCGATTCGACAGCGGAAATGGTCAGGGACATCCTGACCACATTCGCTCATGGAATCCCATATGCCAGTTTGGGCCCGGACGCCGAGCAAGTGGCGAGGCGGGTCGAAGCCAGGTTGAGTCAGCCCGGCTCGCTGGCGGTCGTGGGCAAGGCCGAAGTCGTGAAGTCGTTGTTCTACCGGGGCCAGTCCGCATACATAATCGGCCTGCTCTACGCCGGCACCCACCGAATCCCACTGATCCTCGCCTTGAGCAACGCCGACGACGGGGTGTTCGTCGACGCAGTTCTGCTCAGTGAGAACGAAGCCTCCATCCTGTTCAGCTTCACCAGGTCGTACTTTCACGTCGACGTCCCGCGGCCCTACGACCTGGTCCGGTTCCTCAAGAGGCTGATGCCGCGGAAACGGGTGGCGGAGATCTACATCGCCATAGGCCAGAACAAACACGGGAAGACTGAGCTCTATCGGGACCTCCTCCGCCATCTGCGTCTCACCGATGAGCGCTTCGAGCCCGCTCCGGGGACACGTGGGCTTGTGATGATCGTGTTCACGATGCCGGGCTACGACGACGTCTTCAAGGTCATTCGCGACACCTTCCCCCACCCAAGAAGACGACCCGTAGGGCGATCATGGACAAGTACCGGTTGGTCTTCCAACACGACCGGGCGGGTCGGCTGATGGACGTCCAGGACTTCCAGCACCTCGAGTTCCATCGTTCTCGCTTCTCCGAGCAACTTCTCGATGAGCTGCTTCGCGATGCACCCACGACAGTGAGGGTGGAGGGCGACTCGGTGATCATCAGCCACGTCTATGTCGAGAGACGGATCGTTCCCCTCGATCTGTACGTTCGAGAGGCGGCCGAGGGCTCGGCGGCCGAAGCGGTCCTCGATTTCGGCCAGGCGATAAAGGACCTGGCGTCCACGAACATCTTCCCGGGCGACCTCCTCCCGAAGAACTTCGGCGTCACCCGTCATGGGCGTGTCGTCTTCTACGACTATGACGAGCTGAGCGCGCTCACCGATATAAACATCAGGGGATTGCCGCCACCGCGTGATGAGATGGATGCGATGTCGGCCGATCCCTGGTTCAGCGTGGGGGAGCATGACGTCTTCCCCGAGGAGCATTCGCGGTTCTTGGGCCTACCGTTGGGGCTTCGCCAGATCTTCATGGAGCGTCACTCGGATTTGTTCGAGGTTGCCCCGTGGCAGGAGATACAGGCTCGGATCAAGTCGGGCGAGTTGATCGAAGTGTTCCCATACGGGCAAGAAGCCCGCCTGCCCGGCACCGGCTCGTCGCGCGGGTGGTGAGAGTCAGCCCGCCGAGGGTGTGAGGGTCAGCGTCGTCTCCTTGCCTTGGTCGACCTGCTCGTCCGTCCATCTCAGCGAGTGTTGGTCACCGTCGGTCCAGGGCTCGATCATGTCGTCGTAGTGGCTGGAAAAGGCATGACCGGACTGCCCGGTGGTATGGATCGCGGTCGACCTGGAGAGGTCTGCGAGGTCGATCACCATTCGGAGCGAGGGCAGCCAGTCCACCTGATACCCGCTCTCGGTGGGTGTCCATCCGACGGCATCCACCACCGAGTCGCTCCCGCCGACCCGGGCGGGAGCGGCACGGTTGAAAAGCCATTCGATGGGTGCGATTCCCGACTCTCCGAAGGTCTGATTTCGGAAGACCGCGCGGTGGATGTCTCCCCACGCCCACTTCGCGCGATCGGTGCCCATCAAGTCCGTCAGCTCGGAGTCCGCCGCCAGCAGTGCCTGTCTCAGCACGTCATCGCGCCTTTCGACCGACGGGGTGCTCGTATCGTCCCAGAAGGCGTCGGCGGGGCTCTCGAGCAGGTGTCGAACGACCTCGAACCAGCGCGACCCCCCCGTCGGCCAGGAATCCTCCGGAAGGTCGTCATCGAAGGTGAGACTCAGAAGATGGCGCCATGTTCCCTCGTACAAGGCGGCCCCGGGTGATCCACCGTCAGCCCGTGAGCCGCCCTGTGACCAGCTTCGCAAAAACGCCTGCAGGTCACCCATCATGGTGTCGTCGGCACTCAGGTCGAGTAGGTAGGGCATCAAGTTGAGGGCACCACCGTCCTCGGTGTCCATTTGCATCTCCTGGATCGATTCGACCGTGTGATCGTCACGCGACTGGATCATCTCTTCGATCCGTGCCGCCCGATACCCATAGGCGGCGTCGAAGACATCGAACGGGCCCTGGCCGGGTCGGGTGACGGGTTGATTGGCCGACGCCACGTAATCGCGAGGCGGGTCGTAGAGACGCGGCATGTCCTCGAAGGGGACCGTGCCCACCCAGTCGTAGGCGGAGTCCCACCCCGGCACCGGGTATCGACCGTCACCGGCTCCCCTGATCGGCACCTCGCCGGTCGATTGATAGGCGATGTTCCCGTCGACATCGGCATAGACCAGGTTCTGCGGTGCGATGTCCCACTTTGACGCTGCCGCCCTGAAGTCGTCGTAGTTGGAGGCTCGGTTGAGCCCGATGATGGCCTCGATGAGAGTGGAGGGCTGCAACGCCTGCCAACCCAGAGCGACCTCGTAGCGCTCGGGAAGCTCGAGAGTCGAGTCGTCGAAGCCGCGGTCGTCGAGATAGATGCCCGAGATGATCGGGCCATGCCTGGTGGACTGCACCTGATAGGTGGTTGGATCCGACCCTCCCACATCGATCGTCTCGCTCCGGGTCTCGACGGGTACCCACTCTCCGTCGACCTCGTATTGGCTCGGGTCGTCGGGGTTGATCCGCTCGACGAAGAGATCCTGAGTGTCGACGGCCTCGTTGGTCACCCCCCAGGCAATTCTCTCGTTGTGGCCCACGACTATGCCGGGGATTCCGGCGAAGCCAAAGCCGGCCAGATCCTGCGGGCAGTCGCTCTCGCCGGTGCAGTGGAGACCGATCTCGTACCAGATCGATGGCATTTGGATGGCCAGGTGCGGGTCGTTGGCCAGGATCGGCGCACCGGTCGCGGTGAGCGAGCCTCCGATCACCCAGTTGTTCGACCCGATGCCCTCGAAGCCGCCTCCGGTCAGCGCCGAGAGGCCTTCGGCGGCCGCTGCGGCAGAGAGTATGGCGGGGAGAGCTTCCTGGGGTAGGGCCGTGGGCGGATCGCCGGCCACGGTCACCTGATCACCCGGCACCACCACTGGATGGTCGACGGGATAGGCCGGGTAGAGCTGTTCGATTCGATCGGCGGGCAGGGTCTTGCTCAACACGGTCCGCTCTATCTCATCATCGAGATTCGAGCGCAGATCCCACGCCATGACCTTTGCCCAGGTCAATGTGTTGATCGGCGACCACGGCTCGATCTGATAGCCGCGCACCTGCAATGGCATCAGGGCGTACTCGAGGCTGATCTCCGTCGGGCTGTGCATGTCCAGATAGGCGTTGACCCCGTCGGCATAGGCCTGAAGGACCTGACGGTCCTCGGGGTCCATCGACTCGAGCTCTTGAGAAGCGATGTCGGCAAAGCCGAGGGCCCTCAGGAACTTGTCAGTGTCGACCTGGCCCTGGCCGAACATCTCCGACAGGCGCCCCGCCCCGATATGACGCCAGAAGTCCATCTGGAAGAAGCGATCCTGGGCGTGCACGAACCCCTGGGCGAAGTAGAGGTCGTGGGTGCTCTCTGCATAGAGGTGGGGGACACCGTCGACGTCGCGTGTCACTCTCACCGGGCCCTCCAGACCGATGGCGGTGATCTCACCGGTGGTCTGGGGAAAGGCCCTCTGCACGAAAAAGGCCCCAACCCCCGTCAACACAACGGCAACGATCAGGATGAAGATCAGAATCCGTCGGATCCAACGCATGGAAACGCGATCGTACGTGACCATTCGCACTCGGGGGGATTTGTCGAGGCGGAATGGGTCTACCGTGATGCTGATGGAGCGAATGGCAGTCCTGGCATGCATGACATTGCTGGTGGTTGGTTGCTCAGGATCGGGTGAGGCCACCACAACCACGAGCACAGTGGGGACAAGCATCACGGCTGCACCGGCGACGACACCCGGATCGGTGGCCGAGACCACGACCATGCTCGTGGCAGAGACCACAACATCAGCCGCCGAGGTCGACGTCACCTTCGCAAACGGTGTGGTCGACGGGCCGGACGAGTTCGAATACCAGCTCGGTGACGAGGTCTCGATCTTCGTGCTGTCGGACGTCGTGGAAGAAGTTCATGTCCACGGGTATGACCTCATGTTCGATGTCACCCCAGGAGCCCCCGTCGAGATCTCACTGACAGCTGACGTGACCGGGATCTTCGAGGTCGAATTGGAAGACAGCGGCACACCGCTGTTCGATCTGGTGGTCACCCCTTGACCCGAAGGCTCGGGGCGGTGGCCGCACTGGCGGTCGTCCTCCTGGGCGGTTTCCCATTACCAGCGCTGGCACACGGGATCGGTGGCCGGCTCGATCTCCCCGTGCCCCTCTCCTACTTCCTGGTTGCGGCCGGTCTGGTCTTGGTCGTCAGCTTCGTAGCCCTTGCCATCCTCTGGCCTGCACCCCGTCTCCAGGACGGGCCGCGTCAACGCGTGATCTCTCATCGGGGCCGCGGCGAGGCTCTCCTGTCGGTCCTTGGCGTGATGGGGCTTCTACTGGTAATCGGCCAGCTGTTCCCGCCCCTCCTCGGCCTGGGGCGCGACTCGAGCCGACCCACGATTGCCCCCGTCCTGGTCTGGGTGGACTTCTGGCTGGTCGTGCCCTTCCTTGGTGCGCTCATCGGCAACTGGTATCGATACATCAACCCCTGGAGGACGATCGCACGAGCCTTGCGTTTGGGGAGGTCGGAGCGGGTCTGGCTCCTCGGCAAGGTCGGCGTGTGGCCCGCGGCGATCCTCTTCGTCGCATTCGCCTGGATGGAGCTGATCAGCGGCAGCTCCGGCTCACCGGTGGCCCTGGGGGTGGCCGCACTCGCCTACACCATCGGTCTCATCGGCTATGTCGCCTTCGCGGGGGTAGAGACGGGATTGGGCAGCGCCGATCTGTACACCCCCTACAACAGGCTGATCTCTTCGATCTCACCCCTGGGTCGGGGGCGGGGGGGAGAGCTGATTTGGCGCGGTTGGCTACGTGCTCTCCCTGCGCTGCCCGAGTGGAAAGGGTTGCCGGTCCTCGTCGTGGCGGCCATCGGCACCGTCACCTATGACGGCGCCTCCAATACCCAACTCGTCAAGGACGTCACCGGGGGCCTGACCGGGTCGAAGTGGGGCAAGACCCTCCTCCTCATCGGCTTCGTCGCCCTGATTGGGCTCGCCTATTGGCTGGCGTCTGTCTCGGCGGCTCGTCTCGTGGGCCGGGGTTGGGATGCAGGCAGAGTTGCTTCTCGCTTCGCCCACACTCTTGTTCCGATTGCCCTTGCTTATGCATTGGCCCACTATCTGACCCTGGTGCTGTTCGAAGGCCAACAACTCATCGCGGCGATCTCGGATCCGTTCGGCCTGGGTTGGGACATACTGGGGACTGCGGGCCGGAAGGTGGATTTCTTCATCGCCACGCCCGAGCCGGTCTGGTACGCCCAGACGGCGATAATCGTCATAGGTCATCTGCTCGGCGTGGTGCTCGCCCACGACCGGGCCCTGGCCGATTTCGGCCGGGAGGCCGTCCGCTCTCAATACGCGATGCTGTTGCTTATGGTTTGCTTGACCATTCTGGGACTATCGGTACTGGCGGCGTGATGGTGCTATTTGCGCATTACTGGGGGATCGACGAGGTTGGGGTATTCGTGGTCCCGGCGTTGGCCGCGATCATGGCCCTGCGTTGGGCAGAGCGAAAAGCGCGGCGCGCCTCGGAAGAGGATCAGCCCGGGGAGACCGGCCGCGAGACGACGCCTGTGACGGAAGGTGAGCATGATGACCACTGAGGGCCACGAGGCGAGCATGCCGATGGTGGCTGCCGTCGAGGTCGCCACCGCCTCACGTTCGCGACCGGCCGCCTATCTCGCCTTGACCAAGCCGCGAATCATCGAGCTGCTCTTGATCACGACCGTCCCTTCGATGGTCCTGGCGGCGGGGCAATGGCCGGGACTCGATCTAGTTCTCGCCACACTCATCGGAGGCAGTCTCTCGGCCGGCGGCGCAAATGCCTTGAACAACTATCTCGACAGGGACATCGACCAGGTGATGCGCCGTACCCGTGGCCGCCCACTCGCCAGACACGAGGTTCCGCCCCGCAATGCGCTTGTCTTCGGCGCGACACTGGGCGTGGCCGGGTTTGTCTGGCTCTCGATAACCACCAACCTCCTGGCGGCTTCGTTGTCCACTGCCGCACTCCTGTTCTATGTCTTCGTCTACACGCTGGCCTTGAAGAGGTCGACCGTCCAGAACATCGTCATCGGCGGGGCAGCAGGGGCAGCCCCCGTCCTGGTCGGTTGGGCCGCGGTGACCGGAGGCGTTGGCATCTCCGCATGGATTCTGTTCCTGATCGTCTTCTACTGGACCCCTCCCCACTTCTGGGCGCTCGCCATCCGCTACAAGGATGACTACGACCGGGCAAACGTGCCGATGTTGCCCGTGGTGGCCGGTGTAGAAGCGACCACCCGGCGGATGCTTCTCTACACGGGGCTGATGGTGGGGGTGAGCATCCTTCTCGTCCCGGTGGCCGGGATGCGTTGGGTCTATCTCCTGGGCTCATTGGGGCTCGGCTCCTGGTTCATGTGGGACACATGGCGTGTGTTCCGCCGACCGGCCGAGGCCATGCGGCTCTTCACCACGTCGACCGTCTATCTGGCCGCCCTCTTCGCCTCGGTGATGCTGGACGTGATGGTCCGATGAAGCGGCCTGCACTGCTCGTGGCGCTCATTGCCGGCCTGGCCGCCTGCTCCGGGGGCATCACTCCGTTTGCCGTCGTGGCGTCGGCCAACGGAGGCATTGGCGTGGGAGAGCAACGTGTCATGTTTGCCCTCGTCGATGGGGAGACCAATGACTTCCTGGCCTCTCCCGATCGAGAAGCCACCGTCACCCTCCGTGACGAGAATGGCGCGCCCCTCGGAACCTATCCGACCGACTTTGTGTGGACCGTCCAAGACGTTCGCGGCGTCTATGTGGCGCATCTCGACATACCCGAAGGTGGCACCTATCAGGTGACCATCGACGCGGACGGATACAACACCGCCGGACCGGTCGGTTTCATTGCCTCGGAAGATCCGCCCTTGGTCCAGCCCGGTGAGCAGGCTCCGCCCTCGGTGACCAAGGTGGCGGCCGATTATCCCGACCTCTCGGTCATGACTTCGGATCCCGATCCCGATCCGGGGATGTACCAGATGACTGTGGAGCAGGCGGTGACCGACCACACCCCGGCTGTCGTCGTGTTCGCCACTCCGGCCTTTTGTGTATCGCAGACCTGTGGGCCGCTGCTCGATCAGGTGAAGTCGTATCGACCCGACTACCCGGGTGTCGACTTCGTGCATGTCGAGATCTACGACGACCTCCAGGTCAAGTCCTTCGACGAGCTGACCGCCGTTCCCGCCACCAATGACTGGGGTCTTCCCTCGGAGCCGTGGGTCTTCGTGGTCGACGCAGATGGTCGAGTCACCGCTTCGTTCGAGGGTGCCGCATCGGATGCAGAGGTCAGAGCCGCAATCGACGCGGTTGCGTCGTAGACAACGCCTATGCAAAGAAAGTTGCTGCGCGTTTGGCGAAAATCGTATAGTGCCAAACCGATGCCCTCTTTGCGCCACCATCTCACCAAGATCGTCGGGTTTGCTGGCGTCGCAATTCTGCTCGCTGCTTGCGCGGGGGCTGACAAAGAGCCACTGACGACCTTCGACCCAAAGGGACCGTTCTCGGAGAGGATCAACAATCTCTTCTGGCCAGTGTTCTGGATTGCCGCGGGTGTGTTCGTCCTGGTCGAGGCGGCGATCCTCGTCACGGTGTTCCTCTATCGGGACAAGAAGGGCTCCCGTGAGGCCAAGCAAATCCACGGAAGCCCGAAGCTCGAAGTGATCTGGACCGTCATCCCGGCCCTGATCCTCGCCGTGATAGCGGTTCCCACCACCGCCGCGGTATTCGATTTGACCACCTGCGGGGCTGATGCGATGGAGATCGACGTGCTGGGTCACCAGTGGTGGTTCGAGTTCCAGTATCCCGATGAGGGAATCGACACAGCCAACGTCATGGTCATCCCTGCCGGCAAGGAGGTCTGTGCACAGATGACCTCAGCCGATGTGATCCACAACTTCTGGGTCCCTGCACTCAATGGGAAACGGTATCTGATCCCGGGCCAAACCACCGAGTTGCGTCTCGAGGCCGATCAACCCGGCGAGTTCTGGGGTCATTGCGCCGAATTCTGTGGTCTCTCCCACTCCTTGATGAGAGTCCGTGTCCAGGCCATGTCACAGTCCGACTACGACGCCTGGGTGGCCGGTCAGAAACAGGAGGCGGCAGTTCCCGCCGAGGGCACGCCGGAATGGGATGGTCTCCAGGTCTATCTGAACAAGGGTTGCACCCAGTGCCACATGATGGACTTCGCCGACAGCAATGCCTCAGGCATCGCCGACAACGTGATTGCAACCGCCGAGTTTCACGGGCCCCCGTTGACTCACTTCGCCTCACGGCATGTCTTTGCCGGGGCCACGCTGCCGGGCGAGGGACAGACCAGAGAGGACGCATTGAGACAATGGCTCTCCGACCCACCCAACACCAAGCCAGGTAGCTTCATGCCCAACCTGGCACTGACCGAGCAGGAGATCGACGTGCTCATCGCATGGCTGGACAGCAACAAATGACCGCCACCGCGGAACGCCCAACCACGATATTCCGCCGGCCGTCGGCGACTACCGGCATTTGGTCCTGGATCACGACCGTCGATCACAAGCGGATCGGGATCATGTACGGCTACGCCGCATTTTCCTTCTTCATCATCGGAGGGGTCGAGGCGCTGTTGCTGCGGGTCCAACTGGCAACCGCCAACTCGGAATTCCTCACCGCCGGTGCCTACAACGCATTGTTCACGATGCACGGCACCACGATGATCTTCCTCTTCGTGATGCCGGCTGGCGCCGCCTTCATGAACTATCTGCTCCCCCTGATGATCGGGGCCAGGGATGTCGCCTTCCCCAGGCTGAACGCGCTGTCATGGTGGATCTTCTTCTTCGGCGGGATCTTTCTCTACTCCACATTCATATTTGGGACCGCCCTGGCGCCCGCTGGCACCGGTGTCGGTGGCAACCTGGCGGCAGGTGGGGGGCCGGGTGCACTCAACTTCCTCGCTGACGCTCCGAACGGGGGCTGGTTCGGCTATCAGCCCAATGCCGGTCCTCTCTACTCGGCTGGGACTGCGCTGGACTACTGGGCGTTGGGTCTGCAGATCCTGGGGCTGGCCTCCTTGGTCTCCGCAGTCAACTTCCTCGTCACGGTGTTCAACATGCGGGCCAAAGGGCTGCGTCTCCTTCGCATGCCGGTTTTCGCCTGGATGTCCACCGTCGTTGCCTTCCTTCTCCTGTTCTCACTCCCGATCATCGCCGTTGCGCTTTTCATGGTCACGTTCGACAGGCAATTCGGATCCTTGTTCTTCGCCCCGGTCGGAGGCGGAGACCCGATCCTCTGGCAACACCTGTTCTGGCTCTTTGGCCATCCCGAGGTCTACATCTTGATCCTGCCCGCGATGGGCATGGTCTCTGAGATCCTGCCCACTTTCTCCCGCAAACCGCTGTTCGGGTATTCGGCTGTTGTCTTTGCCGGCGCCGCCATCGCATTCCTGGGATTTGGGGTTTGGGCCCATCACATGTTCGCCTCGGGGATAACCCCGGTAGCCCAGGCCGCGTTTGGTCTGTCCACGATGACCATCGCGATCCCGACTGGCATCAAGATCTTCAACTGGATCGCCACCATGTGGCAAGGCCGAATACGACTCACAACCCCGATGCTGTTCGCCATCGGCTTTGTCGCCATGTTCACCATCGGAGGGCTGTCGGGGGTCACCCATTCCATCGTCCCCTCCGACTGGCAGCAGACCGACACCTATTACATCGTTGCTCACTTCCACTACGTGTTGTTCGGTGGCGCCATCTTTGGCCTCTTCGGTGGCCTCTATTACTGGTTCCCCAAAATGACCGGCCGGGTGATGAGCGACCGGTTGGGCAAGGTCCATTTCTGGCTGATGTTCATCGGCTTCAACCTGACCTTCGGGCCGATGCATTGGCTCGGCCTCCAGGGCATGGTTCGCCGCACCTGGAAGTACGCACCCGAAACCGGCCTCCAGCCGTGGAATCAGGCGGTGACAGTGGGGGCGTTCATCATCGCCACCTCGATAGCCGTCTTCATGTACAACTGGTGGACCAGCAAGCGTCACGGCCAGCCGTCCGGTCTCGACCCGTGGGATGCCCGCACGATCGAGTGGATGTCGCCCAACCCGACCCCGGAGTACAACTTCGCAGTGCCGCCGGTGGTCACCAGCCTCGACCACTTCTGGCACCTCAAGTACGACCAGGACGACGAGGGGCGCGCCGTTCGCAAACCTGATGCCGATGAGATCCTGGCGGCCATCGAGCACGAGCAACTGAACCCGAAGAGCCCGATTCACCTGCCCAACCAGTCTTACTTCCCGATCCTGTTTGCCCTGGGCATCCCAATAATGTTCTACGGGATCATCTATCACAACAATCTGTGGGCCAAGGCGATGATCCTCGTGGGAGCGGTGATCTCCTTGGTGGCGGTGATCGGCTGGGCCATCGAGCCCCTCGAGGAGCCACACGGCCACACCCCGGACAGTGACACCCATACCTCACCGATGACAACGGAAGGGGGGATGGCCGATGGCTGACATGACGCATGAGGCCTTGGTCGAGCCGGACCACCCCGAGCACGAGTCGACCGGTATCGACAACCGCAAGCTGGGGATGTGGCTGTTCCTCAGCTCCGAGTTCCTCTTCTTCGGTGCCCTCATCTCCAACTACCTGCTCTATTCCCATCGGGGTGGCTTCCAGGGGGTCTACCCGGCCGAGATCTACGACATCCCATTCACCTCGGTCAGCTCATTTGTCCTGTTGATGAGCTCGCTGACCATGGTCCTGGCGCACAACGCACTTTCGCGAAATGATCAGGACGGAACCCGAACATGGCTGTTCGCCACAGCAGGGCTCGGAGCGGTGTTCCTTGGTGGGCAGGTATTCGAGTTCACCGAGTTCATCACTCAGGAGGGGATGAAGCTGACCACCAACCCGGCGGCATCTTCCTTCTACCTGCTCACCGGGTTTCATGGCACCCACGTCGCCATCGGGGTGATCATGCTGCTGTCCTTGTGGGGCATCTCACGCCAGCAAGGCGGGCTGAGTGAGAAACATGGTCTCAACCTCGAATTGGTAGGTCTCTACTGGCACTTCGTCGACATCATTTGGATCGTGATCTTCACGGTCGTGTACCTACTCTCCGTCCCGCCAGCATGAGCAGCCCAGAGCACACCGAGCACCCCACACCGGCGCAGTACTGGAAGATCGCCGTAGTCCTTGCGGTGCTGACCGCCATCGAGGTGAGTCTCTACTATCTCAACAGCGCCTACGACCTGGGTCCGATCAACGCAGCCCTCCTGATAACACTGGCCGCGCTCAAGTTCGTGATCGTGGTCGGCTGGTACATGCACCTCCGTTTCGAGAATTCGACCCTGAGCCGGTTTTTCACCGGTGGGTTCGTCCTCGCGCTCGGGCTCTACACGGTGGTGTTGACCGCCATGGGGATCATCGCCATTAGGGGAGGCTGAACGTGCTGCCCCCGTGGCACCCCCATTACGACGTCTATGCCCTGGTCTTTCTCATGGTCTACGGGTACTGGTTTGCCGATCACCGTCTTCGACCAGTGATGGCGCCGGATGTCCCCTCGGCAACCCGGGGCCAGAAATGGTGCTGGTATCTCGGGGTCGCGTTCATCTGGTTCGTCTCGGGTTGGCCGATCCACGACATCGGCGAGACACAGCTCTTCTCGGTGCACATGGTGGAGCACATCGTCATCGGTCTGGTCGTCCCGCCGCTGCTTCTGCTCGGGACTCCCCGCTGGCTGGCCGACCGGACTCTGGGCCATCCCAAGGTCGCCATTCTCCTTCGCCCGATCGCCAGACCGGTTCCGGCATTCGTCATCTTCAACACGACGTTCATCGTCATCCACTGGCCCGACCTGGTCGACTGGATGCTCACCAACCCGTGGGCCCATCTCGGCGTTCATACCTGGCTGTTCTTCGCGTCCGTCCTGATGTGGCTGCCTGTGCTTTCCCCGACGCCGATAATCCCGAGGCTGTCGCAACCGGCACAAATGCTCTATCTGTTCTTCCAATCGCTGCTCCCGACCATCCCGGCTTCGTTCCTGACGTTTTCGACCGCCCCTCTCTACCCGGTCTATGGGGACGCGGCTCTCGCCTGGGGCCTCACCGCGGTCAACGACCAGACGATTTCCGGCGTGATCATGAAGCTTGGCGGGGGTTTTCTCCTTTGGGGGATAATCGCAGTCATATGGTTTCGATGGACGAAACAGGAGCGGGAGTGGGAGGAGCTCGAGGCCACGCTCCGGGCCTCCTGACCCTGTCTTCGACCTTGAGACGTCTCGTGGTGCCTTGCTTGGCCGTCCCCTTGTTTCTGTCGTGTGCGCTGGTGGCGTGTGCCCAGACGTCGGGGACGGTCAAGGGCGTGGTCATATCGGTGGACGGCACCCTCGACGAGGTCGACTCGTTCACGCTTCTCGTCGAAGGTGACCAGCTCATCTTCGTCCCGGTGCCGGAGGGTGATTATCAGTTCCCTTTGCCACACCTACGCGAGCACCAGAGGAGTGGCTCCCCGGTTCTTGTTGGTTGGGAGTTGGTGGGTACGGTGCGGTACGCATTGACGCTCGCAGACGGGTGAGCGTCGAGATCAACCCTCAAAATCCATGAATCAACGCAGTCAAATCCCTTCGGGCCAGTTCTTCCTACCGGGCCCAACCGAGGTGAGCGAGGAGGTGGCCGCGGCCCAGACCGGCCCGATGATCGGGCACCGCGGCCCGGAGATCAAGGAGCTGGTGGCCGACCTTCAGAGCGGTCTCAAGTTGGTGTTCCAGACGGATCGCCCTGTGGTCATCTCGACTTCGTCGGCCACCGGCCTGATGGAGGCGGCGGTCAGGAACGGTGTTGCTGGGGGCAAGGTCCTCAGCATGGTGAATGGCGCCTTCTCATCACGATTTGCCGACATCTCAGAGGCATGCGGCCACCGGACCGACCGGTGGGAGGTCGACTGGGGTGAGTTCCATGACCCAGGAGGGCTGGAGGATCGTCTGGAAAGTGGCGGGTACCAGGCCGTGACCCTCACCCATTCCGAGACGTCGACCGGTGTGCTCCAGGATCTCGAATCGATCGCACGGATCGTTGGGCGACACGACGATGTGTTGCTGCTGGTCGACTCGGTCACGGGTATCGCCGGGGCTCCCGTTCTCACGGACAATTGGGGCCTCGACTTCGTGTTGACCGGATCGCAAAAAGCGCTTGCACTTCCACCCGGCCTCTCCTTCGGGGTGGCCTCGCAGGCGATGATGGATCGATCGGCGCTGGCGGTGAACAAGGGCTACTACTTCGACCTGATCCCCCTGATGAAGTCGTTGGACGGCAACCAAACACCCTCAACGCCGGCCGTTTCGCTGCTCTATAGCCTCCAGGCACAGCTTCGACGGGTGCGAGAGGAGGGGATGGAGGCCAGGTGGGCCCGCCACGAGGCGATGCGCCAACTGACCGAGGATTGGGTTTCCGAGATGAGCCGTGACGGGACCGAAGTCGGCATCTTGGCTCCCGCCGGTCATCGTTCACCCACTATCACATGCATCACCCTCCCCAAGGGCACGGTCGGCCCTGATGTGGTCGGGGAGATGCGAGAGCTGGGCTGGGTCATCGGCGGGGGGTATGGCAAGACTGCCGAGCACGCCATCCGAATCGGTCACATGGGAGACCACGACGTGAGTCACCTCGCCTCACTGCTCGCAACCCTCGGCGAGGTGCTCTCATGAGTGCGACTTTCTCGGTGGTCGCCACCGATCGTGTTTCCAAGAAGGGCCTGGCTCCACTGCGCGACGACGACCGGTTCTCGATTTTCCGGGTGAATGACTCATCGACCTCCGAGTTCGGAGAGGCGCTGACGACGGCGGCCGGGCTCATTGTCCGGAGCGCCACCAAGGTGGATTCTGAGATGATTGCCGCCGCTCCTGAGCTCCGGGTGATCGGCCGGGCCGGGGTCGGAATCGACAACATCGACCTGGCGGCCGCCACCGAGAGGGGAATTGCCGTGATGAACGCCCCTGGTGGGAACACTGTCTCGGCCGCCGAGTTGACGCTCGCCCTGCTGCTGTCTGTCGCTCGCCGGGTCCCGGAGGCGGATCGCTCGATTCGAGAGGGAAAGTGGGAGCGGTCCCGGTTCCAGGGCGTCGAGCTGCGCGGACGCACGCTGGGGGTCATCGGCGCGGGTCGGATCGGTGGGGCCGTGGCCGAGAGATGCCGGGCGTTCGGCATGAAAGTGATTGCATATGACCCATACCTGGACGTTTCCCAGTCACGCGATCTGAGGCTTGGTTTCGTCGATCTCGACGAACTGCTGGCGACGGCCGATGTCATTTCTCTCCATGTGCCTTTGACCGAGGAGACCAGGGGACTGATCGGGGCCAATGCGATCTCGAAGATGAAGAAGCGAGCCTTCGTCCTCAATGCATCCAGAGGGGGTGTGGTCGACGAGGGTGCCCTTGCCGCTGCTCTCAGCGAGGGTCAGATCGCCGGGGCCGCTCTCGATGTGTACGAGTCCGAGCCGCTCTCTCCCGAAAGCCCTTTGCTCGGAGCGCCGAACCTGGTCCTCACCCCGCATCTCGGAGCCTCTACCAAGGAGGCACAGGTTCAGGTCGCGCTGGAGGTGGCGACCAGCATGAGAGCCGCACTCGCTTACGGGGACATCTCGGCCGCGGTGAACGCATCAGAGGTCTCACGCGCCGCCGGCCTCAGTTGATGTCGCCTGCACGCCGATCGCGTTCAGGTGATCGGACGACCGGGTAGCCTCGAGTCGATGCTCGCGGTCATCTCCTACCCGCCGATCCCCATCTGGCACATAGGGCCTATCAACTTCTCCTTGCACGGGCTGATGGCTGCCGTCGGGTTCGTGGCAGGGGCCTGGATTGCAACCCGTGAGATGGGCGATCGAAATTTCGACACCGTCAAGTACCAGTCAGTCCTCACGTGGGGCCTTGTCGGGTCCTTGCTCGGGGCCCGCTACTTCACCGTTCCCGCCCAACTCCTCGACGGCTCGGCTCTATGGGAGGCGTTGAACCCGATCCGCGGCAATTTCTCGATCATGGGTGGTTTCGCCGGTGGAATCATCGCCGGAGGTTGGAAGATGCGGAAAGTGGGCCTGTCCATCCTCCCCACCCTGGACATGTCGGCATTCGGGCTCGCCCTCGGGACAATCGTGGGGCGGGTGGGCGACCTCGCCATAGTCGAGCACCTGGGCCGTGCGACCACGGTGGCATGGGGATACGGGATAAGACCTGGGTATGACGTGGCGCCCGCACACGACGCCCTCGAGTGCACCGAGGCCACGGTGGGCGCTAATGGGTTCTGTGGCATCTATCACCACGTCGCCATGTATGACATGATCGGCGCCGCCATTCTCCTGGGTGTCCTCTATATCGCCTACCGACGATTCCGTTTGCACTACGGCCAGCTCTTCTTCCTCTGGGTCACGTGGTACGGGTTCCAGCGATTCCTGCTCGACTCCCTTCGCTACGGCAGCGGAGACGCCACCGTGGGGCAGTTCACCTGGAATCAGGTGAGTGGCCTGGCTGCGGGGGTAGCGGGACTGGTCCTGATCACCTGGGCCGGAAGGGCACAGCCCGAAGCCACGCCCGATGCCGATGCTCGCTTCGTGGTGCGGGAGGAAGAGGCCCCCTCGCCCTCCTAGTCGCCTGTCCTAGGGACGGTTTCTCTCATCCCGCCACGAAATCCACTCGGATGCTGCGCTGATGTCGAACCCGGTTCTCCCATCGGCCCCGAGTGTGATGAGGGTGGCGCCGGCCTCCACGTACGAGTCCCCTGACTCGGGTCGGGTCAGGCTTGCTCCGCAGGATCGCTCGATCTCGCCGGGGTCACGACCTTCCCTCGCACACCAGTCGTCGAGCACCGAATTCTTGTGAGCGATGACGTCGGGCCCACCGAAACCGTGCCAGATGTCGGCATGCCGCGCCGTATAACGGAGAGTCTTCCGCTCACCGCCGCCACCGATGAGAATTGGGATCTTGCGAGTCGGTGGCGGGCTCAACTTCTGCCATCGCTCCTCGATCCGGGGCAGGGCCTTCTCCAAGGAGGCGAGCCGGCTCCCTGCGGTGCCGAAGTCGTACCCATATTCGTCGTAGTCCTTCTCGAACCAGCCGGCACCCAGCCCGAGGATCAGACGGCCATTGGAGGCATGGTCCACCGTTCGTGCCATGTCGGCCAGCAAATCCGGGTTTCGGTAGCCAACTGAGGTCACCAGGGCACCGATCTCCACCCGCTCGGTGACTTCGGCCCACGAGCCGAGCATGGTCCAGCACTCGAAGTGCTTGCCGTTGGGGTCACCGCTGAGGGGGTAGAAATGGTCCCAGTTGAAGACGACGTCGGCGCCCATCTCCTCGGCTCGGACCACAGCCGAGCGGAGCTCGGCGTAGTCCCCGTGCTGGGGTTGGAATTGGATGGCGATGCGAATCGGTCTGGTCATCGGTGGCCGGCTCCTCGATATTGCGTGAGAGGCGACTGTAGAAGGTGGTCTCAGATACCGAACAGGGTGTCGTCGATCAGATGGTCGACTACAGCTTGGAGTGCTTCGTGCTCGGCGGCGCCACTCTCGAGGGCTTCGCCGTACACGGCCCTCTGGCGATGTGCGCTGGTTCCCTCATTGACGATGGCCCGCGCGTGCAGCAACTCATCGACGACATCGAATTCGACGGCATCCTCGGCCAACACGTCGATGAACTCCTCGACCAGCTCTGAGTAGGGGACCAGCTCGCCACGACCGAAGTCGACCAGTGAGCCTTCCACTCCATAGCGCTGGGCACGCCACATGTTCTCCGAGATGAGAAGCGATGAGTAGGCCCTCCAGCGCTGGTTCTTCAAGCGAAGGCGGAAGAGGTAGCCGAGCAGGCAGAGATACAACGCCGCCACCGTCATGGCGTCATCGAGACGGGTGCACACATCACTGACACGCATTTCCAGCGTCGGGTACCTGGCTGAGGGCCGAATGTCCCACCACAACTTCGTCGCGTCTTCGAGGAGCCCGGCCGAGATCATGATCTCGAGCATCCGCTCGTACTCGCCCCAGGAGAGGAACTCCTCGGGCACCCCGGTTCGGGGGAGGTTCTTGAAGATGACCAAACGATATGCGAGTAGGCCAGTGTCGGTCCCTGCCCAGAACGGGGACGAGGTGCTCAGCGCGAGTAGATGGGGAAGCATGTATCGCATCTGATTCATCAGGTCGATGCGCAGGTGTGGATCCCCGATCCCAACGTGGATGTGCATGCCACAGATGACCAGTTGCCTCGCCACCTGTTGATAGTCGGCGGCCAGGCGAAGATAGCGGGGCTGCTCGGTGGTCTCTTGTTCGGACCAGTTGGCGAACGGGTGGGTCGAGGAGGCGATGATGGCTCCGCCGTACTCACTGACCACCGAGGAGAGCTCGCGGCGCAACCCGGCAAGGTCGGCCCGTGCCTCCGAGACCTTGCGGCAAACCTTGGTCCCCACCTCGATCTGTGCCTTGAGGAACTCGGGCATCACCTGAGGGCCGAGGACGTCGCGCAACGAATCCCACATGCCGGTCGGCGGATCCTTGATCAGATCACGTGTCTCGCGATCGACCACCAGGTATTCCTCTTCGATCCCGATGGTGAATTCCGGTCGCTCGATCATAAGTCGGAAACCCTAGAGATCAGAGAGGACCCGCTGTCGGGCATCTTCGCAAGCGGCGCCGACATGACAGGCGGCGAGGTGGTCGTTGACCAGGCCCATGGCTTGCATGAACGCATACATGGTGGTCGGGCCGACGAACGACCAGCCTCTGCGTTTCAGGTCCTTGGACAACTTGGTCGATTCCGGGGTTAGCGCCGGCACCTGCCGCCCGTCTGACTGGACCGAGGCCCACGACCAGAAGTAGTAGGCCAGGGAGCCCACTTCCTCGATCAACTCCAATGCCCTGCCCGCGTTGTTGATCGTCGACCGGATCTTTCCCTCATGACGCACGATTCCCGCATCGGCCATGAGGCGGGCCACATCGGGCTCGTCGAAGCGGGACACGGCTCCGGGTTCAAACTCCGCGAACGCTGAGCGAAAGCTCTCGCGCTTGCGCAAGATCGTCAGCCATGAGAGACCTGCCTGGAAGCCCTCCAAGCACACCTTTTCGAATAGCGCAACGTCTTCCGTTGTGGGTCGACCCCACTCGTCGTCGTGATAGGCGCGGTAGATCTCCGGTTGGGCCCCCCACGGGCAGCGTGCCAACCCGTCGGGCCCGATCACGACGTCCATGGAGCCAGGCTAGAGAGAAGCAGAGGTCTTTAGCTCCGGTTAGCAGGGAGGTGCCTAACTTGGGGTCCTGTGAGCTCTACACGTCTCAGAGATGGCCTCTCCGGTGCAGCTGCCGCGGGCCTGGCCCTCGGTATCTCAGAATTGGCTGCCGGTGTCGTTGCCAGCTTTCCGTCCTTGATCCAGGGTTTGGGCAACTGGGTGATCGACATCGTGCCCGAGTCGGGCAAGGAAACCGCCATCAGGTTGTTCGGAACCCATGACAAGCTGGCACTCCTGATCGGGATAACTCTGGTCACATTGCTTATCGGCGCACTGGTGGGAGTGCTTGCCCGCACTCGATTCTGGATGGCGATCGTGGTCTTCCTGGCATTTGCGGTTGTGGCGGCTTGGGCGGCTACACGTGACCCGGGCGTATCTCTCGGCGTCACCATCATTCCGGCCGGTCTCGCCGCGATAACCGGGCTCGGCACGCTGCAGTGGCTGTACGACCGGGGCCACCGGGAGAGTGCCGGTTCTGAGAACGTTGACCCGGCTGGGTCTCGGCGCAGCTTCCTGATCGGCTTTGGAGCAGTGATCGGCCTGGCGGCGATCTCCGCGGTTGCGGGACGCAGTCTGGCCGAGCGCGCCAGACGTGCCGTTGCCGGTCGTGGCGAAGTAGAGCTCCCTGCACCGTCGGTGGCACTGCCCGAGGTGCCCGAGGGGGCCGAGCTAGGTGTCTCCGGGCTGAGCCCCATCGTCACCCCAAATCCGGACTTCTATCGCATCGACACCGCTCTGTCGGTTCCTCGCGTCGACCTCCAGGATTGGTCTCTTTCGATCGAGGGCATGGTCGATCGCCCCTATTCGATCTCTTATTACGACCTGCTCGATCTCAGGATGGAGGAGATCGACGTCACCCTGTCCTGTGTCTCCAACCGGGTCGGCGGCAACCTGGTGAGCAATGCGAGGTGGCTCGGCGTCCCCTTGACCGAGGTCCTCGACCGGGCTTCGGTGCAGTCGGGAGCCCAGCAGATCGTGGGTCGGTCCGTCGACGACTTCACCGTGGGGTTCCCGGTGGAGGCGGCCTACGACGGAAGGGACGCCATGGTGGCCGTCGGCATGAATGGCGAACCACTTCCCTTCGAGCACGGATTTCCGGCCCGCCTGGTGGTGGCCGGCCTCTATGGCTATGTCTCGGCGACCAAGTGGCTCTCCTCGATCGAGCTGAAGACTTGGGACGAATTCGACGCCTACTGGGTGCCGCGGGGCTGGGCAAAGGAGGCGCCGATCAAGACTCAGAGCCGGATCGATACCCCGCCCAACGGCGCCAGGCTCGACTCCGGCACTATCCCGGTGGCCGGTGTGGCGTGGGCGCCAACCCGTGGCATCTCCAAAGTCGAGGTTCAGCTGGGTGAGGATGCGGAATGGCTCGAGGCGGAGCTTTCTGAGCCCATCTCGGCCAACAGCTGGGTTCAGTGGGTCGTCGACTGGGACGCGCCGCCGGGAACCCACCAGATCCAGGTTCGCGCCACCGATGGTGACGGGAACACCCAAACCGACCAGATAGTCCCCCCGGCTCCGGATGGAGCCACGGGTTGGCATCGAGTTCGTGTGACCATCGCCTGACTCAGAGTTGGTGATCCGCCGCGGAGATGGCCCAGGCCAGCCCTTCTTCGGGATGTGAGATGGCAAGACGGAGAGCCCACCCTGACTCGGGGCTGCCGTCATCGAACCAGTAGAAGGCCAGCCGTTTCAACTCCTGGCCAAAGCGCTCTGGCTCAGGCGGCCACTCCAGGTCCGTGAGGGCGGCCATGGCCCACCACGTCGTCGAGCGTCCCGCGGCCGCTCCCCGTCTCCGTCCATGGGCACCGCCGGAAGCGGCCGCCCAGCACATCCAGGAGAGGGCCTCTCCCGGTAGGAGCGGCGCAACCCGTGCAGTGGTGAGCCCCAACCCCGAGATCGCCGCCACATGGTCGCCCTCCACCACCGAGACCTGACATCGCCCATTGGATTGGCCCGTCCATGTCTCCACCAGATCCTCGAGTGCCCCGACCGAGTGAAGATCATCGATTGCCTCCCCCGACGACGCCGGTCCGATCGGGACCGTCCGGGGTGGCTTTGGTGACGGGGCCTCCACCTTGTTCGACTTGTAGATGGCGGTCGGGTAGTCGGGCTCCCAAGGCGTCAGGAACCCTGGCAATTCGGAACTCTCCACTTCGACGGCCTCTCCTCGAATCACTCGCTCGGCGGCGAATGTGGCCCGCTCGGGGCCTGGCGACAGATACGTCTCCATTTCGAGCCAGGTCTTGGTGCTGGAGGCGACTTCGGGGAGCGGTCCAAGGGCGAAACGCGACTGTCCCTCGGTCACCACCGGTCCCGCAATCGGGGCGGGCGCCTCCAGGGCGAGGCGATACCGGATGTGCTCGCTGACACCCCAAACCTGCTTGCCACGCCCCACTGCTTCATCGCATCTCGCCCGCAACTCGAGCAACGAGCCCCAATCCTGGGCCTGGCAATCGCCATCGACGACCCTGAGCAACTCATCGGTGTCGGAGGCCTCGATCGCATCCACCGCCCTCTGGCTGATCAAGGCTCATCTCCGGTATTGACGGGTAGGTCACGTCGCGACCAGTCCGAGAACGACCCGATATAGACATCCGGCACGGGCCGCCCGGCCAGGGTCATGGCCAAGGCGCTGTGACAGGCATTGACTCCGCTCCCGCAAGAGAACACCACATCATCGGGCAGGTTGGAGAAAAGCTCCTGAAGGGCATCGGGTTCGAGAAAGCGGCCACCCTCTCCGAGATTGCCCGACAGGGGCATGTTGCGTGCCCCGGGAATATGGCCGGCTTTGGGATCGACCGGCTCGTGATCGCCCCGATATCGCTCCGCTGCCCTCACGTCGACGATGAGTCGATGTGCCAGCTGGTCGTATCGCACAACTCCGGTGAAATCGGCCACCGCGGGATATACGGCGGCGGTCGGCTCATTGTCCCCGGTCTGAGTCGGGAGCCCTGCCCCTGCCCACGCCTGGAATCCTCCGTCGAGCACGCTCGCCCGCTCATGCCCGATGGAGCGGAGCATCCACCAGAGTCGAGCCGCGACCGCACCCGAGACGTCGTCGTAGGCAACCACCTCGTCAACCGGGGTGACGCCGAGACGCCCCAACGTGTCGGTGAAGGCATCTGGTGAGGGGAGCGGGTGCCGCCCGTCACCACGAGGACCGCTGAGATCCCGGTCCAGGTCGACGAACACGGCGCCGGGAATGTGGCTCGCTCGGTAGGAGTCGATCCCGTGGCTGGGGTCGCCCAGGGACCAGCGCAGATCGAACACCTTGGTTTCGGTGAGACGATCACCGAGGTCTTGTGCCGAGATGGTCGGCTTGCTCATGCCTGCATTCAACTTCGACGCCTACTAGATGAGTTCGGCGTTGGCTGTTGCGGCTGCCAAACCGGAGTCAGTCGTGATGATGGTTGCGTGGAGCTGGTTGGCGAGCTCGATGTAGAGGGCATCGACGAGACGGACGTTGTGATGTAGTGCCCAGGCACCTTCGAGAAGCGGGGCGAGTAGGTGGCGGTGGAACGGTGCCTGTGCAATGAGGGATACTCGTTCCTGCACTTCGAGCTCGCTGAGTTCTCCACCACGTTGCAGACGACCCAGGGCTGAGAGGACTTCGGCGTCGAAGTGCGCCGGCACGCTGACCTCGCTGTCTCTTAGGCGCGTGGCCACGAGCTGACCCAGCGAAGAAGCGACCAGGTAGTCGACCATCGCTGACGCATCGACGACGAGCTTGTCAGCCACCGTCTAGCTCGTCCTTGGCCGACTTCACCGCTTCGAGCACTTTGTCGTGGCTGATGCCGGGGGAGCTGAGCTCAGCAACGCGTTGTTGCCATCGTGCGAGGTTCTGTGCTGACAGCGATGATCGAATCGCTTGCTGTGTGAGGCTTGAGATGTTGAGGCCAGCCGCCTTGGCTTCTTCGGCGAGTTCGTCTGGCAGATAGACGTTGACACGTGACATGCGCATAGTATACACATCGAGATCGCTCACGAGCAACGAACCACGAGTCTGAGTCGGCCGCACCTAACCCGGGTGGACCCCGCTGCGACAACGTCTCCTGGCTCATTGGGCCCGAATCTGCAGGTTATGAAGCTGCGCGCACCGAGCGGACGGCCGGGCCGCGCATCAATTGGGGAAGGTCGCCGAGTCAACACGATCCAGTTCATGGGGTAGAGCATCGGTTCAAGTTCTCGGTGATTCGGCTCTCGAATCTGAGGCGACGCCAAGTCGACTCGGCTGTGACGGCGCCGATCTACATTCACACCGTGACCGAGCCGCGCAGCATCTTCTCCCGCGAGCTGCTGCCGGTGTCGATCGCGATCTTGGCCACGGCGGCGCTGGCCTCATTCCAGGCTCTGGGGATGGCTGCGGCCCTCCCCGACATCACCGCCGACTTGGGGAACGTCTCCCTCCTGCCTTGGACTATCACGGTGTACCTGCTCGCCTCGAGCCTCGCCACCGTCGTGGCCGGCCCGTTCATCGACGCCATCGGCGTTTCCAGGATGTTCCGATTAGCCGTGTCGGTGTTCGCCGCGGCCGGTTTCGCCATTGCCTTCGCGCCCAGCATGGAGGTGATGGTGGGGTTGCGGGCCCTGGAGGGGCTGGGAGCTGGACTGGTAATCGCCACCGGGACGTCGGCGGTTTCGCTCGCCTTCCCTCAGCATCTGGTTGGACGGGCCTATGCCGCCAACGCCAGCATCTGGGGTGTCATGGGCGTCGCCGGGCCGGCAGTGGCGGCCTTGATCCTCACCTTCGCCTCCTGGCATTGGATCTTCTACATCAATTTGCCACTCGGGCTCGGAGCGCTGCTCGCCGGTTGGAAGACGCTGCCCGGGCCGTACGGCCAGCCTGCAGGGCGATTCGACCTGAAGGGAACCCTCCTCCTCGGTGCTGTCACGGTCGGTACATTGATCGCCGTCAACGCCTTCGACTTGTGGTCGCTCGTCTGGCTGGGCGCCGCCGGAATAGCACTGTGGATCTATGTCGGCCATGCCCGGAGAGCGACGACACCCGTGGTCAGGTTGGAGCACATCGTCCCCCAGCCCTACCGCGGCCTGGCCCTCTCCACCGGGTTGATACTCGCCGCGGTCATCGCCGTCGACACCTACACCCCCCTCTATGTCCGTGCCGGTCTGGAGAGGCCGGCGGGGTTCACCGCGTGGTCGGTTCTCCCTCTCACCGTCGGCTGGACCACCGGGGCGATCCTCTCCAGCCGAATGGCCGACCGGCACTCCGAGTCGTGGGTCGTCCTCGTCGGCTACATGTTCACGATCCCATCACTCGCCATCTCCTGGGTCCTGGTCGTGGGGCAGGTATCGGTGTTCGCAGCTTTCGCCGCCTTCTTCGGAATGGGAATCGGGGTGGGGATGGCCACCAATGCGGCGCTCACCTTGATGCGGGACGTCACCGACACCGCCAAGATCGGTCGGGTGGCCTCGGCCCACCTCTTCGCCCGAAACCAGGGGTTCACTCTCGGATCGGCCATCGGCGGGGCAGTGCTCTTGTTGGTGGTGGCCCTCCAACTCGGTGATCCAGAGCTGGTCCGAGACCTCATCGCCTCACCGGCGGGGGGCGGTCCAGCCGGTGCTGCCGCGGCGGTGCGTGCCGGGTTTGCCACCGCCATTGCAGTCGGGCTGGTGATCTCCATCGTCGGGGCATTCGCTTCGACCCGTCTGCGTCGGGCCCTGGCCGAAACTCGTTTCACCAAACGGGGTTGAGGGTTCTCGTGGTCGAACTGCATGGAATGGTCATGGTCTTGTTACTCGATGCGCGGCCACTGCAGCCTCGCCTCGCATCAAGACCACCAGTGATGAGGCTATTGCTATTGCTGGCTGGCAACCGCACCAAATCCGGGGTTGGCGCGGCTGAGTGGCATTCTCCCTGCCTGTAATCCCAAATCAGTAGCTCAGGAGTGTTTTGACAACTCCGTCTATGCGGTGACTGTGTCTACGTCGACGGTGCCGAGCTGATGCATCAGGCGCTTGCGGTTGATCGCTTGGTTGGAAGCACGCCAGTGCCCCATTTGTGGGCCACCGTCGGTGAGGTTGACATCAGCCTGGCTGTCAACTGCTCAGCACCAGGTGACGGAATCATGGCAACAGTCGGCGGGACTGAGTATCAGGTTCGTTTCAACGGAAGCATTGTTTGTGAGATCACCGGCGAAATGATCGACGTGAGCATCGGTGACGCACGTTCTGGTGGAGGCTCGCTTGATGCCGAGCTGCAAATGAATGTCATACAGGGCGGCGATGGATGGTTTGGCGTGACCACGGTCCGCACGGCAGACGGCACCAGCTACACGTCAGATGTCTCCGCAGAAGGGGACGTGCCAACGGTGGACGGTTCGAATGTCAGCTATGAGGGGACGTTCAGCTCCGACGCCGGGGATGTTGATGGGTCGCTGAGCTTCACCTGCCCGTAACCATCAGGCGAAGGCGCGCACGTGCGCCGTGGTCTCACCCACCCCCGCTGTCACCAGGTTTGCTCGCGATCTCACGGGTGCAGCCCGCCTGGTCGGAATGTCGGCTGGCGACTTGAAGATCGTCATCGATGACGTTTGCGAGCAAATCGCCGGCGCCCCCAAAATCGAGATCCGGCTAGACGTCGTCCTTCACGAAGTCGCTGCCTTCGGTGGCCCGAGACGACCGAAGCTCCGCCCCGAGATCGGTGATGGTCGCTCCCAGTGCTGTGGCTAGCGAACTCGCCGCCCGTTTCAGGCTTGCCCTGGTGGCCGGGTCCCCGAGTGCACTTGTGACCGAGTCGGCCACCTGGCCCCAAGCCGAGGCGAGTGTCGACAACGCCTGCTTGACCTCGGTCTCGGACGGGGAGCCCTCTGCCGCCACCTCTGAGTAGATCTCAGTCAGACGCCTCTTCAGGCCCGCCATCTGGTCCGAGACCGATTCCCAGGGGTCTGGCTCCGATCGGGACGTAGGATCATGCTGGTGCGTCTCCACCTACTCGATGGTACATACGAGCTCTTCCGGTCTCACTTCGGGAGAAAGGACACCGTCACCGGTCTGGACGGTCGCGATCTCCACGCCATCCTGGGCATAGTCGAATCCACCCTCGCCCTTCTGCGCGAGCCCGGGGTAACCCATCTCGCAGCCAGCTTCGACACTGTCATCGAGTCCTTCCGGAATGAGATGTTCGCCGGGTACAAGACCTCCGCAGGGGTGGAGCAGGTGCTCCTCGACCAGTTCCCGCTGGCCGAAGAGGCATTGCGGGCGATAGGTGTCGTCGTTTGGGGGAACATCGAGTTCGAGGCCGATGACGCCATCGCCACGGCCGCAATTCGCTGGGTCGAGGACGTCGAGCAGGTCGTCATCGCCACTCCGGACAAAGACCTCTCCCAGGTGGTGGTGGGAGACCGAATCGTGACCTACAACCGTCGGGAGCAACGAATCCTCGACGAGGACGCCGTGGTCGCGAAATTCGGTGTTCACCCCGAGTCCATCCCCGACTACCTGGCGCTGGTGGGGGACGCGGCCGACGGGGTTCCCGGCCTGCCAGGGTGGGGAGCCAAGTCCGCCTCCACGATCCTCGCCCAATACCCGCGGCTCGAGTTGATCCCGGAGAGCTCGTCCCAGTGGGAGGTGAAGGTGCGTGGCGCAGACAAGCTCGCGGCGACGTTGGCAGAGAACCTTGACCTGGCGTTTCTCTATCGCGAGCTGACGACCCTGCGACTCGATGTCCCAATCGAAGAGTCCCTGTCCGATTTGGAGTGGCGAGGAGTGCCATCGGATCGATTCGAAGATTTCTGCTCCCGCATGGGTTTCAACATGACGGCGATCAACGTCCACCGCTGGGCTTCGTGACGAGGCAACGGCCAGGTCTCAAGCCTCCACCTCGTCGCCCTCCTCCCAGATGACATCGAAACGCTCCATGCAGTCTGAGCATCGATAGGCGAGTGGTGTTCCCGGCTCGATCTCCCCGTCTTCGGGGAGAAACGTGATCAGATGCGCCGAGCCTCCGCAGTCGATGCACACATAGCTCGATGGAGGATGGCTCATGACACCGATTGCGGGGCTCGAAAGAGAATCACTGCCCCCACGATTCCCGCGATCAGCGAGCCGCCGAAGATGCCCACCTTGGCCAAATCGATCTGCTGCGGATCGGCAAAAGCGAGCCCGGCGACGAACAGAGACACGGTGAAGCCGATTCCCGCGACTGCGGCAAGACCGACGATCTGGCTCCAACCTGTCCCTTGTGGGAGGGTGCCCATCCGAAAGCGAACGGCGAGATAGGTGAACAGAGATATGCCCAGTGTCTTCCCCAGGATGAGCCCGAGAGCCACACCGAGCGCTATCGAGGATCCGAGCGCGTCACCGAACGAGGTATTGCGGAAATCGACACCGGCATTCGCCAGAGCGAATAGCGGAACAACAAGAAAGGAGCTCCAGGACTGAAGCCGGGTCTCGATGCGGCTGAGTGGGGAGACGGCTTCGCTGGCTATCTCACTCAGAAGCAGCGCCTCATGATCGGCGTGTTCCTGAGCGCGATCACTGTCCGGCTCTATCGGGTACTCGTCAAGTATGGCGCGGGCGCGGCGGTCGAATTCTTCGGGCTTGTACATCGGTCGAGCCGGGGTGAGGAACCCCAGTGCCACGCCGGCCAGGGTGGCATGAACCCCGGACTCGAGCGTGAAGAGCCAGATCAGAATCCCCAGCGGGAGATAGAAGGCCAGAGACCGGATCCGAACCCGCCTCGCGACCCAGACCAATGCAAGGCCGGCAAGGGCCATGCCCAGATACGTGAGGTCGAGATCGTCGGTGTAGAAGATGGCGATCACGGCGATGGCGCCGATGTCGTCGGCTATGGCCAGAGCGAGCAAGAAGAGCTTGGCGCCGGAGGGGACACGCGACCCGAGGAGGGCCACCACACCGACTGCAAAGGCGATGTCCGTGGCCATGGGTATTCCCCAGCCTCTCAGCGCCTCCGCACTTCCACCTGCGTTGAGAGCCACGTAGATCAGAGCGGGCACCAGCATGCCACCAGCGGCGGCCATAACCGGGAGAGCGGCCGCCTTGGGGTCCCGTAGGTCGCCGACCACCAGCTCACGTTTGATCTCCAGGCCGACCACGAAGAAGAAGATCACCATTAGCCCGTCGTTGATCATCTCCAGCACGCTCTCGTCGAAGTGGAAGCTGCTGAAGTCGACTGTCAGGTGGGTCTCGAGGATGTCGAAGTACGTGGTCGAGAACGACGAGTTGGCCCACACAATGGCAAGGATGGCGGCGCCCAACAGCACCATTCCCGACGATGCCTCGATTTGGGAGAATCGAACGAACGGCTTGACGAACCGCTTCGGTACGAACCGCTCCGACGTCGCCCAGGTCTCGTGCCTGCGGTCCATCAACCGATGGTTCTTCCGGCAGAGAGCAATTGCTCCGCCGCGGTGACCACCCGGTCCGACATCCCGTTCTCGCCCTTCTTCATGTAGGAGCGTGGGTCGTAGACCTTCTTGTTCCCCACCTCGCCGTCCGCCTTGATCACGCCGTCGTAGTTCTTGAACATGTGATCGACGATGGGACGCGTGTATGCGTACTGGCAGTCGGTGTCGACGTTCATTTTGATCACGCCGTAGGTGATCGTTTCCCTTATCTCCTCGAGTGTCGACCCACTTCCCCCGTGGAAGACCAGGTAGTGACGCGCCTCGTCCCCGAATCGCTTGGCTACGGCAGCCTGGCCCTCGCGAAGGATGGTTGGGTCCAGCTTCACCGCCCCGGGCTTGTAGACGCCGTGGACGTTTCCGAACACCGCGGCGAGCAGGTACATGCCCCGGTCAAAGGTGCCTAGGACCTCAGAGACCCGCACCATGTCGTCTGGTGAGGTGTACAACTTGGCCCGATCGACGTCTTCGTTGTCGGTGGCGTCCTCGACTCCGCCGACCACGCCTATCTCCAGTTCGAGGATGACGTCGGCTTCGGACGAGAGCTCCAGGATCTCCTTGCAAATGGCCAGGTTCTCCTCCATGGGCAACGATGAAGCATCGACCATGTGGGACTGGAAGATCGGGCCCTTGCCTTCACTCTTGCGTCTCAAGCTCTCTTCGAGCAAGGGTCGCACATAGGTATCGACCCGATCCGGTGGGCAATGGTCGGTGTGGAGGGCGACATTCACCGGGTACTCATCGGCTACGACGTTGGCGAACTCGGCCAGGGCAGTGGCTCCGACCGGCATGTTGGACACCGACTGGCCGGAGGCGAATTCCGCACCGCCATAGGAGACTTGGAGTATCCCGTCGGATTGGGCCCTGGTGAGGCCATCAAGTGCCGCCACGATCGTCGTGGATGAGGTCACATTGATCGCGGGGTAGGCGTATCCGCCGGCCCTTGCTGCCTCGAACATCTCGCGATATTTGGCGGGGGTGACTATCGGCACGCCTCATCTCCTGGTCGATTGGGGAGGCCCAAAGGTAGTGCCCTTTGCATCGGTGTCGTTATTCCGACTCGCCGTCAGAAACCCCAGGCAATAACTTTGCCTCGTGACCGCCTCCGGCATCGACCAACCCGTCGCTCCGAGGAAATCCCGCAGCAGGTTCCTGCGTGGCGTCTTTCTCGTGCTCGGCCTGATCTGCCTCGCCCTGTTGCCGCTCAGCTTCCTGCCGGGGATCCCCACGTTCGACCTGGTGATCCTCGCGGCATTCTTCTTCTCGATGTCCTCTGATCGACTGTACGGCTGGATCACCAACCACCCGGTATATGGGAAGATGATTCGGAACTACCGGTCCAGTGGCCTGACCATGCGCATGAAGTGGGTTGCCGCGGTGTCAATCGCCCTGTCCCTCGGGTTTTCCGCTTTTGTGCTCATCGACCGGACTTGGCTTCGTCTCGTGCTCTTGGGCGTTGGTGTCTTCGCAGAGTGGTTCGTCTTCAGCCGACCCACCCGCGATGTCCGTTCGGTTGGCTGACTCAGCCCCCACTGACTGCCTGCAAGACCTGTATCTCTGCTTCCGCGGTGACGTCGGTGTCGAGATGTGCCCTGGTCCCGTTCACGAAGACGAGTATGTGCGGCCGAATTTCACCTTCTTCATCGAGGATGTGGTTTCTGACACCGGGCTCCGCCAAGAAGAGAGACTCCAGGGCTTGGGCGAGCGTGTCGCCCTCGACGTCCTGTCGCAGGCCCCCGCGGAGGGAGCCGTCGAGGAGTCGCGGTAGTCGGACCGTGGCCATCAGGCCAGCAGGCGAACCGAGTTGATGCGGGGGAAGGTCGGGCCCAACTCTGCCCAGGTCTCCCCGGTATCCCGGGTCAGCCAAAGGCTTCCCCCGGTGGTCCCAAAGCAGAAGTTGCCGTCATGGTCGCCTCCAAAAGCTCCGCGTAGGACACCGGTGAATCTTGGCGCTTCGGGCCAACCAGCCCCGGCCACGTGCCATGTGTCGCCGTCATCGTCTGATGCGTAGGCGCGAAGTTGCCCGCCGACGGGCACACGGCTCCCACTCGAGTGAAGCGGCACATTGATGAGGCGACCTGACACCTGGTCGCGCCACATGACGAAGCCAAACCCGGCCGGCAAGCCCTCCTCGATCCTCTCCCAGTTGTCACCGCCGTCAGTTGATCGGAACACTCCCATGTGATCCTGACGCCAGATCCGTTCCGGATCAGACAGGTCGTGGGCGATTCCATGCACGCAGTAACCGATCTCGGGCCTTGGAGCTCCCTCGGCGGTGTTCACCGCCGGGATGCCATTGTTCTTTGGCATCCAGGTCTCTCCGTTGTCGTCGGAGCGAAAGACGCCCACGGCGGAGATGGCAACCCATTTGCGGTCACCGCAGGAGAGGATTCGGTGGGCGCACAAACCGCCCAGACCCGGCTGCCAGTCATCTCGCGTGGGGTGCTCGTTGAGTGAATCGACTGGCGACCAGGTGACCCCGTTGTCATCCGACTCGAAGAGCCCCGCATGGGCCACACCGGCCCATATTGAGCTCCCGACATTTTGAAACGTCCACACCTGCTCCATGGTGCGCTCCGTCCCCTCGGGCCACGCCGGCGGCCGGTCGATCTGCTCCCAGTGGGTGAGATCCGAGCTTCTGTGGATGCCGATGCCGAACCAATTGCTGCCGACGGCCGCCAGATGTGTCCCGTCGGGTGCCTGCCCGAGCGCCGTCACTCTCCATCCTGGGAATAGAGGTCCGGTGGCGTCCCAGTCGGCGCCGTTCTCGGACAGTATGTAAGCGCCCTTCTCGGTGCCCACCAGTATTCGAGTCATCCGATTCCTCTCCGTTCACCGCCTCGGTTTCTTGGCGGTTCCTCAAAGCTAACCATCTCGAGCTATGTCCCGGGACGTTGGCCAGTCCGACGTTGCTGGCCGGGGCATTAGCTTGCACGACATGCGCCAGTTCACCAGACGTTCTCTTGGCGCCCTGACGGCGTCCACGATGGCCGTCGCAACATTTGCTGCGGTCGTCTTCAGCGTCCTTGCCGCCGATTTGATCGAACAATTCGATGTCCAGCGCTGGCAGATCGGCGTGCTGGTCACGGCTACGGGTGTGACCGGAGCCCTTCTCTCCCCGACATTTGGCCGGGTCACCGATCGGATCGGGCCGGTCAGGGCCACCAGAGGCGTGCTGGCAAGTGGAGTGGTCTTCCTCAGCCTGATCGCCATCGCGCCGACGTACGGCCTTCTTGCCATGGCCGCAGTGCTCACCGGCATCCCGCAGGGATGGTGCAATCCGGCCACCAACGCCTTGATAGTGGCCAATGTGGGAGCGGGGACCCGTGGATTCATCACCGGGATCAAACAGTCCGGGGTCCAGGTTGGCACCTTCCTCGGCGGGCTTCTGCTCGCCCCTCTCACAGAGCTGTGGGGATGGCGGGTAGCAATTTTGGTCTTCCTCGCGGTCCCGGTCGTGGCACTCTTGTCGATGCGTGGGCGGTCGGAGTCTGCCGAGTTCGTATCTCAGAGGGTGCGGGGGGAGGCTCCGGTGCCGGTTGCCGTCATCTGGGTTGCGGTCTACGGCGCGTTTTCCGGGTTGGCGTCGTCTTCGATGTTCACCTTCCTGCCGCTGTTTGCCCGCGAGGACCAAGGGTGGGATGCGTCCCAGGCCGGGCTTCTCGTTGCGGGTGTGGGACTGGTCGGCGTTGCCTCACGGATCTTTTGGGGATCCACTGCAGAGCGCTCGCTGGGACACGGTCGCACCCTTCGGCTCCTCGCACTCCAGGCAATGATCTCGGCGCTGCTGCTTGCCCTGGCCGCCGCCGGTGTCTTTGCCAGCTGGGCGCTGGTCCCGGCTGCCTTCCTGCTCGGCTCCGGAGGCGTGTCGTGGAACGCCGTGGGCATGCTGGCGGTCATGGACTTCTCACCGCCGGAGCTGGTGGGCCGTTCGACCGGCGTGGTGCTGCTCGGCTTTCTGCTCGGATACGGCGTAGGCCCACCATTGCTTGGCCTCTCGGTCGACCGAATCGGCTCATACACGCCAGGCTGGCTGGCGTTGGCGGTGCTCTTTGCCGCATGCGCGGTGGTGGCCGGTCGGGTTCCCAGAACCGGTACCCTCGCCCATTCGTGAGGTTGGTGATAGCCCGTTGCTCGGTCGACTACACCGGTCGGCTGACCGCTCATCTCCCCGAGGCGGTTCGCTTGATCATGGTCAAGGCCGACGGGACTCTGGCCATACACTCCGACGGCAACGCATCCAAGCCCCTCAACTGGATGGTTGCCCCCAACTTGCTCGAGACATTCGAGGATCGCTGGGAGGTGTCCAACGGCAAGGGCGAGCGCCTGGTCATCTGGATCGATGAGGTGGTCGAGGATGTCACCCACTCCCTCGGCGAGGACCCTGGGTTGCAAAAGGACGGTGTCGAGGCGCATCTCCAGGAACTGCTCGCGGCACGGCCATGGGTGGTCGAAGAGGGGTTGACCTTGATTCGAAGGGAATATCCCACCGACATCGGTCCGATAGACCTCCTCTGTGTCGATCCGGGCGGATCGACGGTGGCGATCGAAGTAAAGCGGAGGGGTGAGATAGACGGGGTCGAGCAATTGGCCCGCTATCTGGAGCGTCTTGGAAATGATCCGCGTCTCGTCCCGTTGCGTGGCATCTTCGTGGCCCAGACGATCACGCCACAGGCGAGGGTGCTGGCGGACTCACGTGGCATCGATGCCGTGGAGGTCGACTACGACGGCCTGCGTGAGGCGGAAGATACCGAGCTGCGTCTCTTCAACCTCCACTGACCATGTTCGACATCGTCTTCTATCAGCCCGAGATCCCGCCCAACACCGGTAATGCCATGAGGCTGGCGGCGGTTACCGGCTGCCGTTTGCATCTGATCGAGCCACTCGGGTTCGAGATGGACGACGCTCGGCTGCGACGTGCCGGGATGGACTACCGCGACAAGGCGACCGTATCGGTCCATCCGACCGTGGAGGCTTGGAGGTCCGCTACGGGACCGCCTCGGGTCTTTGCCCTGACCGTGGACGCCGACCGGAGCTTCTACGAGGTCGAAATTCGCCCGGGGGATGCCTTTCTCTTTGGGCCGGAATCGGTCGGATTGCCTCCGGCGCTCAAGGCGGCCGACTGGGTCGATGCAGCTGTCACTCTCCCCATGGTCGAGGGGGTCCGCTCACTGAATCTGTCCAACTCAGCCGCAGTGGTGGTCTATGAGGCCTGGCGCCAGCAGGGTTTCCCCGGTAACAGGGGCTGACCGAGCCGTTCATCCTCCCAGCTCTCGAAATGCGATGGCCTCCGACAGGGTGGCTCTCTCGAGGTCGCCGAGGTCCTGGCTCTCGTTTGGGGCGTGAATGGCGCTGGTGGGGTCACCACAGCCGATGACGATGATCGGGGCCGCCGGGAACAGCTCGGCAAACGTGGCGATGAACGGGATCGAGCCGCCGGCCCCCATTGAGACCGGAGGTCTCCCATAAGCTTCGTCGAAGCCGGTGGTCCAGGCTCTAACGGCAGAGTTGTCCGAGTCGAGCACCGATGCGTTACCAAGCTCGGAGTGGATGAAGTCGACCTTGGATCCCCAGGGGGCGTGGGCGATGAGGTGCGCTTTCAACGCCTCGCTGGCGGCCTTCGTGTCCTGACCTGGGGGAATGCGAAGGCTGATCTTTGCCCGAGAGACGGGGACCAGTTGGTTGATGGCTTCCTTCACAGGCGGAGCGTCGATGGCGAGTGTCGAGATGGACGCCTTGGTCCAGAGACGCCCGGGGATGGAGCCGCTACCGATCTGCTCCACGCCATCGACCACACCCGTCAGTTGCCTTGCCAGTTCTTCAGGGATGTCGAGGCCGTCCTCGGGCTCCGAATTCACGAGGCCTTCGACTGCCACGTTGCCCTCATCGTCGTGAAGGGACGCAATGAGCCGCGCCATTGCCGACAGCGCGTCCGGGTACACGCCACCGTACTGGCCGGAGTGAACCGGCGCCTTGAGGGTCCGCAGCTCGACCGTGAACGACACCAGGCCCCGCAATGAGGTGAGGAATGCGGGGACCCCCACTGCCCAGTTGCCCCCATCACCGATCACGATCACGTCTGGATGGAGCAGATCGGAGTACTTCTCCAGGATCGGTTCCAAACTCCCAGAGCCGGCTTCTTCCTCACCTTCAAGAAAAAGCTGTACCCCCACCGGCGGCCTGCCTTCGTGGGCGGCAACCGCGCCGAGATGCATCACTATGCCCGCCTTGTCATCGGATGCGCCCCTGCCGTACAGCCGACCGTTGCGAACCTCGGGCTGAAACGGGCCTGTGTCCCAATCGTCGATCGGCCCCGGTGGCTGGACGTCGTAGTGCGCGTAGAGAAGCAAGGTGGGGGCTCCCTCGGGTCCCTCGATCTCACCGAAGACGGCCGGGTTTCCCTCCTCCACCTCGAGCAGCCGAGCGTTTTGGAACCCAGCCTGCCCGACCCACTCCACGATTTGCTCGGCTGCCCTGCGCACCGCGGCCGGGTCATAGCCGGGTGCACTCACTGAGGGAAGCTCGACCAGATCGCCGAGCATCTCGGTCAGGCGGGGAAGGTCGGCATTGACTCTCTTGCGAAGATCTTCATGCATGAGGCGAGGCTAACCGCTCGGCTTTCTCGCCAAGACCCCGAGTTCGGGCAAAATGGGGTCGTGTTCTCCTTCCGTGTCTTTGGCATCCCCGTCACCGTCCAGGCCTCGTTTCTGCTCGTCGCCGCCTTGTTGGGATTGTCGGGTGGTCGCCTGTCCCTCGTTCTCACCTGGGTGGGTGTGGTGTTCGTCTCGATACTGGTTCACGAAATGGGCCATGCCCTCACCGCCCGTGCCTTCGGGGCGACAGTTGCCATCGAGTTGAATGGGATCGGTGGGCTGACCAGCTGGAGTGGCACCGAGGACGACGTGGGCCCGGGAAGAAGAGCGGCAATCGCAGCCGCCGGGTCGGCGGTCGGCGTGATATTCGGCGCGCTGATCTGGATGTTCGAGCACCTGACCGGGCCCTACACCGGCGCTCTCGGATTCACGATCTCCACCCTGGTGTGGGTCAACGTGTTTTGGGGCCTTCTCAACTGGCTTCCGATAAGGCCGCTGGACGGAGGGCACCTGCTCGTGTCGCTGCTGCAGAAGGTGGCGCCTTTACGGGTGGTCGTGATCTCCAATGTGATCTTCTTCATCACCTCGGCGGCCGCTCTGGCCGTCTCGCTGTGGTTGCGTCTCTATTTCGTCTCCTTCCTCGCGGGTTGGCTACTGCTCGGTGAGTTGACCCGGGGACGGCCCCGCCGGCCGGCCGTGCCAATTCCACCCATGACCTTCGATCCACCCGAGCCTGCCGGGGAAACCGAAAAGACCGACGGCTAGGCAGCCAGGGGTCTGTCGTCCCCATGAAGACGGCCCTGATCGAGTGACAGACAACTAGCGTCCTTTCTCGATATGGACTTCTCTCACAGTGAAGAGGTGGAAGGTCTGAGGCGGCGCGTCGAGTCCTTCATGGATGAGCTCGCCTACCCGGCCGAGCCTCGGTATCAGCGGGAGATGGACGAGTCGGGCGACCCCCACCATCACCCGGACGTCCTCGAGGAGCTCAAGAAAGAGGCTCGCGACCGGGGCCTGTGGAACCTGTTCCTCCCTGATGCGGAGCTCGGCGGCGGCTTGTCCGTCCAGGAGTACGCGCCCATTGCCGAGATCACAGGGAGAAGTCCCGAGATCGCCCCCGAGGCGATGAACTGCTCGGCGCCCGACACGGGGAACATGGAGATACTCCATATGTTTGGCACGAACGAGCAGAAGGAGACTTGGCTCCACCCGCTGTTGGAAGGCGACATCCGGTCCTGTTTCTCCATGACCGAGCCCGATGTGGCCAGCTCTGATGCAACCAATATCCGAACGAGCATCGAGCGAGACGGCGACGAGTTTGTGATCACCGGCAGGAAGTGGTTCAGCTCCGGCGGCGCATCACCGCGGTGCAAGGTATCCATCGTGATGGGGCTCACATCACCGGATGCCGAGCCATACCGCAGACAGTCGATGGTGATCGTCCCGATGGATGCAGATGGAGTAACCGTCGAACGTGAGCCCACGGTGTTCGGATACCAAGATCGCGGCGGTCACCCTCAGATTCTCTTTGATCATGTGCGTGTCCCGGCGGCCAACTTGCTCGGAGAAGAAGGTGGCGGGTTCGCCATCGCCCAGGCTCGCCTCGGTCCGGGGAGGATCCATCACTGCATGCGCGCCATTGGGGCCTCCGAGCGCTGTCTCGACTTGATGGTGCAAAGATCCCAATCCAGGGTCGCCTTCGGAAGACCGCTCTCGGATCAGGGTGTGATACGCGAGTGGATCGCCAATGCCCGCATGCAGATCGAGCAAGCTCGGCTGCTGGTGCTGAAGACGGCCTGGTTGATCGACACGGTTGGGGCAAAGGCCGCCCGAACAGAGATCGCGGCCATCAAGGTGGTAGCCCCCAACCTGCTCACCGGTATCGCCGACCGGGCCATCCAATTGTTCGGGGCCGCCGGGTTCACCGAAGATTTTCCCCTGGCCCGTCTCTACGCGATGGGTCGGTGGCTGAGGATCGCCGACGGCCCGGACGAAGTCCACCGCCGATCGGTCGCACGATCCGAGTTGCACCGTCTCGAGCCGGGTGCCATCCCCGAGCCGTTCAGCTTCGACTGAGCCCCGACCGACCTACTTCGTCGCTTTGTACTCGGCTTGTGCGGCTGCTTTGGCGGCGTTGGCGGCTGCCTTGGCAGCGTTTTGAGCGTCCTTCGCTGCTGCCTTGGTGATGTTGAAGGCTTGGTTGGCCTGCTGGTTGGCGGCCTGTCTCTCGGTCTTGGGAAGCGACTTGTTTGCATCGAGCTGAGCTGACTTGGTCACGTTCGCCTCCGCCACAACGGCTGTGTAGGTGGCGTTGGCCTCGTCGATGGCGGTACTCCAGTCCTCTTGGGCCTTGTCCCATTTTTCCTTCGGTGTCTGCCCGGGCGACGTGGTGGTCGTCGTCTCGGAGACGTTGTCGCCGTTGAGGGCCGTTGGGATCTGTTGAAAGCTCTCTGAGGTGTTGTTTCCGACCATCGAGAGGGCACCGATGCTGACGACTGCGATCAGGGTCACCAGCAGGGCGTAGGAGATCATGGCGACGCCACGGTCCGAACTGGCTCTCGGATCGATTCCCACCGGTTGAACCGTGCCATTCATGGGTATGTCATCGGCTCCGGATGACTTTGCCTGTTGGGTCTGGAGAATCATCGTCTTGGGCCGCCCAAATGGCCGGGAAAGGCGACAATCCAGGCCCGGTATCGGGAACGAATGAGGTTGATCATGCGTTTACGAGAGTCGAGAAATGATTGAGCCATTGATGTTTGATGTGAAGTACTCCCCGTGGAGGGAGGATGCGGCATGTCTCCGAGCAGGGGACGATGTCGATTTCTTCCCGGACCCAGAGGACATAGCCGGTATTGCCGGCGCCAAGGCGGTGTGCGCCGGTTGCCCGGTTGCAGCCGAATGCCTCACCTGGGCGATCGAGACCAACCAGAGTGAGGGCGTTTGGGGCGGTCACACCCCCAAGGAGAGGCGGTCCTTGCGTCGTCGCTGGATCGAGGAGATCGAGAAGGCTTCGTAGAACCCGTCGCTAGCGCCGTCTCTCGGCCGGCTCGTCCCGGTCGGGCCCTCGCTCAGCGGCGATGTGAAGCAACGCATCGCCCGGATTCACCAGGGGATTCAGCGTCCTGGCGATCACCCAGCCCGTACCGGTCGATTTGACCGCGGTCGGCCTGATCCCGAAGGCGTCCGAGATGTGGGCGACCACGTCGCCGGCGCTCACCTTCTCCCCAAGACCTGGTCCGATCTCGACGAGACCACCCCGTCTCGCTCTGATCCATTGGGTTCGCCTGACCAATCGGGTCGGTGTCGGTCGTGGAAGCCTGATGTCGACCATCTTCATGGAGCGCAGTGTCCGGAGAACACCTTCGACGCCCACTCGGACGACGTCGTCATCGACCCGGTCGGCTTGACCGGCCTCGAAGAGCAGCATTTTGATGCCTAGCTCTGTCGCGGCCTGGCGCAGGGAGCCATCCCGAAGCCGGCTCTTGATGGTGAATGGGGCGCCAAATGCCCGGGCCAACCTCAAAGTCTCGGTGTCGTCGATGTCGGTGCGGATCTGGGGGATGTTGGTTCGGTCGTTGCTGGCGGTGTGACAGTCGATCCCAACGGAGCAATGTGAGACGACCTCGGTCATGAACAGATGTGCCAAGCGCGACGCCGTGGACCCCCGCATCGAACCCGGGAAAGAGCGATTGAGGTCCCGACGATCAGGCAGATACCGAGATCGCATCAGAAAACCGAGCGGATTGGCAATGGGGACCGCGATGACCGCGCCGCGCAGACTCTTGGCATCGAGGGAGCGCATGACCCGGCGCACCACCTCGACACCGTTCACCTCGTCGCCATGGATGCCGCCAGAGACCCAAACCACCGGGCCGGAAGTTCTCCCGTTGATCACCGCCACCGGCAGCGAGGCGAGAGAACCGGTGGGCAGGCGGGCCACCGGCAGCTCGATTTTCATCTTGCGCCCCGGAGGCACGGTCAAATCCCCGATGGTGATCGGGTCGTTTCGTCTCTCAGGCACGGCCGCGTCGTTGCGGTTCGGTGTCGGCGTTGTCCTCGATGAACTCGACGATCGCGTCTGCGATGTCGATCCCGCTGGCCGCCTCGATCCCCTCCAGGCCCGGAGACGAATTCACCTCGAGCACCATGGGCCCGCTCTCCGACTGCACCATGTCGACACCGGCGACGTTCAGCTCCATGGTTCGAGCGGCGCGTACGGCCGTGGCGCGCTCACCCGGGGTCAGCTTGACCGCCTCTGCATGGCCCCCGCGATGGAGGTTCGAACGGAACTCTCCAGGCGGGGCCTGTCGCTTCATGGCCGCGATCACCTTGCCGCCGACGACGAAGGCCCTGATGTCTGCGCCACGCGCCTCCTTGATGAACTCCTGGACGAGGATGTTGGCATCGAGCTGGCGAAAGGCGGAGATGACCGACTCCGCCGCCTTCTTCGTCTCGGCCAGGACCACACCGAGACCCTGCGTCCCCTCCAGCAGCTTGACCACCACCGGTGTCCCGCCGACCACTTCGAGCAGCCCGTCGATGTCCTGTGTGGAGTGGGCGAACCCGGTCGTGGGGAGACCGACACCGGCGCGGGAAAGCAACTGCAGCGAGCGCAGCTTGTCACGCGAGCGGCTAATCGCCTGAGACTCGTTGAGAGTGAAGATGCCGGCCATTTCGAACTGACGCACAACTGCAGTCCCGTAAAAGGTATAGGTGGCGCCGATCCGCGGGATGACCGCATCCGGGCTCACCTGCTCGCCGCGGAAGAGCACCTTTGGCTTCCGGGCGGTTATGTCCATGTAGCAACGGAGATAGTCGACCACCGAGATTTCATGGCCCCGATCCACCGCCGCCTGCCTCAAGCGCTTTGTCGAGTACAGGCCCGAGTTGCGGGAGAGGATGGCGATCTTCATTGCGGGGCTCCTTCTCGTCGGGGTCTCTCGCCCAAATAGCTGCGTCCCGGGTCGACCATGAAAGTCTTGCTGATCGTCCGTCGGCCCAGGAGCATGCGAAACCCCATCTCGTCCCGGCTGGTCAGGTTGACCAGGCCTTCCAATTCCATCCCGGCCACGATCACCATTGTCCGGATCACCGGTCTGAGCTCGGTTCGACCGCCGGGATTCTTCACCTTCCGCTCCATGGCCAGGGGTGCCTCACATTGAATAGCCGGTTTCCGGGTTCGGCGCTTGGGATGGATCTCGAATCGAACGTAGTCGACACCGTCTCTCGAGAACTTCTCCACATTGAAGGCGTGTAGCGACGAATTGTCCGCCCCGGTGTCGACCTTTGCCTTGATCTCGAGGATCCCCAACTCTGGAAGCTGGACCCACTCCCTCCAACCAATCACCTTCTTCTCGCCTGGCTTTGGGCTCACGTCGGGCCTCCGACAGCAGCTTGCCTTGCGGCCAGCCACGTCGTGATCGGGACAGCGGCAACGAGGCCGATCGATCCAACCAGGGTCCTCACGATCTCGATTGCCACCACCTCGGAGCTGGCCACCACGCCGATGGGGAGAGCCGAGAGGCTGAAGAGGATGACGAGGGGCATCGCAGCGCCGGCATATGCGAGGAGCAAGGTGTTGACGGTCGAAGCTATGTGATCACGGCCAATGCGGAGACCGGATTCGAAGAGCCGGCGGCGTCCCATCCCGGGGTTTGCCTGTTGCAACTCCCAGACGGCCGAAGCCTGGGTGACGGTCACATCGTCGAGCGCTCCTATGGCGCCGAGAACGATGCCGGCGAGAAGGAGCCCCGAGAGGTCTACTGAAGGGAGGCTCAGCAGGTAGAAGGACTCCTCGCTGGCGAGGCCGGTGAATCTCGCCAGCTCGAGGACGAGCCAGGAGAGTCCGGCGGTCAGGGCGAGGGCACCAAACGCCCCGATAGCCGAGACATGTGTCAGAGGGGTGTAACCGTGGGCAAGGTATAGGGCGATGAGGGCGATGGCGCTTCCTCCCACCAGGGCCACCAGGACCGCATCTTTTCCGGCGATGATCGCCGGAACGATGAATCCGAGGAGCACCAACAGGCTCAGAGCGAGGCCGGCGAGGGCTGCAAGCCCGCGCAACCGCCCCAAGCCCACAACGGCCAGGGCGAAGATCAAAGTCACGCCCACGATGAGCACGCCGCGATCCCGGTCGTAGAAGTTATATGAGGTGGTCCCGTCGCCTTGGTCCACAACGGACAGGAACACTTGCTCCCCGATGTTGAAAGTCGCCTGGCCTGGCTCCACCGGGAATTCCTGCAAATACGAGTCGGTTCCAGTCACCGGATCGGTGAGGTCGAAGGTCACCCCGTCACACCGCAGGTCTTCTGAATAGCTGCACGGACCAACCAGCGCCGAGGCCACCGTGGCCGGGACTACCCGGTCGGAGAATCCGAACACCGAGAGGTCGAGGTCAGGAGTCTCCCGTGGGAGGAGGGCCATTACACCAACCACGGTCAGCGCGCCGATGACGAGGACGATGGATGCCAGCCCCGAAGGCCGGGGGACACGCCGTTTGTCCGGCCCGGTGAACCGCTCGAAGTCGGATTGCTCAGCCGGCACATTGGCATCGTAGGGCTCGCTACGTTCAGGTCATGAGCAGAAGACATGCATTGGTTACCGGTGGGGGGAGCGGGATCGGCCGCGCCATCGCCGCCCGTCTCGTCGATGACGGCCACGATGTGCTCGCCGTCGACGTCAATCCGGACGACTCCGGGCCGGGAGTGGCCTTCACGGCAGATCTGACATCCGTCCAGGGGAACAAGGCCGCGGTAGACAGGGCCGTGGAGCTCTTCGGGGGTTTGGACCTCGTCGTGCCTTGTGCCGGATTTCAGAGTGTGGCTCCGGTGGCCGACTTCGACGAGGGGACCTGGCAGGCCATGATCTCACTCCTCCTCACCAGCCCATTCCTCCTGAGCAAGTACGCCTGGCCGCACCTTCAGAGCTCGGGACGGGGTCAGGTCATCATCATCGCCTCGGCCCATGGCATCGTTGCCTCACCCTTCAAGTCCGCGTATGTGTCCGCCAAGCATGGCGTTGTCGGCCTGACCAAGGTCCTCGCACTCGAGGGTGCGGAGACCGGCATCAGAGCAGTTGCGATCTGCCCCGGCTATGTCCGCACACCGTTGGTCGAGGGTCAGATCCCGGGTCAGGCGGCCGCTCACCACATGTCAGAGGACGAGGTCCTCAATGAGGTGATCCTGGCCCCGCATGCGGTGAAGGAGCTGATCGAGCCCGACGAGGTGGCCGACACGGTTGCCTTTCTCCTCACCGATGCAGGCCGGACGATGACCGGGGTGCCGCTGATCATGGACATGGGTTGGTCCGCTCGATGAGCACACTTACCTAATCTGCTATTTGCCATATCAGATTTAATAGCTATAGTTGGCTGCAGTAATCAAACTCAACAGGAGGTATAGCGAAGATGTTGATGCGTTCAGATCCATTTGGTGACCTGGATCGTCTCACCCGTCAGGTTTGGGGGTCCAACCGGTTCAGCTTCATGCCGGTGGATGCCTACCGCATGGATGATCGGTTCTGGCTTCACATCGATCTGCCGGGAGTAGATCCCGAGTCGATCGACTTGACCATGGAGCGTGACACCCTCACCGTGAGCGCCACTCGCGAATGGCAGCGAGACGATGGCGTGCAGGTGTTGCTCAACGAGCGCCCTGAGGGGACGTTCTCCCGTCAGTTCTTCTTGGGCGAGGGACTCGACTCCGAGCACATCGAGGCCGGCTATGACCACGGTGTTCTCACCGTCTCAATCCCTGTCGCCGAGACTGCCAAGCCGCGGAAGATCGAAGTGGGCACGGTCCACGAGGCGCTCAGCGTCTGATCACTTCCGATCCCCGATTAGAGAGCCCCGGTCTGTGACCGGGGCTCTTCTCATGTCTCGCTCTCGGGGGTTCGTCCGGGCACAATGTCTGCACATGAGTGGAGAGAAGCCTCAGATGCCGCCGTGGCTGGTGGGTCTCATCCTGGCTGTGGCCCTCTTCATCGTGATCATGCTCCTGGCCAATATCCTTGGTTACGGGGACGATCCCTCGCTCGGCTCGCTTGGCTGAGTGGATCGTCCCGTGGACGAGTAGGGGGAGATAGATGCGACGGAATCAGACCAGGGCGCTGACCACCATCGCCCTGGCGCAGCTGCTGGCACTGAGTCTGTGGTTCTCGGCTTCGGCCGTGGCCCCCCAACTGCGGGTGGCTTGGGGACTCGATCCCAATATGGAGACATGGCTGACTCTGGCCGTCCAAATCGGTTTCGTTGCCGGTGCCGTGATCTCGGCAGTGCTCAACCTGGCTGATGTCTTCCCCGGAAGACGTCTCTTCGTCGTCAGCGCCATCGGCGGAGCCATTGCCAATCTCGCCCTCCTCACTGTCGATTCGAACAGGTCGTGGGTCGGGATCGCTCTCCGATTTGCGACCGGGGTCTTCCTGGCCGGGGTCTATCCATCCGGGCTGAAGGTGTTGTCCGGGTGGTTCCGCGAGGGGAGAGGACGGGCCTTAGGGGTGATGGTGGGAGCGTTGACGATCGGAACCGCCTCCCCTCACCTGATACGCGGCCTCGGCCTGGATTGGCACGGCGTGGTATTCGCCTCGACGGTCTTTGCCCTGGTGGCGGCGGTCCTGTTGGGTCGGGTCGGGGACGGCCCCTTCGAGACCAGCAGCCAGCCGTTTCGGTGGGACCAGGTGTCGAGGGTTGTCGGCAACAGGGGCGTCCGCCTCTCGACGTACGGCTATCTGGGCCACATGTGGGAGCTGTATGCGATGTGGACCTGGATCGCCACCTATCTGGTGGCATCCGCCGACGCCTCAGACTCGGGCTACGGGAGTGTTCCTGTGATCACCTTCCTGGTAATAGCCGTGGGCGGGCTCGGATCCTGGTGGGCAGGCTCCTTGGCCGACCGGATCGGGCGCACGCGTGTGGCCGGTGGTGCGATGGTCCTATCGGGTCTGTGCTGTCTGCTTTCTTCCATCGCCTTCGGCTCGAGTGTGTGGTTGGTTATTCCCTTGCTGTTGCTTTGGGGCGTCACCATCGTTGCCGACAGTGCCCAGTTCTCCACGATGGTCACCGAGACCGCGCCGGACGAGGTGCGGGGCACCGCCTTGACGCTGCAAACCGCTCTGGGCTTCCTCCTGACCGTGGTGACCATCAAGGGTGTTCCGGTCATCGCCGAGAGCCTCGGGTGGCGATGGGCTTTTCCAATCCTTGCCATCGGCCCCGGCCTCGGAGTCCTGGCGATGATCCGGCTAGCCCGAAGCCCGATGTCCGTGCAGCTGGCCGGCGGGCGTGGCTGACTTGGTTTCCCCCTAGGGGACGGGGTCCGGGATGGGGTTCCCGTTGCAGTCGATTCCCTCGGCGGGTCGGTAGTCGGCGACGAATGTGTCGACCACCACCCTGCCATCCGAGTAGGTGCGCTGGCGGTCGGTCTCAACATGAGTGCACGCCCCGCGGCGCGAGGTGCGCTGGCCCAGCTCGGTCACCTCTATGTTCTTGGTCGAGTACATCGTGACCGTGATAGAGGTTTCGGTGTACGAGGTCCAGATGAGAATCGGAAATTCGGTGGTGTTGGTGAAGGCGAGGTCCGGGGCCGGATTGGAGATCGTCGCCTCCCGTCCGTACGGGTATCGCGAGAAGTAGATGGTGTGGCTCCGGTACTCCTCGAAGTCGAGGCCGGCGAAGTAGGCAGCATTGAAGATCGTGGTGGCGAACTGGGAGACACCACCGCCAACCTCCAAGATCAGGTGGCCCTGGCGGATCGCTCCCGCTGCCTTGAACCCGTTCTCCCTGGTCCGTGGCCCGACGAATTCGTTGAGCGAGATCGTCTCACCCGGCACCAGATAGACGCCTCTGACTATGTCGGCGATGCGGTGGATGTTCTCCACCCTGGTCTCACAGCAGTGGTGGGGGGTGGTGAACTCACCGGCGACCTCGACCACCTGTGAGCCGTCGGCCCAAGCAACCAGGTCTGGGTCATCGGCCGGTCGGGATGGCAGTGAGAACGGGCCCTTCGAGCCCTCGATCACCACGGTTCCAAGCCATTCGCCGATTCCAAGTTTGCAGCAGACGGGCGGTGGCTCTCCGGGCGTCACCACCTTCACCGTCCCATCGACCACGTCGAACGTGGGCTCGACGAATTCGCCAACCGGGCCGACGAATGTGCGCTCGAGTGTCTTTTGAAGCCCGGGACCGTCGACTATCGGGGTGAGGTGCCCGTTCTGCACTCGGGCTGAGATGTTTCGCTGCAGGGTGGCCCCGGTCAGTTTGGCCTCGCGGCCGTTGATCCTGACGGTCACCCCTTCACTGGTCAGGTCGTTCAGGTGCTCTGCGAGTTGTTCGGCCTCTGCGTCTGACACCGTGGGCTGGTTGATCTCCACCCCCACCTCTATCCGATCAGGTGGATCGAGTAGGTCGATCTTGCTGAGCTGGTCGATGATCTCGGGGGTACTCGCCTCGGTCCCCGGCTCACCGGGGACGACGACCAGATGCCCTTCGCCGTCGGGGACTATCTGGGGCTCCGTCACGAAGCTGGGAGTGAGGCTGGGGTGACGATCGAGGACCTCGCTGGCCGCTGCACGGTCGAAGTCCCAAACCTCGTCCACCTCGCTCGTGGCGAATCCACTGACCGCCCAAGCAGAGAATTGGTCCCAGGCCGAGCCGTTGTGACGCGCTTCGAGGATGTTCAGGGACGTGGCTTCCCGGTCGTAGGAGAACCCGACTCTTTCCATTGGAATGGTCAGGGACCCCGTCCCGAAGTCAACGGTCAAGTCATGTGAGAGCAAGGCTCGGGCTCGGGTTTCCACCCTGGCCTCGACCTGTGATGGGTCGAGGCCCTCCACCGCGATCCCGGCGTAGCTGACGTTGCCCGCCACCTCCTCGCCCTCGTTGGAGAGGTGGGTCGACCAGCCGAAGCCGGCCGCGGCGAAAAGACCCAGGCCCAGCGCGAGGAAGGCCCAGGAGAGGATGGAGGCGGGTGCTGCATGTTTTGCCAGAACCCGTGACATGATAAGGCTCGTCGTTTCATGTCCTGGTCATGGGCATGAGCGCCACCCAGGCGGACTCCGGGCTCGGGTCGTTCGACCCTGCAGATCAGCAGCATCTCGCGTGGCTGGCGCGTTCGTTCGGCCGAGCCGACTATGCCCCCCTTGCCACGGCTGATCTCGAGGTTCTGATCGACTCGGCCGAGGTCGTCTCCAAATACCCCGGCACCCATCTCTTCCATGAGGGTGAGTCGCCGGTCGGCGTGTATCTGATCCAGTCCGGCGAAGTCGAGGTATATCGGGGGAACGGGGGCACCCGGAGGGTCGTCTCCCATGCGGGGCCTGGCACTGTCCTTGGAGACGTGTCCCTGTTCGAAGGCTTGCCTCACATCTCCTCGGCCCAGGCGGTCACGCCGGTTCGGCTATTCCGATTCGAACGGGACAAGCTCCTAGCCGAGCTGGCCAGGAACCCTGCCATCTCGATGCGTTGGCTGGTGGCCGGTTTGCGTCGCATGGAAAAGACGCAGCAAAGGGTGATCAGGCTCATGCACAAGACGGTGCTCGGTCAGGTGGCGGATCTCCTTGGCGAGGAGGCCGACTCCAGAGGAGACGTCCATCTCTCACAGACCACCATCGCCACTCTGCTCGGGGTAAGTCGCCAATCGGTCAACGAGGCCCTCGGCCGATTGCGAGACCAGGGAATGGTCGAGACCGGCTATAGGCACATTCGGGTGCTGTCGGCCGAGCGTCTGACCCGCATCTCGAACTCCTAGCGCCCACGGTGGACCTTGACGCGTTTTGAGCCGCCGCGTTATGCTGATCAACGATCCCAATGGGGTTGGAGACGGTCGCAAGACGGTCGTCTTCAAAAGTGAAAGTTTCGATTGGAGGCATGCTGACGCGTCTGTTAGCATGCCTTGTCTGCGTTATCTAGATCTAATCCGCATTCCTCAGGAGGCACCCCTTGGTTTCGCGCGTCGCTGAGCGCTTTTCATTTGGCAAGATCCCCGAAGTACTACCGCTTCCAGATCTTCTCGCAGTCCAACACGAGTCATTTCAGTGGTTCTTGGACGAGGGCTTTCGAGAGATCTTCGAGGAGATCAGCCCGATCGAGGACTTCACGGGCTCACTCGCCCTCGAGTTGACCGACCACCGCTTCGGGGAGCCTCAGATGAGTCTCGAGGAGGCGAAGGAGCGCGACGCCAACTACGCGATGCCCCTGTTCGTCACCGCCCGATTCATGAATCGCCAAACGGGTGAGATCAAGGAGCAGCAGGTCTTCCTGGGCGATTTCCCGATCATGACGGACAAGGGTGTCTTCATCATCAACGGCACCGAGCGTGTCATCGTCTCCCAGCTGGTCCGTTCGCCGGGCATCTACTTCGACATGTCACCGGACAAGACCTCGGACAAGGAGATCTTCTCGGGGAAGATCATCCCTGGTCGTGGGGCGTGGCTCGAGTTCGACACGGACAAGAAGGACACGATCGGCGTGCGGGTCGATCGGAAGAGACGCCAATACATCACCGCCTTCCTCAAAGCCCTTGGCATCGCCGAGACCGATGAGGAGATCCTCGAGATGTTCGACGGCGCCGAGTCGATCAAGAACACGATCGAGAAGGACACCGCGGGCAGCAAGGAAGAAGCCCTGTTGGATCTCTACCGCAAGTTGCGCCCCGGCGAGCCGACCACGGTCGAGTCAGCGCGTGGCCTGATCCAGACTCTGTTCCGCAACACCAAGCGGTATGACCTGACTCGGGTAGGTCGATACAAGGTCAGCCAGAAGTACGAGGAGAAGGCGCCGGCCGACTACCGCGCCGAGGGTCTCCAGCTTCTCCGCGACGAGGACATCATCGACGCCATCAAGTACCTGGTGGCGCTTCACGCCGGCCAGGAGACGATGGTCACCCAGGCCGGTAACGAGGTCAAGGTCAGCACCGACGACATCGACCACTTCGGCAACCGGAGAATCCGGACCGTGGGTGAGTTGGTGCAGAACCAGGTGCGGGTCGGCCTCACCCGTCTGGAGCGTGTGGTCCGCGAGCGGATGACCACCCAGGACCCCGATGCCATCACACCCCAGAGCCTGATCAACATCCGCCCGGTCACGGCGGCGATCAAGGAGTTCTTCGGGACTTCCCAGCTCTCACAGTTCATGGACCAGCCCAACCCGCTTGCCGGCCTAACCCACCGTCGCCGTCTCTCAGCGTTGGGGCCCGGCGGGCTCTCACGAGAGCGGGCCGGTTTCGAGGTTCGCGACGTGCACCCCTCCCATTACGGCCGCATGTGCCCGATCGAGACACCGGAAGGGCCGAACATCGGTCTGATCGGCTCCCTGGCCTCCTACGCCAGGGTCAACGAGTTCGGGTTCATCGAGACCCCCTATCGCAAGGTGGTCGAGGGGAAAGTGACCGCCAAGGTCGAGTACCTCACCGCCACGGAGGAGGAGCGGTTTGTCATCGCCCAGGCCAACGCGCCGCTAAACGACGATGGGAAATTCTCCAACAACCGTGTTCTGGTCCGCACGGCCGGCGGCGAGGTCGAGTTCGTCCTCGCCAAGGAAGTCGATTACATGGATGTCTCTCCCAAGCAGATTGTCTCTGTGTCGACTTCATTGATCCCCTTCCTCGAGCACGATGATGCCAACCGTGCCCTCATGGGCTCCAACATGCAGCGGCAAGCCGTTCCCCTGTTGACCGCGGATGCGCCGCTTGTCGGCACCGGGGTGGAGCAGCGGGCGGCTCAGGACTCCGGCGACATGGTGGTGACACCGGTGGCCGGTGAGGTGGTCGAGGTCACCGGCAACGAGATCGTGGTGAAGGAGAAGGGCACCAACAAGAAGCACACCTTCACCCTCGACAAGTTCAAGAGATCCAATCAGGGGACGTGCATGAATCACAAGCCCCTGGTTCGCGAGGGCGATCAGGTCAAGGTGGGCGACGTGCTCGCCGACGGCCCGTCCACCGACCGCGGCGAGCTTGCCCTCGGCCGCAACCTGTTGGTTGCATTCATGCCGTGGCAGGGCCACAACTTCGAGGACGCCATCATCATCTCTGCCCGTTTGGTCAAGGACGATGTCCTCACCTCGATCCACATCGAGGAGCATGAGATAGACGCCCGGGACACCAAACTGGGCGCCGAGGAGATCACACGCGACATCCCCAACGTCCCCGAGGAGGTCCTGGCCAACCTCGACGAGGAGGGGATCATCCGAGTCGGCGCCGAAGTCGGCCCCGGTGACTATCTGGTGGGCAAGGTGACGCCCAAGGGTGAGACCGAGCTCACACCCGAGGAGAGGTTGCTTCGCGCCATATTCGGCGAGAAGGCGCGTGAGGTGCGTGACACCTCCCTCAAGGTTCCCCACGGTGAGAACGGCAAAGTCATAGCGGTGAAGGTGTTCAAGAGGTCGGAGGACTACGACCTGCCGCCCGGGGTGAACGAGCTGGTGCGGATCTACGTCGCACAGCAGAGAAAGATCTCCGAGGGTGACAAGCTGGCCGGTCGTCACGGGAACAAAGGTGTCATATCCAAGGTCCTACCCGAGGAGGAGATGCCTTTCCTCGCCGATGGGACACCGGTCGACATCATCCTGTCACCGCTGGGCGTCCCCTCTCGCATGAACCTCGGCCAGGTGCTGGAGACCCATCTCGGCTGGGCAGCTGCCCAGGGGTGGGAGCCATTCACCGGAACCAGCCCTGCCATCGGGGGCGCCGAGCCGTGGACCAATGTGGCGACCCCGGTGTTCGACGGTGCCAAGGAAGACGAGATCATGCAGGTCATCAAGTCGGCCCGCCCCAATCGTGACGGTGACCGTCTCGTTGGCCTCGATGGCAAGGCGACGCTCTACGACGGCAGGAATGGTGAGCCCTTCGACACCGATGTCACTGTCGGATACATCTACATGTTGAAGCTGGTCCACCTGGTGGACGAGAAGATCCATGCTCGGTCGACCGGTCCATACAGCATGATCACCCAGCAGCCTCTTGGCGGTAAGGCCCAGTTCGGTGGCCAGCGATTCGGTGAGATGGAGGTTTGGGCACTCGAGGCGTACGGGGCCGCCTACGCGCTTCAGGAGCTGTTGACCATCAAGTCGGACGACGTCCAGGGCCGGGTCAAGGTCTATGAGGCGATTGTCAAGGGCGACAACATCCCCGAGCCGGGCATCCCCGAGTCATTCCGGGTGCTGGTCAAGGAGATGCAGAGCCTCTGTCTCAATGTCGAGATGCTGTCCGCCGGTGAGGAAGTAGAGCTCCGTGAGCTGGAGGAAGAGAGCTACCGGTCGGTTGAGACCCTCGGTATCGATCTGAGCCGCCCGGAGCGCCCGGACTCCGACTGACACCCCCGGTCGTGGGTGCCGAGAGCATCGCACCGGGAATAGCCATTGGTTTGAAGGAACGAGCAGGCAACGAAGAGCAAGGAAGAGATGGCGCAGCAACTATTCGATGAACTGAAGATAGGGCTGGCCTCGAGTGATCAGATTCGATCCTGGTCCTACGGCGAGGTCAAAAAGCCGGAGACGATCAACTATCGGACCCTTCGCCCCGAGAAGGAGGGGCTCTTCGACGAGCGCATCTTCGGGCCACAGCGTGACTGGGAGTGCTACTGCGGGAAGTACAAGAGGATCCGCTACAAGGGGATCATCTGTGAGCGCTGCGGTGTCGAAGTCACCCGCTCGAAGGTCCGCCGCGAGCGTATGGGTCACATCGAGCTGGCCGCGCCGGTAACCCATATCTGGTTTTTCAAGGGCGTGCCCAGCCGTCTCGGGTATTTGCTCGACATGTCCCCCAAGGAGCTGGAGAAGGTCATCTACTTCGCCAGCTACATCATCACCTCCGTCGACGACGAGAAGCGGCAGAAGGATCTTCCCGAGCTCGAAGCCGCCATGCGCGATGAGATCGAGGTCGTTCGCTCCGAATTCTCCGAGTGGCACGAGGTCCGCCTCGAGGCGCTCGAGGACGAGTTGGAGCGCATGGAGGAGGGCGGCGCCAAGAGCCAGGAGATCAACGCCCGCAAGAAGGAAGTCGAGCGTGAGATCAAGGAGCGCCAGGAGCGCTCCGGCCGCGAGGTCGAGTTGATCGAGGATGCATTCGACACCTTCAGGAAGTTCAAGCCGAAGAACCTGGTCGAGTCCGAGCAGCTGTGGCGCGAGATCTACTTCCGCTACGACGACTACTTCGAGGGCGGCATGGGCGCCGAAGCAGTGAAGGCTCTGCTCTCGAATCTCGATCTGGACGCCGAAATGCAACTGCTCGACGAGCACCTCGACGCCGGATCCGCCCAGAAGCGCCAGCGGGCCACCCAGCGGATGAAGGTGGTCAAGCCATTCTGGGAGGGTCAGAACCGCCCCGGGGACATGATCCTCGAGACGGTGCCGGTGATCCCGCCCGATCTGCGGCCGATGGTTCAGCTCGATGGTGGCCGGTTTGCCACCTCTGATCTGAACGATCTCTATCGGCGGGTCATCAACCGCAACAACCGTCTCAAGAGACTGCTCGACCTGGGCGCTCCCGAGATCATCGTCAACAATGAGAAGCGGATGCTTCAGGAGGCGGTCGACGCCCTGTTCGACAACGGACGTCGCGGCCGCGCCGTGACGGGACCGGGCAACCGCGCCCTCAAGTCGTTGTCAGACATGTTGAAGGGAAAGCAGGGCAGGTTCCGTCAGAACTTGTTGGGCAAGCGCGTCGATTACTCCGGCCGCTCGGTCATCGTCGTCGGGCCCCAGCTCAAGCTGCACCAGTGCGGGCTCCCCAAGATCATGGCCCTGGAGCTGTTCAAGCCGTTCGTCATGAAGCGCCTGGTCGACCTCGACCTGGCTCAGAACATCAAGGCCGCCAAGCGGATGGTCGAGCGCCAGCGCCCCCAGGTCTGGGATGTTCTCTCGGACGTGATCCAGGAGCACCCGGTGCTACTCAACCGTGCGCCCACCCTTCACCGTCTCGGGATCCAGGCTTTCGAGCCAGTCCTGGTCGAGGGCAAGGCGATTCAGATCCATCCTCTCGTCTGCGAGGCTTTCAACGCCGACTTCGACGGGGACCAGATGGCCGTTCACCTGCCACTCTCTGCCGAGGCGCAGGCAGAGGCCCGGATCCTGATGCTCTCTTCGAACAACGTTCTCTCGCCGGCGTCGGGCCGCCCCATCGTCACCCCGTCACAGGACATGGTGATCGGCATCTACTACCTGTCCGAGTACGTGGAGGATGCCAAGGGGGTCGGTGGCTACTACGTCGACCTCGACGAGGCGATGATGGCCTACGAGATCGGCGAATTGTCCCTCCATGCCCCGATCAAGATCCGTCTGGGAGATCTGGCCGGAGACCCTGTGCTCCATGCCGACCTGAAGCAGACCTTGGGCACGCTCCTCACCGAGGAGCCACTCAGCTCTACCGGGCTGTCGGAGACCACGCTGGGCCGGGTCCTGATCAACGAAGTGCTCCCCGAGGGTTTCCCCTTCGTCGACTCTGTGGTGATCAAGGCAGACATCAGGAAGCTGATCGAGACCATCATCGAGCGCTACCCGCGCTCGGCGGTGGCCGAGACCCTCGACGGCATCAAGGAGCTCGGGTTCAAGTACGCCACCAGGGCCGGTCTCACCATTGCCCTGGAGGATGTGCGGACCCCCGGAGACAAGGCCGAGATCCTCGCCGAGTACGAAGAACGCGCCGAGAAGGTCCAGAGCCTGTTCCAGAAAGGCGTGGTCACCGACGACGAGCGTCGTCAGGAGCTGATCGAGATATGGACCGAGGCCACTGATCGTGTGACCGACGCCATGAAGGGAAGCCTCAAGTCCCAGCGTTTCAACGCATTGGACATGATGGTCGGCTCCGGAGCGCGCGGGAACATGATGCAGGTGCGTCAGATCGCCGGGATGCGTGGCCTGGTGGCCAATCCCAAGGGTGACATCATCCCTCGCCCGATCATCTCCAACTTCCGCGAGGGCCTGTCGGTCCTGGAGTACTTCATCTCGACTCACGGTGCGCGAAAGGGCCTGGCCGATACCGCCCTGCGAACCGCCGACTCGGGCTACCTGACCCGTCGCCTTGTCGACGTCTCACAGGAGATGATCGTCCTCGAGGCGGATTGTGAGACCGACAAGGGCATTGTGATCAAGGTCACCGACGAGCGCGGCGGCAAGATTCGCAACCTGAGGTCCAGGATCTATGGCCGTGCCCTGGCAGACGACCTCAAAGAGGGCCGGAGCCTGGTGGCCACAGTCGATGATGAGAAGCTACGGGCCGGGACGGTTCTCGGCACCAAGCAACTCCATGCCATCGAGGACTCCGCGGTCGAATCGGTCCGAGTCAGGTCCCCGCTCACCTGCGACACACGCGGCGGAGTCTGCCAGGCCTGTTACGGGCTTTCTCTTGCGACAGGCAAGACGGTCGAAATCGGTGAGGCAGTGGGGATCATGGCAGCCCAGTCGATTGGTGAGCCGGGAACACAGCTCACGATGCGCACGTTCCACACCGGTGGTGTGGCCGGCGCCGACATCACCCATGGGCTTCCCCGGGTCGTCGAGCTCTTCGAAGCTCGCACTCCAAAGGGGAAGGCGGTGCTCTCCGAGATCAAGGGCGTCGTCAAGGTGATCGAGGATGGCGAAGGCCGGCGCATCACAGTGGAGGCGGGTGACGAGGAGGTTGTCTACCCGATCTCCCGGTATGCCAAGCTCCGCTCGGGCATCGCCAACGGGGCCACCATCGAGGCGGGGACCCAGATGACCGAGGGGCCTCTCGATCCCAAGGAGGTTCTCGAGATCCGTGGTGTTCGTGCCACTCAGCAATACCTGGTCGACCAGGTCCAGGAGGTGTACCGGTCACAGGGTGTGGAGATCCACGACAAGCACATCGAGATGATCGTTCGTCAGATGTTGCGTCGGGTGCGCGTGGTCGCCCCGAACGAGTCGGACTTCCTACCTGCAGCCTTGATCGATGATCAGAGCTTCCGTGACACAAACCGTGAGCTGGTGACCGGAGGCAAGAAGCCGGCGGAGGGGCGCCCCGAGCTGATGGGAATCACCAAGGCCTCCCTCGCAACGGATTCGTGGCTGTCTGCGGCCTCCTTCCAGGAGACGACGCGGGTCCTGACCGATGCCGCCATCCAGGGTCGGTCGGACTTCATGCGAGGCCTCAAGGAGAACGTCATTATCGGGCAGTTGATCCCTGCGGGGACCGGCGCCCAGCAGTATCAGGTTCTCCAGCCCGCCATGCCTGGCGCCACCACCGTGGCATCTCTCGGCTTCCTCGAGGGTGGCCTGTCCGCCCCGGGTGAGGACGAGGGGCTTCCCGAGGACCCGGCCGAGTGGTTGGCGTCCATCGGTGGAAGCCTCAGCCAAGCCAAGGCCGATGAGGACGAAACCGAAGAGGAATAGCCGCCCATCCATGTTCACAGGAGAGTGCCGCCCGACATCGGGCGGCACTCTCATTTTGCCTGGGATTGACAGCGGTCGACCGGGGGCATAGCTTTTCTGGGGCGGGTCATGGGGAAACGGAGCTTCGATACCTAACTTCAGGTCCAGGTCAAGCCATCCCCTCTCTAATCACGTATCGGTCGTGGCGCTGAGTCGCGTCCGTCCAGATCGAGTGTCCAGGTCATGAGCGAGCGAGGGAAGCGTCTCTCACCCGATCAGTTGGCCAAGGATCTGGCAGCCCGTCTCGGTGGCAAGTCGGGCGCCCATCGACGTCGCGGGCCCAGGTTCGACATCGTCACTGCGAGCCGGGTGATCCTGATCCTTGGCATTGTGGTGATCGGATTCGGTGTGGTCTTTGCCGGGATGTGGCTGGTGAGCCTCATCGGGTTCAAGACTCCGGGCACGGTGACCCAGGGCACACCGGTCCTCGCCTGCCCCGGTGACCCCCAGATCGGCGCTCTCTTCAACGGACAGCGAGTGCAGATCATCGGACGAAGCGAGGATGGCCTCTGGTATGCCCTCCGCGATGATCGGGGCCCGGGCAACGTCGTCTTCGCCGACTCGTCACGGATCACACCCGACGAGGACCCGGGGGCATTGTCGGTGAGAACGTGCACACCGGGTCTCGCCATCGCCGGCACCTCTTCGACGACCACTTCAGAGGAGACCACGGTCACCACGGCGGGTGAGCCCAGCACGACGCTCACCACGACAACTTTGGAAGGTGAGGCGGTGAGCCCACGGCCGGGTCGGGCCTCCCACAGCCCGGTGCCGACCACGACTACCACCACCACGACGACCACGATCCCGGGATCGACCTCGACCTCTACCTCCACACCGGGCTCTTCCACCACCAGTCAGCCGACGACCACCACCTTTACGTCGACTTCCACGTCCACGAGCACCACTGTTGGAACCACCACAACAAGCACGCCGACCACCACTTCCACGACAGCGGCGACAACGACCACAACATCCACGGTTCCCCCCACGACATCTACGACTACCTCCAGCACGACAACAACGACTTCCACGACGGATCCGACGACAACGACTACCACGACGGTTCCGACGACCACGACGACGGTTCCGGACTAGTGCCCCTGACAGCCTCGTAACTCGCCCTCCCGGCCTACACTTCAACCTTCGGATCACGGGTGACCGGGGTCCGATTTGGTACGCGCGCAGAGAGACACATAGAATCTGTCTGCATTCGGGCCCTCCTCCCGTTGAGGGCCGTCCGAATGAACCGGGCACATTCCCGTGCCTGGTGCGCAAAGTTTCACAACAGGATCGGTGCTAGGGCTGCGCCCTTTGCCCTTTCCTCGCGTAAGGAGAGACATGCCGACGATCGAGCAACTTGTCCGCGAGGGCAGGAAGCCAAAGAAGAAGAAAGCGAAGGCCGCGGCACTGGCCGGCGCCCCGCAGCGGCGTGGCGTCTGCACCCGTGTCTACACGGTCACCCCGAAGAAGCCGAACTCGGCCCTTCGGAAGGTCTGTCGCGTCCGTCTCTCGTCCGGTATCGAAGTCACCGCCTACATTCCCGGCGAAGGCCACAACCTCCAGGAGCACAGCATCGTCCTTGTGCGCGGTGGTCGCGTCCGCGACCTGCCCGGTGTTCGCTACAAGGTGATCAGAGGCACCCTCGACGCTTCCGGTGTCACCGAGCGCAGACAGGCACGGAGTCGCTATGGATCGAAGAAGGAGTCCTGATGCGCAGGGCACCTGCACAGAAGCGGAATGTCGATCCAGATCCGGTATTTCGGAGCATCCTGGTGAGCAAGGTCATCAACAAGGTCCTGCTCAAGGGTAAGAAGAACACGGCTCGGGATATCGTCTACACCTCGCTCGAGATCGTGGAGCAACGCACCAGTCAGGATCCGAGCGTGATCCTGAAGCGAGCCATCGACAACATCCGCCCTCAGGTCGAAGTGCGGTCACGTCGTGTCGGTGGAAGCTCCTATCAGGTCCCCATCGAGGTCCCGGCCCGGCGTCAGGAAAGCCTGGCCATCCGGTGGCTGGTCAACTACGCACGGCAGCGGCGCGAGCCGGCCATGTCGCTGCGTCTGGCCAATGAGATCCTCGACGCCTCCAACTACACCGGAGCAGCTGTCAAACGTAAAGAAGATGTCCACAAGATGGCGGAGTCCAACAAGGCCTTCGCCCACTATCGCTGGTAGCGAGCCACTACGTGGTTCGGTGGGTTTCGCAAGCGAAACCCCGGCTAGCGGAAAGAAGGGCAGTTCGCCAGGCGGACTGCCACCTGCTCACGGAGTGAGCAGGCGACAACAGAGAAAGGCCAGAACGTTCCGAGAGGCGGGCCCCACCATCCGAAGGGGGCTCTGAACCGCCGGAGCCACAAGGCGGCAGTCCAAACGTGGCCACAGGCCACGCCTGAACTGCATCCGCTCCACGAAGGTGGAGCGGCGTTTTCAACCTCATAACGAGTCGGAGCAATAGAAGAGAGAAATGAGCAACGGAGACGCTGCGCTATCGCATCTGCGGGAGGTCCCGCTGAGCCGTACCCGGAATATCGGGATCATGGCCCATATCGACGCGGGCAAGACCACCCTCACCGAGCGCATCCTCTATTACACCGGCCGTAACTACAAGATCGGTGAGGTCCATGAGGGCGCCGCAACCATGGACTGGATGGAGCAGGAGCAGGAGCGGGGGATCACCATCACCTCCGCCGCCACCACCTGTGTCTGGCACGAGCACCTGATCAACATCATCGACACCCCTGGCCACGTCGACTTCACGGTTGAGGTGGAGCGTGCCCTCCGCGTCCTCGACGGCGCGGTCGCCGTGTTCGACGGTGTCGCCGGCGTCGAGCCCCAGTCCGAGACGGTTTGGCGGCAGGCCGACCGCTACCACGTCCCGCGCATCTGCTTCGTCAACAAGCTCGACCGAACCGGAGCCGACTTCTACTTCGATGTCCAGTCCATCATCGATCGTCTTGGCGCCCGGCCGCTAGTCATGCAGATACCCATTGGGACCGAGGCCGACTTCGTGGGTGTGGTCGACCTGGTCGAGATGAAGGCCCACGTTTGGAAGGGCGACGACGGGAAGCAGTGGGACACCGTTGACATCCCCGACAATCTGACCGACCGAGCCGCCGAGTACCGGGTGAAGCTCCTCGAGACCGTGGCCGAGACCTCCGAGTCGCTGCTCGAGGCCTATCTGGAAAACGGCGATCTCTCGGTGAAGGAGATCCAGGAGGGTGTGCGAATCGGGACCATCGGCCGAGAGTTCACTCCGGTCTTCTGTGGTTCCGCATTCAAGAACAAGGGTGTTCAACTCCTGCTGGATGCCATCGTGGCCTATCTGCCCAGCCCGGCTGACCTTCCCCCGGTCAAGGGATTCAAGCCCGGGGACGAAGAGATCGTGATGGAGCGGAGCCTGGAGGACAATGAGCCATTCAGCGCGCTCGCCTTCAAGATCATGTCGGACCCCCACGTCGGCAAGCTCACATATTTCAGGGTCTACTCAGGCCATGCATCGAAGGGCGAAACCGTCCTCAACACCACCACCGGGAACAGGGAGCGCATGGGGAGGCTGTTGCGGATGCATGCCAACTCCCGCGAGGACATCGATGACATCTTCGCCGGGGACATCGTCGCCGGGATCGGCTTCAAGGCCACCACGACCGGTGACACCTTGGCGGACCCCGGTCACCCCATCCAGCTCGAGTCGATGGAGTTTCCGGCGCCTGTGATCTCGGTAGCCATCGAGCCCAAGACCAAGTCCGACGACGAGAAGCTCTCGGAGTCGTTGCATCGTCTCTCAGAAGAAGACCCGACATTCCTGGTCCGCACCGATGACGAGACCGGCCAAACCATCATTTCCGGAATGGGCGAGCTCCACCTGGAGATCCTGGTGGATCGCCTGCTCCGTGAGTTCAAGGTCGACGCCACGGTGGGCAAGCCACAGGTTGCCTATCGCGAGACCATTCGCCGTTCCATCGAGAAGGTGGAGTACCGCCACATCAAGCAATCGGGAGGCAAGGGCCAATACGGCCATGTCGTGATAAACCTGGAGCCGACAGGCCCGGGTGGCGGTTACGAGTTCGTCGATCAGATCAAGGGCGGGCGCGTCCCCAGGGAGTACATCCCGTCGGTGGACGCCGGAATCGAAGAGGCCCTCGATCAGGGGATCGTGGCCGGCTATCCGCTCGTCGATGTTCGCGCCGTCCTGGTCGACGGTTCCTACCACGATGTCGACTCCTCGGAGATGGCTTTCAAGATCGCCGGTTCGATGGCTCTCCAGGAAGCCGCCCGCCGGGCCGGCGTCAAGCTGCTCGAGCCCGTCATGGAGGTCGAGGTGACCACACCCGACGAATACATGGGTGACGTGATCGGTGACCTCAACTCCCGGCGCGGCAAGGTGGAAGGCATGATGCAGAGGGGCAACAGCCAGGTCGTGCGGGCTCAGGTGCCCATGTCGGAGATGTTCGGGTATGCCACCGACCTCCGCTCAAAGACACAAGGGCGCGCCACCTATTCGATGCAGTTTCACTCTTATCAGGACGTCCCCGACTCGATCGCGGAAGAGATCGTGGCGAGCCGACGTGGACCGGCCTGAGGGCAATACAGGAACTATTGGGAAAGAGATAGAGGAGCCAGACGATGGCGAAGGCGAAGTTTGAGCGTACGAAGCCGCATGTGAATGTGGGGACGATGGGTCATATTGATCATGGGAAGACGACGTTGACGGCTGCGATTACGCGGGTGTTGGCGGAGCGTGTTGGTGGGTCGAATCAGATGACGTCGTTTGACATGATTGATAAGGCTCCTGAGGAGCGGGAGCGTGGGATCACGATTCAGATTGCTCATGTGGAGTATGAGACTGAGAATCGTCATTATGCGCATGTGGATATGCCGGGTCATGCTGATTACATCAAGAACATGATTACGGGTGCGGCGCAGGTGGATGGGGCGATTTTGGTGGTTAGTGCTGCTGATGGTCCGATGCCTCAGACTCGGGAGCATGTGTTGTTGGCTCGTCAGGTTGGGGTTCCTTCGATTGTGGTGTTTTTGAACAAGGTGGACATGGTTGATGATGAGGAGCTTTTGGATCTGGTGGAGCTTGAGGTTCGGGACTTGTTGACTGAGTATGAGTTTCCTGGTGATGAGGTTCCGGTGGTCCGGGGGTCTGCTTTGAAGGCGTTGGATGGTGATGAGGCGTCTTCGGATCAGATCATGGAGTTGATGGCTGCGGTGGATTCTTATGTGCCGGAGCCGGATCGGGATACTGAGAAGCCGTTTTTGATGTCGATTGAGGACGTGTTTTCTATTACTGGTCGGGGGACTGTGGTTACTGGCCGGGTGGAGCAGGGGATTTTGAAGGTGAATGAGGAGGTTGAGATCGTGGGGATCCGGCCTACTCATAAGACGGTGGCTACTGGGATTGAAATGTTCCGTAAGCTTTTGGATGAGGGTCGGGCTGGGGACAATGTTGGGGTTCTTCTTCGTGGTGTGGGTAAGGATGAGGTGGAGCGTGGCCAGGTTTTGGCCAAGCCGGGTTCGATTACTCCTCATACTGATTTCGAAGCTCAGGTGTATGTGTTGACTAAGGAGGAGGGGGGTCGGCATAACCCGTTTTTCCCGGGGTATCGGCCTCAATTCTATTTTCGGACTACTGATGTGACCGGGGCGATTGAACTGCCTGAGGGGACTCAGATGGTGATGCCTGGGGACAATACGGAGATGACGGTCGAACTGATCGCTCCGATCGCCATGGATGATGGTTTGCGGTTTGCTATCCGTGAGGGTGGACGGACCGTAGGCGCCGGACGAGTCACAAAGATCCTCAAATGAGTGATCAGCAGAAGATCCGGATCAGGCTCAAGGCATACGACCACAACGTGGTCGATGAGTCTTCGAAGAAGATCACAGAGACCGTGCTCCGGACCCAAGCCAAGATCAAGGGCCCGATCCCATTGCCCACCGAAATCCATCGCTATTGCGTGATCCGGGGGCCCCATGTGGACAAGGACTCACGTGAGCATTTCGAGATGCGGATCCACAAGCGTTTGATCGACATCCTCGAGCCCACCCCGAAGACGGTGGACTCCCTGATGCGTCTCGAGCTCCCCGCCGGAGTGGAAGTCGAGATCAAGCTGTGAAAACCGCAGTGACATCGTCGGCATCGACGATCGGAGCGGGATTTCTCCGTCTGGCTCCGCAAAGGAAGTCGCCATGAACGCCATTCTCGGACAGAAGCTGGGGATGACCCAGGTCTTCGACGAGGAGGCCCGCGCCATCCCGGTGACGGTCATCAAGGCCGGGCCCTGTCGCGTCGTCCAGATCAAGACCGATGAGACCGACGGCTACAACTCGATTCAAATCTCTTTCCGGGACGTCAAGCCGAGTCGGGTCAACAAGCCTGAGGCGGGACATTTCGCCAAGGCAGGTGTGGCTCCGGCTCGTCATCTCGTCGAGATCAGGGTCGAAGACCCGAGCCTCTACAGCGTCGGCCAGGAGATCCGAATCGTCGATCTCTTCCAACCCGGCACCAAGGCAGATGTGTCCGGCGTCTCCAAGGGCAAGGGGTTTGCAGGTGTGATGGAGCGTCACAATTTTTCCGGTCAGGGCGGCTCGCACGGCAACCACAAGAAGCATCGGGCGCCTGGCTCGATCGGCGCCTGCGCCACACCGGCTCGGGTATTCAAAGGCATGAGGATGGCCGGGCGTCTCGGTGGCGAGAAGGTCACCACGCTGAACCTCGAGATCGTGGGCGTCGATGGTGACAACGACTTGCTCCTGCTCAATGGCGCCGTGCCCGGTCCCAAGGGCTCGGTGGTCCTGGTTCGAGAGGCGGTGAAGGCTCGTGGCTGACGTAGAAGCACCACTCTTCAGCGCCGACGGCAAGACGCAAGGCAACATCAAGCTCGATCCCGAGATCTTCGGCATCGAGCCGAACCTGGCCGTCCTGCACCAGGTCATCACCGCACAGCTTGCCGCCAAGCGCGCCGGCACCGCTTCGACGAAGACTCGCGCCGAGGTGCGTGGCGGCGGTCGCAAGCCGTGGCGCCAGAAGGGTCTTGGCCGCGCCCGCCAGGGCTCGATACGCGCGCCTCATTGGGTCGGCGGCGGAGTGGCTCACGGCCCGAAGCCCCGCGACTACACCCAGAGAACTCCCAAGAAGATGAAGCGTCTCGCATTGCGCAGCGCTCTCTCCGCCCGCGCCTCGGAAGACGCGGTCATGGTGATCAAGGACATCGACTGGACCTCTCCCAAGACCAAGCAGGCCGTCACGTTGCTGAAGGCGATGGGTGCGGAGGGCAAGACCCTGGTTGTGCTCAGTCAGCTGGACGGAATCGCCGGACGGTCATTCCGCAACTTGCCCGAGGTCAATCTGTGCCAGCCCGGCCATCTCACGCCGTATGACGTGTTGTGGGCCGACTCGGTCGTTTTCACGTCTCACACGGTTGGGGCGGTTGGCCGCTCCAGCACCTATGAGGTGTCGGAGACCGATTTCGTCAAGGAGACATCTGATGCAAAGGAGGAGGAGGTGATCCCGGATGAGAAATCCGCGTGATGTGATCCTCGCCCCGGTGGTCTCCGAGAAGTCGTACGACCTCATAGAGCACCAGAACACCTACACCTTCCTGGTCGACCCGCGCACCAACAAGGGTGAGATCAAGGACGCCGTGGAGTCGATCTTCGGGGTCCGCGTGCTTCGGGTCAACACATCAAATCGCAAGGGCAAGCGGAAGCGTCAGGGCTATTCGATTGGTCGTCGCAAGGACACCAAGCGCGCCCTGGTCACGCTCGCCACCGGCAACACGATCGATCTGTTCGGAGTCTGAGATGGCAATCAAGAAGCGCAAGCCAACCTCACCAGGTCGTCGGTTCCAGACGGTCTCGGACTTTGCCGAGATCACGACCGACAAGCCGGAGAAGTCACTCCTCGCCAAGAAGGGCAAGACCGGTGGGCGCAATACCTACGGCCGGGTCACTTCTCGGCATCGAGGTGGCGGCCACAAGCAGCGCTATCGGGTGATCGATTTCCGCCGCAACAAGGACGGGGTCCCCGCCAGAGTGGCCACCATCGAGTACGACCCGAACAGGAACGCCCGCATCGCCCTCCTCAACTATGCAGATGGCGAGAAGCGCTACATCCTTGCTCCCGTCGGTGTCCGGGTGAGTGACCGTCTCGAGTCCGGATCGGGAGTCGAGATCAAGCCGGGAAACGCCCTTCCCCTCCGCAACATCCCTGCGGGCACCAATGTCCATGCCATTGAGATGCGCCCGGGCGGTGGAGCCAAATTGGCCAGATCAGCCGGCGCCACCGTCCAGCTGATGTCCAAGGAGAACGACCTGGCCCTGCTCCGACTCCCGTCGGGGGAGATGCGTCAGGTCCCGCTGGATTGCCGGGCGACCGTGGGCCAGGTGGGGAACACCGAGTCCGAGCTGATCAAATTGGGTAAGGCCGGCCGCAACCGGTGGAAGGGTGTGCGCCCGCAGACTCGCGGTGTGGCCATGAACCCCATCGACCACCCGTTGGGAGGCGGCGAGGGCAAGTCCTCCGGTGGCCGTCATCCGGTCAGCCCGTGGGGCAAGCCCGAGGGCAGGACCAGATCCAGGAAGAAGCCTTCCAACCAGTACATCATTCGTCGTAGAGCCAAGAAGGGCCGGAGATAACTCATGTCTAGAAGTTTGAAAAAGGGCCCTTTCGTGGATGAGCATCTCGCCAACAAGGTCGATGAGCTCAACCGGACATCGTCAAAGCGCGTGATCAGGACCTGGTCGCGCCGTTCCACGATCATCCCCGAGATGATCGGGCACACCATTGCGGTGCACGACGGCCGTAAGCACGTTCCCGTCTACATCACCGAGTCGATGGTCGGCCACAAGCTCGGCGAGTTCGCCCCAACCCGGACATTCCGGGGCCATGCAGACAAGGCGGCGAGGAAGCGATGAAGGTCAGGGCACAAGCCAAATACGTGCGGCAGTCGCCGTACAAAGTCCGCCGCGTCCTCGACCTGGTTCGAGGCTTGCCGGTGGAAGAAGCGGAGCATGTCCTCCGCCTGACCTCACGCGGGGCAACCGAGCCGGTCAGCAAGGTGCTTCGGTCGGCCGTCGCCAATGCGGAGCACAACCATGCTCTCGATGCCGACGAGTTGATCGTCTCGGAGGCTTTCGCCGACGAAGGCCCGACTCTGAACCGATACCGCCCTCGGGCCAGGGGGCGCGCCACCCGAATCCGAAAGCGCACGAGCCACATCACGATCGTGGTGTCGGACATGAACGAGGAGGTGAACTGATGGGCCAGAAGGTACATCCCTACTCGTTCAGATTGGGTGTGGCCACCGACTGGAAGTCGAAGTGGTTCTCCAAAAAGGACTATGTCGAATTCGTCAATGAGGATTGGAAGATCCGCGAGTATCTGAAGGACGAGTTGATCCGGGGCGCCGTGTCCCGTGTGGACATCGAGCGAACACGCGACCGTCTGATCGTCGACATCCACACCGCCCGCCCCGGTGTGGTCATCGGCCGCAAGGGAGCTGAGGCCGAGCGTCTCCGCGGTGCACTCGAGAAGATGGCCGATCGCCCGGTCAAGTTGAACATCAACGAGGTCAAGGACCCCGATCTGGACGCTGCTCTGCTCGCCCGTGGGGTGGCCGACCAGATCGAGAACCGCATTGCATTTCGCCGCGCCATGAAGCGGGCCATCGCCTCCGCATTGAAGGCAGGGGCCGAGGGCGTCCGTGTCGAGTGCAAGGGTCGGCTCGGTGGAGCCGACATGGGTCGTCGTGAGTGGTATCGCGAGGGTCGCGTTCCCCTTCACACGATTCGTGCCGACATCGACTACGGCACAGCCACTGCAAAGACCACAGTCGGTGCCATCGGTGTGAAGGTTTGGGTCTATCGAGGAGAGGTCGTCTCCAGGGGCCAGGTGTCCGGTGACCGAATTGCCGCCGAAGCCGATCTGGCGACTGGTGGGCCGGCTCGACGCACCCAGAAGAGTCTCAAGTCCCGAGCCGAAGAGGCTGCCGGAGCCGAGAAGAAGCCACGCCTCATCGAGGCTGGTGGAGGCAAGCGGCTCATCGAGGCTGGAGGAGGGCGCAGACCCACCGCCGCCGAGGCCAAGGTCCAGTATGAGTCGGCTCGCGAGGACATCGAGGTAGCGCCTTCCGCTGCCACCGAAGCCGTTGCAGACGCAACTGGAACCGAGACCGTGTCTTCGGGTGACGCGTCTTCGGCTGCCGCCGAAGCCGTTGCAGTTGCGGACGCAACTGCTGCTCAGGTCGCTGGCGAGTCTCCAGACTCTGACGCAACTGCTGCTCAGGTCGCTGGCGAGTCTCCAGACTCTGACGCCTCGGCTGCCGCTGAGGATGTTGCGGTTGCGGACGCAACTGCTGCTCAGGTCGCTGGCGAGTCTCCAGACTCTGACGCAACTGCTGCTCAGGTCGCTGGCGAGTCTCCAGACTCTGACGCCTCGGCTGCCGCTGAGGATGTTGCGGTTGCGGGCGCAACTGCTGCTCAGGTCGCTGGCGAGTCTCCAGACTCTGACGCCTCTGCTGCTGCCGATGTCGAGGAACCTGAGGCCTCAGCCTCTGAGGAGGCTTCGGGCGGAGCGACAACTGAGGCTTCTGAGGGCGAAGAGGAGTAATCGGAAATGTTGATGCCCAAGAGAACCAAGCATCGCAAGGTGCACCGGGGTCGCAGATCCGGTGTGGCCAAGGGTGGGACCGAAGTGAATTTCGGTGAGTACGGGCTTCAGGCCTTGGAGGAGGGCTGGATCTCGGCCCGACAGATCGAGTCTGCCCGTATTGCCATCACCCGGGCGGTGAAGCGTGGTGGGAAGGTTTGGATCACCATATTCCCGGACAAGCCGGTTACCCAGAAGCCTGCCGAGACCCGTATGGGCTCGGGGAAGGGCAACCCCGAGTTCTGGGTGTCCGTGGTCAAGCCGGGTCGTGTCATGTTCGAGCTGGCCGGTGTGTCCGAAGACCTGGCACGCGAGGCGATGAGAAAAGCCGGTCACAAGCTGCCGATCAAGACACGTTTCGTCAGCAGGGAGGACGAATGACTCCGGCCGAGATCAGAGACCTGTCGGACGAGCAGCTGGTAGATGCCCTCGACGAGGCGAAGGGAGAGCGCTTCAACCTTCGCTTTCAGTTGGCGACCAACCAGCTCGACAACCATGCCCGTATCAAGGACGTCAAGAAGGACATCGCACGCATCCTCACCGCCATGCGTGAGCGTGAGATGACCGTTGGCTCCGATGAAGAGGAGCGTTCCTGATGACTGAAGACAGCACGAGAAGCCGCCGCAAGGTTCGGGTGGGCGTGGTGATATCCGATGCACGTGACAAGACGGTCACGGTGGAGGTGCCCACCCAGTTTGCCCATCCTCGCTACGACAAGGTCGTTCGGCGGAGCACCAAGTTCCATGCTCATGATGAGACGAATGACGCCAAGGTCGGCGACACGGTTCGGATCATGGAGACGCGCCCTCTGTCCAAGCAGAAGCGATGGCGTGTGGTCGAAGTGGTGGAGCGTGCCAGATGATCCAGCAGGAATCCCGTCTCAAGGTGGCGGACAACACCGGTGCCCGTGAGGTGCTCTGCATCCGGGTGCTCGGTGGCTCGTCCCGTCGCTATGCGGGTATCGGCGATGTGATTGTGGCGACGGTCAAGGACGCCACCCCGGGCGGATCGGTCAAGAAGGGTGAAGTGGTCAAGGCCGTCGTCGTCCGAACCAGGAAAGAGTCGCGTCGCACGGACGGGACATACATCCGATTCGACGACAACGCGTGCGTGATCATCGACAACAACAGCCAGCCACGTGGCACCCGCATCTTTGGCCCTGTCGCCCGAGAGCTGCGTGACCGCCGCTTCATGCGCATCGTCTCGCTGGCACCGGAGGTCTTGTGATGAGGTTGAAGAAGGGCGACGGGAACCCTTCGGGTTCCTTGCGAGTTCGCTGTGCGAACTCATCGCGGTGCCAGCTATGGGAGGTTGCCTCATGAGGTTGAAGAAGGGCGACAAGGTGATGGTGATCAGCGGCAAGGACGCCGGCAAGGAGTCGCGCGTCAAGCGAGTCATGCCAGATCGCGGCAAAATACAGGTCGAAGGGGTCAACACCGTCAAGCGGCACACCAAGCCGCGTGGCCAGACCATGCAGGGAGGCATCATCGACAAGGACATGCCGATCGATGTCTCGAACGTGATGATTGTCTGTGAGAAGTGCGGGCCCACCCGGATAAGCCATCGTTTCGACAACCTGGGCCACAAGCACCGGGTCTGTGTCAAGTGTGGTGGTGACCTGTGAGCGATCCTCGTCTCAAGACGCTCTACTCCGATGAGCTCGCTCCCAAGTTGAAGGACCAGCTGGGCCTCGACAATGTCATGGAGATCCCGCGTCTGGAGAAGATCGTCGTCAACATGGGTGTGGGCGAGGCCGTCACCGACAAGAAGGCGATCGAGTCGGCCATGGACGAGCTGACCCTGATCACCGGTCAGAAGCCGAGGCTCAATCGCTCTCGCAAGTCGGTTGCTGGCTTCAAGGTCCGCGAAGGCATGCCGGTCGGCGCATCCGTGACATTGCGCGGCGCTCGCATGTGGGAGTTCTTCGACAGGCTGCTGGCCGTCGCGATTCCGAGAGTCCGCGACTTCCGCGGTCTCAATCCCAGGTCGTTCGATGGACGCGGCAACTACAGCTTTGGCGTCACCGAGCAACTGATCTTCCCCGAGATCGATTTCGACCAAGTGACCGCCACCCACGGCATGGACATCACCATTTGCACCACTGCAAGCAACGACGAGCACGCGAGGGCGCTGCTCGATGCCTTCGGCTTCCCGTTCCGCAAGGCAACGACCGAGGTCTGAAGGAGGGTTTTGAATGGCTAAGAAATCGCTGATCGCCAAGGCAAATCGCAAACCGAAATTCAAGGTTCGCGGCTACACCCGTTGCAAGAGATGCGGTCGATCCCGCGCTTATCTCCGCGACTTCGGCATGTGCCGTATCTGTGTTCGCGAGCTGGCCTCGCGTGGCGAGCTGCCCGGTGTCAGAAAGGCGTCCTGGTAATGGTTACCGATCCAATTGCCGACATGCTCACCCGCATCCGCAATGCGGTGGCGGTTGGCCATGAGAGGGTGATGATGCCCTCTTCCAAGTTGAAAGTCGGGATCGCCCGCATCCTCCAAGACGAGGGCTTCATCGATCGCTTCGATGTCAAAGCCAACGGGGCCGGCAGCGAGCTCGAGCTCGTCCTGAGATATGGCGCTCGCCGTCAATCGGCCATCGAGGGGATCAAGCGAATCTCCAAGCCCGGGCACCGTGTCTATCGCGGCGCGGCCGAGCTCCCCAGGGTCCAGGGTGGCCTCGGGGTGGCGGTGGTTTCCACCAGCCAGGGCCTTCTCCCCGATCGCGAGGCGCGCCGACGGAGATTGGGCGGCGAAGTCCTGTGCGAGGTGTGGTGACATGAGTCGAATCGGAAAGATGCCGATCACGGTTCCCTCGGGAGTGGACGTCGATATCGACGGAGCCCGGGTAGTGGTCAAAGGATCAAAGGGACAATTGTCTCGCTCCTTTCACGAGCGCATCAGCTTCGCGATGGAGGACGGGACCGTCAACGTGATGCGTGACGACGACACCCGGGAGTCCAAGGCACTTCACGGGTTGAGCCGGGCCCTCCTCGCCAACATGGTCGAGGGAGTGTCTGAGGGATTCACCAAGACACTCGAGATCCAGGGCGTCGGCTATCGAGCGACGCTCAAAGGGAGTGACATCGAGCTGCTGGTCGGTTTCAGCCACCCGGTTGAGGTATCGGCCCCGGACGGGATCACTTTCGAGGTCCCCGAGCCGACCAAGATCGTGGTGTCCGGCATCGACAAGGAGCTGGTCGGCCAGGTGTCCGCCGACATCCGCAAGGTCCGTCCCCCCGAGCCCTACAAGGGCAAGGGGATTCGGTACGCGGGCGAATACGTCCGGCGCAAGGCCGGGAAGGCAGGTAAGTGATGAAAGGTTCCCGACAGGATGCTCGGTCCCGACGCCACTCCCGGGTTCGGAAGAACCTTCATGGGACCGGCGAACGGCCTCGTCTCGCCGTATATCGCAGCAACAAGTACATATACGCTCAGCTGATCGACGATATAGAGGGCCGGACGCTGGCGTCTGCGAGTTCTCAGGAGACCGACCTGAGATCGGGGAAGCTCGATCTGGGAACCGCGGCCAAGGTGGGCGAGGCGATTGCTGCCCGGGCCAAGGAAGCCGGGGTCTCGGTGGTTGTCTTCGATCGCGGTGGCTACAAGTTTCACGGAAGAGTCAAGGCACTGGCCGACGCAGCACGCGAAGCCGGATTGGAGTTCTGATGCGCCGATTCGCACGCCCGAATGAGAACGGAGCACTACATGGCTGAACAACAGAACCAGTTCGACGAGCGAGTCATCCAGATCAACCGCGTGGCCAAAGTGGTCAAGGGAGGTCGCCGGTTCAGCTTCACGGCGCTGGTGGTGGTCGGTGACGGGGCCGGCAAGGTCGGCATCGGCTACGGCAAGGCAAAAGAAGTCCCGGCCGCAATCCAAAAGGGAATGGAGTCGGCTCGCCGCGCCATGGTGCTCATCGCCATGGCCGGACAGACAGTCGTTCATCAGGCAACCGGTGAGCACGGGGCATCTCGGGTGCTGATCAAGCCTGCCGCACCCGGAACCGGGGTCATTGCCGGTGGCGCCGTCCGTCAGATCCTCGAGGCCGCCGGGATCAAGGATGCCTTGGCCAAATCGCTGGGCTCGCCCACCCATCTGAACGTCGCCAAGGCGGCGATGAATGCATTGACCGGGCAACGTCGACCTGATGAAGTTGCCAAGCTGCGTGGGAAGCGGGCCGAGGACATCGTTCCGCCCGGCCTTCTCAACGCCTACCGCTCGACCGAGTCCATGAGGGCTCATTCCAACTGAGGTGACGGATGGCTGAGAAGAAACTGAAGGTCACATTGAGGCGCTCGGTGATCGGCGAGAAGCCCAAGACCAGGGCGACCGTCGAGTCACTGGGTCTGCGCAAGCTCCACCAGACCAAAGAGCACGTGGACACCCCGAGTCTTCGAGGCATGCTGCACAAGGTGCGCCACCTGGTCGAAGTCGAGGAGAACTGACATGACGGAAGAGAAGAAGCAACTGAAGCTGCATCATCTGCAGCCGGCCCCGGGCTCGAAGAAGTCCAAGATCAGAGTCGGCCGTGGTGAGGGCGGCCGCCGTGGCAAGACGGCCGGTCGTGGGACCAAGGGCCTCAAGGCTCGCAACACCGTCCGGCCGGGGTTCGAGGGTGGTCAGACGCCGCTCTCGATGCGTCTGCCCAAGTTGGGGGGATTCAAGAACCCGAACAAGGAAGAGTTCGCCATCGTCAACCTCACCGTGCTGGCCGATTTCGAGGCCGGCGCCGAGGTGACTCCGGAGTCATTACGAGACCGCGGGTTGATCAGGCATCGAGGACGGGTCAAGGTGCTGGCCGAGGGCGATCTGGACAAGGCCCTGACGGTCAGAGCCCACGCTTTCAGTGGCTCCGCTCGGACCAAGATCGAGGCAGCCGGAGGAACCGCGGAGGTTATTTCCTGAGGCGGGCGGACAAGCTCGCGCTTCCCCGCGAAGCCGCGTTTGACGCCAGAGGCCTCGAATAGGAACCAGCCAAGGACACAATCAGGACCCCAATGCTCAACATCTACCGCAACATGTTCAAGATCCCCGACCTCAGGGCGAAGATCCTCTTCACCCTCGCCATGTTCGGGGTCTATCGGTTGGGCGCGACCATCCCCGTACCGGGGATAGATCTCAACTCAGTCAGGCTGTTCCAGTCCCAGCAGCAAGCTGGTGGCATCTACGGTCTCTTGAACTTGTTCTCCGGTGGCGCTCTCGAGCAGTTCTCGCTCTTCGCACTTGGGATCATCCCCTACATCACCGCTTCGATCATCATGCAGTTGCTCACCGTGGTGATACCTCGTCTTCAGACACTTCAGGATGAGGGAGAGTCCGGGCAGAAGGTGATCACACAGTGGACGCGGTATCTCACTGTGGTCCTTGCGTTGATCCAGTCGACCGGTTTCACCTATCTCTTCCATGTCGGCCGGTTCACCAACGGGATCGACCTGATCCCCAACTACACCCCGGGCCGGGTCGTCCTGATCGTGCTCACCATGACTGCTGGCACCGCAATGGTCATGTGGCTGGGCGAGCTGATCACACAGCGGGGCGTTGGCAACGGGATGTCGCTGATCATCTTCATCTCCATCCTCAGCCAGTTCCCCTTCATCTTCTCTCAGATCTGGACCCAGACCATCCCCGGTGGCCAGTACATCCGCTTCGCCGTGGTGATCCTGGTGTTCCTTGCCATGATCGTGGCCATCATCTACGTGGACCAGGCGCAACGTCGCATACCGATCCAATTTGCGAAGAGGGTTCGCGGTCGCCGGGTCATGGGCGGGCAATCCACTTACATACCGCTCAAGGTGAACACGGCCGGTGTGATCCCGGTCATCTTCGCCACCTCGGTCTTGCTGATCCCCTCGCTGATAATCACTGCCATACCGTCCGATGCGGCATGGGTGCAGTCGATCTATCGGTGGATCGATGAGAATCTGGGTGGCCGGGGAAGCGGCAGCTGGTGGTACATCCTGATCCTGTTCGGGTTGATCATCTTCTTCACCTACTTCTACACCGCCATCCAGTTCGACCCGGAGAAGCAGGCCGAGATGATCCAGCGCCAGGGCGGCTTCGTCCCGGGTGTCCGTCCCGGTCGTCAGACCTCGCGGCATCTCGCCTTCATCCTCAATCGGATCACCCTCCCCGGCTCGATATTCCTGGCTGTTATCGCCATCCTCCCCGCCATCGCCGGAGCCGTGTGGAACATCTCCATCGCCTTTTCCGGCGTGTCGATCCTGATCGTGGTCGGAGTGGCCCTGGAGACGATGAAACAGATCGAATCGCAGTTGACCATGCGCAACTACGAGGGAATTCTCACTTAACGATGAGGCTCTTGTTCATCGGGCCGCCGGGGGCGGGGAAGGGGACCCAGGCGTCGCGGGTGGCAGAGAGGCTGGGGATACCCCACATCTCGACTGGCGACATGTTTCGGCATCACGTCTCCACGGGGACGGACTTGGGTCTGAGGGTCGACGCCATCATGAAGGCCGGCGACTATGTCCCAGACGAGGTGACGGTGGCGATGCTGGCCGAGCGGATGGCAGAGCCGGATGCCGAGCCCGGATTCATCCTCGACGGGTTCCCCCGCACCGAAGCCCAGGTCGAGGCGTTGGACGATCTCATCGGCGAGGACGCACTCGACGCAGTGGTGGTCTTCGATGTCGATGAGAACGTTCTAGCGGAGCGTCTCCTGGCCCGTGGGCGGGCAGATGACACCGAGGAGACCATTCGCACCAGATTCAAGGTCTACCAGGATCAGACGGCTCCACTGCTGGAGGTCTATGGCGACCGTGGCGTCCTGGTCGGCGTCGACGGCATGGGGGATATGGATGAAATCACCGAGCGAGTCCTGAAGGCGGCTCTCGAGCAGGGCCCAGGCGGCCCGCCATCGGCGATCTGACCGTGATCACCATCAAGTCACGTCGCGAATTCGAGAAGATGCAGATAGCCGGCGCCGCAGTGGCCGCCATCCATACCGCGGTACGGGAGGCCGCCGGCCCCGGGGTGCCCTTGCTAGCCCTCGAGGAAATCTCGGCCCGGATCCTCGACGAGCGTGGTTGCACCTCCTCGTTTCTCAATTACCACGGGACCTATCCCGCCACACTCTGCCTGTCGCCCAACGACGTCATCGTCCACGGCATCCCCACCGACCGGCGTCTCCAAGAAGGCGACATCCTCTCGGTCGACGCCGGCGCCATCTACGAGGGATTTCACGGCGATGCAGCCTTCACCATGCCCATCGGTGAGGTAACGGCCGAAGCCCGGGAGCTGATTGAAGTGACCGAGAAGGGTCTACGGGCTGGTATCCAACAAGTTCGCAAAGGGAACCGTCTCGGTGACATCGGGGCGGCGGTCGCCGAGGTTGGCGCGTCCCACGGCTTCGGCGTTGTCGAGGAGTATGTCGGGCACGGGATCGGTCGTCAGATGCATGAGGAGCCCCAGGTCCCGAACCATGGCGAGCCCGGAACTGGGCTCAAGATCAAGTCGGGGATGGCTCTTTGCATCGAGCCCATGTTCAACCTGGGCTCCAAAGAGACCAAGGTCGATCCTGACGGTTGGACCGTGCGCACCCGGGATGGGTCGCTGTCGGCGCATTGGGAGCACACCGTGTGTCTCACGCCAGACGGGCCGCAGGTTTTCACCGCCGGTGAGAGTCCTGTTCCGGTCCAATTTGAGGAGAGTGCCGTACGTGGTTAGCATTTGGGGGTTGCTCCAGCGTCTCATGGCGCCGGAGCGCGCTATTCAGGCCCAGGACGTTGTCGTCCCAACCCCCGAATCACATTCAAGGTTGAGGTGACGATGGCCTGGAAACGCTCGCGCGTGCCCTGGTGATGGCCCATTAGACGCTGCCCCCAAGGTGTTTGCCCGCTCCATGTGGGCTGGTGGGCTGGACATTTGAGTTTTGGAGATATCCGATGAAGGTGAGACCTTCCACAAAGAAGATGTGCGAGAAATGTCGGATCATTCGGCGTCGTGGCCGCGTCTGGGTGATCTGCAGCAACCCACGTCACAAGCAACGGCAAGGGTGATCTAATTGGCGCGCATTTCGGGAGTTGACCTCCCTAGAGACAAGAGGCTGGAGATCGGGCTGACCTACATATACGGGATTGGCCTCACCCGGGCCCAGCAGATCTGTGCTGAGACCGGGGTCGACCCCGATACCCGGATCCGCCAGTTGACCGATGACGAAGTCACCCGGATTCGGCGCTTCATCGATGCGAACTTCGAGGTCGAGGGTGATCTCAGACGCGAAGTGCAGCAGAACATCAAGCGAAAGATCGAGATCGGCAGCTACCAGGGCATCCGTCACCGTCGCGGCCTGCCTGTGCGAGGCCAGCGCACCCACACCAATGCCAGAAGCAGGAAGGGTCGTCGCACGGCTATCGCCGGCAAGAAGAAGGTCACGAAGTAGGAGTTTGTAAACGGTGACAAAGCAACAACAAGGCGCCAAGAGGGTCCGCCGTCGGGAACGGAAGAACATCTCCCACGGTCAGGCCCACATCAAGGCCAGTTTCAACAACACGATCATCAGCATCACCGACCAGACCGGGGCGACGGTGGCCTGGACCTCGGGTGGCTCTGTGGGTTTCAAAGGCTCCCGGAAGTCGACTCCGTATGCCGCTCAGGTTGCGGCCGAGGAAGCGGCTCGACGTGCGGGTGAGCACGGGATCCGCAAACTGGACGTCATCGTGAGTGGCACCGGGTCGGGTCGCGACACCGCTGTGAGGACCCTGCAGAACATGGGGATGGAAGTCACCTGGATCCGTGACGTCACTCCCATCCCGCACAACGGCTGTCGCCCCAAGAAAAGGCGGCGTGGGTAATGGCACCCAACCGCGTATCACACGCCGGTCGCACGCCGGCCGGCAACGCCCACAACGGTGCCCACGTCCTGCGTCCATGCTGTAGATCGCTGCTGATTCGGCCTGAGCTCGGGCAGTGGCACGAGGTCAGGCGCTAATGGCTCGTTACACAGGACCCCGCCACAAGGCTTGCCGTCGGGCCCGCACCCCTCTCTGCCAATCGAAGAGGTGCCCGGTCGAGCGCAGGCCATATCCCCCGGGCCAGCACGGGCGCGGGCGAATTCGGGAGAGCGACTACTTGGTCCAGTTGCGCGAAAAAGCAGAAGCTGCGCACGATGTACGGAGTGCTCGAACGGCAATTTCGGCGCTACTACGAAGAAGCTGCCCGCAGACCGGGCATCACCGGCGACTCCCTGCTCGAGCTTCTCGAGCTTCGCCTGGATAACGTCGTATGGCGCTCAGGTCTCGCCGCAACCCGCCCCCAGGCCCGGCAGCTGGTCAACCATGGCCACCTCGAGGTCAATGGGAGGAAGGTCGATATCCCGTCCTATCAGGTTCGTCCCGGTGAAACGGTCACCGTCAGGGAGAAGAGCAAGGACGCCATCGTCATTCAGCACGCCATCGACACCCAGGGACGTGAGGCCCCGGCCTGGCTCCGGGTCGACTTGGGCGAGCGAAAGGTGGATGTGACCGATCGGCCCCGCAGGGATCAGATCGACACAGACATCAATGAACAATTAATCGTCGAGCTCTATTCGAAGTGAGGTAAGTCCTTTGTTGATCGTTCAGCGCCCCCAGATCGAAGAGGAAACGATTACGGACGTTCGGTCCAAGATCGTCGTCGAGCCTCTCGAGCCTGGTTTCGGATACACACTCGGCAACACCCTGCGTCGAACGCTGCTCAGCCGGATACCCGGCGCGGCGATCACGTCGATCCAGATCGAAGGAGTGGAGCACGAGTTCTCCACCATCCCTGGTGTGGTCGAGGACGTGGTCGACATCATCCTCAACATCAAGCGTGTAGTCATTCGCATGGAGGATCACGAGACACAGACCCTCTATCTCTCGGCTAAGGGCGCCGGCGAGGTCAAGGCCGGAGACTTCAAGCTACCGGCCGGTGTCGAGGTGGTAAACCCGGACCTGCTTGTCGCCACCTTGAGCGCCAGCGGGCGTCTCGAGATGGAGATGACTGTTGCGCCCGGAGTCGGCTACCGGACGGCAGACGGGAACAAAGGCGCCAGCTCCACCATCGGGGTGATTCCGGTCGACTCGATCTTCTCACCTGTCCGCAAGGTCTCCTACCGGGTGGAGAACACCCAGGTCGGGCAGATGACCAACTTCGACCGCCTGGTTCTCGACATCGAGACCAATGGCGCAATCGAGCCTGGTGAGGCCGTCTCTTCGGCCGGCAAGACATTGCGCGAGCTGATGGGCCTATTCGCCGATCTCGGCGAGGGCCAGGGCCTGGAACTCGGCGAGATCCAGACGGATGTGTCCAGTTCACCCGATCTCGACCTCCCCATTGAGGCCCTGGACCTTTCGGAGCGCCCCCGCAACTGTCTCCGTCGGGCTCAGATCAAGACGGTCGGTGAGTTGGTCGAGCGCACCTCGGACGATTTGCTCAACATCACGAACTTCGGGCAAAAGAGCCTCGAAGAGGTGACGGCCAAGCTGGACGAGTTGGGTCTCAGCCTTGCCGACGCCGGGAGCAACGGCTGATGCCCCGCCCTCGTAAGGGGCCCCGCTTTGGGGGGTCACCGTCACATGACCGCAAGATCATGTCGAACCTGGCTACCGAGTTGTTCATCCATGAGAAGGTGACGACCACGCTTTCACGTGCTCAGGCCGTGCGACCATTGGCTGAGAAGCTGATCACCAAGGCCCGCAAGGGGGATTTGCACTCGAAGCGGGTCGTGATGAAGACGATCCCCAACCGCGAGGCCGTGGTGAGGCTCTTCGACGACGTTGCCCCCCGCTATCTGGATCGACCCGGTGGCTACACCCGGATCACCAAGCTCGGCCCCCGTCGAGGAGACGGCACCGAAGAAGCCATCATCGAGCTCGTCTAGTACTGCGCCCCCGGCTTGCCCCGACCATCGCCGACGATCATGGCCAAAGCGCTAGGCCACCACTCCCAGGAGTAGCCCGGCGACGAAGACAGAACCGCCCACGATCACGACCTTGATCGGGGTGATGCGGTGACGGAGCACTTTGCGGGCGATGACGCTGTCGAGCATGGTTATCCCACCCACGAGAAGCGTGATTACCCCTGCGATGAGCAGGAGGGTCGAGATCAGCTGGGCAAAAATCACCACAAACACGATGAGGGCGACCACGACCGCGAGCCCGCCGCGGCTGAATACCCACTTTGGGAGCATGGTCCCGAACCTGGCTTCGGCCGACGCCAGAAATCGATCGATGACCGTTTCATGGCCGGAAACCGCCCTTTCCGGCTGGGGCCGGACAGCGGTGGCGTGATCCGTCTTCTGTTTTCTCGGCTTTTCGGCCCTTGGTGTAGTGGTCTTCGTCTTGTCCTTGGGGGTCTTGGAGCGCTTCCGCTTCCTGCCGTTCGCCGAGTTTGCCTCCTGCTCGAACACGGCCCGGTCGGGTATGTCGAGCAAGATGACCTCGCCATCCGATTCCAGTCGAAAGCCCTCGGGCACGCGAGTCAGCTCGATCTTGCCGATGTCCCAGTCCCCGATCTCATGCTCGCCCGATGCAACGTGGATGCGGCCCTCCTGGACGCGCACCACGGCATCGAGAGCCTGACTGTCCCCGGGCAGACGCAGCGAAGCGTTGAACTTTCCCATCTTCTCGACTTATCGGAAGATTTCGAGCGCACTTGCGTGGAACCTCAAACTTTTTTCGGAGCTGGGAGGGGCTCGGTCGGGCGGTAGCCTTAGGCAATTGAGTCACCCTTCCTATCTCGAGTTCAGCGCAGAGGATTGGGCGTCCTTGAGGGCCAACACGCCAATGACGCTCACCAATGCCGATGTGGAGAAGCTCCGAGGAATCAATGTGCATCTCGACATCGAGATGGTGGAGCGGAGTTTCCTGCCCCTGTCCCGGTTGCTCAATCTCCACGTGCAGGGCCGGCATCAGCTCTCTGCCGTGACGGACACCTTCTTGGGAGAGCCGGTCAGGCAGCTCCCTTTCGTCCTGGGTGTTGCGGGCTCGGTCGCCGTCGGGAAGTCGACGATCTCGCGTGTGCTGCAGCAGCTGCTCTCCCAGTGGCCGCAGCACCCACGGGTCGAGTTGGTCACGACTGACGGTTTCCTGTACCCCAATGGCATTCTCGAGGAGAAAGGCCTGATGGAACGAAAGGGATTTCCCGAAAGCTACGACCGACGTGCCCTCCTCGACTTCATCGATGCAGCCAAGACCGGGAAGGAGCCCCTCGAGGTGCCCGTCTACTCCCACTTCGCCTATGACGTGGTCGAGGGCGAGACCAGGGTGCTGCCCAATCCGGATATCCTGATCATCGAAGGGCTCAATGTCTTGCAGGCGGGTGACAGCGGGGTGTTCGTGTCCGACTACTTCGACTTCTCGATCTTCGTCGACGCCGATGTCGAAGACATCCGCCAGTGGTACGTGGAGAGGTTCCTCACCCTCAGGGACACCGCTTTCGCCCAGCCCGAGGCGTACTTTCACCGGTATGCCGACCTGTCGGATGACGAGGCCGTGAGGGTTGCCGAGGACATTTGGGCGCGCGTCAACGAAGTCAATCTGGTTGAGAACATCCTCCCCACCCGTGCTCGGGCGAGTCTGATCCTGGAGAAGGCTGGAGACCACTCGATCGAACGGGTGCTTCTGCGTCGCTAGTGCCCGGCAAGCACTCCCGAAAAGAGCTTGTGCACCAGTCGGGAAGTTAGCCTCGCTGTTGTGAGCGACATGTTCTCCAGGGCGGGCCGGGCAACTCTGCTCGACCGCAAGCCATTCACAGAGGCATTCTTCGATGGCGACTCGGCGGCCGATGCGGCGATCCTGGTCTCCGCAGTCGCCGGCGTCACCTATGTCGGGCGTCTCGCCATCGATGGCCATCTCGGTTCGTTCTCTCTGGTGGACCTGTTCCAATATGTGATCGCGGGTGTTGTCTCCTGGCTGATCCTCGGATTCGCCACGTGGTTCACGGCCACCCGGCTGTTCTCCGCGTCCAGCCGACCTCAGACGATGATCGGGTTGCAGGGCCTTGCCGTGCTTCCTCTCGTCCTCGAGATGTTCGGAGCTGTGGGCGGCTCGGTCGGCCTTGTCTGGTATCTAGTCATTCTGGTGGTGGCGACCCGGGAGGCTGCCGATGTGAATACACGCAACGCTGCTGTCTCGGTCCTCATAGGTTTTGCATTGGCTGCGATCTTCCGCATCCTGTTGGGTGTGCCTTTTGCCATTCTCGGCGCACTCTTTTGATGCCCACCATTCGGATGGACATCGCCTATGACGGCTCGGGTTTCCGCGGTTATGCGCGGCAAGTGGGCCTGAGAACCGTTCAAGGTGAGCTGGAAGCGGCTATCGAGCAGGTCCTCTCCGAGCCTGTTGAATCGAGTGTGGCCGGTCGCACCGATGCCGGTGTCCACGCGAAGGGCCAGGTGGTGTCCTTCCCGGTGCGTGCCGAGGTCGACCCCGATCGGCTGGCTCGATCACTCAACGGGCTGCTAGGCCCCGAGATAGCGATCAACCAGGTCGATGTCGTCGATGACGGGTTCAACGCCCGCTTCTCTGCCCGATGGCGTCGGTATCGCTACTTGATCTCGATCGCTCCGGTACCGGATCCATTGACCCGGGGCCATGTTTGGCATGCTGGGCGCTCGCTCGACGAGCGTCTGATGTCGGAGACGGCCGCTCTCTTCGTTGGCAAGCACGACTTCACGTCGTTTTGCCGATCGGTGGAGGGGAAGAGCAACGTCCGCAGGGTCGAAGAGTCGCGTATCGAGATCGATGGCGACATCGTGACATTCTGGGTCAAGGCCAATGCCTTTTGTCACCAGATGGTCCGATCGTTGACAGGGCTCATCTATGACGTCGGTCGCGGGCTCCTCCACATATCCGAAGTCGAGCCGATCATCGAGGCGCATGATCGGAGCCGGGTGGCGACTGTGGCGCCGCCCCACGGCCTCACTCTTTGGGAAGTCGGATACGGACCGCCGGTCTAGTGGCCCGTCCGCCCAACTGCCGACATCAGGCCGCTAGGGAATCCGGACCCGTGCCCGTCGGGTCATCAGCCGATCTCCAATCGAGCTGAGACCGCTCGCCAACGCTTGAACCGCCGATTCGCCCGATGGCTCGCGGGTATGACGACCCCTGTCCTGTTCATTGGCGCGGTTTGGGGTGCTTTGCCGAAGCGTCTCGGCCAGCTTGATTAGATCGGCTCTTGCCTGATGCATGGTGGTCCTCCTCGTTGCGACCGCCAGTGATGGCAGCGCTATTGGGGATCATGCGGCAGGGTCACCTGGCTGATAAGGGGGGATGTCCCCTGGGGGAAGTTCCCCTCCCTCGCGGTCATTCCGGGGCGTGGACTCGGTAGGGATGGAGCGTGGCGGCTATCCGAGCGGCATGATCGGCGTCTCGTGTCTCCACGGCGATTTCGATCTCGACCATCCCGAACGGAAGCCCAAAGCCTTCACGCCGGTGCTGGACCGAAAGCACGTTGGCTCCCCCGTCGGCAATTGCCTGGAGCACCTGAGCCAGGTTGCCCGGTTGATCGGGGACCCTGACCACGTATTTGGCGAAACGACCGGATGCCTCCAGGCCATGGCGAACGGCCTTGCCCAGCAGCATCAGGTCGATGTTGCCACCGGACAAGACGACGCATATCGGGTCTCTCGCATCGTCGGGGATCATCTTCTCCAATAATGCCGCCACTCCGACGGCCCCCGCCGGTTCGACCAGGATCTTCGAGCGATCGAGGATGTAGGCGAGGGCGGCGGTGGCCTGGGCATCGTTGACAACGAGGATGTCGTCGACATGCTGCTGTGTGATCTCCCACACCAATTCGGAGGGAACCGAGACGGCGATCCCGTCTGCGACGGTGGGTAGCCCGCGCGGGTAGTCATGGACGAGGGTGCCCCGCCGCCTGCTCTCTGCATAAACCGACGCCGGCTCGATCTCGACCCCGATCACGCTCACCTCGGGTCTGGTCGATTTGATGGCAAGAGCGGCTCCGGCAAGCAGCCCCCCGCCCCCGGTGGGGATGACCACAGTCCCCACGTCCGGCATCTGATCCATCAGCTCGAGCCCCAGCGTCCCCTGACCGGCGATCACCAGGGGATCGTCATAAGGGTGGACGAAATGGGCGCCGCTCTCATTTGCATAATCGCGAGCCGCATCGACCGCATCGGCCAAGGACAGACCCACGAGTTGCACGTTGGCCCCGTAGTCCTCGGTGGCTTTGACTTTGGGTATGGGTGCGGTCTCAGGCATGAACACCGTGCACGGAGATCCGGTGAAGGCTGCGGCCAGGGCCACGCCCTGTGCGTGGTTTCCCGCCGAGGCCGCCACCACGGGCTCTCCTTTGAGCCTGGTCAGAACGTTGAGCGCGCCCCGGATCTTGAACGACCCGGCCCGTTGCATGCACTCGGCCTTTAGGTAGACGTCCCGTCCGGTGAGACGGCTGAAGGACTGGGACCAGACGAGGGGCGTCTCGGTCACGTCCCCGGCGAATCGGTCTCTCGCATCCTTGACGTCGCTGATTGTGATCATCGGATTGGCCTAGAATCTGCCGTCGGCGTAGCATATGAAGACTCCCATATCGGGAGTCGTTTCCCCAAACGCTCCCCGGTGCTTCAACCTGCCGAGGGTTACTCAATGACTATGAACAAGACATATTCGCCCAAGCCGGGCGACATCGAGCATTCTTGGCTGCTGGTCGATGCCACCGACCTGCCTCTGGGGAGACTCGCATCCGAGGTTGCGCTCTTGCTGCGCGGCAAGCACAAGCCGACTTATGCGCCCCATGTCGACGGCGGCGACTTCGTCATCGTCATCAACGCAGAGAAGGTCGCCGTTACGTCCGATAAGAGCCAGAGCAAGATCTACTACCGGCACTCCGGTTTCCCCGGGGGGATCAAGGCAGAGACATTCGAGAGCCTTCGTGAGCGCAGACCCGAGGCGATCGTCGAGCGCGCGGTGCGCGGCATGTTGCCCAAGAACAAGCTCGGTAGGAAGATGGCCACGAAGCTCAAGGTGTATGCGGGGCCCGACCATCCCCATGTCGCCCAGAAACCTGAGCCCTTGGAGTTGGACATTCGAAAGGTGGAGATCTGATGGCCAAGCCACTCGTACAGGCCACTGGCCGTCGCAAGGCATCCGTTGCACGGGTGCGTCTCCGAGACGGCTCGGGTCAGGTGAAATTGAACGGCCGTCAACTCGAGGACTATTTCCCGACCATGGCTTCGAGAATTCGGGTCATGGAACCACTCCAGATCACACAGACCCAAGGTCGCTATGACGTCGAGGCCACACTGTCTGGTGGAGGCACAACGGGCCAGGTCGACGCCCTTCGGTTGGGAATCGCGAGGGCCCTGATCGTGCTCGACGAAGAGCTCCGTCCGACATTGAAGAAGGCCGGCCTTCTAACCCGTGATGCCAGGGTGGTCGAACGCAAGAAGTACGGGTTGCGCAAGGCGCGTCGCGCACCTCAATACACGAAGCGGTAGCCAGGAGCCCGTTGAACGGTGCATGTCACCCATCTTGACGACCATGCATCACCACTCACAGCGTTCTCGGCCCCGCCATTCCGGCCCGAGGAGTGGCGAAACATCGGCCTTGCGACTGGCGCGCCTGGCCGCCAATCTGGGCAACGGCACCGTCCAGCGGACTCCTCATGTCTGACCTCCGTCGTCTTCTCGACGATGGGAAGCCCATCTTCGGCACCGATGGTGTCCGCGGAGCTGCCGGCTCGGATCTGACACCCGAGCTCGCCATGGCATTGGGCCGCGCCGCAGGCTCGTATCTCGACCACGGCCCGGTCCTGGTTGGCAGGGACACCCGTCGGTCCGGTGAGATGCTCTCTTCGGCACTCCAGGCCGGATTCCACGCGGTTGGGGTCGACACCGTCGACGTCGGCGTGCTTCCCAGCGGGGGTATCAGCTATTTGACCGCGACCAGTGGCGCCACCATGGGTGCCATCGTCTCGGCCTCTCACAACCCCGCGGAGGACAACGGCATCAAGCTGCTGGGCTCGAGGGGGACCAAGCTCCCTGACGGAGTCGAACGCGACTTGGAGGATCGACTGCGATCCACGGGGTCGAGGTCGGTCGTTGGCCCGGACATCGGGACCCGCTTTGTCGATGCCGGGGCCATGGACAAATACCTGGGACACCTGGTCGACGTGTCGCGGTACACGCTCAGCGGCCTCAGTATCGCCCTCGACTGCGCCAACGGCGCTTCCTACCAGGCCGCGCCGCTCCTCTTTCAACGTCTGAAGGCCGACTACGTGGCGCATTTCGATGGTCCGGACGGGACCAACATCAACGCCGGATGTGGCGCAACCCATCCCGAGATGCTGGCGAAGATTGCCGGCGGTCGGATCGGTCTTTGTTTCGACGGCGATGCCGACCGGTTGATCACAATCGACGAGGACGGTCGGGTGGCCAACGGCGACGTGATCATGGCGATAGTCGCCCGGCACATGAAGGACCAGGGCACCCTGGATGAGAACGTATTGGTCGCAACCGTGATGTCCAACCTCGGTCTCAGGAAGTCGATGGCCGAAGCAGGTATCGACCTGATCGAGGCCAACGTGGGCGACAGGTATGTCATGGAGGCGTTGCAGGAGTGTGGCGGTGTTCTCGGCGGTGAGCAGTCGGGCCACATCATCTTCCTGGACAAGGGCCAGACCGGGGACGGGCTTCTCACCGCGGTCCGGCTACTCGATGTGGTCGCCGGCACTGGCAAGGAGCTGCGCCAACTGAGGGCAGAGTCGATCACCGAATACCCCCAGATCCTTCAGAACGTTCGCGTGGCGCGGGGGGCCAGCCTGGAGGCGGCGGCTGAACTTTGGGACGAAGTGAGCGCAGTGGAGGAAGAGCTTGGCGAAGAGGGGCGGGTCCTGGTCAGGGCCTCGGGAACCGAGCCCTTGATTCGCATAATGGTGGAAGCCGCTAGCCAAGAGTCCGCCAGGCACTACGCTGATCTGCTGTCGAGAGTGACAGAGTCGTCGATGAGGGAGGTTTGACCGAGACCCGAGAAAGCGTGCGATATCACACAAGCGCCAGGCCTCGCCCGTGGGCGAGGTGACGAGGAGGAAGGTCATCGAAACATTCGGCGGATGCCTTCCCGGCCTGCTCAGGTCGACAGGAGCGTGGAAAAGCCCGGTGGCGACACCGGAACAGAGACTCGGTCCCATGAGTGCCATTTTCGGCCCCATCGCACGCGCCTGTTCCAGATTCACCACGGGATAGCCGAATCATCATTTGAGGGTTGTCCCGGCACCGAAAGGATTGAAACATGTGCGGAATAGTCGGCTACGTCGGCCCGCGTCAGGTCATCGACGTTCTCATGCCGGGTCTGGCCAGATTGGAATATCGAGGTTATGACTCGGCCGGGGTTGCCCTCAACCACGGTGACTCGTTGACCGTTCTAAAGCAGGCCGGGAGGATCTCCGACCTCCAGCGTCTGGTCGATCGCGAGCCCCCGGGGGACTCCCATACGGGCATCGGTCACACACGCTGGGCGACTCATGGCGCTCCGAACACCGACAACGCCCATCCCCATTTGGACTGCACCAGGGATGTGGTGGTAGTTCACAACGGGATTCTGGAGAATTGGGGTGAGCTCAAGGCCAAGCTGGTCGAGTCGGGGCACGAGTTCGAGAGTGACACCGACACCGAGGTCGTTGCCCACATGATCGAGGAGATGTCCGATCTCCCTTTGGCCGATGCGGTTCGCACAGTCATGAATGTCGGCGATGGTGCGATGGCCCTGGTGGTGATGAGACGTTCCGAGCCTGGTCTGCTGGTCGGCGCCAGACGTGGCTCCCCTCTCGTGGTCGGAACCGGGGTCGGGGAGAACTTCCTGGCTTCGGACATCCCTGCCTTCCTAGAGCACACCCGCGACATGCTGGTGGTCGATGACGACCGAATCGTCGAGGTTCGAGCTGACGCGGTGCGGGTCACCGACCTCGATGGCAACGCCGTCGTCCCCGATCGGCGAACGGTGGAGTGGGACCTCGAAGCAGCAGAGCGAGGCGGTTATCCGACCTTCATGCTCAAGGAGATCTTCGAACAGCCACACGCCATCGCCGACACTCTCACCGGGAGGGTCGAGCATCCCGGGCGGGTCACCCTGGATGAGTTGGGCGTCTCGCCGCAATCCCTGCGCGATGTCGACAAGGTCTTCGTGGTGGCGTGTGGGACCTCGTTCCATGCGGCGATGATGGCCAAATACGCCATCGAGCGCTGGACCCGCCTTCCCGTCGAGATCGACATCGCCTCCGAGTTCCGATATCGGGATCCGGTCCTCGACGACCGCTCTCTGGTGATAGGGATCAGCCAATCGGGCGAGACCATCGACACCCTGGCCGCCACCCGGTATGCCAGGGCCCAGGGCTCTCGGGTCATTGGTGTGTCAAATGTCGTCGAATCGGCCCTGGCCCGTGAGTCTGATGCCGTCCTGTACACACGAGCCGGCCCTGAGATCGGCGTTGCCGCTACCAAGACGTTCACCACCCAATTGATCGCCATGCAACTCCTTGGTCTTCATCTGGCACAGGTTCGCGGCGCCATGGACCCTGGTGCCATCGAGCTGCAGGTGAAGGAGATGATGAGACTTCCCGAGCTCGTCGAGAAGGTTCTCGGAAAGTCAGACGAGGTGAGGGAGGTGGCCGATCTCTGCGCCGCGACCCGCGATTTCTTCTTCTTGGGGCGCTCGGGTGACTTCGCGGTGGCCATGGAGGGAGCCCTCAAGCTCAAAGAGATCGCCTACGTCCGCGCCGAGGGCTATGCCGCCGGTGAGATGAAGCACGGCCCGATTGCGCTCGTCGAGCCGGGTGTGGTGGTGGTAGGTGTGGCCACCGACAGCCACGTCCGCTCCAAGACCTTGTCCAACATGGAGGAGATGAAGGCACGGGGGGCGACCATCGTCCTCGTGGCGGAAGAAGGCTCCGACGTGGGAACGGTGGCCGATCATGTCATACGGGTCCCTGCCGGGCCTGACCTCCTCTGCACCGTGACCGCTGTCATCCCGCTTCAGCTCCTGGCCTATTACGTGGCTACCGCCAAGGGCTTGGATGTCGACAAGCCGAGGAATCTCGCCAAGACGGTGACGGTCGAGTGACTGAGGGATATGGGGGGTCGTCCCCCCTTGGACATATCCGCTAGGCGCCGTGGCCGGTTGCCACGACCCGATGGTGGATCTCGACGGTCATTTGCTCCACCTTCTCCGTGAGGCGGGTGTTTGCCTCCAGTAGCTCATGCATGCGACGGGTTTGCGTTGCGGCAATCTCCTGTCGCTCGAGAGCGGCCTTGGCCAGATCCTCACGATGCTGCATGTCGGCCTCGCTGAGGCTCTTGTCGCGGTCAGCCTGACGGGTCTGCGCCAAGAGGATGAGAGGAGCGGCATAGGCAGCTTGGAGAGAGAAGGCGAGGTTGAGGAGGATGAACGGGTATGGGTCCCATCTCAGCGCCACGGCGGCAGCGTTGACGGCGATCCAAACTCCGACGAGGATGGTTTGCCCGATCAGGAATCGCGGCGTCCCGAAGAAACGGGCGAAGGCCTCTGCGCGGCGACCGAACAAGTCGGAGCCAAAAGCACCGTGCACATGGCCTACCTCCGACCTGAATCTCTTCTGTGTTTGAGCCATGTCTTCCTCCCGTCGACCGTGGGGCACGGCCGGCGCGGTGGAGACTAGGAGGTGTTGGGGGAACCCTCGACCGTCACAAGGTCCGTTGGGTCATGGAGAAGGGCCCGGTCGATGGCCGGGCCCAGCTCATGTCATCGCGGTTTGGTCAACCGGCCAAGATGCCCTGGACGTCGAACTCGACCTGGAGCCTCTTGGAGACCAAGACACCTCCACCTTCCAAGGGCACATTCCAGCTCAGACCCCACTCCTCGCGGTCGATCTCGCCGACAGCGGTGAATGCTGCCTTGGTGTTGCCGAACGGATCCGCTGCCATCCCTTCGAAGGTGAGGGCGAATGTGACGGGTCTCGTGACATCGCGGATGGTGAGGTCGCCGGTCAACGACCACCTCTCGCCATCTTGGCGCACGTCCGTGGATCGAAACGTCACCTCGGGATAGCGCTCGGCATCGAGAAAGTCGGGGGAGCGGAGATGGTTGTCGCGGTCAGACGCGCCGGTGGTCACCGATGCGGCCTGCGCCACCACGCTGACGGCCGAATCGGTGGGGTCTTGGGCAACTTCGATCGTTCCGGAGATCTCGCCGAACGTCCCGCGGACCTTGGTCACCATGAGGTGGCGCGCAGTGATCCTGAGGTCGCTGTGAGCGGGGTCTATCTCCCAAGTACCGGTCGTCGGCACACGGGTGCTTTGTGCTGTGCGGGTAGATGTCATTGGGTTTCCTCCTTCGAAATCCTTGAACTGTCAACTACTTGCACCCCGAAGGAAGGTAGTTGAAGCGTCAAATATTCCCCTTTGCCCCGAATCCTTCGCATTTCCTCGAGCCCCGACTTGACCAGGAGCCAACATCGGCCATCCTGACCCGGTGGCAACGGGGGCAAATGACAGGGACGCGACACGGCTTCTGATCGTGATCGCCACCAACCAGCGTCGGGGCGCCGAGGTGCTTGCGGATCGATTGCGAGAGGGCTTGGGGGAGCGCGGATGGGCCGTGGAGGTCCTGGCACTCGCTGCTGTGGTGGAGAACGGGTTAGAGGTGGAGAGTCTGAGCTCTGGCCGTCTAAGTAGGTTCGATCCAGGGATCGCCCTCGCGCTGCGCAAACGGCTGAGGAAGCGAGCGGTCGACGTGGTACTCGCCAATGGTGGGGCAACACTGAGGTATTGCGCGCTTGCCGGAACGCCACCGGGCACCACTTCGGTCTACAACGCGATCGGCGAGCCGCTCTATTGGATCCACTCGGCCTCGTCGCGTCGCATCAACAGGTTCTTGCTGACGAGGATGGACCAAGTTCTGACGGTTTCCGGCGAGACACGACGTCAATTGCTCGAGCTGCAGCCGCGCCTGACCGGGAGGATCGACGTGGCACGAACCGGAGTCCCTGCCGAGTTCTTCGAGGTGAAACGCGATGTCAGGGGAGACCGGCTCCGGGTTGGCTTCATCGGAAGCTTGAGCTCGGAGAAGAACCCGATGTTGGCATTGTCGGCAGTGGTCGCCCTTCCCGATATCGAGATGCGATTCGTCGGCTCCGGCCCGCTAGGCGAGACTTTGCGGATGGAGACCCGTCGGAGAGCTGTGGAAGACCGGGTGACCTTTGTGGGGTCCCTACCCGATGTTCGGCCACAGCTCGCTTGGGCTGATGTGATCGTGCAGACATCTCTGACCGAAGGACTGCCTGGTGGACTGATGGAAGCGGCCGCTGCAGGGGTGATGTCCGTGGCCAGTGATGTCGGCGGGACCCGTGAAGTGGTGGTCGACGGTGTCTCGGGTGCTCTCTTTCAGCCCAATGATGAGTCGGCCCTCATTCACGCGTTGAAGGAGGCGGTCGTCGATCGCGCCCGAGTGGCTGAGATGGGCCACGAGGCAAAGCAGCGAGCCCTGCGTGACTTCACCATGGACACCGCTCTCGATCGTTATGACACTCTCCTCAGGGGCTCGATCCGTTGAAGATCGCACACCTGACCACGGTCGACATGAGTCTCCGCTACCTCCTACTTCCGCAGTTGGAGGCGGCTGAGGACCTGGGTGAGTCGATTGGAATAAGCGCTCCAGGGGATTTCGTGGTCGACCTGGAAAGCAGGGGCATCCGGCACGTCCCGCTGGAGTCGTCGACTCGCGGAATGGACATCCTCGCCGACATTCGGGCCGTGCGTCAGCTTTGGAGAGTACTCCGCGACGAGAGACCCGACATCCTCCACACCCACAACCCGAAGCCGGGTGTCTATGGGCGGATCTTGGGTCGACTTGCCGGCGTCCCGATCGTGGTCAACACGGTTCACGGTCTCTACGCCACCGAGGACTCCCCTTGGTGGAAGCGTGCGGTGGTGTACACCCTGGAGTGGATCGCTTCTCGCTTCTCTGATGCCGAATTGGTGCAAAGTCCCGAAGACTTCGCTCTGCTCCATAGATGGCGGATCATGCCGAGGCGAAAGCTCAGGCTTCTCGGGAACGGGGTCGATCTGGCCCGGTTCAAGGCTTCGCCCGAAGTGAGACGAGAAGTTCGACACGAGCTGGGTTTGGCGCCCGATCAGGTAGCGATAGGGCTGGTTGCGAGGCTGGTCGAGGAGAAAGGAGTGCCGGAGCTGATCATGGCGTCAGAGCGGCTTGACGCGACGAGCGTGGTCTTCATCGTCGGCCCGAAGGATCCGGACAAGCCTGACGCCGTGTCAGAGGAGCTCTTGCGCCGGGCCGAGGCACGGGGGGTGCGCCTCTTGGGCATGCGTCAGGATGTGGACCGTATCTATCAGGCACTTGATGTGTTCGTCCTACCCAGCCATAGGGAGGGCTTCCCACGGGCGGCCATGGAAGCGGCGGCCTCCGGTTTGCCCGTTGTCGCCAGTGATATAAGGGGATGCCGTCAGGTGGTGGAGAACGGGGTCAATGGGTTCCTCTTCCCGGTTCGCGACGTCGATGCCCTCGGTGGCGCGCTATCGCAACTCGTCGATGATCCTTCCCTGAGGGCGACGATGGCAGAGGCATCCGTCAAGATCGCACAGGCCAATTTCGACGAGCGAGTGATCGTCGAGAAGGTGATGCGAACTTATGCAGACATCGCAGCTGCCAAAGACCTCTACCCCGCACTGGTAACGCGTTGGGGCCCGAGCTAGCTGTCGGGGCCGCTCTCATCAGGCACGATCTCGACCCGAACCAGGTATCGCCTGCCATCCTCCTCGAAGTAGGCAGCCTCCGAGATATCGTTGGTCGTCAAAGCCCGGAGTCGCCGGAGCAGTTGGCCGACCTCGGTCGTCTCAGTCATGTTCAATCGGCGAATCCCGTCCGTTCCCAACTCCGATCGGTCATGGCTCGTGCCTTCCTCGATCGATTGTCGGGTGTGAGGCGGGTCACCCGAGGCGAGTAACGGCCAACTCGCCGCGAACAGGTCTACCTCGAGCCGGAGGAGCCGTTGGTACAGGGTGTTGGCAGTGTCCCCTGGGAGTACCTCCAACTGGGCTTGGGCGACGATGTCGCCCGTGTCGACCTTCTCGTCCATGAAATGAAGTGTTGCCCCAATCGGCGTCCCATCGAGGATCGCCCAACTCGGGGTGTGCCATCCGCGATTGAAGGGGAGGAGCGCCGGGTGGAGGTTGAGGACGCCGATCCGGGGCACTTCGAGGAGCTCATTGGGGAAGACATAGGGGAAATGGATCCCGATGATGTAGTCGAGATTCATGCTCTTCAGCAGCTCGACCCCTTCCGGTTGTCGAAATTCGGTGCCGGTCAGGACATGTTGGGGGGAGAGTTGGGACATCTCCCGCAGGGCGGCTGCGTGACTCTGTCTCTTGTCGGACGAGACGAGAAGTGCGAGAGGCTCGACACCGTTGTCCAGGAGGAAGGCGAGGCAATCCACCGCCACTTGGCGATCTCCGGCGAATGCCAGCCTCGAGGTCATTCCGAACCGGTGAAGTAGTCGACCGTGGCCCGGCCTTCCTGTGCGACGTCGGCTCGCCGCATGGCACGCGGAATGGTCAGGGCCAGGATCTTCATGTCCAGCCACATCGAGCGGTTCTCCGCATACCAGACGTCCATCTCGAGTCGCTCATCCCACGGGGTGGAGTTTCGGCCATTGATCTGAGCCCAACCGGTGATGCCAGGTCTCACCCGATGTCTGAGGCTCTGACGGGGCGTGTAGAGGGGCAGATACTGCATCAATAGCGGCCGCGGCCCAACCAAACTCATGTCACCTCTCAAGACATTCCACAACTCAGGCAGCTCATCGAGGCTCGTGCTTCGGAGTTGCGACCCGAATGAGCTCAACCGCTTCTCGTCCGAGGAGCCATCGTTGGGGCCGTCGTCCTGGGGATCCATGGTGCGGAACTTGATCAATGTGAACGGCTGACTGTTGAGGCCCGGTCGGTCCTGTTTGAAGAAGATGGGCCTTCCCAGCTTGACCCAGACCAGGGCGGCTATGACGATCAGCACTGGCGAGAGGATGAGCAGGGCGATCATCGCCAGCACCACGTCGAGGGCGCGCTTCACACCCATGTTGCTTGGCGGGCAGCATCAGTCGTGTTTTTGGCTTCGAGCTCGAGCCGATCGGCCTTGGCTTTCTTCGACTCACTCCATCCCAGGCCGATCACCATTGCGAGAAACAAGCCGAGGACCTGCCCTCTCTGCCGGGCGATGATGCCCAGATTCCTCACAACACTGAATACGACGGCGAATGCAAGCGTGTAGAGGGTGCAGAACACGAGATATGCATTGGTTCGCCATCGTCCCCAGTTACGCAGAATGGCGGGCAGCTTCCAAACGAACAGCAGCAGAACGATCGTCGTCTCCGCGGCAGCGAGGAGGTGCTGTAGCTCGGTGCCCTCGAAGATATACGGGCGGAAGAGGACCAATGCGACGGCGCCTGGCACATCGACGATAGAGCTAACGGGCGCCCCTGAGGCAACGGTCCCACTCTCCGAAGTCCGGCGAGTTATCTCGTTGGCAAACGGTGTGACGTCTCCAAAGTCATTGAGCTGGAGACCGACGACCTGTGGGATCAACTGGACCGCGATCACGACTGCGACTGCGGCGCCGGCGAACGTTATGAATTTTCGGCTCCTCGTCATGAAGTTGGCGCCAACTCTGACCTTGGAGACCAAGAGTGCGCCGACCAGGCCAAAGGCCACCAGTGCGGCGATGTGGATTCTGATCAAGCCCATTCCGACCATGGAGAGAGCGACCGGGGCGATCCACCGGAGCTCAAAGCCCTCCAGCAACCTCGCGATCGAGTATGCGCAGAAGCCCAGGAACATGATGATCAAGGCATCTTTGCCAATGCTGGATGGCCAGAAGGCGTATGTCGGGAAGAAGAAGATGATGAAGGCATAGGGCTTCAGCTGGTGCGGCTCTGCCCAGCGACGAAATGCGGCGTACAGCCCAAGTTGCCCGAGGAACGAGAACATGCTGTAGATGACGAACCCGCCGAGCAGGTCCGGGGTGAAGATGGCAAACAAACCACCGGTGACTGCTTCCACGACCTGAGTCCCAAACGATCCCGAGCCGGTCAGCGCGGGGATGTGGCCTTGACGCCAGATCGCGGCAAGGTCGATCCCCACCGAGTAATAGCGAAGCGAGTCGCCGATCCCCCCATAGATGAACTGGACCATGAAGTAGCGGGCGAATGCCCCTCCCACCTTTGCGATGAAACCGAGGGTCACCCACGTTTGCAGCCAGCTTGCATCGACTGGCCGCTGCATCCAGGACCCGACCGCGGCCATCATCAACGTGCCTAGGGCAGCCAGGATCAGGACTGCCGCGCCGGTCAGGCCTGAGGCCACCACCGCTGCCAATCCGATGGCGGCCACGCCGACCGCCACCCAATAGCCCGATTCGCCCTTCACAGCAGCTCCAGGTCGCTGACGGCGAGGTCCCACTCGCCAAGGTCGAAGACGTCGACATCCAGGTCGGAAAAGGGGCGGGCCACCAAGCGAAGCGACCGCACCGGCACCGGGATCATCCCGGCGCGAATCGCTGCCCGACGTTCCGGCGAGCCCGTGGAGAAGAAGCCGCCGACGTATGCAGCCTGGCTATGGCGGGCCAATCGCCTCACGACTCCGCTGTCGGGCTTACCGAGCAGGTCGGCGAGGACCAGTTCTGTCCTCCCGTTTCTGATGCCTGTCCTCACCACAGCCGTAGTTTCGCGCTCACCCACCGTCCCATAGCGTACGCGAGGATGGCCGGTGAACCTCCAAAGCTGATAGGCCCGGGTGCGGTCGGTTCGAAGCCCGCGCCCCGGTCGGGTCGGATGTCCCGGCGGTTCGAATGGCTGGGCAATGGGGAGAACGGCTGCTAACTCCGGAGGATTGGCGCCGACCGGGCGCACCGACCGTCCCAGATGCGGGCGAATTTGGGCCCCGATCCAACCCACCTCCCGCCAGCCCATCGTCAGATATCCCGCCGCCGACTTCGGATTCGGAGTGTTGAAAACGAGGTCCACGCGATCCTCGCGCGCCACCTCGAGGGCTTCTTCGGTCAGCCGACGAAAGATCCCCCGTCGCGTGAAGTCCGGATGTGTAGCCGTGTCGACGGGGCGGACGCAGCGGATCAGTCTCCCTTCCGATGTCCTCAGCTCCCAACGCATGAAGGCACGAACGCCGGCAAGCCGATCACCCGAGCAGGCGAGGAGGACGATCGATTCACCAAAAGGACTTGAGTGATGTTTCCATTCCCACAGCTCCGGCGTCCTTCTCAGAAGAGGGCTCTCGCCTAGCGCAGCCTTCAGGAGGTCGAGGATCGCCGGAGTGTCGGCCGGTGTCGCCGGTCGGACGTCGAGATCAACCATTGGTGACCTCCTCGTAGACCTTCTCGTAGGACTGGATCATGCGGTCGGTCCCATGCTCTCTCGACACCAGGTCATTACCCGCCCGGCCCCATCCGCTCGCCTCCGGGGAGTCAATGGCCTCGAGGATCCCCCTGGCCAGGGCCTCGGGGTCGCCTGGCGGCACCAGTCTCCCTGTGACGCCGTCGATGACAACCGACGGCACACCGCCCACAGCAGTCGCGACGACCGGGCGAGCGAGGGCAAGTGCCTCCAGAATCACCACCGGGAGCCCCTCGACATCGGCGGGATTGGCGAAGACATCTGCCGCGGCGATGAATGCTTGGGCATTGAGGCGCCTACCGAGGAATCGAAGGACGGATGACACCCCGGCATCTTCGGCTTCGCCGCGGACTCTGGCCAGATCGCCCGGGTTCTTCTCGGCCCCTATTGACACGACTCGCACCTCGGGCCGCTCGGCGTTCAGCTTCGCGGTCGCAGCGATCAGATTGGAGTGACCCTTGTGAGGCCTGATGTTGCCCACGTGGACCACGAGAGGCTGGTTCGGCTCCAACCCCAGCTCCTCTCGAACTGTGTTGATCTCGGACTCGCCGATCGTCACCGAAACACCGTTTGGCACCACCTGCGGTCTCGGTCCAGGAAACCCCTCGAGGCTGACTGCCACGGCCTCGGACACCGCGATGGTCGCGGTGTTCCGGCCGTAGGTGAGGCGGTTGACCCAGCCGGTCGGCCAGCGATAGGAATCCGCCAGGTTGTGCTCCGTGTAGACCACCGGGCCGTGGAACAAGATGCGGGCAAGTATTCCTGCCGAGGGCAGATGAGCATGCACGACATCGGGCCGCCACGTCTTGATCAGGGACCGGAGTCTCATGATGGCGCCCAACGTGAGGTTCGGCTTCACTCCTCCGAGGGAGCTGACCTCGATCCCTTGGTCCTCCAGCTCTCGAACCAGCTGATCCTTGTGGGGAAGGAGGAATGCGACGTGATATTCGAACCTCGACCGGTCCCAGAAGGTGGCGCCGTCGGCGATCAGCCGCTCGGCCCCGCCTATGCCAAGGCCCTTGATCAGGACCAGGATCTTTTTCCGCTCAGACTTCTCCTGTGACACTCGCTACCAATTCGTCCAGACCGCGATCGAACGGCATCTCGGCGGTCCAACCGAGCACTTCCCGGGCCCGCTCCGCCGATACGATTGCCGGCGGGACGTCGCCGGGGCGTGGCTCGCCAAATGTCAGCTCGGTCGGGAACCTCTTGACGACAGCCTCGGCCAGATTCTTGATCGACGTGGTCTCGGGAGCCACGACATTGATGGCCATGCCACTCATGTCCGATCGCGCCGCCAACTCAAAGGCGCGGGCGATGTCACTCGCGTGAGTGAACTGTCTTCCCTGAGAGCCGTCACCTTGAATTGTGATCGGCTTGCCGTCTCGGGCACGGTCGATGAAGATTCGAAAGACCGAGTTGGGCCGAAGACCGGACCCATAGGCGGTCCCCAATCTCAATGCCATTGCGGGGACTCCCCGCAGGTGTGCCGCCGACAGGACCAAGGACTCGCCGGCGAGCTTGGTGATGCTGTACGGGTGGTCGGGCATGGTCGGGTGGGTCTCGTCGATCGGTTGGCGCACGGGCTCGCCGTAAACCTCCCACGTCGATGCATAGACAACGCGTGCCTCGTGTCGCACTGCTGCCTCCAACACGTTTGCGGTGCCCACTACGTTCACATCCGCTGCCAGCGATGGCTGCTCGCCGGCCAGATAGACGTCACCAATGGCACCGATGTGAACGATCACGTCAGCACCCGCGGCCGCTTGCTCGATCGAGTTGCCTTCGGTGAAGTCACCCTGGAAGGGATCGATTCCATCCGCGGCGAACATCGACACGTCGAACCCGGTGACCTCCCACCCTTTGCTCGCAAAATGGCGTGCCACGTGTTTCCCCAGGAACCCGGCCGCACCCGTCACCAGGACTCTCATTCCCAACCCTCTCTGATTGCGTTCGAAGGCGCGATGGTATCCATCGGCCAAGCCTTGTCATTCCCGTCGCTACCCCCTATGCCTGTCAATAGGTCGGGAAGCCCATCCCCACTGTCAGTGCTCAAAGAGGCACTTTCAGTGTCGACCAACTCCTGATAGGATGTCCCCTTGGAATCGGGAGCGTGGGAGGCTTCTGTGTCGGGTGGTCCTAATGGGGAACCGGGCGCCCCGAGGCATTCTGTCTCGGTCGTGGCGTCCAGAATCAGAGCAGACATAGCATTCGCCTTGTTGGACGTGATGGTCGTCATCTTGTCCTACTCGGTTGGCTTGGCCTTCAGGATGCTGGATTCGCTCATCGTCGATCCTCGTGGTTATTGGATCGATCTGCTGGTCGTGATGCCGCTGATCGTGACTCTTCACATCGTCGCCAACGCGCTCACCGGTGCCTACGGGCACGTGTGGGAGCACGCCAGCATGAACGAGGCGGTGCGTGTGGTCCTGGCGAACGCCGGAGCCGTTATCGCCGTGTTCGCAATCGGGCAGTGGTTACGCACGATCGGTGTGGTGATCCCGTATTCGGTCATCCTGGTCGGCGGCCTCCTGTCGGTTCTGATGATGGGTTTGGTGCGGTTTCGCTCGCGGCTGTTTTCCTTTCGGAAGTATGGGGATTCCTCGCGGATCCTGATAGTGGGTGTTGGAGCCGACGGGGCGGCCTTTGCCCGGCGGGCCCACGAGATCGATGGCGGTGGCCGGGTGATCGGCTTCTTGTCCGCCCTGGATGAGGAGCCCGAGACCGTCAGGCTCTTTGCCGGGCTGCCCATCCTGGGCAAGCTTTCCGAGATCGACTCCGTGGTCGAGCGCTTCGAGATCGACCAGGTCGTCGTGGCGGGTGGGAGCCTCAAGACCTCGAGAGAGGTCGTTGATCGTTGTTTCGACATCGAGGTGAGGCTGCGCATCCTCCCGGCAGCTTCCGAGGTCATGACCAATCACCAGGCACCGCTCGACGTCCGCGACATCAGAGTCGAGGATCTCCTGGTTCGATCGCCCGTCGCCACCGACATGTCGGCGGTTGCGGAGATGATCAAGGGCAAGCGTGTGCTCGTCTCGGGGGGCGGCGGCTCCATCGGGTCGGAGATCGTGCGTCAAGTGCTGGACTACAGACCCGATGGGGTATGGGCCTTGGATCGTGATGAAACCCTTCTCCACGAGGCACAGCTTCGGTGGCGTGGGGGGGCGACGTCCGTCCTCGGCGACGTCCGCGACGCCACCACATTGCTTCGGACTTTTGACAGAATCAAGCCCCATGTGGTCTTTCACGCTGCCGCTCTCAAGCATGTGCCCGTGCTCGAGGAGCATCCAGAGGAGGCCGTGATGGCCAACGTCGTGGGTACCCGCAATGTGATCGAAGCAGGATCGAGAAATGGGATGCAGCATTTTGTGCTCATCTCCACGGACAAAGCTGTCGATCCAACCAGCGTCATGGGTGCAAGCAAGAGAGTGGCCGAGTTGATGGTGAGGGTTGCTGGTGAGCGCCGTGATGAATGCGCGTACTCCGCAGTCCGGTTTGGCAATGTGCTCGGGAGCCGGGGAAGTGTGATCCCCACCTTTGTCAGCCAAATCCAGGCGGGGGGCCCGGTCACGGTGACCGACCCTCAGATGACTCGATATTTCATGACTGTCGATGAAGCGGTGCAGCTGGTGCTCCAGGCCGGTGCCATGGCGGAGGGGTCGGAGATCTTCCTCCTCGACATGGGTGAGCCGGTCCGAATCGAGGCCCTGGCCCGACGTCTGATCAGGCTCTCCGGCTTGACACCGGACAAGGACATCGAGATCCTCTACACGGGCAGGCGCCCAGGTGAGAAGCTGAACGAGATACTGGCGACCGGGCCGATGGACATGACCGTCAATCCAAAGATATTCGAGGTCAAGCTGGGTCATCCGGCGGCCGGGGTCGTGGCCAGCACGGTGGCGGACTTGGAGGAGGCGGCCCAGGCAGGCCAGAGACACAAGGTGATCGAGTTGCTCAGCCTCCTGGCCGGTGGGCATTTGAACGGTGCCACCGAAGTCGATGAGGCCGGGACCCGCCTCACTTCCTCATGGAGCTGAATCGCCTATCGCGCGTCCTGCGCGACCGCTGGATATTGATCATCGTCATCGCCCTTCTCGGTTTTCTCGCGGGCTGGTACTTCACCGGTGTGTCCAACGCCCAGCGGGGCAACGAGGTCCAGGCCGTGATCGCGATCAGATTCGAGCCCCAGGAGGGTGAGGTGATATCCGATGTCACCGACCGGATACAGTCGGTCCTGGACGCCGCCACTTTTGCCGCCAGCGACCTTCTCCTCGAGGATCCCACTTCGAATATCGAGATCGACCCGACGTCGACCGAAGTCCGCTTCAGCGCGATGGGCGATTCGAAGGCGGATGCGCAGGCCAAGGCCGTAGCGCTCCTCGACGCCTACAAGGCCATTGACCCGCGGATCGACCCCGACGTCGACACCGCCTTGACCCAGGTCCTCGGTCAGGCCAGAGAGCTCGACCAGCAGATCCAGACGATCCAGGACTCCCAGGCGCCTGCCTCGGAGGATCTGGTTGCTAAACACAACTTCCTCGATCAGCAGATACAGGCCTTTACCGGCACCTTGATCCAGCTTCGGGTCCAGGCGGTGACGGCTCCCACCCAGTTGGAGCGTGAGACGATCCGGCAGAACATCACCGACCTGGAGACCGCCCTACAAGGCCTCACGGTTGAGAAGGCGGCGCTTCCCCCGATCGACACGCCTCAGATGTCGGTAACCGACCAGTTCCAGCTGAGCACCCTGCAAAATGCCCGGACACTGCTTCTCAACAAGTACGAGACATTGTTCCTTCGCAAGCTTGGCGTGACCCAGTTCGGCTTGATCCAGCCTGCGGAATTCGACGATCTCTCCGACCAGGCTCCAGACCCGATCCTCAACGGCTTCATCGGCCTCATCGGTGGCCTGCTACTCGCCCTCTTTGCGGTAGTGTCCATCACCCGGGCCCGGAAGCCGGTGTGGCTGCCGGAGGACATCGACATACCGGTGGTGGCCGACGTGCCGACTCGACGGGTGGCCGCCAATGTCGTCGAGGCCTGGTACGACGCGGATCAGGGAAGTCCGAGAAAGGTCGCGATCCAGGCCCTGCGGGCGGTGGTCGAGGCTCAGCTCCCCTCGACGGGTGGCACTCTGGCGATAACCGGGGACAATGTCCCATCGCAGAATCTCCATGCCCTGGCAGTGGATCTGGCAGTGTCCATGGCGAGCGCCGGATCATCGGTTCTGCTCATTGACGCCGATTTCGTCAGCGACTCGGCTCTGGGCGAGTACGCAGTGGGTGGCCCGGCCCTCTCCGAGGTGCTCAAGCTGAACCCGGACTCACCGGCGTTCAACCTGGAAATGGACACCGTCCTCCAATCGGCGATACCGATCAGACAGGGTCTGGGCGTGATCCCTACCGGTCCACGGATACAGTCACCTGGAGACGCGCTGGCCGGCCGTCAGTTCAGGGCCTTCATCGAACGTGCGTCCGGTCAATTCGACGTTGTCCTGGTCTCCGCCGGAGACATCTCCTCCACCGGTGCTCAGGTGACCATGCAGCGCATCATGAGGAGCCTCCTGGTCGTGAGCCCGGGCCGGTCCACGATCCCACAGGTGAATTCCGTCCTCGCCGATGTTCGACAGCGACAGGTCTCGATGCTCGGTGCTGTGTTCCTCCAGAAGTCGGAACGAGTCGCTTCCACTCGCCGCGATCGACCCGAAGTGCCGAGTTGGTCGGCGCCTCCAGCCTCCGGTGGCCAGACGGCACCTGTGCTTTCCCCGTTGACCAGGCTCAGCAAGTACTCGCCGGCCCAGGATGAGGTTCCGCCGGTGCCCCAGCGGTCCTTGCGCGAGCTCGCCGACCGAGTCCAGCCGGACCAAGAGCAGGCTCCGCCCAACGACGAAGACTTCGGGAATGAGCTTCTGTCTGCCCTGGCCGGGGCGAGGCCGAGCGAGGCCTATGAGGCTGTCGCCGACTATCTGGTCACCAGGGTGGAGGACCTGATGTCGGCGCCGCAGGGCCAGAGCGACTATTCGGACGATCTGGTCGAGTTGATAGTCAGCGACGGGTTTCTCCCCCTTCAACCGACACCGGAGCGGCCTTCAGTGGGGATGTGGCTGGCGCAAGAGCTCAACCGCGAATTGGAGCCCGCAACCGCACGGGCCGTGATTCATGAGGTGGAGCGAGTGCTCGGCACGAGATCGCCCCGAGGCGAACAGACCATTGACGAGTGGCTCTCGGAGCAGTTCTTCAGACGTCATCTCAACCGGACGAGGGGCGAGCCCTTCGTCTGGCAGATCCAGAGTGAGGGAGGAACCTGCCAGATCCTCGCCTCTGCCGATTGGTTCAATCGCGACAAGATCGAGACTCTGCTCGGGGGCCTGACGCGTCGGGTCATCGAGGAGCTCGATCGCAATCAGCGTGCGGCAGCGACCCGCGGTGACGTGGAGCAGGGCGCCATATTGGAGAATCGGATCGCCGACGTTCAGGACTTCGAGGCTCGCCTGGGCTTGCTGATCGGTTTGTCGCTCAACAGCAGCTCGGCATCTGGCTCGAAGCGGTCGAAGAAGATCTCGGAGTGGGTTCCCGACCCGGCTCTGAGTCGCCGGGCGAACCTTGCGGTCTTCCAGGGTGCGGGGCTTCTCCCCTTCCAGGTCCTCACCGACGAGGAGATGACGGCGGCACCGGCCGGCACTCGCTGAACCGCGATGTCTCTCATCCGAACAGGGGGCAAGGTGGTCTTTGCCACGGCCGATCTTCTCTTTCCCAGGCCCAAGGGACCGCGTGTCCTCATCTACCACCAGGTGGAAGCGGGCCTCGGTCGACAGATGGAGGTCACGCTCGAGGACTTCGTGAGACAGATGGACTGGCTCGCCGCCAGTCGAAGCGTGGTCGACATGGACACAGCTCTGGCTGGCTGGGACCGGCCGGGCTCGGAGAATCTAGTGGTGCTCACTTTCGACGACGGATACCTCGACACGTATGAGCGCGCCTTCCCGATCCTCGTCGAGCATGGGTTTCCTTTCGTCCTGTATCTCGCAACCGAATCCGTCGAGACCGGGCGCTCGCTGGGCCCCGATACCGGCGCCGAGCCACTTTCATGGGATCATGTTGGCGAGATGCTGAGAGGGGGTTTGATGTCAGTAGGGGCCCACACGCACACACATCTCGACTTGCGCAATGCGACCAGAAGTCAGGTCGAGCATGAGATCTCGACCTCCGATACCTTGATCCGGGATCGTCTCGGGGTGGATCCTTCCCACTTTGCCTACCCCTGGGGCTATTGGTCGGAAATGGCTGATGGTGTCATCAGAGAGCACTATCGAACAGCGGTGTTGGCCGGCACTCCTCGCCCCGCCGCACATCCGGATCCCTATTTGATACATCGTTACCCGATTCAGTTATCCGACTCTTTCACCTTCTTTCGCCCTCGTCTGCGTGGTGGCCTTCGCCTCGAGGAAGCAGTGAGGCGCCGCATCGGCGAGTACGACGGCCCATGATCCAGGAGCAGCCGGCGGCCATCTCCATCGAGGATGTGAGCAAGGTGTTCGCGCCTGCTCCGGGCTGGCTGCGTCTCCTGGTGCGGAGCCCAATCTCCGAGGAGATTCAGGCTTTGAAAGACGTTACCTTCCGTGTCGAGTCTGGAGAGGTCTGCGCGCTGGTGGGCCCCAATGGTGCGGGCAAGACCACGCTTTTTCGAATCCTGATGGGTCTGACCACTCCAAGCACCGGGAGGGCGCTCGTGTTGGGTCGCGACGTGGTCAGCGAGTCACTCGATATAAGACGACAGGTGGGGTGGATGCCCACTTCTGACCAAACGCTCTTCCAACGTCATACGTGTGCCGAGAACCTCCGTTTCCACGGCAGGCTCCATGGCCTGTCGGGTGTCGAGCTGGAGACTGCGGTGGACGAGGCCCTTGATCTGGTCGACCTGACACATGCCAAGAACAACGCGGTGCTGGCGTCGTCCGCTGGAATGAAAGCACGGCTGCAGCTGGCCCGGGCATTGCTGCACAAGCCAAACTTGCTCATCCTGGACGAGCCCACCGCTTCGGTCGACCCCGTGGCCTCGCTGGCGATCATCAATCTCATCACCTCGGTCGTCAAAGAGAGGAATCTGGCGGCCATCGTCAGCTCGCACCGTCTCGATGAGATCGAGGCGCTCCATTCCCATGTCCTCCTCCTGCATAGAGGCGAGGTTCTATTTGATGGCGATCTCGACAACCTCAGGGCAAAGCTGGATCGGACTGTATGGGAGATGGTGTTCCTGAGCGAGGACTCAGCCAGGCTCGCGTCAGCGTCCATCCGCTCGGCACCGTCGGTCGAGAGCCTCCAGTTCGAAGGGTCATCGGTCCAGGTGACTCTGACACACGGAGCCAGCGTCGGGCCGGTGCTTGGGAGTATCTCGGGGCATCTCGATCAGCTGTTGACCACACGTGAGGTTCACCAGCCGCTGCGGGAGGTGCTCGCCAATGTGTACGGCGTAGCCGATGACGGACGTGAGTCGTGAGCGCGGCGACCTACCGGATCAAGCGGGGCATTCATCGAATCACCGGAGGGCGCATGCGTGGCGCGCGAACTCTGACCAGCGCCTTCTTTCGACTCGACTGGGTGGAGGAGTTCGCCTACCCACTCGCATTCCTCCTCAGTGAGCTCGGTTTGTTCGTGCCCATGCTTGCCTACTTCTTCATCGGTGAGTTGGTGGGTAATTCGGACAAAGTGGGCGGCGACTACTTCACCTTCGCGTCCATTGGCATCGGTGTCACGGTCATCCTCCAGTCTGCACTGTCCGGGTTTGGCTATGCATTACAGCGATCACAGAACCGCGGCCAGTTCGAGCTGATCCTGGCCGAGCCGGTTCCCTGGCTGTTCCTGCCGGTGGCCCTGAACACATACAGGACTCTTCTCGGTGCGGTCAACGGAGTGCTGGTCCTTGTCATCGCCGCCTTGCTCGGCGGTCACTTCCTCCTAGGCGGGGTCCCGGAGTTCACGGTGTTGGTGATCCTTGGCATCGGCGCCAGCACCGCGGTCGGGATCCTCGCCGCCAGCCTGATGGTCGTGGCCAAGAGATCCCAACCGGTGTTGACCCTGTACGGTCTGGCATCTTCCCTCCTCGGCGGGGCTCTCTTCTCGGTCGATCAGCTCCCCGGATGGCTCAAGGCCCTGAGCTACACGATCCCGCATACCTATGTCATCTCGGCGGCGCGGACGGTTCTGATGGAGGACCCCGGCACCTTCACCATCGACTTTGGGACGGCGGTCTGGGTCCTGGCCGTCTTCAACGTCGTGACGCTAGGCGTCGGCATGTGGCTTTTCGCCCGATCACTCCAGTTCGCCAGGAGGGAAGGCATCCTGGGCGGCTATTGACCGAGTCGGGTCAGGAGAAGAGGACCCTCACAAGGCCCCGCCACGCCAGGCCACTGGTCGGTTTGAGCCTCACAGCCTTTGCGAAGCAGGAGCGGGCTTCCGCAAAGTGACGGCCCCTCCGATACTGATACCCGAGGCGCACGTAGTAGAAGCTGTGTGCGGTCGGATCGTTCCTGATCAAATCACCGTGTCGTTCCATCAGATCCAAGCGACCTTCGATTCTGGACTCCATGTCGATGGCACTCCCCTCGAGACCAGGGTCCATGTGCTGGGTCAAATCTCGCCTTATCTCGGCCCACGGAGCGAGATGCGCCAACCGGATCAGGTAATCGAGATCCTCGGTGGCCCAGATCGTCTCATCGAAGGGCACCTCGAGATGAAGATCCTTGCGCACCGCAACCCCGGAGATATGGGGCGGTTGCTCGTGCAACATTCGGCTTAGTGGGTCGGTGAGCATCCGTGTCGCCTGCGATCGATTCGAAGGGTGATGCGACGAGCTGTGGAATATCACGTTTGAATGCGGGAATTGGCCCACCGCCTCCAGTACGGCCTCAGCTTTCTCCGGCAGCCAGATGTCATCGTCGTCGAGGAACGCGACCCATTCGGTCTGAGCCTTTCGAACACCGAAATTGCGGGCTGCGCCAGCCCCCTTGGCGATTTCGTGCCGCACCACCGACGTCCCTGGCGGCACTTCGTTCGCATTCACCGCCGGTTGTGAGCCGTCATCAACCACGATCAGCTCGACCGGCACGGTCTGGGATTGAACACTCTCCAAAGCCATTTGCAGCAACTCTGGCCGGTTGTGTGTCGTGATGATCGCCGTGAGGCTGGACTGTGTCATGGATTGCCGGGAGCGTATGGCCTCGGACGTTCTCGAAGCCATCCCTGCACCGTCCCCACCCGGTATCCAAGTCGCCACATCCAGCGCGCCCTGCGGGTTGGGAGAAGCAAGTGATAGACGGTAGCCAATTCGATCACCCACCGTCTTGCCTCATATCTCCAGTTGGTGGGGGTGAGACCATGATCCCCATATCGTCGGTTCAATCGCACGGTGCCGATGGCGTAAGAACGGGACTGGCGGAACAAGGCAGTTGGCGTTTGTGGGTATCGGTAATGCACCACCGCATCATCGGCTTCAACGAGACGGGCTCCGCACAGTTGGGCTCGCCAGACGAAGTCCACGTCGGACAGCGAAAAGAAGGTCGTGTCGAAGCCTCCCATCTCGTCATGAAGGCTACGGCGAACACCGAGGTTGTTGGTGCCGGCAACCGGTAGGAAATGCTCCGGCGGCGGCTTCTCGTGACCCGAGCCGGGACGAGCCCCGCGCACCCGGGGCGAGTTGAGCTTGTCGAGCTCCCTATGACCGTGTGCGAAGCCGGTTGCCCTTGTGGCCGATGACAGTGCCTGAATCCACCCCGGAGCCACCACGTCGTCGGCATCACAATGCAACACGATGTCGCCTGCTGCCTGGGCCACCCCGGCGTTGCGAGCGGCGGCCGGGCCGAATTGGGATTCCTCAGTGACCAGCCGGAGGGATGGGAGCCGACTCCTGAAGCTTTCGACGATCCGACGGCTCTGGTCGCGGGAGCCGTTGTCGACTGCCACCATTTCCCAGCTCACTTCGGTCTCCTGGGCCGATAGGGCAGCCAGCTGCTCTGCAATGTGGGTGGCCTCGTCTCGAAAGGGCATCACCACGCTTATCTCCGGCGTCGGGCCCAAGCGATTCTCCCCTTTCGATAGCTCGGTGGACGACTCAACTTACCCGGCGGTGCCGGTCATCCAACCGTGGCGTCGGCATCCTGGGTCAGGAACATCCCAAGGCAGAAATATGCGAGTGCCCCGAGCCCGCACACGGCGACGATTGCCAACTCCGGTGCTGTCCACAACCCGATGACTCTGGCGGTGAGGAATACCAGCACTGCGTGGAGCCCGAGTGCGAGCCATCGTTGCCTTTCGAGGAAGCGGTTGGCTCCCTGAGTGAATGGGAGGAGAGCAAGAGCGCCGATCGACGCCCAGCCACCGATGATCGATGCCCCCCTCTGCTCCCCGCCGATGGCGACCACCCAGACCACGACGCCCGCCAACGCGAAGGCACCAGCGGAGGAAAGGCGAGCGCCGAGTGGCTTCAGAGTCGGCAATGCCAAGGGGATGGATACCCCCAGGAGGATCCGGGCCATCTCCGTCTCGGGGACAGTCACCCAGATGCCGAAGGCGGTTATGGCGAACATCGGCCCTATCAGCGTGTGCGGCAGACGCCCCCACCATCGCGATAGGGCGTGCCCAATGCCGACCACGGCGATCGGTGTGACAAGAATCACCCAATTCGAGTGGAGTCCACCACGCCAGGCGATGGCGATTGCACCCACGGCCACCGTTGTCCAGCCGACCAGCTCGTGGTTGTCCTCACGGCCCAGGAGCCAGCCTCCGACGGCCAGCAGCGCCCACCCGACGACCAAGCCGAGCCGGCGATCGCCCAGCAGCTCGATGATCACTGCGGCTGTGGTGGCCAGGCAAATACCCCACCACGCCGGCTCGGGATCCTGGGTCGTCGCCACGAAGACAATCCCCAATGCAATACAACCTGCGACGAACCCGACCAGGAACTCGGGTCGGGTCAGGAGGTCTACGAGAGTCTCTAGGGACTCGAACACCTGGCAGATCGTATATTCGATGGGGCCGATAACCCGCTATTGCCAGCCGCCATCCCATCGATGGATCAGAGCGTCTCCTTGACGGATCTCGATCACCGTTCCCTTCGCCACGGAACGGAGGTCGAAGTCGGAGGGTTGCAACCCGCAATCCAGGAAGATCTGGGTCGATTTCGTCTCTCCATCGTCGGTCTTCTCGTCCACGACGACCGACGGCACGGCCACGTGGTCGTATATGACCGGACTTCCCTCCAGGACGTGCTTGCCGATGAAGAGCGGCTCGGATGCGATCACGTTTTCGAAGATGATCGGCTCGCCGCGGCCGACGGCATGCGATTGGATTGAGTAGGAGCCGTTCTCCGAAAGGGTCAGGTCCGAGTACCGGTAGCGATTCACGTATGCACCGTGGTCGATCCCGGTGTCACCGTTTCGGTAGGCGACGAAATCCCGGATCGGGTGCGATCCGCTGTCGTTCTGCCAGGTGAATATCCCCTGGGCCTGGTTGTTGTGCGACACGCATCCCTCGAAGGTCCAGACGGTCCCGCCGATGTTGTCGTTTGCGTCCTCAGGCCACATGAAGCCGGAAGAGTCCTTCTGGCCCTGCACGCCGACGGCCGTGCAGTCGATGCATTTGTTGCCAGAGCCGGCGCCCATCATGAATGCGGTGAGTCGATATCCCCGGTCATCCGAAGGCGACACGTAGGCGGCCAGGCAGTGTTGCCAGGTGGTGTCGTCGGAATTGTTGACCGGGCTGCGTGCCTCGGGCGGCGGGTCCCACCAGAATGCCTCCCCGACCGTGTCGAATGCGACGCAGTCGTTGAAGCTGATCCCATGGGAGGCATGAGGGACGAAGGCGTGGTTGCGCCCTCCTTGCACTATCACACCTTCGATCAGCGACCCGCGACTGGCATTCCCGTTCTGGTGAAAATGGATCGGGTAGAAGCCGATTTCGCCCTCCCTGCCGCCATTCCTGATTGCCAAATGCTTGAGGACTTGCTTGCCGGCACCCTTGTGGAACAGGATGCGGGAAACTTCGTCGATCACGATCGTCCGGTCGAGGCTGATCGTCTCGGCGAGGATGGACCGGCCGTCGACGAGTTCCACCGCGGCGGCATTGGGGGCAGTCCACGTCGCCATCTCAAAGTCCTCCTTGTCAAATTGCCCCTTTCCGATTGGGGCCATCACCACCGAGTCGCCGGGCAACCAGCCCGATGGGATGTCGTCTCGAAGCCAGGCCGTCATGGGCTTTCCGCGGAGGTCGAGCTGCCCACCATTTCGCACCTCGATCTGATGCCCATTCCCTTTGATGGTGAACGCGTCCACTCCGATCAGCGTTCCTTCGACGACCAGATCGCCCCGAAGCTCGAGATCCGCCTCGATCGACGCCGTTGTGCCTCGTGGGATTGTCGTGGCCGCGATCGAGCCGGCGAGCCGGATCGAGATGTCGACGACTTCGGAGGTGGCAGTCTCAAACGCTCCATCGGCCTCCGTTGTCGTTGAGGATGTGGATTGCCCCGCATTGTCCGGCCCCAGGGCTCCCGAGTTGGGATTGGGAGCGTTTTCGGAGTCTCTCCGGTCCTCGTCGGTGAGGATCAACCTCGAGCACCCATAGATCGTGGCCGCCAGCACCGCCCCGGTGATGCGCTTCATGATCTCGCGTCTTGTCAGCTGCACGACGCTCCTGTCGTATCACTCGGGTCGGGCAGGTACTCGGCCTTGTCGAGGGCGGTTCCCGGTTCCCGGTGTAGCAGAGGATCGGGCCAATAGCAGGTGACTTGACCCAATTCGCGGGGGCTCGTCTCACACAGTTGTCCACCCGGACGGCATTACGCTCCGGCCGGACCCGGGAGGGACATGAAGATCTTCCATCTGATCGACAGCCTGATTGCCTCGGGTGGTGCAGAGAATGGCCTGGTTCGCGAGGCAATCGAGCTGTCAAACCGACATGAGCAGCGTGTGATGATCCTCTTCGACGTCGAAGAGTTGAAGCAACGCTTGGTCGATGCATCGATACAGGTCCGCACGCTGAGGTTCCCCCCCGGCTCGGGCAGTCGATCTTGGCCAAGAGCGATACGGCCGGTGCGTCACGAGATCCAGGCATTCGAGCCTGACGTCATCCAGACCAGCCTTTTCCTCGGAAACCTCGTAGGCCAGGTCGCCGCACGCGGCACTGGGATCCCGGTGGTGTCCAACCTGGTGCTCTCAGGTGATGTCGAGCTCCTGCGCAGATACCAGCCGGGGGCGGACTCGTACCGGGCCTCGGTCCTTCGCGGTGTCGCCGGCCTCTCTGCCCGAAGGCGTCGAATCTATTTTCGAGCGTTGACCGAAGAGGTGAGGAGCACAAATGCCAAGTTGCTGGGTGTTTCGCCTGAGCTGATCCGGGTGATCCCGAGGGGCGTGCCCCTGCCACCCAAGCGAGCGATGAGGGAGCGTGGGGAACTGGGTCTGCCGCGGGGTCCCCTGGTGATCAACGTCGGAAGACTGGCTTCGCAGAAGAACCAGGTCGATCTGGTGCGGGCGTTTCAGGATGTCAAGGGCGCGGTGCCCGACTCGAGCCTCGTGATCGTCGGGCGCGACGGCGACGCTGCCGAGGCGGTCAGGTCGGAGATTGACCGTCTCGATCTGGCAGGATCGGTGCACCTCTTGGGTCAAAGGCCGGACGTATCCGACCTCCTTGGTCATGCCGGCGCCTTTGCCTTCACCTCGTTGATGGAGGGGCTGGGAACGTCGGTTCTCGAAGCCCTTGCCGCAGGCCTCCCGGTTGTGGCCTATGACATCCCAACGGTCCGTGAGGCGACAGGCGACGGAGCATATGCCCGGCTCGTTCCGTCGGGCGACACGGCCGCCCTGGCCACCGAGGTCATCTCCGCCCTGACCTCGCCGACGTCCCTGGGAGCAAAGGCGAGGGCTTGGGTGGAGTCGGAGAGAAGCGTCAGCAAGGTGGCGTCTGAATTGGAGCGTCTCTTCGTCGATGCGGTGGAAGGCTGGGGCAGTGGCGGTCGGTGATTGGCTCTGTACTCTGAGCGGTCGATGAGTCGCATATACCTATCTCCTCCCGAAGTCGGCGAATCCGACAAGCAGGCTGTGACGCGGGCGATAGAGGGAGGTTGGGTGGCACCACTCGGGCCCGAGGTGGACGCCTTCGAGAGAGAGCTCGCCGATCGGACGGGGCGTGAGCATGGAGTTGCGCTCTCGAGCGGCACCGCCGGGCTGCATTTGGCCCTCGTCCTTCTCGGTGTCGGCCCAGGTGACAGGGTTCTCGTCTCGTCCCTGACCTTTGCCGCGACGGCCAATGCGATCCGCTACGCGGCAGCCGAGCCGGTCTTCGTCGACAGCTCACCGACCACCTGGGACATGGACCCCGATCTGCTGGCCGAGGCGCTAGAAAGCGGCCCATACGCGGCTTGTGTGCCCGTCGACATCTACGGCCAACCGGCCGAATACGACCGGATCATCGCCATGTGCTCCGGTGCCGGCGTCCCGGTCATAGAGGATGCGGCCGAGGCGCTTGGGGCGACCTATCAGGGCAGGCCCGCCGGGAGCTTTGGCCTTGCCGGCGCTCTCTCTTTCAACGGGAACAAAGTGATCACCACCAGTGGGGGCGGGGCCCTGGTCACCGATGACGGCGAGTGGGCCGCCAAGGCTCGCTGGCTCGCCTCTCAGGCTCGCGATCCGGCGCCCCACTACCAACACTCGACTATCGGATACAACTACCGACTCTCCAACCTCCTGGCTGCCCTGGGTCGCTCCCAGCTTGCGGATCTCGACAGGAGGGTCAAGGAGCGGAGATCGCACAACGCCTTCTACCGGGAATCGCTCGGCGATCTTCCGGGTGTGGATTTCATGCCGGAGGGGCAGGATTGCCACTCGACCTTCTGGCTGACATGCCTCACCATCGACCCCGCTGTCGCAGGTGTGGACCGCGAACAGGTGAGACTGCATCTCGAGGAGTTGGACATCGAGTCGCGACCTGTGTGGAAACCGATGCATCTCCAGCCCGTCTTCGCCGACTGTGAAGTCTTTGGAGGGTCGGTCTCACAACTCCTCTTCGAGAACGGCCTCTGCCTGCCCAGCGGGTCGTCGCTCACGCCCGAGGAGCGGCAGAGCGTCGTGGATGGATTCTTGGCCGTGTTCGAACGGTCGCGGAGGTGAGGATCATCGGGCTCGGTGTCGATTTGGCTGACATCGGGCGGGTTGAGCAGGTCCTGGACCGTTACCCGCGGTTTGCTGAGCGCTGTTTCACCGATCACGAGAGGGAGTACGCCTTCAGATTTGCCAACCCGGCCCGTCGGCTCGCCGCCAGGTTCGCGGGCAAGGAGGCCGTGATGAAATCGTTGGGCACCGGGTGGCGGAGAATCAGATGGAAGGACATCGAGATAACCGGTGGCGGCAAGCCGACGGTTCGCATGTCGGACTCCGCCGCGGCTCGCGCCGACCGCCTTGGCGTGACGGAGGTCATGGTGACAATCACCCATACGAACACGTCGGCGTTGGTGATGGCCATAGCGGTGGGGGAGCACTGACGCTTCAGAACTACTCTCTCGTCGAGTGAAGCCGGTTCTCACCGCTGACGAATACACCAGGGTCGACAAGGAGTTCTCCGGAGACCTCGACGTTGCGATGGATCGTGCAGGGCACGCCGTCTCGCTTGCCGCGGTCCGCCATGGGGCCGGCTATGGGTCGAATGTCCTGGTCCTCACCGGGCCGGGCAACAACGGCGGCGACGGATACGTGGCCGCCCGATACCTGTCCCAACGCGGCATTCATGTCGAAGTGCGCTCACTGGCAATGCCCCGCACTCCTCAAGCCATCCGTGCCGCGGGAATGGCCTCGGCCGCCGGTGTGAGGATCGCACCCCTCGACGCCTCGGTCGAAGGTTGTGACCTGATCATCGACGCCTTGTTCGGCGGAGGTGTCAGGGGTGGGATGCCCGGTCAGATTCTTCCGTGGCTCGAGTCTGCGGCGCCCGTCGTCGCGGTTGACTACCCAACCGGCCTCGATCCCAACACCGGCCAGGTTCAGGAGGCCTCTTTCCGCTGTGTCGAGACGGTGACTTTCCAAACTCTCAAGACAGGTCATGTCCGGGGTCGCGGGCCCGAAATGTGTGGTCTTATGACGGTGGTCGACATCGGCATCTCCGGCGGAACGCCTTCGATGTGGATGGCCGAGGTCGCCGATGCTCCCCGCCCGGCGCGGCCGCTCAACGCCCACAAGTGGTCGGCCGGTGCCGTCTTGGTGGTCGGGGGCTCGCCAGGGATGATCGGCGCGGCCATCATGGCCGGGCGGTCGGCGCTCTCGTTCGGCGCCGGCTCTGTCGCCTTGGTCTCTCCAGCATCGGAGCTGGTCAACACGGCGGCACCCGAGCTGTTGACCTACAGCTTGGCCAGGGCCGAAGAACAGCTCGACAAGTTCGACGTTGTGATCGCAGGGCCAGGATTGTCCCCGGATCACCTCGCCGAGTACCTCCCGCTTCTCGCCGAGGCAAACCGAATCGTCCTCGATGCCGGAGGGTTGACACGCGAGGCGGTCATGAAGGCTGGCGAGAACGGATCCGAAGTAGTCGTCACCCCACATGCGTCCGAGTTCGAGCGGCTGGCAGGTGCAGAGCCAGGCGTCTTTGCGGCACGGGCCTTCGCCGCGGATGAGGAGATCGTCGTGTTGCTCAAGGGCAGCCCGACGGTGATCACTGACGGTGGCGACTTCCCGATATTGGTCAATACGGGTGGCGCCGAGCTGGCCACCATCGGCACCGGGGACGTTCTCGCCGGGATGCTGGGCGCGCTCATGGCTCGTGGGCTGGCCGGGCGAATTGCCGCAGTGTCTGCCGCCTACTGGCACGGTGTCGCGGGATATGACCTGAGGCAGAGCGGCACGGTGACCGCCTCCGATCTGGTCGAGCACGTTCGGAGATTCGCGTGGTGAGACCGACCCATGCCGAGATAGATCTAGCCGCCATTGCTCGCAACATCGAGCGAATCGCCGATGTCATCGCCCCCTCCGAGATGTGCATCGTGGTCAAGGCCGACGCCTACGGGCATGGCGACGTGCCGGTCGCGCTGGCCGCCGAGGAGGCGGGTGCGCCATGGCTGGCGGTCGCGCTGGTCGAGGAGGGAGCCCGTCTCAGGGAGGCGGGCGTGGAGGCACCCATCTTGGTCCTGTCCGAGCCACCACCCGAGGATGCGTCCCAGTTGACGAGATGGCGCTTGACCCCGACCGTCTACACGCTCCCATTTGTCGAGGCCCTCGCTTCCACCGGCGGCTCTTGCGATGTTCATGTGAAGGTGGATACCGGAATGCATCGTGTCGGGGCGAGCCCCCAGATGCTCCCCGATCTGGTTTCGGCCATCGCCTCGAGTGGAAATCTCGACCTGGCAGGGCTCTGGACTCACTTCGCCGTGGCTGACGAAGATCCGGAATTCACAAAGTCCCAGATCGCGTCATTCGACGATGCGATCGACGGAATTGAGGTTCCGATGGTCCACATGGCCAACACCGCCGGCGCTCTTCTCTTTCCTGAAGCGCGTCGTGACCTCTGTCGAGTCGGGCTTGGCACCTACGGTCTCCATCCTTGCCCGGAGACCAGGGAGGTGGTCGATCTGGACCCTGCGATGTGCATCGTCAGCCGGGTTTCTCACGTGGAGCATCTCGCCGCCGGCGCACGTCCCAGCTACGGCCGGATCCGCCCACTTGCCCGTGATGGCCTGGTGGCGACCGTCCCGATCGGGTATGCCGACGGCTTTCCCCGGCGGCTATCGGACACCTCACTGGCGTTGGTGGGTGGCGAGAGACGTCCTCTGGCGGGGATGGTCACCATGGATCAGATGGTCCTGGATCTCACCGGATCGGAGGTGTCGGTCGGTGACGAGGTGGTCCTTCTCGGAACCCAGGGCGATGAGACTATCGACGCAGACGAATGGGCAAGGGCTCTCGGCACCGTCTCTTACGAGATCGTTTGCGGCATAGGGCCCCGTGTGCCTCGGAGATATCTTCATGAATGACACCATCACCGCCATCGAGGGAGTGCTCGTCGGGCACTGGTCCGATGAGAAGGCCCTGACAGGTTGCACCGTGGTCGTTCTCCCCGAGCCGAACACCGCCGGGGTCGAGGTGCGTGGCGCCGCCCCGGGCTCGCGTGAGACCGCACTTCTCGAGCACGGGATGAGGGTGGAACAGATACAGGCGATCCTTCTCACCGGTGGGAGTGCATTCGGGCTTGCTGCGGCCGATGGTGTCATGCGAGGCCTGGAAGCGGACGGCAGGGGCCATGTCACCCCCGTCGCCAGGGTGCCCATAGTCCCCAGCGCAGTGGTGTTCGATCTCTTCTTGGGTGATCCTTCAGTCAGACCCGGCCCCGATCAGGGTCTGAGCGCATACCTCGCCTCGACTGGAGCGCCCGTCAAGGAGGGCCGGATCGGTGCGGGAACCGGTACCACGGTGGCCAAGTGGCGTGGCCTCGAGCACATGGTGCCGGGAGGTTTGGGCTCCGCGGTCAGGACGGTGGGTGGGTCCAGCGTCGGCGCCCTGGTCGTGCTCAACGCAGTCGGGGACGTCTTCTCCATTAATGGGGAGTCGCTGACTGGTGGTGACCCGGAACCGGGGCCACCTGCCGTGCTTCCGGATCCCATGACCAACACCACATTGGTGGTGATAGCGACCGACGCCCGTTTGAGTCGGTCAGAGTTGAGTCGTCTCGCCGTGCGTTCCAACGATGCATTGGCAGTCTGCATCCGGCCGGCCCACACCCGGTTCGACGGTGACATCGTCTTCACGGTCTCATGCGGCAATAGGGACCCGGATCTCGAGGCTCTGGCCGAGGCCGCATTTGGCGCCACTGCCGAGGCAGTCACCCGGGCAGTTGGCGCCAGCCACTGACTTGTTTGCCACAATGGAACGGTGTCGACGGAGAGCATCGAAGTACTGGGGCGCCTGAGGGAGACCGCTCTTGTCTGCACCAAGTGCGCCCTTTCGCAGACCCGCACACAGGTGGTCTTTGGTGTTGGGGACCCCGAGGCCAGGTTGATGTTGGTGGGGGAGGCACCCGGCAAAAACGAAGATCTCCAGGGTGAGCCGTTCGTAGGGGCTGCCGGGCGACTCCTCGACAGCCTGCTGGCGGAGATCGGCATCATCCGCGAACAGGTCTACATAGCCAATGTTTTGAAGTGCCGTCCCCCGGGAAACCGCGACCCTCACCCCGAGGAGATCGATCAGTGCAAGGGCTATTTGCGCGACCAGATACGCCTCGTTGCCCCCGTTGTGGTGGCAACCCTGGGCAACTTCGCCACCAAACTCCTGCTCAATACCGAAACCGGGATAACGCGACTCAGAGGACAGCGGTATCCCTGGTGGCTGGGGTCCACCCTCATCCCGACCTTCCATCCTGCCGCGGCCTTGAGGGGCGGAGACCGGGTCGCCAATCAGATGCGTGAGGACTTCGCCCTGATCGACAGGGTGCTCGATGAGGCAGAGAACATCGCTCCAGAGCCAGAAGATCCCGGTGATGCTGCTCAAATGGAGCTGTTCAGATGATCGAGCTCCATTGCCCTACAGAAGCAGACACCCGTGCGGTGGCCAGGAAGCTGGCTGCCTCCGTGCGCCCCGGGGATGTGCTCGTCCTTGCCGGTGGTCTCGGCGCCGGCAAGACGCTGTTTGCCGGCGGTCTCGCCGCCGGGCTGGGCGTTGAAGAGACGGTTGTGAGCCCAAGTTTCATCCTGGTTCGCCAGTACCTTTCCGGATTTCTCCCTCTAGTGCACGCCGACGTCTATCGCCTCTCTTCGCTCAATGAGTTCGACGACCTGAACGTCTTCGAACTTGCGCGTGATGGGGTTCTGGTCATCGAGTGGGGTGACGCGGTGGAGGCGGCCACCCCCGAGGACCATCTCCGGATCGATTTCCAAGTCGATGAGGACGATGCACGCACATTGCGGTTCAATCCGACGGGCTCGTGGGCCGAGCGCGATTTGGAGGGCCTGGGATGAAGCTCCTCGCCATCGAGACATCGACACCGGGAGCATCTGTGGCCTTGGTCGAAGATGCCACCACCCTGGCCGCCGCTTCCCGCATCGATCGGGTGGGCCATGCGACCTTTCTGGTCCCTGCCATCGATTTCTGCTTCGACCAGGTTGGTTGGTCCCCTTCCGATCTGGATGCGGTGGCGGTGGACATCGGACCCGGCCTATACACCGGGATACGCGTCGGACTTGCCACGGCTCAAGGTCTTGGAGCGGCATTCGGCATACCCATCATCCCGGCGGTCTCGGTCGACGCGATTGCGTTGGAGGCGCGGACCGGGCATCGGCTCATCTGGGCCTTGGTCGATGTCCGTCGTGGAGAGTTCGCAGTCGCCCGGTATCACCCTGTGCCCGGTGGCGTCGTCCGGGAGACTCAGACCGAGCTGGTCACCCCCGAAGTCCTGCGGGCCCAACTTGAGTCGGCTCCGGAACAGAGCCTGGTGGTAGGTGACACGGGTGCCCTCCCCGATAACCTCCTCAGTGGTCTCCACAGGGTGAAGGTGGGCAGGCCCCGCTACCCGTACGCGGTCAGCCTCGCCGAGGCGGCAAGAGGGAGGTACGAGAAGGACGACTACCCGCCACCGGACGATGTCCGCCCTCTCTACATGCGTGAGCCCGACGTCACCATCAATTGGGCCAAGCTCAGAGAGGAGGGCCCGTGGGCGGCGAGTTGACTCATCTCCTCATTCGCCCGCTGCTTGCGGAGGATGTCGAGGCCGCCGCCGCACTCGATGCGGCGCATCAGTCATCTCCCTGGAGTGAAGCCGTGTTCCACGACGAGTTGGTGGCCGAGAACCGGATCTATCTGGCCGCATATGGCGAGAAGCTTCTCGGCTATGCAGGTGCAATGGTGGTGGGTGACGAGGCCCACGTGACGACGCTCATGGTTGCTCCGGGCTCGAGGCGCAAGGGCATCGGTCGCCGGCTCATGGTCGAGCTGGCAAAGAGAGCGATCTCGGCCGGCTCCCGGCACCTAACCCTGGAGGTGAGGGCCCGGAACACCGCGGCGCGGGAGCTCTACTCGGCCTTCGACCTCGCTCCGGTGGGTGTGCGCAAGGGCTACTACAGCGACGATGACGCCTTGATCCTCTGGGCACATGACATCGACGAACCCGACTACATCGAGAGATTGGACGAATTGACTTGATACCGCTCATCCTCGCCTTCGAGACCTCTTGTGACGAGACGGCGGTTGCGGTGGTCCAAGGCACCAAGCCGCTCTCGAACGTTCTGGCGTCACAGGTCGACCTCCACGCTCGATTCGGGGGAGTGGTACCCGAGGTTGCCGCTCGTGCCCACGTCGAATCGATCAGATCCTTGACCCATTTGGCTCTCAAAGAGGCCGGGGTTCATCCCGATGACCTCGACGGGGTGGCCGCCACCGCAGGGCCTGGGCTCGTGGGGGCTCTCCTGGTCGGGCACAGCTTTGCCAAAGCAACGGCTTGGGCGCGTCACCTTCCTTTTGTGGGCATCGATCACATGGAAGGCCATCTCATGGCGCCTCGTCTGCAATTCGAAGAATTCGAGCCGCCGATGGTGGCCCTGCTGGCTTCCGGGGGCCATTCTCAGATCGTCCACGTCCGTGACTGGGGCGAGTACGACACCATGGGCTCGACCATCGATGATGCGGCCGGGGAGGCGTTCGACAAGCTGGCCAGGGTGATGGGTCTCGGCTTCCCTGGAGGACCGGCCATCGACGAGGCTTCCACCGGGGGCGATCCTGGCGCTATCGCGTTCCCAAGGGCGCTGTCCGACCGGCCTTTCCACTTCTCCTTCTCCGGTCTCAAGACTTCCGTGATCACTTTTCTGCAGAAGGCCAAGGAGAGCGGCGACCTTCCGTCGTTGGCCGACGCGGCCGCCTCGATACAGGAGGCGATCGTCGATGTCCTGGTGGACAAGACCTTCGCCGCGGTCGACGAGACCGGTGCTCGTACCGTTGGCGGTGGTGGTGGCGTCCTCGCCAATCGCCGGTTGAGGCAACGATTCGCCGAGGAGGCCGAGAAGCGAGAGGTGACGCTTGCCCTGCCCGACCCTATCTTGTGCACGGACAACGCGGCCATGATCGGTGTGGCCGGGGCGCATTGGCTCTCCGTAGGCCGGATCACCGACTGGGCAGAGAATGTCGATCCCGGTAGGGTTCTCGGCGAGCCTCCTAGATGAGCTAGCCAGAAAACCTGAGCGGACCATGCTCAGATTCTGATTGGCACTCTATTCGTACGACTGCTAATGTTGCCATTGGCACTCGCGCTCGTCGAGTGCCAAATCGATGATCAAACAGATCGAGCTTCAAGGAGGAGCAGTTATATGAAGCTTCAGCCGCTCGGTGATCGAGTGGTGGTGAAACCGACGGAGGACGCAGAAGCGCGAACTCCCTCGGGTCTCGTCATCCCCGATACCGCCAAGGAGAAGCCCCAGATCGGCGAAGTCGTTGCAATCGGGCCCGGTGCCCGCGACGACGATGGCGATCGCATCCCGATGGATGTGTCTGTAGGGGACAAGGTTCTCTATTCCAAGTTCGCCGGCACCGAAGTCAAGCTCGACACCGAGGAGTACCTCGTTCTATCCGAGCGCGATCTTCTCGCCGTAGTTAGTTGAGGAGCTGATAGTCAATGCCAGCGAAAGAACTTCGTTTTGATGAGCAGGCTCGAAAGAGTCTGCAGGCGGGGGTCGACAAACTCGCCGACACCGTCAAGGTCACGTTGGGCCCCAAGGGCCGCAACGTGGTCCTCGAGAAGAAGTGGGGATCACCCACTATCACCAATGACGGCGTCACCATCGCCAAGGAGATCGAGCTAGAAGACCCCTACGAGAACATGGGGGCCAAGCTCGCTTACGAGGTGGCCAACAAGACCGACAACGTTGCCGGTGACGGGACGACTACCGCCACTGTCCTCGCCCAGACCATGGTCCGCGAAGGTCTCCGTCAGGTGGCCGCAGGGGCCAACCCGATGGAGCTGAAGAAGGGAATCGAGCAAGCGGTCGAGGCCGCGGTCAAAGCCCTTGGTGAGATGGCTCGCGATATTGAGACCACCGAAGAGATCGCACATGTGGCCTCGATCTCGGCAAACAACGACAACTCGATCGGCAAGGTCATCGCAGATGCCTTCGATCGGGTCGGCAAGGACGGCGTGATCACGGTGGAGGAGGGCCAGACCTTTGGTCTCGAGCTCGAGTTCACCGAGGGCATGCAGTTCGACAAGGGTTACCTCAACTTCTACTTCGTGACCGACCCGGATCGTCAGGAAGCAGTCCTCGAGGACCCATACATCCTGATCGCCAACTCCAAGATCACCTCGGTCAACGACCTGGTCCCGGTGTTGGAGAAGGTGATGCAGACCGGAAAGGCGGTCCTAATCATCGCCGAGGACGTCGAAGGCGAGGCCTTGGCCACTTTGGTGGTCAACAAGATTCGCGGGACGTTCTCCTCGATCGCAGTCAAGGCCCCTGGCTTTGGCGAGCGTCGCAAGGCCATGCTCCAGGACATCGCCATCCTCACCGGCGGCACCGTGATCTCCGAGGAGGTTGGTCTCAAGCTGGAGAACGTCACCCTCGACATGCTCGGTCGTGCCCGCAAGGTCGTGGTGTCCAAGGACAACACCACCATCATCGATGGTGACGGCTCCGAGCCCGACGTCAAGGCTCGTATCAAGCAGATCGAGCGCGAGATCGAGAACACCGACTCCGACTGGGATCGCGAGAAGCTGCAGGAAAGGCTTGCCAAGCTGTCCGGCGGCGTGGTCGTGATCAAGGTGGGTGCTGCCACCGAGGTGGAGCTCAAGGAGAAGAAGCACCGCATCGAGGACTCTGTCTCGGCCGCACGTGCCGCTGTCGAAGAGGGTGTTGTCCCCGGGGGCGGCGTAGCCCTGCTGCGGGCCCAGTCCGCAGTCGACAAGCTGCGCGGTGGAAGCGATGACGAGAAGGCCGGTCGAAACATCGTCCGCAGGTCGATGGAGGAGCCACTTCGCCAGATCGCAACCAATGCCGGCTTTGAAGGCGGCGTGGTGGTCGAGGAAGTCCGGAAGGGCGAGGGAGCGTTTGGCTTCAACGCTGCCACCGGCGTGTACGAAGATCTGATCCAGGCCGGTGTCCCAGACCCGGCGAAAGTGACCAGGTCGACGATCCAGAACGCTGCTTCGATCGCAGCCCTGCTGCTCACCACCGAGGCTTTGGTGGCCGAGCAGAAGGAAGAGGCCCCAGCCATGCCGGGTGGTGGCCACGATCACGGCGGCGGCGGGATGGACTTCTAAACCCAAGCCAATTCAACACAAGAAGGGCCCGGTGCATGTGCACCGGGCCCTTCTAGTTCGTGGAATGGGAGGGGCGCAGCGCGCGGCTGAGATCGTCGAAAAGCTCAACCCGCAGGTCGAGTGCCCAGCGCATCATCCAGGTGAAAGCAGACAGACGTTGACGCCAAGTCAGTGGAGATCTGGCAATCGCCTTCAGGTATTCGGCGAGACGGCGCCAGGTCGGGTAGGAGCGTCCGTCCGCCCGGCGTGGGTCGAACCAACGGACTTGATCGGCCATGGTCTTGTGCGAGATCGAGAACCGTTGTGGGTGCTCGCGATGAAGGAACTCGGGCTCGAGGACTTCGACCAGCTTTCCGCGCAGGGCGAGCTCGCCGATGAGGACACGGTCCGCCGCTGGATAGTCACCGTGACGGCAGGTTGTCTGGAGAATCGCTGTCCGCATCAGGCCGAATACCACGAGGCACTTGTGTGCCCTGGCCATGGTCCTTCGAAATCGCTCGTTCGGATCGGGATCATCCAGGCCCAAACCCGTGTCCGCCGGCCCCAGCTCCGCGCCGGCGCTGTCGATGTCGATCGGGCTTGGATACGCGACTACGGCATCCGGGTCGCGCTGCAAGGCATGTAGGCATACCTCGAGGAACCGCGATCGACACACGTCATCGTGCGCCATCCATTTGAAGTAGTCGCCTCTTGCCGAGTCGAGGACGAAATTGAAGTTGAAGGCCGCACCCTGGTTTGAATCGTGGCGGAAATAGCGGACACGGGGGTCCACCTTGGCGAAGGACTCGCAGATCTCCTGGGTTCGGTCGTCCGATCCATTGTCCGAGATGATGAGCTCGAGCTCGTGGTGTGTCTGCGCCAGTACCGAGCGAACCGCCTCCTCCAGGTATTGGTCGCCGTTGAAGACCGGCAATCCCACAGAAATCAACACGTTCCCCACCATGGCTCTCCCACATCGAAGCCGAACCGACGAGACAAATCCTATTCAGTCGGGGCCATTTCCCAACCGGGCGCTCGCAGACTGGCTATTTCGCCGGGCAGGCCCCCTGATATAATGGCCACTCTGGGTGGGGAGCTTGCAGAGAGGGAGGCCAATTGAAGGTCGCAATCCTCGCGGGCGGGATGGGTACGCGTCTCGCCGAGGAAACAGAGGTACGCCCTAAGCCGATGGTCGAGATCGGTGGGCGGCCGATCCTGTGGCACATCATGCGTCACTTCGATCATTTCGGTTTCAGTGACTTCGTCGTGGCATTGGGCTACAAGGGCGATTACATCCGTCGCTACTTCACCGAGTACCACGGTGCTGCTCGGAGCATGCGCGTCGATCTGGGCACGGGCGACGTCGATCTCTATGACGATGGGGAGACGGAGGGTTGGACCGTGGATCTCGTGGAGACCGGCCAGTGGACCAACACCGGAGGGCGCATCAGGCGGCTGGCCCCCTATCTGGGCGATGAAACCTTTTTCTTGACCTGGGGCGATGGTGTCGGGAACGTCGATTTGAAAGCACTGCTCGAGTTTCACCGCTCCCACGCAAAGCTGGTGACCGTGACGGCCGTGCATCCACCACCCCGATTCGGACAACTGGTCTTGGACGGCGGTCGCGTACTCGAATTCACCGAGAAGCCGATCGACTCAGGATGGATAAATGGGGCGTTCTTCGTATGCGAGCCGGAGGTGTTCGAGTACATCGAGGGTGACGAGACGCAATGGGAGAAGGACCCCATGGAAAGCCTTGCCGCAAAAGGCGAGTTGATGGCGTTCCAACACGAGGGTTTCTGGCAACCGATGGACACCTTGCGGGACAAGGTTCGCTTGCAGTCGTTATGGGACAGCGGTTCCCCGCCCTGGCAGATGTGGGACTGACGTGCGGGTACTGGTCACCGGCCACACCGGATACATAGGATCGATCATGTGCAGGCTCCTCGCCGATGCCGGGCACGATGTGGTCGGCCTCGACAACTTCATGTTCGAGGAGTGCACCTTTGGCCCCGGCGTCGAGCCGGTCCCAGCGATCCGGAAGGATGTCCGGGACGTCGAGCTCGAGGATCTGGAGGGTTTCGATGCTATCTGTCATCTCGCAGGGATCAGCAATGACCCGGTGGGCGATCTCGCTCCGGAAGTCACTTATGGGATCAACCATCAGGCATCGGTCCGGCTGGCCCGATTGGCCGCGATGGTCGGTGTGACCAGATTCATCTTCTCCTCCTCTTGCAGTATCTACGGGGCGAGCCCGGGTGGCTGGGTCGACGAAGAGTCCGAGGTCAACCCGGTAACCCCCTATGGATGGTCCAAAATCCTGGTCGAGAGGGACGTTGCCCGGATGGCCACGGAGGACTTTTCCCCGGTCTTCTTGCGAAATGCGACCGCCTATGGTCTCTCAGCGCGGCTCCGAGCCGATCTGGTGGTCAACAACATGGTCGGCTATGCAGTGACCCAGGGCCGAGTCCTCATGAAGTCTGATGGCACGCCGTGGCGCCCCCTCGTGCACATTGAGGACATCTCCCGTGCCTTCCTGGCAATGATCGAGGCGCCAAGGGAGAAGATCCACAACCAGGTGCTCAATGTGGGTGCGACTGCGGAGAACTATCAGATCAGAGATGTCGCCTCCATCGTTGAGGAGGTCGTGCCAGGAGCGCATTTCGAGATGGCCACCGAGGCGGGACCGGACATCAGGAACTATCGGGTCGACTGCTCCAAGATAAATGACCTCGTGCCGGCATTCCAGCCACAGTGGACGGTCCGGGCCGGAGCGGAGGAGCTGTATCGGGCATTCACCGGTCATGGGCTCGACGAGGAGCAATTTCTTGGGTCTTTGATCCGGATCCAACATATCAAGGAGGCCCAGTCGAAGGGTCTGCTCGACGACACTCTCCGGGTCACGGAGGGCGTGGGTGCCTGACCTCGGCACCGACTACGAGACACTGGACCACTGCCGATCCTGTCTGAGTCGCTCGTTGCATCCGGTCGTCGATCTCGGGTTGTTGCCGCTCTCCGACGGCCTTGTCCCCGCCGGTTTCGATCGAGCCCGGGAGAAGGTCTACCCACTAACCGTCGTCTTCTGTGAGACGTGCGCCTTGATGCAGATCAAAGAGACTGTTGATCCGACCACTCTGTTTGGTGCCGAGTATCCCTACTACTCGTCCTTCTCAGATCACCTGGTCGAGCACGCCCGGCTCAACGTGGAGGGAATCATCGAGAGAACCGGGGTCGACTCCAACTCGCTCGTGATTGAGCTCGCTTCGAACGACGGCTACCTGCTCCAGTGGTTCGTCAAGGCGGGGATCCCGGTCCTTGGGATCGACCCCGCCCCTGGTCCGGCGGCCGCCGCCGAAACCCGCGGGGTGCCCACTCTGAATCAGTTCTTCGACGTCGATCTGGCCCGAAGGCTCGTGGCCGAGGATCGTAGGCCCGATGTGATCATCGGGAACAACGTCCTGGCTCATGTCCCGGATCTCAATGCCTTTGTCGAGGCCATGTCGATCTTGCTCGACGACGGCGGGACCGTGGTGATGGAGTTTCCCTACGTGCGCGATCTCATCGAGAACTGCGAGTTCGACACGATCTACCACGAGCACCATTGCTACTTCTCCGTGTCCTCGGTCACTGAGCTGTTCGGAAGACACGGGCTCAACCTGGTCGCCGTCGAGCACCTCGATATCCATGGGGGCTCCATCCGGGTCTGGTTCGACCGCCACGGCGTGGCCGACGCCGAGGTTGGCGAGTATCTGGGTGCCGAGCGGGAGGAAGGGATGCTCGATGCCGGCTACTACCGCTCTTTCGCCGAACGGGTGAGGGGAATCAAGGGTGACTTGGTCAGGCTCCTCGATCAATTGGCAGGGGATGGGTCGACCATCGCCGCCTACGGAGCGGCCGCCAAAGGCGCCATCCTGGTGAACTACTGCCAAATAGGCGACCGTCTCCAGTATGTGGTCGATCGGAACATCCACAAACAGGGTCTCGAAATGCCGGGCACGCCGGTCGAGATCGTTGGGCCATCCCGTCTGGCCGACGACCCACCCGGCTACCTGCTGATCCTGGCGTGGAACTTCAAAGACGAGATCATGCGACAGCAGTCGAGTTTCGCCATGGATGGCGGTCGTTTTGTCATCCCCATACCCAGACCGTCGGTCATTTGATGCAAGCCCACACTTGTGCCGCTTGTAGGGGAACGGCACTCACCACCTTCTATCGCGCCGAAAGGCTTCCTACCCAAACCTGCGTCCTCTTGGATCACGAGGCTGAGGCGCGTCAATACCCGACAGGTGACATGGAGCTGGCTGTTTGCGGCAACTGTGGCTTCATCCAGAACGTGCTTTTCGATCCAACGCTGGTCGACTACTCGAAGCCGACCGAAGAGAGTCAGGCATTCAGTCCAAAATTCCAATCCTTTGCGAGTGGGTTGGCTGACTGGCTGGTCGAAGAGCTCGATCTCGAGGGTCGATCTGTTCTGGAGATCGGATGTGGCAAGGGCGATTTCATGATGCTCCTCGCCGAGCGGGGAGTCGGGGGTGGCCTTGGCCTCGATCCGGGTTATCTCCCCAATCGCCCGGCGGCGGGCCCGGGCGTGATCGAGTTTCGCCGGGAGTGGTATGGCAGCGAATCGGCCAATTTGACCGCAGACTTGGTCCTGAGCCGACACCTGATGGAGCACGTTCCCAATGTGGGGGAATTCTTTGGGTGGCTGGCGAAGTCGACGAGGGGGACGGATGCGGCTGCTCTCTTCACCGAAGTGCCCGACGCTCGCCGTGTCTTGGACGAGGGCGCTTTCTGGGACGTGTACTACGAGCACTGCTCCTATTTCACGAAAGGTTCTCTCGCTCGGGCCGTCGCCCGGAGCGGTCTCATCCCAACCCGGGCTTGGCTCGACTTCGAAGAGCAGTACATTCTCTCACTCGCCCGGGCAGCCACCACCCAGGATGTGTTCATCCTCGATGATGTCGAAGACACCATTCGAGCCGCCGAGTCGTTCAAAGCGAAGACTTCCGAAACGATTGGGCGCTGGCGAGAAGAGATCGGCTCGAGGATCGACCGCGGCTCCGAGGTGGCGATTTGGGGCGGTGGCTCTAAAGCGGTGGCCTTCCTCGCCACGATTGGGGTCGAACAACTCACCGTCGTGGACATCAACCCACACAAGCAGGGTAAATGGTTGCCTACCGTCGCTGCCGAGGTGCAGCCCCCGAGCGTGTTGGAGCAGGTGAGGCCCGACCTCGTGATCCCAATGAATGCGATCTACGTCGAGGAGATCCGCAGCGACCTGGCCGCCATGGGCCTGACTGCGGCGGTTGAGCCTCTCTGACGCAATATCAGGTGATCGCTGCAGCCAGCTTGTCGAGATAGGGGACCGTCTCCTCGCGTCCCAGGGAACGGATGCCGAACACGGCGCGGTCGACACCTGCCTCGGCCAGGGTCTCTACTTGATCCGGCTTTGCCTGATAAGCAGTGATCTGAAACGACGATGCATCTCGCCCGGCGTCGGCCACCGCTTGGCGGATCCGGGTGACCTCATCCACGATGTCGTGACGACCGGCGATGGGCATCCATCCGTCGCAGAACTCCACGATGTCGCGCAGTGTCTTGGGCCCGGCCGCGGCCCCCATGAAGATCGGGGGGTGTGGTTGTTGGATGGGCTTGGGCCATGCCCATGAAGGCTCGAGAGTGAGACGGTCACCCTTGAACGACGCCTCGTCCGCACCCCAGAGTGCCTTCATCATCAGCACCTTCTCCCGGAGTAGGGCTCGGCGCTCTGTGTAGTGGACCCCATGCTGGGCCATCTCTTCCCTATTCCATCCGTAGCCGATGCCGAGGATGACGCGTCCCGAAGAAAGGAGGTCCAGGCTGGCGACCTCCTTGGCGGTCCAGATCGGGTCCCTCTGTGCGATCAGGATCACACCGGCCCCGAGCTTGAGCGTGGTGGTGGCGGCTCCGGCGTAGGAGAGGGCTACGAACGCGTCGTGGCTGCGCCAATAGTGCTCCGGGAGTGGCGGTGCTCCTTCGCGGCCTCCCCAGGGAGTCTCCCGAGATATGGGTATATGCGAGTGCTCGGGAAACCAAAGCGATTCGAAGCCGCGTGCCTCGACCTCCCTGGCCAGGTCATCGGGGCGCATCGACTTGTCGGTGGGGAAAACACTGATGCCAAACTTCATACACTCACAGTAGATGCCGGGGAGAAGCCTTTTACCCATCCCGCGAACCTGAGATGAGTTCCCACGCCGTCATCCTCGACGAGATCCGAAGGAGAGGCCCGATCCCGTTCGAGTACTTCATGGACCTTGCCCTGTATGACCCTGCGGGCGGGTTTTTTTCAACGGGCCAGCTGCGCTCCGATAAGGCCGGCGACTTTCTCACGTCACCCGAGATCAGCCGCTTGTTTGGCGAGACGTTGGTCGTTTTCCTGGAGTCTGAACGGGTTCGCGTGGGTGATCCATTCGAGCTCGTGGAAGTGGCCGCCGGGTCCGGCTCGCTGCTGAGGCCGATCCTGGAGGCGATGTCGATTCCTGTCACTGCAGTCGAGGCATCACCTGCCGCCCGGGTGGCCCTGCGCGATCTCCTCCCGGAGGACCGCATCAGGGAGAAGCTGCCCGACTCGGTCCGAGGAGTGATCTTGGCCAACGAGCTGATCGACAACCTCCCCATGGCCCTGGCCCAGCGGTCGGCGCCCGGTTGGCGTGAGCGTTGGGTGGGTGTCGATGGGAATCAGCTCACCTTCATCGACGCCGACCCCAGACCCGAGGTCTTGGCTTGGCTGGAGTCGTTCGCCGGCGATGTCGAGGACGGAGGTTGGGTGGAGGTTCAGCTTCGAGCGAGTGAATGGGTGAAGGATGCCCTGGAGCGACTGACCGATGGGGCCCTGGTGATCTTCGACTACGGGGAGACTGCGGAAGGCCTTTTGCCCCGTCGCCGGGACGGGACACTTCGCACCTATCGGGCACATCATCTCGGGCCCCATCCCCTCGATGAGCCCGGGGAGACGGACATCACCGCCGACGTCAACTTCACCGCGCTGGTGACGGTCGCCGATGCTGCCGGTGCCCGGGTCGAGCTTCATCGTCAGGATCAGTTTCTCACCGGCTGGGGTTTGCGGGAACGGCTTTCAGAGTTGAGACACGCCGAGCTCGAGTCGGCCCGGGCCGGCGACGACATGGAGCGCCTCCGGCTCCGCACTCTGAAGACCGAGGCGGAGACCATATTGCACCCTCGAGGCCTGGGGGATTTTCGAGTCCTGGTGGCAAGGAAGTAGGGGAACCGGTTAGGCGCTCGTGGACGTCACAATGTGAATCAGATCATGAGACGACTTGTCATTTTCCTATCGCTGACTATTGGGGCGGCCGCTTGCGGTGGCGGGGTCGAGGGTGGGGAGGCCACAACGACCACGACCGGGTCACTCGTGACAATCACTACCAATAATGTGTCCACGACAACGTTAGAGATGGCATCGACAACCATGGCTGATCCAGATTCAGTTGCAGAGGTCGCCATTGGCATGCTGGCGACAGATTTGAAAGTGACGCCCGGCCTGATCACCGTCGTGAAGGCCGAAGCAGTCACTTGGCCCGATGGCAGTCTGGGCTGCCCCGAGCCAGATACCTCTTACACGCAGGCTCTTGTCGATGGGACACAGGTAGTCCTTCAATACCAGGAAAGGAAGTACGACTATCACGCCGGGTCTGATGGTGTTCCGTTCCTCTGCCCTTCTTCGGAGAAGGACGGCGGGTACGAGTTCGTCCCACCGCCAGGTTTCGATCAATAAGTCCAATGAGAAGGGGGGCGTCCCGTGGAGACGCCCCCCTTCTTCGTTTCTCTCATTGACTGTCTAGCGGTTGTCCACCTCCACGAGGGTCAGGCCGAATATGCCTCCGCCGTCGCTGTGTGACACGGCACCAAGGTGCCATTGACCCGTAGTGGCGCCAGTCCAGCTGATGTTGACGGTTCCAGTAGTCCCGATCGTCGCCGAAGTGGGCGCACTGTCGACCATCAGGTTCCCGCCCGGTGTGGCGGAGATGACCCAGCTGTACATGTCGTAGTTCGAGTCACCTCCAGGTGTTGCCCAGCCGTGGACGTAAACCGTCCACGTGCCATCTGCTGGGTTCTCAATGGTCACTTCTTCGTCGGTGCCACCGAGTGTCGACTGAGCAACAAGGCGATCGCCTGGGTCGTAGACATAGACGTCCAAGTCAGCATTCGCCTCGGTCGCCTCCGGTGGTATGGCCACCCTGAAAAGGGCGGCACCGCTCAAACTGAATGTGTGAGCATCTGAGTACCCGTCATCCTTATTGAAGGTTTGATCCGGGTCTTGCAGCACGTTGTCGCTGGTCACAACAGCAGGCTCCAATCCGTGCGGCGCGGCCGTGTAGTCACCCGTGTAGCCGAACGTAATGTCGAAGCTGGCCGATCCGCTCTCACCACTTCCGGTGATGTTGTCCGGTGCAACGAGCTGCGCCGCTCGAACGGCGATTGGGCTGTAGACGTCGTAATGCCCTGTCTTCTCATGCCAGGTGAGGGAGCCGAATCGCCACTCTCCGATTGGAGCTGAGTTGTTGGTGATGGTGACTTGGTACGTCGCCGACTGTCCCTTCTTCAACTTGAAGCTGGATGGGGAGACGGTCACTGAGTATCCCGCCGGAGCGTGAATCTCGGGCGTATATGTGCGCCAGCCGTTCTCCTGCGCCACACTTGTCACAGTGCGGGTGACGGTCTGGGTGCTGGTCAGGTCGGCCACCCCAATCGAAGGGAGGTTCAGGTCGCTCGGATCAGTGGGTACCCCGATGCTCTCGAGGAAAGCGCATGAGCCAGTACTGAAGATCCCAAGCTCGGCACCACACGTGAATCCCGCATATTCGAACAGGCCTGCGTCGTAAGCCAGCCCCGGCTGGAATGCCGAGCCCTTGTGCACCTTGCTTCCCGGGTCGACATGTCCGGCACCCATGTCGAACGGATCAGCTTGCGACACCCGGTCGTTGTCGACCACGTCCTGATAGGCAGTGGTCATCAGCGCCGACTTGGCCATGGCTGCACTCCAGTCGGGATGTGCCTGCTTGATCAACGCGAACAGACCGGCCACATGTGGGCTGGACATCGATGTCCCGGCAATCGCCTGGAACAACTCTCCGGGTGGTGTCGAGTCGGGATCGGGGAACGGAGAGTTCCCAGCCAGGATCTGCAAACCTGGCGCAGTCACGTCCGGCTTGATGATGTCCAGTGCCGGGGTATTTGGCCCGCGGGACGAGAAGATCGTCATCGATGGAGCCGATTCCCACTTGGTGACATTGGTCGTGTTGGTTATCGCAGCAGTCGGGCTTGAAGCCGAGGCAATGTAGCTCTTGATGGCCAGGCCCGGTGTGTTGTCGACGTGGACCGAGGGCACCCAGTGGTTGTCGGTGAACAGGTTGTCCACGTCGTTCGCGTTGTAGAGAACCATTCCGACCCCGCCCGCGTTGTACACGGCGAGGCTCTTGTCGGCACGTGCTGTTACACCGCGTTTGCACAGGACGATTGCCCCCGAAACGTCGTCGGTGAACGGAACGGTGGAGTCACACAGCTCGTTGCCATAGTCGGCGGCATCCACCAGTGGCGATTGACCCACCCCGTGGGTGATCGATGCGCCGTGATACTCGGCACCGCTGCCGAGGACCACGGTTCCATCGAAGAACCGTGGTTGGGTGCTGGCACCTACCGTGGTAATCCAAGGATCGTTGCCCGGGCTTCCAACCGTTCCGGCACCAGGGCCACTGTTCCCGGCTGACGTGGCCACGAACACACCGGCGTCTGCTGCGAAAAGGAACGCGATGTCGTCTGCACCGGTGAGACCGGCGCCGCCACCGATCGAGTAGTTGATGACATCCACACCGTCGGCCACCGCCTGATCGATGGCATTGGCCAGGTCGGACGTGTAGCCGCCGAGATTGCCCAAGGCCTTATATGCGATGATGTGCGCACGAGGTGCTATCCCCGAAATGGTGCCACGGGGGATGCCGAAGATCGACGCCTCAACCCCGGCATTTCCGGCGGCAGTGGAGGCGGTATGCGTCCCGTGACCATCGTCGTCACGAGCCGAGTCGAATTCATCGGGTTCCAGTATCTCGAGAGCTCGATATGTGTCGAGCATCTGGCGGGCACCGATCAGCTTGTTGTTGCACGTGAATGGGGCATCGTTGGGGTTGGCTGCGGTGTTGCCGAACTCGCAAGGGAGGGCGCCGGTTGGGGGCGCCGGGTAGCTACCGTCGTCGGCGAAGCTGGGGTGCTCTGGCCAGATCCCTGTATCGATGACTCCGACCACCACCCCCTCGCCGTCATAACCCGTTTGCCACGGCCCGGCAGGGCCGTCGAGACCCAGGAATGTGGGGCTGGAATCGGTCATCTTCTGCTGGAGCTCATCGGGGACGACGAGCGCGACGTTCGGGTCGTTGGCGATCTTTTGAGCCTTGGCGTACGAGAGCGCGGCTGAGAATCCATTCAGGGCGTTGACGTAGTCGTTGATCTTCTCGCCCTTGTTGACACCGGCGTCGGTCAGGGCCTTGTCGTGGCTCTGCTGGAGCTCAGAAGCGCGCTTCTTGGCCTTCTTGCTGTCCAGGTTCTCCTTGCCTTCGGTCGCGACGAGGGGATCAGCCTGCATCACGACTATGTAGCTGCCGTTGCTGCTTGGTGCGACCTGCTTCGGTGTGGCCGCCATCTGGGTCTCGTTCTGAGCACCCACTGCAGGAACCGACATTGCGAATGCCGTAGCCAGCACGGCCACGACGATGAGAAGTCTTCTCCTCACTGTTCCTCCTTGACTTGTCTAGCCCCAGAACGGTTAGCCTTGGAGGGAGTCCTCCACACGGCGTGAGACCATACACCACTCTGCGTGTGCGTGTTGGAGAACCGTGGGAGCCTCCCGGATATACCCCGGCTCTCGGTAGAATTCGCCTTATGAACAACCTGAAAACGGTGGGTCTGCTCGCCTTCATGAGCGTCTTGCTGTGGCTCGTGGCCACGTCGCTCTTTCCCCAGGGTGGCTACTGGATCGGCTTCGTGATCGCCATCGGGTTCAACCTCGCCGCCTATTTCTTCTCCGACAAGCTGGCCCTGGCCGCCAGCCGGGCACGGCCGGTCACCGAGGCCGAGTTACCCCAGGTCTATGGAATCGTCCGCCGGTTGGCCCTCCAGACCAACATGCCGATGCCCTCGATTTATGTAATCGACTCACAGCAGCCAAACGCATTTGCAACCGGTCGCTCTCCCAGGAAGGCAGCAGTGGCGGTGACCGCAGGGATCCTTCAGCTCCTCAGCAACGACGAGTTGGAAGGTGTCCTCGCCCATGAGTTGGCCCATGTGAGAAATCGCGACATTCTCATCAGCTCGATCGCGGCGATGATCGCGGCCGCCCTAACCATGCTGGCCAGAATGGCGTTTTGGTTCGGTGGTGGTGACAACCGGAACAGTCCCCTAGGGGCCATCGGCGCCCTACTCTCGTTGATCGTTGCCCCGATCGCGGCGATGCTGATCCGTCTCGCCATATCCCGAACTCGAGAGTTCCAGGCCGACGAGACAGGCGCAGAGACCACAGGCCGGCCCATGATGCTGGCGAGCGCCCTCGAGAAGATCTCAAACGGCACGGCGCGGATACCGATGAAGGTGAACCCGGCGACGGCTCAACTCTTCATCGACAACCCCATGAAGGCGCTGCGTGGCGGGGGCGGGATGATGAGGCTCTTGAGCACCCATCCACCCACCGACGAGCGGATCGACCGTCTCACCAAGATGGCCCAGGGCATCAGGTAAATAGGCCCTGCGAGCATTGGTGGAAGCGGGGGACCGGCTCTATCATCGGCAATCCCGGATTGCGCGTCAGTCGGCGTGTGGTCCCGGCATGCCGGGATGCCCGAGCGGCCAAAGGGAGCAGACTGTAAATCTGCCGGCTCACGCCTTCGGAGGTTCAAATCCTTCTCCCGGCACGGGCGTCCAGGCGTCCAGTTTTGCATTCGACAAGTTCATATGATTTGCGATCGCTGGAGAGTCGACCACATTCGTATCGTGGACTTAGTTCATGATCGACGGGAGATTCGCCAGACTGATGTGGAGCAGCAGGACGGTGAATCTCCAACCTGAAGCTTCGCTTCAGGCGCCCCCTTAGCTCAGTCGGTAGAGCGCTTCCATGGTAAGGAAGAGGTCTTCGGTTCAAATCCGGAAGGGGGCTCTGCCTGCCGGCATAGCCGGCAGGTTGCAGTTGGCTCTGCCAACTGCGTCGGCTTGCATGACAAGCCTGCGTGATCGGCTTTGCCGATCACGTGGGAGATTGGCTTTGCCAATCTCCAGCCTGCAACCTATCCCGCTAGGGATGGGTGGAACAAAAAAGAGCGTCCACAGGCTGGAGAATCGCTGGAGTGCTGCACGCAGCAGGGAGGCGATTTCTCCAACCTCGAGCAAAGCTCGAGGCGGCGTAGCTCAGTAGGTGAGAGCGCTCGACTCATAATCGAGAGGTCGGCAGTTCGAGTCTGCCCGCCGCTACAACTGGTCCGTGGCGTAGGCTGCGGTGATTTTGGACGAGAAAGAAGAGGAGCCAGACGATGGCGAAGGCGAAGTTTGAGCGTACGAAGCCGCATGTGAATGTGGGGACGATGGGTCATATTGATCATGGGAAGACGACGTTGACGGCTGCGATTACGCGGGTGTTGGCGGAGCGTGTTGGTGGGTCGAATCAGATGACGTCGTTTGACATGATTGATAAGGCTCCTGAGGAGCGGGAGCGTGGGATCACGATTCAGATTGCTCATGTGGAGTATGAGACTGAGAATCGTCATTATGCGCATGTGGATATGCCGGGTCATGCTGATTACATCAAGAACATGATTACGGGTGCGGCGCAGGTGGATGGGGCGATTTTGGTGGTTAGTGCTGCTGATGGTCCGATGCCTCAGACTCGGGAGCATGTGTTGTTGGCTCGTCAGGTTGGGGTTCCTTCGATTGTGGTGTTTTTGAACAAGGTGGACATGGTTGATGATGAGGAGCTTTTGGATCTGGTGGAGCTTGAGGTTCGGGACTTGTTGACTGAGTATGAGTTTCCTGGTGATGAGGTTCCGGTGGTCCGGGGGTCTGCTTTGAAGGCGTTGGATGGTGATGAGGCTTCTTCGGATCAGATCATGGAGTTGATGGCTGCGGTGGATTCTTATGTGCCGGAGCCGGATCGGGATACTGAGAAGCCGTTTTTGATGTCGATTGAGGACGTGTTTACTATTACTGGTCGGGGGACTGTGGTTACTGGCCGGGTGGAGCAGGGGATTTTGAAGGTGAATGAGGAGGTTGAGATCGTGGGGATCCGGCCTACTCATAAGACGGTGGCTACTGGGATTGAAATGTTCCGTAAGCTTTTGGATGAGGGTCGGGCTGGGGACAATGTTGGGGTTCTTCTTCGTGGTGTGGGTAAGGATGAGGTGGAGCGTGGCCAGGTTTTGGCCAAGCCGGGTTCGATTACTCCTCATACTGATTTCGAAGCTCAGGTGTATGTGTTGACTAAGGAGGAGGGGGGTCGGCATAACCCGTTTTTCCCGGGGTATCGGCCTCAATTCTATTTTCGGACTACTGATGTGACCGGGGCGATTGAACTGCCTGAGGGCACTCAGATGGTGATGCCTGGGGACAATACGGAGATGACGGTCGAACTGATCGCTCCGATCGCCATGGATGATGGTTTGCGGTTTGCTATCCGTGAGGGTGGACGGACCGTAGGCGCCGGACGAGTCACAAAGATCCTCAAATAACCGAGAGAAGACCCAAATGGCAAGTGACAAGAGACCGCCGTTGACGCTCGCCTGCACCGAGTGCAAGCGACGCAACTATGTGACAACCAAGAACAAGACGAACACCCCCGACCGACTGGAGATGAAGAAATACTGCCGGTGGTGTCGTCAGCACACGGTGCACCGAGAGACCCGTTGACCAAAAGGCCCCCACAGTGGGGGCCTTTTTTTCAGATCGGACAGACCCGATCTGAGGTTCCGACGGCACGACGGTTAGCGTTTCGATGATGGATCTGACTTCGGTGGCCGGTCACAGCTTTGGGCCACACCGTTTCGATGTGGGTCGGGCCGACATCGCCGATTTCGTCGATGCCACCCGCGACGACGTGGACCGGTGGGGCGACATCGCTCCCCCCGGATTCGTCTCCGCCTGTCTCTTCGCGGTTGCTCCCGATCTACTCTGCCAACTCACCGAGCACTCGGTTCTCCACGGCGAGCAGACATACACATGGCGCCGGCCGATGATCGACGGGGCGACGCTCCAGGTTGGTGGGACCGTCTCCCGGGTTCGTGAGCGTGGTGGTGTCAACTTCGTCAGCTTCGATCTCGAAGTCGAGGACGAACAGGGCACGGTGGCTGAGGGCTCGGCGCTCTTCCTCGTCTCCGGTGAGTCCACACCGATCTCGGGCAACGCGGAGCGACCCGAACCAGCGCCTCTGGATGACGGCCATCCTGGATCGGGCCAGGTCAGCGCCAGTCGGGCCGACCTGATCCGATATGCCGCGGCGACACGAGACTGGAATCCAATTCACTGGGATCATCGATCCGCGGTGGAAGCCGGGCTGCCGGGTGTGGTGGCCCACGGCCTACTCCAGGCCTCATGGGCGTTTGTCGCCGCGTCCCGACTCCGGTCGGGTGATGTCCCACTCAGTTCAGCCCGGGTTCGATTCAGAAACCCGCTGCCGCCGGCGACGCCGGTCTCGGTGTCGGTGAGCGAGGCGGAGGAGGTCGTCGATGTTGCCGTTGCCGCCGACGAAGTCGAGTATCTGAGCGCGCGAATCACTCTCGGGGAGCGGTAACCCAATGGAGAGGCCAGAAGTCGAATCTTCCAAGAAGGAACAAGAGCTCATTGCCCGGGCACAGGCCGGTGACAAGGCGGCATTCTCGGCCCTGGTTCGTGAGCATGGAAACGAGGTCTACACCTTGGCTCGAAGATTGGTAGGCGACCCCCATCTCGCCGCCGATGTGGCGCAGGAGACCTTGATTCGCGCCTGGAAGTCCCTCCCCGGGTTCCGCGGTGAGGCCGCTCTCTCCACCTGGCTCCATCGGATCACGGTCAACACCGCATGGACCCAGCGCAACCGAGCAAAGCGACACCAGGGCAAGTCACTCGACGAGGTCGCTGAGTTGGCTGCCCCTTATGGACCTGAGCAACCGGAGGTCGCCGGGGAGATACTCGAATTGCGCGGGAAGCTGAGACACGCTCTCGACGAACTGCCCGACTCGCAACGACAGGTGGTCGTGCTCAAGGACGTATACGGATGGTCCCATGCCGAGATCGCGGCGACGATGGGTATCTCAGTCTCGGCTGCCAAGGTGCGTCTTCATCGCGCACGGGCCCGTTTGGCTCGAAATCTGGAGGAATCGGCATGAGATTGGCGTGTGAGCTGGCGGCTCCGTTCATAGCCAACAGCGCCGTTGACGGAAGCGAAGTGATCGCGCTGGTCAGACGTCACAGCGACGAGTGCCTCAAGTGCCAGGCCCGGCACGCCGCAATGTCGTGGGCGGCCCGCGAGCTTCAGGCGATGTCGAATGAGTCCTATCGGGCTCCGCTGGATCTGGAGTGGCGGGTCATGTCGTCACTCGATGGCGAGTTGGCGCTGGCCAGGACATGGCGAACCCCGGTGGCCCTGGTTGCCGCAGCGGCGTCCATGGCGGCAGCCGTTTTGATCTGGCGGTTTCGGCCCCGCGCTCACGCCTGAGTCGTCAGCCGCGCCTTCCAACTCGGGACACGCGGGCCCTGAGCTCCCTCATGAATGAGGCGAACACGAATGTGTCTCTCCTCCCGTCGACGATCGTCCGCCCACCCTGAGCCGACAGGGTGTGGATCCCGTCCCGGTAACGGCCGGTCGCCGGTGGCCCTATTCGGGCGACCTCGGTTTCGCTGAAATCGTCCGGAGTCAACAAGTCGACTCGGTTGATCGTCACACCGCCCCCATAGCTGGCAGACCCATCCTGGGCGGGTCGGAACAACATGCCGTCGTGCATGAAGGGCGTTCCCCCGGGTCGACTGGAGGAGATGTTGGTCTTCACCGGGTTCAGAGCGTGTGGCTCCCACGGCCCCGCCAGCCGGGGGGCGTGAAAGACATGGAGCTTCGTGTTGGCATGACCGCCTTCCACGGTGCAGAACAGCCACCAGCGATCGTCATGATGGACGATGGTCGGGTCGAGGGCGGCGATGCCGTCCAGGAACGTGGACTCGAGCTCCCATCGATCGGGGAAGTCGACGGCTCGGTAAAGCCGGAGCTGGTTGGCCTGGTAGGTCTCGGGTATGCAGTAGATGACTCCGTCGTCTTCGACCAGATAGGGATACGAGGCGTGAACGCCGGTGTCCAGCACTTCCCGGGCCTTTGCGTCGCCATCCAACTCGATTGCCGAGATCACCCCACGATGGGTTTCGTGCCGATAGTCCTCGACCAGGACGATCCCGGTGCGCCCGGATGGGTCGGGGAACGGGTCGGCCAGATAGCGGCCCTTGCCTTGCTCGCGGGCCCACCGTATGGGCGGTGTGCTCCCCTCGAGGAAGCCGGCGATGGGGACTTCGGTGAAACCCACCGTCCAGATTGAGGCCCGGGTCAGCCCGCGCCACTGCGATCCGAGGAATCGCAGCGCCTGCCGGATGAGGAACCGTGTCATGGTCCAGTTGCCGGGGGAACGACGGACGCGGGCGTCGGTATGGGAGGGCTCGCCGGTGACCATGCTGTCGTCGCCGCCGAGTAGACGCTTGACTGCGGTCGCCACGAAGTCCGCTGATCCGAAGAATGCATCATCACGTGTTCTCCGATATGAGTGGGCAGTGACACGGAACGCGCCCCGATGGAGGACCGTCCCACCGTCCAGCCGCTCCGTGATCCTTTGGATGATCGCTCCCATCGCCCGCTCACCTTCGACGATCTCCCAAAAGCCGGGTGGCTGCCCCCTATAGGTTCGCTCGTCTCCGTGATGAAAGGACCACACCCCGTATCTGGCCGCCTCCAGGATCTCGCCTTTGATGATGCCGAAGGCGAAGCGGATGATCAGGTCGAGGCTGGCGTTGCGGATGATGTCGAGATCCTCGGGTGCGAAGCGTTCGGCGTATCTCCCCACGGGCTGGGTGGCACATGACACTCTGGGCACGTCGCCGAGACTGACACTGAGATCGACACCCCGCGAGGCCCGAGAACGTCGCTCGATGTAGCCCTTGTTGTAGAGATTCCACAGCAGATGACGCGGATCCCGTAACAACGCCCTTAGCCGGCCTGGCCTCCGACGCTCGCCCGAAGGCACCATGAGCAGGGCGATCTCGACCCTGGGGGCGAGGTCGAGGAGATGCTGGATGGCCTTGGCCTGCCATGCGGGGAAGCTGAGCCCGTTGCACATGATGCCGATACGGAGGGGGCTCCCGGGTGCTGACGGCATCACCGGCAGGGTAGCTCCGGTACCGGCTTGACCCGGTTTCGGGCCATTTGGCCCTGGTAGGCCCGCCGCCTATGTCATAGATCTGCGGTCATGGCAGAAAGGAGGCCAGCATGAGGGTTTTGGTCGCCACAGCGAGCAAGCACGGTGCGACGGCAGAGATCGGGCGGGCTATCGGCGATGTGCTCGTCAACGAGGGCCTGGAAGTGCGGGAGCTGGCGCCGGAGGACGTGGCGGCGGTGGACGGATTCGACGCCGTGGTCCTCGGAAGTGCCGTCTATGCCGGTCACTGGATGCATTCCGCCATCGAGTTGGCGGAGGAGTTCGAGAGTGACCTCAGTCGTCGACCTACCTGGATCTTCTCGAGTGGCCCGGTGGGAGACCCGCCGAAGCCCGATGAGGACCCGGTCGATGTGGGCCATATTCGAGAGCTGACGGGAGCGAGGGGCCACGTCGTCTTTGCCGGGAAGCTGGACAAGCGGCAGCTCGGCTTCGGAGAACGGGCCATTGCTACCGCGTTCCGGGCCCCGGAGGGCGACTTCAGGGACTGGGAGGAGGTTCGGACCTGGGCCACCGGGATCGCAGAGCAGCTGAAGGCATCGGTGTCCTGACCAACTGTCAGGTGCCGATGTCTCGCCTGTTGAACGCAATCGCGCCAATGCCAACGAGGATCAGGGCGCTGGCGATCAACACCAACGTCTTGGCAGGGTCGAGCCCATCCTTGAGCACCGCAGCCCCGTCGTAATAGTTGAAGAACGAGAGGTTCTCCAGCCAGGCGAGCCCCTCGACCTGAGGTATCACGGTGTCGGCGAAGTAGGCGAACACGGCGACGGCGGCGCTCACGCCGAGCACGACTCCGCGTCGGCCACGCACCGCCCCCACCATGAGGGCGAGAGACCCGAAGACCACCGCTAGCAGCGCCAGCTGGAGACTCGACGCGGCGATGTTGCCAATTTGGATCTCCAGACCGACGGGGGCTCGCAGAGCCAGGACCACCACCAAGACGACGGCGGCGGCGCCAAAGCCTGCGACGGCCATAGCGGCTGCCCTCTGCAGGAAGACCGAGGTGCGGCTCACGGGCTGGGTGATCGTCAGCTCCAGGGTTCCCGCCTCCTCGTCACCGGCGAGGTAGCGGGTTCCGACCGCGATCGCGAAGACGATCGTCAGGATGGGCACGACCAGCCCGTACACGGTTGCCCCGAGATATCCGGAGGGGCTGGAGATATCCGTCCAACCAAAAGCCTGCAGCAGGTCAGGCGGGAAGGTGTCGAGCATTCCCGCGAAGGTGTCGGGCTCGACCACGGCGAAGAAGCCCGTGTACACGGCGGCGGCAGCACCGAGCCCGATCCCCCAGCCCAGGAATGCGCGGCGCTGATCCCAAAGGCTCTTGGTGAGGATCTCAGGCCACATGTGCGCCGCCGCCTCCCTCGTAGAACGTGAAGAACATCTGCTCCAGGTCGGGCTCCTCGGATTGGATGGAAACCACCTCGAAACGGGAGGCCGCCTTGATGAGCTCGTCGGCCCACCCCGTGAGAGTGCAGCGCAAAGTCGAGTTCTCGAGGGCTACGTCCTCGATTCCCTGAACCGAGTCGAAGGAGCCGGGCGGGACGTGCCCATTGAAACTGATCGTGACGTGGCGTATCGCCCTGGCGCGGAGCGTCTCGACGTCCTCGACGGCTGCCAGACGCCCATCCCGGATGATGCCCACCCGATCTGCGATCGCCTGGACCTCGCTGAGCACGTGTGACGACATGAAGACCGTCTGACCCTGCTCGGCCGCCTCACCGATGAGCGTGTGGACTTCCCGCTGCATCAGAGGGTCGAGCCCGCTGGTCGGCTCGTCGAGGATCAGTAACTCTGGTTGGTGCATGAACGCCTGGATGAGCCCGACCTTTTGCCGATTTCCCTTGGACAGTGACCTGATGAGGATGTCCGCGTCGAGTTCGAATCGATCGATGAGCTCGTCGATGCGATGCCGATCGACTCCGCCCCTCAACGCGGCGAGATGGTCGAGGAGATGACGGGAGTCCTGGCGGCCATCGACGATGAAGTCACCAGGTAGGTAGCCGACCCGTCGTCTCAATCGAACCCCATCCGCGCGGGGATCGAGGTCCAGGACACGAGCCTGGCCCGAGGTCGGTCGGAGGACGTCCAGAAGCAGTCGGATCGTCGTTGTCTTCCCGGCACCGTTTGGTCCCAGGAACCCGTAGACCTCACCGGAGCGAACTTCCATGTCGAGGCCGTCGAGCCCGCGGCGCTTGCCATAGAACTTGGTGAGTGCCTCGGTTGTGATCACCGCGTTTGTGATGAAGCCCCCCAATGCCCGCCAAGGACCGTCCGTGTATATCCGGTCGCAGATGCTAACTGGCAGCTGATTTGTGCCGACCCGGCGTCTTGGCCGCTCGTCGTATTGGTTTAGCATCCCGTCCCACGGCGATGGGGCTCGCCGAGAACCGCCCAACGGCTGATGGCTCCTGTGTCATTTATCGGGATGGTGTATGGAGCCGGATTCGACAACGCGGCATAGGGCTCGTCTCGGCCCAGGAGCCCGAGCTGGGATCGCGGTGGCGTGCGGAGGGCTGCTGGGATCGGCGATTCGCTACGGCGTCACCGTCGCATTGCCGCTCCGTGCCGGGTCATTTCCCCTCGCCCTTCTGATCGTAAATGTCGCCGGCTCTTTGTTCCTGGGTGCCTACTCGGCAAGAAGGGCCAGAGCGGCGACTGCATCGTGGTCCCTCCAGTTCTGGGCCATCGGCCTCCTCGGCTCGTTCACCACGTTCTCGGCTTTCAGTGTCGAAACGGTCCGCCTCGTCGCCGACGGATACACCCTCACGGCGACGGCCTACGTGGTGGCATCTCTGCTCGCCGGATTGACGGCCGCCCTTCTCGGTGGTCGGCTCGGTGAAGTGTGGCGATGAGCTTCCTGGTGACTGCCGTGAGCGGGGCGCTCGGCGCCATTGCCCGTTATGGAGTCTCAGGACTGGCTCAGCGGTGGACCAGATCTGGATTCCCGGTGGGGACGATGACGGTGAATCTCACCGGGGCGCTGGCCCTCGGTGCCCTGATGGGTGTCGGCCGGCTCGATTCGACTGTCGTGCTTGCGCTCGCCGGCTTCCTCAGTGGCTTCACCACCTTCTCGACGTGGATGATGGAAACCGTCTGGCTCGGGATCGGATCGGGCTCGGTCCGCGGATGGATGAACCTGATGCTCACACTCCTGGGCGGCATCGCGCTGGCCGGCATCGGCTATAGCCTGTTCAACTGAACGGAGTCTGAAAATGGAAAACCAAACCGACAATCGTTTGCTCCGGATCTTCGTCGGGGAGTCCGATACCCACGAGGGTCGTCCCCTCTATGAGGCGATCGTCGAGACCCTTCGTCGTGAGAATCTGGCCGGTGCCACCGTGTTGCGTGGTATCGAGGGGTTCGGCAAGTCGAGCCGTCTTCACACTGCCCACATCCTCCGGCTCTCCGAGGACTTGCCGATGGTGATCGAGTGCGTGGACACATACGAGAAGATCGAGTCCATCCTCCCGTT